>NZ_NPJI01000065.1 GCF_002251435.1 Prevotella sp. P2-180
CCCGAGGTCAGGGCGTGAGGGAATGCCTTGACCATGTGGGACCGGAAAACCTGATGCCAGCTTTGTTTACCATAACAGGCACTACAAGCGCATTGGCATCGGAGGTGACGGTGGAGATACATAACAGAGTGCATCCTCTTAACCAGATTGTTGTCAATATTGGTGAGGCTGCTTCAAAAAAAAGTCAGATGGACGAAATATTTAACGAACTGGCTTTTGAGTTGGTGGAGGAAAAATGGAGGATAGTGGAGGAGGAAAAGAAATGGAGAATGGAGGCTAAACGAGACCGTAACGCCAAGAAACAAAAGGACAAACCAAGATTTCCGCTCAGGGTGCAGACGCTCAACACGACCGTGGCTAACCTCGCCGAAAGACTGGAGGACATTGACGGAAAGCGTGCCATCTCGTTTACGCCGGAGATAGACATCCCGTTGACAAAGTGGGGAAGGAACGGCACAAACGAGTTTTCAACCATGCTACGCCTCGCCTATGACGGTACCACCTACGAAAGGGAGGCAAAAAGCCTCGAGGCTGCAAACGTTCACATTAGAAGCTTGCAGTGGACGGTGATAATGTGCGGTCAGCCGGAGTCGCTGTATAAACTGATGTCTGACCTCACCAACGGTCTGCTGTCGAGAACTGCCATTGCGAAAATGCATGACAATACTTATGACTTCTATAAGGTCGACCTTCCGTTTACTGACGATGAGAAACGCAGAATTCATGAGGTGGCGCATCTGATTGGACTGATGAGGGGCACGATGGTGCTTCCGGTGCTGGAGGAAAAGAGCATAAAGTGGTCGGACAATCTTTGTAAGCATGCCTCCAAAGACGGCAACGATGTGCTTGCACGATGCCGGTTGCGCGACAATGTGATTGCCTACCGCATGACGGTTTGCCTGATGCTGTTTAAGGTGGCTGAGAGGCTGATTAACGAGCATGGATATGAGGGGGCGGAGAAGGCTCTGGTGGAAAATCCTGACATCACAGCCGAGCTGATAGTGGACGAACAGACGCCTGCAATGCTCAAGGTGTATCAAAACATTGCCGACTACATTGTGGACATGGAAATGCTCTTTTTTGGCGAAAAGATCAAGGCCAAGTACGAGGACAAGAACTGCCGGGTGTTAGGTGATGAAAGAAAGTACCGCACCAACAACGACACCATCTACGAGTGTCTGCCAACAGTTTTTTCGAAAGACCAGCTTGCGCAGCAGTGTAAGATAAACACTGGGGAAGACCCGACAGAAACGAAGGTGTGGAGCATGTTGAGAAACTGGAAACGACAAGGGCTTATCGTGTCTCAGGGTAACGGATTCAAGAAGAAATGAAGAATGAAGAATGAAGAATGAAGAATGAAGAATGAAGAATGAAGAATGAAGAATGAAGAATTGGACAGAGCTCGTGCTACGCCTATTGAGGAGGTGGCAAAGCGACTGGGAATGAGGGTGGTGCGCCATACGGCGCTCTGCCCCTTCCACAACGACAAGAATCCGAGCCTGCACTTCCACCGTGGCAAAAACCGATATAAGTGTTTTGCATGCGGGGCAAGCGGAGATGTGGTTGACTTGGTGATGAGATATAATAATCTGGGGTTTAAGGAGGCGGTAGCGGAAATACTGGAGAAGAAAGGGGAGATATTGGAGGCGGATGATTGCCACGATGCCTCGCCACAAAAAACTCTGAAAACTCCCGACATAGAATATCTCTCTACACTGATAGCCCATCCGGTGCTGACGGTGGATGCAAGGCGGTTTCTGTTTGACGAGAGGAAGATTGACCCAAGGGTGGTGGAATGGTGCGGTCTGACGAGCATTGACGTGCCTACGCCTTGCTGGCGCTGGGGCAAGGCTTTCTACGACGCTCCATCGCTGCTGATTCCATACCGCGACGTGGACGGAAGGCTGCTGACGGTGCAAGGAAGAAGGTTAGAAGAATTAAAAATTAAAGAATTAAAAATTAAAGAAATGGGCGATGAAGATTCAAAACATTATACTCCTCGATTCCGTTTTCCTCCTGGGTCGCAGGTGGGAATGTATAACAAGCCGGTGTTGCGCAGGTTGGGGGAGGGCGACGAACTTTGGATTACGGAAGGGCCGTCGGACTGTTGGGCAATGTTGTCGGCCGGGAGGAAGGCGGTGGCAATACCGTCGGCTACGAGTCTGACGATGGACGACATAAGACTGCTGACTCACGGACTGCCTGACGGCGTGTCGCTACACATGGCTCCCGACAACGACCGTCCCGGCATGGAACTCTTCCAAGACCTAAAACGGCATTTCCCGCAGATGCAGGGGCATGTGCTGCCCGACGGAGTGAAAGACTTCGGGGAGTGTTGGAAAGATGGATTGTTTTAACATAGTTTTACTACGATGAAGTACAATTTTACGACAATTATTCGTAACTTTGCAGCGATTTATTAAGCATTATGAGTATGATTCGATATAGAAAACCTTTTTTATGGATGACAACAATGGCACTGTCGTTAGTGTCGCTCTCGTCTTGCTTCAAGGACGAGGCGCCGAATGCGGAATGCGACATAACAAAAGCATGGATTCATGTGGATACCCCTGAGGATATGTTTTTCCAAACTACCGATACTGCCATCAACGTGCGTTACGATATGAACGAGATTTTGTTCAGAGTGAGGCGAAAGACTGACGTATCCTGTCTCGCTCCTTGGTTTGAAATAACCCCAGGGGCAAAAATATCGCCCGCCAACGGTTCGGTGCAGGACTTTTCTAACGGACCGGTGACTTACACCGTGACCTCTGAGGACGGAAACTGGAGCCGACGATATGCGGTGACGGTGAGCCCTACCACGATGATTGTGCCCGACACCATCTCTTTCGCCTTTGAAAACGCGAAGGTGTACACCGACTCGAAGACCAAGGCCACCTACTACAAATGGTATGAAACCGACGAGAACGGCAATGACATCGAATATTGGGCTAACGCCAATGCGGGATTTGCCATGAGCAAGTCGAGCGCGGCTCCGGAGGAATATCCTTCTGTCGCGGTGGACGGATATGAAGGAAAGTCGGTGAAGCTCACCACAAGCAGCACCGGAGCCTGGGGAGAGATGGTGAGAAGGCCATTGGCTGCCGGCAACTTCTACATAGGGGAGTTTGACGTGTCGTTAGCCCTCATCAACACCTTGCACTGCTCGCGCATGGGGCTGCCGTTCACAAAGAAACCGGTGAAGGTGACAGGCATGTACAAATACAAGGCGGGAGACGTGTATTGGGACTACGTGAACTACAAGAAGGTGGAGAGGCCCGACGTGAAGGACGAGGCGGTGATATACGCCTCCTTCTACAGAAACCACGACGATGGCGGCAACCCGGTGATGCTCTATGGCGACGACAGCAAGACCAACCAGAACATCGTGGCTTTTGCGAGTGTGGAAAAGGTGGCTGAGACCGACGTCTGGACTCCGTTTGAGATGACGTTCACATATTTCACCGACATCGATATCGACGAGCTGGAGAGAAGGGGATACAGCCTCACGGTGGTGTTCTCGTCGAGTGCCGCCGGCGACTACTACAAGGGTGCTCCCGGAAGCACGCTGATGATAGACAATGTAAGAATAATCTGTGAAAGCGAAGAATGAGTATGAAGAAGTTTTTATTTACAATGCTGATGGCAGCATGTATATCACAGACGATGGCAAGTGAACTTTCCGACAACTTGAACTATACGTTCCGAATAGGCTATAACATAGGTGGAAACGCCCCTGTGGGAATGCCGGAAACCATCAGAAGCCTGAATAGTTACAACTTTGAGCCAAACATTAGCCTCGGACTCGACCTGTGGAAGGACATCTGGGGAAAATGGGGCTTGCTCGCCGGAGTGAGACTGGAAAACAAGGGTATGAACATTGACGCCACGGTGAAAAATTATCACATGGAGATGGTTCAGGGTGGAGAAAGGCTTGAAGGTATGTATACCGGAAAACTCGTGACCGACTGCAACCAGTGGATGCTCACAGTGCCTGTGATGGCTACTTTCCACACAGGACGCTTCCTTCTGAAGTGCGGACCTTACGCCTCGTATGTGGCGAGCAAGAGTTTCAAAGGTCACGTATATGACGGATATCTCAGAACCGGAGACCCGACGGGCGACAGGGTGGACATGGGACCTGAAGGGGAAGGAAACCCCACCTATGACTTCAGCGGACAGATGAGGCGATTCCAGTTTGGTCTGAACATAGGAGCCGACTACAGGATCGGAAGCCGAATAGGTGTTTCTGCCGACTTGGCTTGGGGACTGACGGGATCGTTCAAAAGCTCTTTCAAGACCATTGAGCAGACGCTGTATCCTATATATGGGACAATAGGACTGACGTATAAACTGAAATAACGCATTTTTTTTCAATTTAAAACTAAACAATATGAAAAAAGTTTATCTAATTATTGTAATGGCCTTGGTGGCTATGACTTCATTTGCAGAGGACTATGTCTGCGGTATGGCTATGGACGTATATGGCGAGCCGCAAGACTTCAATACAGTGAAAATCTCTTGCGTTAAGAATGGAGCAGGAAAGTATGACATCACACTTGACAACTTTTCGTTTGGGACAATTCCTGTAGGCACCGTGAACGTGAATAACGTTGACGTGGTGGAAGAGGAAAAAGGAATGGTCCAATTACACTCTGAGCAAAGCATAAGTATCGCTATTATGCCTGGCTTACAAATTCCCTTGGTGCTCAATGGCACGCTGATCGGCAAAGACATCTTTATACATCTCGACATCCCGGGTGTGGGTGTGAAGTTGCTGCTTTCAAGCATTGGAACACAACTGCAGAACGGAGGATTTGAGGAATGGCACAAGGTGAACGTATCTGACGCTACTGAGAACGAGCCAAACGCATGGCACCACATCATGAGCGCAACGGGAGATTTAGCAAGCATTGTAAATAATAAACAGCATGTGTTCCCCACCGACGATGTGAGACCTGGAACAACCGGAATAAAGGCAGTGAAGATGGAGTCGAGCTCCGTGTTGGGCGTTTCTGCCAACGGAACGATAACCACTGGAAGAATGAAGGCTGGCTCGTTAACTGCTTCTGATCCAAAAAACTGTACATTCATGGACTTGTCGCTTACCGACGTTGACGGCAACGGACAACTCTTTGCCAACAATATTGCTGGAGAGCCCACGGCTCTACATTTCTGGTATAAGTTTAAGATGGGAGCAAGAAACACTGGCAATGCAGCTAACAAGACTGCATCGGTGAACGCATTGCTGACCGACGGAACATACTGTCAGGACCCTGCCGACAAGGAGTACAACAACATTGTGGCTGTGGCTAAGGATGTGACATCAATGGGCGACACCAATGGGGAGTGGAAGGAGATGACTGTGAACTTCTCCTATAAAGACGTGGATGTATTTCCAGCTTCGCTGCTGATAACCTTCTCGACATGTGCCGTGGCTGGAGGAGGAAGTAGTGACAACAACGATCCTGACGTGCTTTATATAGACGATGTGGAGCTGGTTTACGCTCCGCTGCCTGTTGCCCTCAACATCTTCGACATTCCTGTGGAAGGCTTCTCTGCCGACAAAACGACATACAACGTGACTGTACCGGAAGTGCCAACCGACATGGACATCGACTTTGAGTGTGAAAACGGCTGCTCCTACTCGCTCTCTTCATTCAACGACCAGAGCAATGTGCTGACGGTGAACCTGTATAACGAGGACTTGAAGTTTCAGAAGGCCTACACGTTGAATCTCACCATCGACCCGACGGGTGTGGAGAACGTTAATAATGTGACAAAAAAGACCGTGGTAAGCCGTGTGAACTTGGCTGGACAGCAAGTGAAGACCGCTCGGGGAATAACCATTACGAAGTATTCTGACGGTACCACGGAGAAGAGGATAAAGTAAAGAAGTTACAGGAACGGAGCAAGTAGATGGGCAAACCAGCCTACAAACTTTTTCCATGGCGACCGCATTTCATCCCAGAGAGGCTCGGTGAGATAAAGGCTTTTCCGCTTGTCGAGGTCGAAGAGACGCGATAGCTCTCCTGTGGTGCATGAGTCGAGAATGACCGCATTTTCCTCATAGTCCCACCTCAGGCTTCGGGAGTTGAGGTTTGCACTACCCACGGTGCAGAACATGCCGTCGACCATGATGACCTTTGTATGGTGGAATCCCGGTTGGTATACCCATATATGAGCTCCGTTTTTCATCAGCTTATGAGCATTGTAGAATACGCAGTCGGGAGTAAGCGGGATATCGCTATGCTGGGAAATCATTATTTCTACCTTAACTCCACGTTTTACCGCTTTTTTGAATGCCTTTTTCAGTTTTCGGTTAAGTGTGAGATAAGGGTTCACCAGTTTTATTGAATCTTTTGCCGCATTGATGGCTTCGAGATAGAATGTGCGGATGATGTCGGGCGAGGTGTGTGGTTCGCGGTTGATAATGCCGATGGTCTTGTGTCCGGCAGTGGCGGTGGTGTCGGGTTTGAGATGGCTGAATGTCGATGTATGACAGAAATACTCCTCGCCGGAAATATCCTGTTTCGACACCTTGTTCCATATACGAAGGAAGATGCGCTGCAGCTCATCCACCGCACAGCCTTCTATGCGGCAGTGCATGTCGCGCCATTCGCCCACTTGCTCTGTGCCGTTGATATAATAGTCGGCCACATTCATTCCCCCTGTATATGCAATTGTTCCGTCGATGACCACTATTTTCCTGTGGTCGCGACAGAACACATGGTTTACCCAGGGGAAGCGAACGGGGTCAAATTCGAATATTTCTATTCCGGCATTTCTCAGTTCCTTGAGATGGCTCTTTTTCAGCGGCCGGTTGTTGGAGTCGTTGCCGAAGCCGTCGAACAGAGCCCTTACTTTCACACCTTCTTTCACCTTTGTCTTTAGCAAGTCGAAGAGCAAAGACGCAATGGAGTCGTTGCGGAAGTTGAAATATTCCAGGTGTACATGGTGGCGTGCCTGTCTGATGGCTTTAAAGAGGTCGTCGAATTTTTCCTCACCGTTAGTAAGCAGTATTACGGAATTGTTGTTAGTGAACTCTACTGCCTTTGCTTCGAGCACATGTCTTATGGTTGAGTCACTCCGCTGCCCGCCATAGGCCTTTGCCATGACGAGCAGCAGGCAACAAATAGTCATTATGTTGCGTATCATTATTCTTGTTTCCTGTGCAGGAGTCTGTATTCGAGTGGCGACATGCCATATTTCTCCTTGAAAATGGTTATGAAGTTTTCGGCTGTGACGAATCCTACGTTTATGGCAAGCTCGCTGAGGTTGATGTTTGTACGTTCCAGAAGAGTACAAGCGTGCTTTAGTCTCAGTTCCCTTACCAGTTCTGCCGGAGTCTTTGAGGTGATGGCCCTTATCTTTCTGTAGAAAGGCACTCTTCCCATACCCATTGCGGAAGCCATTTCCTCGAGGTTGATATGTCCGCGGCTCATGTTCTGCAGCACGTATTGTTCGATGTTTCTTATAAGCTGCTGGTCCATGGAGTCGGTCATAGAGTAGTCGCCAATGGTTTCGCCGTTATTGTAGAGGCTGAGTTGGGCGTTGAGTCTTTCCTGTGCCTTAGCCTTTTCCTCTTCTTCCTCCTTACGCTTTTCCTCCATCTTGCGTGCCTCTTCCATTGCTGCGCTTGTTTCCTCGTCGGAGATGTCGTCGTATTCAACGGTGGCAGTGGTCATACTAGAGCTGTAGCCTTCGAGTCGTCGTGTCTCCACACCCTCGATAACGTCGCAGAGTCCTTCGGCTGGTGCAAGACCGAGCAGGCGGTTGAAACGTGTGGCAGCTTCGTGAAGATTGAATGGCTTTGAGAGATAGTCGTCGGCAGAGACGGTGATGTTTCTTCCTGCCATTTCCGCAGCAGAGAGCACTCCGTCTGTCATGAGCACGAAGCGGATGTCTTGGTACAGCTTTTCGGTCTTTATCTTGTTGCACAATTCGCTTCCTGTCATCATAGGCATTTCCTCTTTCGCTACCACAATGTGAGGATGCAGCACCTCGAGGTCGTTGTAGGCCAGTGTGGTGTTGTCGTAGGTGTATACATTATATATCTCTCCAAGACGGTTTTTCATGAATTCGAGGAATTCCTTGTTGGTGTCGACGATGATGATGGTGTATTGCTGAGTGACGAGTCCGCTCTTTCTTGGTCTAACCATGTCAGCCGTGAGTTCTTCGTCGGTGTTTTCAAGCAAGTTTACCTCGCCACGGTCGTTAAGTTGCAGTCGCTCCTCTGCCACTGTCACGGCCTTGGATTCCGGATTTTCGAGATACATCTGCATTTCAGACACTCGTGTGATGATTTGCAGCATCTGGAAGTGTAGGGAGTTTACCTGTTCCTTTATCTCCACACTTTCTGCTTTCTCTGATATGGCGCCAATGATGGATGCCATTCGGGCCATGGGTTGTCGGAGGTCGTCGCTGGCGAGTTTCACCTCGTTTCGCTGGCGTGTCAGTTCAGAGATCACCGTTTTCTTTTTGTTCCAGAGATAACGCACTTGTTTTACTATGGTGCGATAGATGAAAATGGCGAATATTATGACAACGATATATATCAAAAACATCCACCACGACAGCCACCAAGGACTTGCGATGACTATATCGAGCACACGTTCCTGCTTGCTCACGGCTCCGTCGGCACTGATGGCCTTTACGTGGAGTGTGTATTTCCCGCTTGCCAGGTTGGTGAAGGTGACACCATGGGTCAGGGCGTCGCCATTGCGCCAGTCTTCGTCGCGGCCTTCCATCCAGTACATAAACTGCAGTCGTTCGCTTTGGTTGTAGTTGCCTCCTGCAAACTTGATGGTGAAGGTGTTTTGCTTGTTGGACAGTTCAAGCACACTGCTTTCGTTGAGAGCTTGTGGCAGTATTACAGTGCCGTTATATTCGTGACCTGTCTGTATTTCTGTCTCGCCTATGAAAAGCTGTGTCAGGATGACTCTCGGGAGGGTGCGGGTGTTGGCTTTTTCACGCTCGCGTGTCCAGTTTACGCCATACAGTCCGCCGAGCAGCACGTTGCCGTCTTTCTTGGTGAGGATGGCGCCCATGTTGAACTCGTTGCTCTGAAGTCCGTCGCTGATGTCGTAGTTGTAGAGTCCGTAGTTGAACTGCTTTTCCTTGTCTATACGTTGCACCACCACTCGGCAGACGCCATTGCTTGTGGTGATCCACATGTTCTTGTTTTTGTCTTCGGTGATGCCACAGATGCAGTTGTTGCAGAGGCCTTCGTTTTCGGTGATATAGTTAAGGCTGTCGTTGGAGAGGTTGAGCACGTTTACACCTTCGCGTGTTCCTACCCAAATTAGTCCTCGTGAGTCTTGTGTGACTGTTGTTATGTAGTCGTTGGTGAAGGTCATGAGGTTTGTGGAGTTACCGGTGAGGAGTGTTTTCTCTGTGGTGGAGAGATTGAGTATCATGAGTCCTTCGTTGGTGCCCACGAGCAGGTTGTTGTTTTTGCCGTAGTGAAGTGATGTGATGTTGTTGGTTGAGAGTTTGCCGTTCTCCTTGGTGTAGGTGGAGAAGGTGTTCATCCTTGGGTTATAGACCTGTAGTCCTCCGTCGGTAGCTATCCAGAGGCTTCCTGTCTTGTCGGCACAGAGGGCGTTGATATGGTCGTTGATGATGGTACGTCCGCTGTCTCTTGCAGCCGAGTAGAATGTGGTTTCGCCGTTGAGTATTCTGGTGAGTCCGTTTTGTTCTGAACCCACCCAAAGGCTTCCGTCGGGAGTAGTGGCCATGGTTGACACTTTTTGGCTTGCCAACGGTCCGTCGTAGCCAACGATGCCTTTGTTGGAAGTTCCGAACCATACTTTTCCGTCTTTGTCTTGTGTTATGGCTGTGATGTCGCCGTACAAGCCTGAGTCGAATTTGTATATGCCTTTTCCGTAGTATGCCACACCGGCTTTTTCTGTTCCCACCCATAGCAGGTCGGTGTCGTCAACGTATACGCTGAGTATTCCTGTAACATCGTCGGTGTGTAGTGATGAGTTAGCGCTTTGTGGTTTTACGGGTTCTATCTCGTGGGTGTTGACATTGATTCTCAGCAGTCCTGCCCTGTCTGTACCTACCCAGATATTACCTTTTCTGTCGCCAGCCATACCAGTGACGCTACTGTCGATGCCTGCTCCGGTGAGGCCGAGCTGGTTGCCGAATTCAGTGTCCCATGTATTGTTTTTCTTGTTGTAGACCATGAGGGTTCCTTGTCCGTAAAGCCAGATATTGTCTACCTGGTCGGCAAATGCTTTCAGGCTGTTTGAGCGTCTGAGATTATTTTCAGCCACCTCTTGAGTCTGCCACACCGTGGTTTGCTGGTTGTCGATGTTGCAGCACACGATGCGTCCGTTGTTGTATACCAGCATTGTACCGTCCCGGCATTCGCTTATTGAGCAGACCTCTCCGTCGGGTATGCCTTTCATGTCGTCTGTATACCCGAAGTCGTATGACAGCTGTTGTTGTGTGTTATAAGCCACAACGCCTTTTTTTGCGATATATGCCCATATGTTTTTCTTTGAGTCGATAAACACGATGTTGGGAATGTCTCTTATGCCCATTCTTGAGAGCACTTGTTTTGTCTCCCTTCCGAATGTTTCTGTTTGCGGGTTGTAGATGCAAAGTCCCGAAGCCGTTTCTATCCATATATTTCCGTCGATGGCTTCCTGCATGCTGTTGATATAGCTGTCGGGCAGTGACGAACCGTCGAGAGAGTTGCACTGGAAACTCTTGAAGGTATATCCGTCGTATCTGTAAAGTCCGGCAGGTGTGCCAAACCAGACAAACCCTTTTGAGTCTTTCATTATACAGTTGATTTGGCTGCTGTTAAGTCCAACCCTTGCGTTTAGGGTCTTGAAAAGGTAAACAGCAGCTGTAGCAAGTGGTATTGTCAGAAGCAGTACCAGTATGAGATGCCTTATGTATTTGATTTTTTTTGCCATATATCGATAAAAAAGTGTTGATATGTTGTGAAAAGATAAGTGGTTGTCTTGTTGGGATATTTGCTAAATCATACATGAGTAGTGGTCGACAACTCCCAAGAGATGCCGTTCTTTGTCTACTACGAGCACTGAGTGGATTTTGTATCTGCTCATTATTCTCTGTATTTCAGAAATCTTAGTATCTGGAGTGACGGTCTTTGGCCTTTCTGTCATTATGTCAGCCACTGTCTTGTCGAAGAATTTCTCTCTCCATTTTTCCATTGCCCTTCTGATGTCTCCGTCGGTGATGAGTCCGGCAATGGTGTTTTCGTCAGTCATGGCAACTCCCAGTCCGAGTTTTCCCTTGCTTACGAGTATTATGGCGTCGCCAAGGTGCATATCTGGTGTCATGACAGGCATCATCTCCGTTATCATCACGTCGTGGGCGGTGGTGAGCAGTCGCTTTCCGAGTTCTCCTCCTGGATGGAACTGGGCGAAGTCTTGCGGCTTGAAGTTGCGTTTCTCCATAAGTGCCACGGCAATGGCGTCGCCCATGGCGAGGGTGGCAGTAGTGCTGCTCGTGGGTGCGAGGTTGAGAGGGCATGCTTCTTTGTCGACGCTGACATTGATGTGGCATGAGGAGTATTTTGCAAGCAGGGAATTGGGGTTGCCGCTCATGCCGATTATGGGTATTTCCATATGCAGCACCATGGGAATGAAGCGAAGCAGCTCGTCGGTCTGTCCGGAGTTGGATATTGCCAATACAACATCGTCGCGGGTCATCACGCCGAGGTCGCCGTGATAAACGTCGAGAGGGTTGATGAAGAACGAGGGTGTGCCGGTGCTTGAGAGTGTGGCGGCAATCTTTGCGCCTATGTGTCCGCTTTTTCCCACACCGGTTACGATCACCTTTCCGTGGCATCGGTAAATAAGTTCAACAGCATCCTCGAAGTTCCTGTCTATCTTCGGTATGAGGTCGAGAAGAGCTTTTGCCTCATCTTTGATGCATTGGATGGCATAATCTCTTATTGTCATTTATATCGGGGTGTTTCAATGTTGTTTATTTCGATTTATTATGTTTGCCACCGCTCTGCCTTATTGGCGGGAAACAAGTTGTTTTACCACGTCTTCAAGGTCGTCGAGCCTTAGCATGTTTGCTGCATCGCTAAGCCCCTTGTCAGGGTCGGGATGAACTTCGAAAAACCAGCCGTTGGCACCGAAGGCCTTTGCTGCCATGGCCATCATTGGCACATACTGCCTGTCGCCACCGGTCTTGCCGCCAGCTCCGCCGGGTCGTTGCACGCTGTGGGTGCAGTCCATGATTACGGTGGGCACTATGTTGAGCATGTCGGGGATGTTTCTGAAGTCAACGACGAGATTGTTGTATCCGTAGATATTGCCACGCTCGGTGAGCCATACGTCCGAGGCACCGCTGTCCTTGGCTTTTTCCACAGGGTATCTCATGTCGAGCCCGCTGAGAAACTGTGCCTTCTTGATGTTTACCGTTTTTCCGGTTTTTGCGGCAGCCACGAGAAGGTCGGTCTGTCTGCAGAGAAAAGCTGGTATCTGTATGACATCCACCACTTCTCCAGTAGGTTCTGCCTGCCAGCTTTCGTGAATGTCGGTTAGAATTTTCAGTCCATAGCGGCTTTTGATGTCAGACAACATCTGCAGCCCTTTGTCGATGCCCGGACCTCTGAATGAAGATATGGATGTACGGTTGGCCTTGTCGAAGGAGGCCTTGAAGATGATATCCACGGCGAGCCTGTCGTTGATGTCAACAAGCTTTCTTGCTACGGTGTCGAGCAGTTCCGCTGACTCTATGACACATGGTCCTGCTATGATTTTTGTTTGCATGGGTTGTTTATTTTTGCTTAAATATGCCCAAAATGGCAAATATTGCTTGCAAAGATATTGTGTTTTCTTGACATTGCCAAATGTTTTCATATTATAATGACCAATTTTAATTCTTTTAACTGTAATTTTTTGCACAAAAGCCTATTGACTGCTTACCTTTGCACTAATTCTTTGAAATTTTCATATTAGAACAATGGTACACGAACTGCAAATTAGGGTGCTTCCAAACATTGCGGCAAGCACTGCAACTATAAAGGATTATGTGGCGAAAGAGAAGGGATTCGATGCCAGGACGATTAAGGAAGTCAGAGTGTTGAAAAGGAGTATTGACGCTAGGCAACGCACCATTTTCGTTAATCTCTCTTTGAGAGTATTTGTCAATGAAATGCCTGACGACATGCCCTTCCACAAAACTGATTATCCTGATGTCAGCAATGGGCAACGGGCTGTGGTCGTAGGGGAAGGGCCGGCAGGACTGTTTGCGGCACTGAAACTCATTGAACTCGGCATCAGGCCGATAGTGGTCGAGAGAGGCAAGGACGTGAGAAACAGGAAGACCGACCTCGCAAGGATAACAAAAACCCACAAGGTGGAAACTGACAGCAACTACTGTTTCGGTGAGGGTGGAGCTGGCGCTTACTCTGACGGAAAATTGTATACCAGGAGCAAGAAGCGGGGAAATGTTGAAAAAATTCTAAACGTGTTCTGCCAGCATGGAGCCTCGGAAAACATACTCTCTGACGCTCATCCACACATTGGTACTGACAAGTTGCCAAGGGTGATTGAAAACATGCGTAATACGATAATAGGTTGTGGCGGAGAGGTGCATCACCAAACAAGAATGACCTCGTTGATAATCAATGGCGACACTGTTGAGGGAATAGAGACAGTGGACACGGAGACTGGATTGGAAAAGTCATTCCGTGGTCCGGTGATACTTGCCACAGGGCATTCTGCACGCGATGTATACCAATATCTTCATTCGTCGAATGTGGATATGGAAGCTAAGGGAATAGCCGTGGGAGTGAGACTGGAGCACCCTTCGAAACTTATCGACCAAATACAATATCATAACAAGGAGGGACGTGGAAAATACCTTCCTGCTGCTGAGTATTCGTTTGTCACACAGGTGGATGGACGTGGAGTCTACTCGTTCTGCATGTGTCCGGGAGGATTTGTCATTCCTGCCGCCACTGGACCGGAACAGATAGTGGTGAACGGAATGAGTCCGAGCAATAGAAACGGACAATGGTCAAACAGCGGAATGGTTGTGGAACTGAGACCTGAGGATATAGATGGAGACCCCGTGATGAAAATGCTTGAATGGCAGAAAAGGGTGGAGCGTGACTGCTGGATGCAGGGCAACATGCGACAGACGGCTCCTGCACAGAGAATGTGTGACTTCGTGAACGGAAAGCTGAGTTATGACCTTCCGAAAACATCATACGCCCCTGGGCTTATCTCCTCGCCACTACACTTCTGGCTGCCATCGCACGTGAGCCATCAGCTGCGGGAGGGCTTTAAGGATTTCGGAAGGAAAAGCCGTGGGTTTCTTACCAATGAGGCTGTGGTGATAGCTGTTGAAACAAGAACTTCATCGCCAATACGCATTCTGCGTGATACAGAACGACTTATGCACGTGAGGCTACATGGGCTGTTTCCTTGCGGAGAGGGTGCCGGATATGCAGGAGGAATAGTGTCGGCTGGAGTTGACGGGGAACGATGTGCCGAGATGTGTGCCGAATATCTGGTCAGTCGTCGATGACTTCCGGGTCGGCATAGTCGCGAATCATGTCGTCGTAAGCGCTTTTCAGTTCCGACATCTTTATATCAATCGCCATATTGACATTACGCTCAGGGTCGCGTGTGGAATGAGAGAAAAGCCACTCGTAGGTTTTCTTCATATACATCACCCTTGCCAACGCTCCGTGTGAAGCCCCTTTCCACCAGTCAAACCTGAGTCTTTTGTCGAGTCCTTTCTGTTGAAGGCCGTTGACTACCGATTGCGACTGTTTGACCGAAACGGCCCTGTCGGCTGTTCCGTGAATAATCCATAGTGGCAGTTTTCCAAGTCCAGTCTGGTCTTTCAGCGAGCATCCACCGCACAATGCCATCGCGGCAGCCACCTTTTCGGGATAAGTGCCAGCGAAATCCATTGTGCCATATCCACCGAGGCTCATGCCTATGACATACACTCGTGTTGAGTCCATGACATAGTTTTTCTTTGTCCATTCGAGCACATCGTTTATCTTCTTCGGATTCCAAGCCCCACCGGGATTCTGAGGCACTACGACAAGGGCTGGTATTTCCCTTCCCTTTACGATAGCATGCAGCGGTCCGTAGCGTCTCGACCTGTTGAGGTCTTTGCTGCACAATGACGCTCCGTGGAGGAAGATGATGCAAGGAGTCTGTTCCTGGGAATAGAAATAGTCTTCAGGAGTGTATACCCAAAAGTCATAACCGCCGGGTATGACGTTTCGCTCGGCGTGAAGATAATCGTATTGTGCTTTTGCGCCCATGGTGCAAAAGATGATAGTTAATGTAAAAATTATTCTAATTATTGGCATGGGGTCGTGGTGATGTGTTATTTTTCGAAGAGAGCTTTTCTGTCGCGTTTTATTGCAGGTATTGTCCATTCCTCAGGCACGAATTTCCAGTTGTTGTGTGCCTTTGGCTCAATAGTTCCGCGTTTCATTATCTCATCGATGATGTAGAATCGCTGGTCTTGTTCGCTTATCCACAGTATGCGGCTCTCGAGTTCTTCCTTAGGTATTCCTGCCCCTTTGGTGAGCAGTTCGCCACCACCATTTCCTCGGTAGCTGTTCATGGCCACTCTGTACCATTTGTCCTCCACGAAAGGTTCTCCGTTGCTCATTCTCTGTATTTTCACCTTCTCTCCGTCAGGTTTGGTCACATCCACAAGATAGTCGATGCCCAGGGCACTGTCGAAGTTGAATGTAAGGTTTTTGAAGCCGCATTTTTGTCGGTCGTACTGTGTGTTGTCGCTCAGCAGCATGATGTGGTCGTCGGGAGATGTCATGGTGTTTACCCACTGGTCGTAGCTCATTTCCAGCAGTTTACGTATTTCATACCCTTTCATCTTCATCATGTAGAGATTGTTTTCGTATTTGTAGAGCTTGAACATGTCGCTCATGAGGATGTCTCCTTTTTCTATTTTGCTGTCGAAGGTGAGTGGAGCGTTGATGGAAATGTCAGCCCCGGTCACTTTCAGTTGTATTTCATGTATGAGGTCGTTGAAAGGAGAGCTTCCGAAGAAAGCATCGCTTGTGGAGATAGTCTCCGTAAGAGTGCCAAGTTTGGTGTTGACATATCGTGTCACGTTTTCCTCTATTTCCTTCATGTGGTCGAGGTAGTCGTTGTCGAGTGGCAGTCCTTTCATTTTCACGAGTTTACCCTCTACATGTTTGCCAGTCACTTTTCCGTCGGTGGTGGTGATGCGTAGTGTTGCGTCAGCCACGATAGTGGCGTTGCATCCCGGGTCGAGACACAACACGCTGTTGCCCTTGGAGTTTATGACGTTTTCATTTCGTGCATGGTGGTCGTGTCCGAATATGATGATGTCGAATCCGTCAACCGTTTTAGCTATTTCCTCTGTGGCATCCTCATTGTAGTGTAGAGTACTTATCCCGCCGTTCCATCCGCTATGGAAAAGTCCGACTATGACATCAGGTTTTTCTGTCTCTTTAAGGTATTGCATCCATTTTTTTGTTGATGCAGTCATATCTTCAAAGTGCATGCCGCTCCACAGGTCTTCCTTCAGCCAGTTGGGAATGGCTGGAGTAAGCATGCCGAGAACGGCAATCCTCACCCCTTGTCTTTCCACTATGGTGTAAGGTTTCAGATACGGTTTGCCGGTATTGTTGTCTACTACATTGGCTCCGAGTATGGGGCAATTGACTTCTTTGATCCATTTGTCATAGACCTTGTGTCCGGTTTCGATATCATGATTGCCGATGGTTTGTGCGTCATACTTCATGTAGTTTATGGCATGTACGGCAGCATTCGGTATTTTCGGGTTGGTGTAGTTGCAGTAGAAGCTGGTGGGCTGTCCTTGCAGTATGTCTCCGTTGTCGAGCAGCACAACGTTGCCTTCGTTTTCCTTCCTTACTTCCTTCACGTAGTGGCTCACCCTTGCCATTGAGCCGTTTGTAGGTTTTCGGTCTATGAAGTCGTATGGAAAGAAGCATCCGTGAACGTCGCTTGTTGCCAAGATTCTGATGGTGATGTCTTTGTTTTCGCCCATAATGGTTGTTGACAGGCATAAAGCCGTAATAATGATTGTCGCCTTTTTCATCATGCAGTGGTTATTGTTAAAGGAGTTAAAGAGTTAGCTCCTTAACTCCTGATTATTATCAGCTTATCGTTCTCCTTGTCTTTGTCGATTAGGATTTTGTCGCCCCTTGTAATGGTCTCGTTGATGATCATCTCGCAAATGCCGTCTTCGATATGGTTTTGCAGGGCACGTTTCAGCGGTCGGGCACCAAACTGTATGTCGTATCCTTTTCTTGCCACGAAATCCTTTGCTTCGGAGGTTATCTCGATGTCGTATCCGAGTTTTTCTATTCGGTCCAGCAGAGGTTTTATCTCTATGTCGACAATGCTTCTGATGGCATTGATGTCAAGCTGGTCGAAGGTGATGATTTCATCGAGTCGGTTGAGGAATTCAGGAGAGAACTGTTTGCTTAGGGCTTTTTGTATGATGTTGCGTGCATACTCCTTGTCCTTTTCGTTTGTTGCCATTCCGTTCACCATTCCTGCGGCATTGAATCCCACTCCGTGCTGGAACTCTTTGAGCTGACGTGTGCCAGCATTGCTTGTCATGATGATCACGGTGTTGCGGAAGTCGATGAGCCTTCCCGATCCGTCGGTGAGTCTTCCTTCGTCGAGCACCTGCAGCAGCATGTTGAACACGTTGGTATGAGCTTTTTCTATTTCGTCAAGAAGTACGATGGAGTAGGGGCGTCGTCTGACTTTCTCTGTGAGTTGTCCGCCCTCCTCATATCCGACATAACCCGGAGGAGCTCCTACTAGTCTCGACACGTTGAAGCTCTCGCCATATTCGCTCATGTCGATGCGTATCAGTGCGTCTTTCGTACCGAACATATATTCAGCAAGTTTTTTTGCCAGATAAGTCTTTCCTACGCCAGTAGGTCCGAGGAACATGAACACTCCGATGGGGTGGTTTGGGTCTCTCAGTCCGATGCGGTTTCTCTGTATTGCTTTCACCATTTTGTCGATGGCATTGTCTTGAGCCACCACTTGCGACTTCAACATTGGTCCCATATTTTTGAGCCTTTGGTTTTCCGACTCGCACATTTTCTGTACAGGCACCCCAGAGATGCGGGACACAATGTCTGCCACGTCAGTATCTTCTACCTCGTGTTTCTCAGTATCCAACATGTTTTTTGCCGATTCTTGCATACTCAGTAGTCGCTCCTCTTCGCTGAGTTCCATGTTGCGTAGGTCGGCAGCCATTCTGAAGTCCTGGTTCTTTATAGCCTCCTGCTTTTTCTCCTTTATCTCAGCGATGTGTTTTTGTAGATCGATAATTTCGGGCGATAATGTGAACTTGCTCATGTGAATATGAGCTCCAGACTCGTCGAGAGCGTCAATGGCCTTGTCGGGAAACTGTCTGTCGTTGATGTAGCGTTCTGTCAGTTCCACGCATGCTTTCAGAGCGTTGTCGGAATATTTTACGCTATGGTGTTGTTCGTATCTTTGTCGAATGTTTTTCAGTATCTGCAATGTCTCGTCGGAGGAAGTGGGTTCAACGATGATTTTTTGGAATCGTCGTTCCAGAGCCCCGTCTTTCTCAATGCTTTTCCTGTATTCGTCGAGTGTTGTTGCTCCTATACACTGTATAAGACCTCTTGCCAGCGACGGCTTGAGGATATTGGCGGCATCCATGGTACCTGGAGCGGAACCGGCACCTACGAGTGTGTGTATCTCGTCGATGAAAATGATGATGTCGGGATTTTTTTCAAGTTCCCTTACGAGAACCTTGATTCTTTCCTCAAACTGTCCGCGGTATTTTGTGCCAGCCACGAGTCCTGTGAGGTCGAGATTCACCACTCTTTTGTTATAGAGTATGGGAGATGTTTGTTTGCTAGCAATCATCTGTGCCAATCCTTCCACGATGGCACTTTTACCTACGCCAGGTTCGCCTATCAATACCGGGTTGTTTTTCTTTCGTCTTGCAAGCACTTCGGTCAGTCTCATAATCTCTTTCTCGCGTCCTACCACAGGGTCGAGCAGTCCCTCTTCGGCTGCCTTTGTGAGGTCGATGCCGAAGTTGTCTATCATAGGAGTCTTTGATTCCTTCTTTGCTGTGGTTCCGCGCATTGTGCCAAATGCCTTGTTGCTTCCTCCTGAGGCGAATTCCATTTCGTCATCGTCGTCGAATTCCTCCTCTTTTATTTTCGACTTCGCTGGCATGTTGGCGTTTGGGTTTATATGCCTTCCTTCGAGAACGTCAATGACCATGTTATAGTCAATCTTGTTTTGCTCAAGCACCATTCTGGCCTTGTTGCAAGTCTTGTCGTGAAGTATGCCGAGCAGCACATGTTTCACGTCGGCAGTGGTTGTATGTTGTAGTCTTGCTTCGAGCACGGCCAACTTCAGTATGTTGTTGGCAGCAAGCGAAAGGTCGGTTTGTGCAGATGAGTCAATATTTGGATCCACATCGCTGGCGAGTTCGTCTTCGAGTTCTTTTTTTATTTTCTGCGGGTCGATGTTCAATTGCCTGAATACGTCAGCAACGTCCTGTCCGTTTTGTCTTATAATACCGAGCATGATATGCTCCGGTCCGACAAACGGTGTGTTAAGACGTAGTGCTTCTTCCTTGCCGTATGCGAGGATTTCTGATACTTGATTTGTGAATGTTGCCATATTCGTTGTATTGTTCTGTCGATATCTTGATGTTTTCTTTATTTCCTTTATACAAATAATGTGCCATTTGTTTGGGAATGTAAAGAATAAGTATTTAATTTATTACTTTTTTACAAATTATTGTGCGTATTTCTTTGCAAAGGTAATATTTATTGTTGAAACAGCAAAAAAAAATCGATTTTATTTTGTTCTCTCCACAAAATATGCTACCTTTGGGACAAAATTCTGAAAATGAAACTGAGATTTAGTATACAATATTCCACTAAATGGGGAGAAAACGTATGGGTGGTGGTAAAGGCTCATGTCTCTACCGGTGTAATGAAAACCTACCGGTTATGCCTCTTGACCGACGATGGCGAGCACTGGACGGCTGAATTGGCAGTCATGGAATCTCGACATTCCGTGTTTACTTTCTTTGAATATGAATATCAGATAAGAGGGGGCGACGATGTGGTGCTGAGAAGAGAATGGCATGTGGTGCCACGAATTATTCCTTGTGACAACTCCCACGACTTTGTCATGAACGATGAGTGGAAAGACATTCCCCTCATGTCTCACCTTTATACCAAGGCCTGTATGTGTACATCGGGCAGGAAAAACATGGCTGATGCGACTATAAAGGCTCTCAGGCAGCCATTATACAGAAAGACTCTTTTCTTTAGAATCACGGCTCCGCAGATAGACAACCGACAGGCTGTGGCCGTGTGTGGCAGTCATCCTTCGCTTGGAGGATGGAGCACGTCGAGATACCTGAAAATGTCTTATAACGGACATTCTGTGTGGACGCTCACAATGAATGTTGATGCTCTATATCCGGAGATAGAATATAAATATGTGGTGGTAGACGATGAAAACCATGAGTTCGTAGAATGGGAAGGGGGTGAAAACAGAAAGGTAGACATTAGCAAGATGAGAGACGGGGAAGTCGTGGTGCTCGACAACGGGACTCTGAGAGTAGCTGAGAAGACATGGAAGGCTGCTGGAGTGGCTGTGCCAGTGTTCTCACTCAGAAGCGAGCACTCGTATGGTGTGGGAGACTTTGGAGACCTCGCACGCTTTGCCGACTGGATGGCTTTGGCGGGAATGAAGATTCTTCAAATACTGCCGGTTAACGACACCACGATGCAACACAACTGGCAAGACTCCTATCCTTATAATATAATAAGTGTTTTTGCGTTACATCCACAGTATCTTGACCTCGAACAGGTGGGAGAACTGAAAGACAAAGCTCTGATGACCTCTTTCTCCAGAAGGCGGGCTGAACTCAACTCGCTCGACTATACCGACTATGAGGCAGTGGAAAGAGTCAAGGACGAGTATATGCGCATAAAATATGAGGAAGTAAAGGATAAGCTTGACAAAGACGACAATTTCAGGACTTTCATCGCCGACAACAAGACATGGCTTCTGCCATATACAGCCTTCTGCCTGCTTCGTGAGGCTAACAGGACTGCACGCTTTGCCGATTGGGGTGAAAATGCTGTATATGACTATAGGAAGGCTGAGGAATTGTGTAATTGTGAAGATGCCAGATACATATTTTTCCTACAATACCATCTCCACACACAACTGAAACGTGCAGCAGAACATGCTGCCGAAAAAGGAATCGCCATTATGGGGGACATGCCTATTGGAGTGAGCCGAGACAGTGCGGAGGCTTGGGCCAATCCGGCGATTTTCAATCTCGACTCCCAGGCTGGTACCATTCCAGACAACCTTAACCCAAGAGGACAGAACTGGGGATTCCCTACATACAACTGGAAGAACATTGAGGCCGACGGATTCAAATGGTGGCATAAGCGAATAAAGCATATGGAGCAGTATTTTGGAGCCATAAGAATAGACCATGTGCTCGGCTTCTTCAGGATGTGGGAAATACCAAATGAAAATATTGACGGACTGCTCGGACATTTCGCGCCTGCAATGCCGCTCAACGAGGCTGAGATGGGATATTACGGACTGTCATTCCATAAAGACAACTATACAAAACCGATTATCGACGATGCATTGGTTGACCGCGTCTTTGGCATTCATGCAAAATACGTAAGGGAAAACTATCTGACACCACGTGGATATAACCTTTATGACCTTCGTGATGAATGTTCTACACAGAAGAAAATTATGGCGCTTTTTGGAGGACGGCATGATGAGAGCAGTATTTGGATTCGCGACGGATTGTGTCGTATAGCCACAAATGTGCTCTTTGTGGCGGATGAAGGCAGCGACATGTACCATCCTCGTGTAAATGCCTTCTCCACACCGGCTTACAATATGATTGGCCCGGCTGACCGGGATGCCTTTATGCGACTTTATAACAACTACTATTACGAGCGTCATAACGCCCTTTGGGCATATACTGGAAGCAGACGCCTCTCCATGGTGTTTGGAGGGACAAAGATGCTCACATGTGCAGAAGACTTAGGACATAAGCCTGGATGTGTGGCTGGAGTGCTCGACCATTTGCGCATTCCTTCGCTTGAGATTCAGTTTATGCCAAAACATGACGAAGTGGACTTTGCACATCTCGAAGCAAATCCTTATTTAAGCATGGCAACCATCACAACCCACGACATGGCTCCACTAAGGCTTTGGTGGCAGGAAAACCCACAGAAGGCTCAACACTACTATGTGGAAATGATGCAAAAAGAAGGAAGAGCGCCAGAACAGCTCACCACGGTGCTTGCAGAGGAGATAATAGCAAGACATCTGTATTCGCCTTCCATGCTTTGCGTGCTATCGATACAAGACTGGCTCTCGATGGATGCCGGACTTAGGTCGGCTAAACCTCGTCTTGAGAGAATCAACACGCCAGGCGACAGCTACAACCGATGGCAATATCGCATGAATGTCACCATCGAACGCCTTATGGCAGATAGCCGCTATATTAGTAAAGTTAACACCATGATAAAAAGAAGTAAAAGATGAAAGAATATGACGTTTATATCTTCGACCTCGATGGCACTTTGCTGTCAACGCTTGAAGACTTGGCTATAAGCACCAATTATGCACTTGAGAAATGTTCCATGCCTGCGCGTTCGATTGACGAAGTTCGTAGGTTTGTGGGAAATGGAGTAAGAAAACTTATTGAGAGGGCTGTGCCTGGAGGAGAGACAAACCCAAGGTTTGATGAAGTGCTTTCCACGTTTAAAAATCATTATATCCACCATTCATACGACCATACAGCTCCTTATCCTCACATAATTGAAACACTGAAGAGTCTGAGACTTAGAAATAAGCGTGTGGCAGTGGTAAGCAACAAGTTCTATAACGCCACTGTCGACCTTTGCCAACACTTTTTTGGCGATGTGGTGGAGGTGGCCATTGGAGAAAGGGAGGGAATAAGGAAAAAACCAGCTCCCGACACAGTGGAAGAGGCATTGCGACAACTGGGAGTGGGAAAGGATAATGCTGTGTATATTGGTGACAGCGAGGTGGATGTGGAAACGGCATGCAACAGTGGCATGCCGTGTGTCAGTGTGTTATGGGGATTCCGCGACCGCGATTTCCTAGAAAGTCATGGGGCGGAAACGTTCATCAACGACCCTAAGGAACTACTCGACTGGTGACATCAAACACCATGCCTTCTGCAGCAAGGTCGGTGTTAGGGAATATTGACCTTGCTTCTTCCAGCATCTTTGCCTCGTTGTCGTAACGGGCGGAATAGTGGCCGAGAATGAGATGGCCGGCTTGTGCTCTCTTAGCCACAGTGGCTGCTTCGGATGCTGTGGAGTGAAAGTGCTTGCGGGCCCTTGTCGTATCTTCGCTGGAGTATGTGGATTCGTGAAAAACCATGTCAACCCCTTTGATGATGTCGGCAATGTCAGGCTTGAACGTAGTGTCGCTACAATAGGCGTATGAGCGTGCCGGGTCGGCGGGAGTGGTAAGCCGTTCGGATGATATGAACTCACCTTCCGGTGTGGTCCATCCAAGTCCGTTCTTTATATTGTTTATCTGGCTTAGAGGAATGCCATACATGTCTATCATGTCTCTGCGGATGTGTGGTAGAGGCTGTTTCTCCCTGAAGAGAAAACCGCAGCAGGGAATCCGGTGTTCAAGTGGGATGGTCTCAACTGTCAGGCTTCGGTCTTCGTATATCACTTTGTTTACGCTTGGGTCTATGTCATGTATTACCACTTCATATTCAAGTCCTTGGCAGAAGAAGTCAATCTGCTGCTGGAGGATATTCCTTAGGGCTGAATGGGCAAAGATGTGGAGTGGGGCGGTGCGTCCCAGCATGCCGAACGTGGATATCATGCCAATAAGACCGAAGCAGTGGTCGCCATGAAGGTGGGAGATGAATACATGTCCCAATTTCGTAAACCTGATTTTTGAGCGTCTCAGCTGCAGTTGTGTTCCTTCGCCACAGTCAATCATGAATTGCTTGTCACGAATTTCCACAATTTGCGAAGAAGGGTTGTGGCGGAGCGTAGGTAGCGCGCTGCCACAACCCAGGATATATAGTTTAAATGGAGTCATAACAATTACTTCTTCTCCCTTGAATACTCAAAAGTGTCTTCAGGACCAAAGAAAATCAACGAGTCGGCATCAAGTTTCTTCATAGTGTAGAGGTTGGTTTCCTCTTCATCGCCACCACCTTCTCTTACGAGAGATATTTCAAGTTGTCCGTCTATGATTCTCCACGTCTTGAAGATAATGGTGGGCTGGTTGATGCTTTCGGCTATACCTCCGTCTTTTATTGACATGCCAAGAGTTGAGCTACCGTCGATGGGGTTAGGCATGAGCCAGTTGCCCATCAGTGTCGATTCGTTGATGACTACTTTTGGGTCGTTAGTCTTCTTGTCGATATATACAGCCATTCTGTCTCCCACGCCATATCCGCCAAACACCCTGTTTTCTTCCTTGGCCTTTTCCAATGGAAGGCTCAAGGTGTCGCCTGTGTCGGTGATGAGCTCAAGAGTGTTCATGGCTGAAGCGTCTCCGCAAATGCCGTATACCATGGTGTTGTTGTTCACTACCGTAGCAGTGTCATCTCTTTCCACCTCATCTGTTTTCTGTGTCGCCTTGTTCCCACACTGTGTGAACGTTGTGGCCAAAAGGGCCGTCAAGGCAAAAGTCATGATTTTTTTCATTGTCGATATGTTGTTTATTTGTTTTCCAATTTCTTTGCCTCTTCCCATAGCTTGTCCATTTCTTGAATCGACATGTCTTTTAGCGGTTTGCCCATCTTTATGCTATGTTGCTCGATGTAGTTGAAACGGCTGATGAACTTCTGGTTGGTATGTTCCAAAGCTGTATCGGGATTCAGGTGGTATAGTCTTCCGGCATTTATCACACTGAAGAGAAAGTCGCCCAGTTCTGCCTGCGAAGCTTCCCTGTCGCCTTTCTTCATCTCCTCTTCCAGTTCTGCGAGTTCCTCTCTTACCTTAGCCCATACATCTCCGGCATCCTCCCAGTCAAAACCCACGTTGCGAGCCTTGTCTTGTATGCGGTATGCCTTTATCAGCGATGGCAGGGCGTCGGGTACACCTGATAGAACAGACTTGTTGCCGTCTTTCTCCTTCAGCTTTATCTGTTCCCAGTTTTCTATCACTTCTTGCGATGTCTTTGCATTGCTCATTTCGTTGCTGGCGTCTTGGGCTTGCTCCGGAATGTATGGAAGTGGCTTTGGGTCGTATTCGCCTATCTGTGACGGATGGTATACGTGAGGGTGACGGAATATCAGTTTGTCGACCAATTGATTGCACACGTCAGCAGCATCGAACTGCTGTTTCTCTTCAGCAATCCTTGCGTAGAAACAAATATGAAGCAGCACGTCGCCCAATTCCTTGCAGATGTTTGTTACATCATTCTTCATCAGAGCGTCGGCAAGTTCGAAAGACTCCTCAATGGTGTTAGGTCGCAAACTCTCGTTTGTTTGCTTCTTGTCCCATGGACATTTCTCCCTTAAAGTGTCCAAAACGTCCAATAAACGGCCGAAAGCCGCCATTTTTTCTTCTCTTGAATGCATAATAATTAAAAATTTCGTGCAAATATAATAATATTCCGCGGATTTTTAGTAATTTTGCCACGTTTTTTAAAAAGAATTAGTTAAAAAGGTTTATATACATGGAACTTCAAAGCAAATATGACCCACAACAGGTGGAGTCTAAATGGTATCAGTATTGGCTTGACAACAAACTGTTTGCAAGCAAGCCAGATGGTCGGGAACCCTACACTATCGTTATTCCGCCACCAAATGTCACAGGTGTGCTGCACATGGGACACATGCTCAACAACACCATTCAGGACATACTCGTGAGAAGGGCACGTATGGAAGGAAAAAATGCCTGCTGGGTGCCTGGCACTGACCATGCCTCAATTGCCACAGAGGCAAAGGTGGTGAAAAGACTGGCTGAAAAAGGTATTAAAAAACATGACCTATCAAGAGACGAATTCCTGAAACATGCTTGGGACTGGACTCACGAACATGGTGGCATTATCCTAAAACAGTTGAGAAGACTGGGAGCAAGTTGCGACTGGGACCGAACGGCATTTACCATGGACGAGAAACGCTCGGAAAGCGTGATAAAGGTGTTTGTAGACCTATATAACAAGGGACTCATTTACCGTGGACTACGTATGGTGAACTGGGATCCAAAGGCACAGACTGCACTGAGCAACGAGGAAGTGGTTTATCAAGACGAACAGTCGAAACTCTTCCATCTCAAATATTATGTAAAAGGCCTTACATCACTCGACAACGAGGATCAGCTCACGGAAGAGGGAAATATCATTCATCGTGACGAAAAAGGATACTATGCTGTAGTGGCCACTACACGCCCGGAAACCATCATGGGCGACACGGCAATGTGTATCAACCCCAAAGACCCGAAAAACCAGTGGCTAAAGGGACGTCGTGTCATTGTGCCTCTCGTAGGAAGGGAAATACCGGTCATAGAAGACAGATACGTGGACATTGAGTTTGGTACTGGATGTCTGAAAGTCACTCCGGCACACGACACCAACGACTACATGCTCGGCAAGACACATAACCTCGAGACCATCGACATCTTCAATGCCGACGGAACAATATCAAGTCAGTCGCCACTCTATGTAGGCATGGACCGCTTCGACTGCCGCAAGCAGATAGCCATCGACCTGCAAGAAGCTGGACTCATGGAGCGCGTGGAAGACTATAATAATAAGGTGGGATATTCTGAGCGTAATCCCGATACAGCCATCGAACCGCGTCTCTCGCTCCAATGGTTCCTTAGAATGCAACACTTTGCCGACATCGCCCTCCCTCCGGTAATGGAAGGCGAGATGAATTTTTATCCTGCAAAATATAAGACCACATACAAAAACTGGCTCGACAATATCCAAGACTGGTGTATCTCACGCCAGTTGTGGTGGGGACACCGCATCCCGGCATACTTCTATGGCGATGGAGAAGAGTTCGTGGTGGCAGAGACAGCCGAAAAGGCACTCACGCTGGCACGAGAGAAGAGCGGTAATGCAGACCTTCAGCTCTCAGACCTCCGTCAAGACGAGGATGCACTCGACACATGGTTCTCTTCGTGGCTATGGCCTATCTCACTCTTCGACGGAATAAACAATCCCGGTAACGATGAGATAAAATACTATTATCCCACCAGCGACCTCGTAACTGGTCCAGACATCATCTTCTTCTGGGTGGCACGCATGATCATGGCAGGTGAAGAATACATGGGCAAGTTCCCGTTCAAGAACGTATACTTCACAGGTATCGTACGCGACAAGCTCGGACGCAAGATGTCGAAATCGCTCGGCAACTCTCCCGACCCGATAGAACTCATTGAGAAATTTGGTGCCGATGGAGTGCGCATGGGTATGATGCTATCAGCACCGGCAGGCAACGACATTCTCTTCGACGAAAGCCTTTGCGAACAGGGACGTAACTTCAATAACAAGATATGGAACGCTTTCCGACTCGTGAAGGGATGGGAAACTGTAGACGTGGAACAGCCGAAGGCAAACAAAATAGCCGTAGAGTGGTTTGACGCAAAGCTGAAAGAGACAAATGCCGAACTCGACGACCTGTTCAAGAAATATCGCATCTCAGAAGCTCTCATGGCTGTATACCGCCTGTTCTGGGACGAGTTCTCCTCATGGTATCTTGAAATGGTGAAGCCAGACTATCAGAAGCCTCTCGACCGCACAACATACGATGCGACACTCCGATTCTTCGAGACCCTCCTGAAAATGCTCCATCCGTTTATGCCATTCATTACAGAAGAACTATGGCAGAACATCTATGAGCGAAAGGAAGGAGAGTCTATCATGCGTGACAAACTGGCGTTGAATGCTCCTTCACATGCCGATAAAACACTATGTGCCGACGTGGAGTCGCTAAAGCAGGTAGTGAGCGGTGTGCGCACAGTACGCAATCAGAAGAATATCTCACCACGTGAGGCTCTTGTGCTGCAAGTGGTAGGAACCGACACCTTGTCGGCTTATGACAGTGTGATACGCAAGATGGCAAATCTCTCTGAGATAAGCGTGGTGACAGAGAAAGACTCAACCTCAGCCGCCTTTATGGTAGGTACAGCCGAATATGCCGTTCCTCTTGGCGACAAGATAGACGTGGCAGCGGAAATAGAGAAGGCCGAGGCTCAGCTGAAGCATCTCGAGGGCTTCCTTGCAGGTGTGCGCAAGAAACTCAGCAACGGGAAGTTTGTGGCTCACGCACCGGAGGCTGTTGTGGCACTTGAACGCAAGAAGGAAAGCGACTCTCTCGAAAAGATTGCCGCACTGAAGGAAACCATTGCCGCACTCTCAGGAAAGTAAGATTTTTCCAGCCTTATTGGTTTGTCGAATGACAGAATGTTACAAAATGGAGAAAAAAAGCAAAAAAATGCTTATAAAGTTTCCGTATTTCAATAAAAAAGAGTAACTTTGCGCTCGACGAAGCCAATAAGGGCTAAACGTAAATAGAATATTGTAATAATTTATTTATTTTATAAACATTTCATTATGAATATCGATCAATTCAACTTTGCCGGCAAAAAGGCAATTGTACGCGTGGACTTCAATGTGCCACTGAATGAAAATGGTGTTGTAACTGATGAAACCCGTATAAAGGGTGCTCTCCCTACCTTGAAGAAGGTTCTTGCCGATGGTGGCGCACTTATCATGATGAGCCACATGGGTAAGCCAAAGGGCAAAGTGAAGAAGGAACTCTCACTCTCTCAGATTGTTAAGAACGTAAGCGACAACCTCGGTGTTGAGGTGAAGTTTGCTGGCGACTGTGCAAATGCAGACGCTGAAGTGGCTGCTCTCAAGCCAGGCGAGGCACTTCTGCTCGAAAACCTCCGCTTCTATCCTGAGGAAGAGGGCAAGCCAGTGGGCGTAGAGAAAGGCACTCCAGAGTATGAAGAGGCAAAGAAGGAGATGAAGGGCCGTCAGAAGGACTTCGCAAAGAAGCTCGCCTCTTATGCTGACTGCTATGTTATGGACGCCTTCGGTACAGCTCACCGCAAGCATGCTTCAACAGCTGTTATTGCCGACTACTTCGATGCCGACAACAAAATGCTGGGCTACCTGATGGAGAAGGAAGTGAATGCCGTTGACAACGTGCTGAACAACATCAAGCGTCCGTTCGTGGCTATAATGGGCGGTTCTAAGGTGTCTTCTAAGATTGGAATCATCGAAAACCTCCTCGGAAAGGTTGACAAACTCATCCTCTGTGGCGGTATGACCTATACATTTGCAAAGGCACACGGTGGCGAAATCGGTGACTCTATCGTGGAGCTCGACAAGCTCGATGTTGCTCTCGGTGTAGAGAAAATGGCTGCTGAAAAGGGTGTGGAACTCGTACTCGGTACAGACTCTGTATGCTGCACTGGCTACGATTTCAAGACATTCTCTGTTAAGGAAGGTGCCCAGATCAAGGTATTCCCGTCAAACGCTATCGAGGCTGGTTGGGACGGACTCGACGCTGGTCCTGAAAGCCGTGAAAAGTTTGCTGCCGCTATCGAAGGCGCAAAGACAATCCTTTGGAACGGTCCTGCCGGATGCTTCGAGTGCGAAGAGTTCACTCCTGGCTCACGTGCCATTGGCGACGCTATCGCAAAGGCAACTGCAGAGGGCGCATTCTCACTCATTGGTGGTGGTGACTCTGTAGCTTGTGTAAACAAGTTCGGTCTTGCCGATAAGGTGTCTTATATCTCTACCGGTGGTGGCGCTCTGCTCGAGGCCATTGAAGGAAAGGTACTTCCTGGCATTGCTGCCATCAAAGGGTAAGAAGATTGAAAATTGAAGATTGAAAATTGAATTGCTGCGCATCTTGTTTTGATAGGATGCGCGGCAATCCTTTTTTATATTTAAAGTTATTAGCCTTCAATTTTCAATTTTCAATATTCAATATTCAAATTTCTCCCTTTTTTCTTCGCTAAATCATTTTTTTTTCTTACTTTTGCAGCATTATTCTGATTATAAACGAAAATAGATATTATTATGCTTACACTGAAACTCATCACTGAGGAAACAGACCGTGTGATAAGCGGTCTTGAAAAGAAGCACTTCAAAGGTGCAAAAGAAGCCATAGACAATGCTCTCGACCTCAACAAACGTCGTCGCGAGGCTCAACAGCAGCTTGATAAGACTAAACAAGAGGCTAAGCAGATGGCTGCCAGGATTGGGGCTCTCATGAAGGAAGGAAAGAAAGAGGAAGCCGAAGAAATAAAAAAGGCTGTGGCAGAACTGAAACTTCAAGACAAACAGCTACAGGAGTTGATGGATAATGCAGAAAAAGAACTCAATACCCTACTTTGCACCATACCAAACATACCATACGACGAGGTGCCGGAAGGAAGCTCTGCAGAAGACAACAAGGTGGTGAAAAGCAACTTGAAAGAGTGTGAACCTGGTGATACAGTTGGAAACTGGACCGCAATACCTGACTCGGGCAATGCAAAACTGCCTCACTGGGAACTTGCAAAAAAATATAACCTCATCGACTTCGACCTTGGAGTGAAAATCACTGGTGCCGGTTTCCCCGTCTACATCGGCTTGGGAGCCCGCCTGCAACGTGCCCTCATAAACTTCTTCCTCGACGAGGCCCGCGCTTCGGGATATACCGAAATAATGCCACCCACGGTTGTCAACCAGGCTTCTGGATATGGCACAGGACAGCTGCCCGACAAGGAAGGACAGATGTACCACTGTGAGGTAGACGACCTCTATCTTATTCCTACAGCCGAAGTGCCAGTGACAAACATCTATCGCGATGTGATAATAGACGAGAAAGACCTGCCCATAAAGAATTGTGCTTATACCCAGTGCTTCCGTAGAGAGGCCGGTAGCTATGGAAAGGACGTTCGTGGACTGAACCGTTTACATGAGTTTTCGAAAATAGAAATTGTGCGTATCGACAAGCCTGAACATTCTAAGGAGTCGCATAAGGAAATGCTCGCACATGTGGAAGGCTTGCTGAAAAAACTGGAACTGCCATACCGCATACTTCTGCTTTGTGGTGGCGACCAGTCTTTCACCTCTGCCATCTGCTACGACTTCGAAGTTTATTCAGAAGCACAAGGCCGCTGGCTCGAAGTGTCTTCCGTAAGCAATTTCGACACCTATCAGGCCAATCGTCTGAAATGCCGCTATCGTCATACTGACGACAAGAAAATAGAGCTTTGTCACACACTCAATGGCTCTGCACTCGCCCTACCGCGCATCGTAGCCGCCATTCTCGAAGACTACCAGACTCCAGAAGGCATACGGGTTCCACGTGTCCTTGTTCCATATATGGGATGTGAGATAATAAATTGAAAATTGAAAATTGAACAATTTTAAAAATGAATTTAATTGTCAAGAAAAAACAGTTCTCAGAGAAAGTCTTTCTCTTTGAGGTTGAGGCACCACTAATTGCCAAAAGCCGTAAGGCTGGAAACTTTGTGATAATTAGAATAGGCAATAAAGGCGAGCGTATGCCACTTACCATTGCCGATGCCGACGTGGAAAAAGGCACGATAACAATTGTTGTGCAGAAAGTGGGACTCTCTTCCCAAAAACTATGCTCACTCAATGAAGGTGACTACATAACTGACGTGGTGGGACCACTCGGAAATCCTACACATATCGAAAACTTCGGTACTGTGGTATGTGCCGGTGGTGGTGTGGGAGTGGCTCCTATGCTGCCTATCATCAGAGCTCTGAAAGCTGCCGGTAACCGTGTGTTGTCTGTAATAGCAGGACGCTCCCGCGACCTCGTGATACTTGAGGATGAAGTGAGGGACAGTAGCGACGAACTCATCATCATGACCGACGATGGATCATACGGAGAAAAAGGTGTTGTGACCGTAGGTATTGAAAAATTCATACAGCAAGAGCATGTCGACAAAGTGTTTGCCATCGGACCTCCTATAATGATGAAGTTCAGTTGCTTGCTCACACAGAAATATAACATACCTACCGACGTGTCGCTCAACACCATCATGGTGGACGGTACAGGCATGTGTGGAGCTTGCCGACTTACCATTGGCGGAAAGACAAAGTTTGTGTGCATCGACGGACCTGAGTTTGATGGAGCTCTTGTTGACTGGGACGAGATGTTTAAGCGCATGGGTACCTTCAAGCGCGAGGAACAGGATGAGATGGAACATTATACCGACCACCTCAGTGGCCTTGAACATAAAGACCATCCTGTGGAAGAGACTGCCGCCGGCAATACTGCCCCTTGTCAGGCTGCCGCCGTACAGGAAGAGTCGATAGAGACTCTTACCGACCGTAATGCAGAATGGCGCAAAGAAGTGCGTGCAACAATGAAACCTAAAGAACGTACTGCCATCAAACGAGTGGTGATGCCTGAACTCGACCCAGTTTATCGTGCAACCACACGTACAGAGGAAGTCAACAAAGGCCTTTCGCTCGAGCAGGCCATGACAGAGGCCAAGCGTTGTCTCGACTGTGCAAAGCCTACCTGCGTTGAGGGTTGTCCGGTAAACATCAACATACCTTCGTTTATCAAAAATATTGAACGTGGAAATATCCTTGGTGCTGCCAAAGTGCTGAAGCAGACCTCAGCATTGCCTGCTGTTTGTGGTCGCGTATGTCCACAGGAGAAGCAGTGTGAGAGCCGTTGTATCCACTTGAAGATGAACGAGCCGGCAGTGGCCATCGGATACCTCGAGCGTTTCGCTGCTGACTACGAGCGTGAGAGCGGTAAGATGTCACTGCCTGAGATAGCTACCGCCAACGGCATAAAGGTGGCTGTCGTGGGTTCCGGTCCTTCAGGACTCAGCTTCGCCGGCGACATGGCAAAGATGGGATATGATGTATATGTGTTTGAGGCACTTCACGAAATAGGTGGAGTATTGAAATATGGTATACCTGAATTCCGTCTGCCAAACAAGATTGTAGATGTGGAGATAGACAACCTCAAGAAGATGGGGGTACACTTCCAGACAGACTGCATCGTGGGCAAGACCATCACCGTCGAGCAGCTTGAAGAAAGCGGATTCAAAGGCATTTTCGTGGGCTCGGGAGCCGGTCTGCCAAACTTCATGAACATTCCTGGAGAAAACGCTATCAACATACTCTCGTCTAACGAATATCTCACACGTGTGAACCTTATGAATGCTGCCGACCCATTGTCAGACACTCCTATAAACCTGGGAAAGAAGGTGATAGTGGTAGGTGGTGGTAACACAGCCATGGACTCCTGCCGTACAGCAAAGCGTCTTGGAGCTGACGTTACACTCGTCTACCGTCGCTCAGAGTCTGAGATGCCGGCACGACTTGAGGAAGTGAAGCACGCAAAGGAGGAAGGCATCAATTTCCTCTGCCTCCACAATCCTATAGAATACAAGGCCGACGAGAAGGGTGCTGTTTGTCAGGCTGTGCTTCAGGTGATGGAGCTTGGCGAGCCTGACGCTTCCGGACGTCGTAGTCCAGTGCCTGTGGAAGGCAAGACTGTGACCATGGATGTTGACCAAGTGATCGTGGCAGTAGGTGTTTCTCCCAACCCGCTCGTGCCGAAGTCTATCGAGGGTCTTGAACTTGGCCGCAAAAATACCATAGCTGTAAACGACGACATGCAGAGCTCGCGTCCTACCGTGTTTGCCGGTGGCGACATCGTGCGTGGTGGAGCTACCGTAATCCTTGCCATGGGAGACGGACGTCGTGCTGCCGCTGCAATGGACAGAAAGTTGAAAATTGAAAATTAAAATTTAAATTTGAAAGTTGAACGGACTTTATACCATTATGTTGCTCATACTAAGCAATGTCTTTATGACACTTGCTTGGTATGGGCATCTGAAATTGCAAGAGACAGGAGTGGCATCGAAATGGCCGCTTCTCGGAGTGATAGTGTTTTCATGGGGCATAGCCTTCTTTGAGTATTGTTGCCAAGTTCCGGCAAACAGGCTTGGTTTTACTGGCAATGGTGGACCTTTTAACCTTGTCCAGCTTAAAGTTATTCAAGAATGTATTAGCCTCGGTGTGTTTGCGGTAATAGCCAATATAATGTTTCAGGGACAGAACCTCCACTGGAACCATATACTGGCTTTCTTTCTCATCATCTGTGCCGTATATCTCGTGTTTATGAAATGAGTGGAGCCGTTGAAAATAGATTACAAAAGGCTTTTAAGAAGGCTATGGGCCGATTTGGCGTCATCGACGATGGCGACCATATACTTGTAGGCCTTTCCGGCGGTAAGGACTCTCTTTTGCTCTTGGAACTGCTTGCCAAAAGAAGCAGGATTATCAAACCAAGGTTTACGGTTGAGGCCATACATGTAAGAATGGCAAACGTGAAATATGAAACCTCAACCGAATATCTTGAAAGTTTCTGCACTTCTCTGGGTGTGAAACTCCATGTGGTCACCACCTCGTTTGACGAGACAATACCTACCCACAAGCCAAAATGCTTCCTCTGTTCGTGGCATCGTAGGAAGCAGATGTTCAACCTTGCGCAACAATTGGGCTGCAACAAGATAGCCCTCGGCCATCATAATGACGACATCATACATACAGCCCTGATGAACACCATTTTCCAAGGCCATTTCTCCACAATGCCAGTTGTGCTCCACATGCGGAAGATGCCAATAACCATCATCCGCCCGTTATGCTATTGTGAAGAAAAGGACATACGCGAATATGCCATTGAGGCCGGATACCAAAAACAGGTAAAACTCTGTCCTTATGAAACCGACTCCCATCGCACCACCATTCGCAATCTCTATGCCCAAATAGAACAGATGGCACCCGAAGCACGCTACTCCATCTGGAACGCTTTGGAGGCTGAGGGGAAGTTGGTGGAGAACTAATGAGAATAGTAAAAAAGTATGATAAAAAATCTGATATTCGACTTTGGGAAAGTACTCGTGGACTACGACTTCTTCTCGTTTTTCCGCAAGTATGTGCCCGACCAAGAGAGATGTAAGGCTCTTACACCTGTGATATACAACGAAGAACTGCAACACCTTTTAGACCGTGAGGAACAACCGTTCGACGTAATAATGGAAGAGTGGATAAGCCAAAACAGTGAGTTTGAGAAAGAGATACGACTCTTCATCGAACACTATCCGGAACTCGTGACCAAGGAGATAGACGGCATGAACGACCTGCTCCGGCGACTGAAGGCAGAAGGCTTCAAGCTCTACGGACTTACCAACTGGTGCAGCAAGGTTCACACTACCATCAGGCAGTTTGAAATTTTCAAACTACTTGACGGTTATGTCATATCCTCAGAGGAAAAGGTGATAAAGCCAGAGCCCGACATATACCACCGTCTTTTTGACCGCTATGGCCTTAATCCCTCAGAATGCATATTCACCGACGATCGTGAGGAAAACATTTTGGGTGGCAGGAATGTAGGCATGGAAGGCATAGTGTTTGTAGACGCAAGGCAGTATGAAAGTGAGCTGAGAAGCCGATTTCTATAACCTACCTTTTATTGAAAAGCGTAACTCTGTAACTCATTTTATTTAAACCACAGAGTTAAAGAGAAAAAGAGATTTGTGGTTTTATAGAGTAGGTCGCAAGCGACAGAGGACACAGAGTTTCCATGCGGCAAACATGATGCGCAGCTCTCTATGAGCTCTAAATGCCTTGGCATTCAACCTCTTTCATTAGTATAAATACTCTTTATCTCTTAAACTCTGTGGTTTAAAATAACTTCCGAAAGTTGAGTTTTTAATTTTTTAATTCTTTAGTCCTTTTCCTCTATCGCTTCCTTGATTTTCGCTTCAAGCTCTTCAGCAAGTTCGGGATTATCTTTTATCACATTCTTGGCAGCATCGCGACCTTGAGCCAGTCGGGTGTCGTTGTATGAGAACCAACTGCCGCTCTTTTGAATAATGCCATATTCAACGCCTAAGTCGAGTATTTCACCAACCTTGGAAATACCTTCACCAAATGTGATTTCAAACTCAGCCTTTCTGAATGGAGGCGCTACCTTGTTTTTCACCACCTTCACTCTTACCTGATTGCCTATTACCTCGTCGCCATCCTTAAGGCTTGTGACACGACGGATGTCAAGACGTACACTGGCATAGAACTTCAGTGCGTTACCACCGGTGGTAGTTTCCGGATTGCCAAACATCACTCCGATCTTTTCACGCAGCTGGTTGATGAAGATACATGTAGTGTTAGTCTTGCTCACTGAGCTTGTCATCTTTCTCAGAGCCTGACTCATGAGTCTTGCGTGGAGTCCCACCACGTTATCTCCCATCTCACCCTCAATTTCCTTTTTCGGAGTGAGGGCAGCCACAGAGTCGACCACGATGATGTCTACTGCGGCAGAGCGCACTAACTGGTCGGCAATTTCGAGAGCTTGTTCTCCATTGTCTGGCTGTGAGATGATGAGACTGTCGGTATCAACACCAAGCTTTGCCGCATAGAAGCGGTCGAAAGCATGTTCGGCGTCGATGAATGCGGCAATGCCTCCTGCCTTCTGTGCCTCAGCAATGGCATGAATGGCGAGAGTAGTTTTTCCCGATGACTCTGGGCCATAAATTTCAATGATGCGTCCCTTTGGATATCCTCCGACTCCAAGAGCGGCATTAAGTGAAATGCTACCTGTAGGAATGATATCCACCTTTTCAGTGTTTTCATCACCGAGTTTCATTATCGACCCCTTTCCGAAGTCTTTTTCAATTTTTGACATAGCCGCCTGCAATGCTTGCAGTTTAGCTTTCCTTATGTCTACGATTTCTTCTTCTTTTTTTGCCATGAGTGGTGTTATAATCTTTTAATTTTTTAATTCTTTAATCCTTTAATTCTTCTAGATCTTTCTTCCGTTCTTCCCGAACTTCACTACATTTCCGTTCTTATAATACCATGCGGTGATACCATTCTTGTTCTTCACAACCTTTATTGGATCCCCAATGGCCAGTCTCACCTCCTCTTTGGTGAAACCCTTGGCTATACGTCCTTGGCGAATGAGCTTCATGTTTTTCGCAGAGACGTTCTTGCCGGCTGCACCTTCGCCAAACAGGAAGCCGTAGTAGTTCTCCTTCTTGCCGTCAATGTCACCAGCCACGTAAGTGTTTTTGAATGTCACCTCCATAATATACTGGTAACCGTCTTTTGCGCTTTGCAGACTCATCTTCACGTATGTGCTGTTGTCGATAGGTTCAATCTTCTTGATCGTAAACTGCGACAGGCGTGGCACTCTCACCTTCTGTCCCATCAGGTCAATCATGTCAACAGCATATTTCGTGTAAACATGACGTCCGATATATTTGTTATACGATTCAGCTATGTCCTTCTTTGCGTCATCAAGGGCAAACGAGCCATAGAAGAGGTTTTTGGTCTTCTTCATGATAAACTCGTCGTCGCGCATGCCGCAATTGGTCTTGCTCATGGCCACATTCTGGAAGAACTGGTTGCCGTCGCTGTCTTCCACAATAATCTTCACCGGGAAACTTCTTGTTCCTACACCAATGGCCACCACCTTCACCTCCTTGTTCAGGTCTACTGCCACTTCCTTGCAGCCGTCGCTGTAATAGTCAGTGTCTACAAAAAATTCTGTGGTGCGGGTATAGAGAGTGGAACCCATCAGCAGTTCGCGGGCCTTGTCCACATCGCCAAGATAAGCCAGTGTAGGCACGCCAAGCTTCAGGTAGCAGTAGTCGTCAAACGTACCGTTGGGAATAGGGTAGTAGTAGTCGTTGTTGTCGTCTTCGCAGTGAAAGTTCACGAGTGCGGTACCGTCCTTGGCCACACTATGCCCCTTATATACCATAATCTTGTGTTTCAGTTTTCCGCAGCTTACGTCGCGGTTGGTTTTTGCGTCACAAAACGCTCCCACCACCAGGTCATACTTCTCAGGCATGACCATAAATCTCATGCCTTCCGTCCAGTTGCAAAGTTTCATGTTCTTGAAGTTCGCACCGATGAAGTCAGTGGGTTCTTCGGTAGCCTCTTCAGCAGCCTGTTCGTTTGCGGTCACGGTTGATTCTGCCTTCTTGGCTCCCTTTGTCTTGACAATGTACGAGTTTTGTGCCATGGCTCCCATTACAGTCAATGCCATGCAAAATGCTGATAAATATCTTCTCATCGATTTTAGAATTTAATGTTCTATGAAGTGATTATTCGTCTAAAGTTACTTTTGCAGACAAAATTACTACATTATTTTATATAAGCAACTAAATAAATCATTTTTTTAGGTATATTTAACGTTTTATGTTTATATGACAAAATGTCAGTCGCTTGTCATTTGGCACACCCTTTGCCTCCCCCGAAAATGAGAGCGCAATACTGTTTGTCGCTTTCAGTGTTCTATAACATGTTTAATAACTCAACTTTTCGGAAGAAAGGGAAATAGTTGACTCATTCGAAAATAAAAAAAATAATAATAAAAAAAGAAAGAATTATGGGAAAGATTATTGGAATCGACTTAGGAACAACTAATTCATGTGTTGCCGTATTCGAAGGCAACGAACCAGTTGTAATCGCCAACAGCGAAGGCAAGCGCACAACTCCTTCTGTAGTTGGCTTTGTTGAAGGCGGAGAACGTAAGATTGGCGACCCTGCAAAACGTCAGGCCATCACCAATCCGAAGAACACCGTCTACAGTATCAAGCGCTTCATGGGTGAAACCTATGAGCAGACCGCCAAGGAAGTGAGCCGCGTGCCTTTCACGGTTGTCAATGAGGGTGGCTATCCTCGTGTTGACATCGACGGACGCAGATACACTCCGCAGGAGATTTCTGCCATGGTGCTCCAGAAGATGAAGAAGACTGCCGAGGACTATCTCGGACAGGAGGTTACGGATGCCGTAATCACCGTTCCTGCCTACTTCTCCGACTCTCAGCGTCAGGCCACTAAGGAGGCTGGTCAGATTGCCGGTCTTAACGTACGCCGTATCGTCAACGAGCCTACCGCAGCCGCTCTTGCCTATGGTGTCGACAAGGCTAACAAGGATATGAAGATTGCCGTGTTCGACCTCGGTGGCGGTACATTCGATATCTCTATCCTCGAGTTCGGTGGCGGTGTGTTTGAGGTGCTCTCCACAAATGGTGATACCCACCTTGGTGGCGACGACTTCGACCAGGTGATCATCGACTGGCTTGTACAGGAGTTCAAGAACGACGAGGGTGCCGACCTCACTGGCGACCCTATGGCAATGCAGCGTCTTAAGGAGGCTGCCGAGAAGGCAAAGATCGAGCTCTCCAGCTCTACCTCTACCGAGATCAACCTTCCTTACATCATGCCTGTTGGCGGTGTGCCAAAGCACCTCGTAAAGACTCTCACTCGCGCCAAGTTCGAGCAGCTCGCCCACTCTCTTATCCAGGCTTGTCTCGTACCTTGCCAGAACGCTATGCGCGATGCCAAGCTCAACACAGCCGACATCGACGAGGTAATCCTCGTGGGCGGTTCAAGCCGTATCCCTGCCGTTCAGACTCTCGTGAAGAACTACTTCGGCAAGGAGCCTTCTAAGGGTGTTAACCCCGACGAGGTGGTAGCCGTAGGTGCCTGCATCCAGGGTGCCATCCTTAATAAGGAGGGTGGAGTAGGCGACATCGTACTGCTTGACGTAACCCCGCTTACTCTTGGTATCGAGACCATGGGTGGCGTGATGACCAAGCTCATCGATGCAAACACCACCATTCCTTGCAAGAAGAGCGAGGTGTTCTCTACCGCAGCCGACAACCAGACCGAGGTAACCATCCACGTACTCCAGGGTGAGCGTCCTATGGCAGCCCAGAACAAGTCCATCGGACAGTTCAACCTCACCGGCATCGCTCCCGCACGCCGTGGTGTACCACAGATTGAGGTAACCTTCGACATCGACGCCAACGGTATCCTCAAGGTGTCAGCCAAGGACAAGGCCACAGGCAAGGAGCAGGCCATCCGCATCGAGGCTTCATCAGGCCTGAGCAAGGAAGAGATCGACCGCATGAAGGCCGAGGCAGAGCAGAACGCCGCAGCCGACAAGGCAGAGCGCGAGCGCATCGACAAGCTCAACCAGGCAGACTCCCTCATCTTCACCACCGAGAACTTCCTGAAGGACAACGGCGACAAGCTGCCAGCCGACCAGAAGCCAGCTATCGAGCAGGCACTCCAGCAGCTCAAGGACGCCCACAAGTCACAGGACATCGCAGCCGTAGACTCAGCTATGAACAACCTCAACCAGGTAATGCAGGCCGCCTCTGCCCAGATGTACCAGCAAGCCGGTCCTCAGGCCGGACCTCAGCCAGGCGCCGGTCAGAACGCCGGAGGACAAGGCTCCCAGCAGTCACAAGGCGACAACGTCCAGGATGCCGACTTCGAGGAAGTGAAGTAAGCGAATATAGAAATAAGAATACATAATCAAATGGAAAGCGTGTAGCTCTGGTGAGTTACACGCTTTTCTTGTTTTTGGCCGTACACAATAATATTGCTATCTTTGCGTTATTATTATAAACATCTGTACCCCATTTGTATCTCAACACTATTTTTGCACTGGCAATAAGCCAAATCATAGTAAAATCAAACTTGAAAATATGAAGTCATTTGTAATATTCGCCATTGTCGTGACCGTAATGTAACATGCAAATTTAAATGCATCATTTTTTCGTAAAGTAAATGCATCACCTGTATTTTTTTTGATATATCAATATGTTCTTATTGCTTTACAACTCCTTCTTCTTTTCAAAGATTGTTTTGCGATTTTCCATTCTATAACTATTTCCATCATTATGTAAAGCTTTACATAAGTCAGGGCAGTAACTTTGCTAAGAAAAATGGGCATCGGCAAGTGGAATAGACACTACAAAACAGGAAAAACCTTTCGAGTTCTGTGATTGCTTCAAACTGACAGTCACGCAGTTGACCTCAGTAGTTATCTGTGCATAAAAAAAATGCCAAGATTGGCAGTTTTTTAATGTAAAACTTGTGTAGTAGAATAAAAAACGTTAAGAATGTAAGCCACTATCCAAATACTATTTCTCTGATATAGGTTTGAGAAATGCCATCTTAGATATGCGTCAACAAGAGGAAACGCACATCATGGAGCATGCCACGTCGCAATAAAGAAGGCATACTGACAATAGGTCTTTTCGATTTCCTTCTAAAAGAGGATAGTTTGGATATATAATAAGTGTAAACATCTATTATTTCGGTTGATAAATGTTAAAAAGCAGTTATATTATAACTATTTTTACTCTAAATCCTTTGTAAAATCAAATTTAATTGCTATTTTTGCAGCAATTCTACAAAATCAAGTGTATAATGATATTAAAAATCGAATTTGAGAATTTCTTTTCTATTAGAGATAGGATAAGAATCGACTTTAGAGCAGGAAACATCAATACAGCTCTTGCACGGGAGTTAATCCATAATGTGATGGCGTGGAACGGTGTGCCAGTACTTAAATCCATTGGACTCTTTGGTCCAAACGCTTCTGGCAAATCGAATATTCTGAAAGCCATTACTTTTTGCTGTAGAATGATTTTGGAGTCACACCTCTACAATGAAGGTGCGATATTCAATTTCGAACCTTTCAAATTCGATGGTTGGCAAGATAAATCAAGTAAGTTCTTGATTGATTTTGTGTGCGATGATGTGGAATACGAATACGCTTTTGAATTAACTCGTGAACGTATTATCAGCGAAAGTCTATATCATTACCCAGTTGGCAGACGTGCAAAGATATTTGTTCGTGATGCAGAAGGAAAATACAGCTTTGGTACTGGCGTTATGGCTAAGCCTTCGGATGTGGTTACAAACACCAGTGAGAGGAACCTTTTCCTAAGTCGTGCCAGCTCGATGAACAGAGAAATTGCTCAAAAGCTATATCGTTATTTCATGAATCAATTCCTGCTTGGACTTGTAAATGTGAATGACATGATGGTGCTGGACAGTTTCAATGCCTACAAGAAGGTGATACTCAAAGCACTTGAAATATGCGATACGGATATTACTGACATCGAGGCAAGGAAAGAGCAAATGCCAGCTCCTGTGGTTGTGCCTGGACAAACGGAACTGTCATACAAGCTGGTGGATGTGCTTCGCTTCAAGACGTACCATCGCAACCAAAAGGACATTATGTTCGACATGGATATGGAAGAATCTAATGGTACAAGAAAACTATTCCAGATTCTGATACGACTCTTGGATGTGGTAAAGAATAAGAAGAGCATTATGATGGACGAGTTTGACATGGGACTTCACACTCGTCTGGCTGATTTCATTCTCGACTTGATTCATGCCTCAGAGAGCAGTCAGTTATTGTTCACTTCCCATAACACGAACCTTATCGATGTTAAACGACTGAGACGTGACCAGATTGTTTTTGTCAACAAGTCGGAGCAAGGTGCAACGGAAGTGTATTCATTATACGACTTTAAGGATTTCCGTGAGAACATGGATGCCGAAAAGGGGTATATACAAGGGCGCTTTGATGCTGTGCCTTATGTTGATTCTTCGGTATCAAGTATCAAACAATTATTGGAAGATTGATTATGGCAAGCAAAAGAGAACCGTCACCGTCTTTGCGAATGCGAAAGATTGCCCTTGTTATTTGCGAGGGCGAAACAGAGGTCTGCTATATCAACCTACTAAAATCGTGGTATAAGTCACCTATCAGAATCATTTCGCACATAGAAGGCACGAAAATCACGCCATCGTTGGTTGAGAAGCGTACAAAGGAACTCAAAATCTCTCAATGGGATAAGGTGCACACATTCCTCATGTACGACATGGATGTACAAGCCATCAATGAGAAATTGCGTAAATGTAAGGCTGAAATGCTTTTAAGCAACCCTTGTTTTGAGATATGGTTGCTGCTTCATGCCAAAGACCAAAAAGCTGCCATCGAAACGGATGCACTCATCAAAGAGTTGAAGAAAAGCGCATCTTTGTGGAAGAATTATTCCAAATCGGCCTTTACCGACACACAAAAGTCTTTCTTAAACAACAACACGGATATTGCTGTTACAAGAGCAAAGGAACTGCATGAATTCCAGAATCCATCAACAGGCATTTATAAATTGATTGAATTTCTTAAAGAGGTAGGAAGTAAAAGGAATGTTGTAATATGATTAAGTCTATAAAAATCCTAAATGAAGCCTCGTTTAAAGAAGAGGTAATGATTGAGAACCTGCAAAAGGTAAATATTATCTATGGTGCTAATGGTACTGGAAAAAGTACTATTAGCAAAGTGTTGAGTGATACTGAGGGTAAATATCCTGAGTGTTTTATTGATTGGACTGATGATACTCCGCTTGATGTTTTGACATACAACAAGGATTTCCAAGATCGAAACTTTGTTGAAAATATGCCTGGGATATTTACCCTAGGTGAAGCAACTATAGAAAAAGAGAAAATTATAAAGGAAAAAAATGAGCAACTCAACCAAATAGAGGAAGAAGGGAAAAATTATCAGAAGAATATTGATAAACTGAAAGAAAAGAAAAATACAGAAGAAAGTAATTTAATGCAGTACCTATGGGATAATATCTATAGAAGGTATTCTGAGTTTTCTGATGCTTGTAAAGGGTTTAAAAAGAAGGAAACGTTTAAAGACAAAATTTTAGAGAGCTTCAGTATATTTGAAGATGATGTGCCGGAAGTTGATGTTCTTAGGAAAAAAGCATATCAGCTTTTTGGTGAAACACCAATCACACATGCTCTTATAGAAACTATTAACGCCTCTATTTTATTCAATATTGAGGAATCTGAATTGTGGAAAAAGGTTGTAGTGGGTAAACAGGATATTGATATTGCTGCTCTAATTAAGAAATTGGGAATGTCTGACTGGGTTAGCCAAGGATTGCAGTTTCTAGAAGATGGAAGTGATGTATGTCCTTTCTGCCAGCACCGCACTATTAATGGGGATTTTAGAAAGAAACTGAATGATTTCTTTGATGAGGGATATAAGAAGAATGTTGCTGAAATAAACAACATGCAAGCCAACTATAAAGCATCTTGTAACGATATTGTTTATAAGCTGAAAGTTATGGTAGAGGGGCAAAAAGGTATGCCAAAGAGCTTTCTTGATATAATTCAGATAGAATCATTAATCAAAGCTCTTAATGCGACAATCTCAGAAATATATGGGAGTATGACTCAGAAGGCAAAAGAACCTAGTAGGCAGATTACATTACCTTCCACCAAAAACATAATTGAGAAAATAAATGCTCTTATCAAAAGTGCAAATGATGAAATTGTCAAGCATAATAATCTTGTGAATAACTTTAATAGCGAGAGGGACAACCTGATAAAGAGTATATGGCGGTTTTTCGTGAAATCTGAATATGTAAAACTGAAAGCCTACGATAAATTGTGTAAGGACACTGTTAAGGGCGTATCTGCTTTAGACGTGAAGATTAAAGATGCTAGAAAGAGATATTTGGAACTAAGGACAGAAATCAGAAAACTAGAAACTAACATGACAAGCGTAAAGCCTACAGTTATAAAAATGAATAAGATGCTGTCAGGCTTTGGCTTCACAGGTTTTCACATTGAAGAAACCGTTGAAGGCCATAATCAATACCACGTTGTAAGAGAAAATGGAGAATTGGCGTATAAAACACTAAGTGAGGGTGAAATCACTTTCCTGACCTTCTTGTATTATATGCAGTTAGTGAAAGGTAGTTTTAGTGATAGTGGTATTACCAGTAGCAGGGTGTTGGTTATAGATGATCCTGTTTCAAGTTTGGATAGCAGTGTTCTTTTTGTTGTAAGCACGTTGATTAGGGAGTTATTCACAACTATTCATGAGGGAAATACCAATATTAAGCAGGTTATACTGCTTACTCACAATGTTTACTTCCACAAAGAAGTTTCTTTTCTTGATAGATATTGCAAATGGAGGGATGATGTTTATTTCTGGATATTGAGAAAGAATGACAATATCTCTTCAATACAACCCTTTATGAAGGATAACCCGATAAAGAGTTCATATGATTTGCTATGGCATGAATACAAAAACTCTAATCATGTTAAATCGCATGTGATAATACAGAATATCATGCGTAGGATTATTGAGAACTACTTCCAGATATTAGGTGGATTTAGTCCTGAATATATCCTTGAGAAATTTGAAGTTCCAGAAGAAAGAAAAATATGCAGATCTTTGCTAAGTTGGGTTAATGATGGTTCTCATTCTTTTCCAGATGACATCTTCGTTGAATTGTCTGAAGAGCAGCTTGGACGTCATAAGGCTGTGTTCAAAAAAATATTTGAGAAGATGAATCAGCTGGAGCATTACGAAATGATGATGCGACCAGTTACTAAAGAAGGTGAAAGTAGTGTTAGTACTGAAGAGAGTTAGAGTATGCCAGCAACAAAGAATGCCTTTGAGAGGCATAAAGTATTAGACAGATGCTTCAGAGACCGAAGCAAAAGGTACTTTATGGATGACCTGATAGATATTGTCAATAAGGATACATACTATTATTATGGGACTGAAGTCTCAGATAGAACCATCAGAAAAGACATCAGCTATATGATGGATAGTGAGGGCTATTCTGCCCCCATCAAAAAAGGCATGGTGGGGCATAAGGCCTATTATTACTATAGTGACCCAGACTTTTCTATTATGAATATGCCCTTAACCCAAGAGGATATGGGGAGACTGGAGGAAATGATAAGGATGCTTGGCAGGCTAAAAGGTTTGCCCAACTACCTTTGGATAGAAGAAACACTGACTAGATTGGAAGATACGTTCCATCTAGGCGAAAGGCCTTATGGCATTGTTGCTTTCGACCACAATCCTTATTTAAGAGGCATGAAGCACTTTGAGCCACTGATGGATGCTATTATGAATCAAAAAGTACTATACGTATATTACTATAAGTATAGAAAGACCACCAAGAAAAGGGAAATACATCCTTACCAATTAAGGCAATTCAACAACAGATGGTTTTTAATAGGAATGGAACCAGACATGGCAGATAAACTGCCATTAGTGAACTTGCCTCTTGACCGTATAGATAAGTTTGAAAAAGCAAAAGATGTGGTATACCAAACTTATCAAGGTATGAACTTTGACGAGTACTTTGGTCAAGTGGTAGGTGTGTCTGTCAATATCAAAGCGAAAAAGGAAAAAGTTGTGTTAAAGGTGGGATATCCTGATGCAGAGTATATGATTTCCAAACCGATGCATAGCAGCCAGAAGATAATTGAGCAGAATGAGAACTATGTTTTGATAGAGATGAGCCTAATTTTAAACTATGAATTTGAGACTGCACTGCTAGGGTTTATGAACAACTGTCAGATAGTGGAGCCAAAGAGTTTGCGGAACAAAATAAGAAATAGAGCCGAGGAAATAGTTAAAAATTGTAAATAGAAAAGAGATTTCTGAAACAATGAAGTAAGGCTGCAATCTTAGAGCCTACTTTTGCGGTGTAAATTTGAATTAGTAACATTTTTAATATATTGAATTATGAGATTGACCGCAAAAGAAATTATTGCAGATTTCGATGCTCATCTTCAGAAGAGCTCGAAACAGTATTATTCTAACTTTTATGTTGGAATAACCAATAACATTGAGCGTAGGCTATTTGTTGAGCACAATGTAAGTAAGGAAAATGCCTGGTGGATATACCGTACTGCTACAGACAAGGCTACAGCCCAAAAGGTGGAGGAGTACTATCTGGCTAAGGGCATGGAAGGTGACACTGGCGGAGGTTCTGATGACAGTGTGTATGTGTACTGCTATGAAATTACTAACACCACTAAAGAGTAGAAACCATGCAGTATCAAGTTTATGACCTACATCAGTGTGGTAAAGGAGAACAAGTCCAAGTAACACTCAGTGGCAATGCTGCCAACGTGAGACTAATGGATAGTTCCAACTATAACAACTACAAACATGGGCGCCGCCATAGCTATTATGGCGGACTCATGAGACGTTCGCCATCTGTACTAACGATTCCTCGTTCAGGTCATTGGTATGTGACCATTGACCTTGGAGGTTTAAGAGGTTCTGTAAGATCTTCTGTACGTAAACTGCCCAGCCCTCTACCTGAATACAGAGAGCCTCCTTTATCTTCAGTTCCCTCATTGTTGCATAAAGAGCCTATTACTATTGGTGACTCTGAAGACAGTTGTATGGAATATGATGTGTTTATCTCACATGCTTCTGAGGACAAAGATAGTGTGGTGCGCCCATTAGCGCAAGCACTAGTGACCAAAGGGCTGAAGGTTTGGTATGACGAGTTTGAGCTAAAGATTGGCGACAGTCTTCGAAGAAAGATAGACAGAGGCTTAGCTAAGAGCAAATTTGGTATCGTAGTACTGTCTCAGTCTTTCATAAAAAAAGGCTGGACTAACTATGAACTAGATGGTATTATTTCCAAAGCCAACACAGGAGAGCAGGTACTCCTGCCTATCTGGCATGGCATTACCAAGCAAGAGGTGTTAGACTACTCGCCATCACTCGCCGACAAAGTAGCCCGTAATACAGCTTCATATACGGTTGAAGAAATTGCAGAAGAAATTACAGAGTTAATAAATGGATAGAGAAAATTATTACGGCTGCCTGAAACATGCAGCCACTTTAATCCCCGAAAAGGACGGGTAAAGATTGAATATGGCAACAAATCCCCCAAGTGGCGATGGCCACAGAAACGGAATGGTGCGCCAGAGAAGTCAAGTTCTGAACCCAAAGACTGGCATTTGGACAAAACGTGGCCCTAATGGACAGTTTATGGATGGCAAACAGGACGGAACACCATTCAAAGGCGTTAGAAAAGAAAAGTGATTTAAGAATGTGCCTCGCTGATGAAACTCAACGGGGCATTTTTTAATTTAAGTATAATTTACGTGAACGAAGGAATGACATTGTGCCATTTAAAATCACAACGAGACAAAGATTCTACAGCTCCATAAAATCTCTTCGAAAAACTCAATGAGGCACTTAAGATAACCGTGAAGACAGACTCATACGGCTGTGCCGACGAGACTTACCACAAGATATTGGTAAAGGAAAAGAACAAGGACGGCAAGGGGATAAAGAACGGATATATTTGGGTTTTCCTTGCCGTGAACCTCGGCCTCGTATATTTTTTCTATTGCCGCGGGTCGAGGGGGTCGGATGTTTTCTTCGAGTTCATCCGCGGCTTTAAGGGAGCCTTTCAGTCAGACGGCTACAGGACATACAAGAGCGCGGGAAAATGGTTCCTCAGGCTTGCCTGTTTCCAACATGTGAAAAGGAAGTTCCTCGACTGCGGAGACGACTTCGACTGCAAGGTGATAGTCAGGCTGATAAACCACATTTACCACCTGGACCACAAACACAGGATCGGACAAAACGGGTGGACCGAGGCGAAGCACAGAAAATGGAGGAAGGACATGTGTAAGCCGATAATGAAAATCATAAGGAAAAAGCTCGACCGTATGGCAGCCGACAAGACGATATTGCCAAAGACAGAGAAATATGACGCGGTGCACTACATGCTCGGAGAATGGGATGCGCTGATGAACATCTTCAAAAGGGGAGACTATCATCTGGACAACAACGACATCGAGAGACTAAACCGCTACATCTCGTTATCACGGAGAAACTCGCTGTTCTTCGGTTCTCACAAGGGGCCGAACGGGGAGCCATGTTCTATTCTCTCGTGTGCTCGTGCAGACTCAACGGCGTGAACTTCTTCGAATACATATCGGACGTTATTAACAAAGCGGCAGCATTGCCGCCAAACACGCCGCTGGAAAAATACAGGATGCTTCTGCCTGACAAATGGAAAGAAAACCGCTAAGTGAGCTCTTAGCGGTTTTTTTTGATATATGCAATACGTCATCGCGGAGACGCTTACATGTTTCTTTGTACTTTGTATATGTGGTTTTATGCATACATTTGCATATTATTTGTACCTTGATAAACGTAATATATTGATTATCAACACACTTTATATTTGAGGAGGTGAAGTAAGCACATATAGAAATAAGAATACATAATCAAATGGAAAGCGTGTAGCTCTGGTGAGTTACACGCTTTTCTTGTACTATTATTTTTTATCAAATAATAATTTCAACTGTTTGTCAAAGTCACTCATAATCTCATGGTCTTGAATGACACGGAACTTGTCATATTCTGTGAGTGCCTTTTCTACCGCCTGTTCGTGAGTCACACGCCCTGCATCTGGAAGTAACGGACGGTTGTTCAAATCCATATAGCGCTGTAGTAGAGCCGACCAGTCTGCCATAGTCATTAAGATATGGTCTTCTGCACGTTGCTCTGCAATGTCTATAAAGGCATTGCTCAACCTGTTCAACGAATCAACTTCCTTTTCGCTGAGATAGTTCTTGGCCACAGTAACATCCGACTTGATGACTCTTCCGTCTGGCGCATTCTTCCATGTTGTCAAACCCATATGAGGGCGTTCGGCATCCGCACGGTCATAGATAATCTCGGCAGCGGTCTGTTTTGTTACGGCATAATGCATTATGTTCTGCACCGTCTTAAAGAATAACTGCGTTTGTTCTGAATCTTTATCGTAATCAGAACTACACTCACTGTATATGTCTGTAATCTTTTGATAATAACGTCGCTCGCTGATACGAATCTCACGGATGCGGTCAAGCAAATCATCGAAGTAGTCTGCCCCGAATACGTTCTTTCCCTTCAGTCGCTCATCATCCAACACAAATCCTTTGGTAAGGTATTCTTTCAGAACCTGTGTTGCCCATATACGGAACTGAGTTGCCTCATAGCTATTCACACGATAACCCACGGCAATGACCACATCAAGGTTATACATCATCACCTCGCCAGACCATTTGTCCGAAGGTATCCTAATTTTTCGGATAGTGTCGGACAAATGTATTTCTCCGCTTTCATCAATTTGTTTAAGATGATAATTAACTGTACGAACGTCGATACCAAATAACTCTGCCATTCTCTGTTGTGAAAGCCAGAAAGTATTGGTGTCGAAGATAACTTGAACCTGTACTTTTCCATGTCCACTTCTATACATGAGTACTGAAGACTCCATGCTTCTCACAGCAACATCTGGAGTCATGGTCGCACTGAAATATTGCTGAGCCGCCTTCACCATCTCTTTCTTTTGGTCGGCATTCATAGCCACAGCCATACAGGCCGCACGAGACAGACGGATGCTCGTCACCTCTCTGACAGCACCACTGCCCAGTTCCGCCATCTCTGTTATCTCCACAAAATGCTCACCCAGATGATAGCCCTTCTGTGAAGTCCATGCCTGTGCCTTGGCTATGACACGTTCAAAGTTCCAGTATTTGCCATAGCCCATCACTCGCGCCAACTTGCGTGAGTTCCACCATTCCTTGCCATCAGCATCAACCTCTCTTAACTGCTTGAAAGGAGATTGGAGTTCGGGGATGTTGTTAGAATTTTGCTCCATATATATTTTTAACGTTTTCGTTGGATGTTGCTACAATTCACCGCTGTATGTTTTCACTGTTTGTACCAGAGATATAGGAATATGAGCCATTTATCTCTCCGTTTATGCCATCAGACTTCCAAAGATGAAAACCAATGTAACTCCAATAAGCCAACCTTTGCAGGTGTATTTTCTTGTATCATTGTTCTTTCAGTTTATTCTCTTATTAGTCTTATGGGGTATCTTACCCTCAAAGACTATGGTGCGATTATTTCCCAGTGCCCACCTTTGTCTGGGCCAATACGACGGATGACCCCTTGTTCCTGTAGTTTTCTTAAGTGCTCTTGCACGTTGCGAGAAGCGATATTTATTTCTTTGGAAATGGATTGTGCCGTAGCGTTCGGATTCTTACAGATAATTCTAACAATCTTAGCACGCGTCGTAGATAATTTTTCTACGATGCTATCTGCGATGTTTTCTGCGATGTTTTCTACGACATCACCGCCAACTTTACCGCCAGTTTTACCGCCATCCTCTTTGGTATAACTCTGTGAGACTCTCACATCAACCTTGAATGCCGTGATAAGATTGACGTTGAACTCTGCGGGTTGGTTGCCATTTTCCTTCAGGTCAGTCTGGACTTGGCCTACACCTCGATTGAACATATTGACATAGCCCAGTGTCTTCATGGCACTGGCAACAAGTGGGTTGCGATAGTCGTTAACACTGGGGAAATTCTCAGGACGGGCATTGCCATACAAGCCGCCTGCATTCAGAATCTCCAGATGGCTGGCAAACTCATAGAAGCGAAGTGGCGTATTACTCTGCATATCGCGGTGCATACAGGCGTTAAGAAGAAGCTCTCGGATAGCCTGATAGGGGTAGTTACTGACCATCTCCTCGCGAAGGATAGAAACGAAAACGGGTTTCTTCTTGATAACAGACAACTCCAAAAGCGATTCCAGACGTGGCAACAATTCACAATAATTGCCTTCCAACTGCATTTCGTTCTCCACCTCACTGGTCACGTCTTCACCCTTAAAACGTACATACTGCACATAAAGACCTGGCATGAAACGGCGTGGCTTGTAGCCAAACAGTACGACTGCTGCATATGTGGGGCATTGGTGCTCAGTGTCATACATGCCCACAGCGGCCATCTGTTCCTCGATAGGGCGCTTATCTGACTCCACTATCTCATTACCTAATAGCGGTATCAGATACTTTGTGCGCAGCAAGTCCGTGTTGACATCATTCAGTTTGGCAGCCAAACAAGGCATGGTGTCGAAGGTTGCCATGAATGACATTCTTCGTTCTGCTAGGATGCGTTCTTCAGCCTCCGATGCTATGTCACGACGAGGACCGATACGAATAAAAGTTCGTCCACGATAGCGCACAGGCGGCAGGTCGGACGGACTGACCTCAGCAACCAACAAATCACCTTCAGGGAACTGGAAACGGTCAACGCTCATAACAGGTATAGGAAGGATGTTTCCGTTGCTGCGTATGGCTGCAATCTTCTTCAGCAAGTCATCAGTGACCTTCAGACCTGACAACTCGCCATTGTCGAAAGCGCCCAATATCAAGTAGCCATTCTTTCGTGAATTTGGCAGATCGTTAGCAAAGGCACAGATGGCCTCTTGGAACTTATCCATGTCACCTGTTGACGTGGTTCGCTCCACACGATAGGTTTCCGTGCTATGCAGCAGTTCTTGTATTTCGTCTTTTGTTATCATTCGACTTATTTCTCTTGATTGAATTCATCCTGTCTCACCAACTCCTGTACCGGCACTTCAAGCGCATTTGCTATTGCAATGAGGGCTTCAAGGCTTGGTTGGGTGGTATTCTGCCAACCACTTGTTGTTTAGGTCGTGTTCTGCTAGAACGATTCTTATCCGATTTAATTTTGCCATGATAGATTTCTCTTATTTGAGGGCAAAGATACAAAAATTTATTCATAATTCAGCAGAATACACATAATTTTTATTGTTTATAGTGAAAATTTGATGATTTTATCAAGTATTTGTCGTTATCATTGGCACAAACAAGTCATTTTGACAACGTAATCACATTCCTCTTCGAGCATAATTTAACTTGCCTGTTTTTCTTTGTGTTTTATACTGATGGTGTGATAATTAGTCTCCAAGAATTATCTTTCTCAGTACGAGTGATATATCCCTTCTCTGTAAGGAGTCGTAACTGCTTGTTTACTGCTGTAACACTGATACCGGCAGCCTCTGCCAGTTGCGGGATGGTACTGTTCGGCTGCTCATACATGCGGTTAAGTATTACGCTGGTAGTAGCACTACGGAATTTCACGCGTTCGCCATCAAACCACCAAACATTATCTCCACGCTCAGTCAGGAACTGTATGTCATATGACACCTCGTCAATAAAAAGGTTCGTAAAGTAAGTAAGAAACTGCTGAATGTCACGCTTTGAGGCATGTGCGCCAAGTGAAGGGGCAGCTCCGACAGTAAGGTCAGTACGATGCAATGCCTCTAAATACTCTTTTTTCTTACGACTACGCACCACGATCATAGGATAATCATGGCGAGTGAGGATGTAGTTGACCATCAATCGGGCAATACGTCCATTGCCGTCTTCAAATGGATGAATACGAATGTAGCGATAGTGGAATATCGCAGCAAGCTCTATTGGAGTCAACTTTCCCGATCTTTCTGCATCGTTATACCAATCTACCAAATCGCTCATTAAAGCAGGAGTCTCTTCTGGTGTAGCATACTCAAATCGGTCACCATAACGAGTGATGACAGAATTTGGGCGCGTTTTGTATTGTCCTGCATGGATAACGTAACTTGTCTGAACCCCTCCAGGCAGATTGCGATACACTGTATAATCCTCTCGTAAGAGGGTCTTATGCAACGTTCGTATAAAATGCTGTGTCAAAGGAGTCTCTTTAAGCCTTGCTTCCTCCTTCATCATTTTCAGGCCAACATTGCTGGCGGTCATTTCGTGAACATCACGAACATCAGCCTCGCCAACTATCTTTCCGAACAGGAGTAATATCTCTGTCTGTCCATAAGTCAACGTATTACCCTCAATGTGGTTACTATTATAGTTGAAATCAATAGTGAATCGACGGCTAAGCATCTCTCTGTCTCTATCAGACAAGGGCTGCAAAGCGTTCCATTCGCTCATTACGTCTTCTATACTCTTCATATATACGGTTTTTGCAAGAATTTACACTAAAAGGTTTATTTCGTCAACCTTTACTGCGTGCAAAGTTACAAAATTCTCGTCAAATAATAGCAGTATAACACATAAAAAGGTGTATTCCAGCAACCTTTTTTAGTATTATTAGGCATTCTAGTGCTATTTCATCCATCATTTTTGTGATAACATGTTTGGGTCATCCGACATTTGTTGTTTGGCAGCCACATATATTATATAAGGTAAAAAAGAAAAGTCAATGTTAAAGTCAGAGAATTATGGCATCCATCAAATTAAAGTTCAGAACATCCTCCGTTCAGGAGAAAGAGGGCCGCCTGTACTATCAGGTCATCCACAACCGTGTGGTAAGGCAAATACAAACAGCATACAGAATCTATTCCTCAGAGTGGGATGCGGTTCATTCAAGCGTCATCCTGTCGTCTTCCGCCACTCCACAGCGCAATAATTACCTCCAGGAATTAAAAGAGACACTGGAAACAGACAGAAAGAAACTGCAGCTGGTCATTGCACGGTTGGACAAGGAGGGGCATCCTTACTCTGCAGACACCGTCGTTGAACACTTCCATGAAAGGAAGGAGTTGCAGGGCATCATCGGCTACACGCTGGAATTGAACGAGAAACTGAGACGCATCGGCAAGAAGCGGATGGTGGCAAGATACACCACCACCCTCAACAGCCTTCAGCGTTACCTGAAAGGAGACGATGTGCCGTTGGAAGAAATCGACGGCACGATGATACAGGGCTATGAGCAGTGGCTAAAGGACAGCGGACTGTGCCGCAACACCACTTCATTCTATATCCGTAACCTACGCACCATCTACAACCATGCCATTGACGACGGATTGGTCATCTCCTCCTCACCGTTCAAGCACGTCTATACCGGCATCGACAAGACCGTCAAGCGTGCCCTTCCCTTGGAAATCATCAAGCAGTTGAAAAATCTGGATTTGAGCCTGACCCCACGTATGGAACTTGCAAGGGATATTTTCCTGTTCAGTTTCTATACCCGTGGAATGTCGTTCATCGACATGGCACAACTTACACCAAGCAATCTGCATGGCGGCACGCTCACTTACCGCCGTCAGAAGACCTCGCAACAGTTGCACATCAAATGGGAACCTGCCATGCAGGAGATTGTAGAGAAGTACAAGACTGAAGATTCTCCCTATCTTCTCCCTATCGCCAAAGGGGAGGGCTCCCTATTCTGGAGGCAGTACAAGAATGCCTATAGCCGTATCACCAAGCAGTTGAAGAAAGTCGGAGAAATTATAGGCCTGTCCATACCGCTGACCACCTATGTTGCCCGCCACTCCTGGGCAAGCATAGCCAAGAGCAAGAATGTGCCCATTTCCACTATCAGCGAGGCATTGGGGCATGACTCCGAGAAAACCACACAGATATATCTCTCCTCATTGGACACCTCTGTAGTAGATAACGCCAACAATCTCATCATCAATTCTCTTTAGGAGGTGCAGTGACTCACTGCACCTTTCTTTCAATATTTATAACTATTGTATTGCGGTGAGATACCGCAACCACAAAAAAAACGGGGATTGTTGAGCAAAAAGGTGTTTCTCTCTTTAAGAGAAACTCCTCAGCGTTGCAAAATTACGGAAAATATTCCAAACCACCAAATTGTCTATCATTTTTTTTATAAAAAACACAAAAAACTATTGATTTTCGTCAATCGGATGTTTTGCAAATATGATAATTTACAGCGAAATCATGCCTATGTATCAACTGTTTAGCAAAACGATATTTCTCTTAAAGAGAGAAACACTTTTGCATACCTTATCCGAACGGTATTTCATGCCGGAAAGAAGGCCTTGCAAATAGTGGACTCGGAAAACTGAGAATAGATGACTATTGTAGTTGCAACACAAGGGAAGATTCTGATATACAGCCTGATACACACATCGGGGTGAACCATGAGTATGCTCTTTCCCTAAATAATACATGTCAAAATACTATGGCAAATGTACAGGACAAGGATAAACCACGGTGGTATGTCATGCGGGCCTACAAGAACGAGAGTACTGCCGAAGAGCGTCTCTCTCATAAAACGTATGGCCTGAAGCATTTCATACCCAAGCAGAAAGTCCTTCGCACCATCAACGGCGAGAAAACCCTTTGTATGGTACCCGTCATCCATAGTCTGGTGTTTGTATATGCAAGTCAAAGGCAGATTGTTGATTTCAAACACAATTATTATTACAATCTCCAGTTTGTCACATGGAAAACCGAAGATGAACTCGTCTATCTAACCGTGCCTGAAAAAGAGATGAAAAATTTCATCGAGGTGTGTAAACAGACGGAACAGGAGGTCCATTTCTATAAAATTGATGAAATCAACAAAGGCAAGGATAAGATTGACATCGCCAAAGGCAAGCGAGTAAGAGTGCATGGCGGACCGTTCGATCAGGTGGAAGGCTATTTCATAAAGATTGGCAGGAAGCGTGGTAAGCAACTCGTAGTCATCATTCCCGACTTGTTAGCGGTTTCCGCAGAAGTCGCACCGGAATATATTCAAGTCATAGACTGAAAGCTTATACAATGATGATAACCATCAAAGACATACGCAAAGGCCACCCTTTCGGAGTCTCCTCTACTACAGATGCCCGTTCCGTCCTCCATAGCCGGCAGCTGCTCAAAATCTGCACTAGTTTCACTGATAAAGGAAATATCAAATATTTTTATTAACTTTGCACTATGAAATCAGAAGAAAATTCCATAAAAGCAATCAGTGCCCAAGCGCATGGCGAGGCAGCCATCAACTGTGTCCGAATGGGTATAATCACACCCTATTTCTCTTAATAAAAAATAAAAATTTTATTTTATCTTGGCTTACGGGTCTTAAATGACCGCTTACTAACATCATTAATCTTTAATTATTTAATTTTTAATTTTTTTTCAATGCGAAAGCTACTCGATACAAAAGCCGGTGCCACCTTCTACGAAGAAATGCCGAATCTCACGTTGAGCACCCGAAAGGACTGCATAGAATTCATCTTTAAACTGAAGCCTGGCATATATGTCATTATCAACATGACCCGAGGCACAGGAGGCAAGATTATGCTCTATGCCAATTGGGACAAATACTTCATGCGTATGCAGAATCCCGATGTCCAACTGCCGAGAATCCAGAAGAACTGTCCAACTCTCTTTGCTGTTCTAACCGGCGAAGACAAGGACGACGTCAGTCTTCTAAGTCATAGAAACGCCCCTGCTCACGAAAGAGGATTTGGTGTCTTTTGTGATGGTGACGTCGATACCCCTCTCATCGCCCATATAGACAACAATCTATTGGACAAAGTGGCGATGCTGGTCAATAAGAACGTTGATATCTACAACGAGCTCAACACCACCCCGCCTTTCCCAGCCTGGAAAGACGGACTTCGCGACTTGTGGAATTGAAAATCAATCAATAATTATCAATATTGTGATTGAAGGTTATAAGCCGCAGGACTTTAGCTTTCTCACTGCAGTGAGAATTAGTACAACGTATAATTAATGTTATTAAAGTTAATTAAGGTTAGCAAAAGTTACAAAATAAACATTTCTTTTGCCGTTAGCAAAAAAATACGTAAATTTGTACCAAAATTAGAAAGATATGACATACAAGGCATTAGACATAGCAAAGAAATTAATCTTCAAGGCGCAGAACGACGAGCCCAACGGAGGCGAGCGTCTTACCAACCTGAAGTTGCAGAAACTGCTTTACTATCAGCAGGGCTATCATCTTGCAGCTTTTGGCACACCGTTGTTTTCTGAGAATGTAGAGGCATGGATGTACGGGCCTGTTGTACCAACTGTATATGACGTGTTCTCAGCATACGGTTCATCCGCTCTACCTGTAGTAGAATCGGAGATATCCCTCAGTGAAGAGGAGGAAATCTTGTTCAGTCAGGTATATGATGCCTATAGGGAGTTCTCAGCCATTGGATTGATGAACCGCACCCATACGGAGAGACCTTGGATTGAGGCAAAGCCCCACGACCGCGGTACTGTCATACCGTTGTCGAGCATGGAATCATATTTCAAGACTCAGATGCAATAGTTACAGTCATTATGGTAAAGAAGTTCGCCATCAAACAGCCCAAGCCTCATGCAGCCGTCATCGGCAAGCCTCAGGAAAGGATTGTGTTTGGCTTTTCAGAACTTCGCCCATACAGCTATGTCAACTGTCATAACGATACTTCGTTTTTCATTTCTTTTTTTGAGCGTTTAAAAAAACTCAGTAGTTTGGACTGGAACACAGTAAACACCTCAGCCCGCCACTCCTTCGGTTTTGAGAAGATGCAGGCTGACAGTCTCACCGCTGCTGCCAAGCAACATGTCCCTGTAGGAATGACAAGTCTCATGGTGTTCCGTGCCTCAGGCGACAACCATGTATTTTTGGGCTATCGCGACAACAACGTCTTTCAGGTTATATTCATTGAATACAACTTTGGCGACGTCTATTTCCACGGCAAGAAGTAATACGTTTTTATCATCAATTCTGTCACTTAAAGAAGCAACTTACGGATGAGAAAAACGGACTTGTACCTCTTAGAATATATACAAACAGAGATAAATGTTAAGGATGCATTGTATCAACGTATGGAAGAGGCTAATCGCCAAAGGAAGACATTGCAGCAACAGCAGTATGTAAGTAAGAGCCTCAAAAGGGCATTCGCAGAGTTGGAAGAAGCACGAACTACAAATATGGAACTTCCCGATGCTTCTGATTTGTTTAAACTGATAGATAAACAATGAAGGTCAAATAAGACAATCTTCATCAATCAACGGCATGCCGGCAATCCGCCCCTGCGGATGAAGGATCGTCCCCTTCTGTCGTACCAACAAGCAAGTAATAATTTACGATAAATTTACGGATAATTAATGGACATTAGCGTTCACCCCAACCCCGTCCGCTTGCGGACAATCTAAGTCGTCACATGTAGACCCTGTTGTCGTTAATAAATATCTTTATCAGTGATAATCAGCAATCAATCATCATCAATCCGCATGGGCGCCCACGGCGCATAAACACTCGCACTATGTGCGTTAAACACTCGCAATTCTATTGCGTCAAATAATCGCAACTCTGTTGCGTAGATAATCACGAGCAACCCCGCAGGGGCGAGAGCTTGTTTGCGAGTACAGGCCCAGCCGGCCAGGCTTTAAGTCCTTTTCCCGACCCGAAGCCTTTAATCTTTAAAATCTTTAATTTTTTAATCTTTAATTTTTTAATCTTTTTTGGTACGAGTACCAAGTCCGTTTCGCGTTTACCGGACTAAAATAATTAAACGCGCTGCTTTTAAAAACTCAATATAATAATTTAAACATTATGAAAGTATTTGTTTCCGGCTTCTTCAACAGAGGCCAACAGAACGAGTATGTGGAGTTGGAAGCAGCATCCAAGTGCTCTCTCGAAGGTATGATGCTCATGCGTTATCACTATGGCAAGAACTACTTGCCAGTCCAAGGCGATACGCGAGTCTATCTTTTCCCTGACATTAACCTTAGGAAGGGAAATCTGGTTCGTCTTTACACCTTCCACCATCCAGGTAAGAAGAAAGATAAAGACGAAACTCTCGGCAAGACCGTCTATAACCTTTCTTGGGATCTCGACCGCACGATGTGGGAAGGCACTGACGTGGAGGTACAAGTGATGGACACCGGCGATAGCGTCGGTTTAGCCCCATACGATTCGACCTCCGATTCCGTCAGGATTACCGACGACCATCAGGTAGGGATGCTCGATCCCGACTCACTCCTTGCAAACATGATGCTCGGAGCCATTGATGGCCGTGTAAACGTCATCGGCAAAGATGGAGAAGTCGTCCCGGTTGAAGAAACCGATGTCCCACAGAATGTTAAGGACGCCGTCAAGTCAAAAGACCTCGACAAGGCATTCGCCTTATTATTAGCAGAGAGTGCGAAGTAACTCACGGTGCTGCCACGCACTGTGCGTGGCAGCACTATAAACACCACAACAGAAGTTTATATTCAGAGTTGTAAAGTTACATTTTGTCAGTTATTCTCCAGTCCGAGATAAAATATCTCAAGGACAAACAGAATGCCTGACCGTCACATGTTTAAAAATACAATCAAATAGATAATCCTTATATCCCTGAAACCCCAGTAAACACTGGGGCTCTGGTGTATTGCAATAGGGATTGGTTGCTTACAAATATTGTAGTGGAAGGTTATAAGCCGCAGAACTTTAGCTTTTTTCACCGCAGTGAAAAAATTGTACAACATAAAAAAGCTTAAAAGAAAGCGGTTTCGTAATAATGGTCGTTCACATAAAAGTGTCAGAGTGTATACTTTTACCCAGTCAGTAAACTTAAAAATAAAATAACATAATGAATTGGTTTCGATATTATATTTTACAGCAACGATATACAATCCAGGATCTTAAGAATCCAAAAAGTATTTTGAGCGAAAAAGACAGAAGTATGGTAAAAATTCTGATTATTGATAATGAGGATTTTACTAAAGAGAATGGATTGAGAAGATTAGGATACAATATACAAAAGTATGATGATCTTGAGTCATTAGAGGCTGCACAGGCATTTCATATCATTATAAGCGACGTTTCTGGGGTAGGCGTGAAACTTGGGTCTCCTCAAGAGGGTGCTTTCTTGCTTAATCAACTTCGCAAAAAGTACCCGATGAAGGAATTTGCTGTCTATTCTGGCAAACTCTATAACACTGAGATGACAGAATTGATTCAAGGAATGAATATCATTCAAAAAGATCAAACTTGTGATGATTGGTCTGAAGATATTGATACTCTAATCAGAAAAGTAACAAATCCAAAGCAAATATGGCAAAGGATTGCTAAAACTATGATAGAAAATGATGTGCCCACATCTGTATTAGAAAAGATGGAACATGAGTATGTAGAAGTAATATTAGATAATAAAGGGGATTTCTCAAAGTTCCCGTCAGATAATTGTAAAAAAAATATTGACAGCAATATAACAGGAATAATCCATTCATTAGTTGCTGGAATCGTCCTTTTGCCATTTTCTGCAACAGTATGATACATATACCCTTTCCTCATAGACTTTGTGAAAATCTGTCAGAATCGCATGATGGGACTCTTTTCAGATGTCCAACTTTTTGCAAAACATTACGGCCAAAATGTGCAGAATTCTATAATAGCATAAGTGATTCGAATAAGATATTTACATGCCCGTATGGCTTTGCTGTTCAAAAGTTCCAACTGGAAGAAAATCCTGTTTTCTTTATTGGATTATCAATAGAAGGAGTAAATCCTAAAAAAGATGTTGAGAGGAAATATGCAAAGTTTGATAATGTAATAAGACTTTCAAAAAAACAGTATCAGTCATTTTGTCAAGAAACTGAGTTTACACATTTACTTATGTCCTCAGAAAATAGCATAAAGCAGGATGCAGAGATGCGCAACGTAAAGGTGGCAGAACTTCAGATGTTCCTTGAAGATACAATGCATGAGGTTCGGAAAATCAACAATCAGTTAAAAACTTCAATAGAGAACTTGCAAGAGTCATTAGAATCTGATGACAGTCATATTTGGAATATAATACAGACAATGTATGGCAACACGAACCTTCTTTCTATCCGCCTTGGTTTCTATGACTATATGATGAATCCCCAGCTGATGCTTGGAGCAGGAAAAACAGATGTCCATATCTATAGAAAATTTGAGAAAGTATATAAGTGCTTGTATCCAGATAAAACAAGTAAAGGTCTAAATGTGATTATGGAAGGTAAATCATACGGCATGTATTCTGCTTCTTCTATGCTGGAGATTGCATTTTTCATAATCATTGAAAATGCCATAAAATACTCTCCAATTAATGAGACTGTACACATTATATTTAATGAGGATAAACAAATGAACCAACTAACAGTGTCTATAGAGAATTGGGGACCATTTGTGGAAACAATAGAAAAAGACAAATTGTTTGAACGGGGATATCGAGGACTCAGAGTTATAAAGGCACGCAAAACAAAAGGGCAAGGCATAGGAATGTATCTGTTGAAACAAATCTGCGTATCTAATGATGTGAAACTGCAAGTATATACAAGAGATATGAAGTTCTTTGATGGAGATAAGTACTGTACTTTTGGTGTGCGTTTAGTGTTCGATAATTTAATTTTCTGAAAAAGAACACATAGACAGAGCACTTGCAAAGCAGGTTCACAGGAGTGCAAATATGCTAGACACGCAATGCTATGCGAACATTTTGTCAATGACAATATTTGGCAAGACTGTAGACAATCGTTTGATAATTTTGCAAAACTCACAACCCACATATTCACAACCCTATATCCAATAAGTAATGGAAATAATAAAAACATCAATCCCTGGCGTGCTCATCATTGAGCCGCGAGTTTTCAAAGACTCCCGCGGTTACTTCTTCGAGAGCTTCTCTCAGAGGGAATTCGATGAACCGACGAATGAAGCAAGAGCAGAGTCAAACTTGTTTGAACTTTGCCTTGCAAGGAGGAGGAAGACCGAAGGTCAAAAAGTAACGCCCATTCTTGGGCATAGTATCCACTCGTACAAGACAACGATCCAATGTCATTATACGGCGTGAAGTGTGAATCAGAAATCAATCATCAGTCATTTATGATTAACATCATATCACATCATCCCCGCATATTCTCCCTCATCGCCATCCTCTTCCTCTTTGGTGTCTTCATCATGATATATGAGATACGAAGAGCAATTAAGGTATCAGACGATGACGAGGAATATTAATATTTTTGTTAATTGCTGGTCATTTATGGAAATTGCTGTTTACCCACACAAGTCCGCTTGCGGACAAAGAGATATTCAAGTTATTTCTGTAGTAATCAGCAATTAGTAATCAGCAATCAATAATCTGTCATCAATTATAATGTCTACAGAATCATCATCAAATAATAAACGTATAGCGAAGAACACCCTTCTTCTCTATTTCCGCATGTTCTTCATTATGGCTGTGACGTTATTCACGTCGCGTGTCGTGCTGTCTGCATTGGGAGTAGAGGACTATGGAATATATAATGTTGTTGGAGGTATTGTGGCTATGATGGGTGTGCTTAATGGAGCAATGTCCGTATCAACACAACGATACCTCACCTTTGAACTTGGTCGAGGTGATATGGTGAGGTTAAAACAGACATTTAGTCTTTGCCTTACAATTTTCGTTCTCCTGTCCATTGTTTTGGTTGTGCTGGCTGAAACTATCGGCCTCTGGTTCTTGAATACACAGCTTGTCATTCCTCAGGAACGTATGGCTGCAGCAAACTGGATATATCAGTTCTCTATTCTTTCATGTATATCATCCTTGATAACGATGCCTTACAATGCCGCCATAATAGCACACGAACGCATGAATGTCTATGCGTACGTCGGTATCATTGAGGTGATTTTGAAATTGGTGATAGTATATTTGATATTGATTCTGCCTGCAGACAGACTCATATCATACGGTTTCCTGTTCATGGTCAGCCATTTCATAGTCACAGGCATATATATAGGATATTGCATGAGGAAGTTTGTAGAAACTCGATACTGTTGGTATTGGGAAAAGCCATTGTTCAAAGAGCTTGTCTCGTATTCAGGTTGGAATCTCTTTGGGTCTTTGTCGGGCATTGTCAAGGGGCAAGGACTGAATATACTTCTCAACATGTTCTTTAACCCTGCTGTAAATGCTGCACGTGGTATAGCCTTCCAAATCAATGCAGCCATCACACAGTTCTTCACGAATTTCTATACGGCAGTACGCCCGCAGATTACGAAGTATTATGCACAGGGCAATATGGGGGAAATGCAGAAACTGATTTTCCGCAGTTCAAAATTGTCATTTTATCTGATAATGCTCATCTCATTGCCCATCATTATTGAGGCTCCGTATATCGTCAATTTGTGGCTTGGTCAACTTCCTGAATATGTCGTACCTTTCACAAGGTTGATTATCGCTATATCAGCAGTTGATTGTATGGCAACTCCCCTGATGACAGCTGCCCATGCCACTGGAAATATCAGACTATACCAATCTTCAGTCGGTACAATGACCATCTTGAATGTTCCCATCTCATACATATTTCTTAAACTTGGGTATTCACCGCTCATGGTATTCTATATCTCTTTGGCAATTGCAGTAATATGCCTTTTCATGAGACTGTGGATAGTGCGACGATTGATGGAATTTCCTGTTATGGAGTATATCGTCAAGGTATTCGGCACTTGCTTGATGGTCTGTGCCATATCCCTCATACTTCCTCTTGCAGCGCATCTCATGCTGGAAGAGAGTTTTATCTCTGTGGTTATGGTATGCTTGATTTCACTTCTTTCAAGTATTGTGGGAATCTATTTCATTGGTATGGATTATAAGGAAAAGCAATTCGTGTGGGAGGTTATTAACAAAAAAATATTGCACAAGAAAAATTGATAAAATGGTAAAATTGGCAAATTCTAACGCCTGTACTGGCTGCGGAGCATGTGCTTTCAAGTGTCCGAAAGGCTGCATCACTATGCAGGAGAACAAGATTGGCACCATTCTCCCCCATATAGATGAAAGCTCATGTGTTGGTTGCCATGCCTGTGAAAAGGTATGTCCTGTACTTAATGAGGTTCTGCCATCTCAGTCTCAGAAGGCATACGCAGCATGGTCTTTGGATGACGAAGAACGTAGGACTTCCGCATCAGGAGGCATTGCAGCAGAGATGTATAAATTGGCTGCTGATAATAGTTACAAGATTATTGGAGCCGCACAACAAGAGGATTTCTGCGTCAAACATGAAATGGCTGCATCAATCAAGGCTATCGAAAAGTTCAAGAACTCGAAATATGTTTTCAGCAGTGCATACGATGTTTTTCCTTTAGTCAAGAATGCGATAAGAAACCAACAGAAAGTTCTTTTTATCGGATTGCCATGTCAAGTGGCTGCAATGCGAAAAATCTATGGAAATGCAGAACATCTTTTGCTCGTTGAAGTCGTGTGCCATGGCACGACACCAGTCTCTTATCTCAGACAACATATAGACAAACTGAATAAAGAGGCAGGAGACATCGCGAAACGCATGTCATTTCGCGACCCATATACATATACATATACATTTACATTTACATTATATAACGCTGATAACAAGCTGTTTTACGCCAAGCGCACGAAGGATGGCGATACTTATCAATTCGGCTATCACAGGGCAGTTTCCTATCGTGAGAACTGCTATCATTGCCGATTTGCTAAGCCGGAACGTAACGCAGACATCACCATTGCCGACTATCATGGGTTGGGTCTCGTCAAGCCAGCGGCATACGATGCCAAGAAAGTCTCACTTATTCTTGTAAATAATGAGAAAGGAAGAGACTTTGTAGATAGGCTTATTGCAGAAAAGAGAATCTTTGCGGAAGAAAGACCTTTGGAAGAACCGTTCAAGGGTGAGGCACAGTTGAGGCATCCTTCCTTGAAGACCAAATACAGAAAGATGTTTGAAGAGGATATAGAAAAGTATCATGGCGATTTCGAAAAGGCGATAAAGCGTGCGCAAAATAAATACATGAGAGAAGAAAAGATTAACAGAATAATGGCACTACCAAAATGTGCCGTTAAGAAAATCATAAAAATCATTGGAATAAAATGAAAATAGGAATTATTACAATACACAACTCTCCAAACTATGGAGCTTGTCTCCAATCCTATGCATTGTACAAATATTTAAAACAACAAGGTCATGATGTGGAGATAATAGATTTACATAGGCCAGTAGCATATAAGGACTATGTACCAAGTAAGAAATATGTAGCTTATAGAAGAAAAAAACAAAGTAAAAAGAACTGTGTTAAATCGATGGTAAGGTCACTTTTTGGAATTAAACCGAAAGTATCAAACCTATATTCTGAGGTAGCATTGTCAAAATTCACAGAATTCAACTCGGTTATTAAGTTATCACGTCCATATAGAGGTATAGATGAACTTTATGCAAATCCTCCAAAATATGACTTATACATTTCAGGCAGTGACCAATTATGGAATCCTACACAGATTTATTGTTTAGAACCTTATTTTCTTACGTTTGTACCTCAGGGGCAAGGGAAAAAAATATCTTTTGCTACCAGCATTGGTATAACAGAATTACGTGAGAACGAAGAAAACGACTTTAAAACTTGGTTAGATTCATACGACAGTATTTGTGTTAGGGAAAAACAAGCCCAAAGTCTTCTTCAGAAACTGTTACCGCATAAACATATAGAACAGGTTGCAGATCCCACATTTCTTCTAAGTCCTGACTATTGGAAATCAATAGCCGTTATGCCTGCCCAAAAGGGGTATATATTGGTGTTTACATTACAGTATAATCCAACAATAATAAATTATTGCAGAAAATTGGGCAATGAAAGTGGATTGAATATCTTCGTTTTAGGTCAAATACAACCAGATTTTCCAGACGGAAGTTATGAATCTGTGAAGGATGCCGGTCCCAAAGAATTCCTTGGGTATATTGCAAATGCGGAAATGGTAATAACAGATTCTTTTCATTGTACAGTGTTTTCTTTAATTATGGGTGCTAAGAATTTTTACACATATATATCCCCTGATAACCATAGAGGAAGCAGAATAATAGATTTGCTTGAGACGTATAACTTGAATGATCATTTACTTAATGTTGATTTAAACGATGATTACTCTTTGTTATCATCTAAAGTGATTGATAGGGATTCTGTGGTGCTACAGATTAATGCAGAGTATAAAAGGGCAGCTTCCTTTCTGTCTCAATATTTATAGTTCCCGATAATTATTTATAAATTAAGAAAAGTAGCATGATTGGTTATTTGTGTTTATTTGCATTGTCATTTTTTCTGGTGAAATCATTCTATAAGACTTGCGTGTTCATAATGATATGGTCACTTGTTTTGATGAATTTCAATGTCGGAAATGATTACAATGTTTGGGGATTGACTTCTTATATCGCATTACTCGTTTTTTTTCACAAAATACGAACAGGAGATATAAATATACGTGAATTCCCATTCTGTAAAACGTATGCATTGTTAATCCTTTCATTTGTTCTTGCAGGATTTAGTTTGAAAATTGGAAATGTTGGCTCTATAATCGCTTTTTTTCTTTATCCATTAGTTTCCTGGATGGCTAAGGATAAAATAAATCGATATTGGAGGTTTCTATTAATTAACCTTTCGATTTTTACAATAATAATAATATCCATTGGACTATATGAATTATATATGGGTTTTAACCCTGTGGCTCTATATTTGGAATCACAGAATATAATGACATTTGCAGAAGTTCGTGATGATTATATTAGATTTGGAATGTATAGATGCAGATCTCTAACTGCATGGTGCAGTACTTATGGAGTGGCTTGCGGATTTACAATGATTGCATTTTTATATGCTACTTATTATCGTAGGTTTACTTTTGCGTTATTGTCTTATATTCTATGTGCGTTATTATTGATTGGAGTTATTTCATCAGGTACAAGATCCGTTTATACAGCCGTCTGTATTGGTTTGTTGCCATTAATATTAAATTATGCGTCAAAGTTCAAGTACATTATGTTGCTACTTGTGATTATTGCAGTTGTTTATTTTAATAATCAAGAGCTTTTTGATGAAATTATAGATAGCTTTATCCATAGTGATGAAGCAGGCGGTAGTAGCATTGAATTGAGACAATCACAGTTCCAGGCAGCATACAATTATTATATTCGTCACCCTTTATTTGGAAACGGTATTGGTGCTGTTGGTCAAGCTATGCAAAAGAATGCCCAATTATTAGGAGCAGAGAGTTGTATTTACATCATTATGATTGACAGGGGATTGTTTGGTTTCTTAGCCTACGGATTGTTTAATATCCAAATGATTTGGTATCTATATAAGAATCGAAAGTATAGGGTGATCATGTTTATTCCTATTGCAATTTTGATAGGAAAGATAATTTCTGCATTTATTGATATAAACGAGGTCTATCCAATATTTTGGATTTCAATATTAGTAAAGGCAACGGATGATTATATTTTCGAAAATGTAGGGAAAAGAATAAAAATTAATGTATTGGGTTTGATTAAAATAAAGTAATGAATAATATATCAAACATACACGATTGTTACGGATGTGGCGTATGCGCCACGGTCTGTGCAAAGCAGATTATCACCATTGAGCTGAATGGTGACGGGTTCTACGAACCTAGAATCACGGATGAATCGAAATGTACCAGTTGCGGATTATGTCTCGATGTCTGTGCCTACTCTCATGATGACTTGTCGCTAAAGGATAGATGCATCAAGAGTTATGGTGCATGGAGTAAGGATGAAGCTGTGCGCAGAAAGTGCAGCAGCGGCGGCGTGGGATTCGAACTCGGACGCACGCTTATTGGCAATGGGTATAAAGTCTGCGGTGTGATGTACAATGCCGAGGCTAACAGGGCGGAGCATTATATCGCAACTACTGTTGAAGAACTGATACCATCCATCGGTTCAAAGTATATCCAGAGCTATACGGTTGACGGCTTCAAGGCTATCGACCGCAAACTGAAGTATCTCGTCACTGGAACTCCCTGTCAGATTGACTCATTCCGTCGTTATCTCCAGAAGTTCAAGAAGGAGGACAACTTCGTGTTGATGGACTTCTTTTGTCATGGTGTCCCATCAAAACTGATGTGGGACAAATACGTGAAATGGGCAGAGACAAAGGTGGGAAAACTGACTTACGTCTCATGGCGCAATAAGTTCACGGGATGGCACGACTCATGGGCTATGGCAATTGACGGAACAGAGCATGGCAAGCCAGTAAACTGGCACGAAAGTTACAACTTGTTAATAAGGGGGAAAAAAAGTTTCTTAAACAGCCGACTGTCGCAAGGCGACATGTTCTACCGCTTGTTCCTAAGCGATGCGTGCCTCGGCAAGGCGTGTTACGAGAAATGCAAATACAAGTATGACCAGTCATCAGCAGACATCCGCATTGGTGATGCTTGGGGCAGTCACTACAAGGAAGACGAGAAAGGAGTGAGCGCAGCTATCGCATTTACGGAGAAGGGCAATGAACTTTTGCAACGGTGTAACTGCGAGTTGGAAGAATTACCATTTGATGTGGTTGCTGAAGGTCAAATGAAAACCTGCACATCTATCAGCAAATTACATACATCTATCAAGAACGCCTTAGCCAATTCAGCAACAGATATTCAAGGTGTGTATCAACTGGTAATCCAAGAAGACAAACGCAGAAGGAATATCCAGCGCATCAAGCACCCTCTAAGGACAATCAAGAATATCATTAAGAAATTATGCAAATAATATGAGAATAAAAACGATAACTTGTCATGATGTGTATAATTTTGGAGCATCATTGCAAGCATACGCATTACAACAGTTTCTTGTAGGACGTGGTCATCAAGTTGAGATTATTGACTATCTACCTACCTATAAGCACTTTTATGAATGGTTGAAAATCTGTGAATTAGGTTTTATTGGAAGACTTGGTGTCAAACTGCCTTTCTTTAAACCAATCTTTGCATTGATTCAACATAGGAAATGGCTTAAGGAACTCTTGAAGATATACAGATTCAAATCATTCAAGAAGAATAAATTGTCGTGTACGAAACAATCATATAAAAGCATTGAAGAGTTAATAAACAACAAACCTAAAGCTGATTTGTATATAGCTGGAAGCGATCAAATTTGGAATACTGCATTTCTGAACGGATTAGATCCCGCCTATTATTGCATGTTTGAAAAAGACAAGAATAAATGTATTTCTTATGCGGCAAGTTTTGCGTTAACGTCTATACCAAGTGAACATCATGAGTTCGTAAAGAAAGGATTATCAAATTTCCGTTCTATATCTGTAAGGGAACAATCTGGAGTTAAGATTGCAAATGAATTTGGATTTGAAGCAACCAATGTCCTTGATCCTGTTTTCTTACTAAACAAAGAAGAATGGAAAAAAGTTATCAAGAAACAGCATAAAGGTAAATATTTGTTGGTGTATGATTTTTCTACGAAAGACCCTAGAATAGATGAGATTGCCCAAAAGATTGCCATGGAAAGAGGTCTTGATGTCTATTCTTTCAATAGCGATAAACCATACATATCAAAGGTATTGAGAAATTGTGGTCCAATAGAATTTTTAGAATGGATAAACGATGCAGATATGGTTTTATCCAATTCATTTCATGCTACGGCTTTCAGCACAATATTCCAGCGTGATTTCTATACGATACCATTATTAGGCTATGGCAATAGCTCAAGGATGAAAGATTTCTTGGATATGGTTGGTTTGTCTTCAAGATATATAAATGATATAAAGCAAATAGATGTGTCAAAACATATCGACTACGACAATATCAAGCCTCTATTGGAGGCTAAAAGAAAAGAGTCTATTTCGTGGTTGATAAAACATATAAGAAGATGAAAGTACTTTGGTTTGAAATATCTACTCCGTCAAGATATAAGGACGATGGTAGAGTAGTGTGCGGATGGCAAGATGCTCTTGAACATATAGTTAAAGATTGTCGTGAAATCGAGCTATATATTGCATTTGAGACAGAGGAGCCTGATGCGAAGGTGAAGGTGATAGATGGAGTGACTTACATTCCTATGATCACCCACTATTCTTTTGCTGAACGAAAATTAAGCAATTGGACGTGGAAAGTGAATGAGGATAAGGTTATTCCTCTCGGCAGAAAAGTAATTGAGGAATATCAGCCAGATATAATTCATGTCTTCGGCAATGAATGGCCTTTTGGACTGTTGGCTCAATATACTGACATACCTCTTGTTATACATATCCAAGGAAGTATTATTCCATACAACAATGCCCTTTATCCTCCGAAGTATAACGGATATACTTTTGTAAGAGCGGCAGGATGGAACTTGCGCAAAGATTGGCATAGATTGAATGGTTATTATAAAGACAAATCTCGCTTAGAGATGGAGGAGAGGACATGGAAGTGTGTTAAACACTATATGGGAAGAACCTCGTGGGATAAGGCTTTGGTGAATACGCTTACTAAGGGTAGTACTTATCATCATGTAGAGGAGGCCTTGAGACCAACGTTCCTCGAAAACACAAAGCTATGGAGCTGCCCTAACGGAGGGAAACTTCGATTGTTGTCAACTGGTTGCAGCTCGTTTTGGAAGGGTATCGATGTAATGCTAAAGACAGCCCATGCGCTTAAAGAAGCTGGAGTGGACTTCGAATGGAATGTGGCTGGCGGCTTGAGCAGTGAGCTAAAAGAGATAGTTGAGAAGAAAGAGGGATTGAGATATGCTGACAATAATATCAATATTCTTGGTTTCTGTACGCCAGAACAATTGATAGACATGATGTGCAATTCAACAATGTATGTGCATACGGCTTATATCGAGAACAGTCCTAATTCCATTTGCGAGGCGCAACTTGTTGGAATGCCGATTGTTTCAACTATGGTAGGAGGCATTTCTACATTAGTGTGCAATGGTGAGGAAGGAGACTTGCTTCCAGCCAACGATCCATGGCAGATAGCAAATGCAATAATTGAATTATCAAAAGACAATGAGCGCATGATGCGATACTCTAAGAATTCTCGTCAGCATGCCCTTGAAAGGCATAATCCAGAGAATATCATGAACCAGTTATTGAAATGTTATAAGGATTTGGTAAAACAATGAAAAGATTATTATACAACTGAAATTTCGCTTTAAGAAAAGCATATAATTATAAAATCGTATTCAATCATGCCCATCCCCTCCACCACCATACTCTCCCTTGATGCACAGCTCTCACTCCTGTAAGCCAATGCTTTGCATTACGACACCGAGCTGTCAAACCTCTATCACGAGCTCTTCATGACTGTCATTATTGCCATTTCTTTGCGGTGGAGGAGAGCGCATGATGAGAAGGTGGTATCTGCCAGCTATATACCAAGAACAAGGGGGTATATACTAAGTGGGCGAAGACGGTGTGATTGGGAATCAGTAATCAATAATCATAGTCATTAATCAGTTATCAACTTTTTATGGAAATTATTAAAACAAATATCCCCGGTGTGCTCATTATTGAGCCCCGTGTCTTCAAAGACTCCCGTGGCTATTTCTTCGAGAGCTTCTCTCAGCGGGAATTTGACGAGAAAGTAACGCCCATCCTTGGGCATAGTATCAACTTTGTGCAAGACAACGAGTCGATGTCATCATACGGTGTGATGCGAGGTCTTCACTATCAGCGTATGCCCTATACGCAGAGCAAACTCGTGCGATGTGTCAAAGGCGCTGTCCTTGACGTAGCCGTTGACATCCGTAAAGGCTCGCCGACATTCGGGCAGCATGTGGCAGTAGAATTGACAGAAGACAATCATCGTCAGTTTTTTATCCCAAGAGGCTTTACACATGGCTTCGCCGTTCTCTCCGAAACCGCCGTTTTCCAATACAAGTGCGACGAGTTCTATCACCCCGAGGCCGATGGCGGCATCAATATCAAGGACGAATCCCTTGGTATTGACTGGCGCATACCGATGGAGAAAGCGATACTCAGCGAGAAAGACTTGAAGCATGCATGTCTAAAGGATGCAGTGCTTGACTTTGATATAAACGACAAGTTGTACTAATCATCTTCACTGTTCAGATACTGCCTGTTTTTAATGAGCAACTTTTCAGGTAAGTCTGAATGGTGGAGATACGTTAAGATAAATATATGAAAGGTATAGTATTAGCCGGTGGCAGTGGTACCAGGTTGTACCCCATCACCAAAGGCATCAGCAAGCAGCTGATTCCCATTTTCGACAAACCGATGATTTATTATCCTATCTCTGTGTTGATGCTCGCCGGCATCCGTGAGATATTGATAATCAGTACTCCATTTGATTTGCCAGGATTCAAGCGACTGCTTGGCGATGGTAGTGATTTCGGAGTTAAGTTCGAGTATGCCGAGCAACCATCACCCGATGGTCTCGCACAGGCATTCACTATAGGTGCAGACTTTATTGGTGATGATGCTGCATGTCTTGTGCTTGGTGATAATATCTTCCAGGGGGCAGGCTTGACGAATATGCTGATAGAAGCTGTACGCACTGCCGAGGAAGACAAGAAGGCTACTGTCTTTGGATATTGGGTAAGCGATCCCGAAAGATATGGAGTGGCTGAGTTTGATGCAGACGGCAATTGTCTTAGCATTGAGGAAAAGCCAGAGCATCCAAAGAGCAATTATGCAGTAGTCGGCCTGTACTTCTATCCCAACAAAGTGGTAGATGTGGCAAAGACCATCAAGCCATCAGCAAGAGGAGAATATGAGATAACAACAGTTAATCAGCGATTCCTCGAAGATGGAGAGCTGAAGGTACAGACTTTAGGCCGTGGCTTCGCATGGCTCGACACAGGTACGCATGATTCACTATCTGAGGCTTCTACATATATAGAGGTATTGGAGAAACGTCAGGGTTTGAAGGTTGCCTGTCTTGAAGGCATCGCCTTCCGCAAGGGATGGATTACTGCCGACAAGATGCGAGAACTCGCCAAGCCGATGTTGAAGAACCAGTACGGACAATATCTTTTGCAGGTTGTTGAAGAAGTGGAAAGAACAGGAAAAGCTAATCTTTAAGGACGATGAATATATTAGTTACAGGCGCTAATGGTCAGCTTGGAAACGAGATGAGAATCATTAGCAAGCAAAGCGAAGATAAGTACATCTTCACGGACGTAAATCAGGTGGAGGGAATTGAGACCACTTACCTTGATATTACCGACTTGGATGCTGTGCGCAAGATCGTAGCTGAAAATGATGTGAACGCTATCGTCAACTGTGCTGCATGGACTAACGTGGATGGGGCGGAAGACCCAGAGAAATATTCGTTGGTTGAGAAACTTAATGCTACTGCTCCCGAGAATCTTGCCAAGGCGATGAAGGAGGTTGACGGATGGCTTGTGCAGATTTCCACAGATTATGTGTTTGGCAAGGAACCCTATAATACACCTTGCAAGGAAGATCAGAAAGGAACACCAACAGGAGTGTATGGTGCTACTAAGCTCCTTGGCGAACAGAAGATTATTGCCACAGGATGCAAGTACATAATCATCCGTACTGCTTGGTTATATTCGGAGTTTGGCAAGAATTTCTGTAAGACCATGCTCAACCTTACTTCCACAAAACCGCAGTTGAAGGTAGTGTTTGACCAATGCGGCACTCCTACGTATGCTTGGGACTTGGCAACTGCCATTATTGCAACTCTCAAGAACCCCGTAGAAGGAGTTTATCACTATAGCAACGAGGGAGTATGCTCATGGTATGACTTTACGAAGATGATAGCAGAGTATAGCGGTCAGACATCATGCGATATTCAGCCTTGTCATTCCGACGAGTTCCCAAGTCCCGTTACTCGTCCAAGTTATTCCGTGCTTGACAAGACCAAAATCAAGGAAACCTTTGGAATCAAAGTGCCGTATTGGACGGACTCATTAAAGAAGTGTATCAACAACATTAATAAGAAATAGAAAAAAGCAAGACAATTATGAAAAGAAATATAGTTATCACTGGCGGAGCCGGATTTATCGGCTCGCATGTCGTTCGCCTCTTCGTGAACAAATACCCAGAGTATAACATCATCAACTTAGACAAACTTACATACGCTGGTAATCTTGCCAATCTCAAGGACATCGAGGACAAACCAAATTATAAGTTCGTCAAGATGGACATCTGCGACTTCGATGCTTTCTATCAGCTGATGCAGGACGAGAAGATTGACGGTATCATCCATCTCGCTGCCGAGAGCCATGTGGACCGCTCAATTAAAGACCCCTTTACTTTCGCACGCACCAACGTGATGGGTACGCTCTCTCTGCTGCAGGCAGCAAAGCTCTATTGGGAGTCACTGCCTGAGAAATACGAGGGCAAGCGCTTCTACCATATCTCTACAGACGAGGTGTATGGAGCACTGTCGATGACTCATCCCGAGGGTATCGAACCGCCCTTCACCACCAAGGCTTCTTCATCACAGCATCATGAGGCTTACGGAGAAGACTTCTTCCTGGAGACAACCAAGTATAATCCTCATTCTCCCTATTCGGCATCAAAGGCCGGTTCAGACCACTTTGTGCGTGCCTTCCACGACACATACGGAATGCCAACTATCGTCACCAACTGCTCGAACAACTACGGTCCGTATCAGTTCCCCGAGAAGCTCATCCCGTTGTTCATCAACAATATCCGCAACCGCAAGCCATTGCCGGTATATGGCAAGGGTGAGAACGTGCGCGACTGGTTGTATGTAGTGGATCATGCCCGCGCCATCGACCTCATCTTCCATGAGGGCAAGGTGGCTGAGACCTACAACATCGGCGGATTCAACGAGTGGAAGAACATCGACATCATCAAGGTGGTGATCAACACCGTTGACCGTCTGCTCGGACGCAAGGAAGGCGAGGACATGGACCTTATCACCTACGTCACTGACCGACTTGGACATGACGCCCGCTATGCCATCGACTCAACAAAGTTGCAGAGAGAGCTCGGTTGGGAGCCCAGCCTGCAGTTCGAGGAGGGTATCGAGAAGACAGTGAAGTGGTATCTCGAAAACCAAGAGTGGCTTGACAACGTGACAAGCGGCGACTATCAGAAGTATTACGAGAATATGTATAATAAATGAAAGACAAGAGAGTTATAGCAATACACTTGCCCCAGTTTTATCCATTTCCCGAAAATGATGAATGGTGGGGAAAAGGGTTTACAGAGTGGAGGAATGTCACCAAAGCTAAGCCAAGGTTTCGAGGTCACTATCAGCCCCACCTTCCCGCTGATTTAGGTTTTTATGATTTAAGACTTAAGGAATGTAGGATGGAGCAGGAGAAACTGGCCAAGGAATATGGAATAGATGGCTTTTGCTACTATCACTATTGGTTCAATGGTCATCTTATTATGGAAAAACCTGTAGAAGCGAAGTTGGCAAACAAAGAAGAGGATTTGCCATTCATGTTCTGTTGGGCCAATGAGGACTGGCACAGGAATTGGGCTGGAGGATATAATGAAACACTGATATCGCAAAACTATTCCAAAGAAGATGACATAGAACACTTTAAATATCTCTTGCCATACTTTAAGGATGAAAGATATATAAGAGTAAATGGTAAACCTGTATTCTGTGTCTATAAGGCTTCGCTAATGCCCGATTACAACAAATTCGTTGAGACATGGCAGGCTTTGGCTAAAGAGAATGGATTTGAACTTTACATGTGTGCATTTGAGGCTTCTGGTGAATGGGGAAAGAAATACAGACGAGCAGATGCATATGTTGAGTTTCAACCTCAAAATAAGGAGGGCTTTGACAGAAAATATAATCCACTGTTGAAGATGGGTAGAAAATTCGGTTGGAAAACAAGATTTAATGAGATGACTCCATACGGTCCTTATGTGAATTTTCAGATTAATAAGAAGAACACTATAGACTACAAGCGATACCCCTCATTATGTCCAAGTTGGGATAACGCCTGTCGAAGAGTTGGGCAGCCATTTCAAGCATTAAGAAATGCCAACCCTTCTGATTTTAGAAGATGGTTAGATCACTTGTACCACACTTTTACACCGTTTAGCAAAGAGGAGAATTTCATATTTATAAACGCATGGAATGAGTGGGCTGAGGGCTGTCATCTTGAACCAGATCAGAAGTGGGGGCGAGGTTACTTGGAGGCCATAAAAGCTGTAATTGAAAAGTATAATTGAAATGAAAACAGAAGTAATAGCATTATATCTTCCACAGTTTCATCCAATACCCGAGAATGATGAATGGTGGGGAAAGGGTTTTACAGAGTGGACAAATGTTGGCAAAGCAAGGCCTCTGTTCAAAGGTCATAATCAGCCAAGGGTACCAGCCGATTTGGGGTACTATGACCTTCGTGTGAAAGAAGTGCGAGAACAACAAGTTGAATTAGCACGTGAGGCAGGTGTCTCATCGTTCTGTTATTGGCACTATTGGTTTGGCAACGGAAAACGACTCATGGCAACAATATTTGATGAGGTGCTTGAGTCCGGTAGACCGGATTTTCCATTCTGCCTTGCTTGGGCGAACCATAGCTGGTATAACAAAACATGGAATCCTGACGGAAGTACCGAAAAGAAACTCTTGATAGAGCAGACATATCCAGGCATAGAGGATATGAGAATGCACTTTGAATTTCTGCTGAAGGCTTTCAAGGATAGTAGATACACCAAAATAGCAGGAAGTCCTCTCTTGTATATCTTCGATGCAGAACATCTGCCAAAAGAGTATGTTAATAATCTTCGACAATGGACAAAGGAGGCTGGATTCCCAGATCTCTATCTTGTGGCAAATGCACCAGACAATACTGTGGAAAGCAAGTTCTTCATAGAGAAGGGTTACAATGCCGTAACATATACCCGATTACGTGATGCTTCTGTAATTGACTTTGGAAATTCAGACCTAAAGCGCAAGTTAGGTAAGGCATTGGGTAGGGTAAAAGGGATAATAACGCATCGCCCCCCATATCTTTTTGATTATGCCAAGGCAAGTAAGAAATTTATTACTGAGGTTGAAAAGCAAGAGGAAGTCATTCCAGTAATCATACCGCAATGGGATCATAGTCCAAGAAGTGGTTGGAATGGCATTATGTTTGACAACTCAACTCCAGAGGCTTTCGGACTTCATGTCAGAGATGCTCTGAATGCTATCGAGAATAAAAAAGAGGAACATCATATCCTTATGCTCAAATCATGGAATGAGTGGGCAGAAGGAAACTATATGGAACCTGATCTGAAATTCGGAAAGGGGTATATCAAAGCATTGAAGGAGGCATTGGACAGTAATGAAAAATAACAATGTCAAGTTTACCATCCAAAACCAGATGTGTACGGGATGCGGAATATGCGAGGATGTCTGTCCGAAACACTGCATCACGATAAAAAGGATGAACGGAGAACATAGACCCGTGCTCGATGATGTGGTTTGCAACAAGTGTGGCAAGTGCCTAAGGGTGTGCCCTGGTGTAGGCATTGAGTTCCAGCAGTATCAGGTGGCATCAGAAAGTGTAAAGAAGGATAAGTTTATCGGCAAATATGTGGGTCTGCATACTGGTTATGCATTGGATGAGGATATACGATATCATTCTGCCAGTGGCGGTATGGTGAGTCAGTTTCTTATCTATCTACTGGAAAAGAGAGTAATAGATGGAGCTGTGGTGACAGGATATAAGGAGGATCATATTACTCCTTACACATATATTGCATGCAGTCGTGAAGAGATAATCAAAGCTCGCAGTTCGAAGTATTGCCCTGTTGCATTCAATAAAGTGGGCAATAAGATTGCGACACTCACAGAAGGCAAGTATGTGATAGTGGGCACGCCTTGCCATATCCAGGGCTTCCGCAAACGTATGTCTATCGACCGTAAGTTAAGGGAACGAATCATTGGATTGTTTGCTATCTATTGTTCAAGCGGACGAACTTTCAATGGTCAAGATTTCCTTTTCCAACATTATGGTGTTAAGAAGAATGACATACAATATTTCGCTTTTCGTGACCATGGTTGCATGGGGTATCTTACTATCAATGCCGCAGAGAAAAATATATCTATTCCTTTCAATCAATATTATGGCAGTATGCTTAGAAGTTTCTTTAAGTTACATCGTTGCCTGACCTGTATAGACCACTATGGCGAATTGGCAGATGTATGCTTTGGTGATATTCATATACATCCATACGATAAGGACAAGATTGGAACCTCATCTTGGATTACACGTACCGATTTTTGGGAAGAACAATTCCGTAATGCAGTACGTGATGGCTATATCATGATGGATGATATTGATGCAGAGACTATGAATAGAGGTCAGGCTACCATGTTGTATCCCAAGAGCAGAAGGGCACATGCTGTTATGAATATGGATAGGATGCTTGGACGTGCAGTACCTCAATATGATCGCATGCTTGCACAACCATCTATCAAGGATTATATGAGTGAAATAATATGCCATTGCCAGCGTTTCCTCGGAAGACATAGAGGCCTTTGGTGGATAATAGAACTTATAAGCAAAGGAAAATAGTATATGAAATTAGGACTTTGTCTAAAATACGAGCAACAGAATTATGGAAGCAAACTGCAAGCGCGTGCTACTATTCTGCTTTTTGAAGAACTTGGACATGAGTGTAAGGTTATTCACTATGGTAAGGCGGGCTTGTGGTTCAAACTGAAAGCTTTGCCAAGACTGTTTAATAGAACTTTTCGCCAAGATAAGCTTGTAGAGTGGAATATTGCACGCTCGTTTAAGCAGCATCCGGAGGTAAGCGAGGAATTGCAACTCAGGAGGAAGACTTTCAAGGATTATGATAAGAAATACTTTGATCAATATGAAGTCTATGGTGCAAAGTATGTTGACATTCAGCGTATAGCATATGATTATGAGGCTATTGTAACATGTAGCGATCAGTTGTGGTCACCTTCTGGTTTGGGCACCAATTTCTACAATCTGATGTTTGTGCCTGACAGTATTAATAAGGTGTCGTTTGCCAGTAGTTTTGGTGTGAGTCAGATACCTTCTTTCCAGAAAAAAGCGACTGCCAAATATTTGCGCAGAATAGAGCACGTCAGCTGTCGCGAAAACCGAGGTGCAGAAATCGTAAAGGAACTAACTGGTCGCGATGTTCCCGTTTTAATGGATCCTGTCTTTGCATTCAATAAAGAACAATGGTCAAATATTATTCGAGAAGAAAAAGTGTATGATGAGGCATATCTGCTTTGCTTCCTGTTAGGCGATACGATTGCATATCGTGAAGCCGTGAAGGCGTTTGCAATACAGAAGGACTTGAAAATTGTCACGCTAAGATTCCTTGATCAGTATGTGGAATATGATGCTAACTTTGGTGATATAGCTCCATACGATGCTGATCCAAACCGATTGTTGAACATCTTGCGAGGAGCCAAGTATGTAATAACTGATTCGTTCCATATTTGTGCTTTCAGTATCATCATGCACAAACAGTTTGCCATCTTCAATCGCTATAGTGATAGCAACGGTTCGTCAAAAAATTCACGCATAGATACAGTCTGTGGAAACCTCAATCTGAATGACAGGCGTGTGAATGCTAATAGCAAATTAGTTGACATTATGGATAGACCTATAGATTGGGGTAAAGTAGATAACGCATTAGCTGAGTATGCAAAGAAGATGAGAGAATATCTGAATCAAGCTTTGAAGAAATGATGCTGATGAAATTTTTGGCTTTATTCATATCGCTTTTATTCTCTATTGTTAATGTGTCAGCACAGGGGGTTCCTTCTTGGATAGAACTGAAAACCTATTACGTATCATCATCAACTGGGAATGACAAGAATGACGGTTTATCAGCTTTATCCGCAAAACAGCATATATACTCTGTTCCAGTCAAAGAATCAGCAAGGGTCAGACTGAAATGTAATGATGTTTTTTTTGAGCGAGTGTTTGGCTATAAAAATTCCATTATTGAAAGTTATGGTGATGGAGATAAGCCTGTGATTTGTGGATTAAAGATTCTTAAAGACACAAATGCATGGGTGCTTGTTGGAAATAATATCTGGGTGCTTGATTTGTCTGATGAGACAAAATTTGATGGCTATAGCGCCTCGGTATGTTCCAACAAGACTGTAGTCAATAATGTAGGGTTAATATATAATTCAAAAAGCGATAAGGTATATGGTCATCTTGTCTGTAGTAAAGACTCACTCAAGAAGAGTGGAGATTTCTATACAACAGAACAGCATTCGCAAAGCTTTTTTACCAAGCAACCGATAAGCAAGTTGTATTGGAAAATTGATGTAGCCCCAAGGAAATTGGGCTGTTTGGCATTTTCTATGTATGATGTTGGAATCAAATCCATGGAGAGCTGCACAATAAAAGATATTGCTATTGCTGGGTTTTCAATTCATGGAGTTACGGGGTGTAACGATTGTCTGATAGAGAATTGTCAGATAGACTTGATAGGAGGTGCAATGTTCGTGCGAGATAAAGATCCATGGTGCAGATACGGAAATGGAATAGAGTTTTGGTCAAGTTGCAATGGCAATAATGTGATAAATTGCATAATCAGTCGTACCTTTGATTGTGCAACCACAATTCAAGGCAATCAGACAAGTAAGGTAATTGTGAAGAATAATCATTTTGTAGGCAACAGAATCTACCATTGTAGACAAGCTTTTGAGCACTTTCTTAATGATCAGGGACAGGATTTCGGCTCGGCTTACGAAAACTGTTCGTTTGAAAGAAATATAGCGTACGAGATGGGGTATAATGAGTTTTCTTCTCCAGAGCCAAGGGACTGCAATATTCTATCGTATGAGACTAAACGGAAGTCAATAGACATCTGCGATAATACCTTTTATGGCGGTAATTACATGTATGGCAGTTGGATGAACTCCGGAAAACAGAAGAATAAGGTCTATCTGTATTCCGACCAGTACTTGTTTCACACACATTGGAAGACTGGATTTAAGCCATTGCTTTCAGGAAGCGCATCCTCCAATCTGTCATTTGTTACTCTGACGGCTGATGATACGGAGTTTATTGTTGTCAGCCGGTGTTCGCTAAAGACCTGGTTGATTAAAAGAAGAATACTCAAGCAGGTAAATTGGAAACCAGTTGGTGCTTTGAGAAGATATATTCAGAAAGGAAGTGGCTATGGCAAGTAAGAGTGATGAAAAAATGGCTTGCTAATTAAGAGATATTGAATGCCTACATCCTTGATAGAGGATGATTGTCATAATACATCTTTTAACCACAATGACATTAACGAAGTATTAAAAAATTGACTGGTGGTTGGATCACATGTAGTAGGTCTTATACCTTCCATCGGTCAAACAAATATAGTATTTTTTTGATTATGAGAATTTTATTAGCAAATAAGTTTTACTATCGTAGAGGAGGTGATTGTATCTACACGATCAATCTCGAAAGCATGCTGAAGAAGAATGGACATGATGTTGCGATATTTGCAATGCAATGTAAAGACAATCTGTATTCTGATTGGAGCAAATACTGGCCTTCAGAAGCCACATTTCGTCCTGGTCCAAAGATGATAAAAGGCTTTTTGCGTCCTTTTGGTAGCAAAGAGGTCGCAAAAAAGTTTGCTGCTCTGGTGGATGATTTCAAGCCTGATGTGGTGCATGTTGGCAATATCCATTCTCAATTGAGCCCGATTATTGTGAAGATAGCTCATGAGAAGGGTGTGATGGTTGTGTGGTCGATACATGATTACAAGCTTCTTTGCCCTCGTTATGACTTCATGCAGAATGGGAAAACTGTTTGTGAGGAATGTCTCAGCAATGTGCACGCTGTGCTTGACCATAACTGTGTGAAAAACTCGAAAGTAGCAAGTTTCCTTGGATATAAGGAGGCTATGAAATGGACAAGAAAAGATCTTGATGAGTGGACTGACAGTTTTATTTGTGCAAGCGATTTTGTGAGCAATATCATGGTGCGCGGTGGTTTCTCAAAAGAAAAGGTTCACACTATAATGCACTCGATTGATACAGATTGCTGTGTGTTAGATACTTATCAAACAAAAGATAGACGTGAGTATTATTGCTTCATTGGGAGATTGAGCCATGAGAAAGGCTCGAAAACTTTAATTGAGGCTGCAAATAGGTTATCGCACAAATTGGTCGTAATAGGTGATGGTCCACTTACTGAAGAATTGAAGGCTATTGCACATGAGAATATTGAATTTGTAGGTTTTCAGAATTGGGATGGAATAAAACGAATTGTTAGCAGGGCTCGTTTCTGTGTGGCTCCTTCTGAGTGGTATGAGGTATTAGGGTTGGTGAATTTGGAATCATTGTGTCTCGGCGTTCCTTTGCTCGGTGCAAACATCGGTAGCATCCCATGTTTGATCAACCAGTCGAACGGCATGATCTTCGAGCCAAGAAACGTCGAGGATCTATCAAACAAAATCGAACACATGTGGAATGCTGATTTTAATTACAAGGATATAGCAAGAATTGCTATTGAAACATACTCGAACAACACTTATTACGAGAAATTGATGAACATTTATAATAAAGAAAAGCTTAGTCTCGCCTGAAAGACGATATAAAGCACCGACCGTTGGTACGCTAGGCATGAGGATCAGAGGGACAGGTACCTTGATTCACTTGAATTAAAGGAAATGGGTCCGCAAGCGGACTTTGTGGGTGAACGCGAATTGTCGGGAATCACTACTGTCCACTAAAATCCATTAACAATTCTCTGAAACACGCATAAATACTAATGTTTTGAGCAAATAAACCGTAAGCGTCCAAAAGTGGTTTTAGGTAATCCGTGAAAAAGTTTGTACCTTTGCGCTGTTAAATTCAATAAACAATAAAAAGGTATGATAAGTTCTTTCATCTCGACCTGTCAGCAGAAGTGTCGCAACTTCCGCGACTTCTTCGTTGACTATGTTCGGGAGTGGAACAGGGGACGAAGGGACTATGACAATCTTGTTAGTCTTGCTTTCTCCCCGGCGACCAATTAAAACAAGTTAAATTTCAATTAAATCACAAATAGGCGGGCTTCTCGGAATGCCCGCCCTATAAGGGTTTTAATCACTTTTGGACGCTTACATATTATCGGGATAAGATGGTAAGCATCCAACCACTATATAATTAATTTGCTTGCATATATATATATTTATTTTAATTTTCTTGCAAATTTGAAATAATATATGTAATTTTGCAGCACATTCATCAATGAAAGCAAACGATATATATAATAATTCACTAAAGGCATTATGGCAGAATCTTCAAGATTCAATAAATCATTTAATGCCTAATGATAGATGTTTCGTGATAGCCTTATCACGTAAGGGAACTCGTATGCTTGAATTGCTGGGCTCTAGATATGGTAATTCTGATAATCATGATTTGACATCTTTATATGGAGTTACTGTCGTCACTGAATTATCCCTTCCTTTGCTTTTCAAGAATATTAATGAAGACAGTGACAAAGGACGGATAATAATAAAGATTGTTGACGATGCTATCTATTTTGGCTCAACTATACTGTCAATATATAATGAGGTAACAAAATTCATAGAGTATTACGGACTTGAAAACAGGGTGGTTGTTGAAGGATTATACGCCGCAATAAAGTCTAATGGGTCTATTGACATCAGGGATTTGACAGGTCAGAAGGTTTATGCTATTGACAATGTTGGCAAAGGATATGCGCATTATTTTGTAAAACAGTTAACTCATGATTTCCGCGGAATGTGCAATACGTTGGAATATGAATTCCCCATTATTGAGTGTAATGTTGGAGCTGCTCTTGATATTGAAAGCTTTGAGGCTCAATTAATGATTCGCTATGGTCAAAACAATACTTATCGAATAGATGACAATGAGGGAGTAAAAAGTTTCAATATAGTGCTAAGAAATCAGGAAGGATCTTTGTTTAACAAAATAAGGATATATTATGGCAATGGAATATTGCGCATAGTACCGATGTCGCCTCGTCCGATTTACGACAATTATGAGATGATGGGCAATTTAATGTCTCATGTGTCTCACCCGTTGGCAGATTTGTGGGAAAGGTGTTACCATACGTTAAAAGAAATAGCTGATAATTCCAAGCAAGACGAGACATTGTTTAGAAGCTCTCGCCGTTTAATGGTTATCCTTCATAATTATCTTCTTTCACTTTACAATTTCGAAACGGAAAGACGTGCGTTTTATACGATATTATCGTCTTTCGGTGTTGACACAGTACTAAGGTTAAGTTGTAGTAGCCTATTCTGTATCTTGGCAGATGAATCTATGGTCAGGAGTATAACTGATGAGGTTAACAAATATCTCAATGGACCTGGTTTCAATCGCTTAACTGCTACTGTTAGAGTAAGATTCTTAACGGAACGGTCGCCTTTATTGGTTGAGAGCAATTGCGTAATGCCCAACAGAATAAAGTATCTTGATGATACCAACAGGCAATTGTTCCCGAAATGTTCAAATGTGAACGAGGCTCTCTCGGCTATGCTGTTCAATCAGACAGTAATTCTGGAAAGTTATTCGAGAACATTGGACACAAATGGCAGCAGATTGAGGTTTGGTTATACCCATGAGTCACTGTCTGATGAGTTAGACCATTATTACAAGTCGCAAAAAGCCGGTTTATGGAACGAAAAAGACCTTCATCGCTGGATTGATATACGTATTGATAATGGCTGTATGGTTCCGCAGTATATCGTAAGCACCAACAACAACCAACAGTGGGAGCGAGTCTTACGCCCAGGCGAGAATGAGGATGTTATATTGAGCCATTTGTCAAGATACGCTCTTATGATTCTTGACCTTATGACTGACGCAGACCTCGGCATTGGAGATACGGATGTGAAGTCGGATAATTATGAGCGAATGTTGGCTTATACATTTTATAATTTAGGGGATGAGATCCTTGACGAGGAGTCATTCCTTGATTTATGCGTGGATGAAAGTCTGAGGCTCAGGTTTAATCATGGGAAGTATGTCGTTGACTATCTTTGCGAAATGTCAGTGCTAAAGAAGTCTGATGGAATGATAGGTATTCATTCAAGACTACTTGAAAGTGATGTATATAAGTCATCCACATTCACTGATGGGTTGAATGACAGAATCAAAGAACTTGTCGAATTATTCCCAAGGAAAGTTGAATATAATGGCAACTTTGATTATAAAAATTCTGATTACACTGAAAAATTCAATTTCTATATGAGACGCTTAATGAAATTGGAATCAGTCAGATCGTCATATATAAGAGCCAATGAGATTTTTGATGACTTTTTGTCAAATTTGGACATTCCAAGAGATGAGTTTATAGATTATCAGCATTTGATGTCACAAAAATTCTGGCAGACTATCTCAGTATCATGCGTGGATGAGATTCTGATAACCAAGTATAAGGAAGAGTTGGACGAGCCGTATTATGATTATTGGCTCGACATGTCAAAGTTGTTTTTCTTTATGAATCTCTTATATGCCATAAAGTGTTATACTGAGGATATTCTTGCTTCATATGTCATGGCTGTTGAAGAGTCTATCAAGGCATTGGATATTTTGGATGTATTCCAAAAAGCCATGGATCTTTGTGGAGAAGACAAGGGTTGGAGTGAGGAAGCCATTTTTTACATACGCAAGTGTATTGAACAAAAATTAGTTCATTAATAATATAATCTTTTCCTTTTTTTATGAATATTCTTGTTAAGCGCGCACTCAAGCAGATGGGCGGAGACAAGGAAGTGCTTGATGCGATAAACAATATTGTCGCAAGTTTAGGCATAGGTCCTTTAGACACTGAATCGGCAGATGATAAAAGTGATGACTCGTCGAATGTACTGGAGAAAGAGTTTGTTGATTGCAGGATTAAGTCTATTAGGTTTTCTGATTTCAGGTTGTTTCCTAAGCAATATAATGGAGACTACGGCCTGTCTTTCCTGAATGACAAAGAACCGTCCTCATGTGTTTTCATTGGGGCCAACGGCACAGGAAAGAGTTCAATATACTCTGCCTTGGAATATGCATATACAGGGTATTCAAGTCATAGAGAGGAAGTATATGGGATTGACACTTATCTGAATTATGCATTTGTCGACAAGGGGACATCGTCGTTATCACTGTCCATGTCCTCTGGTGATTGCAAGAAAATTGACATACCTAATAACACAGTTATGGATTATCCACGGTCGTTTTTTTGTTCGGAACATGACATAAACATAATTTCAAAAGAGCAAAACCTTGCAAGATTTGTCTTGGAACAGACAGGCTATGCCGATTTATGGAAATTGAAGAGTGAGCTTGAAAATAAAATCAGCAAACTAAGTAATGTAAACAGACAAGGTAGCAAACTTTCAGGGAAAAGGAAAAGGGAAGTGCTTATTGAGCTGAAAAAAATGTCAGATGCCAAGATTGAAGAGTTGAATCGCTTTTCGAATTTGGAATCAATAGATGAAGTGGAATTAAAGAAAGAACATCTTTTGTTTAAAGCTCGTTGGGACAAATTTAAGAGTACAGTAACTATTAATAGCAAAAATCTTAACCCACAGGTTACTTCGACCACATCCGAGATAGACAAATCTGCAGAGGCCAAATTGCTTGAGATGTATAAGACTCTTTGGAAAGTTATAAATGAAGAAATGTTGGATGAACTTCGCGAATTGGTAGCATCTATGGATACAATCAATGATTCTGACGAGAATGAAGAGATAACAAAGGAGATAAGTACACTAAAAACTGCACAGACAATTGTAATGGAAATAATAGGTTCCCTCTTCAAGGAAATATGCACAGATTTCTCCGAATTCATTGAGAAAGAATTGGTCTATTTTTCACCTTCGAAAAATGAAGATATATTTACCTTCTTTACTAAAGATGATAATTATATATCCTTGTCGATTAAGGCTGATGGCCATAAAGACCCTTTCACTACGGATGCTCCTTCATATCTGAATACATTCCGCTTTAGAATCTATTGCATATTGCTAAAGGTGTCACTTTCGATATGGTATATGAAGAAGTCTAAGACCATTCTGCCTATTGTCATAGACGATATTTTTTCTTCAAGTGATTTTGACAACAACAACCGGCTCGACATTTTTATATATGAGATATGCGAACTTTATAATAGTCAAATCAAGGAAAAATGTAAATGTAATATACCTCTTCAATTGATAATATTGACTCATGACAATCAGGCGAAATATGCACTGGAAAAGGGTTTGAACACTGCGAAAATCCACAAGACGCTAACTTCGGATGTTATTTCCAAGAGGATATTCTCGCCGATTGATATCAAAGGACATGAGAGCGAGTTCAGAAAAGCCGATTTTATTAATCTTTATATATAAAAGAAATGGAACACTACAACAAAAAATCTATCTATATAGCATTCATGATTATTTCATTTTCATGCCTTTTGCTGTTCATAATATTGTTTTGGTGTAACTATCCCCAATTCTGTACTCATTGTAGCTCTGCATGTGATACATTAGCCACTAGTAACTATGTATGTTACGACAGTTTATCTTATTCTGCGTTGGTATCAAAGGTAGACTCTATTCAAACTGTGATTAATCGGATAGACAGTCAATATCAACAGAATATTGATACCATGGTTAACAAGATGAACACTTGGATGGGGTATTGGATGACACTATTGACCTTCATTCTGATGATTGTTTCTATTTGGCAGTTCCTTAACGTAAGGAATATGTGGGATGAATTTAAGGATATAAATAATAATATAGATAAAAAAATCAAGGAAATTACAGATAAACGTGCAGAAATTGATAGACAGTTAACAAAATTTTATTCCATGTTCCATTTACTTTCTTCAATAAAAGCCATTAACTCGCAGTCTGACGCTCAACTAAATAAAATATCACATAGATCTGACATAAAATATTGTTTGGACAATATTATTATCAGTCTAAGTATGATTGAGGAATTCATTAAAGAGGAACAATCGGGCAATAATGCTCTGCTTGTAAGCAAATTCAATAATGAGATAGTCATGGTACTCCCTTTGATAATCATGAATGTTCGCGAGTCGTTATATCAAGTAAAATTCTATTGTGAAAGTGTCGTTGATAATATCAAATTCAACACTCTCCAGGATAATCTGTTAGAATTGGAAAGAAGCATAAGAAGTCATCGGGTTATCTCCGATGATGATAAAAACGAGTTCTATAAGCTAATCACTGATTTGACAGAACTATCTAGTTCTATTTAACCTTGATAGGCTACGACTCGACGATGATTGATTGTTGATTACTGATTATACTGCGCATCGGGCATCATTCATCAGCAATCAACAATCAGTCACCAGTTTTCACTTCATCAGGTAGGCGAATTCTTTGCTGGGCTTGAAGTTGGGACAGGACTTGGGGGTGGCGCCGGGCATCTCGTTGTGACCGCGGATGAAGGCTTTGGGGAATTGTTTCTTGAGCTTGATCAAGAGGGCGACGAGGGTACCGCGCTGGGCGATGGTGCGGGTGTCCTTGGGTTTGCCGTTGGCATCCAGGCCGCCTTCGTAGCAGATGCCGATGGAGCAGCGGTTGAAGGGACGGCAATGGGCGCCGACTTCGTTAAGGCGGCGGTGCTGAGTAGTGGTGCCGTCCTTGCGGATGTAATAATGATAGCCGACGTCGATGAAGCCGCGTAGCAAGTGGTCGTGCTTGAGCTGCTCGGGGGTGTAGTCACGGTCGCAACGGGTGGCGGAGCAGTGGATGATGATGAAGCGGACTGACTGGGGGGACATGAACTGGGTGTTCTCGATGTGGGTGAGGAGGTGGTCCTCGGAGGCGACGGTGTCGCCGGCAATGGTCATGGGGTATTGTTCTGTAATCATAGTGTAAATGAAGAGTGAAGAATGTTTTTTAAATGAAGAATGAAGAATGAAGAGTGAAGAATGAGATAAACGCAGATGGTGCGCAGCTATCGACGAAGTCAATAAGGCTGCGCAGCCATTGAACTTAGAGGAGCTGGGAGGCGGCACCGCCGGCTGCGCCTGTCAGAATGAGTTTAAGAACCTCGATGGCATACAATACGATGGTTTTCCAATTTACTTTCATAGACGATGTTTTTAGATAAATGAACATTATAAACTTCATAAAGTGTTTTTTTTGTGGTCAGCAATTACCAGCAATAGACAGCAATGTTTCATCAATATTTTTTTTGATAATTGCTGGTTATTCATGGCAATTGCTGACCAAGACAGAAAAGACTACTGGCCGAGGTCGTCGCCGCCGCCTTCAGACGTGCCGGGGCCGGTGACTTCGCCTGAGCTGTCCTCTGGTACGGTGTTGTCAGCTGAGACGGTGCCGTTGTACTTCACTAGGGTGATCTTGTCGGGCAGAAGGTCGTAGATGCGCTTCTTGTTGATCAGCTTGAACGAGGGGTTGAAGGTGGGGACAAGACCTACGATGAGCTTCGCAGTGGCTTCTGCCTCGGTCTTCACAGTGCCTGAGGTGATGAAGCGGATGGAGAGGTTGCCGAAGCCAAGGAGCTGGATGTTGTAGCCTTTCTTGAGGTTCTCCTTCACGTAGTAGGCGTAGCGGTCGAGGACGTTCTTTACGTCGCCTGGGGTGGCGGAGGACTCGGCGGCAATCTGGTTGGCGACGTCTTCGGTGGTCAGAAGGCCGTAGCTGACGGGTTGGACACTGTACACGGTCTTTGGATGGTCCTTGTCGAACATCACCGTGTGCTTAGTTACTTTGTAAGCTTTAGACATTTGTGATTGCCCATCGCCGGTATGGGACTTGGTGTTTACACAGCAAGGGGGCTGTGCCCGGCAGGGGGGTTAAACAATAATATTTTTGAGTCAGTAATTTTTATGTTTTTTTGTGTGGTCAGGAATGTCCAGTAATATACAGGAATTTTTCAGAAATATTTTTTTCTTGATTATTCCTGGCTTATTCCTGATGATTTCTGACCAAGTTAAAAAGAGTTTTTTGTGGTCAGCAATTATCTGCAATATACAGCAATGTTTCAGAAATATTTTTTTTCTTGATAATTGCTGGTTATTCATGGCAATTGCTGACCAAGGCAAAAAAAAAGGGAGTGGCAGTAAGTCAAAGAGCGATTGGGTTTCGTTTTCTGATGCAAAGGTACTACATTTTAATTTGACGGATGCTCATGTTTGCTCATGTCTGCTCATATGGAGCGGGAGAGATAAAGGGGCTCTTGTCTGGTGATAACTGAAAGGGGGATTCAGATGGGAACTGAATGGGGTAGTCAGTTGGTAACTGATTGCGGTATTCAGTTGGGTACTGAATAGGGCTTTCAGTTGGTAACTGAATGCGGTGGTCAGTTTACGGATCACCAAGGTAGTGCATGATGAGACGGACTTGCCTTGCTGTCAGGGTCTTGGTCTTCTTGTATGGCTGACCTATTTCCTCCAAGGCGGCAACGAGGTCGGGACAGTGGACTATCCACATTCGTAACGATCGGACTGCCTCTACGTCGCTCTTCTCGGGGCAATACATCTTTGCTAAATCTCTTCGCTTCACGGGGAAAATTGAAAAATTAAAAAATTAAAAAATTAAAAGATTAAAGTCTTAAAAGG
>NZ_NPJI01000066.1 GCF_002251435.1 Prevotella sp. P2-180
TCATCTTGCGAGTTTGCACAGCCCTGTGTTTTTGTTAAACAGTTGCCTGGACCTATTCTCTGCGCCTCACACATGTGAGGACCCCTTATCCCGAAGTTACGGGGTCAGTTTGCCTAGTTCCTTAACCATGAATCTCTCAACGCCTTAGTATGTTCTACCCGTCTACCTGTGTCGGTTTGCGGTACGGGTACCAAAGGGATT
>NZ_NPJI01000067.1 GCF_002251435.1 Prevotella sp. P2-180
GAAATACTGGAATGCGACGAGGAGACTGTACTCAAACAAGTCATTGCTGACAGTCGCAGAATGGCATTACTAAGCCAACTTGCACAGACGGCATAGAGTACTGAATTTTTACTTCCGAAACTTGAGTGAATTAAATTTTCAATTGATTATTACTTCACCAGTTTCACACCATTTTTAATATATATGCCCTTCTGAGGCTCGCGGCTCAACTTGCGACCCTGTAGGTCGTAGATAGCGGAGTTAGAATCAGCGTCGGCACATGACTCTGTGTTGACATATATTTCCTCTATGCCCGTTGTATCGCCGTCGCCTATCACGCCGATAGAGATGCTGCGCACCTTGGCATTGGAAGCGATGCTGCCGTTAGAGATGAGGGAGGTTGACAGATACCAACGCTGCGGAAGAAGATGGGTGTTAATACCGCCCCTATACAATATGCCGTTACTCAGCACATAGTCAGTGGCTTCATTAAATCCGTCCTTGCTTTCCAGCGTGCCAAGGAATTTATAATAGCTTGTCATACTTGCGCAGTCGATGTACTTTTGGGCTGCCGGCTCAAATGCGACATTTGTGAAGGTCAGGGTCTTTGAGGTTTCTGCCTCAGGCGCTGTCTTCATGCGGATGAGACATGGAGTGAGGGCCGGTATCGTGCCGCCGCGGGTCACACGCTTCACTTCCAGCACCACTTTATATGAACCGTCTTCCTGCTCGTATTCGTGGAAGTTGTTGATTACCGCCATCTCATACTCATCATCCAATATGTCGCAGTCGATGACAAACGGCACATAGACTGCCATCCATTTGTTGTCGGAGAATTTGCGGGTATAATTCAGTGTATCGACAGTGAACCTTGCCTTGCTGGTGTATGCCGTGGCATCGGTAATGTCAGCCTTCTCCACTACATATCCAGTGTTATTATCCCTATAAACAGCCGGCATGGTTCCGTCACTTTGACCGTAATAACCTCTATGTCCGCAGCCTGTTCTCCTGCAAGCGTTGGAGTATATCTTAGACGACTCAAAGAATTCAATTTTTGTCAAATCATGCCCGAGGGCAGGAGTGATGACCTGTTTATAGGTATCGGTGAAAGTTGCGCCTGTAAATGAGTATGAGGTTGTGTAGGTGTTCTGGGCATCTTTTGTACAAGTTGCCGTTGCATTGCTGTGTTCGGAGTCCGGCACAGCAGTCACCACCGGAGTTGATTCTTGATTACATACCTGGCAAGTGAATCGTGCCGTAACGGAAGCAGAGGTTTTTTCCGCATTGTCCGTCCACACAAATTTAGCCTCATAACTCTTGTCGTGATTGCCGCTTGCCTCATCTTCCGCAGTGGGGTCGTAGCCATGGGCATGAGGATGGGCGGTTGGGATTTTGCTATCATTATCGCAATAAAGCGTTGTCCCGCCATGGTCATATCCGCCATACACGGTATTGGTCTCTGTGCGTGTATACACAGGATAAGCATCGCCACCTTCAGCCGAGAGGTTCTGATACCAGATAAGAGGATTCTCTGCGGTTCCTGCTGACCTGTAGCCGTTAAGCATATAGCATACCTCGCCGTCGGCAAACTGCTCTTCAGTCTTGCTCTCTGTTTTTACGCCATCATTTTCGAAACCTATACCGCTATTGGCGGTACCGCTGAGGTAATAACAGTTTTTGATATTTCCTTCACTGTCCAGTCCGCAAATGCCGCCGACATTGGAAACGCCGCTGACCTGTCCTCTGTTAAAGCTGTAGGTGATGGTGCCGTAATAGTTATTTCCACACAAGCCGCCGACATAATTATCGGTTCCGCTCACCGCTCCTGCGTTATAGCAGTTAGTGACGGTTCCTCCGTATGATTCCGAGCACACTCCGCCGACATTATTTCCTCCACCGCAGACCGTGCCTTCGTTATAGCAATTGCTGATGGTGCCGTACATATTATATGCGCACACGCCAGCCACATGTTCATTTCCTTTGATATAGGAATCAACAACACCTACATTCTTTATTGTACCGCGACTGTATGCGAAAAAGCCAACAAAGCCAGTTTCCGTATCATTGATATAGAGTCCGCTGACGCTGTGGCCTGCCCCGTCGAATATTCCTCTGAAGTCGCTGGAAGAGTTTCCTATAGGTGTCCATACGGTGTAAGAAGTGCCGGCGTTCAGCTCTCCTTGTCCGTTCAGCACGTTGGCATTCACAATGATATCATTCATGAGCCTTGCATTGGCTGATCCGTCTGCCTCCGTCACGCCTTCAAAACCGGTGTCGCCATTCACAAGAGCCGCAAACCAATAAAGCTGACCGACGTTGGATATTTCATAGACGTTGTCGTTGGTGCCGTCGTTGTCGATGTCATACTTGTCTGTGGTCAGTGTAGCCGGCTTGTATGCGTGGCACGTGTTGCAGATGCCATTCTCACTATAGTCATGAGACGTGGGAGTTGTGCTTAGTTTGCTGTTTGAATATTGCTTAATGCAGGCTTCATATCCTTCATATACCTTTGCTCCGCCAAAGACAGGATAAGGCTCTGAACCTATGGTCTGTCCCCATACAGCTTCGCTTTGGTTTCCTTGCAGCAGATATGCCACCTCGCCGCTTGCAAACTCGGCTGTGGTCTTGCCAAGGGCATCCCCCGCAAGATATCCCCAATCACTCTCGATGGCTTTTCCCGGGAATAAGTCGATATTATGGTAACAGTTGGAAATGGAGACTGTATTATAGTAGCATACACCGCCAACATTTCCCGCATTTGTTTCATCGACAATCTTGCCGGAGAAATAGCAGTTGGAGAGATTGCCTTCGTTATATGCGCACACACCTCCTGCACGACTGGAATGAATCTCACCTATGCAAAAACAGTTTTTAATTGTTCCACTGAAATTAGATGCGCAAATGCCGGCGACGCGATACTCTGTATTAGTGGAAGAAAAACTGAAATCTACCACTCCGACGTTCTGTATTGTACCTCTTTCTAACTGGCTGAACAAACCGATGCCTTGCGATGCCGAACCCTCATAATACAAACCTTTGATAGTGTGGTACTGGCCATCAAACGTTCCTTCATAGCAATCACCTGATTCATCCCATCCGATAGGTGTCCAGATTCTCTTGTTATCCACAGTAATATCAGCTGTGAGGACTGCACTGGCAGCTCTGTTCTGCTTTGTTCCTGTTGGATTGTCCGTTTCATTATAGTCACACACCCTTGCATCACCATTCACAAGGGCTGCAAACCAGTATAGCTGACCGGCATTGCCTATTTCATACTTGCCGTTTGCGTTCAGTGTTGCCGGCTGATATACATGACAATCTTTGCAGAAGCCGTTGTCATAGTGATGAACAGGATTCTCGCTCAGTTCTTCCTGATTGTTAGAGTAGGTTATTTCAAGGCAATCCTTGTAACCACCATAAACCTTCTTGTTGCTGTCGAGCACCGGATAAATGTCCACTCCGATCTGCTGCCCCCATACGCCGTTTGGCGATGAGCCGTTGAGCAGATAGGCTGCCTTACCTGTAGCCAACTGCTTCTTGGTCATGCCCGTGGCATCGCTTTCTGTCACTGCGGAAGAAGAATAAATATAGCCAAACGCTTTGGCGGCCTGCTGCGTGGTGCCGTAAGATAAATTGGCCTCGCTGTTGTATATTACATTGCCCGATATGGTCACATTCTGGGTAATATTTCCCACTACAAGACCGGTACAAGTCACTGATGAAATAGTTACAATACAAGTTACATCTCCTGACGAGAACACATTCTCAATTGTTGTTTCGTCCGCCGATCCAGCTATTCCGCCAACCATGCGATTGCCTTTTACGTCGCCATAGTTGGCGCAGTTGGTGATAGAGCAGGAACCCTCGGCGGAACCAACGATTCCGCCGATATTAGTATTGTCGTCACTGCTGCCGCCAACGATGTCTATTTTGTTGATGCAGCCGGATAGCGATGAACCGCCTAAGTAGCCGACAATTCCTCCGCAGTATTCTGTTCCATTCACCGTGCCGCTGTTCACCGTGATGCCACTGATGTCTGTGTTTATTGCCTGCCCGGCAAGCACACCTAAACCGTACGCAGAAGAAGTGACACTTACATTCTCAAATTTGATGTTCTTGACAGAACCTCTCTCAGAAGCATCCTTATTAGTTATATAACCGAACAATCCGGAACGTTGTGCTGTAGTGTTGATGTAAAGGTTGGAGATGGTTTTGTTGTTGCCGTCGAAAGTGCCATACCAGAATTTTCCACTTGCACTCACTTTTGACCAATCTGATATCGGCTCCCAACTGAGTTCAGCCACACTTTTACTTTCATTGGCGGCATGACACACGCTGCTCATGTCGATGTCAGCCTCGAGGCGGGCGCAGGCTGTTGGGTTGCCTGCATTGACCCAGTCACGGAACCAGGCGAGTTCCGCTGCAGTTGTAATCTCATAAGGACTCATTGCTGAGCCATCGCCATTTTTGGGTTGGCTTGTAGTAACCTCCGCCCATGCCATCTTTGGCATGGCCATTGCCGCCACGAGCAGGAGCATCGTGGCGAGCCATCTGAATTGTGTAATTTTCTTTTTCATATATTTCTTTTTTTTAATTTTCTTGTAAAGTTACCAGGAAACACACAGAGCCTTCCGCCTGTGCCATCATCTGACACCTGCGGAAGGCTCTGTATCTATATGTGAATGAAGACGTTACGGCAAAGTCGATACCCCCTAAATCATTGTAGTTCAAGGGATTATAACTCGTATTCAATGTATGTTTCTTTATCTTCATATACTATTATTCTAATGTGGCTCATCGCCCGGTTGCGAGCGAATATACCGAGATGCGCTGCAAAGATACGAATTCTCTCTCAAACAAAAGTCAAAATGCTTAGAAATTTACTCGTATTTACAACAGTTTAACGTTTTAAGCCGCCTTTCGTAACTATTCAGCTGGTATAATTTTAACACAGAGACACAGAGGCACAGAGTTTTATTTCTTAAACACAAAGACACAAAGAGACTATGTACAATATTCATGAAGAAATTGCCTGATGAATTTGGTTGTTATTTGGCAATTTTGTAATCATGAAAAGTGACAATGCCAATTTGGCAAAGGCTGTGCTTGGTGCCTATAAAGACCGTCTGCATCTTTTCGAGGCTGGCGACACTCTCGAAGGTGGAGTGAAGTCCATTGCCGCATACGGACATACTCCTGGTCACACCGTGTTCCAGAAAGACAGCATCCTCGTCATTGCCGACCTTATCCATGGTGCTGCTCTCCAACTGAAGCATCCCGAATACTGTCCTTCATACGACATGGATCCTGATGCCGCACGCCAGTCGCGCCTGCGCATACTGAAATATGCACGTGAGAACAATCTCACTATGTATGGCATGCACCTGCCTGCGCCGGGTTATACAAAGTAAACTCCTTACTCACATGTTTCACCCTAATCTCCACGAGACAAACCCTCTACAAGCTGCTGCATTCGGAAACGTTGCGGTGGTGAGCGTTGACCATCTCACCAACCCTCTCGACAATGCCATCAACGAGAAATGCTCCCGTATAAAGAGAGCATTCCTCGGCATCTTGTAGTGATCAAGGCGCAACCTACGACTTAAAAATGCTTAAAAGCTGAGGAAAACCTTGTTTATTAAAATAACATTTTATACTTTTGCGGAGAAATTTAAAATAATATTTTAATATTATATGATAAAGAAGGCTCAACTTAAGCAAATTCTGCTCGACAATCGTCGGGAGATTGAAAGTTACCAGATTGTCCATAGGGACATTGTTACCGAGGGATTTAACTGCTATGTTTTTGTCGGAGTGCGTAGGGCAGGTAAGTCCTTCGTCCTTTACGAAAAGATGCAGCAATTACTTCGTGAGGGGCACGTATGGAATGACATGCTCTATCTGAGCTTTGAAGACGAGCGTCTGATGGGCTTCACTTATGAAGACTTCAATGCTATACTGGAATGTCATATAGAAATGACTGGCAACGCCAATCCGATGCTATTCCTAGATGAGATTCATAACATCGATGGGTGGGAGAAGTTTGCTCGTCGTATGGCTGACAGCAAACGGACGGTTTGGATCACTGGCTCAAATGCCAAGATGCTCTCCAAGGAGATAATGACCACACTTGGCGGTCGTTACATCCCTGTAGAGGTATATCCTTTTTGTTTCAAGGAGTTCCTTCGTTCACGCGATATTCCTTGTGACGAGCAGACGCTGATGAGCACAACAGGAAAATCAATGTTAATGCGTGAATATGCCGAATACATAAACTGGGGAGGATTACCAGAAAGCGTAAATCTCACCGTAAAGAGGAACTACCTGAGTTCTGTGTATCAGAAAATCTATCTGGGTGATATTTGCGCGAGAAACAAAATAAGCAACCCAAATCTCCTGCGGTTGATGATAAAGAAGATGGCAGAGAGTGTGAAACAGCCATTGTCATATTCAAGAGTCACCAAAATTCTGTCAAGTGTTGGTGGCAAGATTACCACTCCCACTACGAGCAGCTATATTGAATACTGCGAAGACGCATGGCTCCTAATCAGATTGCACAATATATGTGCTGCATTTGCTGAACGTGAGACTAATAGCAAGTACTATTTCATTGACAACGGTTTGTTGAGTCTTCTCTTGGTTGATCCAACAACGACTCTGCTAGAGAATAACGTCGCACTTTCTCTTTTCCGTAAATATGGAAATGACAAGGACAACGAGCGAGTATTCTTCTATAACCAAAATATTGAGGTTGACTTCTACGTCCCCGAAGATGAACTTGCCATACAAGTTTCATACTCTATAGAGGGCTCTGATGAGGCAGAAAAACGAGAAGTCGAAGCCCTGCATAAGTTGCCTAAAGCCCTGTCATGCAAGCGAAGAGTAATCATAACCTACGATGAGGAAAAGACCATTAAAGACGAATATGGGGTGATTGAGGTTATTCCATGTTGGAAATGGCTGCTCAAGGCGCAATAGACGACTTACTGACCACTGTCTTCGTCATTTAATCCCTTTATCATATCGCAATTCCCTCATTCATTCAATTATGGTTATTTGCCTAATTTTAGATTGATGGCAAATAAATATAAGGATGAATGTCGCTAAACCCCTACACTCTACATTGTTTCAGGATAAATACCTGTTACTCAGATATTTACAGAATGTAGAGTATGCCTCAACCCTACATTCACCCTACATTCACCTTACACAAATTGAAACGCCAATGAATTGATCGGGCTATCGAAATGAAAAAATCGGTCATCGCGGAAACGATTAACGAGACCATGAAAAAATTAATGTACGGATGATGTAGGGTTAATGTAGGGTTGAGAGGCACCCTACATTCATTAACCATCTGATTATCAAGATGCTACTACTAAATAATGTAGGGTGTAGGGTGTTTGCGGAGCTGGCTTATACAACACGAAACGAGATGTCTTATGGCAACTGCAAGCCTAATGTCTTAGCCAAGACTGTCACAGTTATGACAGCCGACTGTCGTAGTTATGACAGCCGTCTGTCGTAAGGTGACAGTGCGCCCTTTGGTTAAATGCATTAGAAGAATGAAAAGAATAGGGGCACAGGGACAGGTACCTTGGTTCACTCTTTCGTGTCGACGAACCTGTCTCTGTGATTCTCGGAAAGAGTGTCATCACCTTGCCTACAATGAGTCGTATATTCAAAGCTCTCGGTGTCTCTTCCGCAACTCTTGATTTAGGCAAAGGCGGCAAGGTGGCTTTATGGTAAATCCTGTGACATTAATAATTATCCCCGAAATCTGAGTACAAGCGGTTTCGGGGATTTATTGTAATTATGCACTTGATAGTTGAGTCCGCGCGTGGATGGAAGCACTCCTAATGATGGTTAATATAATGTTAAATATATAAACACTGTGTTAGTATAGCGTATTTTCATGTAATTTTGCAGCCTATAATTATTCATCTATAAAAACAAAGAAATGAAACATCTTATCTGCACATTAATGCTATCATGCGCTACAATGGGCATAAACGCGACGGAGGAACATGACTCCAATCACTTCTTCACTCCTGCCGAACAGATGGAATACCTCGATCGCGCACCCGTGGCCCTGCCCGCAACAGGCGGCAGGGGAATATTCCTGAGCTGGAGAATCTTGGGCACTGATGAACCAGGCATCCTGTTTGACATCGTGAAAGACGGCACTACTATCAAGAGCGACTCGAAAGTGTCGAACTTCACTGACACCAAGGGAACCAAGACAAGCAGCTATGAGATTGTAGTGAAGAGGGACGGCAAGGAGGTGGAGCGCACAAAGGCATTCACTCCCTGGAGCAAGACCTTCCTCAGACAAACCCTCGATCGTCCGGCTGACGGAGTAACTCCTGCCGGCGAGAGCTACTCTTATACCCCGAACGACTGCTCGGTGGGTGACGTTGATGGCGACGGGCAATACGAACTTTTCGTGAAATGGGACCCATCAAATTCCAAGGATAACTCACAAGCGGGATATACAGGAAATGTATTCATCGATGCATATAAATTAGACATGACATCAGAGCAGCCCACCCGACTATGGCGCATAGACCTCGGTGTGAACATCAGGGCTGGAGCTCACTACACACAGTTCCTCGTTTATGACTTCGACGGTGACGGCAAGGTGGAGATGATATGCAAGACAGCAGCAGGAAGCAAGGACGGCAAAGGCAACTACGTCAGCGATGCTGCCACCGACGAGAGTATCAAGGCAGTAGATAACACCAAGGACTGGCGAAACTCCAGTGGCAAGGTGACAGGCGGACAGGAATGGCTAACGGTGTTCAACGGCGAGACGGGCGAGGCCATACACACCATTTATTATAATCCTAACAGAAACGGCGGTGTAGGAGGCGAAGCCGGATGGACCAAAAACTGGGACGACCGCTCAGGAAAGACCGACAAGGATTATGGCAATAGAGGAGAGCGCTATCTTGCCGCTGTGGCATATCTTGACGGTCCGAAGTCTAATCCTTCGGCAGTAATGCTTAGAGGATATTACACATATTCTTATATATGGGCTGTGGATTTCGACGGTAAAGAACTTGCGACAAAGTGGTTGCATGCTTCGGACACCAAGACTACATACACTGTGACCAACGGCGATGGTACGTCAAAGACTTACACAGCTCCATTGCCGACGGGAAGAACAAGCGGCAGCAGAACAGCCTACGGAAATGGTAATCATAACCTCAGCGTAGGTGACTATGACGGCGACGGATGCGACGAGATTACCCTCGGAGCCTCAGCTATCAATAACGACGGCACCCTGTTCTACTCAACAGGATTTGGACATGGCGACGCATTGCATGTTGGCGACATCGATCCCGACCGCCCTGGAATGGAGGTATTCACCGTGCATGAGGAGTCGCCATACGGATGGGACCTGCACGATGCAGCCACAGGTGAGATAATATGCAGTGCGGAAGGAGGAAAAGACAACGGAAGAGGTATTGCATCGGATATTATCGGTGCAAACAGGGGATATGAGTTCTCGTCGTCCAATGACCGCAACCAGCGCAATGCTGCCAACGAGGTGGTGAGTTCCAAGAGCACATCGCTCAACTTCCGCTGCTATTGGAACGGTGACCTGCAGGACGAACTTCTCGACGGCAACATTATGGACACATGGAACGGAAGCAGCGTGACACGACTGTTAACCCTCTACGACTACGGCAACTCCTCCACATGCAACAGTACGAAGAAGACTCCCAACCTCACTGCCGACCTTCTCGGCGACTGGCGTGAGGAGATCATCCTTTGGGACTCAACAGACGGATGCACACTGAATATCTTCACGACAAACATTCCGACTGAACATGCCATACCGACACTTATGCACGACCACACCTACCGCATGGGAGTGGCATGGCAGAACAGCGGATATAACCAGCCTCCACACGTAGGTTATTACCTGCCCGACTATGCCGAATATCTTAAGGCGCAATCAACTGGTATCGACAATATCCGTGAGGATGCCATGGGCAATGACGATGCCTTCTACACCTTGCAAGGTATTAAAACTAATGGCAAAAAAGCGGGAGTATATATTAGGGGAGGAAAAATTCGTGTTATAAAATAATGCCTCTATTTCCAAAGTGTCAGAGGGCCAGTATCTTGATCCATTGAAGTTGGGTCAAGGTACTGGCCCGCTTTTCCCTCAAAATAACAACAAAACTCCCTGTTTTTCCACAAAATATTTGGAAATCCCAAGTAATATTATTATCTTTGCACAAAACAGAAATGTGACAATAAATAATCAAGGATAGACAATGGAAAAGAAAGATAAAGACATTGCACTATTTGTAGCTTTCTGCATCGAAGAATACGGCGCATCCAAAGGAATGGCAGGCGAACAAGTTCTTGACTTGTTTTCGCAATATGGTGTGATAGATTATCTCAGTAATTGTTTCGAACCATTGCATACCTAAGGGCGCCAATGGCTCATAGCAGAGATTGATGAATAATATACATAAATAAATATTATATTCACTCTTTCGGGTCGATTCTGTCCCTGTTTTTATATGATAAAGATGCTTATTGAAGAAATCTCCTTTTCTCAGATTTGAACGGTTAATAAATGAAAAGAAATAGATATTCCACTAAACGTTTGGCAGTTTCAGAAAAACTTTGTACCTTTGCCAGCGAAGATATAAAAACATACGCTTATGGAAGTGAATAACAAGTATATCCGATTTGACTGGGCAGTAAAGCGAATGTTGCGCGACAAGGCCAACTTCGCCGTATTGGAGGGACTGATCACGGTTCTGACGGGCGAGGTTGTGAAGATAGAGGAACTGCTTGAGAGCGAGGGCAATCAGGAAAGTGCCAGCGACAAATTCAATCGTGTTGATATCAAGGCTAAGAACGTAAAAGGGGAAATAATAATTGTAGAAGTGCAACTTACTCGCCAGTTGTATTTCCTTCAGCGAATGCTATACGGCGTATCGAAAGCCATAACAGAGCATATAGATATAGGTCAGAAATATGACGAGGTGAAGAAAGTGTATTCTATCAACATCCTCTACTTCGACCTTGGTAGAGGTAGCGACTATCTCTATCATGGCAAAACTGTCTTCACCGGTGTCCACACCAACGACCTGCTTGAGGTGAATATCAAGGAGGCTGAGGAGCTCCGTATGCGTGTGCCCCAGGACATATTCCCTGAGTATTATATCATACGTGTGAACGAGTTTAACAGCGTGGCCACCACCCCGATAGAGGAATGGCTCGATTATCTGAAGAACAACCGCATCAAGGATGACACCTCTACGCCAGGACTGAGGGAAGCACGCCAGAAACTTCTTTATATGACGATGAGCGACAAGGAACGTCGGGCTTATGATGAGCACATGGACGACATCATGGTGCAGAACGACGTGCTCGACACCGCAAAAATGGAAGGTCGTGCTGAAGGTATAATGTTAACAGCTAAAAATTTAAAGGCAATGGGCTTAAGTGTAGCCGATATAATAAAGGCAACAGGACTGTCGGAAGATGACATTATGAAGTTGTAATCATGACCCGCTGCCCCGTGCTGAAGGAATTTATAGTCAAGGGATTTTTATACCGTTATTCCTCTTTTTCACCCTTATCTCCACGAGTCACAACTCCCGAAGTGACATGGAGGCAATGATGCAATGCGAGCTCAAATCCATGCATAAGCTGTTGTGCCTTTCACCTCTACAGTATGATACTCACATAAATTCTTCATTTTCGTATAAAAAACATAAGGATAATTTTGTGTTTTAAATAAAAAGGTGTATCTTTGCCTACGGAAATTGTCGTAGTGGCGCAAAACAGTGCGCACCCACGACACTGTAATAATCAGATATGTAAATATTTGGAGATATGACAACAATGACTTTACAGATTGACAACCCCTCCATCTTTGAACACCTCAAAAGTGTTTTGGGGTTGATGAAAGGAGTGACAATTGTTGGTATGACCGATAATTTGGATGTCGATATACCAAATGAGACTCCACTCTCAGCTATGAATGAAGCTGAGAGTGGAGAAGATGCCGGCATTGTCAATATTGACAGTGTGGAAAGTTTTATTGCTACAATGAGATGATGAAATAGTAGGAACACGTATTCACTCCTGCTACCTATTTATAATATAGGGACATAGACAGAATACAATGTTGAATTAAAAAGTGAACATTAAGAAACAGACATTAAAGGAAAAACAGAAACGCGAGCAGGACATCAGAGCCAAAGGCATCCTGACATCCCCAATGAGAGAAAACAATCACGAGGCACAAGCCTCAAAATCATCAACTCGGCGTTTCCGTTCTGAAAACTTGATAAAGGACATAAAAATAAAATATTGAGCTTTTAGCTCTTGTTCTCTTTCGATTGAATACCGCCAATATTCGCATACATAGGACAAGCAGACTGAAGGTTCACGCTTATAAGGCGTGGACTATTCTGTGCTTGTTTGTATGCAGGTCACTTGGCGGTAACCAAATCGAAAGGCAGGCAAAAGAATGGTTGCACGCCTTTTTTAATACTTAAAAGTAATATGAATAGAAATTTTTTAATTAAAGTTCTTTTTGCAGCAATTTTACCTCTTTTCATCTCTTGTGAAAATAAGGATAATCCTTCAAACGAAGACATTAATAACAACAATGGAAATCAACAGCAAAATCCAGTTGAACTAGTAATGAATGTTGATGACCCTGAAATACTTGCCTTACAAGTTGCAGATGGTACCAGTGTACATTATTATGGAGAAAAAAACGATGATGGTACACCAAAATCAATTCAACAAATTTTTGTAAAGGATAATATTGATGGGAATACTATAATTGATGTAGATGAAAAATTGAAACCAACAAGAATTGTTACTTATACTGGAGTAACTTATGATATAGAGTGGTCAAGTGATACGGAAGGAGTCATAAATGCTTATGAGCCTGTATCTAAAACAACTGTTTGTGTCAATTTTGATACTAAGACAGAAATAGGAATCTTAGACACACCAAAAACTTCAATTAAGAAAGCTTCTAGAAATGGTGAGTTTAGAACTTCTATTGTACCGAATAATACATCTATCAATAACAATTATTATGTTCAAAAAAAAGTACGTTCGGCTGCTGATGGCAATCAAAGTGTTTTAGTAACATTTGAGAAGTGTGATGATTTTTATGATCCAACCTCAATATATTTAACAGTTCTTGGAGAAGATGGAAGTTGGAGGGGTGAACTTCATCAATACGAGAAGATTGCAACAGGAAAATATTTGTTTCAAATCCCATCTAGTAAATATTCCTCTATTGATATGGAGCAGTGGGTTGATGCAATCAACAATGTCTTTAGTGCAGTTGGCTTTGTGAGTGAATGTTTAGTTGCTGTTGGTGGTGATTATGTCCTGTGTGCTGCTGTTTCTGCAGGATTGACGGCTTTAACTGAAGGCGCTTTTATAGCTGCTGCCCCAGGTTTCACTGCTGGATGTACAGCTGCAATAAAAGGATTGGCTGCTGCATCATTAATAAATGGAGTCGGATTATCTGGCGTTCCTGCTTTTGGCGCAGATAATACTCCAACTTTATCAAATGCTTTTATTCAAATGCTCAAAGATGCAAATCTGCTAAAAAAAATATATACTGACAATATCAAAATTGGATGTGTTGTTAATGGTACTGCTGGAGGTTGGCCTGAAGTGCTTATGACTCCAGATGATTTATCAAAGGTTATTCCTATTGTTACAGAAGGAACACCTCTGATGCAGCGCTTCTATTTGGATCCGTCCTCGCCTGTAGCTTATCAAGGTTATAACGCATATGCCGTTTTGCATTGTATGGAAAAAGGAACAAAGGTAACTATGCATATTGAAGGAACAGATGGATACAAAAAAACTCAAGAATATACAATAACATCAACTAACTCAACAATATCTATGTATGTTCCTGGTGCAGAAAAAGGAGTTCAAGATATAGTAACTATTGATATCAGAACTTCAACTGGTGATTTCCTTCAAGGCTCACATGCATACTTGTGGTTTCATTAGACTGTTAAACAAGATGTGGACATCGTTAGAAGTGAATCACATGAATCACTGAGGCTGGTATCACTGATTCGCACCTAACGAAATAGGCGTGAACCGGGGACAGACACCGTTCATGATAGGAATGTGTGCTTATATGATATTTTCACATTGGGCAGTTTGCCCAATGTGAAAATATCACTGTCCTTCAATAACACGCAATGCTTCTGTTCCCCAAAGGATGATGATTATCCGTGCAGATACACCATCAAGAAATATCATAGCGAGAAGATTGTCACCGATGAGTCTTGGGAGCATGAAAAGATGGAGCTTCTTCCGAATAATACTGATATTTATGATAAGATTATTAACCTTGCGCCACAATGAATAATAACCTTGTGGCGTTAAGGTTAATAAACTTATCGGATAATGAAAGCATTTACTGCATATCGGGGAACGTTTTCGTTAAGCCAGATGAGCAATGTTGAGCTTGCTCAATCTATGCCATGCAAGGAGGAAGAAGACGAAGTCAAGGTGAGCCTCGACAAGAAAATCCAGGCAGTCAATCTTACCGATGGGGTGTTTGGGTAATCAGCACAAACAAAAAAACAAGGGGAAGAGAGATTCTCTTTTCCCTTTGTTTGTAATAAATTCAGCATACGGACAATGCTATTTCCATAAGGGATTATTATCCCACCCTCTCGTAAACCCTATCATGAAGACGGGGACATCAGGCATGGAACAGAACAAATCCTTTATGTCATCCTTGACAGTATTGTCTGGCTTTATGGCGTTGCAAAGATACAGCAGGCAGGAAATGACCCCAAAGGCACGTTTCCTTTGATGCTCTGTCATGTCTTGTACCATCCACTTATAACGATGTCCTCTTATGTTGGTAGGTTTCTTAGAGAATATCCTGTACCAAATACGAGAGTGATGTGCAATGGTGTTTCTCAACACGGATATGGCTTCCAGCCAACTTGACAGGTCCCTTGCAGAGTAGAGTCCGAGTTCATTAGCAATCCTCGACTTCAGCGGAGATTGGTTTTTGAGATTCTTATACATCTTTGAGAGTGTTCCAAAGGTGGCTGTCTCAAAAATAATCCATGCGTCGGGATTGTCACCGCTGAGCGAATTCTTGTCCCAATTGGGATGCTCATCAATGTATTTGCGGACAAATGGATCTGAGTTTCGTCCAAATTCTGTTTTCATGTCCAACACGACACTTTCATGAAACTGTCGGTTGTCAAACAGTGACGAGTCAAGATACCACAGCCCTGAATTAGTAGCCAACGATAATGTGGTTATGAATTTGGTGCGTAGTCCAACTTCCAGAATCTCGATTGCGGCAAATAGTATGCTCCTTAGCCTTTTGTCAAACTCATACCGTTGAATGACAGTGTCAAAACTTGCATCATCAGAAAAACGGGTCAGAGGGACAGGTACATTGGTTCACTCTTTCGGGGCGACGAACCTGTCCATGTGATTCTGTGATTCTCAAAATATGTCTGAATGAGTTCCTGTATCAAGGAAGAGAAGTGTCATCGTGTCGTTTTCCTGAATCCAAACAAGAAGCCAGTCGGATTCAATGTGACACTCCCATTTCTCTGACCCGCCTCTGACCCGTTGTAAATGTATAAAGATAGTCGGATAGATGTTTGCATAATACCTTGTTTTAATGTATCTTTGCACTGTGTTCGGTTTATGTTCCGCACTGCGGAACGTACGTTCGCCACTGCGGAATGTATGTTCACCACTGCGGAACGTAGAAACCGCACTGCGGAACATAACATGATAGCCTGTCCTGTGGAAATGTAAACAGGCAATGCGAAAGAATTACAACAGTATATAATGAGATAATTACAACAGATATATTGTCGTGACTGTCATTGTCCTAATGTCCAGTGATTTAATAACCATTTAGTCTCCTCACTCCTCTATCCATTGTCTAATAGCGTGGATGAGTGAGTCGTTTTCTTCCTTGCTTTGCGCTGCCACGCGAAAATGGCGGGGAGTGAGGGTGGGGAAGTTGGAGGCGTCGCGGATGAGGATGTGGTGTTCTCGTGCAAGCCATTGTTTCAGTTGGGCGGCAGTGCCAACAGACAGTTCGCAGAGCATAAAGTTGGTGTCGGTGGTCATTACTGATATGCCTTCTATCGCGTTGAGGCCGTCGCGCAGTCTACGGGCTTCCGCGAGATAATTGCAGGGGTTTGTGACTGCCTTGAAACCATTGTCGAGTATAAAATGTCCGGCTGATATTGCGAGGGCGTTCACGCTCCACGGACGTATGCACTTCCTGATGGCATCGGCAAAGCGGCAGGAGGTGACGATATATCCTAGTCGAAGACCGGGAATGGCGCAGGTCTTTGTCATGGAATGTATCTGTAGGATATTTCCTGCGTCGACGGCTTCCCGGGCTGTCATCATCTTTATTGAGGTGAAATACTCGTATGACTGGTCGATAATCAGGGCTTGGTATTCCCTTGCCAACAACATCGTTCCGCTTGCATCTACCGCCTCGCCAGTGGGATTGTTGGGATTGCATATCCACACGACGTTGGTGACATAGTCTGCTTCATCTTGGACGATAAGTCCTGCATTGCGACAGGCGTCAGCATATTCCGAAAATGTTGGTTGGATGATGTGATGATGCGACAAGCCGAGGTTGCGGCAAGCCTCGGCAGCGAGATAAATGGCTTCTGTCGCTCCGTTGGTGACTATGACACATTCGGCGTCGATACCCTCCTCTGCGGCTATCTTTGCCTCGAGTGTCAGTGCCTCAGGTTCTGGGTAATTGCATATCTTCGCCATCTCACCTCGTAAGTGTTCCACAAGCGGTGTGATGTCTGCATGGGAATAGATGTTCGAACTGAAGTTTATCCGAATATCATCATAACTGTATATGTCGTCTCCGTGGCCGGTGATCATCTGAGATGAAATTAAAAATTAAAGGATTAAAAGATTAAAGGGTTAAAGGGTTAAAGATCATTTGCACTTAGGAATTCATACACTTTTGCCATGTCAACATGCTTCCTGACATGGTCGGCAAGGCGATCAAAGTGTTGTTCCTTGTAGGCGGCGAAGTCGAATGGGGTTGTGGCGCTTTGGCCGAGCAGGAAGTCGACCATGGCGGCATTGTCGAGACAACCATGGAGATAGGTGCCCATGCAGTGGCTGTCGGCAATGCAGCCTTCGGGAGTGCCGTCGGCCTTTATGGTCAAAGGTTTATATGTTTCTTCGTCGATAGGGGTGGAAATGCCTTGATGGATTTCGTAGCCTCGCATCTTTTCGCTTCCTGAGACGAGTGTGAACTCTGTCTGGCATGTGATTTTCTTCTCGCCCATGACGGTGCGCATTGGAAGAAGTCCTATACCTTCGATGTGTATGGCGTCGCCCTCCGTGCACCGCGGGTCATCGATGCTCATGCCGAGCATCTGATAGCCTCCGCAAATGCCGAAGACGGTTGTGCCTTGTCTGTGAGCTTCTCTAATAGTGTCTGCCACACCCTCTTTTTTCAAATGACGCAGGTCGTCGATAGTGGCCTTGCAGCCTGGAAGAATGATGATGTCGGCCCTTAGCAACTGCTCTCTTTCTGTGGTGTAATACACATTGAGGCGATGGTCTTGCTCAATGGCGTTGAAGTCGGTGAAATTGCTCAGATGTCTGAGTTTTACCACGGCAACGTTCACCTTGTTTTCCTTGGCGTGGCGTTGTTTCTTGTCGAGCACCACGCTGTCTTCGTCATCCACACCGATGTCTTCGAGATATGGCACTACACCAAGTACAGGTACCTCGCATAGCTCCTCAATTATCCTTCGCCCGTCGTCAAAAAGACGTAGGTCGCCGCGGAACTTGTTGACAATGATTCCCTTAATGCGACGACGGTCGTCAGGAGACTGGAGCATTACGCTGCCGTAGAGGCTGGCGAACACTCCGCCACGGTCGATGTCGCCCACGAGAATCACGTCGGCATCGGCATGTTGTGCCATAGGCATATTCACGATGTCCCTGTCGCGAAGGTTCTGTTCAGAGATGCTTCCGGCACCTTCCATGACGATGGGGGAGAAGCGTGAAGCCAGTCGGTCGAAAGCCTCGCATGCCTCGCGCCTGAGCCAGTCCTTGCCCTCTCCGCGAAAATAACTGTAAGCGTCGCGGTTACCTATCGGCTTACCGTTTAGCACCACTTGTGAAGTGTGGTCTGACTGCGGTTTGAGCAAGATGGGGTTCATGTCCACATGACACGGTATCATGGCAGCCTCGGCCTGTGCAGCCTGCGCCCTTCCTATTTCCAGTCCTTCGGGCGTGGCATACGAGTTGAGTGCCATGTTCTGGGCCTTGAACGGAGCCGGGTGGAAGCCGTCTTGTCTGAATATTCGACAAAAGGCGGCAGCGATGACGCTTTTGCCCACATCGCTGCCCGTTCCAACAAACATTATGTTTCTAAGTCTCTTTACTGTTTTCATCGTCTTTGGATCAATGGGTCCCGCTTGGTTTTACAAGGCTCCCTTGGTACTTGGCAGTTCGTAGTGATAAACATCGCGCCTAACAGCCATTTTTATGCTTCTTGCCAAAGCCTTGAATATGCCCTCAATCTTGTGGTGTTCGTTCTGTCCCTCGGCCTTGATGTTGAGGTTCATCATGGCAGAGTCGCTAAGGCTTTTGAAGAAATGAAGGAACATCTCGGTGGGCATCTCGCCGATTTTCTCACGTTTGAACTCTGCGTCCCATACAAGCCAGGGGCGTCCGCCGAAGTCGAGTGCCACACTGCATAGGCAGTCGTCCATGGGCAGTGAGTATCCGTAGCGTTCAATGCCTCGCTTGTCGCCGAGTGCCTTTTTCAGACATTCGCCTAAGGCGAGTGCCGTATCTTCTATGGTGTGATGCTCGTCAACTTCCAGGTCGCCTTTTGTCTTTATGGTGAGGTCGATCATGCCGTGCTTGCCAATCTGTTCGAGCATATGGTCGAAGAATCCCAATCCTGTTGAGATGTCGCACTTGCCGTGTCCGTCAAGGTTTACGGCCACAAAAATGTCGGTTTCTTTTGTCGTTCGTTTCACCTCTGCCTGTCGCTCGCCGGCAAAAAGCAGTTCGGCAATCTTGTCCCATGTCATGCCGTCGCGTCCGAGGATGAGCGATTTGCAGCCGATGTTTTCCGCAAACTGTCTATCGGTGTCGCGGTCGCCTATCACGTAGCTTTCGGCAATGTCGTATTCTGGGTTGTCGATATATTTTCTCACAAGTCCGGTGTTGGGCTTACGTGTGTCGGCGTTGTCTTCGGGGAAGTGTCGGTCGATAAGTATCTCATCGAATGTTATGCCTTCACCTTCAAGCGATTGCAGAATGAAGTTATGTACGGGCCAGAATGTGTTCTCGGGGAATGATGATGTGCCGAGTCCATCCTGATTGGAAACCATCACAAACTCAAAGTCGAGCTTTGACTTTATGAAAGCAAGGTTTTTGAACATACCTTGTGTAAACTTCAGTTTCTCGAAAGAGTCAATCTGCTCGTCGGCTGGTTCTTCGATTAGAGTGCCGTCGCGATCAATAAATAGTATTCGTTTCATTATATAATGTTATTGTAGATTTATAATGTATCTTGTATGTCTTTGTTGAATTTTTTCTTCTCTTCTTCCTGTACTTCTATTGAACCATAGGCATAGTAGCCCGTATAGAAGACCACAAGGCGTGTCATAACCTCCACGAAACCGGCAAAGGCCATGACGACTGCTGTGAGCGGAATGATGTATGAAGGCATGCCGAGAGGGTCGCCGTATAATAATCCGATGTTGGCCTGGAAGTTTGCCGTTGCAACGACAATGGCCGGGAATGATAGTATCGACGACACGATAATGACTATGACAAATGCCATAAGCAGCACGACTATCAGTTGTCCGCAGTGGCGCAGTCCAACCATGTAGCTTGACACTGCTGAAGACCAGAATTTCACGTTTGTGTCAAGAATATATTTCGTGTTCATGTAAAGAAGTGGCGGAAGCAGACCAAAGAGTGTGAGCAGTGTGGGAATCCAAGTCAAGGAAAGAGGGATCAGATCCTTTCCACCCACCTTGTTAATGAAGGTCAGGAGCGCGTAATAGAATAAAGCTACAATGGCCGTGATAACCACTGCCGTCAGAGCCGTAGAGAGGAATCCCTTCAGTGAGCGCCATGCCCATTGCCGTGAGAAAGAGAAAAACGATGTAGGCTGGGGGATAGTGGATGTCTCGCGGTGACGGTCGAGCAGTCTGAACGAGCAGGAATAAGTAGCCACTTCCATAAGTCCGCCAATGAGAAATGCTAGGGCAGAAATGGTAAATACCGCCAAATAGTCATCAAATAATGCAGGCATTTGTTGAGGATGCACGAAAGCATTAAGGTTGAGACGCGGATATTGTATGACTGCAATGGTGCCGACGACGCTATTGCAAACGGCGAAAAGCAATGCCGGAATCCATGATGACTTTAGGATTCTCCGAAAGTTAGATAAGTACAATCTGCAGCCCATTCTTACGCAAGAACGTGAGCTACGACCCCTAAAAAGGGCTTCTTCGTTGTTATTTTCCATTTTTTTATGTTTTTATTTTCTTTTAGAGTTGCAAAGATAGTGATTTTTTGTTATCTTTGCCAACATTATTAATACTTATTATGAAAATATTGAAGTGGGGCTTCATCGGATGCGGTGAAGTGACAGAGAAAAAAAGCGGTCCGGCGTTCAGTGAAGTGCCTGGATCTACTGTTGAGGCGGTGATGAGCCGAAGCGAGAAAAATGCCCGACGTTATGCTGAGAAACACGGCATCAACAAGTGGTATACCGATGCTCAGGAACTTATCGACGACCCCGACGTAAATGCCATATATATAGCGACTCCACCGTCGAGTCACGCCACCTTCGCCATAATGGCCATGAAGGCGGGCAAGCCTGTATATGTAGAAAAACCGCTGGCTTCCACCTATGAAGACTGTGCCCGCATCAATCGTGTGAGCGAGGAGACCCATGTTCCATGCTTCGTGGCTTATTATCGTCGCTACCTGCCATATTTCCAAAAGGTGAAGGACATAGTTTGCAACGGTACCATAGGCAATGTGATGAACGTGCAGGTGAGATTTGCAGTACCACCTCGTGACCTTGACTATACTCATTCCGAAAACCTTCCTTGGCGCCTTCAGCCCGACATTGCCGGTGGAGGATATTTCTACGACCTGGCCCCTCACCAGCTTGACTTGCTACAGGAGATGTTTGGCGTGATTGTGGAGGCCAACGGTATATGTGCCAACCGTGCAAACCTTTATAAAGTGGAGGACTCGGTGAGCGCATGCTTCCGGTTTGAGAGCGGACTGCCAGGAAGTGGGTCGTGGTGTTTCGTGGCTCATGAGTCGGCAAAGGAAGACAGAATAGAAGTCATCGGCGACAAGGGGCAGGTGAGCTTCTCGGTGTTCAACTACGACCCCATATATCTGCATACTCTTGATGGAACAGAGGCCATCACGGTGCCTAATCCGCCTTATGTTCAGTATCCTCTGATAAAGAGTGTGATAGAACATCTGCAGGGAATAGGTGTGTGTACGTGTACAAGTGTGTCGGCCACTCCCGTCAATTGGGTGATGGACAGAATATTAGGTAAGTTCTGATGTAAAAGAGTGGTGGTTTTGACAATGGTAACGAAAGGTACTTCTACGCTATGGCGCGTGATGATTATGATGTGCTTTTGTATGGTGTCGGCTATTGCCACGGCAAAGTCTGCCGACACTACAAGGGTAGAGACTTCGTCTACCATAGGTTCAATTCGCAAGACCGTTCGTGGTTTCAGTGCCATCGACACTGCCTATATAGAGCCTCAGCATTATAATTATGCTCTTATGGTGCAGACAACCTATAATCTCGACATGTATTGGCTCAGGAGCGGCAACGGACAGGAGGTGATGCTTTCGCCTGATGTGGTCATGAGGGTTGGACCTTATTTCGGATGGCGATGGCTGTTTCTTGGATATACCTTCGAACTGAAGAACATTGGCGTGAAGGACAACAAGCTGAAAAAAGAGTTCGCTCTCAGTCTATACAGTTCGCAAATAGGCGTCGACCTGTTCTATAGGCGTACAGGTAATGACTACAAGATAAGGAAGGCTTGTTTCGACGAAGGAGTGGACGTGTCGAAACTGAAGAATGTGGAATTCGACGGATTGAACGTGGGTATCACAGGATTCAACCTCTACTACATTTTCAACCACAACCGCTTCTCATATCCGGCGGCGTTCTCACAGAGCACAATACAGAAGGTCAGTTGTGGATCGTGGCTTGCCGGTATAGGATATACAAAGCAGAGCCTTGACCTTGACCACGATAAGTTGAGTCGTGTGGTGGAAGACAAAGTGGGCATAGATAACGTTAGGATAGACAGTTCGCTGATGTTCAATAGTGTTAAATATTACGACATTAACATGTCTGCAGGCTATGCCTATAATTGGGTGTTTGCCAAAAACTGGCTGTTCTGTTCCAGCGTGTCGGTTGCACTTGCTTACAAGAAGTCGACAGGCAATGTGGGTGAGGACGATGAGTCGGGATTCACGTTCAACAACTTCAATCTCGACGGCATAGGCCGATTTGGTCTCGTGTATAACAACATGAGGTGGTATACTGGTGCAAATGTGATACTCCACAGCTACAATTACCACAAGTCTCGATTCTCGGCCAATCATATATTCGGGAGTCTGAATATCTATCTCGGAATGAATTTCGGGGTGAAAGACAAGTATCGGAAAAAGAAAACGAAATAATAGGATGCGAAACTATATATATATAATAATGTGTAGTCTTCTGGTAGTACTATGTAGCCAGAAAGTGTTGTCAGCCGAAAGGAATGCAGTATACGCTCCAGCCGACAGCGTCCTTGTGGAGCGTCTGCTGAGAGAGTCAAAGGCTCTTAAGGCTAGCGACAATAAGGTGATTTTTTTCGCCCGCAGACTCATAGGTAAACCTTACGTGGCTCACACGCTTGAGGTGGCCGATCCTGAGCGCCTCGTTGTTAACACGCGCCAGCTTGACTGCACCACACTGGTGGAGAATGTCACTGCCCTGGCTCTTTGTTCAGCCAAAAAGAAATATCGCTTCGGCGACTATCTCTCGCTGTTGCGTACCATAAGGTATCGAGGAGGTAAGATATCTGGCTATACAAGCCGAATACACTATTTCTCAGAATGGATAATCGACAATACAAGGAAAGGAATAGTGGAAGAAGTGGAGCATGCCGCCGCCCCATTTATGGCAAGACAGACACTGCGTCTGCGCTTCATGGGCGACAACTCCAGCAAGTACGCCATGCTGGTGAAACACCCGGAGATGGTGGCCGAAATACGTCGACACGAAAGACTGTTGGACGGTATGGAGGCATACTACATACCAAAGCATCTGGTGAAGGACTCGCCGGAGACGAGACGGGCAATATCCGACGGCGACATCATTGCCATCACCACATCAAAGCAAGGCCTTGACATAGCACATGTGGGGTTTGCCATTTGGAAGAAAGACGGGCTACACCTTCTGCATGCTTCCATGACAAAGAAAAAAGTGGTGGAGGACACAGAACCTCTCGGGGCTTATCTTGCAAGGCATAAGACCTTTACAGGCATTCGGGTGGTAAGGATTATGAATGTTGAATTATAAATAAAATAAAGTTATGGAATTACCTGATTTTATGAGTTATGCCAATAAGTTCTCGGCAAGCGATTTCGTTGACAAGATCTCACGAATAGCAAAGAGAGCTGGCGCAAAACTGGTTTATGCGGCGCTGATACTTTACTACACGCTGCAGAGTGATAAAGTTTCAAAGACGGACAAGGCACTAATCATTGGTGCGTTGGGATATATGATAAGTCCACTGGATGCCATACCCGACGCCATACCAATCGTAGGCCTTACCGACGACCTTGGCGTGCTGGTTTATGTGCTGCGCAAGGTTTGGGTGAATGTGGAGCCGGAGATAAAAGACCGTGCCAAGGAAAAACTGCAGAAGTGGTTTGATGAGGATGAGATAAAGGAAATAGACGATTTGGGTATCTGATTATGGAAGTAAAGACAGCTGAATTTGTAATCTCTGCCCCTGTCGTAAACATGTGTCCAGCCGACACAAAACCTGAGTATGCCTTTATCGGACGCTCGAATGTAGGCAAGTCAAGCCTGATCAACATGCTCTGCCGAAATAAAAAACTGGCAAAGACATCAGCCACGCCAGGAAAGACATTGCTTATCAACCATTTCATTATCAACAAGGAATGGTATCTTGTCGATCTTCCTGGATATGGATATGCCAAGCGCTCAAAAACCGAGATTGCAAAGCTCGACAGAATGATAAGGGGATACATACTACAGCGACATCAACTCGTGTCGGTGTTTGTGTTGGTTGACGTGAGATTGGAGCCTCAGGCCATAGACGTGGAGTTTATCAACTGGCTCGGACAAAGTGGCGTGCCTTTCTGTATCGTGTTTACAAAGGCCGACAAACTTAGTCAGGGAAAGGTGAACACTAACGTGGAGGAATACAAGCGAAAACTCCTTGAGACGTGGGAGGAACTGCCACCATACATAGTCACGTCGAGCGAAAACAAACAGGGACGTGACGAACTGCTCGAATACATAGAGAAAATAAACAAGGAGCTGAAGGAGGGCCAAGACTGACAATGGCCCAGGAAACTCCTATGCTTGAAGTGCGTAATCTGACAAAGTCGTTTGGCGCCCTCTTGCTTTTCGAGAATATATGCTTCAGCGTGGCGCAGGGACAGAAGGTGGGTCTCATTGCCAAAAACGGCACTGGAAAGTCCACTCTCCTCTCGGTCATTGCCGGGACAGAGGGGTGTGACAGCGGAAGTGTGATATTCCGTCGTGACATAAAGGTGGGCTTTCTCGTGCAGACTCCTCATTTCGACCCGGCAGAAACGGTGATCGACGCATGCTTCAACCATAATGGTGAGGATGAGAAAGTACTGCGTGCCAAGCAGATACTCACACAGTTGAAGATAACAGACCTCACACAACCTATGGGACAACTGAGCGGCGGACAACAGAAACGCGTCGCACTGGCAAACGTGCTGATAACGGAGCCAGACCTGCTCATACTCGACGAGCCTACCAACCATCTTGACCTTGAGATGATAGAGTGGCTCGAAGGTTTTCTCAATCGTGGCAATAAGACGTTGCTCATGGTGACACATGACCGCTTTTTCCTCGATCGTGTATGCTCTGTGATAGTGGAGCTCGATGACAGGACTGTCTATACCTATCGTGGCAATTTCTCCTATTACCTGGAGAAACGTCAGGAACGCATTGACGCTAAACGTGCAGAGATAGCCCGGGCCAACAATCTCTACCGGACGGAGCTTGAATGGATGAGGCGGCAGCCACAGGCACGCGGACACAAGGCAAGGTATCGCGAAGAGGCTTTCTATGAACTGGAAAAGGTAGCACAACAGCGCATTGAAGAACGCCAGATGCGACTGAAGTCGTCAAATGTATATATCGGAAGCAAGATTTTCGAGTGTCAGTATATCTCGAAAACCTTTGAGCCCGACAAGGTGATAGTCAGAGATTTCTACTATAACTTCAACCGATATGAGAAAATGGGCATCGTGGGTAACAACGGTACAGGAAAGTCTACCTTCATCAAGATGCTGCTCGGACATCAGAAACCCGACACTGGCAAAATAGTGGTGGGCGAAACCGTAAGATTCGGGTATTTCTCACAGGAAGGACTACAGTTTGACGAACAGCAAAAAGTGATAGATGTCGTTACGTCCATAGCCGACTATGTAGACTTAGGAGGAGGGCGGCATCTTACAGCCTCCCAACTGCTTCAGCATTTTCTCTTCACCCCTGAGCAACAGTACAACTATGTTGCGAAGCTCAGCGGTGGCGAGAGGCGAAAGCTCTATCTTTGTACGGTGCTCATGCGTAACCCTAATTTCCTCATACTCGATGAGCCCACCAATGACCTCGATATTACCACGCTGAGCGTGCTTGAGGAGTATCTTCAAGATTTCCCGGGATGTGTGATAGTGGTGAGCCACGACCGCTTCTTTATGGATCGCGTCGTAGACCATCTGCTTGTGTTCAAGGGAAATGGAGAGATACAGGATTTCCCCGGCAATTACACGCAGTTCCGTGATTGGTCGGCACTGAAGTCAAAGGACGAAAAGATTGAGGGAAGTCCGAAAGAGAAAAAAATGCCTGCTGCCTATCGTAAAGACACGCAACGAAAAATGTCGTATAAGGAGAAAAGGGAGTTTGAACAGCTCGAAAAGGATATAGCAGACTTGGAAGAAGAGCAAAAACAGATAGAAGAACAGCTGTGTAGCGGCACATTGTCAGTGGACGAACTGACAGAGAAAAGCCGCCGCCTGCCTGTATTGAAGGAAGAGCTGGAGGAAAAGGAGATGCGTTGGTTGGAACTAAGCGAAATAGAGTCGTAGGCCTATGGAAAGATACCCGTCATCGCTATTGGAAAAGGCCGTAGGCGAGATTTCCCGCCTTCCAGGCATAGGGCGCAAGACAGCCCTTCGATTGGCTCTTCATCTCCTCCGCCAAGACACCGACACCGCAGACTCACTGGCAGAGGCCATAATTAGGCTGCGACACGACGTGAAGTACTGCAAGGTGTGTCATAACATTAGCGACACCGATGTCTGCACGATGTGTTCCGACCATAGTCGAGATACTTCTGTGATATGTGTCGTGGAGAATGTGCAGGACGTGATGGCAATAGAGAATACACAGCAGTTTCATGGACTATACCATGTGCTCGGTGGTATCATCTCACCAATGGACGGCATTGGACCGTCAGACCTGAATATCGACAGTCTTGTCGAGAGGGTAGGGCAGGGAGGTGTGAAGGAAGTCATTCTCGCCCTTTCATCCACAATGGAAGGCGATACCACAAGCTTCTATATCTCCCGCCGTCTTGAGAAACATGATGTATCGGTATCTGTGATTGCCAGAGGAATTTCCGTAGGCAATGAACTGGAATATACCGATGAAGTAACTCTCGGACGCTCGATATTGAACAGGACACCGATGAAGGGATGACGATACAACTTTGAAAAAAATATGAAAAGAACGAAGAAAATACTCCATTTGTTGTTTTGGCTTCCGATTGCAGCCGCATTGATAGTGGTGGCTGTTTTTGAGACCAATGTAATCCTGCCAGGTACTCTTGCCGGCAATGAGGTGACAGAATACTATGTGACAATGGCGCTCGAACTACTCACTGTAGCAGGACTGCCACTATCACTACGCCTCTTTAAGTTTCCTGCAGTCATACGTAATCTGCAGGCCGATAAAAGCCGATACACAGGTTTTGCATCGCTTCGCCTTTGTGTTGTCTCAGGCCTCATGCTTGCCAATACCTTTTTGTATTACCTGTTTATGCAGACAACCTTTGGTTATTTGGCCATCATTTGTCTCATCACCATGGCATTCGTTTTCCCAAGTGAAAGACGCTGCCAGACAGAATCCTCAGAACTGCAGTTATGAAGCTATCTGTTGTTATCGTAAACTATAATGTAAGCCATTATCTGCTTCAGTGTGTCGATAGTCTCAGTCACGCTTTGAGAGGAACAGACAGTGAGGTGATAGTGGTTGACAATCATTCGCGCGACAATTCAGTGACTTTGTTACGCCAGTACCATCCTGAAGTAAGAATAGTGGAGAATCTCCATAACCTCGGCTTTGCCAAGGCCAATAATATTGCCATTCGACAGTCGCGTGGCGAATATGTATTGTTGCTCAATCCCGACACAATAGTGTCAGAGTCTGTCGTGAAGGGAGTGATAAGTTTTCTCGATAGCCATCCTGAGGCTGGGTCGGCGGGTGTGAGGATGCTGAATGCCGACGGTACGGTGGCTCCTGAGTCGCGACGTGGTGTGCCGACTCCCATGACTGCCTTTTACAAACTCAGTGGTTTGTGCGGGATGTTTCCAAATAGTCGTCGTTTTGGACGGTATTACCTTGGTCATCTGCCATGGGATTCTCCACAGCAGATAGAGGTGGTGAGCGGAGCCTTCTGTATGTTGAGGACAAGCGTACTGAAAAAGGTAGGACTGCTCGACGAGGATTATTTCATGTATGGCGAGGACATCGACCTTTCTTACCGCATTTTGAAATCAGGCGCCACCAACTGGTATGTGCCTGAGACCATATTGCACTATAAGGGCGAGAGTACCCATAAGTCTTCGTTCCGTTATGTCCATGTGTTCTATCAGGCCATGCACATCTTTTTCAGAAAGCATTTCTCCCATCTCGGACTGTTTATCTCCATTCCGATAAAGACAGCCATCATAGTGAAAGCATCGTCTGCATTGCTTCTCATGCTTACCGAGCGTATGAGGATGTCGTTGGGCTTTGCCCGACGAAACAATGGCTTGACCGCAGGTCCAATGCTATTTGTCGGTTCTGGCTCCATGGTAGCCACTTGTCGTGAGATAAGCAACAAACACGGCCTTGAGGCCACACTGTGCATCTGTTCCAGTCTTAATGAGGTGTCGTCTTATGTAGACAGGCTCAGCGATGAAACCGGAAAGGCATTGACCGTGGTGTTTGACCCCGAGAAGTTTGACTATGGCTCTATGCTCTCTTTTGTCAGCGACAACCATATGAGAAACATTTCCCTTGGAGTATTTCAGCCATCCACATCTTCCATAATAACCCAAAGTGAAATAATAAGATGAAGAAAGTTACATTACGTGCTATAGAACCCGAAGACCTCGATGTATTGTATGAGATAGAAAATGACCTCGACCTTTGGACTGTAGGTTATAGCAATTCGCCTTATTCCCGATATTTACTCCATGATTATATAGCAAACAGCCAGTGCGACATCTATGCCGACCGCCAGTTGCGTCTAATAGTTGAAAACGAGGAAGGAGAGGTGGTAGGCATAGCAGACCTCAACGACTTCGAACCACGCCATAACAGGGCGGAGATGGGCATTGTGGTGAGGAAAGGCTTTAGGGGAGAAGGTTATGCCCGGGCGATGGTGATGCACTTGCTCGACTATGCGAGGAGCATCATACATCTCCATCAGATTTATGTGGTAATAGCAGAGGACAATCATCAAGTGCTCGACATGTTCCGCTCAATAGGTTTTACAGGCGAAAAAATGCTTGACGACTGGCTTTTTGATGGTCAAAAATACACAAATGCGGTGTTTTTGCAGTTTTTTCTGTAATTTCTTACAAAAAAATTTGGTAGAATGAAAAAAAGTCCGTACCTTTGCACCCGCAAATAAGAAACCAACCAAGGTGCGTTAGTTCAGTTGGTTAGAATACATGCCTGTCACGCATGGGGTCACGGGTTCGAGTCCCGTACGCACCGCAATTTTTTTTATGGGTAAACATTGGTGCGTTAGTTCAGTTGGTTAGAATACATGCCTGTCACGCATGGGGTCACGGGTTCGAGTCCCGTACGCACCGCAAAAAAGTGAAGCATTGCGCTTCACTTTTTTTGTTTCCGTCTTTCATTTTCAAAGTTTTCCCCTTATTCTTATACCAAGGTATATTTGTCAAGAATGTCGCTCACCGCATCTTTATATCTGTCTGATACAGGTATGTAAGTGTCGCCGAAGACAAATCTCATTCTGTCAACGAGTTTTACCTTGTTGGTGTGTACGATATACGAGCGGTGTGTTCTCATGAACTCAGGAGCCGGCAGGAAGTCCTCGAGAGTTTTCATGTTCATCAGCGACATGATTTTCTCTCCGTTTTCAAGGAATATCCTCACGTAGTCTTTCAGTCCCTCAATGTAAATGATGTCGTCGAAGTCAACCCTTATGAGTTTGTAGTCGCTTTTTACAAACATGAAGCGATCGTTGCGGTAACTATTGATTTTCTGTATTTTAGTATACCAGTCGAGTCCTTTCTTTGCTACGTTAAGGAATTTCTCGTAACTGATAGGTTTGAGCAGGTAGCCCAAAGCATCGCTTTCATATCCTTCGAGGGCATATTCGCTGAAGGCTGTGGTAAACACGATTCGAGTGTCCTTAGGCAGTATTTTTGCAAACTCCAGTCCGCTTAGCTCTGGCATTTGTATGTCAAGGAAAAGAATGTCTACCGGTTTCTCCCTTATTTCTTTCATAGCGTTAATAGCACTGTTGTATCCTCCTGTAAGATTAAGGAAGGGAGTACGTTTCACGTAGCTTGCCAATAATTCCACTGCCAGTGGCTCGTCGTCAATAATTGCGCAGTTTAGTGTCATATATTATTATTTTTGAATTATACACGTTGTTGTCTGTCCATTTTTCCCATTTATACTTGTCCTTGTATATCAGTTCAAGTCTTTTTCCCACTTGTGTCAGTCCTATGCCATGGCCGCTATGGTCGTTTTGGGGCTTGGGGAAGTTACTGTTTCTTATGTGGCACTCTATTTTATTGTCGTCGGCCTTGATATCTATTCCGATGAAGCTGTCTTGCGTTGCACTAATGCCATGCTTGAATGCGTTTTCCACGAGCGAGATGAATATCATGGGCGCTACAAAAGCTTGGCATTTCTCGTCAATATGGATGTTGAATTTGATGTCCACGTTTGCAGCCACCCTGATTCTCATAAGGCTTACATAGTCGCTGATGAACTTCACTTCTTCAGAAATGCTTACAAACCCTTTCTCGTTGTCGTAAAGCACATGTCTTAAAATCCGGCTCAGTTCGTCAATGGCCTTTTGTGCCCTTGGGGTATCGAAAGCCGTGAGGGCGTAAATATTATTGAGTGTGTTGAGCAGAAAGTGAGGGTTTATCTGTGCCCTTAGGTTTTTTAGCTCGGCTTCTGTCTTTGCGTTCTCTGCCTCTCTCCTTGCATTCTCTGTCTCATGCAGCCGTTTAGCCATTAGAATTGTTGTGGCCACCACACATGAGAGAGTCATGTTGAAAGAGTCTTTGAGCGAGAATACCCATGACCCCAATATAGGTCCGGAGCCCTTAGCCTTTCTTGAGTGTGCAAAGTCCTCGGGCTTAAACAAATCAATGCAATAGTTCATCCAGTAGTGTACTGCGAACCCCAGTGCAATGATGAGTATTGTGTTGATGATGACAAATTGTTTTTTCTTGTCGTTGAGAAAATAGGTTTCTATGAGATGAAAATAGTTGAGGTAGAAGACAATGACGAGAGTCAGAGGTGCGACGCTAAAGAAGATATAGCGTCGCACGTCAAACGTTACGTCTCGTCCTGTGAACATCAATGGTGTGGAAAAAATTATCATCCATGCAATGATGTGTAAGGCTATTTCTGTTTTTTTACTCATATCTCAATGCTTCTATTGGGTCGAGTTGGGCAGCTTTTTTTGCAGGATACCATCCGAAAAAGACTCCAGTAAAAGTGCAGACGGCAAAGCTCATGAGAATGGTCCAGCCCTCTATTGCTATAGGCCAGTGAGCCATGGTGTTAATGCCATAGGAAGCGGCCAATCCAAGTGTCACTCCTATCAGTCCGCCTGTTACGCTGAGCAAGATGGCTTCGATGAGAAACTGGTTGAGAATGTCGATGCCTCTTGCCCCGACACTCATTCGCAGTCCGATCTCCCTTGTTCTCTCGGTAACGCTCACATACATGATGTTCATAATGCCTATACCGCCCACGACGAGGGAGATGCCGGCCACGCATCCGAGCAGTATGGTGAGCATGTCGGAGGTGGATGTCATCATCGACGAGAGTTCTTCCTGCGACCTGATGTTGAAGTCATCTTCGTCGGCAGGCGTGGTGTCTGTTGCGTCCTTAAGCTTATGGTTCCTTCTGAGAATGTTGGTAATCTGCTCGGTGGCTTTCTCTGTCACCCCTTCTGTTATGGCAGAGCATTGTATGCCGCCGAGATATGTCTGTGCAAGTATTCTCTTCATTACGGAGGTATATGGAGCAAGTACGAGGTCGTCCTGGTCCATACCCATAGAGTTGTAGCCTTTTTTCTTCAGCACTCCCACCACGCGGAATGGTATGCTATTGAATCTCACCACTTTGCCAATTGGGTCGCCGCCATTAGGGAAGAGGTTGTCTACCACTGTCTGTCCGAGCACACACACTTTTGCGCTAGTCTTGATATCAGCATCGGTGAACATCTCTCCGTCGGCCACGTTCAGCTGTCTTATTTCCATGTAGTCTTGGTTGATGCCATAAATGGTGGAAGGCGTGTTTTCGTTGCCGTAGATAAACTGTCCGCTTTTGTTTACTACGGGACTGATGGCCTTGATGTATGTACACTCGTCTTTAATAGACTCGTAGTCTGTCATCTTTAAGGTTTCCATCGACGATGCGTCCTGTCTCACTCCACCTCTTCTGTCGGCTCCCGGTCCAATCATGATCATGTTCGATCCCATTTCGGCAATGTTAGCCTGTATGCTCATTTTGGTACCCTGTCCTACGGCAAGCATAGTGATGACCGACGCGATACCGATTATTATTCCGAGTGCCGTAAGGAACGACCGTGTCTTATTTGCAGCGATGGCCCTTAGTGCAATTTTTAAAAGATTGGTATAATTCATAGTTATTCGTCAGTTGAAGCCGGCAACGCCGCTAATCCCTCTGCTGCCGACATAATGTTGTTGTTTACTTCGTCGCTTATCACCTTTCCGTCCCTAAGCATAATGTTGCGGCTGGAATAGTTGGCGATATCAGGGTTGTGGGTGACAAAGATGATGGTTCGCCCTTCAGCGTGCAGTTTTTGAAACAGCACGAGAATCTCAAACGACGTGCGTGTATCGAGGTTTCCTGTTGCCTCGTCGGCGAGTATCACGGCGGGGTTGTTTACCAGTGCGCGAGCTATTGCTACACGCTGCATCTGTCCACCCGACATCTGGTTAGACTTGTGATAGAGTCTGTCGCCGAGTCCCACGGCCTTGAGTGCTTCGATGGCTCTATTGTGTCTTTCCTGTGCGCTCACGCTCGAGTTATACATCAAGGGCAGTTCCACATTCTCCACGCTGGTGGTTTTTGCCAGCAGGTTGTAGTTTTGGAAAATGAAACCAATTTTTCTGTTTCTCAGCACTGCTCTTTGTGATCTCGACATTGTCCTTACCGGTACTCCGTCGAGAATGTATTCTCCGCTCGACGGAGTGTCAAGACATCCCAATTGGTTGAGTAGCGTAGACTTACCTGAGCCGGACTTTCCCATGATGGTAACGAACTCACCTTCGTATATTTTGAACGACACGCCTCGGAGAGCATGAACGGTCTCTTCTCCCACAAGGAAGTCTCTCTTGACGTTCTGCAGTTCTATAACAACTTTCTTGTCTGTCATAATTTATTCCGTCCTTTCCCGTATTTATTTTTTCTTTCTTCCAGGAGGTCCAGGTGCGAATGGCGACCTTTCCTGTTGTTCTCCCATGTCTTCAGACTGTTGGGCCATTTCTTCCATTCCGGTTACAATAACGGTGCCCTCGCTGATGCCGGATAGCACTTCGGTGTTGATACCGTCGCTCATTCCAATCTGCAAGTTGTGTGCTTTAAGGGTGTTGCCTTCCTTTGTCCACACTTTGTTTTTCCCATTGGTGTCTTGTATCTTCATATTACCCACAGTCTCTGGGGTAGGGGTGAATCTCAGAGCTTTGCTTGGTACGCAGAGCACACCTTGTTTTTCGGCTGTGAATATTGTCACGTTAGCCGTGAGTCCCGGTTTCAGTTTCAGGTCGTTGTTTGGAGCGCTTATCACCACTTCGTATGTCACCACATTGTTAGTGGTGGTGGCTTCTTGTCTCACCTGTGTCACTTCGCCCTCGAAAGTGTCGTTAGGGTAGGCGTCGACCGTGAAGGTTACTCTTGCACCTTCCTTCACTTCGCCGATATCTGCCTCGTCTACATCAGCAATCACCCTCATGTCGGTAAGGTTTTGGGCAATGTTAAAAAGTTCTGGAGTACTGAAGCTTGCAGCCACTGTCTGTCCTTCCTCTACCGATTTGGAGAGTACCACGCCGTCTATTGGTGATGTGATGGTGGCGTATCCGAGGTTTGTCTGAGCCTTTGCCACCGACTCTTTTGCCGTTGCCACGGTTTGTTTTGCCTTGTCGTAAGAGAGTTTAGCCGTTTCATATTCGTCGGCGCTTACGAGTCCTTTGTCAAACAGTGTCTTGTATCGATTATAGTTGTCGGTTTCATATTTCAGCGATGATTGTGCACTTGCGAGGTTAGCTTTCGACGTGTTTAGTTCGCTTATGAGGTTTGTCTTGTCGAGTTCGGCTATTACCTGTCCTTTTTTCACCACGCTGTTATAGTCAACAAACAATTTGCTCACAATACCCGAGACCTGTGTTCCCACGGTCACCGATGTCACAGGTTCAATAGTACCTGTAGCCGTTACGCTATTTTGAATATTCGCTTTTGCGGCCTTTTCTGTTTTAAACTGTATTTGGACGTCTTTTTGTTTTCCAGAGAGCATCCATGCAGCCACTGCCACAATGATCACTGTAGCTGCGATATACCATAATTTGCTTATTTTTTTCATATTGTATTAATGTTTTTTTTCTAATGTTGCCCTTAACTCCTCAAATCTCCTCTCCTTTATAGAATTTCAACAGCTGGATGTCAAGTATAGTCATATACTTGCTTTGTAACATGTTTTGTTGGGCTGTAACGAGATTGTTTTTTCCGGTCATGAGTTCCACAATGTTTTTCAGTCCGAGTCTGAACTGTTCGCTCAGCAAGTCGTAGCTTGCCTGCATGCTCTCTACACTGGCCTGTGCTGCCTTGAATTTTTGTTGGTTCGTGTTAGCGTCTATCCAGTATCCCTCAATAGTGCTATACAGTGTTTTCCTTTTGTCCTGTAGGTCCAGGTCTGCGTCAATCACTGCGAGTTTAGCCTTGTTGACGTTAGTTTTTGTCGTCCTGTTGTCGAATAAAGGCAGGCTGAGTGAGAGTCCGAGAGAAGCGTCGAAATTTGTCTTTAGCTGGTAAGAACCTCCATGGTTGTTCATCGATGTGGTACTTGTTCCCATACCGCCAGTCAAGTTAATCTGTGGCATTTTTCCCGCCTTTGCAATTTTTACTCCTATTTTTTGGCTTTCAATGTTCAGCAGGCTTCCCGCAATTTCCGGTCTTGATGCCAGTGCTTGTTCATAGACAGTTTGTAGAGCAGGAATGTTTGCCAGCGCCTCATGGTCGTTTTTTTCTGGTATCACGATGTCGAAAGTCATGTCACCTTGTAGTTCAAGAATCTGCTTTAGTTGCATCTTCGCTTTTTCGGTCTCTGCCTGTGCGTTCACAATGTTATACTCGTCTTGCTTTGTTTGTGCAGTGAGTTGTGCGAGATCTGCCTTCGACATTTTTCCCACTTCCACCATCATCCTTCCCCTTTCCTCGTTTTTCATGCTTGTGGCAAGGCTTTGTCTGTTCACTTCTATGGCCTCATTGAGGTAAAGGATTTGCACGTATAGTTCTGCAATTTGTTCTTTCAGTGCATTGGCGTTGGTTGCAGAGTCGAGTTCGGCCTTATTTGCCTCTAATATGTTTTGCTTTAGTGTGTTACGATTTTTGTTTCCGTTCCAAAGCGTCCATTGTGCGTTCAGGGCGTAATTGCCGTTGTAGTACGTCTTGCTCACTTTGTTTACTACGGTGCCGTTGGCCACTGTGCTCACTCCCGCCTCGTTCCATGGTCTCCATCCGATAGACTGGTTTGTTGACGCGCTGAGAGAAGGCAGTAGTGCAGCCTTGGCCTGTTCCACATCCTCTTTTGATGAGAGTATGGCCACATTGTTTTTCTTCAGAGTAATGTTGTTGTTAAGAGCATGTGTTATGCAATCGTGGAGGGTCCACTTTCTTGAAGTGTCCGCATCTCTTGCCGTGGTCATGTCCAGTATGTTCTCTTGAGCATTGGTCATGGCCGGCGGCAATAGTAGCGACAAAATAAAAAGATACTTTTTGTTCATGATTTATTCCTTTTTTATTGATGCAAAATTCGGAATAAATCGTGAAATATCCAAATATAATCGATATTTTCTGTATCTTAGTAGAAATTATCCATTGTTTTCCCTCGTTGTATTATAGGAGCTTTAGATTTATTAACCTTAGTCTAACTCCTTCAGTCTTGCGATATATTTCCCGAGGATGTCAAATTCAATGTTCACCTTTGTTCCCACGGTTATGTCGTGGAAGTTTGTATGTTCAAAGGTGTAGGGGATTATTGCCACCTGAAACGAGTCGTTGGTAGGATTGCACACGGTCAGCGAAACTCCGTTCACTGTCACGCTTCCCTTGTCCACGGTGAAGTATCCTCTTTTTGCCATATCCTTTTCAAATTCATATTTGAAGGTGAAGTACTTGCTTCCGTTAGCGTCTTCCACGTTGGTGCAGATAGCTGTTTGGTCTACGTGTCCTTGCACTATGTGTCCGTCGAGTCTGCCGTTCATCATCATCGACCTTTCCACGTTCACCCTGTCACCCTTCTTGAGTAGTCCGAGGTTGCTTCTGTCCAAGGTTTCTTTCATGGCGGTCACCACGTAGTTGTAGCCTTCTATTCTGACCACTGTGAGGCATACTCCATTGTGTGCCACGCTTTGGTCAATTTTTAGCTGGGGAGTGAAAGAGCATGTTAGTGTGATGTCGATGTTGTCTCTGTCTTGTTTTACGTCAACAACGGTTGCATATTCTTCAATGATTCCGGAAAACATAATATTCTATAATAATATAATAATGTGTAAAGGGGTAAAAAGAGACCGTACCCGAAGATGATGAAAACTCCTTAACGAATAAGGTTTGAGTGACTCTCCGCCTTTGTAATCCACCGGCCTTAAGGCTTTGTCGTTTCCGACTTATTGTGGCCCGCCATTGGCAGGAGAAATCATCTCGTGTTTTCTAAATTATTTGATGAGTATCCCTATCTTTCAGATACGGTCCGTTAATTTGAGTGCAAAGTTAATGTATTATTGTTGTATATGCAATAGTTTCTCGAATTTTTTACGATTTATTTGCACTCATAACTTCGTTTCTTATCCTTTTTTGTCTCCAAGCCATAAAACCGATGCCCAATGCGGCTCCTATCGCCATGTATATCCAGAAAGCTGCCGTAGAAAAGAAGAATGTGGGAGGCACGATGATGGTGATGGCTTTCTCCTCAAACTTGTCGGGTGTTTCGTGTAGCGAAACCTTCACCCTGAGCGTGTATGTACCTGATGGAAGGTTGGCGTAGCTTGCCATCCTTTCCTTGGTGGCCGTATGCCATTGCTCGTCGTGTCCTTCAAGCATGTATTGGTAGTGTACTCGATGTTGAAGTTGGTAGTTGAGCGAAGCAAACCTGAATGCAAACATGGAGTTGTGTTCAGGCAGTTTCACCTCTTTGGCGTCTGGCACATAGTAGTCATACAGGTCTGAGAATCGTGGCGATATCAGTTCATCGTTGATGAAGAAGTCGGTGAATCTCAGTTTCAGCGTACTCTTTCCCGCATTTGTGAGTTTGTGCTTGTCCACGAAGTAGTATCCGTCAAGAGTTCCGAATATTATATTGTCTCTTATTGTGGTAGCAGCAGCCCCTTCCGAACAGATGCAGTCGTCTACTCCGTCTTGTATTGAGAATGTGCTGAATATCTGTCTCTTTTGGTCGTAAGAGCAGAGGGTGTGGTCAGTTGCAAACCATACGATGTCTTTTGCGTCAAAAGTGATGCTCTTTATCTCTTCCGAAGGCAGTCCGTCGGCGTTGCCGTATGTTTCAAACTGGAAGTCGCTGTCGGCGTTGGTGTTGAGACATTTGCTCAGTCCGCCGCCGTTGGTGCCTATCCACATGGTGCCTTTTCTGTCGCATTTGAGTGTAATGATATCCTTACTGTTCATGTTTTTCTCTGCATCCTTTGTGTCTTCCACCGGCAACATCTTTATATTGTGGTTTTTGAGCGAAAGGATTATCACTCCGTCTGTAGTTCCCGCCCAGACCCGTCCTTTTTTGTCGAGTGCGAGTGTTCTTACCTTTTTAAATTCGTTGGCAGGGTAATGTTTCATCATGTTATTGCAGTTCACGACAATCTCAGTACCGTTGCGGTCTTTTGTTATCACGTTCACTCCTCCTCCATATGTGGCCACCCAGATGTTACCTTCGTTATCTTCTATCGAGCAGTAAGTGTTATCGTCGTTTAGGCTATAGTTGTTTCCTTTTCTGTATCTCTTGTAGCTGTAACCTCCTTTTCCGTTAGGAGTCATTTTTATGAGTCCCGTACCTTTAGTGGCTATCCAGTAGTTGCCCTTTTTGTCTTTGTCAATGCCATAGACACGTCCGAAATCACCTGTTTGGTCAATGGTGTTGAAGTATCTTTTGTTTACTCCGTCGGTCATCATGAGCGTACCCTTTTTGTTGGCCATGAGCAGCATACGTCTTTCCCTGTCGTAGTATAACGCTCTGATTTCATTTTGGTTACCTTCTTCAGCTCCTTCGAAGATAGGAAATCTCTTAATGTTCTTTTTCAGGATCTCGAGCTTTTCGAGTCCTTTTCGACTTGTAGCCTCCCAGATGATGCCTTCAGGCAGGGCGAGGAAGGATGCAAGTGTATTTGATAGTTCCCATGGGTTTAGCGGGTTATTGTGGAAGTATTCGATAGAGTCATTTTGTCTGTTGAAATATCCGAATCCTCCGTGGTTCATGTTTACCCATACGGTACCTCCCACTTCCGACACTTTTGCTATGTGCTGGTCATATTCCGGCACGACCACTGTCTGCTGGTAGTCTTTTTGCTGGTTTGTTGTGAGGTCAAGTCTTGATATTCCCTGTTTGTCTGTTGCAAACCAAATGGAAGCCCTTGAGTCTTTGAATATGGTGTAAATAGGCATTTTCACGTCTGCCAGCAGTCTTGGCTCCTCACCGTAAGAACACTCCATGATTTTTCCCGACTGTGTTCCGGCGTAGATGTTATATCCGTTTGAGTAGAGGCACAGTACGGTCTCGTTTGCGAGTATGCCTTCAGTGTCGAGGCTCTCGCTGCTTGAGTTTATTTGGAATATACCCTTTTCTGTGCCCACCCAGATATCGTCTTTGTATCCTTCAGCAATTGACAGTGGTTTGGCTTTTTCTGTAGTGATGAGTTGTTTTGAGATGCCGTTTCTTGAACTGCGCATTCGGTATATTCCCACTCCGTCCATAAGAATGAGAATGTCACCATTGTGTGTTGTAGCCAGTTTGTGTGTCGACCTGAGGTCTTTATATCCGTGTACATCGGCAAAAGGGTTAATGATTTTGTCAGACTTTCTGTCAACCATAAACACTCTTCCGTCATACATTCTCAACCATACATTTTGCATGGCATCAATCTGCATGTCGCTTATTCGGTTGTGTAGCAGTGGAACCCGACTTTGTCCTCCTGTCTTGTAATTATAAAAATCATATCCGTCGAATCTTGACAATCCGTTCCATGTAGCAATCCAGATATATCCATATCCGTCTTGCTTAATGTCCGATACGGCATTAGAGCACAATCCGTCGTCGGTGGAATAGTGTGATAGCGAAGCCTGTAGCTGTTGTGCCACGGCTGAAGACGTGATATTTATGGCTATAGCCAATGTGAATATTAGTTTTTTAGTTATGGTGGTCATGATGTTAGGTTTTATCGTGGGGAGAGACGAGTGGGGAGAGGGGAGAGAGACGAGTAGTCTCCCTCCTTTTTCTATCAATAGCTTCTTGCGATTATCACTCTGCACTTAGCAGGCTTACCGCTCACCATATCCACTCCTGGAGTCTGTTCGTATGCAAATGGGACGCAACGTATGGTGGCTTGTGTCTCTTCCTTTATCTTTGCCTCGGTTTCGGCAGTGCCATCCCAATGGCAGAGGAAGAAGCCTCCGTCCTTGATTTTTTCCTTAAACTCTTCGTAGTTGTCACATTCATATACTCTCTCGTCGCGATACTTGCGTGCCTTCTCGAAAATGTTTTCCTGTATCTTCTCAAGCAGTTGCTCCACGTAGTCTGCAATGCCTTCCAGAGCCACTGTCTCCTTCTCCAGAGTGTCGCGGCGCATCACCTCTATGGTGCCGTTTTCCAGATCGCGTGCTCCAAGCACCAGTCTCACCGGTACACCTTTCAGTTCATAGTCGGCAAACTTAAATCCAGGGCGCTTGTTTTCCGCGTCGTCATACTTCACGCTGATGCCCTTCTTTTTCAGTTCGTCAACAATAGGCATCACCTTCTCGCTAATCATTTGCAATTGTTCGCCACCCTTTGAAATAGGTATTATCACCACTTGGATTGGAGCCAGACGAGGAGGCAGTACGAGTCCGTTGTCGTCAGAGTGAGTCATTATTAATGCACCAATAAGTCTTGTCGAAACACCCCATGAAGTGGCCCAAACATATTCAGGCTTGTTGTCCTTGTTAAGGTATGTCACGTCGAAAGCCTTGGCGAAGTTCTGTCCAAGGAAGTGGCTTGTTCCGCTCTGCAGAGCCTTGCCGTCTTGCATCATGGCCTCGATAGTGTATGTGTCGAGAGCGCCGGCAAAGCGTTCTGTTTCGCTTTTCACACCTTGCAGCACAGGTACAGCCATCCATTTTTCAGCAAAGTCGGCATACACTTTCAGCATCTTCTGTGCTTCCTCTTCAGCCTCCTCGCGTGTAGCGTGGGCAGTGTGTCCTTCCTGCCAGAGAAATTCGCTTGTGCGCAGGAATGGTCTTGTGCGCATTTCCCATCTCATCACGTTACACCACTGGTTGCACATCAGAGGCAGGTCTCTCCACGACTGAATCCAGTTTTTGTAAGTGTTCCAGATGATAGTTTCTGAAGTAGGTCTTATTATCAGTTCTTCTTCCAAGCGGGCAGCAGGGTCTACCTCCACGCCGCTTTTGTCCTCCTTAGCCTTCAGACGATAGTGGGTCACTACGGCACATTCCTTGGCGAAGCCCTCCACATGTTCTGCTTCTTTTGAAAGGAACGACTTGGGAATGAGTAATGGGAAGTAGGCGTTCTGAACTCCAGTCTCCTTAAACATCGAGTCGAGCTGTCGTTGCATCTTTTCCCAAATCGCGTAACCGTATGGCTTTATCACCATACATCCCCTTACTGCAGACTGTTCTGCCAAATCGGCCTTTACAACCAGGTCGTTGTACCATTGGCTGTAGTTATCGGCCCTTTTTGTCAAATCCTTTAATTCTTTTGCCATTTTTTTTGGTGTTATGTTCGATATTTCGTGCAAAGGTACAAAAAAATATATAAATGCAATCATTTATAGACTAATTTTTTCCTTTTCACATTATTAATGTATAAAAAAGAAAAAAATCAAGATGATTTTATGTCATTATAGAAAAAAAGCATTATCTTTGCAACCCGAAAACCAAAACCTGTTTGGTAAATCAAAACTTTAACTATTAAAAATATTTTTAGAAATGAAAAAGATTAAGGTATTTTCACTGGCTCTTTGTATGGGCCTCATCCTCTCTGGATGTACAAACACACAAAAGGGTGCCGCCATTGGTACTGGAGGTGGTGCTTTGCTTGGCGCAATAGTAGGTAAATTGGCTGGTAACACTGCTGTAGGTGCTGCCGTCGGTGGAGCTGTAGGTGCTGGTGCTGGTGCTCTTATAGGCAAGAAGATGGACAAGGCCAAGGCTGAGGCTGAGGCTGTGAAGAACGCACAGGTAGAGTCTGTAACAGACAAGAATGGTCTGCAGGCCGTAAAGGTCACTTTCGACTCTGGTATCCTCTTCACTACAGGTTCGGCAACACTGGCTTCTGCTGCCAAGACTTCTTTGCAGGAGTTCTCAAAGGTGCTGAAGAACAACACCACTTGCGACGTAGCCATTCAGGGCTATACCGACAATGCAGGATGGAAGAACTCTACTGCCGCTCAGAGCGTAGAGAAGAATAAGGCACTCTCACTCGACCGCGCCACTGCCGTTTCTTCATATCTCCAGAGCCTCGGAGTTTCCAGCGCTCAGATAAAGAGCGTTGAAGGTCTTGGCGAGGAAAATCCTGTTGCCGACAATTCAACAGCAGCCGGCAAGGCACAGAACCGTCGCGTAGAGGTATACATGTATGCAAGCCAGGAGATGATTCAGGCTGCTCAAAACGGTACACTGCAATAATACAATATTCCTGATGATTATTACGAAATTCATACTGCGCAGAGTAAGAATTGTCATACAATGGATGGTGGTAGCTTTTTTCGGCTCCACCATTCTTGCTGTTGTGGCGTTACGTTTTATTCCCGTTTATTTCACTCCCTTGATGTTCATTCGTCTTGCCCAGCAGGCCAGTGAAGGAAAGACACTTAAGATGCACCACCACTGGGTGTCGCTCGACGACATCTCGCCGTCTCTTCCCGTGGCGGTGATAGCCAGCGAAGACCAGCGCTTTCTCGACCATCATGGCTTCGACTTCAAGGCCATTGAGCATGCTGCCAAGCGCAATATGACGCGTAAGGACAAACCCAAGCTCGGAGCCAGTACCATCTCTCAGCAGACTGCCAAAAATGTGTTTCTTTGGCCTGGGCGAACATGGGTGAGAAAGGGGCTTGAGGCTTATTTCACCAGTCTAATAGAGATAATGTGGAGCAAGCAGCGCATCATGGAAGTTTATCTTAACTCCATAGAGATGGGCGACGGCATTTATGGGGCCGATGCAGTGGCCGAGCGTCATTTCGGCTGTAGGGCCAAGGAATTGTCCCGCTCACAATGCGCCCTGATAGCCGCCACTCTCCCCAATCCGCGCCGTTTCAGCTCTGCCTCTCCCTCGCCCTACATGAAAAAGCGTCAATATCGCATCATGCGCGAAATGAAACATATCCCCCGCTTCCCTAAGGAAGGAGAGGACAAGTGAGCTCCCACCTCTCTTTATACTCCTCCCATCTCTTTCCTCCTATAATTCCTTTCTTGACAACTATACTTTCTTTTTAAGAAAAAAGTCTTTTCCCTTGTTGTTTTACAAAATAATGCTTATCTTTGCACCGATATTCATCGAATGCACCCCAAAAATTATATGCATCTTAGATATGGAAGAAAGAAAGTCAAAACGAATACCTCATGGCATGATGAACTTCGTGGTAGTGCACGAAGATGAAATATACTATGTATACAAGACTCTCAGAAAGAGCCTAACCATGTCCATGATCCGTCATTATAACAACATAAATGCAAATGGTGGTTGTGATGAAACATTTTCACGGTAAACAACATGAATTATATAGAGAAAAAAAGCGTATTTGACAGGCTCTTCCGAAGTTGGTATCTTGAAATGGTGTATTTTGCATGCTATTTTGTAAAAGACAAGGAAACTAGTAAGGATATTGCAAGTGATGCTTTTGAATATCTTTGGCGTAACTATGAGAAGATAGATGAAAGTACTGCCAAGTCTTATTTATTATCGTTTATAAAGACCAGGTGTATTGACCATATACGCAAACAAAACTCGCGCAAGGACTATGCAGACTTTGTCAGGCTCATTGCGGGACGTCTTACCGAAGATACAACAAAGGACAAGGAGATGCGGTATGAAAAGATACAAAAAGGGATGGAATTATTGACAAACTATAATCTTTCCATACTAAAATCGTGTTATTTAGAAAGAAAGTCATATAAGGAAGTGGCAGCTGAATTAGGTGTAAGTGTCTCGGCAATACACAAAAATATTGTTAAGGCATTACGCATTATAAGAAAATATGTAGCTTCGGAGGGTGACCAATAAAATACCTATTCCGTATTATTATTACATTAAACAACTATATTTTATGGAGATAAAAGACATTGAAATATCAGTTTCTGAGAAAGAAGCATTGGACATTATGGAGCATGACAGTGCTCTTTCAAGTGTTTTGACCGATGATGACTTTATCGACGATTGTGCTGATATTGCAGGCATAACTATAGGGCTTATGAAACGTGATAATCCTCTTGATATTGACGTTGATTCAGACCTCGCGAAAATCCATGGTCGTCTTGACATGCACAGGGCAACCGTACGTCGTTTTTGGCCATGGATTGCCGCAGCAGTAGCTGTTATTATGGTTATCTTTTATGTTGCGACCAAACCTTTATTTATTAATAAGGTGGATGTGATGCAACATTACGTTCAGGTGTTTCAGGCATGCGAAACCGATACAGCAGTCATGATTCGTGAGTTTGGACAAGAAGAATCCGTCCCCCTTGCTATGGCATGTAAAAACGCTCCGTTAGTCTATGATGCATCAAACCATGAGGCGAAATACAGTTCAGACAATGACCGTAACGCGAAATACTCGTCAAAACGGCATAGTCTAAGTGTACCAAGAGGAAAGTCGTTTAAGGTTATCTTGTCTGACAATACAGTAGTGTATGTCAATGCCGATAGCCGTATTGTCTATCCTATGGCTTTTGGTAATAAAGAACGTGTGGTTGAGCTTGAAGGAGAAGCACTGTTCAAAGTAGCTAAGGATCCTACTAGGCCTTTTATCGTTAAAAGCCGTGGAGTGGATGTATTGGCTTTGGGCACTGAATTCAACGTAAGAAACTATCCCTCTGAACCACTAAAAGTCACTCTTGTATCAGGTAGCGTAGAAGTGAGCAATGCCAACAATTGTAACAAAAAGCGATTATCACCGGGACAGCAGGCTTCGGTGGACAAGACCATGGATGTAGAGAATGTGGATGCAGAAGGAACTGTGTTTTGGAAGGATGGACTATTCTATTTCGACGGTGTAACATTGAAGGAAATGATGGCTGAGATTGGGCGATGGTATAATACAGACATATATATTGAGAACGATAATGTCGCTAAGTTACAACTGCATTTCTATGCAGACAGAAAACAGGATATCCACCATTTCATAAAGATACTTAATCGCACTGAGCGCATACATGCTGTCTACAATAATGGGAAAATCATGATTAAATGATGTTTTTTTACTAAATAAACGACAACTTGTATGTTTTTCCTCTTTTTTTGCGAAAAAAATGCATCTTTAGGGTAGCCATTTCGTAATGGTCTCGTATAATAAGAAAATTGAATTATTAATTATTTAGATTTTTTTGTATATGAGAGAAAGACGATTACGATTTCGCGTTGCCACCTTGGTAGCGTTTTTTCTCCTGCTTGCTTTGCCTTCCATGTCGCAAGGCACAAAGGAGAAAGGTATCACCATGGAATTCAGAAACGAGGACCTGCCGTTACTTTTCAAACGTATTGAAAAGGCTTCTGACTTCCGTGTAATTTTTATCTATGAAGACGTAAGCAAATATCGTTCGACCGGGAAGATAACGAATGCTAGTGTCGACAAGGCTATGAAAGCCATCATTGGGAACCACCCTTTGAAATACCATATCGATGGCAAGTTCATAAACGTGAGCCGTAAGCAGGTAAAGATGCTGAAAGAAGTTAAGGGTATGGTATTGTCAGACAATGACGGACATCCCGTGCCTGGGGCTACCGTTGCAGTTGAAGGCACACAACAACAGACAATCACAGACGCAAATGGAGTCTTCAACCTGTCAAATGTGTATGAAGACATGGCTGTGAAAGTTTCATTTGTCGGAATGCTTCCTCAAAGGAAGAAGGTTTCAGCAAACATGACTATTATGTTGAAAGACGATTTTGAACAGCTCAGCGAAGTTGTGGTCACGGGTTATGGTAATACTGTAAAAGGTAACTTTACAGGTGCTGCCACCACACTCAAGGCTTCTGAACTTAATCTAGAATCGTTTTCGTCAGTAGACCAGATGTTGCAGGGATTGGTGCCGGGCATGATGGTAAAACAGACAACAGGTATGGTTGGCGCATCTCCCAAAATTCGGGTGCGTGGAACATCTTCATTATTAGGAAGCCAGAATCCAGTTTGGGTTGTTGACGGTGTTGTGCAACGTGACCCGCAGCCATTTAATTCAGAGGAAAACACAAAGTTTTCTGTGGATAATGATGATATCACCCAACTTGCAGGAAATGCAATATCATGGTTGAACCCAAGTGACATCGAGACTATCACAGTACTAAAAGACCCTTCTGCTACAGCGATTTATGGTTCAGAGGCAGCAAACGGAGTAATCGTCATCACCACCAAGAAGGCAAATAGCGGAAAGTTGTCTGTTTCGTATAACGGCGATTTCACAATAGGCCAGCGTCCAGGTTATGGCCTATATAATCAGATGAACTCTCAAGAAATCATGCAACTTGGACAGGAAATGTATGAAGACAGGGTCTCGTATCCGTCAAATATCCTGCCTGTGGGTTATGCTGGACTGCTTCAAAGCTACCTCAACAAAAACATTAGTAAAGAACAGTTTGATTCGGAATATTACAGAATGTCCAATCTAAATACCGATTGGTTTTCTGCCTTGTTCAGAAATTCCTTCAGTCACAAGCATAATGTGAGCCTCAGTGGTGGAACAAATGTAGTACAAAATCGTACATCATTAAATTTTACGGAAGAGAATGGTGAAGCTAAAGGTAATGACAACCAACTATTCTCCGCCACATCAAATACAACGATGAATCTTCTTAACGACAAACTGAAGGTTAACCTTCTTCTCACTGGCACTTACAGAAAGACCACAGGCTTTGCCTATGGCGTAGACCCTTTCAACTACGCATACGGAACAAGTCGCGCAATACCTTTATATAATGCAGACGGAACCCTTTATTATCATGAGAAATGGGCCGATGAGACAAGTACAGTTATCGATAATAAGAACAGTTATAAATACAATATTCTCAATGAACGCAATAATACAGGAAGCCAAAGCATTACAAAGAGATGGGGCTCTACACTTAGCGTGAACTGGAATATTTTGCCTGGCTTGGAATATCAGGGACTCTTCTCCTACAGCAGCTCGTCTACTGATACCAAATCATACGCAACCGAACGGTCGTTCTATGCCACATCGCTTAGGGGATATGAATACGGTGCGTATTCGAGCTCATCTCAGGAGATAGGGTACTCAAGAATGCCATTCGGCGGACTTCTTGAGACTGGTTTCACGGACATCACGACCATTACAGTGCGCAATGCACTTGTATATGACAAGCTGATAAACGACGTACATAGAATTACAGCCCAGATAGGCATAGAGACCAATACAGTGAAAACAAGAGGTACTACAAGCAAGCGATATGGCTATCTCAAGGATAGAGGCGAGACTTTTGCCAATCTGCCTATTCAGTATATTGACCTAATATGGAATGAACCAGAAGAAAACCCTTTTGTTAGGGGAGAAGCTACTGTGCTGAATAAAGTTAACAATAAACTTAGCGAATACGCCATATTGGCATATACATACGACAATAGATATGTAGTTAACCTCAACGCGCGTCTTGATGCGTCAAACCGATTCGGACAGGACAAAAACAAAAGGTTTGAGCCTACATGGTCGGCAGGAGCAAAATGGAGAATAGGCTCTGAAAAGTTTGCAAATAACATCAGTTGGATGAACAACCTTGACATCATCGCATCTTATGGATACCAGGGTAACTCTGTGGAAACCGTATCTCCATATCTGATTGCAAAGGATGGAGGAGTAAATGAGTACTATAACGACTATATACTGACAATAAGTTCGCTGCCATATCCTGATTTAGGATGGGAAAAGACAAGAACCTACAATTTCGGCATCGACGCCACCTTTTTCGATGGTAGGTTAAACATGATCGCAAACTATTTCCGCAAGGTCAGCAACGTGCTTACATCACGCAACGTACCCTTCGAGAATGGTGTTCAAAAAGCTATTGTGGGTGGTGGCGAAATTACTAATAGTGGCTACGACTTCGTGGTCAACGTAGTGCCTATTAGGACAAGAGACTTTTCATGGCAGGTTTCATTGAATACCAGCGTGACCAAGAACACCCTTGAGAAGAACCAACGTGTCAACACCCTCAATGACTACATTAATGGAACAGCTGGTATAAATGGCGAAGCATACTCCACTTTTTATTCATATAAGTTCAAGGGGCTGAATGAGTCAAACGGTCAGCCTGAGTTTGAAAACATGGAAGTAGAGAACGGAGAAGACCCAAGGGCTTATCTTGTTAAGTCAGGTAAGTTCCTTCCCGACTTTAATGGTGGTCTTAACATGCAGTTCAAGTATAAGGCATTCACACTCTATGCCTTGTTTAACATACAATGGGGAGGACATGGCCGACTTCCAAAACTCTATGACACGTCAAGCAATTATGGTATACCAACTCCAGAGCAAAACGTGTCACGTGACATTATTGGCAGATGGCGTAAGCCTGGCGACAATACTCTCATACCTTCAATACCAACATCCTTGGCTTATATACAGTTGCCCTCTACAGGCTCTGTAGAAAGTAGCGAATCTTGGTTATATGATATGTATAATAACTCAGATGTAAGAGTGGCAAAAACCGACTTTATAAGATGCAACTCTCTTTCTCTTGCATACGATTTCGATGAGAGATTTCTATCGAAGATATACGCAAAGCGACTGCAGTTGAAGTTCACCCTCGCCAATCCTTTTTTATGGGTGTCTGACAGCAAATGGAATGGCATAGATCCTGAGACAGGAAACTGGCCGGCAAGACGAATGGCAACAATGTCGCTGAAAGTCATGTTCTAAATGAATAATAAGTCTTACACAAATAATAACGAAATATTCGAAATTATGAAGAAAAAACATATACTAATACTATTCTTTGTTATTATTGGAATGGCATCATGTTCAGATTTCCTTAACGAGGAATCGGGCGACGAGGTAATAGTCAAAACCGTGTCGGATTACAAGGAACTTCTTCTCGGTTCGGGCTATCCCTCGCCCACAGGTAAACTATATAACACGCTCTATCTGCTTGATGACGACTATATGCTTAACGAGAAATCAATGTGGGATCCTGACAACGATTATGAAGGAGCGGTAAGTGCATTCCCTTTCTTCACATGGCAACCTGACATGTGGGAGAACCAGAATGTGAACAAGACATATTATGACGACTGCTATGCCATGACATACGAACGGATAGTAGGAGTAAATGCTGTTCTCGATGGAATAGAAGAAGCCGTGGGAGGAACACGCCAAGATATGGATATTGTTAAGGCTGAGGCACTTGCACTTAGGGGATATTACTACTTCATGCTTGTTAATATCTTTGGCAAACCATATAAAACAGACAAAGAGTCGTTGGGTGTGCCATTGAAACTTAATGCCGACATGAATACGTCTGGACTTGATAGAAATACCGTCGCAGAGGTATATGCCCAGATTGTGAGAGATCTTGAAGAGTCGTCGGAACTGTTTTGTAAATACCCCAAAACGCGCGGAGATTTCCGATTCAACATCCCTTCGGTAAACATTGTTCTCTGCCGAGTGTATTTGCAGATGGAGAATTGGGACAAGGTTATTGAGGCTGCAACCACTGCCATCGACAATGGCAACCCTATCACCAACTACACTCTTCTTCCTGCAAAGAACGGTACGATGGCAAGCTACGACTATTCTGAGGTGGAGCTTCTCTATGGTAATGGATATTCAACTTGCTCGCTTCCTGGATTCAAGGTGTCAGATGAACTTATTGGACTTTTTGACGACAATGATATGAGAAAGGTCCTTTGGTTTTATAACGGCAACGTGTATAAGAAGCGTTTAGGAAGCAAACGAACACCGACAAACGCCATTAGGATTTCTGAGGCTTATCTATGTCGCGCTGAGGCTTATGCTAGAAAAAACAATGATGACGCCGCATGGAAGGACCTTACAAAACTGCGTGAAAACAGATATAAAGACTATGTCCCGCAACGTCCAACAAGCAATGAAGCCTTGATTAAGGATATTGTCAAAGAGAGAAGGCTCGAACTGTGCTTCGACGAAGTGAGATGGTTTGACCTTAGAAGAAATGGAATGCCGTCAATAGTGCATTTATACAAGACAAAGAGTGTGGACGAATGGCAGAAATACGTGCTGAAGGATAACGATCCGATGTATACACTGCCTTTGCCTAATGAAGTGATACAGGAAAATCCCGCTTTAAGGCAGAACGAGTCGGCCGCAATGCCTAAACGTCCTGCAAGTGTATGACATTAATTAAATGAGAACATTATGAAAACTATAAGAACATTGAAATATTTTTATATACTTATTGTTGCTGTTGTAGCATTCACAGCTTGTAACGACGATAATGAACTTGGAGAAGTAAAAGTGCCTGGGTCTGACTACACCTTGCCCCAAGGTGGAAATAATGAGGCCGACGCAAAGATAATGTCGCTTTATGATACTTATGGAAGTTACTTCCTGTATGTTTTCAGCGAAAAGGACTTTAAGTGGTCTCTTGTTGAAAACAATGGCACAGAATACCAGTTTGAGCCTATAGAACCTGAAAGGGTAAATAATTTGCTGGACATAATACAAATAACATGGCTCGATTTGTACGACACGTCATTCTTGAAGAAAAACATGCCAAAATTTGTCATGCTCACCGGGAAGTTGCAGACCTTAGTGGAAGACTGGTGGTCGTCATCATGGGTAGACGTACCGGCTCGATGTATCGACAATCAGATTGCAATATCCGACATAACTAAAAATGTAGGAGAAATGACATCTGATGACAAACGTTCATTCAAGAATTATCTTCAAGCTGTTTTCCTCAATTATTGTATTACAACAGGGGCTGTAGAAGTACCTCAGGAGTTTTATACAGTAAGCGACTATACTGCCGACTTGTATTGGGAGTCAACAGAGAAGGCAAGGGAATACGGATTTGTTTACAATCCTCAGACCGACGAGGAGTGGAGCACTGTATACTGGTCATTAAGTCAGTCACTCGACATAAGTGCATATGTCGCGTCTTTAGCTTACCGCACAGAGAGCGAATGGACAGAGGACCTTGAATATCCTCTTGTTAGGAAGAAGTACGAACTTCTTGTAAATGCATTCACAAAGGCAGGAGTAGATATAAAGAAGATAGGAAATAAAGACTTCAAATAATTATTAATAAAAATAAAACTAATGCAATGAAAAGAAACAAATTAGCATTGGTAATACTTGCTGTCGCGTTATTGTTAAATGGCGCGACAGCAGTAGATGCCAAGAAGAAAGAAAAGCACAGGGAAAAAAAAGAAACAGTTCAAAAAACTCAGTACCAAAAATTGCTTGACAAGCCAGGGAAAACTACTGCCGAGGGGGGATTTGTGACTCTACACAAACTCAATGGGAAGTTGTATGCAGAATTGCCGGTGAAATATCTCGGGCGAGACGTGCTTTTGTCGTCTACAATAGCTGAAACAGGCAACTCAAGAATAGCTACTCTTGGATACAAAAATACCGATCCGTTACACATCAGGTTCTGCCGTCTCGACAGTTCTGTAGTCATAAAGACTGTTAATTCGCTCACAGAAGGTGACAAGGAACTCGCGACAGCAATAAAAAGGAGCTACAACGAGCCATTCTTCAAAAAATACAAAATTGAGGCATGGGGCAAAGACTCTGCAAGTGTCGTGTTTGAGATGACAGACATTTTTATGGGCGATGAGGCTCTGTTGAAACCTCTTGTAGATAAATTCAGCATTCTTGACGTTAAGTCTACCCATAAGCCTGCACTTTGCGCACTCGGAAACATAAAGTCGTTTGATGATAATGCCACGGTAGAGTCATACCTTACTTACGATTATTCCATAAACTTTATGACAAGCGAAGTGGCAAAAAGCAAGATTACAGTGAAGGTAAACCGCACTCTGCTTCTGCTGCCGGAAGAATTGATGAAACCAAGGATTGCCGACACAAGAATAGGAGTGTTCCTCACACAAAAACAAAACATTACCATGAAACATGACGGAATTGAAGACTACGCACTGGCTAACAGATGGAGACTCGAACCGTCAGACATGGAAGCGTGGAAAGCTGGAAAGCTCGTTGAACCTAAGAAACCTATTTTGTGGTATATTGATGATGCGTTTCCCGAAGATTGGAAACAACCATTGAAAAAGTCAGTAACCATTTGGAATAAGGCATTTGAGAAAATCGGTTTCAAAAATGTAATGCAGGCAGTGGATTTCCCGAAAGATGACCCCAATTTTGATCCAGACAACCTCAAATATTCTTGTATTAGATATGTACCAATAAGTGTTGAGAATGCCATGGGACCTTCATGGGTAGACCCTCGTACAGGAGAGATTATTAATGCGACGGTACTCGTGTATAATGACGTAATTAAACTTATTAATAACTGGCGTTTCGTGCAAACTGCTCAGTTAGATCCTGACGTGAGATGCAAAAAAATGCCAAAACGAATCGTTTACGAGTCGCTTGCTTATGTTTTTGCCCATGAGATAGGTCATACTCTTGGCTTGATGCACAATATGTCTGCGTCGAGTGTATTTCCTGTAGACTCATTGAGGTCGGCCTCTTTTACCCAGAAATATGGAACCACCCCCTCTATAATGGATTATGCAAGGTTCAATTATGTTGCACAGCCAGGAGACAAGGGGGTAAGATTATCACCACCAGATATGGGCGTGTACGATGAATATGCCATAAAATGGTTGTATTCACCAATCCCGGGGAATCTCTCTGTAGAAGAGGAGGCGAAAGTATTGGAAAAATGGATTGATGAAAAAGCCGGAAATCCGCTATATCGATATGGTAGACAACAGGTTTACTCTAGGTACGATCCAAGTGCACTTGAAGAAGACCTTGGTGACGATGCTGTCAAGGCTGGCGAATATGGTATCAAAAACTTGAAATACATTCTTAAAAATCTTAATAACTGGATTGATGACGACGAGTCGACAGCACACAGACAGGAACTATATGAGGCTATTTGCTCGCAATACTTGAGGTATCTTAACAATGCTTTGATTAACGTTGGTGGAATCTATCTGACGGAAATAAAGGATGGGACACCTGAAAAAAGATGGAAGCCTGTTGACAGGAAGAAGCAGCACGAAGTACTTATGTGGGTTATTGAACAGATAAAGAACAGCGACTGGCTTGACGACAAGAATTTGACACAGAACTTCCCATTGGCGCTTAACAAGTCGCTTACCATGAAGGGAAACATTGGACGAAAAATATTCGGGCTCGACAATAAAGTGCTATTGTGTTCACACATCAGCAACGACCCATACACACAACGTGAATACTACGATGACCTCTTTAATGCCATTTGGCAAAACACAGAAGGCAAAAACCGCCTAACCGCAGGAGACAAACTCCTTCAGAGGCTATCTCTGCAAGAAATGTCTAAAGCAATGAAGAAGATTACTGGCAAGGGTGCATCCTCTCTCGCTGAAGGTGCATCTGTATATGCTCCATCTGTTGATGAAATAGCTCTCTATGGTCTTGACAAAACAGGAACTGTAGAACGTCATATTTACGACCTGACGCTGTTAGAGGAAGAAAAAGGGCGTGGATTTGTTTCCACACTGCTTAAGCCATCAAGGAATTTTGGTGACAAATCCGACTTTGGACTGCAATCAGAGATCAACACCGATGCTATAGATGAGTCTTCTGCATATCGTGCCATGATGGTTGACAAGATAGAGACTTTGGTGAGAAAACGACTACTCAACGCTCATCCTGACGACAAAGCTCATTATAAATCAATTATTCTGATAATAAATTCGCTGAAGAACAAGTAATTGAAAATATTATTGTCAAATACCGCACTGCTCATGTGGTTGGATAATTATCAGTTCCGCAGTGCGGTATTTTTTTATATCCTCACTCCGTCCAGCATTTCAAAAAATCTCATTACTTTTTACCCCTGTTCGGGATAAAAATATACTTTAGAAAATTTGATAATCTCATTTTTTTTTTTATTCTCGTATCTTTGTAGGTGATAATCAAATAGTTACGAATAATAAAAAGAGACTACCAAATGATTTCAAGGGACAAAGTTACAGAAATTTTCTGTATTATTGATGAGTTGTGTAAAATTTTCGAGGCTGAAAATGCTGAAAAGTTGTTATTTTCCAATCCGCCAAACTTTTCGCCGATTATTTGCATTTCTAAGCGGCCATCATCTTCTTCTCTACTGCATAGCGTCAGATGTCATATGGATTTTGGGGAAGAATTCACCCCAGTTCTTGTAGTAAATCAGCCGTTGTCCTCGTCTAACGTGCAAAAAACAACAAATTAATGATTGAGATTATGATACAGGAATTCTTTTTTGCAGCATGGCCCTTGGTGGCTTGCGCACTGATGGTGGCTTTCGTATGCGTAGGTATTCACAAAGCAAAGAAACTGAGAGAACAGGGGGATGAGGCTAATGCCCACCGCCAACAGGGGATAGGCTTCTATATGGCATCCGTCCTGATGTTTGTGACATTCATTATCATGCAGATGGATAAGGGACACAGCACTTCCGACTGCGTCGTGTGGATGAGTATCGGTTCGATGTTCCTTTGCCTCGGATCTGTGGAGATGAACAAGATGAGGAATACAAACTGCATGGCTGACCGACGACATAAATCTGAAAAAGGAGAAGGCTGACTGCGAGGAGGCTCTGCGTAAGGTGGAGGAGAAAACACCTCATTCATCGACGCCATCAACAATGACAGTGAGCAGACGAAATCAGTGTGCTCAACCAAAACTACGGATACAGGTCATCCAGGACGGCAACAACTCCAGTAGCCGCATCCAGATTGTGTGACTTCTGCGCCCCGAAGCCGTATGTCCGTACGCCAAAAGCCCTTCCGGACTACGCTATAATTTATAAATAATGTGCAAGAATAATATGACTCAACTTTTGAAAAGAGACAAAAGAAGATAAATGACGTATGTTTAAGCCAGGCTTTTACTATTGGCCTTTTAACTCCCCCTTATAACTCCCCATTTAACTCCCCCTTTAACTTCCTTAACTTCCCCCAAAAAAGCACATTCGAAACTTGGGTTTTAAAAAAAAGGAAGCTGCAACCGTCCTTTGTAAAGACGCATTGCGGCTTCCTAATAAGAGAGTTTAGCCAAGGGCTATTGACCAAGGTCATCATCCGGCTGAGTGCCTGGGTCAACAGGCTCAGTGCCCGGAGTTTCCGAATCACTTCCGGTGGAACCGGCTTGCGTGCGAGGCGATGAGTAGCTGCTGCTTTCACGCAACTTCGCCGCCTTTGTCAACATCGACTTCGAAAACTCCCCTACGCCGATTGCTTGCAACACCACTGATTCAACATTTTTCGCAATGCTGAAATCGTCTGCAGTGGCGGCACCCGCCTTGTGTTTTACAGAGAGTCCGAACGACACAAGATTGTCAAGAATAACTCTCTTGCCGTCGAGCGTTAACTCATTGATGCAACTGACAGCATCCTTCAGCACTGCCTCCAGGAAGCCCTTGCTCAGCGGTGTGTTGTGACTGGCCATGTGTTCAGCGAGTTCCGGAATATGAAAGGTCTCGCTGCTCACCACTCGGCAATACCATTTGCCAAACGAAGGACTGTCCTTCAGCTGGCTCTGATAAATCTGATAGCTTAGCATAAATGTAAATAATTATTAAGGTTAAACAAAAAAGTAAAGAACGCTTAAGATTCCACCAATATTAGCTTCATCTTTCTGTATACAAAGGTACAAAAAAAATCTCAAACTGCCAAACTTTTTCACTACTTTTTTTCATAAAAAACTCACTTTTTTCGCGTTGTAAATGCAACGTGGCAGTAGTGTAAACGCAACGTCAAAGATGGGAAAACGTAACGTCTCGCTTGTTAATAGGCAACTTTTGCTCATAGGTTACAGATCGACAAACCTTGAAAATAGTGACACGGTGACACCTTTTATATCATTTTCTTAAAAATCGCGGAAAAAAATAAAAAAAGGATAGAAGAAGCAGGGTGTAGAATATTTGATTTATTTTATAAAAGTTTGGGGAAATAGCACTAAACGTGTCACCGTGTCACTCTTTCGCCGTAATAATAAAAAGGGCATCCCCATAGAAAGGAATGCCCGATGAAAGGTAAGAGACATAAAACAGTGTGCTTAGAAAGGCTTGCCATTGTCTTCGTCGGCATCTTCCACCACGTTCTTGCCAATGTCATTTATATTTACTTGTACCACTAGATAGAAACGGCCCTTATTGCTACGTTTGCTCTCATAGCCCAGTTTTTTCATGGCTAATCCAATCTTGGTCGAACTGGTGAGAATGTTCGATGGAAAGCGGCTCTTTATATCGGTTGAGGTGAGACACTGTGGAGTGTCGGTGTCGGATGGCTTACGGAAATGAGTTAGAATATATTCATATGTCTCGTCAGTCTGCTCGAACTCCTTGTTCCGCTCATTTATAAGCGTTATCTCTTCGTCAGAAAACCACGTTTGGAATGTGCTGTTTACGAGGCTAAACACCTGAGAATAAATACCCTCATAGTTAATGTTCGCAGTATGCGGATTGTCGATTGATTCTACATTGGCAACAATCCAGCGTCGGTTGCCGGTAGGGTCTATAAGGAACTCGGCTTCGTTTCCAGTGGCAGCCAATGACGCGCGACGCGGCAGGAGTTTGGGGTAACGGTCGTAAGGAGCGCGAACGTTCACGAACTTCTGCGTAACCACAGCCTTCAACTTGTTTAGATTCTGGCGGCTTAAGGCTTTCATGTCATCGAAATTTATCAACAAATTCTTTGCCAGTCTTAGTTCGTAGTCCTTGTCTATAGCGTCTATGGCCTTCTCCTCAAAATAATATTTTCGGAGTTCTGGGGGCAGCAGAATCCGGAAGAACGTCGATTTGTAGCAACCTTGTTTTCCTAAGAGAGTCAGTATGGCTTCATTGATATTTTCTGTCGAAAAATATCCCTTGAATATACCAACAAACCATTTTTTGAACACCAAATAAAATTCCTCCGGCGACATGTTGCTGCAGTGAACCATATTTGCCAGTTGGCGGATATGGTCAGTTGTACCGTCCCAAGTCGGCAGGGATTCTAAATACGATTTCACGGGATCGAAGTCATCAGTGAAGTTTGAATTGATGAGCGAGTAGATCTCGTTCAGTCTAACCTTGATTCCCGCCAGTCGCAATTCTCGCCAAATGGTGTTTGCCGCCGTGTCGTCCAAGTCGTGGAAAGCCAAATTCCCATCTTCTACAAGGGCAATTTCCAACATTCCCGTAAGAATATTTCGGCGGAAAAGCCAACGGCTGACAATAAATGACTCAATTTTCTGAAGCTCATCAGCCTTTTCCTTCTCGTTCTTCTTGGGTCTGCCACGCTTTTTCGTCACTTTTTCCTTGGGCGTATCGTCAAGCGATGGTTTCTCATTCACAAGTGTATCTACTATAGGATGTGTTTCTCTATATGCGGCACTGAGGTCGATGCCCGCCTCCTTAGCCTTCTGAAAGAAAGTGCCAATAGTAATCTTGCGACCCGAAGGCGGCATGCGAAGGCAGTGGTCAAACTGCTTGTCAGTCTCACTATAATTATAGTTAGGATATAGGGAAGAGAGCTCATGAAATATTGGACGAGCTTCCTCTCCGATACCATCAGCCAGGGCAAAACCAACGTCACGCCAATCTGGGTATAGACTCGTTATGTCCTTGCCGCGGGCACAAAGCATCTTCGCAACCAACTCAACCTGATGATAAAGTTCATCCAAGGTCTCGGTTTTTGAGTTTTTTTCCTTAGCCATCTCGACATGTTTATATTCGCGGCTGCCTAATTCTGCAACCTTTGGCTTGCCAGTCTGATTGGCACAGGCAAGCTCTAATTGTTTTTTAATATCTATCATGATTTAAAACGGACATATTTGTGGTGATACATAAGCATGGGGGTCGTGGCAGAGGAAACAGGCTCGGACAATGTCCTTACACGCCTCGTCGATCACTAGTCCATGCATTGTTTTATAATAATAGCGCAGGGCCTTGAAATTATCCAAATGTGAAAAGTTACAGATGTCTATTCTCACATAGTCTTTAAGGCCGTTGCCTCGGGGAGAGACATGAATCAAATCATGTATAAGATCTTGGTCGTCAAGCAGATGCTGCTTCAGACCTTCCAAATCGCGTGTGGCATCAGGATTTTCCTTTGCATCGATGTCGATGCACAAGAGGCCTGAATGTCGCACCAATTTCTCTTCACGGCGGTATTTGAACACACCGCTAGGAGTCACGAAGTCAAGTTTTTCGAGTTTAAACTCCTTTTGTTTTTCAACGTCCTCAATCGCCCTAAGCTGCTCGGTCAATTTCCCATAATGCTGATGCATCATGACTTGGCAATAGACCTCTCCCAAATTCACACGATTAAGCAAGGGCACGCAGTTTGTAACAGGAGCTCTAAATTCGGACATCCAAACATTGTTGGCGTCGCGTTCGTCACCTGGAAGCAACGCATTCAGCTGAATGCGCTCCTCCGATAGTATTGTATCAGCCAGAGCATGATTTGTTCTATCCATACTCGTTAACCTTTCCGGAGTGCCCTCCGTTTGCATGAGAGGGGTCCTACCGCACAACATCGGTGCAAACTGGCCTACGGTCCAACGCCTGACCCAATTCCGATGTCGTTTTGGTAGTGCAAAGATACTGATTTTTAGCGACTTATCAAAATTTACGCTTGATTTGACCTCTTCGCTGTTTTTTATCGGATTCACCTTTTTTTGATTGTTGTTCATTGTTTTTCTTTATTGTTTATCACACCAAAATCAAATTTGGTAGTCTAAACTTGATTACATATTGGATAATAATCAAGTAAAGAATCAAAAATATGTCAAGCAATCAAAATCGGAATAAGAATATGATTATGACGAATCAATGAATAAAAAAAGTGTATCAACCATGATAGTTTGATACACTTTTGAAATCAAGTTAAAAAAATATAAATCAAGAGTGTTTTAGAAGTTGCTCGCCTTTTCTAAAAGTTGAATAGTGCAACAACGTGTTTTGAGTTTTTCTACAAACGCTTTGAACTCTCCTTTTCTATCGTTCTTAACTTCTTTATTGTAACTGATTACCGCCTCATATGACACGCTTTCGTACTTCGCTGAAGGATTCTCCATATACTTTTCAAAGAAGTATTTTACGGCTTCCTTTAACAAGCCCTTTCCAAAACCAAAGTAATGTAGAAACATTAGAACAGTTTTTGCAGGCAGTTTCTTTTTGTTATATCCATCAGGCAGTAGGTCGTCAAATATGCTTATTAAATGTTTTACCCTTTCAACCTTCTCTTTATCATTTCCAAACAAGAGTATCTCTGTTTTGCTTAATCCTGTTGCAGATTCTACATCAATCACTTGTTTTATCACAAGCAACTTAACATCATTTTTGTCAAAATTATGAAAGCCGAATGGCGACCATGCCTCGTCGTTGTCATATTTATTTCTGCTTGCGATAGCCGAATTAGCTTTTTCACTTAAATCTTCACTGTCTTTATTAAACAAGGAAATCATTCCAGCAATCTCTTTTATGACTTTGTCTTTGAAATTTTTAAATAGAAAATAACAGTATCTCTTATCCTTCCTTATTTTTTCTTCTTCAGCCAACACACTCTTGCATAGATTTACACATTGTGCAAAAAGAATAAAGAATTTCTCTATCTCATTGTACAGTCCTGAAACACAAGGTGGATAGGTTTCAAATTTGAACAAAGGAAGAGGATATATGTTTGCAGAAATATAGGAATAATCGTATGCCGAAACGGGCATATTGCCAATAACATGCCTTACGTCTTCCCTGCGTGCTCTGGGACAGAATTTCATGAATAATTTTTTCGTCTCGCTAAATCCTGACCTCATTTTGCAAAACAATGTCAACGCGGTGTTAAAGCATTTGTTGTTTACTGTGACAAATTCCTTGTTGAACTCTCTTGAAAAATTTAAAAGCTTCGTGTATTCTGCTTCAAGTTTTACCCTACAATCTGCTACACTGCAAGCCATCAATTCCAACTCCACCTCGTCACATTTTTTGTATTCTATCGCATACAAAAATCTTTCTGGATTAAACTTTGCAACCGCCAAGGCTATTATGTTTAACCCTTCCTCTGGGTCATATATCTCTGTTGTATAATACATAATTATAATTTTAAAAATTAATATTATATTAATACTTGTTATGCTACAAGTTATTCAACTACAAATTTAACATAAATATCTGAAACCAACAAAAGATTTCCGAAAAATTTGATATAATGACTAAAGAACTTATGTAAACCTTCTCATAAGTCGCTTAGCTATATATTTTTTTTGTCGAAATATTGATCAATCCAAGTCGATAGAAATCAGAAATGGTCTGAAGTTATAAAGAGTTCAATATGCCTGAAATAATTTCTACAAGAATAGTTTCTTAAATAATCTGAATTTATTTGCATATCACGATTATTGTTTGTAATTTTGCGGGCGAAACATCAAGAGCAGTCGCCCTTGGGCGGACTCGCCAACCGAGTATGGACTACCACGGTGGCAAAGGTACGATGTGGAAGAATAATATTGTTAAACTTCAAAAAAGTCCAATTATGAACAAGAACATTTCAGCAGATTTTGCTGCAAGATTTGCAGCCATGTCAATTTCATCATTAGTTGAATCATTCAATGCACAAGTGGGGAACACTGGTTTCAATTCCGCCCGTGCAGCACACGACGTTGCCCTCATCGACGAGCTTATTGCCCGTGGCATAGATGTCAGCTCAGTATATTCAAATGGCAATATCTCCTTTGCCAAAAAAGTCGTTCTTGATGAAGCGTCAGGCAAACTGCGCTTACAAGAATAAATCATTCATAAATTAGATTCTTATCATTATCCCACATTCACGTCTGCTCTTGTGAATGTGGGATAATACATTTTCACGAGGGATTGCGACCAAAGCAATGTTTGCATATCTCTATCAGTCAATCAAATTTCTCTGTCTATGGTTGCCAAAACTCCACCACGAACAACGTCGAAGGTTGGCACTCTTAATCCTGCCGCCCTGCGCATTGGCAAAGCTAAATAACATAAAGTTTTTTTTAGAAATAAAGAATAGAAAAAAGAAAAGAATAAATGTAACGACTTGATTATCAAATATGTAATCACGCTGCATTAATAAATTCTTTTTCGCTTCTTTTTTTTATGCCATTATTTTATTGAATACGTACAATCGGAGCGAGAACCTTCTTTTATGATTTCCTTGTCCACCATAGAATACACCATCTTTATGATTTCTTTTAATTCTACATCAGGAATGCGTTCTGCCATTTGTGAAATCTTACTCTTAGGATGTTTCTTTAAATCCTCAAGAACAAGTGCCTTTAAAGCATACGGCTCAATGGTTTTGAGAGTTGTCACAATATTGGATTTGGCATTTCTAAGAAGGGTATCATTTATCTGGAAATATGTACCTTTCTTTACACCTCCCCTCGCTATCAGATGCATCTTGTCAAGATTATCTGTATAACTTCGGAGTCGTTCCTCACCTGTCAACTGCAATATCTTCGATAAATCAGTTGCAGAAATACGCTTTTCTCTCGCAATAATACCAAAAGCTATTTTATTTTTCTGCGACAACTGATAGTTGTGGTCAACGTAATCCATCAGCCTTACCACTGTCATTAGAGATTGTGTTCGACTTATGGGCTATACTATTGACCAACAATTCTCTAACCAGGTTCTCGTTATAATAACGTATGCTTTTGCGGAATAACCCATTGGGCATTTCGTAGCTATAAGTCAACTCGACAGCTTTGCCCATGATGTCCTCCAAAAGTTCTTTGGGGTTGAGGCTATTGTCACGCCACTCCAACTTGTTTGTCTTGTTCTCCAAGTCGTCATAGACAATATACTCAACAGTGATAGGATAACATGTACGGCTACGCTGCTTTGCAGTACCCAACCATAGGACACCAAGATTAGTCAATTTGCTTCCATCAAGTAGATGGTAGTCTGAATCGGTGCGTGCTTCCCCGTTTTGTCTTCTACACCTATCACAATCTGTCCCCCCTGTGCATTTGCTAATGCCACACAAGTAACCGAGAGTTCTCTAAACCCTTTGTCACCAGTGCGAATTTTCTGAAGACTCTTGAATTCTATGTTTTGACTTTCGTCGGTATTTTTTGTCGTCATAATATCTCTTAATTAAGATTGTAATAAAGCAACGTATTCATCTGCTATCAGTTTATCCAAAGCTGCCTTTTTTACCTTAAAAGTTTCCAAGTCATTGTCTGCTATAGCATCCATCAAAGCATCAGCACTCTCTTCCCATTCAGATGGTAGTTGAGATGGGATTGGTATCTGAGAGAAATTATCCCAAATGAGTTGGTAGCCACTTTGTATTCGTGGGCAAAATTCAGAAATCAGCCACCAACCTGTTGAGGAGTTTAAGAAAGCTAAAAGCGCCTTGTTTGATGTCGGCAGGAAATACATGGAATTATTACAAAATGTAGAAGCCTCATCATAAACGAAACAAGGCTTTGTCTGAAATACCTGATAGAAAATCTTTGGACTTTCAAACTTATCATAGTAAGCGCACGCTCTCAATTCCCACCAATAATCGCCTTTGTCAGTCCGCCCTCTTGCCTCGTTTGCAAATTGACTCAACCATCCCGAAACAGCGGGATAGTTCTGTGAAAACCATTCCCAAGCCTCAGCCTCATCTGGTTTCTCTTGTTTTTCTAAATCTATTCCCATACTATTCAGCGTAAAACCTTTTGGTATATATAATAGATGGCTACCTGCTATTGCTTTGCCGAAGGCTGTTAGTCCACGCCCTTGAAGGAATGGACGTATTATATCTGCAGAGGTTTGGTCTAATAATAATTTATTATAAACATCATCTGAAATATTAAAAGCTTTTGAAAGACCAGTTAGAAGCCCTCTACAACTTTCTTGTGATAATATATCCCCCAACCCTTTCATTCCTTCTTTTAATTTCTTTATCTTTTTGAAATTATCAAGCGACGAAGTGATCCATATCCCGTTATCCATTTCCTTGGTAGGAAAGATTTCCTTGCTATTTTCAATGTCCTCAGCAAGCGTTGATGGTTTAACATCTGATAAAGATGATATATTAATTGTGCCATTACTTTCTCGCTTGCACATTTCTATTATACAAGTATATGTTGTGGCATCGCTGAAAATCTGATAGTCACAGAAATCAACCATAGAAGTTAGCTCGTACTCAAGGAATAATTGGCGCAATTCTTTACCGTACATCACCTTAGTCCATTTATTAGGCATAATATAACTTAATAAACCTCCTTTTTTCAACAATTGGAGTCCGCGCTCAACGAATAGCAGATAAATATCGCCACGAGACATCAGGGTTCTGTAGTTTTTTACCTCATGATTATTTTCGTCTAGACGTTTCATTTTTTTATAAGTTATAACGTCTTTCGTCAGCTTTTCAAGACTGATATATGGAGGATTTCCTATAATAACATCAAATCCAATTAGTGTGCCATCATCACCAAGTATTTCAGGAAATTCCATCATCCATTCAAGTGATTTAGACATTGTCCGATAAACTGCGATGTCCTCCGTATGGTCGATAAACAAATCAAGTGAGTCGCCACGATGATTAAGCTTCCTTTTTATTACATCAATTTTCTTGAATATATCCTTTTTGTAGTTTTTTGATTTACTTGCCTTGTAATCTGCCACCAGTTTCTTATAATCAGATATATCTTTAGTAATATTAGTTCCAGGCTGTACTTTCTTACCAATAGTAACAGGCTTATGTGAAGCAAGGGAATTTCCGCATTTTATGTTAATATCAATGTTTGGCAGAGTCTGTAGCTGACGTGTGCCGTCTTCCGAATGATAGTAGTATGAGTTTTTCAGAAGTTCTATCCAAAGGCGCAACTGACAAATATCAACGCTCTTGGGGTTGAGGTCAACTCCAAAAAGACAATTTTCAATTATTGTTCGCTTTTCTTCAAACAGAGTTTCCTGAATTCTTTGACTTCCGGGATCACTCGGATTATACCGGAACATTTCGCCATCTTCATCACTTACAACGAGTTCATCATTTTCAACAGAGATGTCATATTCTTGAATCCGTTTAGGTTTTTCAGAATGGTCTTGCAGCACTCCCAATTCACTTTTTATGGCAATAAGCGTATTAAGTGCAGATACGAGGAAATGCCCACTTCCTACAGCAGGATCGCATATCTTAATACTGTTAATGATATCATTGGCTTCTTTGCGCATATCCCTTTTCCCATATTCGACTTTTTCTTTCAGTTCTTCCAAGTCTTTGCATTCCCATCCTTTGACTTCGTTAAACTTTTGTACTACAGCCCTTTTTAATGTTTTGGAGCACATATATTCAGTAATATAACCTGGAGTAAAGAAAGCACCATCTTTATACCCGTTAATTTTCTCGAATATCAGTCCGAGAACAGACGCATTAATGATCGTCTTACTGTCTTCGCGAACAATTTCATTATTGTGGTCAGCTCCAAAATCATAAGCATCTAGGAAACGGAACAGATAATCAAGCGTATTAAGCCTACCACCCAACCGATTGCCATTGGCATTTTTCAATACCGTTCTTTCATATACATCAATCTCCCCAAGACGCAGTTCACCTATAGCGAAATAATCTTTTTCCATTGGATTGAGTTCAAATAACGAACTGTTGAGATAAGGCACGTTCTTAAACTTGGTCTTTACATCATCAATTCTCTCTGCGATAGGCTTAGCAAGCACTTCACTGAAGAGGTCACGCAATTCATCATATCCAGAAATATGGTCTATATCAAGAAACTTTAAGGCTGAATCATTAGTAAAACTTACAAGTTGAGATTCAAGAAGCTTCAAAAACAGTATTCTGTTTATCCATATAAGCACTAAACCGAGAGCCGCATCGAAACGCGACTCATCATCTTCAAAGCTATAATCTTCAAGTTTTGAATATGCTTGCTCTACGAGGGAATAGGCTTGAGCTCCCTTCCCTAAACGCTTGATTTTCTTTATTTTGTCGTCTGTAACTTCTTTCACTCCCATAATATAAAGCAGCTCTCGATAAAAGTTGTTATTAAGCGTATTGTGGTCTGACGAGAAAGGCTGGTTAAGAAGATTTACAGGAGAAAACAGCTTGTATGCAGCAATAAACTTATGTGACATTATTATGCTATCTTTTTCAATGTCTTTCTTAAAGGAATTGAGGTCTATATACGTGTATTGCAACATGGACTGCTTACGCTCCACCTCTGGAGCAATTATCTGAGAGTATATATAAGAAGTGTCATTACCTTGGTTGTAGGCATCAAGAACTTTTTTTGAAAAGCTCTTGTTCTTCGCAAACAATCTAAAGAATTCTTTTTTCTCGAATATGAAAAATTGGCGACAGTCTGTTATGATGAGATGTTTTATATCGTTGTTCTTCTTCTCGACCTCTTCAATCAAATAATAAAGCACCAATTCATGCATTGCCTTCTTATTCATATTGTCATGGGAAACCATATCAGGACGACCTGGTCCTTTAACTTCAAACAATACTACAGGATGCTCCTCTTGAGTTGCTGCATCAACGTAAATAGCAAGATCTGTTCGCCTGTAAGTATTAACTAAGAAGCGACGATCGCGGTATAGTGAATTACGAAGAAAATGAATCACTAAGTTTTTATTAAACTCCTCTGTTTCATCTTCATTAATTTCGTTCAATAGTCTTTTTAGAGAATCTCTGAACAAATTGATGTCATCGATTCTCACGGGTTCTTTAAGATAATTCTTTAATATCGATTGTGAAGGATTGAGTTTATTCATAAAGTATTGTTTAATGTGATTATTGCAAAAAATATATTACTACACTCTAGAAAATATATGTTGAATGGAAGAGAATTCTATGGATCACAAACCGCACTACATTCCTCAGGAGTTGCCTCGCACAATCCGGCATCTACAAAGAGTCCTTCATATCCAAGGTCTTCATCTATACTTGGCCAGTGTATGCCTGTATAACCAAGAACGAAATCATTGCGTTGGTCTTTTGTGGCGTTTTCCAAACGTTTCCATTTCGAAAATGGTGTGCACACTCTTTGCCCATCTTTTGTTTCAATCCAGAGAGAGGTGTCGTCTGTCCATGCTCTAACAATATAAAACCTTTTCATTGCTCAGTCCTCCTGTTTATTTATTGAAGTAATTATGCCATCTTTCAATGATGACTTCTTTGTTTTCCAATACTAATGACTCTATTAAAGACAAATCATTTTTCTTAAACCTATGGTTAAATACAAGTTCCATGGGTTCAACGTTATATTTTGCCTCATTCCCATCTTTTATAATATGTATATGGATGGGAGTGTGGTCATTGACGGGACAAAGATAAGGATTTATTTGCAATCTGCCAAAAAAATCACGGCTTTTTTGAAAGAAAGGACATGCCATTTTTGTGAAGATACCTTCATAGGCCATCGAAGATATATTCGTTGGAAGACGCGTAGTTCTGTTTCACAAACATTTCTCTGACTATGGTTGCCCAAAGTCCACCGCGAACAACGTCGAGGGTTGGCACTCTTAATGCTGCCGCCCTGCGTATTGGCAAAGCTTAATAACATAACGGCTTTTTTTAGAAAAAAAGAATAGGAAAAGAAAACAATAAAGGTAACGGCTTGATTATCGATTTATATTGTATCTTCTCATGATGTGTATTATAATGCTTTTGCCCTTACAGGGCGTTGATATGATTTGTGACATTACCTACCCAGGGTGTTGCCCTAGGCTTGGCGCTTGCTGCCCTTTGCTTTTCCCTTCGGCCGGTTTTTTCAGTTGTTTTCCAAAAGAAAACGACCGTAGTAAAAGACAGGTGACAGACGAAATCGTCTGTCACCTGTCTTTTACTACATTAACATGTTGTATATATTACAGTTTCACCCTTATGTCCATTCCCACCTGAAGCGGGGTGCCGCGCTGGGCGAAGGAGCGGCGGACTCCGTCGACACTGCTGTTTACCAAGAATGTGTTATAGCCCGTGTCGGTGAGATTGCGGCCCCAAAGGTCGAGGTCGAAACAACCGAAGTCGAAGGTGAGGTGGGCGCCTAACACGGCATAAAGGTCCTGTTTGAATTCGTTGGCTGCATCCCAGTATGTAGGACCGTTGCACACGAGGTTTGCGCCGGGGATGATGTTCTTCAGAAGGCCGTTGGCACTTACGGGGATGCGGTAGTCGGCAGTGAGGCTCATAGTGTGGGCCGGTACGAAAGGTACTTTCTTGCCTCTGTAGTCAACGGCTGTGGTCTGCTTCTTGCCGTCCTCGCCGGTGATGCTGACGCTGTCGGTGTAGTTGCGGAAGGTGGAGCGGGTGAAGCCGTAGGTAGCGGTCCATGAAAGGCGGTCGTCGAGAAGGCTTCCCCTAAGCGATATTTCAGCACCGCAGCTTGCGCTTCTTCCCGCATTTACCATCATTCGTCCGTATCCATAGTTTCCCGCCATCACTGAAAGTTGCTGGTTTTGTATGCGCATGTAGAATACTGCAAGATCGGCGTGAAGCCTGTTGTCGAAGAGGTTGAGGTGGGTTCCTGCTTCGTAGTTCCAACTTTCTTCAGGTTTGTATGATATGGTCTGGTTCACGTTCTCGTAGTCTGCATCGGTATGTGTGACGTTCATGTCGCCCTTCATCAGTTGCGCCATTCCGGCTCCCAACGAGCGTTGTTCGGTTTGGAAGATGTCGCTGAACATCTGCAGGTTGTAGCCTCCAGCCCTGAATCCCTTGCTCACCACAGCGTAGAACTGGTTGCCGTTGTCATTTTGGTATGTGAGCGCAAACTTTGGCAGCAGTTGGTTGTAGCCTTCTGACGTTGACGATTTCAGTGCGCTGGTGTACTGGCTGTCAAACTTCACCGGACGTCCCATCATCTGTGCGTCGCATGCCAGTCTGAACTGTGCCTTCGTGTCGTAGTCGATCTCCACGTGCTGGTAGTCGTATCTCAGTCCGAGGGTGAGTCTGAGCCGGTTTGTGAGGAATATGTTTGACTCGTGGTATACGCCGATGTTTAGCAGCGGGGTGTGAAAGAGTCCGGGCACACTGTTTTCGCTGAGTGTCATGAGTTTAGCCACCTGCGAAGGCATTCCGAGGTAGGAGAGGATGTTCTTGTTCATGTCGTCGCCAAAGAACACGGGACCTAAGGTGCGCAGCCATTTATGGCTGAAGAACAGTCCGGAGGTGTGGTGCCATCGTGTATTGCCAGTTGAGCGTAGTGTGAGTTCCTGACTGATGGAATTCATTTTCTGTTTTTGTATGAGACGCATGAAGTCTTCGGGCAGGTAGTCCTGGTCCATGGTCATCTTGTCGTCCACGTACTGGTAGCTGGTCATGGAGCTGAGCATCAGCCTCTCAGTATTGTATGTGATGTTCAGTCCGGTGGTGACCATCTGTCGGCGGTAGCTGTTGTTGAACGTGGTATTTGGGTCGTTGAAAATTTTGTTGTCTGTATCATACTCGCCGTAAGGGAATGCGTCTTGCAAAACCCACTGGTAGTCGGCGTTGAGGTCGAAGGTGAGTTTTTCGGAGGGCTTGAACAATAGTCTCACTTTGCCGCCCGCCTCATCGCTTTTGTCTGCCTTGCGGTCGAGTAGCCTGTTGTTGAAAAATCCCTGCTGTCCGTTGTAGAATACAGCTGTGGAGAAGGCGAAATTCTCAGAAGGCCTGTGGTAGTGTGCCACTTCCACATGTCCGGTCATCCCGGTGGAAAGGCCTGCTCGCAGGTCGGTACCCTGATAGTTCATAGGGTTTTTGGTGTACATTCCGATAATGCCTCCCTCAGCGTTTATACCGTAGAGAGTGCCTTGTGGTCCGCGCAGTACGTCAATTCTGTCGGTCTGATAAAAATATCTGTTGAAGGCGCTTTTGTCTACAAGCGGAATGTTGTCGTAGTATACTCCAACGGCCGACGAACCAGTTCTTGATCCTATACCTCTTATATATGTTGAGGAGGTGAGCCTTGAACCATATTGCGGTATGACCATAGTGGGCACGAGCGACGAGAGCTGGCTCATGTTGTTAATGTTAAGCGTAGTGAGTTCGTGTTCGGTAAACACGGTGCTACTTATTGGCTGTCGTCTGAGTGTCAATACTTCTTTTAGTTGAGACACGACGATTATTTCGTCAAGGTCAACAACCTTTGAAGTGTCAATGCGGCTTTCGTATCTTGGTGTAGTATTTACCGCAACGTTTTCTGTTGCAAGAGCCTCCATTGGTGCTGCGAGCAAAAGTGAGAGAAACAGTTTTGTTGTTTTCATTCCAATTATATGTATTTTTACTTTTTTTGTTTTCGGGTGCAAAGGTACAGGTTTGTCATGTACTGTACAATCCTAATTTGTTATGATTTTGGCATTTTTGTATTGAAAAAAGTGAAAAAGAGAGCCGAAAATTTGGAAATGACAATAAATAGTGTTACATTTGCCAAAGATATTAAACAATATTTCTTGAAACAATAATGGACAGAAACTCTTTCCGTCGTTATTTCGGCGACCAGCGTAAGCTGAAGCGTATTGTCGACTTCCTGATAATGAATCAGAAACTTACACGTCCGAGATGGTATGTGAGGATGCTGATGCCTTTATATCAGCGGCGTGCATGGTCGGCCACCATCTATAGAAGTGTGAGGATGGATACACCTCCATACAGGCAGTTTGCCATCGGCAAGAGAAGTGTGGTGGAATCGTTTGCTTGCATAAACAATGCTGTGGGAGATGTGCTGATAGGTGACTACTCGCGTGTAGGCCTTCACTCTACGGTGATAGGGCCAGTGACCATTGGCTCTCATGTGAATCTTGCCCAAGGTGTGGTGATTACCGCCCTTAACCATAATTTTTCCGACTCTTCGACGCCCATCGACGCCCAGGGTGTGGCAACAAGCAAGGTGACAGTGGGCGATGATGTGTGGATAGGCGCAAATGCCGTTGTTTTGCCTGGAGTGACCATTGGATCCCATTCGGTGGTGGCTGCAGGGGCTGTTGTGACACACGACGTGCCGGAACACAGTCTGGTGGCAGGTGTACCGGCTGTAGTGAAACGGAAAATATGAGGGAAGAGGAGTAACTCCTTATAATTATTATTTGCTTATGAAAATTGGAATAGAAGCACAGAGAATATTCCGCCACAAAAAGCATGGAATGGATTTTGTGGTGCTTGAAGAGATAAAACAGTTGCAGAAGATTGACAAACGCAACGAGTATTTCATTTTTGTGAAACCGGGCCCCGACCATTGTATAAAAAGCTCCGTGAACTGCCATGTTATTGAGGTGAAGTGCCCTTCTTATCCACTCTGGGAACAGGTAGCCCTGCCGCGTGCCGCTAAGCGGTGCGGGGTTGAACTGCTGCACTGTACGAGCAACACAGCTCCTGTGTTCTGTAACATACCGCTTGTGCTTACTCTCCACGATATCATTTTCCTTGAGCCCCGCGGCAGCCACAACAAGTCGCTATACCAGAATCTTGGAAGACTATACCGACGTATGGTGGTGCCGCAAATCATCGAAAAGTGCAGGCGCATCATTACGGTGTCGCATTTTGAGGAAGAAAACATCAACAACAAACTATGTCTTCCCCCTGGAAAGGTGACAATGATATACAACGGATATAACGAGTGGTTCAGCAAACGCAATTATGATGCCAAGGTAATAGGCCGTTACATTGATGCCCCAGATTATTTCTTCTTCCTAGGCAACACCGATCCGAAGAAGAATACCGAACGCACTTTACTTGCCTATTCACAGTATCTGCTGAAGTCGAAGGTGAAACGCAGGTTGCTTGTGGCTGACATCAAGGCGGCAGAGGTGGATGCCATATTGAAACGTTACGGTATGAGTTATATACGCGAAAAGATAGTTGTGGCGGGGTATATAAAGAATAGCGACCTGCCGCATATATATAGCAGTTCCTTTGCCTTTCTCTACACCTCATTACGCGAGAGCTTTGGAATACCGTTGCTTGAGGCCATGGCTTGTGGTACGGCGGTGGTGACGAGTAACACGTCGTCGATGCCTGAGATTGCAGGCAGTAATGCCGCCTTGGTGAATCCGGAGGATGCCGACAGCATTGCTATGATGATGTTGAAACTTGAAACCGACGATGACTTTCGCAGCCGTATGATAGAGCAAGGCCTGCAGCGCACACGCTTGTTCTCGTGGCGCAATACGGCAGAGCAGTTGCTTGGGGTATATGCGTCGGTATGAGAGAAAACGTTATCGCTCCTTTCAGTTAACTCTTTTCTTCACACTCTCCAAACTCGAGCATAAGTTGTTTGGCAGCGGTGGAATTTTTGTTTATGCGGTAATAGCCTTTGGTTGGCATTCTCTCTACAATAGAGGAAGGCGATTTGGAGTTGCGCGAAAGAAAAATCTGTATCTGACGGTAAACCAAGTCGTATTCGGGCGTGAAAAAGAAGGTGCGGCTGAGGTTATAGACGCTTCTGACCAAATGGCGAAGCGATATTCCCTTGTCGCCCATTTTCACGAGTATTTGAATGGTGTATCGTTCGTAGGTAGTCATGCAAGTGAAAAAAAGAGGCTGGCAACACAGAATATGCTACCAGCCTCTTTATGTAAAGAAAAAAATTAAGCCAATGTAACTTTGTCTTCTGCTGATACAATCTTGCCTTCCTTGAAGAGCCATCCAGCACCCAGAAGAGCCTCGCCCTCAGAGATATTTGCCAGCTTGGCTATTTCGCTGATGGTCATTGCAGTGCCTGTAGATGCAAGAGCCTGGTAAACATCTCCAGCCTTAAATCCTGCGTTTTCTGCTGTTACAGCAACTGTGACCTTCTTTGTAGCACAAGTCTTCTTTGCTGTTGTGGTCTTCTTCGCAGCTGTGGTCTTTGCTGCGGTCTCTTTCTTTGTAGTTTTCTTTTCTGCCATAATTCTAATGATATAAAACTTGTTTAGTTCGGATCTCTCTCTTAATCCGTTGCAAAATTAGGTTAATATTTTCAAATTGCAAAATATTTCGGCAACTAAAATGATGATTTTTCATCTTAGTTGCCGATTGTGTAATTTTTATTGACTTATGTCAATGTAAATAATACTTATTCTTGACGTAAGTCAATCTTAAGTTGCAGTTCTTCAAGCTGTTTCGGGTCAAGTTCACCTGGAGCGTCGAGCATCACGTCGCGTCCGCTATTGTTCTTCGGGAAGGCGATGCAGTCGCGTATGGAGTCGAGTCCTGCCATGATGCTCACGAAGCGGTCGAGACCGAAGGCGAGTCCTGCGTGTGGAGGAGCGCCATACTTGAAGGCATTGATAAGGAAACCGAACTGTGCCATGGCGCGTTCTGGGGTGAATCCGAGAATGTCGAACATCTTCGCCTGTAGTTTGCTGTCGTGGATACGCAAGCTGCCGCCTCCCACTTCTATGCCGTTGCACACAAAGTCGTAGGCCTTGGCCCTAACCTGTTCGGGATGAGAGTCGAGCAGAGGGATGTCGTCGGGGTTAGGCATTGTGAAGGGATGGTGTGTTGCCATGAGGCGTTGTTCTTCGTCGCTCCATTCAAACAGCGGGAAGTCTACAATCCACAGACACTCAAACTTCTTCTTGTCGCGGAGGCCAAGGCGGTCGGCCATTTCCAGGCGCAGTGTGCAGAGCTGTGTGCGTGTCTTGTTGGTCTTGTCGCCGCTGAGAATGAGCACGAGGTCGCCGTCGTTGGCTCCCATTTTCTCTTTCACCTTCTGCAGGGTCTCGGCATCGTAGAATTTGTCGATACTTGACTTCACTGTTCCGTCGGCGTTGTATTTGATATATACAAGACCCTTGGCTCCTACCTGCGGTCGCTTTACGAAGTCTGTGAGCTGGTCGAGTTGTTTTCTTGTATAGTCGGCACATCCCGGTACGCAGATGCCGCCTATGTATTCAGCTTGGTCGAACACGGCGAAAGTTCCAGTCTTCAACACGTCCATGAGTTCTACAAATTCCATTCCGAATCTCAGGTCAGGCTTGTCGCTGCCGAATCGTCTCATTGCCTCGTGCCAAGTCATCTGTTGTAGCTTCTCAGGCAGTTCTACGTTGAGCACTTCCTTGAACAGGCATCTTGCCATGTCTTCAAACAGGCAGATCACGTCTTCCTGATCCACGAAGCTCATCTCGCAGTCAATCTGAGTGAACTCTGGCTGTCGGTCGGCTCTGAGGTCCTCGTCGCGGAAGCACTTTGCTATTTGGAAGTATCTGTCAAATCCGCTCACCATTAGCAACTGTTTCAGTGTCTGCGGGCTTTGTGGCAGAGCGTAGAACTGTCCAGGGTTCATTCTTGAAGGCACCACGAAGTCTCTTGCCCCTTCCGGTGTTGAGCCTATGAGTATAGGCGTCTCCACCTCGATGAAGTTTTTCGAGTCGAGGAAGTTTCTTATGATGATGGTCATGCGGTGGCGCAGTTCGAGGTTTTTCCTCACTGTCGGTCGTCGCAGGTCGAGGTATCTGTACTTCATTCGGATGTCGTCGCCACCGTCGGTATTATCTTCGATGGTGAATGGCGGTGTAGCGCTTTCGCTTAGGATGTTCATTTCCTTAGCGATGATTTCAATTTCCCCGGTAGGGATGTTTTTGTTTTTGCTTTCACGTTCGCTCACTGTGCCAATCACTTGTATGCAGTATTCACGTCCGAGCTTGTTAGCCCTTTCACACAGTTGTGCATCTATAGCCTCGTTAAACACGAGTTGTGTGATGCCATATCTGTCGCGGAGGTCGACGAAAGTCATTCCTCCCATTTTTCGTGTGCGCTGCACCCATCCGGCCAGTGTCACTTCTTTTCCGGCATCGGAGAGTCTAAGCTCTCCGCAAGTATTTGATCTATACATATTTATATAATATTTTGTTTATATTTACGTTGTTGCTCTTTTCAGGAGTTTATTCTTTACAAGTCCCTAAGTTTTATATCCCTTGCCGAGTATAGGAAACAGGTTCTGAGTTTGATAGCTTTTCTCCATGTCTCCGACTTTATCGTGTTTTCGGGCAGTTTTATTTTCCATTTGCCTTGTGATTCCAGGCGGTCGATCATTATTCCAAAGGTCATTTTGTCACCGCTTATGGCAGGCACGAACCTTGTTTGTTCTCCCTTTTCGTCGCCCGATATTTCGCATACCAGTCTTGCCTGCTGCATATTGTATAGAAGTTCGTTGACGATGCGTATGGGTATTTGGGTCTTGTCTCGCAGTTCCTCGTTAGTGTAAGGTCGTCCGCCTTTGTCGTGCTGTTTGCACAGACATGAAAGAATCATGGCCGACAGCATGAGTTTGTATCTGTGGCTGATGTCATCCACAGAGGTGTTAAAGTCGAAAAAGTCCACATTCTGACTCGTGTAGCACAATTCGGCTCCGAAGAGGCAGATGATCCAGCTTATCTGAATCCAGAGCATGAACATTGGCAGTGCGGCAAATGAACCATATATGGCATTATAGCTTGACACCCAAATCTGCGAATTGATATATGCAAACTGCAATATTTGCATGGCCACACCAGCGAGTATACCTGGAGCTATGCAGTGAGACAATCTCACGTGAGTGTTTGGCATAAACACGTATAGTCCTATGAACATCAGCGACATGATGACAAAGGGCGAAAGATTTATCAATAGTTTCACTGTAGGTGTGAGCACCGATACGTATGGTATCAGGGCTGTGATGTTGGCGAAGAAGAAGCTGAGACCCGACATGAGCACAATGGCAATGGGGCAGAGGAAGAGCATGGCCACGTAGTCTGTGACCGTGCGAAAGAGGCTTCTTTGTCGTTTCACGTTCCAGATGGTGTTGAACACGCTTTCTATGTTCATGACAAGCATCAGCACAGTGTAGAGCATCACCACGAGTCCCACACCGAGGAAGATGCTGCTTTGAGTGTGTATGAGATAACTGTTGACAAATCCGATGAGAGTGTCTGCCACTGCAGGTTGTGAGCTGAATGCGTCGCGAAACCATGTCTCGATGTATTTGCTGTAGCCGAAACCCCTTGCCACGGCAAATACCACCGCCATCACTGGTACTATGGCGAGCAAGGTGGAGTAGGTGAGTGCAGAGGCATCGCTCATTACTCTTTTTGCGGTGAAGAATTTTATGGCGAGCATGAGTCTTCTCCATGTCTTCGCCATTATTATTTTCATCGTGTCTTTATACATCGCAGGTTGTTTCTGTATTAAAAAAAAGGAACACTGCCGCTATAAGCCGGGTTCTGTGCGCTGTTGTTGCCTTCAGCGTGCCTGTCATTTATCTAATCCGTATGTCACCACACGGCTTTAGCGTTCTACCCTCCATCGCAGCAATATGCTTTGGGCGGACAACCCTTTTTACGATGGTATACATGAACTTGCAGCCCCCAGAAGGCACAGCCCGCCGATCGCCCGGCGGCTGGTGGTCTCTTACACCACCTTCTCACCCTTACCCTTTCGCACTTGTGTGAGTGTGTCGGGGCGGTAGTTTTCTTCTGCCTTATCCTACTGTTGCCAATAGCTTCCACTTTCAGAAGTGGGGTGTCCTGTGCTGCCCGGACTTTCCTCTCGCCCTGCCTTTCAGCAGCGCCAGCGACAAGCCGCGCCAGTGTTTCCGTGTGCAAAGGTAGTGCAAGTTTTAGACAATACAAAATAAAAAGGCAATTTTTTTATTTTGTATTGTTAAAACGCCGCCTATCTTATTCAAAGGTAGTGCAAGTTTTAGACAATACAAAATAAAAAGGCATTTTTTTTATTTTGTATTGTTAAAACGCCGCCCTCACAACTTCTTCGGCGAATAAATAGCATTCCACCAAGAGTCGTCGCCTTTGAGATAAAGGTCAAACCATGCCACGATGGTGTTTATCCAACTGGTACGTTTCACGGGATCCATGATGCCGTGGTTTTCACCTTCAACCTGAACAAAGGCCGTTGGGATGCCGAGAAGACGGAGGGCGGTGTACATCTGTATGCTCTCACCTATGGGCACGTTGGTGTCGGCAGTGCCATGGGTGAAGAGAATGGGCTTGTGTATCTTGTCGGCAAGGAACAGTGGAGAACGGTCGACGAAGAGATCCTTGCGAGTCCATGGATAGCTGTTGGCAGCCGATGTCTCGCTGTATGAATAGCCCCAGTAGCCTTCACCCCAATAGCTTGTGTGGTCGCTGATGCCGGCATGCGACACTCCGCATGCAAAGGGATTGTCCTTGGTCATCATATACTGGGTCATAAATCCGCCGTAGGATGCCGACACGCAGCCGATGTGGTCGGCGTCGCATTGTGGCACGTCTTTCACAAACTGGCGAGTGGCGTCGATGATGTCCTGTGCCACGCCCTCTCCCATGGTGTTAACATGGCGCGATGCCCATTCCTGTCCGAATCCCGATGCACCAGAAGGATTCACCGTAAACACGATATAGCCCAGTGCATTCCAGTATTGTGTCGGATAGTGAGAACCATTGCCGAAGCGTCGTGAGGTGGGTGAACATCCACCATAGTAATGAACGATTACGGGATATTTCTTCTCGCTATCAAAGTCGGCAGGCAGGTTATAGAATCCAGTCACCTCATATCCCCTTGAAGTCATGAACTTCCATGGCTTTGTGGTTCCCACCTTTAGGTCTTTGAACATCTCTTTGTTAGGAGCAGCGGCGAGTGTGGCTTTCGGATTTTTTGCCGGTGAGGTGATGTTGTAAACCTCGTAAGGCTGGCTTGCTGAACTTCCGTGTACCATGATGTTGCCGCCCTTCTGTGCTATGCTCAGTCCGTTGAGCACCTCCATGGGTTGTCTCACCATGATGGAGCGCAGTGTCTTGGGGTCAACGCGGTATAGGCTCACGCTGTCGCCGTTCTGTGCTGTATAGTATATGCAGTGGTCGACATACGAGTAGTCGATGTCGTTGATGCTGGTGGCATCGTCGGCAGTCAGTGGTGTCACGTTGCGTGTGGCGGTGTCCATGAGGTAGAGGTGATAGTCAAACGTGTTTGGTGTGCGTCCCTCGGGCACTCTGTTGCCTATTCCATTGAAGGCCTCGGTGCTGGCCTTGAACACAATCTTGTCGGGTCCGCCGGCATAGATGCCACGGCCTATGAATCCGTCTTTCTCCACCAGCATGCGCTTTTCCATGGTCACGAGGTCGAGGTCGTAGTATGTGAGTCGTGTGGTGGGACGCTGGATGAGCGAGTCGCTGGCCACCGAGAAAAGCAGGTGTCGTCCGTCGATGCTGATGTCGTCGACGTTGACGTTATGGTAAGTGTAAGTGAGCGGTTGCACCAGTCCAGATGCAATGTCCATTTTTGCCAGTGAGTATCGTGTGCGCCATCCTGGCTGTCTGTCGTCGGGATGAACAATCTCAAATACGCCGTTTTCCTTCCTTGGTCCTTTCTGTGTGGGCTGCAGTATTAAGAAGTCTTCAGTGGGCGAGAAGAAGAAGTAGTCGGCGGTTATGTTGTCCACTATCACTTTTTCCTCGCCAGTGGCAGGGTTGTATGTTATCACGTGTATCTTTCCGTCTTCGGTCTTGGTATAGTAGTATCTGTCAGTAGAAGGCATCCACGATGCATTTTCGCTGATGAAGCGTTTCGCTCCGGTCTTCAGGTCGACGAGCAGTTGTTCACCCTCTCTTTTGTTTGTCTTGTCATACCAGCTGTAGTTGATGAGAGCCCATCTTCCTGATGGCGACAGTGAAGCTCTTGAAGTCACCCTTGTGCCAAGTACGTCAGTCATGGTAAACCTTCTCATTCCGTCGTTGAGAGTCTCGAAATCTTCTGTTGGCAACGAGATTTCCAATCCGGTGCTGTCGGCAATGAACTTCAGGCAGAGGCTATGGTAGCCGGGCTGCAGTGTGAGCGAAGATGAAGCTTCCTTTCCGTCTACAAACACCTTATATTTCTTCGAGCCCTTGATGTTCATCTGTACGTTTTTGAGATACTTCTTTGCGTTGATGTCAAATCCCACTATATTGAGTGTGGCAGAATCGAGTTTCAGCGACTCCACATCAGCAAGAGGCTTCTGCTTGATGATGTCGAGCGACAGTGGAGTGTTGATGGCGTTGTCGGCCATCGTATTTTCTGCGAAACGCTTTTGCGTATTGTCAATGCTGTCGAGCACTATAGGCTGTGAGATTCTGAACGGTCCTGCGTGGCGCACTTTGTTTACCACGTTGTCGGCTTTGAGTGTTGCCGATGCCATGACGATAGGCAACACAAGAATTGATAGTTTTTTGTTTACTTTCATATTAGTAATTATTAGTTCGTTTTGAAAACATCGGCAGGGTGAGGAGAAGGATTCCGCGACCTGTAGACGATTTCATCATACGTGAAAACAATATATACTTCTTCGTATACGATTTATCTGGTAGTGGGAAGAGACCTTCGCTTTCGAGTTCCTCTAATCTTTCGTTGAGGAAGTGTCGGGAGCGGGTGGAGACGATTATGTCGCTGAGATAGTCCATCGTGAGCTGTGCCACCTTCCGGTTCATGGCTTGTCGCTCCTCGTAGGGCAAGGTGTCGGCCCGTCTGTTTAGCCTTCTTATTACGGTGAGCGTGTCGTCGAGACGTTTCAGACTCTGCCGCTTGTCCTCTTTATGTTTAGGCACACCGCCTTGCCCTCGGTGGAAGTAGGCCGGAATGTCGAGATTATAGAGCCGCTCGCTTCTCAGCACGAGTTGCGGTGTGAATTCCTCATCTTCATTCACAATATCGTTTGGAAATCTCAGGTTGTGGAGTATGTCGCGCTTGAACACGTAAGCACACGCCTTTCCCCTTAGACTATTGTTGCGCATATATTCAGTACCGGTTATCGGCTGAGGGTTGAAAGCGTCAATGTCTTTTGCTTTCGACTCGTTGTGAGAAAAATTGAACATCACGATGTCAGGGTCTTTAAATCTCACAATATCGAGACATTTCTCGTAAGCCTTGGCGAGCAGATAATCGTCGGAGTTCACAAACTGCAGGAAGATTCCGGTGGCTATAGATATGCCCATGTTTCTTGCCATGCCGAGACCACGATTAGGCTGCCTGACATATATCAGTTCATCGGCATAGTCGTCGAGTTCGTTTACAGGACTGATGTCTGCCCCGTCGTCAACCACTATTATTTCCCTTTCCTCCTTACTCAGCGACAGTGACGCGATGCTGTCCAAGCATTTCCTCAGTAAGGAAATCTCCTCGTTGTGGTATGTCACTACGAAGGAAACCAGTGGAAGATGTTTGTTTCTTGTATCCATATTTGCGGTCGATATCTTGTAATTGATTTGCAAAATTACGACTTTTTTTGTTATTGGCAAGCAAAAAAGCCATTATTTCAACAAATATTATAATAAAAAGGTGAGAAAAACGTTATAATAATAGTATGTCAGAAGAGAATAACAAATCAAATAGCTATCGTCATGTGCTTAAATACACCAGTGTGTTCGGTGGCGCCCAAGGCCTGAATATTCTGATAGGTCTTGTACGAAACAAGTGTGTGGCTCTGATACTCGGTCCCTCCGGAATGGGCCTTATGTCGCTATTGAACACCGCTGCCACTTTTCTCTCCCAAGCCACCAACTTGGGCATCTCCTTCAGTGCCATACGGCGCACGTCGGAGATTTTCGACAGTGGTGATAGGCATACACTCCTCGACTACATCTCAGTTATAAGGACATGGTCGGCAGTGGCAGCCGCCTTAGGAGCCTTGGCGTGTCTTGTCCTGGGTCCGCTGCTCGACACCCTTTCGTTTTCATGGGGAAACCATACTCACCATTTTGTGTTGCTCACCCCCGCCGTTGTCATGACCGCCCTTGCCGGCGGAGAGTTGGCTATACTGAAAGGCACAAGGCGGCTGAAGGAGCTGGTGGGCCTGCAGATTGTCTCAGCCGTGCTCTCGTTGCTTTTGGCTGTGCCGCTCTTTTGGTTGTTCAACTACAAGGCCATTGTTCCGGTCATTTCGCTTATGGCTCTTGTCAACTTCTTGCCCGCATTGTATGTAAGCATGCTTCATTATCCCTATCATGTGAAATTCACCCGCGACAGTCTCGCCAAGGGAATTCCGATAGTTAAGATGGGTGTGGCGTTCACAGTGGCTGCGGCAGTGGCAAGCGGTGCCGACATGCTTGTAAGGTCGCTTCTCAACCAGTATGTCGACCTCGACGCAGTAGGACTGTTCAATGCGGCTTACATGATTACCATCACCTATTCCGGACTGGTGTTTTCTTCTATGGAAAACGACTATTTCCCGCGACTTTCGGCAGTGAACAGCGACAACAGACTCGTGGCAGAGGTGGTGAATCGTCAGGTGGAAGTCACACTGCTGCTGATGTCGCCATTGCTTTGCCTTCTCATCACCACACTGCCCATAGCCATCCCCCTGCTCTTCAGCAGTGAGTTTTTGCCCGTGGTGCCTATGGCCCAGACGCTGTCGTTGGCGTTGTGTTTCAAGGCAGTTACACTTCCTATGGCCTATGTCAATCTCGCCAAGGGAAAGTCACGTGCCTATATGATATTGGAGTGCGGATATAGTGTGCTGTTTATGCTCGGGTCATACTTCTCGGTAGTGTGGTACGGACTCGATGGCATAGGGTGGGCCATAGTCATTGTCCATGCCATTGAGACGCTTGCCATCTATATCTATCTGCGTCGCCGTTTCGGAGTTGCACTGTCAGTACAGTCGCTGTCGGGTATGGCCGCGATAATGCTCTTTGCCGTAGTGACTTTCCTGTCGTGCCGTTGTATGGAAGGATGGATGTCGTGGGCAGTAGGTCTCACCATGTCGGCAGTCTCATTTGGGCTCTCTTTCAGAAGTCTGAGAAACAAGCGTAAAGCGTAAACCTTTACGTGCGTTTTTACCAAAAAAAGTTGGTGTTATTACAATATAATGTGTACTTTTGCATCGGAAAAAGAAAACTATAAAACAAATAATGTATATGAAACCATTAAACAAAGTCTTCGCTCCTAAGAGCGTCATGCCTGAAAAGGTCATCCAGTTTGGTGAGGGTAACTTCCTCCGCGCATTCGTAGATTGGATTATTTGGAACATGAACCAGAAAACCGACTTCAACGGCTCGGTGGTTGTCGTACAACCTATTGAAAAAGGTATGGTAGACTGGCTCAACGCACAAGACTGTCTGTATCACGTCAACCTTCAGGGACGCGAGAACGGAAAGCCAGTGAACACACTTGAGCGCATAGACTGTATCAGCCGCGCACTCAACCCATATTCGCAGAACGCTGCATTCATGGCTCTTGCCGACCAGCCCGAGATACGCTTTGTCATCTCAAACACTACAGAGGCCGGTATAGCCTTCGACCCTTCTTGCAAGCTTGACGACGCTCCTGCTTCATCATATCCCGGAAAGCTCGTGCAGCTGCTCTATCGTCGTTGGCAGACCTTCAACGGCGATCCTACAAAGGGACTCATCATCTTCCCTTGCGAGCTGATATTCCTCAACGGACATGTATTGAAAGACTGCATCAACAAATATATAGAGCTCTGGAAACTGCCACAGGAGTTTAAGGCTTGGTTTGACAACAGCTGCGGTGTATACGCAACACTCGTTGACCGCATCGTGCCTGGATTCCCACGCAAGGAGATTGCACAGATTCAGGAGAAGATAAGCTATCGCGACAACCTCGTGGTACAGGCTGAGACCTTCCACCTCTGGGTGATTGAGGCTCCGAAGGAAGTGGCAAAGGAATTCCCTGCCGACAAGGCTGGACTCCACGTTCTCTTCGTGCCTTCAGAGGAGCCATACCACAAGCGTAAGGTGACTCTGCTCAACGGCCCGCACACCGTGCTCTCTCCAGTGGCTTTCCTCAGCGGCGTGAACATCGTGCGCGACGCTTGCAACCACGAGGTCATCTCAAAATACATTCACAAGGTGCAGTTCGACGAGCTCATGCAGACTCTCGACCTGCCTATGGAGGAACTGGAGAAGTTTGCAAGCGACGTGCTGGAGCGCTTCGACAATCCATACGTAGACCATCAGGTGACAAGCATCATGCTCAACTCATTCCCCAAGTTCTGTGCCCGCGACCTTCCAGGAGTGAAGACATATCTCGAGCGCAAAGGCGAGCTGCCTAAGGGTCTTGTATTCGGTCTCGCTGCCATCATCACCTACTATAAGGGTGGAAAGCGTGAAGACGGTGTGGAAATCGTTCCAAACGACTCACAGGAAATCATGGACCTCTTGAAGGATCTCTGGGCTACTGGCGACACTCAGAAGGTGGCCGACGGCGTGCTTGGTGCCACAAGCATCTGGAGCGAGGATCTCAACAAGGTTGAGGGTCTCAACGCCATGGTTAAGCAGTATCTCGACCTCATCCAGTCGAAGGGTATGCTCGAGGCTGTAAAGACCATCATCTAACCCCGTTCATCTTGATTGTTTTACATAACCTAATTAAAGCCGCAGACGCTCAGGCAAAGGAGCAGTCTGCGGCTGTTTTTATGTGAAGTGGGGAGTTTTATATTACATGCGGCTGTCACACCTATGACATGCGGCTGTCATAACTTGACAGTCAGCAATACATAAAAGTTATGAGGAGAACACCAATTGGTATGATTAACACAGTACTCCGTACTGAGTACTATAGTACTCTGCCTTGGATTACACCAGTACTCTGCCTTGGATTACACCAGTACTCTGCTTGGATTACACCAGTACTCTGCCCAGAGTACTGCGGTACTCCCGCCTAAGTACTGGAGTACTCTCGCGGGAGTACTGCCACAAGGATAGAGTATTAGTAAGTCACAAGGATAGGCATCTCTGGATTGCAAGTCACAGGGGCTGGTATCTTTGATTCGTGTACGCCTTGGGCTATGCGTTCGCCGGGCTTTCAGCCCGTTATTCCAGATTACCCCAGGTACCTGATTTTGCACATTAAACTTGACACCTTAGCAATTAATTCACCCGGACGTATTTCACGGGGCGAATCATGATGCCGGTGGGGCGACCAGCGGTATTTGCGACTTTTGCTGTTTTTCCACTAATATTAAGCGCATAGATGGTGCGTTTTCTGTTTGTCGTACCACTCACACTGTTACTGCTTGTTCCAATGGTGCTACTCTGTAGGTATGTATCTGATGTCCATTTCTCTGTATTTGCATTGTCATCAATATATCCAGTTCCAGGAATTAGAATGCTGTTTCCATTACTTTTACTTGTCAAACGGAACCATGTACGGCCATCTATTGATTCATTTGTGACGGTGATATTTTGGCAAAGTAACTCAAAATCCTTAGCAGTAGGAATACACCAACCGGCAGGCCAGTTAACCCGAACGATATCATCTTCCGCCTTTAAGTCTCTGGTATCTTTGTCAGTAGCGGATGTGTTATCGTAGTTGTATTTCGCAGTCAATGAACCATCAGCATAACCCTTGGTGCTGAACCTATCTGGCTCCTTAAGATATCCCCATGGAAGGCGCATACCGAGATTCTTCGTACACAATGAAATATAATAATCCTCATCAATAGGCGCACCATTATATGTCTTCAAGTCAACCTTCGACTCCACTCCATAGTTGAAAGGGCTCCACAGAAGTTTATAGGTCACTTCCTGCTCCACTCCGTTGATAGTCTCTGTCACTGTCTTGGTGATGCCAAGGTCAACGGCAAGGGCGTCGATATGGCTTACGATGATGTCTTTCTTTTTGTCATCGGGATAGATGTAGAGTTCCTTCAGCACGGGGCGGATGCAGCAGCCATACGGGCGGTAGATGCTTTTAGTTTCCGTAGGCGAATAGAGTGAGGTGTAATTTCCTGCATACGACGTCCTGCTGGCCGACATATAATACAAATACGCGGGGTTTACGATACTTGAGCCATTCATGAATCCATTGGTCAAGAATGTTATCTCCTTGCCGTTTATCTTGCTGCGGAGTGTTATTTTGTTGATATCTCTGTCTATCTCATCGCTGTGGATAGTCACCCGACTCGCCTCCTCTGTGTTGGCAATCAGCTCGTTGATGTCTGCCGCGCTGGGCATCGACCAATGACCTCCCCACAACTGCTTGGCTGCGTCATATACCGTCTCGGTAATATCCTCAGGCATGATGTTCCATGAGCCATCTATATACGTGCTTAAGGTGTAGGAGTCCTTCTCGAAGAGCTCTCCCCATGCCAATCGCTTGCCGAGTTTGTTGATGGCTGCGGCAATCTCGGAGGCGTCCATATAGGTGTCGGCCATACAATTACTGCTCTCCACACCGAGGTTGATAGGACTCCATTTCACTCCCGACGGAAGACCGAGATCTATGGCACAACGCTCATCCATACGATAGGTATAGACGATGGCATGACAACCGTTTTTCACCTTAATATCAGGGCAGTTGTAGGAAAACTCCTTGATGCCGGTATATTTGTCGCCAATGGTGTATTTGCCGTTTATTGACAATGTCTGAAGAGATGGAGAGTTGAGGATATATCGATAGTGCTCCACCTTGTTTTCATCCAGTGTTTTGGTGAACTTGTACATCGACGCCCAATTGCAGGTATGATCTTGGGTAAACGAGTGATAGATGTCTATCTTGGCATAACGATGCATGAATGTAAGCACGGTCACGGCATTTGTTTGTGGCGGTGTGACTTCGGTGTACATCCAGTCGGTGGCTGCCTGCATGCTCTGGTCATCGGCGGGAGCAGTCAGGCGTTTTTGTATGTCGGCAGGGTTTGCGCAGTTGTCGAAGTCTGCGGAATAAGGATAATAAGCCACATAGCGATAACCAAGTTTGTGAACTACCTTGGTGATGTCCGATTCGAGGTTCCATGCCTTTCCGTCGGGAGTGGTGAGTTTGATATTCTTGGCATTCTTGCCGTCTATCTGTGTCACAAACTTGTTGTTGCCATCAATGATGAAGAGACCGAAGGAGTCGCCCTTCTTGAAGTCGCGGGTTATCTCATTGTCCGTTACGTCTATCACCTCTCCCCTTGTCTGCGGTTGGTCGATGACAGTCACCTCAAACCTCATGGTATGACCTTCTGCCAACGACTCCGACGACGTGTATATGTCGTCACTGCAAGCCGTGAGGATAATTCCTATTATAATATATATCAGTTTCTTCATCATTACTCTACTGTTATGCGTATGGAGCCACGTGTCTCCGTATTGGTGTTCCAGTTCTTTCCGCCATACACAGGTCGGATCAGCATGCCCGTATATCGGTGACCGTTTTGGGTCAGTCCCATCAGGGTGACAGTATTGCCATTTTTGTCTTTATACGTCGAGGACTTGATTCGTGGAGTGGTAGGTACCATATACCCATTCTTATCGGTCTCCCTGTTAGCCTCCATTTCCATATAGCTTGCACAGGATATATCGCTGTGGGAGGCTGAGGAGGCGAAGTAATACATGCCGCCGTAGTCCTCGCTCCAGGATGTCGTGGTGTGGTAGTTGCCAATGGCGTTTCTTGAACGGCATGACAGCTCGTCGATGCTCCAGTCCGACCATGTGCCTCCGGGGATATAAAGCACCTCACCGTTTATCTTGCTCACAAACTTATAGATGACCACAAGATAGCGGAAGGGCCTTATAGAGTCAGTACCATAAAACTCTGAGTTATCGACGTGCAGGTTTTTGTATGTTCCATCGTCGTTCTTCTCTGCTATCCATGACGCATATCTCACGTTGTCCTCGTAATACCAGTCATATACCGATATATCGCTGTTGCTCATCAGTTCGTCAATCTCATTTTCGTTGGGTATTCGCCATTCGCCCTTCCACAGTTTGTTTCTCACCACGTCATATTCCGAACCGGCGATATTGCCGTCGATAGGTGAATAGGAATAGGTTCTGTCGATATATGTTCCCGGGTAATAACCCTTTTCCGAACCGGCTATAAACGAGGTCACTCCCGAAGCGTTTGTGGTCAGCGCATCGCCCACGGCAGTCACCTTTCCTTCGTCATTGATGATGACAGCCGGTTGCTCGTATTTTGTCTCCAGTTCGCCCCAGGAGTAATAGTCGCCACGGTCGAAACTCTTATGCAGTTCACTCGACATCAGGTTGGTCTTCTCTTTTCCGTAGGCATCATACCATTTTCCGCCTCGCTTCGTCTGGTCAGCTGCACTCTCCGACCCCAAGTTATATGCCGCCCATATACATCCCGAGGGAAATCCCATATCCACACCTGCTGTCTTATAGGATTCGGTGGGTTGTGAGGAGATGGAGATGAGGATGGCACTATTTTCCTTCATGTCCACCTTTGTCTGCCAGAAGGAATAGGAGGGAGCTTCGCTCTCGTCGGTATGCCTGGATAGGGCCATACCATATATCTGCAGTTCATTTCGCGGCAGGGTGACATAGCGATAGGTGCTTTTGCCTTCGGGCAGGAACATCTTGTCAAGGGCCACGGGCGCCTCTATCGTCAGGTCTTTATAGTCGCCATTATAGAACACCTGCAGCAGACTCATGGCATGGGTGAAGGAAAATCTCATTCTTGGTGCTGTCCATTCGGGATTATCGCATATCAGCAAGTCGGCAGCGCAATACTTCGACGCTGTTGACTGGTCGGCATATTTGTCATTGAACACTGACGTGTATTTCTTTTTTATATCATCCACCGACTTGCATCCCGTGTATTGCGCATCGTAGGGTGCATAGGCAAAATACTTGCATTCAGCATCGTAATATATCTTAGAAGCGACAACATTGCCGGAGACATCCACAGGATAGGCATTGCCGGTCTTTGCAACCTTAAATTTGAGGTTGTTAGCCACAAGGTTTCCGTCTTTATCCACCACGAACACACCGAGGTCATCACCCTCGGCGAATGTGGTGTAGATGCCGTTGTTGACCGATGCTCTTGTAGATACCTCCTGCGTCTTTCCGGCAAACGAAGCCACATCAACACTTATCTCCATCGGCATCTTCTCCGTTTCGAGGAGAGTGTCGGTGGAGCATGCCGCAAATGCGATAGCTACCAATAATATATATAATATGTGCTTCATAATCATTATTTATGTTTTGGGGAGTTATTTAATCTCCCTCATCAACACTGGCCTTATGGCAAAACCGTTATACCGCTCATGCTCCTGAATGGCACTGTCCTTGGGCGACATGTGTCCCGTGCTCGGGTCATTGGGGTCAATCTCGTATTTTGTATAAAAGGCGTAGGACTTCTCTTCGCCTCCTGCAGTTGCGGAAGCAGGCGTGGATGTCCAGTAGCAGCACCTCGCCTTTTCCACCTTCTTGTATGTATTTGTGCTCTCGTCAAGACCGGCATATCCCGTGATGGGCAGATAGATGATACCTGTCACTCTGCCTTCTGAATCCTTCTTCTGCACCTTCCATACCGATGCGTCGAAGTCGAGGTTCTCCTCAGACCCCTCACCAGTGTCCACCTTCTTGACAGTTGACCATGTCCAGTCACATTCATCTATCATTTTTTCCCACATCGCCTTTGTCGGCATCATCCAAAACCAGTGGCCTTCGCCAAGCATGTGTTTCACTGCATCATGCTCGGTATAGGCTATATCTGTAGTGGCGGTGCCGGTGTATCCGTTGGGAGAGTAGAGCGTTTCTTCTTTTCTTGCCACCTCTCCCCAGGAGAAGAGGTGTCCTGTCTCGAGTGCCTCCTTAGCCCCAAGGTTGCACGTTGCCCAGAGCACGTCGTATGTCTTGCCTTCGTAAGGCATAGTCATGCCTAAGCTCACGAACACCATCTGTGCCGTAATGTCGCCTGTCTGATGCCAGGTAAGCTGGGGAGTGACTACTATCTCGATGGATTCGGTGTTGTCAATATTATATGTGGTGCAATGAGATATCTCTATGGTGTTGAGTTTCACCTCCTTCTCTTCAAGCGAGAAGTTGAAGGTGTATATCTTTCCTGCCTCAAACTTATTGTTGGTGATGGCAGTTGAGTTGAGATTCAGTTGATATGTCAGATAGTTGGTGTCGATGGTGAACTTCAGCGGCACGCCGTTGAAATTGCCGTCGAGGGGGAAGCAGAGGTTATAGAATCTGCCTTTGTCGTTCATCGGTATCGTCACTTGGTCGATGCTGGTGGTGAGTTTGTTGTAATATCCCGTCTTGTCGTCTTGCTCTGCTATTGCGCCATCGGCAAATCTTAACTTATTGGGATATATCTTCGAACCGTCATCAGACTCCATCTTTATACCTGTGATGATGATGTCGGATGTTGTGCTGTTGGTAATGTTGAAGCGGATGATGGCACAGGCGGAGTTGAAATGCGAGGCTTTGGCAACAACGGCATTGTCATCCACCGACTTCAATGTTGTGGAGGTATATACGTAGGAATAGTCTTTTAATGTGCTGAGGTCGTTGGATAGTTTGTCGAAGGTGAATGTCGAGGGTAGGGGCATATCGACAGTCACGGCTGCTGAACTGCTTGTGACTGTGGTTTTGTCGTTTATCGGGTGGCAGCAGTACATGTTGTTGTTTGCAGCCACGGGATATACGTATGTTCCCTCATTCACGTCATATTTCACTCCGCTGACGGTTTCCAGTTTGATTTTCGACTTAGCCTCATCTACGGTCTCAAACTTTGTTTTCGAATAATAAGCGGCAGAAGAAGACATCGACTCATAAAACGGCACATACTGACCGTCATGCTTTATGGCAGTCAGCATATTGTCGCTATTTTCCCAAATGTAGCTCACCTTCTTTTGCTCGGTATCCGACTGGTCGTGCCACGAGCTCCTTGTCTGACTGTCTTCCGCAAAGGAGATGTTCAATCGCCTAAGTGAGTCTGACAATGTCTGCTCTTCATTGCACGAAGAAAGTAAGATGAGCAATAATAGGATATGCGTTATGAGTTTCATTCTTTTGCTGATTTCTTGTTTCACTCGGTCATGTCTGTGTTTGAAAACTCTCCTCCTGAGACAATATCATTGCAGTCGAAGAAGTTGTCTTGCGAAATGACCTTGATGAGCTTTGGCCCTTTCTCTGAGATGGAGAACACGTAGATGTAGTTCTTGCCACTCTGCCATGTTTCACTGTTCACAAACGATGCCTGCTTTGTTTCTCCGTTACATTTGAGCGATACTTGCCATCCTTTTGGGTTGGAGGCATCGGGCACACAATAATAATGTGTTGCAGAGGTTACGGCATCGGAGGTGTTGTTGGCAGGGATGGTTACTTCGGCAAAACTAAATGCCGCAGCACTTGTTTCCGTGGTGCTCAACTGCTGTGTGGCTGTTGGTGTGTCTGAGTTCCAGTCGTAGGAATATGTAAGGCTTGCTTCCGATGCTATTTCTTCATCGGGAGTGAGTGTGATGTCTGTGACAGTCACCTCCTCTGTGCTTTCCTTTATGAAAGCCACAGATACCATGCAATGCGCATAAGAAAAATGGAGGTTTACCGTCTTGCCGAAGTCAACAGAGCTATTCTCTATCTTCAGCGGTTCTGCTGCCATCACGCTGCCCGTCGTGTTGTTCTTCAGACTTAATGTCATCGAATTGGCATTGATAGATGTAACTGCATCGATAGGCGCTCCTGCCGTAAACAGATAACTGTCGGCATTCGGATTCCAATATACCAGATGTTGGGTGTCGTTGACATACGACCAGTCGTCAGTCACGAATTTCACCTCATATCCATCCATCGCCACTGTCTGCACTCCATCCTTTTCCGAAGCCGCAAACACCTTGAAGTTGTCATACATACCATTAGCTACAAACCCTCTCGTGAATGTGGAGGCGGGCGAAGCTGACACCAAGACGGGTGAATACCCGGGGACATCATCCCCGGATAACTCATCCGCCTCCTTACAGCTGTCGAGCAGCAGTAGGGAAAGCGATAACATTGTTATCGTATGGTGCAGGTTCACGTAGCGTGATAGAATATGTTTATTCACGTTATTATGTTTGCATCCGTTGTTTGAATCCGTTGTTTGCACCCGTGTTATCACCCGCTGTAGGGTCTTACTTTATGTAAGACCGCAACCCGTTATGAGTATCCTTGCGGCGGGCGGTCTTACATAAAGTAAGACCCTACAGCGGCGGATTCTCGGCAGTTTTCTTATTTAGAAAAATGACAATATTAGAGATCGATAGTGACGTTAACGTCATTCCAACTATCCACGCTGTTCACATTGAAAAGGATTGGCTTAAGAATGGGGGTGCCATCATCATGGAAGCCTACGTTATTCTTCATAATGATGGTATAGTTATATCTCTTTCCTGCTAAGAAATAATCAAGATCAGTTTGCAAGCCCGTACTAACTGATGTGTGGTCAGGTCCTTTCAAAGGAATATAAAAATAACCGTCATCAGTTGTGTTACCTACATAAAAGGCTCCATTGTACTTCACCTTACCAGTTATCTTGAGGCAAACTAATTCCTTAGATGAAAGATTTCCACCATTGAGTGAGGCCTTTTCCCCATCCCACATATCTTTGCTCGTACCTACAACATTGTTTGTTACCGTTCCATTAGTAGCAAGCAGATATTTATTGGCATCTTTGTCCCATACTGTATAGCCTTCAGTATTAGAACTCGTACTAATAGTTTCTGCAGAAGTAAGTTCTGAGCTACAGCTTGAACCCGTTAAGTTTTCATAGGAAGCATTACCGTTATTATCCACAAAAATTTTGCTATTTGCCGAAGATGTAGTGTTAATAAATTCAACATTCTTCACCTCAACTTCTACATTAGCAAGTTCCACCTTAATTTTTACTGAATTGATCTTAGAGAATGCATGATGGAAAGTCAGAGGAACGCGCTCTTCATAGCTCTGATTTATGGCACTTGCAAAAAGAACATCCTGATTGCCAGTGGCATTGTTTATGGTCATAACTGGGCCATTAGAAGAATTAGTTGAAGCAAATACATCGCCACTCTCAGCGTATGGGAAATAGGCATAGAAATCCATTGCTCCATTCGGCCAGAACTTTAAGTCACTCGGATTACTGTACTCCCAATGACTTGTTTCACTACTGAAATACTGTGCTACAGCCTTTCCTGTAGTACCAAGATAGAGATTGTTGTCAGAGGTATAACCTACAACACCAAAGCTACCTTCTTTCATCTTTGTAATATCAACATCACCATTTTCATAAACACGCGTCTTATTAGAATACGCATTAAACGAGATTGTGTTTGCCTTGTCTACGAAACCCTCTTCGTTGATTTCATTTGTGCAGCTGCCAAGTGCGAGCAGGGCTGCAAATGTAAGATAACCTATTTTTTTCATAATGTTAATGTATTAATTTGTAAAATGGTTTGTATTATTATCTGTTTTGTTATAAAATAATTTCTTGTATTATATCATTCCACGGAACCGTTTCGGGAGCCATGCCTTGGTTCTGGTCTTCGGGTGGTGTGGGACTCGCGGGCGGAAGTTCTACTTCAAATGCCACGTCGATGTCGAGGTCAAGGTTGAGGTCAAGGTCTATCTGATGTTCCTTATACCACTCTTCAAACTGTGGTGTCACGTCTGTCTTCACCGTGTGGATGGTGTTGTCCACCAGCACGAAATTGAGTGTAAGCTCAAATGTTTCCCCCTCTTTCAGTCTCTCGCCGTTGAAGCCGAAACTGTTGAACGACTGGGTGAGCATTGCCTCTGTGTAGTCGCTGTTGCGAAACTCGCGGTTTATGAGATTAAATGCGTATACCGTTGTCTCCTTGCTTGCTTTCCTCGTAGAGAGGTTTACCGACTTCGACAGTCCCGTCATAAACGAAGGCTGCATGCCTTTGCAGTAGTTCATTCCCTTCACGTACACTTTTACGTTTATCTTCTTCGTCACCGCCTTCTGCACTGTGTTTATCTCCCTTGACACATAGTCCCTGAAATATTCGTCGGGCATGTCGTGGAAATATTCCTTTCCTTCCGGCCGGAAGCTGACGTTTCTCACTGCCGAGACGGCGAGGTAGTTGGGATAGTCGGTGTAGACAGTGTCTGCGTCGATATACGCCTTGAAGTCGCCTAATGCCGAGCCTGTGTTGAACCTGATGCCGGGCAACTCCTCGCGGCTGTCGTTTATCAGTATCAAGTCGTAGGTGCCAGGGGCGAGCCTTATCACAGGGGTACTGTAATTGGCGTTTGGCGGCAGTTCTTCCACCAGACGACCGTTGATGGAGTCGAAGGCGAAGATGGTGACACCGTTCAGCCTGTTGTCGTCGTCGTAGCCCTTGCTTTCGGGCGAGAATGCTGTTTTGCTCCAGTCTATGTTTAGTTGCACCTTTTCCCTGCCCACTGTCTCGTAGTACAGATGGTCGCGGGAACACGCTACAGAAGTCATCATGGCGAGACCCGACAGGATATGTATGATGGTCTTATTATTCATGATGCTGTGTCTGTTTAGTTTTGGTGAATGTATATACAATCGACACGTTGAGCGACGTGGGAAGCACTGTGTTGAGCACCTTCGACACCCATGGATAGTCCTTCACCTTGATCACTCCGTATGGAGTGTCGTCAGTCTGGGTGTATTTTTGATATTTCGTATGCACGAAACCTACCGACGCTGAATATTCCATTTTCCATCTATTGGAGATATGGTGGGAATAACCTATCACCGGCGACACATGCCACATCGAACCCTGAACTCCACGGCGCGTCCACTGCAAGTCGTATTTGCCGCCACCTATTGTAAGTCCGGTGAAGAAAGAGGAGTATGGCTTGTCGGCATTCCCGAAATAGTATCTTGGCGTTATTGCCACATATCTCATCTGAATGGTCTTGTGCCTTTCGGTGTTTCTCCACCAAGGATATACGAGGGTCGCTTCTGCCGTCAGATTCTTTGCCAATGGCACTTCCACTGACGCGTTGACGAATGTCATCATGTCATACAGGAGGTTTGTCTTCACGAAGACGACTGGCTTGCATGTCGTGTCATGGCCGTAGCCCGTTTCGTTAAGAGCATTTGATTGCGCCAAAGCATTGCCATCAGACACTGTGAATATTACGACAACGACTGATAGTATCCTTTGAAACACAATCCTTATTATTTCCTGTTTTCTTTTCATGGCGCAAAATTAACAAAATCTCGCAATATTCAAATGTAATTCCCCAAAAATCGTAGTTATTTTAACAAGGATTAACTTATAAATGGGAGAAATGTATTGTTCGTTAGTCTTTGGGAAGGTGTGTATTTAATATATATATAAAGGTAACGTTAACAAAACGAATGTAAATGGCAAAATCACGTTAACAAAGTAACATTTTCACTCCCTTTATAAAAAAGGTGAAAAAGTTTGGAGGATTAGGGGAAAAGATGTATATTTGCATCCCAAAAGGATGAACCCAATATTTTCATTAAACATAATTTTCTTATGAAAGACTTTAAAGACTTGAAAGTTGCAGTGGCAGGCACTGGCTATGTAGGACTGAGTATCGCAACTCTGCTGTCGCAAAACCATCAGGTGACAGCAGTGGATGTAATACCCGAAAAAGTAGAGAAACTGAACAATAAGATCTCTCCTATACAAGACGATTATATAGAGAAATATCTCGCCGAGAAAAACCTTAACCTCAGGGCCACACTCGACGGAAGGGAGGCGTACAAAGACGCTGACTTCATCGTGATAGCTGCTCCAACCAACTACGACCCGGTGAAAAACTTCTTCGACACACATCATATAGAAGACGTGATAGACCTCGTGCTCGAAGTGAACCCCGACGCCGTGATGGTGATAAAGTCTACCATTCCCGTGGGATATTGCAGGTCGCTGTATGTGAAATATGCCGCAAAGGGAGTGAAGCAGTTCAACCTGCTGTTTTCGCCGGAGTTCCTGCGCGAGAGCAAGGCACTCTACGACAATCTCTACCCGAGCCGCATCATCGTGGGATACCCGAAAATCATCGACCGTGAAGACTTCAAGGAGGAGAACGACGCTATAATGAAGGTGACAGACGTGGAGAGAATGGAACAGGCAGCCAAGACCTTCGCCGCACTGCTTCAGGAAGGGGCAATAAAGGAAGACATAGACACACTGTTTATGGGAGTGAAGGAGGCAGAAGCCGTGAAACTCTTCGCCAACACATATCTCGCCCTGAGAGTGAGCTACTTCAACGAGCTCGACACCTACGCCGAGGTGAAGGGACTCGACACGAAGAGCATAATAGACGGTGTGGGACTCGACCCGCGCGTGGGCAACTACTATAACAACCCCTCGTTCGGCTATGGCGGCTACTGCTTGCCAAAGGACACGAAGCAGCTGCTGGCAAACTACCAAAACGTACCGCAAAACATGATGACCGCCATCGTGGAGTCGAACAGAACAAGAAAAGACTACATTGCGGATGCGGTGCTGAGAAAGGCTGGATGGTATGACTACAGCACTTGTAACCAGTACGAGGGACAGAAAGATCCGGTGACCATAGGTGTGTATAGGCTTACCATGAAGTCTAACTCCGACAACTTCCGTCAGTCGGCCATACAGGGCATCATGAAGAGAATAAAGGCGAAGGGCGCAGAGATAATCGTCTACGAGCCCACACTGGAAGACGGCACCTCGTTCTTTGGCAGCAAGGTGGTGAACGACATCAACGTGTTCAAGGCCAAGAGCCACGCCATCATCGCCAACCGCTACGACCCCTGCTTGGACGACGTGGAGGAAAAGGTGTATACAAGAGACATCTTCAGAAGAGACTAAGAGGAAGTTAAAGAAGTTGTCAGCGTCTGACATTTTGTCAGTATATGGGTGCATGGTTATGAAAGGATATACCTTTGGCATAGTTTTTGTGAAGGCGAAAGCAGAAAAAGAATGTATAAGTAAAACATAAACAGCTATGCAAAAAGGAAATATCGGGGTTACGACAGAGAATATCTTCCCCGTAATCAAAAAGTTCTTGTATTCTGACCATGAGATCTTCCTGCGTGAAATGGTTTCAAATGCTGTGGACGCAACACAGAAAATGAAAACACTCGCCGAAAGAGGTGACTTCAAAGGCGAACTGGGCGACCTGACAGTAAGGGTGAACCTGAACGAAAAGGAAGGCACGCTGACCATCAGCGACCGTGGTATCGGTATGACCGAGGAGGAAATAGACAAGTATATCAATCAGATAGCCTTCTCGGGCGTGAACGACTTCCTTGAGAAATATAAGGACAACGCCAACAACATCATCGGACATTTCGGACTTGGATTCTACTCCTCGTTTATGGTGAGCAAGAAGGTGGAAATCATCACCAAGAGCTATAAGGACGGAGCAAAGGCTGTGAAATGGAGCTGCGACGGTTCGCCGGCTTACGAGATTGACGATGCCGAGCGCGAAAGCCGAGGAACAGACATCATCCTACACATTGACGACGACTGCAAGGAATTTCTTGAGAAAGCCACCATCCAGGGACTGCTCAACAAGTACTGCAAGTTTATGCCAGTGCCTGTGGCATTCGGAAAGAAGACAGAGTGGAAGGATGGTAAGGACCAGGAAACCGACGAGGATAATATTATTAATAATGTTGAGCCGCTTTGGACAAAGACTCCAAGCTCGCTGAAAGACGAGGACTACAAGTCGTTCTATCGCACGCTCTACCCAATGCAGGACGAACCGCTGTTCTGGATTCACCTCAACGTGGACTATCCGTTCAACCTCACCGGTATCCTCTACTTCCCACGCATCAAGTCAAACATCGAACTGCAGCGCAACAAGATACAGCTCTACTGCAACCAGGTGTTCGTGACCGACCAGGTGGAAGGCATTGTACCTGAGTTCCTCACACTGCTCCATGGCGTGATTGACTCTCCTGACATCCCGCTGAACGTAAGCCGCTCATATCTGCAGAGCGACCGCGACGTGAAGAAAATCTCAACATATATCACCAAGAAGGTGGGCGACCGCCTGAACAGCATCTTCAAGGAAGACCGCAAGGCCTACGAGGAGAAATGGGACGACTTGAAGATATTCATCAACTATGGCATGCTCAGCGACCCTTCGTTCTACGACCGCGCCAAGGACTTCGCCATGATGAAGGACACAGAGGGCAAGCACTTCACCTTTGACGAATACCGCACACTCATAAAGGACAACCAGACCGACAAAGACGGTAATCTCATCTATCTGTATGCCACCAACAAGGAAGAGCAGTACAGCTACATAGAGACTGCCAAGGCAAAGGGCTACAGCGTGCTGATGATGGACGGCGAACTCGACGTGCCAACGGCTTCGATGCTTGAGCAGAAACTGGAGAAGAGCCACTTCACACGTGTGGATAGCGACATCATAGAGCGCATCATCGTGAAGGAGGACGCAAAGAAGGAGACTCTCGAGGCTGGACGCAAGGACAACCTCTCGCAGGTGTTCACATCGCAGCTGCCGAAGATGGAGAAGGCTGAGATTTATGTAGACGTGGAGCCGATGGGCGAACAGGCTCAGCCGGTAATCATCACACAGAGCGAGTATATGCGCCGTATGAAGGACATGAGCCGCCTGCAGGCTGGAATGAGCTTCTATGCCCAGATGCCCGACTCATACTCAATGGTGCTCAACTCCGACCATCCGCTGGTTAAGAAGGTGCTCGACGACTGCGAGGCTAACACCGCTGAGGCTCTCAAGCCCATAGAAAGCGAAATAAAGGGACAAGAAGCACGACTCGCCGCCCTGAGACAGATTCAAGACAAAAAGAAGCCTGAGGAAGTGACACAGGAGGAGAAGGACGACGTGAAGAACACTCAGAAGGCCATCGACGACGAGAAAGCTAAGAAGCGCGACGTGATTGCCGGATATGCCAAAGGCAACAGCATCGTCCACCAACTCATCGACCTCGCACTGCTGCAAAACGGCATGCTGAAGGGAGAGGCTCTCGACAAGTTCCTTAAGCGGTCGATAGAGTTGATAAAGTAATATTTCCCTTGAAATACATCAAGAACTATGCCTTTTCTGATGTTTTTTAGCAAAAAGTAGGGAAAAAATTTGGTGGTTACAAAAAAAGTCAGTACCTTTGCACACGCAATTCAGAAATGAGGTGCCTGAAAGGTTCCGTAGCTCAACTGAATAGAGCATCTGACTACGGATCAGAAGGTTGTGGGTTTGAATCCCGCCGGAATCACAAAGGACTCATGATGATAGCATAATACGGATTGGTTCCGTAGCTCAACTGAATAGAGCATCTGACTACGGATCAGAAGGTTGTGGGTTTGAATCCCGCCGGAATCACAGACAAAAAGAGCGATTATCATCAGATAATCGCTCTTTTTGTTTTTCTATTGCCATACACGGGAGTTACTCGTGTATGGCAAAGCGATGAGAGGCTAGTTCCTCGTATTTCGTGCCTGGACGACCGTAGTTGGCATAGGGATGGATGCTGATGCCGCCACGGGGAGTGAAAAGTCCCACAACCTCAATGTATTTCGGGTCCATGAGGCGGATGAGGTCTTTCATGATGATGTTTACACAGTCTTCGTGGAAGTCGCCGTGGTTGCGGAAACTGAAGAGGTAGAGTTTGAGGCTCTTGCTTTCCACCATCTTCACGTCGGGAATGTAGCGGATGACAATCTCGGCGAAATCTGGCTGTCCGGTGATGGGACAGAGCGATGTGAACTCAGGGCAGTTGAATTTCACCCAGTAGTCGTTCTCTGGATGCTTGTTAGTGAATGTCTCAAGCACTTCTGGAGCATAGTCCATTGCATATTCCGTTTTCTTGCCTAATGCCTTCAGGCCTTCGTCTGTTCTTGTTGTCATAATTTTATCAGTTGTCGAATTCCTTTATCTTGAAAATGTTATAATCGATGTCGTTATCGAAAGTGTCAGTTTCTTCATATCGCTTTGTGGCTCTCACCACTCGTATGGTGATAGGGAGAATGAGAACCTCGTAGAGCGTCTTCAGGAAAATCTGTGAAATGATGAGCACAGGGATTTCCCCGTTGGGCACGACTCCCCAAAGAGCTATGGGGAAGAAGATGACAGAGTCGGCAGTTTCGCCGAACACAGTGCTGAGAATGGCACGCAGCGAGAAATGCCTGCCGCCTGACGACACCTTCATGCGGCTCATGACGTAGGCGTTGATGAACGAGCCTACGATGAAGGCAAGGAAAGAGGCGAAGGCTATGCGTGGAGCTAAGCCGAAGATGGCGTGGAAGCCTGCGTCGTTGGTCCAGTAGGGTGCTCCAGGCAGTGCGTCGCAGAGTGCGCCGAAGCTGACGAAGATGAAGTTCATGGCGAAGCCGTACCAAATAAGGAGGCGGGTCTTGGAGTAGCCCCACACCTCGCATACGCAGTCGTTGATGATGTAAGACACAGGGAAGACGATGAGACCTCCGGTGAGGCTTAACGGTCCGAGTGTCATCTGCTTTGTTTCCAATACGTTTGCCGTGATGAGGCAAACGCAGAAGAGCATGCCGAAAAGCATGAACAGCACGCTCACTTGGCGTTTGTTTTCTTTCATGTTGTTGTTTTTTAGAGGAGGTTAGACAATGACTCCTGTGTGTGGTGGATTAATGTTGGATGGCGCTATATAGAAGGAAGGATAAATAGGCTGCGAAGCCTGCCGTGAGCACGGCACCTTCCCATCTCTCCACCCTAAGTTTAGTGAAGGAGAACAGCCAGAGAACGAGCATCGACAGTCCCATGGTGGAGATGTCGACTACGGAGATGCCGTTGATCTGCATGGGGCAGATGACTGCCGTGGTGCCGAGAATGGCGAGCGTGTTGAACACGTTGCTTCCTATGACGTTGCCAATGGCCATGGCAGAGTTGCCTTTCTTTGCAGCCACCACGCTTGTGGCGAGTTCTGGCAGTGAGGTGCCGCCAGCCACTATGGTGAGTCCTATGATGCCTTCACTTACGCCGAGTGCCGTGGCCACGTTGGATGCCGACTCCACGAAGACGTTGCTGCCATAGATGAGCATTGCCAGTCCAAGAAGGAAGAACATGGTGTTTTTGGCTATGCTTTCTTTCTTGGCTGAGGTCTGTGGTGATGGTTGCTGCGGTGTGGCTTTATGTGCCGTCTTTAGTGTCACTCCCATGAATGTGGAAAAGATGACAAGCAGTATGATGCCGTCGAGGCGGCTTATCACATTGCCGTTGATGGAAGGTGAAAGGCTGTCGAAACAAAGACAAAGGAACACTACCGCCGAGGCGATGGCCCATAGCATGTCTTTGCTCACTGTAGCTCGTGTGACGCTAATAGGAGTCACCATGGCGGTGACGCCCACTATGAGCAGCACGTTGAAGATATTACTTCCCACCACGTTTCCCACTGCCATGTCGGGAGTGCCCTTGATGGCCGACATGAAGCTTACGAAAAACTCCGGTGCCGATGTGCCTGCGGCAACGATGGTTAGTCCGATGACCATCTCCGGTATGTTCATCCTTCTTGCCAAGGCAGACACTCCTGCAGTGAGGCGGTCGGCGCCGTATAGCACAGCAGCTATGCCCAGCACTATCAGTATTATGTCGAGAATCATATTTTCAAGTTATTTTTTTGGGGTAAGTATTTCAAGCACTGTCTTGGGGAAATATTCCTTTTCCAGTTGGTGTACTTTTTCTGCAATGTCATCCACACTGTCGAGCGGAGAGAGTGGGGTAGAGACCTGAAGAATGGTCTCGCCACCATCGCATACCTCGCTGACGTAGTGTATGGTGATTCCCGTTTCCTTCTCGCCGTTTTCTTTCACCGCCTCATGCACGTGGTTGCCGTACATGCCCTTTCCGCCGTACTTTGGCAGCAACGAGGGATGTATGTTGATAATGCAGTTGGGGAAGTGGCGTATGAGGTAGGTAGGCACCATGAGCAGGAAGCCAGCCAATACGATGAAGTGTATGTTGTGGTCGGTCAGCATCTGTATGGTGCGCTGTTCGTCGGCAAAGTCAGTCTTTGTCCACACCACCGACTCCACGCCGAGTCGTGAGGCCCGCTGCAGTGCATAGGCGTCGGGGCGGTTGCTAACAAGCAGTGTTACCTGTGCGTTGTCGTTTCCGTGCAGGAAACGGGTGATATTCTCAAAGTTGCTTCCGTTGCCGGAAACGAAAACGGCTATTCTCTTCATAGTATTTATTCTTCGTCTTCCCAATCGTCGTCAAAATCGAAACTGTCGAATGTAGGTTCGATAAATGCGTCGAGTGAGCGTCGTTCTTTCTTTGTAGGACGTCCAGTGCCTCGCGCCCTGTCAACGAATCCGCTGATGCGGTTCATCTCGAGCAGTTCGTACTGGTCTGGTGTAGTGACATTCTCGTATATTTCAGGAAGCAATTTTGCTCCTACTCTCATTTCTATAGCTTTAAGCACTTTGAAGGAATAAGTGACGGGAGGCTTTCTCACAGCCACCACTTCTCCCACCTTCACCGGTCGTGAAGGTTTCACGTTTACATTGTTAATGGTGACGCGTCCGTTTTTGCATGCGTCAGCAGCAATCGATCTTGTCTTGAAGATGCGTGCCGCCCAAAGCCATTTGTCTATTCTTGCTTCCATGATAATTGTATCTCCCTACCTCTTCTTGTTAAATGTGTTCATTGTGAAGTCTACCCCAGACAAGACGAAGCTCTTGATTATCTCGCATGCTGTTTCAATCTTTGGGGTTAGCACCTTCATTTCCTCGTCGTTATACTTTCCGAGCACCCACTGAATCTGCATTCCACGTTGGAACTCGTTGCCAATGCCCACTCTGAGCCGGCAGTATTGTTGGGTTCCGAGCACCGACTGGATATTGCCTAACCCGTTGTGTCCAGCATTGCTTCCCGATGCTTTCAGACGCAGCGTGCCGAGAGGCAGTGCGAGGTCGTCGACGATGACGAGCAGTCGCGTGATGTCGATATTCTCCTTGTTCATCCAGTATCTTACGGCGTTGCCGCTAAGATTCATATACGTGCTTGGCTTCAGCAGTATGACCTTTCTTCCCTTGATGGACGTTTCGGCCACGAATCCGTATCTGCGGTCGTCGTAAACAATATTGGACGCCTTCGCAAAGGCGTCCAATACCATAAATCCTGTATTGTGTCTGGTCATGTCGTATTCGTCGCCGACATTTCCCAGTCCCACTATCAAGTATTTGTCCATTACTGAGCGGCAGCGGCAGCAGCTGAACGAGATGCACGTGTAGCCTTCACAGAGCATACTACCACCTCAGCAGGAGTAGAGAGTGTAAGACCTTCGAAGTTCAGTTCGCCAACCTTGATGCTCTTGCCGAGCTGGAGGTTAGTAACGTCGATGTCGAGGTGCTCAGGAATAATCTGGTAAGGAGCTGTAACGTTGATCTTGCGGATTGAGAGGTTGATACGACCACCGTCGCGAACACCCTGGGCAAGACCGTTGAGCTTAACAGGAATACCGATAGTGATAGGCTTCTGGTCGTTCACCTCATAGAAGTCTGCATGCAGCAGAGCGTCTGTAACTGGGTGGAACTGAAGTTCCTTCATCACTGCAGTGTGGCTTTCGCCGTCGATGATGAGATTGATGACATAGATGTGAGGAGTGTAAACCACCTTGCGGAGCTCGCTCATAGGACAAGCGAAAGATACAGCCACTGGCTTACCGTTCTCGTCTTTCTTCTCACCGTAGATGTTGCATGGGATGAGACCCTCTTTGCGCAGCAGTTTAGAGGCCTTTTTGCCGAGGTCGTTGCGCTTCTGACCTGTTACGTTAATTTCTTTCATTGTAATAAAAAATGTGTTACTCTAAATTAAGTGTTATAAAGCTGCTTAATTCACCATCACACGAAAAATATCGCGATATGCCTGAAAAAGCGGTGCAAAGGTACTATTTTTTACTGAAACACACAAGTAAAATGAAAAAAAATGCAATATTTCTCTTAATTATTTGCATTATAGAGGAAAAATGTCTAATTTTGCAGCACGAAAAAGACAGAGACAAAAAAATATGATTAATCGAGAATTAATAAGAGTAAAGGTAGTGCAGCTTACATACGCTTACTATCAGAACGGTAATAACAATATTGATGCGGCCGAAAAAGAGCTCGTGTTCAGCCTTTCAAAAGCCTATGACCTCTATAATTATTTACTGTCGCTTATGGTTGCAGTGACAAAGGAGGCCAGGGAGTATTATAATGTAATGGACAGGAAGGCAAGAAGAGAGCAGACTGAACGCCCGTCGATGAGATTCGCCGACAATCGCTTCGTGCTTCAGTTGGAGAATAACCGCATGCTCAATGAATTCCTTGAAAACAAAAAAATGACTTGGGAAAAGCATGTGGAATATGTGAAGAGATTATTCCAGAGAATTCTTGATGCACAGTTCTATAAAGACTACCTGAAAAGCGACAACGACTCTTATGAACACGACAAGGAAGTATGGAGAAAAATATACAAGGCTTTTATCATGGACAATGATGACCTGGAGGAATTGCTCGAGGATGATAGCCTGTATTGGAATGATGACAAGGAAATAGTAGATACTTTCGTGGTGAAAACCATAAAACGATTTGAGGAGAAAAACGGCGTGAAGCAACCGCTGCTGCCGGAATATGACAGCGAGGAGGACAGGGAGTTTGCAAGAAAGCTCTTCAGAGCCTCAATACTAAAGGCCGACGAGTTCCAAAGATATATGAACGAGGCTTCGAGAAACTGGGACTTCAGCCGACTGGCTTACATGGATGTGGTAATAATGCAGATTGCCATTGCAGAGATGATGACATTCCCGAATATTCCCATTAATGTGACCATAAACGAATTTGTTGATCTCGCAAAGCTATACAGCACACCAAGAAGCGGTAGCTACATCAATGGTATGCTCGACGCAATAGCACGAAACCTCATTGCAAACGGAAAATTGCTTAAGTCGATGCCTGGCATTGTAGACACGGTCGACAACAATGAAGACGTACAACAATAGATTTTTAATTCACACCTTATTAATATAAAGAAAGACAATGACAACAGTAATCTTGGCCGCACAGGCTGGCGGCGCTAATGGAGGCGGAATGAGTATGCTGATAATGATGGTGGCACTGTTTGCCGTCATGTGGTTCTTCATGATCAGACCACAGCAGAAGAAGCAAAAAGAAATACAGAAATTCCAAAACGCACTGACTGAGGGTATGTCGGTGGTCACTGGTGGCGGCATTTACGGCACTGTAAAAAAGGTCGACATAGCTGCCGGTATCGTAGAAGTGGAAATCGCAAAGGGCGTGACCATTAGGGTGGACAAGGGCTACGTGTTCAAAGATGCGACTGCCCAGTTGGCTAAATAACACACTGTAGATGACCATAAGGCGCATCATATCACATAAGGTCAGGAATTTCCTGTTCAGCACTGTGAATGGGGAATTTCTGATTTTTTTGTTCTTCTTGTGTCTCTCGGGGATTTTTTGGCTGCTAATGACACTAAATATCACTTACGAGAGAGAGTTCAAGGTGCCGGTGAGAATAGTCAATGTGCCGGAAAACGTCGTGTTGACTTCTGATGAAACCGACACCATAAGGGTCGTGCTGCGCGATAAGGGATTGGTGCTCGTGAGGTATTACTACGGAAAGGGTCTAAAGCCATTGGACCTCAACTTCAAAAACTATGCCCGAGACTCGAAGGGAACTACCAGCGTCGGAATGGCTGAGTTGGCAAGACTGCTGTCAATGCAACTGTCGGCATCAACAAGAATCGTTACTACGAAAAACGAAAAGGTAGACATTTTCTACAACTACGGAAAGAAAAAAAACGTACCCGTGAAATGGCATGGGAATGTGGTTCCGGAACAGATGTACTTCATATCAAACGTGGAATATCTGCCTGACAGTGTGCTCGTTTATGCATCAGACGAACAACTCGACATAATACAAGCAGCTGTCACTGAGCCCATTGATGTGAGCAATTTCCGTGACACTCTTACGGTAGAGTGTAAGATAAAGAAAATAAAGGGCGTGAAATTCGTACCTGAAATGGTGAAAGTGAAATTCATGACCGACGTGCTTACAGAAGAAAGCATCGGAGATATTCCCGTGACAGGAATAAATGTGCCCGAAGGAAAAGTGCTGCGTACATTCCCGTCGAAAGTAACAGTGAAATTTGTGACAGGAGTGAACCAGTTTAGAAAAATTGAAAAAAAGGACTTTGTAGTGGTGGCTGACTATAATGATGTAGCAAAGGGTAATTCCGAAAAATGCAAGATACAACTGAGGTCTGTGCCGCATGGTGTGTCAAGGGCATCGCTCAGCGTGAAAGAGGTAGATTATCTTATAGAAGAAGAATGAACGGAAGAATAGCGATAACAGGAGGAATAGGCTGCGGAAAGAGCTTCGTGGCGGAAAAGTTGAGGGAAAGGGGAATTGACGTGTATGACTGCGATGGGGCTGCCAAAAGGCTCATAGCAAAGTCGCAAGACATTCATAGACGGCTCACTACATTGATAGGCAGTAACGCATATCTGCCAAATGGAGAACTGAATAAGGCTGTCGTGGCTGAGTTCTTGCTCGCATCGGACGACAACAACAAGGCAATAAACGATATCGTGCATCCTGCCGTGGCAGACGACTTCATAAGGTCGGGCGTGGAATGGATGGAGTGTGCTATACTTTACGAATCGGGATTCGACAGACTCGTGGACAAGGTGGTGGCGGTTACGGCACCAGAGGAGGTTAGGGTAGAAAGAATTATGAAGCGTGACTGTATTTCAAGGCAGAGGGCCTTGGAGTGGATAAAAAGGCAAATGCCACAGGACGAAGTGCGCAGACGCGCTGATTTTGAGATAATTAACGACGGAAGACAGAATGTCGACTGTCAATTAGATAAAATATTAACTATATTATTTTAGAAAATGTTACAGACAATATTAGCAATTTCCGGTAAACCCGGACTTTACAAACTGGTTTCAAGGGCTAAAAACAGCTTGATTGTGGAGATTCTCGACGAAACACACAGAAGAATTCCGGCTTTTGCCTCCGACCGGATAACATCACTTGCCGACATCGCAATGTATACCGAGGGAGACGATGTACCATTGGCAAAGGTGCTTGAGAACCTGAAGAAGCTGGAGGAAGGAAAGCCCGCCTCAATAGATTTCAAAAAAGCCAAGGGAGACGAACTGCGTGATTATTTCGCTAAAGTGCTTCCTGACTTCGACCGTGAACGTGTACATAACAGCGACATAAAGAAACTTATACAGTGGTACAACATTCTTGTCGCCAACGGCATTACAGACTTCGAAAACGAAATGCAGCCTACTCAGGGTGATAATATAGACGACCGAATGGAGTGAAAGAAAAAATAGGATATACTACCGATGAGTTTTTCGGTATGATAGTTGATGCCGTCGATGGGCTTGATGTATCATCGACGGCATCATTATTGTCTTTTTACCATTCCCTCGACAAGGTGTTGCGCATTGCCGTGACACAAAGGGTGGGGGACTTCGACATTGCCTTCGCTGCCGGACTGTTTGCCAAAACCGATTTCCTGTCAAAGCAAATGGAATTGGACAAAAACATCAGAAGGCGCATCAACGAGACAAGAAGCAGAATGAGACATCTGCTGGAGGAAGGGGAAAACCTGAAAACGGCTTGGCCACACGACATGAGGGCTGTGGCGGAGTTCATAAGCGCAGTGTATGACAATGCCGACATTCCGGCAAAACTGACAGGCCTATTTCCTGCAACCCAATTGCCACAGAACAAGCAACGGTTGCTGGCCACCAAAATCAGGGTAGTGGCTACAAGGGTGGAAGGAAACAGGATAATAGCAACACTGGAATCTACCGGCGAGGAGATCGTGGTGGTCTGCAGGCAAAGCCAGACTTATCTCGCTGCCATTGTGGCCAAGGGTGACCAAATGAATCTCGTGTTGCCAAGGAAGGCGGAAAACGGCATAGAGGCTGAACATATTATACTACATCCCGACTTGCTTGTGAACATCACGACAGTGGCATCATGCTTCGAAGACTATGCCACCGACGCACGCCTATACATGCTTAACAAGATAAGACCACAGGAAAACACCATACACACCATACTTGGTAATTTCGCTGGCATGATGCTTGACGACGCTGTGCACAAACGTGACACGGAATATAACAAGGCCATATTGCGATACTGCCGCGACAACGCTATCGAAATGGCGTCATGTGCCGACACGCTCGGGGCAGATTTCCATCATCTTGCACAAAAACAGATGAGTCATATAAAAAATGTGGTGGACAAAGTGATGCCGCAGCAAGTAAATGGCTTTGACCCAAAGGAGATATTGCTCGAACCGTCGTTCATCTGTGAGATGCTTGGACTGCAAGGACGAATGGACCTCCTGCAGCTCGACTTCAGGGTGCTTGTGGAGCAGAAGGCGGGAAAGGGCGTATTTGGATATGGGGAAAGGCCGGGGGAACAACCGAAACAAAAGACTAAACACTACGTGCAGCTATTGCTGTATATGGCTGTTCTGCACTATAGCTATAACATCCCTTCGGCGGAAATATACTCGTTCTTGCTCTATTCACGCTACGAAAAAAGCCTGCTTCAGCTTGGGGCGGCACCGGAACTGCTGAACGAAGCGATAAAGATAAGAAACCTCATCGCCTGGACCGAGTATTATCTTGCCGACAAAGGATTTGGGGTGTATGAGAATATGAGTGCTGATGCCATTGCTGTGAACCAAGCGCAGAGAAAGTTCTTCGAGCGGTTCATCTGTCCGAATATCGACTCACTGCTCAAACCGCTCAGAAACGCATCGGAACTGGAAAAGGCGTATTTCAGGTGTTTCATGAGGTTTGTACAAAGAGAAAGCATTCTCTCCCGAACAGGCACAAAGGAACGGGATGACGAGGGATTCGCACAGGTGTGGCTGCTCAATGCCGAAGAAAAGGCAGAGGCAGGCAACATCTATTACAGGCTCACAGTTGACAAAGAGGCGTTTGAAACCGACCACGCAGGCGCTGTGCTTACTGTGACGTTGAGGTTTCAGCAGGATAACACGAAAGGGGAGAGTGCGTATGACAGCGACACATCCAACTTCCGGACGGGGGATATGGTATTGCTATACCCATATCCGGCAAAGGCCTCACCCGACGCAAGAAGGACGATGGTGTTCAGGGCTACTATCATCGACATTATGACATACGGACTGAGATTGGGTCTCAGTTCGCCACAGACTGACATTAACGTGTTTCTCAAAAACCACAAGTGGCTTTGGGCAGTGGAACATGCCCAAGGCGACTCCGGTTCAAGTGCCGTCTTTGCCAGCATCTACTCGTTGCTGTCTGCCACCGACGACCGCCGCTCGCTCGTGTTGTCGCAACGCAATCCCTTGGTAGACAAATCGGTAGGGCTTATAGGTGATTATGGACAGTTTAACTCACTGGTGGAGAGGGCAATGCAAGCCCGTGACATCTTCCTCGTAATCGGACCTCCAGGCACCGGCAAGACTTCTTTTGCCATGCTCAACATCCTCAGGGAGGAACTGAGACACGAAGACTCGTCGGTGTTGTTGCTTTCCTATACCAACAGGGCCGTCGACGAGATGTGCAGCAAACTCATGGAGTCGGGCATAGACTTTCTCAGGGTGGGTAACCGTCATGCCTGCGAGAAGGCCTATCTGCCGTATATGGTGGAGGAGAAAATATCAGGATGCAAAAAGCTGTCTGACATTGTCGGCATCTTAAAGGGAACGCGAGTAGTGTGTGCCACGGTGTCAACTCTCAACTCCCATGCGGAACTGTTGAGGATGCGCCATTTCTCATTGGCCATAGTTGATGAGGCTTCACAGATTCTCGAACCGTATATTGTGGGTATCCTTTCGGCAAGAAACGGCGACGGTGAGTCGTCGATAGGGCGTTTCGTGCTTATAGGCGACCATAAGCAGTTGCCGGCGGTAGTGTTGCAAGGTGAGGCAGACACGCGGGTTGCCGACCCCTTGTTGGCTGACGCTGACGTGACAGACTGTCGTCACTCCTTTTTCCAACGGTTGCTACGTCGTTATGCAGCAAATGAAGACATCACATATATGCTTACGCGCCAAGGCAGGATGCATCGTGACATAGCCTCTTTTCCAAGTGCCGCTTTCTATTCCGGAAAGTTACAGCCTGTTCCGTTGCCACACCAGGAGTGCGAGTTGCCGGGAACGACGGAAGGCGACAACTCTCCATACGAGACCCTGTTGCTCACAAGGCGAGTGGCGTTCATCGACGTACCAAGTCCTCCACAGTCGTCCTCCGACAAGGTAAACACCCTCGAGGCCGAAATCATTGCGCGCATAGCTGTCGCAGCCTACCGACTGCGTGAAGGCCGTTTCTCCGTCCGGCAGTCGTTGGGAATAATATTACCTTACCGCAATCAGATAGCCACAGTAAGGAAGGCCATCGACCGTTATGGCATAAAAGAACTCCACGACATCACTATCGACACCGTGGAGCGTTATCAAGGCAGTCAGCGCGATGTGGTGATATATGGATTCACCATCCGGCATCGCTATCAGCTTAACTTTCTTACGTCAAATGACTTTGAGGAGGATGGGGTTGTCATCGATCCGAAATTGAATGTGGCTATGACTCGTGCCCGAGAAAATCTAGTGCTTGTAGGAAACAAAAAGCTGTTGAGCTTCGACCCCGTGTTCAGAAGGATGATAAACTCCTTGAACTCCATAATAGGTATGAATGCATAGATTCTTTTGCGGCGAAGGGCGGGTGAAACACCCGCCCTGCTATATATAATTAAATAATGTGTGCCCCTTATTTCTTTTCCTTCAGCAAGTCACGGATTTCAGTAAGCAAGAGCTCTTCCTTGGAAGGAGCAGGCGGAGCGGCAGGAGCTTTCTCCTCCTCCTTCTTCTTTTTCTTTGCTAACTTATTGATACCCTTCACCAGCAAGAACACACAGAAGGCAATGATGGTGAAATCGATGATGGTCTGTATGAAAGCACCATAGTTGATGGTGGCAGCAGCAAGTTCCTCTTCACCGATTTTCACTGTAGGCAGCTCACATTTCAGGTCAGAGAAGTTTACGCCACCGATAAGCCATCCAATAGGAGGCATGATGATATCGTTGACGATAGAAGTGACGATCTTTCCGAATGCACCACCGATGATAACACCGACAGCCATGTCTACAGCGTTGCCTTTCACGGCAAATTCCTTGAACTCGTTGATAAATTTACCCATACTTTAATTTTTTTATAATAATTAATAATGATTTTGCTGCAAAATTAAAAAAAAAATTGTAACTTTGCGCCCGAAAAGGAGAAAATAGTGCATCCGGAGCGCAAAATACAAGGTCTAAGGGCTTAAACAAGCGTATTTTCGGGTATTTCAGATAACATAGACATATTTTAACCCTTTAAATAATAATAAAGAAGTAAAATGATTAAGATTGGTATTAACGGATTTGGTCGTATCGGCCGTTTCGTATTCCGCGCAGCTCAGACTCGCGATGACATTCAGGTTGTAGGTATCAATGACCTTTGCCCAGTAGACTACCTCGCATACATGCTGAAGTATGACACAATGCACGGCGCTTTCGACGGTACTATCGAGGCTGATGTTGAGAACAGCAAGCTTATTGTTAACGGCAAGGAGATCCGCGTAACTGCAGAGCGCAACCCAGCTGACCTGAAGTGGAACGAGGTTGAGGCTGAGTACGTAGTTGAGTCTACTGGTCTCTTCCTGACCCAGGAGAAGGCACAGGCTCATATCGATGCCGGCGCAAAGTACGTTGTAATGTCAGCTCCTTCAAAGGACGCTACTCCAATGTTCGTATGCGGTGTAAACTTCGACAAGTACGAGAAGGGAACACAGTTTGTTTCTAACGCTTCTTGCACCACAAACTGCTTGGCTCCTATCGCTAAGGTTCTGAACGACAAGTTCGGCATCACCGATGGCTTGATGACAACCGTTCACTCTACAACAGCTACTCAGAAGACCGTTGACGGACCTTCTATGAAGGACTGGCGTGGTGGTCGTGCCGCTTCTGGCAACATCATTCCTTCTTCTACAGGTGCTGCTAAGGCTGTAGGTAAGGTTATTCCTGAACTCAACGGCAAGCTCACTGGTATGTCTATGCGTGTTCCTACTCTCGACGTATCTGTTGTTGACCTGACTGTTAACCTCGCTAAGCCTGCTACATACGCTGAGATCTGCGCAGCTATGAAGGAAGCTTCTGAGGGCGAACTGAAGGGTGTTCTGGGTTACACTGAGGATGCAGTGGTTTCTTCTGACTTCCTTGGTGACACTCGCACTTCTATCTTCGACGCTAAGGCTGGTATCGCTCTTACCGATACATTCGTAAAGGTTGTATCTTGGTATGACAACGAGATCGGTTACTCTAACAAGGTGCTCGAGCTCATCGCACACATGAAGAAGGTTAACGGCTAATTTGCTCAACCGCTATCACAAAGAAATTAAGCCGCCCGGGCCTTCCGGACGGCTTATTTTTTGGCTTGACATACAATAATGGATTATGAAAAAGATGATAACCATTCTCGGACCGACGGCAAGTGGAAAGACAACACTAGCAGCGAGACTTGCCTCTGATATCGGGGCTGAGATTATCAGTGCTGACTCAAGACAGGTGTACCGCGGCATGGACATCGGTACCGGAAAAGACCTTGCCGACTATATGGTCGATGGGGTAATGGTGCCGTATCATCTCATCGACATTGCCGAGCCTGGCACAAAATACAACCTCTTTCAATATCAGCACGATTTCCTCAGAGCATACAACGATATCAGGGATAGAGGAAAAAACGTGGTGCTGTGTGGAGGCACCGGACTATACCTCGAATCGGTGATAAGGGAGTATCGCCTTGCCAGTGTGCCCGAAAACAAGCAGTTGCGACAGAGTCTTGAGGGAAAATCACTCGGCGAACTGACTGAAATGCTCATGGAACTGAAGAAGAAAAACTCTTCCGCGATGCACAACACCACCGATGTGGACACTGCACAAAGGGCGATAAGGGCTATCGAAATAGAGACGTTCAATGGCGAACACCCTGCAAGAAGTGCCGACATACCTCATATCGAGTCGCTGGTAGTTGGAGTGGATATAGATCGTGAAGAAAGAAGGAGAAAAATCACCTGCCGACTGAAGTCAAGGCTCCAGGATGGCATGGTGGAAGAAGTGAAAGGGCTGATAGACAGGGGAATACCTGCTGAAGACCTTATATATTATGGCCTTGAATACAAATATGTCACCGAATATGTCATTGGACGTATCAGCTACGACGAGATGTTCCGGCAACTTGAAATTGCCATTCACCAGTTTGCAAAGAGGCAGATGACATGGTTTCGTGGAATGGAAAGGCGGGGCATCAACATACATTGGATAGACTCAACATTGACAACAGAACAAAAAATCGAAAACATAAAAAAGCTATGGCTGTAGACGAAAAGAGATGGGGCATACTGTTTTGCCCGAAACAATCCGCACGACGTTCAAGGAAGTATCTTGAGCGATTGGAAAAAATACTGGCTGAGAAGGGGGTGGCTTACGACCTGGTGCAAAGCGAATCGACTAAGGGTGTGGCCCGGTTGGTCAGAATGCTTGTCAATAACGGCTATAAGACAATAGTCGTGGTGGGAGGCGACTCTGCACTCAACGAAGCCGTCAACTGCCTTATGGAAAGGCCTGTAGAAGAGCGGGCCGGCATTTCTCTTGGAGTCATACCTTACGGAGTGCTCAACGACTTTGCCAAGTTCTGGGGATACAAAGAAGGCGACGTGCCATCCACCATCGACAGCATCATCAGCCATCGCGTGAGGACTGTAGACCTCGGGTTGATGACATACGTCGACAAGGAGGGAATAAGCCATAACAGATATTTCATCGACTGCATAAATATCGGTCTCATAGCTGACATGATGAATCTGCGGCGTCAGACACGAAGTCTTCTGGGCTCTAGAAGCCTGTCGTTTGTCGTGTCGGCACTGTTGTTGGTGTTCCACCGCATGGAATACCGGATGAAACTGAAGATAAACAACGACATGGTGGACCGCAAGGTGATGAATGTGTGTATAGGAAGCGGACCTGGTTACGGACAGACGCCAAACGCGGTGCCGTATAATGGTATGGTAGACGTATCGGTGGTAAGGTCCACCGGGTTGTTACAACTTCTGGAAGGCTTCTGGCTGTTGTTTACCGGAAGGTTTCTCAACCATCGTGGTGTTACTCCATACAGGGCCCGTAAGGTAGAGATAATGAAGGCCTCGCACGCATATGTCGGAGTTGACGGCCAGCTGGTAGGAAAGTTGTGCGATTCCTGTACCGTGACAGTTGAGCAGGAAGTGATCAACTTCATCATACCTTCATAAACAATAGTAAAGACTCAACATTTGGACCTGTGGTCGCTCATCCTCTTGAAGCGATCAGCTGTAGCAGTTTTTCGTTCAGTATCTTTATTTTCTTTCCGTCAAGTTCCACCACCTTCTCAGACGCAAACGCTGACAGGGTGCGTATGGCGTTGTTTGTAGTCATGCCCGAAGTGTTGGCAAGGTCTTCGCGGCTTGTATTAAGGCACAATGTCATACCGTCATCCTCAACACCATATTTCTCCTTCATGGCAAGCAGCGAGTCTGCCACCCCTTGCCCTAACATGCTTCTGCGTAAGGTTGACGGTGAGAAGGTCGGCGTCTCCCAGCATGGAGGCGAGAGTCTTGATAAAAAGCACGGCCACCTTGGTGTTTTGACATATTATGCGCTTAATCACTTCAACAGGAATGAGACATAGGGTGGACTCTTCGAAAGCGGAGGCACTGGTGGTATAGTCCTCGCCCGAAAAGGCGGCCCTAAATCCGAAAAGTCCTGTCGGCTTTATGAATCTTATGATTTGCGACCTTCCGCTCGCCCCGCTTTTATACACCTTCACCTTTCCCTTGATGAGAACGAAGATGTGGCTTGGTTGCTGGTTTTCCTTATAGATGAGTTCATGTTTGTCGTAAATCCTTATTTCCGCATTCTCTTTCAGATACAGTCTTTGTTCGTCGTTCAGCATACCCCATAACTCGGGTATGGAATCGGCAATGCCGTTCTCGTTATTCACTGTGATTACAATCATTTTACCAAGTTGATATTTGCGGGGCAAAGTTACAAATAAAAGACCAAATAAACGAATTTTAAGGTGAAAATGTTACCAAAACATGAAAAATACGACTTTTTCTGCAAAAAAATGATTTTTTATTTGGTGGAAAGAAACAAAATTATTACTTTTGGGGTGGATTGGAGAAAGATGCATAAAAACCTGTTCAAAAATCCACTTAAAACAATAGTTACAACTAACATCGTAAAAATTACCTTAAGATAGGAACTATGAGTTATCTACGATTTGAAAAAGCTGTAATGACCAATCTTGAAGAGTCACTACGACGCGAATTACTGAGAACAAATCGCTCAGGTGCCTACGCTTGTTCAACAGTCGTCGACTGCAACACGCGAAAGTATCATGGCTTGCTGGTTGTTCCAGTACCGGAACTTGACGATGAAAATCACGTCTTGCTCTCCTCTCTCGACGCCACCGTGATTCAGCATGGAGCAGAGTTCAACCTCGGTCTCCACAAGTATCAGGGTAATAATTACAGTCCAAAGGGTCACAAGTACATCAGGGAATTCGATTGTGACAAAGTACCAACAACCACCTATAGAGTAGGAGGTGTAGTGTTAAAAAAGGAAGTAGTGTTCCAGCACTATGAAGACCGTATCTTGTTGCGATATACGCTTGTCGACGCCCATTCGGCCACGACTTTGCGTTTCCGTCCGTTTATGGCTTTCCGAAGCGTGCGTCAGTTCACGCACGAGAACTCTACGGCAAGCCGTGCTTATGAGGAAGTGGACAATGGTATACGCACATGCATGTATGCAGGATATCCTTATCTCTATATGCAGTTCAGCAAGGAAAACCAGTTTGTTTTCCAGCCCGACTGGTATAGGGGCATTGAATATCCCAAGGAGCAGGAACGTGGATACGCTTCCAACGAGGACCTTTACGTTCCTGGTTATTTCGAGATGCCGATAAAGAAAGGCGAAAGCATCGTCTTCGCGGCGTCTACAAGCGAGATAAAGACAAAGGGACTGAAGAAACTGTTCCAGGAGGAGGTCGACAGCCGCTCGCCACGCGACAATTTCTTCCATTGTCTTGTTAATGCAGCACACCAGTTCCATATCCGTGAGAAAAACGACGACCGTTATCTCATTGCAGGATATCCTTGGTTCAAGTGCCGCGCAAGAGACACGTTTATCTCCCTCCCCGGACTCACACTCGCCATTGACGAGCAGGACTATTTCGAACTCGTGATGCAAACCGCATCGAGAGCCCTCCGCGAATTTATGGCAGGAAAGCCGCTCACAGGTAAGATATATGAGATAGAGCAGCCTGACGTGCCCCTGTGGGCTATTTGGTCTATACAGCAGTACGCAAAGTTTGCCGGACGCGAAAAGTGCTCTGAGATGTACGGCAATCTGCTTGAGGAGATTATTCACTACATCATCGACGGCAAGCATCCAAACCTGCGTCTCGACGACAACGGACTTCTCTATAGCAACGGACGCGACAAGGCTGTGACATGGATGAACTCCACTGCCTACGGACGTCCCGTAGTGCCGCGCTCTGGATATATCGTTGAGTTTAACGCACTTTGGTTTAATGCGCTAAAGTTCTGCGCAAGCATTGCCAAAGACAACGGACGCGAGGAGGAAGCTGCGGAACTCGAGGATATGGCAAAAATTACCGGCGAGTCGTTTGTCAACACCTTCCTCAACGAGTATGGATATCTCTTCGACTATGTCGACGGCAACATGATGGACTGGAGCGTCCGTCCAAACATGATCTTCGCCGTGGCTTTCGACTACTCTCCACTGTCGAAGGAGCAGAAACGCTCAGTGCTCGACGTCTGCACACGCGAACTGCTCACACCAAAGGGACTCCGCTCGCTGTCGCCAAAGAGCGGCGGCTACAATCCGATGTATGTGGGCCATCAGACGCAGCGCGACTATGCTTACCATCAGGGCACCGCATGGCCATGGCTCGGAGGCTTCTATATGGAGGCATGCCTGAAATTATACAAGAACACGCGTCTGAGCTTCATCGAGCGACAGATGGTGGGCTACGAGGACGAGATGAACTACCATGCACTGGGCTCCATATCCGAGCTGTTCGACGGCAACCCGCCATTCCATGGCAGGGGCGGCATGTCGTTCGCCATGAATGTGGCAGAGGTGCTGCGCTCCATTAAGCTCCTCGCGTTACAATATACATATCAGAAATAAAAACAGGAGGACTATAATATGAAAGTATTAATGTTTGGTTGGGAGTATCCTCCTCATGTGTTTGGTGGTCTTGCCACGGCAAACTATGGCATCAGCCAGGGTCTTCACGCCCAGGGCGACGTTGAGACGGTGCTGTGCCTTCCACGCCCGTTTGGTGACGAAGATACAAGCGCCTGTCGCATAGTGGCAATGAATTGTGTGCCCATCGCATGGCGCGACGTGGACTATGACTATGTGAAAAACCGTTGCGGCAACGTGATGTCGCCTGAATACTACTTCAAGCTGCGCGACCATATCTATGCCGACTTCAACTATATGAACGTCAACGATCTCGGAGCCATGGAGTTTGCCGGTGGTTATCCCGGAAACCTTCACGAGGAGATCAACAACTACTCTATCATAGCCGGACAGGTGGCAAGAACAGAGGAGTTTGACATCATCCATGCCCACGACTGGCTCACCTATCCAGCCGGCATTCATGCCAAGCAGGTGAGCGGCAAGCCTCTGTGCATCCACGTTCATGCCACCGACTTCGACCGCAGCCGCGGAAAGGTGAACCCTACCGTTTATTCTATAGAGAAAAACGGTATGGACTGGGCAGACTGTATCATGTGTGTGAGCGAGCTCACCCGACAGACCGTCATCAACCAGTATCATCAGGACCCGCGCAAGTGTTTCACCGTCCACAATGCCGTTTATCCTCTTAAGAAGGAGTACGACGAGATACCACGTCCAGACCATACAGGCAAGGAAAAGGTGGTTACGTTCCTTGGACGCATCACTATGCAGAAAGGACCGGAATATTTCGTGGAGGCTGCCAACATGGTGCTCAAGCGCACCAGCAACGTGCGTTTCTGTATGGCAGGTTCGGGCGACATGATGGATGCCATGATCTATCTCGCTGCCGAGCGCGGCATCTCCGACCGTTTCCACTTCCCCGGTTTTATGCGAGGCAAGCAGGTCTACGAGTGCCTGAAGGATTCCGATGTTTATGTCATGCCTTCCGTGAGCGAGCCGTTCGGCATCTCGCCTCTCGAGGCCATGCAGTGCGGCACACCGTCCATCATCTCAAAGCAGAGCGGATGTGCGGAGATTCTCAACAATTGCATCAAGGTTGACTATTGGGACATACATGCCCTTGCCGACGCCATCTACTCCATCTGTGCCAACGAGAGCCTCTTCAACTATCTGAAGGAAGAAGGAAAACGTGAGGTTGACCAGATCACATGGGAGAAAGTCGGTGCATGGATTCGCACTCTCTACCTCCGCACATTAGGGTGGAACTGATAAAACAATAATTAAAAACAAAGAATAAAAGTTCATATTATGAAAACAATATGCTTATATTTTGAGATACACCAGATTATTCATCTCAAGAGATACCGTTTCTTCGACATAGGCATCGACCACTACTATTATGATGACTATGAGAACGAAAGAAGCATCACCGAGATTGCCGAGCGTTCCTACATGCCGGCATTGAATACACTCGGCGACATGATAAAGGAAAACAACGGGCTGTTCAAGGTGGCATTCTCCATTTCCGGAGTGGGAATGGAACAACTTGAAATGCACGCTCCACAGGTCATTGCCAAGCTCCAGGAACTCAACGAGACTGGATGTGTGGAATTCCTTGCCGAGCCTTATAGCCACGGACTCTCGTCATTGGCTAACGAAGAGGCTTTTGCCGCCGACGTGAAGAAGCAGTGCAAGAAGATGAAAGACTATTTCGGAAAAGAGCCTACCGTGCTCCGCAACTCTTCCCTCATCTACAGCGACGACATCGGTGGACAGGTGGCTGCCATGGGCTTCAAGGGCATGCTCACCGAGGGCGCAAAGCATGTGCTCGGATGGAAGTCGCCGCACTACCTCTACAACTGCAACATCGCTCCGAACCTCAAGCTCCTGTTGCGTGACGTGGAACTGAGCGACGATATCTCACTGCGTTTCAACAACAGTGAGTGGGAGGGCTATCCACTCTTCGCCGACAACTATATCAACCGTATAGCCGCCCTGCCCGAAGAGGAGCAGCTCATCAACATCTTCATGGAACTCTCAGCATTGGGAATTGCACAGCCGCTTTCCTCAAACATCCTCGAGTTCATGAAAGCCCTGCCTGCCTGTGCCAAGGAAAAGGGCATCACCTTCTCCACTCCTTCAGAGGTGTGTGCAAAGATTAAGAGTGTGGCTGCCATCGACGTGCCCGACACTCTGTCGTGGGTTGACGAGGAGCGCGACGCGAGCTGCTGGCTTGGCAACGCCATGCAGCGCGAGGCCTTCGAAAAGCTCTACAGTGTGGCAGACCGTGTGCGCATTGTCAGCGACCCGCGCCTGTCTCAGGACTGGGACTACCTGCAGGCTTCCAACAACTTCCGCTTCATGACCACAAAGCCGTCGAACGTAGGTCTCGATCGTGGCATCTATAGCGGAGCCTTCGACGCCTTCACCAATTATATGAACATCCTCGGCGACTTTATCAGCCGCGTAAAAGCCCTCTATCCGGAGGAGATTGACAATGAGGAACTCAACGCCCTCATGACCACCATCCGCAATCAGGGCGACGAGATAGAGATGAAGGACAAGGAGATAGTTCGCCTGAAGACCAAGATCGAGAAGATGCAGGCCTCGGAAGAGAAGCTGAAGGCAAAGCTCGAGAAAGCGAAGCCGGCCGCCAAGACAACCGCCGCCAAGGCTCCAGCGACAAAGAAAAGGTGTGTAAAGAAAACCACTGAAGAGTAATAACAAGCAATCCCTCTCCGCCACCACGGAGAGGGATTTTTAATTAGGCGGATGCTCATGTTTGCTCATAGAAGGGACATCCTACAAACCTTACTACACCAATTCCATATTTAAACAGAGTTTTATGAAATATAAAGTGCTAATATTATCTAAGGGTATCGATTTTCCTGAATCTGATCTGGATAAGATCAAAAACAAGAGAATAGAAGACTCGGTAATCTCCTCAACAGACACCATTGAAGTGTTGACATCAGATGATGGCAGCGAAGATATTGATGTCTTCGTGGGTATAGGTGATAAGGCAGAAGAAGCAAGATGCCGAGCGCAAAAAGCGAAGAAGCCATCCCTTCTTTGCGACATGAATTGCTCTAAGGCTGATTTGAAAGATATTGATGCCACAATTCCTTATACATGGGGACTATTCAGCAAAAACAACAAGGACAAGGAAAAGGCTTTTCTTAAGCATTTCAACTTGTCATTTGTCTATGACGATGCCGAAGATATCATGGATTATATTGCTTCGCTGGTATTCCACATGCTTGAGGAGTTTTCTTACCATAGCAAGTATAATAAAGATATTGGATATAAGAAACAGGCTGAGTTCATCCACGAATTCACCCAGTTCTATCTCGACAAGATGAAAAAGTTGGTGGCAGCAGAGGGTTTCGTAAGAGAAGACATCAAGGACGACTTCTACCATATTATATATAGGTATAGACCAAAAGATTCCAATAAACCTTTCCATTCTATCGACGGACGCGACTACGACTTCGTGATAGAATACCACCGCGGCAAGCCCTCCGAGGGCATCTACTATGGCATTAAGGGAGAGGTGACATCTGGCGACCTGGAGGAGCAATGCGAGAAGTTCCGAAAAGAGTGGCCAAACATATTCATGAAAGAACATAAGAACAGAAATTCCCTTTCAGATTTACAAAAGGCTACGACAGACATTCTTAATGATACTTTTTTATGGAAAGATTTTCTGAAGTGCTTTAAGCCGACAGATAATTTTAGCAAAAGACGATATTGGCTCTTTTGGATTACACTCAATGATGACGAGGACGTTATCAGTGTAGCGGCACTTGCCGTAAAACTAATCTCAAAATCGTTTGCAGAATATCTGTGGAATGATACAGTTTTTGTGGACAGGGAGAATGAAAAGCGCAAGGGAAGAGGACGCCCAAAGAAATGGGACAAGAAGGATATTTATCTGCGCATACCATATTTTTCTAATGAGGCATACGATAAATTATGCGAGGCGTATTATGGAGAAAGGGAAATAATTGAAGAATGGATAGAAAAGTTGGAAACAAATGAAATCATACGGAAAGAGAATCTGTATGAAAAGTGCTATCGGCTCAATATAGATTCTAAAGTTTTCATCCATGACTATGTAAAGAAATCAAGTAATAATGAGAATATTAAATCGCCTTTCATAATTGTAAAGCAAAAAAAGAAAATGTATTACTACGATTTGCTCGACAGATTGTTTCTGCAAAAAGATGGTAACAGATCTATAGGATATTATCGCAGTGTAGATTAGAATTAATGATTATTATTTTTCACGTGGAAAATATTTAGAATATAATCCTTATCTTTGCGCCGACTTTCCAAAATGGGGAGTCGGCGCATTGACTTTATTAACTATATTATAAATATTAACGGCATGACAAATGCTTTATACATCTATGGTAAAACAAAAATAACGACAATATGAAAAAGACATTATTTCAACTTGCGAGTACGACAATGCTGTTCGTCAGTGTTATTGCATTTTATGGTTGCAAGGATTACAAGAAACTTGCAGCCGAGTTTGAAGCTAATCTCCCTGATTCATTGGTATTCCTGATGACCTACGACAATCCGGAGGAAGACATGCATTTGGTTTATTACAAGAATATCGACAATGAGGGTTATGAATGCATACATGAATTATACAAGTATGACCTTGCGACTTCGTCTGTTGATACCATCAGGTTTAACAATATGATAGACGATAGCGAGTCGTTCGATCTGAGAATTCTATGTGACACGAAACACATCGTTGTGTTAGAACAGATATTAGGAGGGGATTATTTCGAGCTCTTCGCATATAACCCCAAAAACGACAAACTCAAGAAGTTCGGACAAGGCACAGCCATTGAGATGCCCAACGATTCCGTTTTGGCATGTGTCGAAACAGAGGAGGATTCCCGCTATATAGTGACGACACACACCTTATATGACTATAAGGGAAAGAGGATTAAATCGAAAACCGACAGGGAGATAAAACCGGAAGAAATCTACGTGTGGCAATGCAAATGGTGCGACAAGATAGTCAATTCATCCCAAAAGCCAGGCGATGCCCCCGGTTCATGCATAGCATCAGAGAGGACCGCTCTCAATGATCTTTTTGACACTGGTTATCAGCTACACAAATTGAACGGAAACCGACATAATTGGATAAATATCGGCAGGGCAAGATGATAAATAGATACTACATATAGCAATGCCCCCTTCCCTAAGAATACCGCCAATAGATTCAACGGCAGGGGACAAACATGCTGGTGGCTCACGCTCATCGGGTGTGAGCCATTCAGCATTAATAAAGGCAACAAATTAAAATGATTACGGCAAATGTTAAAAAAATGGCAGAGGAAGAAAATTCTTGTCCTTTTCTTTGGACATTTGAAATAAATGGACTATCTTTGCGAAGTGTATTCCAACATAGCAATGTCGGTAACACAAAACAAGCAGGAGCACGTATTCACTCCTGCATCCCGACGGCGGGACACAGACAGAATACACAGTTGAACTAAAACGTAACTTAAGAATCAGAAACAAAAGGAATCCGCAGTAGAATGGGACAAAAACCATCGTTGCGTTTCCTCTCAATAAAATCTGAAACAGTACATATTAATATAATTGAGCTTTTAGCTCTTGTCCTCGTCCCTAAGAATATCGCCAAATTTCAACGACAGAGAACAAGCAGACTGGAGGTTCACGCCAACAGGGCGTGGGCTGTTCTATGCTTGTCGGTCGTATGGTCACTTGGCGGTAACCTTTAGGGAAGGCAAACAGAAGAATGGTGTCACGCCTTTTCTTTGTCCACAATCTATCAATTCTAAAAATCACATCTGACTATGTTACGAGGAAAGAAAACATTCAAATGCGACAACTGCGGCCACACCTTCGAGGCCCTCGACATCGAATGGCAAGCTACTGCCTATTCCCAGCCGATGCCCTGCCCCAAGTGTGGCAGCCGACACACCATGCCAAAGTCCCTGCTCTCCTTTATGGAAAAAGGGGCATACAGGAAGATTTGGGAACAAATGGAGAAATAACGACTAAAACATAAAGATAATGAACGAAAACAAACAATTACCTTCCGTAGTAGTACCATGGGTGATAATGGCGCTCTGTCTTTTGTATGGCGTAAGTCCAGTGGATATTATCCCTGACATCCCAATAGTAGGACAAATCGACGACCTGATAATCATGTTATCGGGCAGTCTGAATCTTGCCCAACGCTACATGGAGCGAGCCGACTCTTCCCTCACTTCCATCGTCAAGGTGACCAAGTGGATAGTCATCGCCCTCGGTGCGATAGTTATCCTCCTTCTCGCCCTGTTTGCGGTGGCGATAGTGAATTTGTTTAAGTGATAATAATACCAATTAACAACTAAAGTGAATTATTATGTCCCCCAAAGGAATATTATTAGAATATAAAACAATGCTTGAAAAAAGTGAAAGACAATACCCTAAAATGTATTGTTGTTTATGGAAAGGTGTGAGACCTTTTTTCCAATATTCTTTATCAAAGATTCATATGAAAGATAATGAGGAACCACTTTTTTGTTTGTGGGGTGATTCCGCGAAGGTAGTTCTTACTTCACATAGATTGCATTTTTTTAAGAGTGGTGTTTATTATCCATTCGATTTGAAAGATGTGAATATTAAGAGTTGTATCTCTGGCATTATTGTTAGCAGCGGAGAGTATAAGAGTTTAAAGCAGGTTGTGCTACCTATTAAGTTATTCAAAATATATGATACGGTTTTTTGGACAAATCTTTTTACCAAAATGGCGCAGGCAGCTAAGAGTGTATCAGATTTTACTCGTGGAGATTCCAGTGTCCATAATTTTTCAATGACAATTCCAAGTAATAGCACATATGGTCAGATAAGTAAACCAAATATGCTGAGCAATGAAAAGTTATCCTCCAGGGATAATATTGAGAATGCATATAGTCAACTGATTGAGATAATTAATGATGCATATTCTGATATTGCAGGGTTGAAAGGTGTAAATCGTAAGTTTGACGAAATTAAGAATAATGTCGTATCGGTCTTTAATTCTCAGGTAAAAGATGCAAAAGACCAGTTGGCCAAGGCAAAAAATGAAACTGTTTGGGACAATCTCGTTATCGCTTTCTTTGGAGAGACCAACGCAGGAAAGAGTACCATTATAGAAACATTCCGTATCCTGTTTGATCCAAACCGTAAGAAAGAAGACGGTCTGATTGTTGGAGACGGACAACATGACTTTACAAAAACTTATTGTGAATATAAACTCTCAATAAGTGGTAAACCTTTCACGCTCATAGATGTACCAGGAATTGAAGGAAAGGAAGAAGATTTCCGGGATACAATCAAGACTGCTTTACAAAAGGCTCATATCATATTTTATATCAATGGGCATAATAAGAAACCGGATGAAGCCACTGCCAAGAAAATCAAGAATTATCTTAGAGACTGGGTAAAGGTTTATTCTGTATACAATGTGCGTGGCGGAGTAAGTAATTACGACGAAGAAGAAGAACGAGAGACTTTGTTTACTGAAGGAGTAAAGAAGAATGAGTCACTCATTAAAACGGAGTTTAAGAGAATCTTGGGAGATGTTTATAAAGGCAACTTGACCATACAGGGCAAGTTAGCAATGTGTGCTAAAGCGTCTTTCTCCAAGAAACGTGATGACCTTATTAAAGACCAACAGAAGTTGCTGAGATATTTCGATGGTTCACCAGAAAAAATTCTACAGTTTAGTCAATTCCAAACAATTGTCAATTTGGTAGACGATAAGTCTGCCAATTTCAAAAAGGAAATCATTGAGGCAAATAAGCAGAAGCTGATATCTCTTGCGTCAAGAATTGCTGATGATATTTCTAAAACAATGGTATCCCAAAAAACATATGTAGACAGACTTAAAGGCAATCTTAATGTGGCTGAAAGGGAAATATGCAACAATATGCTTAATAATATTCATCATAATATTTCCTCAACTGTAAAGAATATGATAGATTCTGCTTTTGGAGATTTAAAATCATACGCTTTTGGCTGCATAGATAGAGGAGATTCGAATCTAAAAAGTAAGGTCGAGGTTTATCAACGAAGATATTTAAGAGAATTACGAAATAATATTGCATTTAGTGTAAAAGATATCCTCAGAAAGGTTGAAGAGACATCAAATAGGAAATTGAAAGAACTTGATGGAGTAAACATCAAACAATTGTCTTTTAATACTTATATTGACTTTGATGCAGAAATTGATTTCACGGAAGCGTTTGAAGAGTTGGATATTGATTTCTCGGATGTTGTGAATTTTGTTGGAAAAACAGCTGGGACAGCAGCGGCAGGTGCTGCTATTGGGTCTGTTATTCCAGGATTAGGGACTATGATTGGTGCTGCTATTGGAGGCATCGTAGGTGGAGTCGTTCATGCTGCAAGTGGTGATGGAGGTAAAGCAGATGCAAAAAAAAGCGTATCTGACGCAATTAACAAAGCCAAAGATAAAGCTAACAGAGATGTCAATAAATCCTTGGCATCTGTGTTCCAAAATATAAAGCGAGTAAGCAAAGATCTAAAGGAAGCTATTCAAACAGAAAAGAGAAATATCAATACTTTACAAGAAGCTATTGACGATTTTGATAACGATATTAATAGATATGTGTCACAGTTAAAACAACAGAGATATGGAAGAATTTAATATTAGAAGCAAAAAGGCTGAAAAGCTAAAAGGTCTGAAAAGCATTCTCTCTGAAGGTGTAGGGATGATGCCTGAGTTGAAATCTTATTTGAACAAGATTGACAGTATTATCAATACCTTAAATGATGGTGAGATAAGTGTTGTCCTGCTTGGCAGTTTTGCCGACGGAAAGACCAGCGTAGTTGCAGGACTCCTGGGACGATTGGAAGATAATATGAAGATTGATGTTGATGAATCGTCAGATGAACTGACCATTTATCGCCCGAAAGACTTGAAGAAAGGCTTTAAGATTGTTGACACTCCGGGACTCTTTGGAACAAAACATAAAGAGATTGATGGAGAAAACGTGAAATTTTCCAGTATAACTGAGAAATATATTTCAGAAGCTCACATCATTGTTTATATTTGTGACGCTGTTGTACCATTAAAGGATAGTCATGTAGAGATTCTTAGAAGAGTCATGAGAACTTATCACAAGTTAGACAATACAATCTTTGTAATCAACAAAATGGATGAAGCTGGTTATGACTTGCTTGACCCGGAAGATTTTGCGAGAGGATCAGAGATAAAGAAGAACAATATCATTTCACGTCTTCGTGACAGACTCAATTTGACCCCTGACGAGGAGAATAGGTTGCATGTTGTATGTATAGCAGCCGACCCCAAAGGAAAAGGACTGTCTCATTGGTTTAACAAAATTGATTCTTATTACGAGCGTTCGCACATCAAAGACTTGAGAAATTGTATCAATCAAGTTGTTGATAACGCTGATGTGGATTCTCTTGCAGAATCTTCATATCAAACATCTGTCGAGGACGTAGTAAACAATCTGAGCCAAGCCATTGAAAAAACGTCTAAGCCTATTTATAAGCAAATGACAAAGATACAAGAGAGGCATGTTGAACTAGAAGAAGATCAGAAACAACTCAAAAATGAACTTATCCTCTCCAAGAACGAATTGAGAGACTCTCTCAATACTCTTAAGAATGATATCATCCGAGATATAAATGGTGCTTCTATTGATACCATTGGAGAAATTTTGCAGTCACAAATAGGAGTGGAGAATGAAAAAGTATCTTTCTATGTATTCAATGATAAGGTGAATTCTCTGATTGAGCGTTGTTGTGAGACAAACGCCAAGGCGGTAGAATCAAATATACAATTGTTACAAGAAGAATTCTCGAGGCAAAATGAGATGGTAGATCAACTTGTCGCTAAAGGATTAGGACAACTCAAAAACCTTACCGTTACAGGAGAACAGGTAAAAGCTATTAGAGACATTGTCGCTTCCAGTTACAAATTCAAGCCTTGGGGTGCTATTAATCTTGGGAAAAATATCACGAAATGGGCTGGATGGATAGGTGCTGGGCTATCTATAGGGGTCGAGCTTTATTCTTGGTATAAGAAATATCGTGATGGCGAGAAATTAGAAAAAATGAAGCATGAGTTGGCTAATGCAATTAATAAGACAATGGCAAACCTATTCAAGTCATTTGAGTCGGATGAGTCATATTTCAAGAATTATGCTCCTTCTTATTTGCAAATGTGTCAAGCTCTAAAAGACAGAGAAAAAGAAGTAACTCAGCTTCAACAGAGAGTCAAAGACTTGGAGAAATATAAGCAACGTATTGATGATTGGCGTAATTCTGCTGAATATGCCGATTTTGAAGAGGCTTGATTAATAATAGTTTAACTATATTATTTTTTTATTATGAGCGACATAATTAAAACAGAGAAAAAAGACAAAGGAGTAATTAAAAGAGTACTTGGAGCAGGAGCCGCTATTGCTTCTCTTGTATTAATTCTTATGAAGAAACGAAACTAACAGGTTGTTGCGACAAGACATTCATTTGATTATGTATAACTTCCAACAGCAAATCAAGGAGCGCACGGGGTGGTCGGACGCCATCGTGCGCTTCCTCCACTCCCGTGAGGAGGCGGAGGTTTATATTAGAGCTGGTCTGGTGGAGCGGCGTATTGGCGGAAGGGCTGCGCTTGTACGGACGGATATTGACTGGAGTGCCTTCAACTGCCGACAGGAATGGCTTAAGCAGAAATTTGCCGATTGGGATAAATGGCAGGACTATAACAATGCCGACCTTATTGGGGAAGGATGGCCGCCACGTGACAGCAATGGCGACCCATACGAGCTTCATCATATTGGACAAAGACAGGACTCACCATTTGCCGAATTGACTTGGCAGGAGCACATGGGTGACGGCAACAATGCTATTCTTCATCCAAACAGAGAGTCTGTCATCGACCGCCAGCAGTTTGATGGCGAGAAATCACGCTATTGGCAAGACCGATTCAAGGCTTTCACGAAAGAAGAAATCAAGAGAATCTATATGTAAATTGTTATCCGCTTATGCCACAGATAGTAAACTTAGGAAAGGAACTCGTGCGTATCAATACGCAGAAGAACTGTGTGGAGTATTCGCAGAATGGTGGAAGGAGTTGGGTGACGAGGTGCTGTAACGGCTCGTATGGCGAGTTCCGGGACTTGCTCGTTTATGGCAGTGATTTGCTGGCTTGCACCAGTAAGGGACTTTATGTAAGTACCAACGAGGGACGATCGTTTGCTCCACGCTGCACCAACAGCTCGTACGGCGACTTCCTCAACCTGCAAGATTCAGGAAGGGAACTGCTTGCCAATACAAGCAAGGGACTGTATTATTCGAGGAACGAAGGACGGTCGTGGGTGAGGAGATAGAGAAGAAAATAGTAAAATAATATGGTTATTAGCCTTACTTATGCAGATATTCAGAGCCCTTTTACAAGCATGTCCTCCGGAGTGAAATAAGCGGTGGAGACAGGCGTGTCGGGCCGGGTGCGCAGGAAGAGACACCGAGTTCCTACCTATATTCTTCTACCATCGACATCAAGTCGTAGAACATCAAGCGAGTGCTCAATGTTGCTTCTGAGGTGATATGACGGTAATCTTTCTCCTGTTGCTCTGTACTGAATACTGTAGTGAAGCCATTTTGCTCATAAAACGCCATTGTTTTTGGTGTATTATATGCGTCAACAATCACAAATCTGCATCCAGTCTTGTTTAGGGGTTCGATAAACCAAAGCTTAATGAAATCGAGAACATCACTGCCGATATGCTTTGAACGGAATTCGGAAGAACCTCCCAACCTTGCCACTAATACAGCAGGATAGTCCTTCAAGGCTTTTGCGTGTGGTATTCCAGTCTCAATTTTCTTTCTGCGTGCATTAGGCAAATCGCTTACCCTAACTACTGCATTGGCAAGGGTAAAAGTGCATACGACTTTGTCTGGCTCGTCATTCTTCGAGGTAACCTTTTCGGTTATAAAGGTGCCATATTTGAGAATCTCGTTGCCGACATCTTCACAAAAAAGAGACGCAAGCTTTGTTATTTCTGTAAAGACTCTGGTTTGGAAGTAGATTTTGTCATCCGATATGAAGGAGAATGTACCCTGATAGAGGTAAAGGCCTCAAGTGGCAACGTAAAAAGCACAAAGACCATTCTTGCGCATCTCGAGAAATATCATGTCCATCACGCAATCAAGCTTGGCGATGTCAATATAGGACAGAACAGCAAATGACAATTCTACCCTTGTATATGGCTTTCTTGCTCGACAAGACATAATCATCAAATCGCAAGTTTTATGTTGAACTAGCGGTGACTTACGCTGACATTCCCTAATTATAGCCTGCCACCCCATCTGCGTTCGTTTTTACCACCAAGAGCAACTCCTACCAGCTCTCCAAGGACGACCGCCTGATGCTGGCGCAGAATATCATCGTGTCGCTCAAGGAAATCGACTCCATGACCACCAAGGAGATAAACCAGCTGAAGGCTTTCGTCACCATGCCGAGCGTCCTAAGGTAGATATCGACAATCGCATACCTGGCGCAGACGAAAAGCCCGAAGAACCGCCCTTCTGACCTCTGTGCGTGACAACGTGACAACGTTATATATAGAAAATCCCTAAAAATGGAAATTCGCTTCCTTTAAAGGAGCTTAATTTCCTTTTCCGCGCATTTCTTATATTATATGTTGTCACGTTGTCACGCCCCCTTAATATCTTTAAGCTTTCAGCTTTTAAGACTTTAATCTTTTAATCTTTAATTTTATTGCCCCTCGCAGACGTCTGCAAAGCCCAATGCATATACTTGCGTAGCCCAACGCATATACCTGCATAGCCCAACGCATATACCTGCATTATGAGGGGGAGTTAAGAGGAGAAGTTATGAGAGGGAGTTATACCCCCCCCAAAAAAAATATCAACTCCAAAAATTTATAGAATTATGAAATCAATGTCAAAGGCACAGCTTGCTGAAGCGGCAGGCGTAAATCGGGGTCGTAGGGACAGGTTCCTTGGTTCACTCTTTCGGGTCAATGAACTGAAGTGAACCTGTCCCTGTGATTCAATAAAGTTTTATGTAAATACAATTTTGATAATTATAAAATTTCCAATGCTATTGCCGCACACGCCTCCGCATCCGCCAAGGCATGGTGATGGTTCTTCAAGTCATATCCGCAGCGGGCGGCAATGATGTCGAGGTTGTGGTGTCCTCCCGGCCAATGCTTGCGTGAGGCGATGCAGGTACAGTAAAACTCATAGTCGGGATAGTCCATCTGATAGACTCGGAAAACGGCTTTGAGGCAGCTCTCGTCGAAAGCCTTGTTATGTGCCACCAACGGCAATCCCTCTATGAGAGGCTCTATCTGCTTCCACACTTCGGGGAATATCGGTGCATTCTCCGTGTCAGCGGCACACAGGCCATGCACTTGGCTGCACCTGTAGTTATAATACTCCGGTTCAGGCTTGATGAGGGAATAGAATTTATCCACTATCTCCCCATCCCTCACTATCACTACTCCAACAGAGCACACCGACGATCGCTCGTTGTTGGCTGTTTCAAAATCTATTGCAGCAAAGTCTTTCATATCACTGATTATTTTTGTTTAGTCGCTTTTGGATGCTCATAGAAGAACTCTGAACAGGTCCTCTGTTGTATAATCAGTATCTTCGATAGCATCATCCTTGTGACTTACTGATACTCTATCCTTGTGGCAGTACTCCCGCGAGAGTACTCTGGTACTTAGGCGTGAGTACTGCAGTACTCTGGTTAGAGTACTGGTGTAATAACAGTCAGAGTACTGGTGTAATAACAGTCAGAGTACTATAGTACTCCGTATGGAGTACTGGCTTAATCATACCAGTTGGTGTTCTCCTCATAACTCTCGAACTTCATATCTTCCGTTACCCCAACCTTCTTCAGGGCATCCAGCACTATCCTTTGCTCCTTGGGAGTGAGGGCTGTGTCGCCTCGCCGACGCTCGTAATAGGCGTTGCGTCCGAACTTGCCTATGAGTATTGTCGAGAAGCGGTCGTATTGGTCGGGAAACATCCGCTTCTGGAAGTGGGCGAAGCCGCGGGCGTAGGTAATGGGCTTGTTGCTGCGGAAGAACTTGCACTTGGCATCCTTGATGCATCTGTTTGGGTTCACCACACTCAGAATATCATTCTTTTCCAACATCACGGGATAAACTATCTGATGCAGACAAGTCTCTGCCATCGGACAGTCGCTATGCTGACATACGGCATAGCCATCGGGTATGGATGTATAATATTTCTTTGGCATAGTTTTCTTATTTATTGTTATTCTTTTATGTTGTCATTCTTGCGAATCACATGTGCTGTACCTGTGCCCCTCCAATCAATTATCAAAATTCAAAGGAAGAAGTCCATCTCCTTCGTCGAACTTATCAAAATCCGACTTAAACAAACGGTCTTGTATGATTCGGTATTTCTCAAATTCGCTCTCTGCATATTCCTTCGCATATTCTGTCGTAACTTGACCAGCATCATTGAGTACTGCATCTCCACCAGCTTCAAGAACAATGTCTATTCGTTTAGCCCAGTCCTCCATTGTCATAGGAATGTGTCTGTCAGCCATACGTTGTGCAAAGTCAAGAATTGAGTTGACCAGTTTACCCATGTCGTCAAGTTCTTTCTCTTTGAGATAATTCTTGGCAATGCTCACGTCAGCCTTGACAATTTTTCCGTCAGGTGCTTTCTCCCAGGTTGTTAGGCCCATGTGTTCTTTTGATGCATCAGCCCGGTCAACAATCAGCTCCGCAGCAGTATGCCCGTGTACCGCAAAGTGCATTTTGTTTTGCATCTTCTTGTAGAACATTCTTGTTGTGGGAGCATCCCTGTTGTAGTCAATGCTGGTGGCATAAATGTCTGTTAGCTTCTGATAGAATCGCCGTTCGCTCATGCGTATCTCACGGATTTCAGACAGCAGATGCTCAAAATAATCCTCGCCAATGAACGCCCCGTTCTCCATACGCTTCTTATCTATGATATAGCCTCGGAGTGAGAACTGGCGGATGACATAAGTACACCATTGGCGGAATTGTGTAGCACGGATGGAGTTGACACGATAACCCACGCTGATGATGGCATCAAGGCTATAGAGTTCCACCATACGTTTGACTTCTCTGTTGCCTTCCGTTTGAACTATTTCCATTTTGGAAACAGTTGCCTCTTTCTTCAGTTCTCCCTCCACAAAGATATTCGCAAGATGCTTGTTGATGGCAGGAATGCCAACATCAAACAAGGCTGCCATTGCCTTTTGGGTAGCCCAAATGGTTTCGTCCTTGTATAATACCTGTATGCCATTCTCCTTCCCTTCGGCTACGAAGGTAAGAAACTCTGCGGTACTATTTCGTATTTCTCTTTTCATTGCCATCAGTTTTGATTTTTATTATTCCATGATTGGTTGTCATCGAATTTAATCCGTACTACTATTTGGGGTGGTATGCGACGGGACAGTCGCTATGCTGACATACGGCATAGCCATCGGGTATGGATGTATAATATTTCTTTGGCATAGTTTTATTATTTATTGTTATTATTTTATTTTGTGAATCAGAGGTGTCTGTCCCTGCGACCCTTAGTCCTCTTCCATTGTTCAGTCCTCCTGCTCATAGTAATATGAATAATCAATTCCCTTCATGAACATCTCGCGACTGTCAATCTCATCGGTGAGTGCACCTTTCAGTAACTGCTTTGACCGTCAATAGTATTGTCACTATAAGTAAACCAATCAAGAAACTCGTTTGCACGGTTGTTCGGATAGTGCTTGGCTAACAGCAGGACACCATTGTCGTCCATTACATCTGCCACACGCTTCTTGCCATCAGGGCCAACTAATTTGAACTCGTGAGTGTCACTCACGGGTTGAACGCCCTGTGCTGCAAGTTTCTTCTTCAACCAACGCCAATAGTTACCTGCTTTCACATAGTCGGTTTCATTGTTGATAGCGCGAACTATATCTGTAGCAGAGTAGTACCATCTGCTATCATCGTCGCTCCATATCGCACGAACCTCCTTATTATTATAAAACCGAATAGATATCTTGTCCATTGCCTTGTCTTTATCAATTTGCGAGACGTGTCTCACGCCCTAAAACGGCATGGGACCGTCGACGGGGGGAATGGTGGAAGGGTCGAAGGGTGTGTAGTCGGGAGACTGAACGGGTGGGGTGTCGCCATTGATGCGCGAACCCATTATCTCTCCTTCGTTGGCCGGAAGGGAACGGTGGAGTGAGGAGTCTTCGGGATTCTCGAAACGGGTGAACTCGCCGCGGAAGGTGAGAAGAACGTCGCCGGTGGCTCCCTTACGGTGCTTGGCTATGATAATCTGGGCCATGCCGTGAAGGTCGCGGCCTTTCTCGTCCTGATAGATGTGATAGTATTCGGGACGATGGACGAAGAGCACCATGTCGGCATCTTGCTCTATGGCTCCCGACTCGCGGAGGTCGCTGAGCTGCGGACGCTTGCCTTCAAGGCCCTCGCGGGACTCTACTCCACGGTTGAGCTGACTGAGGGCGAGGATTGGGATGTCGAGCTCCTTTGCCAGACCCTTTAGCGAGCGCGAGATGGTGGACACCTCTTCCTGACGGCTGCTGAAACGCATGCCGTTGGCATTCATGAGCTGAAGGTAGTCGATCATGATGAGCTTTACGCCATGTTCGCGCACCAGTCGGCGTGCCTTTGTGCGTAGCTCGAATACCGAAAGGCCAGGAGTGTCGTCGACGTAGAGCGGAGCGCCGATGAGGCCGTTGATGCGCTTGTCGAGGCGGTCCCATTCGTCGGGCTTGAGCTGTCCGTTGAGTATCTTGCTACCCTGTATCTCGCAGCAGTTGGATATCAGTCGGTTGACAAGCTGGACATTGCTCATTTCGAGCGAGAAGAAGGCTGTGGGCACCTTGAAGTCTGCCACGATATTCTTTGCCATGGAGAGGGCAAAAGAGGTTTTACCCATGGCTGGACGTCCTGCAATGATGACAAGGTCGGAAGGCTGCCAGCCGCTGGTGATGTCGTCGAGCTTGTGATATCCGGTGGGCACACCAGTGAGTCCGTCTTTGTTTGCCGCAGCCTTCTGTATTACTTCGATGGCATTGGTAATGACGGGGTCTATCTGCGTGTAGTCTTTCTTCATGTTGCGCTGAGAAAGCTCGAAGAGCGAGCCCTCGGCTTCCTGCATCAGTTCATCTACGTCCACCGTTCCGTCGAATGCTTTTGTCTCTATGACGCTGGCGAAGGAGATGAGTTGGCGTGCGAGGAATTTCTGCGCCACGATGCGGGCATGGTACTCGATGTTGGCCGACGAAGCCACGTTGGCTGCCAGTTCGGTGACGTATATCGGTCCGCCCGCCTTCTCTATGTTGCCGTTACGTTCCAGTTCGTTGGTGACGGTGAGGATATCCACCGGTTTTTCTGCCATGCTCAGGCTTCTGATGGCTTCATATATGAGCTGGTTGCGCTGTTCGTAGAAACTTTCGGGATATAATATCTCGCAGACCACGGCATAGGCGTCGCGGTCTATCATGAGTGCTCCGAGCACAGCCTTCTCCACGTCGAGAGCCTGTGGCTGCAGGTGTCCGTAGGTATTGTCGACTGGTGTTGTCTTGCTTGTCTTCCTTGTTTTTGCAGTATTGTTGTCAGCCATGTGTGAAAATGATGAATATTAGAGTGACACTTTCTTTTTCACAGCCTTGCTCTCGTTTTGCATTCTGTCGAGAGAGGTGACCATGTATGTGTATTTCCTTTTTCCAGATTCGTAAGGCAGTTTATAGAAGGTATCGGTGGTGATGGCGATGATTTTTGCCGGGTTATCGATATCGCATTTCTCCCCTTTTTCAAATCTGTAAACCACATATTTCTCGGCCTTGTCTTTCCAGTTATGTCCCTTTGGCGCAGTCCAGAAGAGGATGTATCCGTCGGAGGTCCACACTGCTTTCACCTTTCGTGGCTTTTTGGGTGCCTTGCCGTCGATGAAAGGCATGAGGGGCTGGAGGGCTGGTGTCTTCCAGTATTGTTCGCGCAGGAGGGTGCCGTAGTTGCCCACGTTGTCGACGGCGGCTTTGGCATACCAGAGCACGGTGCCTTTCACGTTTCTCATCTGCATGTGGAGGTTCATCTTTGCCGGTAGCTGATGGCTGTTGACATTTGAGGGGTCGGGGTATTTCACCGTGCGTTCCACGTCCTCGCCAATGTATAGAGGCCTGCCGCCGGCATAGTGGTTCCACCATTCTATGAGTGTGGTGTAATCGGCTGTGGGGTGGCCTATCTGCCAGTATATCTGTGGCACGCAATAGTCTATCCATCCGTTGTTTATCCATAGAAGCACGTCGGCATAGAGGTCGTCGTAGTTCTGAAGACCTTTGGTGTTGCTGCCCATTCGTGAACTTTGCTTGTTGCGGTAGATGCCGAAGGGCGACACGCCGAACTTCACCCAAGGCTTGGTCTTGGCGATGGTCTCGTGGAGCTGGCGTATGAAAAGGTTGACGTTATAGCGTCGCCAGTCGCCCAGGTCGGTGATTCCGTTGGACATGGTGCTGAACTCTTTTTTGTCGGGTATGGATTGGCCTGCCACGGGGTAGGGATAGAAATAGTCGTCGATGTGGAGTCCGTCGATGTCATATCGTTTCACTATGTCTTCCACGACGTTGCAGATGTAGTTGCGGTTTTCGTCGAGTGCAGGGTTCATGATGAGTTGTCCGTCGTAAGAGAACACGCGTTCGGGATGTTGTGAGGCCACATGGTTGGCAGCGAGCTGCGACGTGGTCTTGGTCTTGGCGCGGTAAGGGTTTATCCATGCGTGTAGCTCCATGCCGCGGCGGTGGCACTGTTCTATCATCCACTGCAGCGGGTCCCAATAGGGTGAGGGAGCCTTACCTTGCTGTCCGGTGAGGAAGCGGCTCCAAGGCTCTATGCTGCTTTGGTAGAGAGCGTCGCACTCAGGTCTTACCTGAAAGATGATGGCGTTGCATCCGTCTTTCTGTAGTTCGTCGAGTTGGTAGGAGAGGGTGGACTGCATTTTTTCTGTTGACATTCCTAGGAACTGTCCGTTGACGCATTGTATCCATGCTCCCCTGAATTCACGTTTTGGTTGTGCTACGGCTGCAATGGTTGCAATAAGCATTGCGAGTAATAGTTTTGTTCTCATGGTTATTGTTTTAGTTTTTCTTCTATTAATCCAGTCCAGTCTTCTCCGTTGTTGACGAGCAGTGTCTTGATGCCGAGGGCTTTAGCTGCCTCGATGTTTCGAGGTCCGTCGTCGAGGAAAAGTGTTTCTTCAGGCACGAGGTTCTCTTCATTGATGACTGCGTCGAAGAACACCTTCGATGGTTTCATGGCACCGCATTTGTAGCTCATGTAAGCCTTGTCGAGATAGTGGCTGAGGGAGTGTCCGTTGCCGTCAAACTCGTCGCTCATGACCCACGACATCATGAAGGGGTTGGTGTTTGAGAGCAGCACGACACGATAGCCCCGTCTGCGGAGTTCCGCCATTTTGTCGAGATTGCGTTGCGGTACATCGCCACAATAGCCGAGCCATGCTTGGCGGCATTCCTCCCATGAAAGTTCGTGACCCACGAGAAGGCTCAGTTCGCGGCGGAAGTCCTCCTCGCTAATCTTTCCCGCCTCAAGGTCGCCGAAAATACCTTGTTGGGTGTAGGCGTCGAGGCGTTGTTCGGCATCGTGCAGTCCGAGAGCCTTAAATCGTTTTATGGCCTGTTGTTGGTTGAGTGTGATGACCACACCTCCCATATCTAAAAGTATTGTCTTTATCATAATAATGTTAAAAGAGTTGGAGTTTGTTCTTTCTTGCTTCCTCAAGGCTTGCCAATGGTGTTTGGTGTGACAGATACTCGTCTCTCATGAGACTGTATTTTTTGTCGAGGCTTAGTTTGAGCGTTTCTTCCTCATCGCCGTTGAGCAGTTGTGACGCCATGAGCGGGTTTTGCGAGGCGTCTTTCATCCACACTACGGGTCCGCTGTACACGGGAGCGATTTTCAGTGCCACATGCATCTCGCTAGTTGTAGCACCTCCAATCATTATGGGCAGTCGCAGTCCAGCTTTTTCCATTTCCTTAGCCACGTTCACCATTTCCTCCAGACTCGGTGTGATGAGTCCGCTAAGTCCGATGATGTCCACTTTTTCTTCCATGGCCTTTTTCACTATCTGTTCGGCAGGCACCATCACTCCCATGTCTATCACTTCGTAGTTGTTGCATGCCATGATTACTCCCACGATGTTTTTGCCGATGTCGTGCACGTCGCCCTTTACGGTTGCGATGAGCACCTTTCCAGCCTTGGTGGTGCCTTCCTCCTTCTGTGCCTCGATGTATGGCTGGAGTATAGCCACAGCCTGTTTCATGGTGCGTGCTGTCTTCACTACTTGTGGCAAGAACATCTTTCCGCTACCGAAGAGCTGGCCCACGGTGTTCATGCCGTCCATGAGCGGTCCTTCGATGATGCTGACAGCCTTGGGGTATTTGTCGAGTGCCTCGTGGAGGTCGGTGTCGAGATACGTGGCAATACCCTTTATAAGTGCGTATGCCAGGCGCTGTTCGAGAGGTTCTGACCGCCATTTCTCCTCGTGGTTGTCGGCAGCTGCGGTGTTGTCCTTGTGGCTGTCTGCTTCAGCCTTCAGTTTTTCCGCAAGGCTTATGAGTCGCTCGGAGGCATCGGGAGTGCGGTTGAGAATGGCATCCTCGATGACTGTGAGTTCGTCGGCGGGAATGTCGCTGTAGAGCACTTTTGTGGCAGGGTTGACAATGCCGAAGTCCATGCCTTTGGCTATGGCGTGGTAGAGGAACACGGCGTGCATGGCTTCGCGGATATAGTTGTTGCCGCGGAAAGAGAACGAGAGATTGCTCACACCGCCGCTGACGTGTGCTCCCGGAAGGTTTTGGCGTATCCATTCCGTGGCACGTATGAAGTCTGCCGCGTATGCGTTGTGTTCCTCCATACCTGTGGCAATAGCAAGCACGTTGGGGTCGAAGATGATGTCGAGCGGATTCATGCCAACCTCCTGTGTAAGAATGCGGTATGCTCGTTCGGCTATCTCGATTCTCCGTTCGAAGGTGGTGGCTTGTCCCTTCTCGTCGAAACACATCACCACCACAGCTGCCCCGTAGCGCATGGCATCGCGGGCGTGGCTGACGAAGGTGTCCTTTCCTTCCTTCAAAGAGATTGAGTTGACGATGCTCTTTCCCTGTACGCATTTCAGTCCAGCTGTTATAACCTCCCATTTCGAAGAGTCGATCATTACGGGGACGCGTGTGACATCGGGTTCAGCAGCTATGAGTTTCAGGAATGTGGTCATCTCTTCTTGTGCGTCGAGCAGTCCGTCGTCCATGTTGATGTCTATCACCTGTGCCCCGTCGGCCACCTGTTTTCGTGCAATGCCAATGGCTTCTTCGTAGTTTTTCTCCTTTATCAGTCTCAGGAACTTTCTTGAACCTGCCACGTTACAGCGTTCGCCCACGTTGACGAATCCCACTTCTGGAGTGACGTCGAGCATGTCGAGACCGCTGAGCCTCATGGTCTCGGGTTGTGGCTTAGGCTCGCGTGGAGTCTTCCCTTTTACGAGGTCGGCATACCGTACAATGAACTCATCGGTGGTGCCGCAGCATCCTCCCACGATATTCACCAGTCCCTCGTCGATTAATTCCGCTATTTGGGGTGCCATGCTCTCAGCCGTTTCGTCATAAAGGCCCATAGAGTTGGGCAGTCCTGCGTTAGGATGGGCGCTGGTATACCAAGGAGCTTTTCGTGCCAGTTCGGCTATGAACGGTTTCATCTGTCTTGCTCCGAAAGAGCAGTTGAGTCCGATGGAGAAGATAGGGTAGGAGCCAACGCTTGCCATGAAGGCGTCGAGGGTCTGTCCGCTCAGTGTTCGTCCGGCGAGGTCGCTGACAGTGACCGACACCATTATGGGCAGGTCTTTTTGCAGTCGCTGCATGGTGGAGGTGGCGGCGTCGATGGCAGCCTTGGCGTTCAGTGTGTCGAAGATGGTCTCTATGAGAATGATGTCAGCTCCGCCTTCTATCAGTCCTTCCATCTGTTCTCTGTAAGCGTCGAATAGCTGGTCGTATGTGATGTCGCGTTTTGCGGGATCGCTTACGTCGGGGCTCATGGAGCACGTCTTGTTTGTCGGTCCGACAGAACCGGCCACGAACCTTGGTCTTTCGTCTGTAGAGAACTCGTCAGCCACCCGTCGTGCTATCCTTGCGCCTTCGAAAGCCATCTCACGGCTATATTCTCCCAGTGCGTAATCGGCCTGTGATATGCGTTGGCTGCTGAAGGTGTTAGTGGATATGATGTCGGCTCCGGCTACTAGATATTTTCTGTGAATATCCTCGATGACGTCTTGCCTGGTTATGTTCAGCATATCGTTGTTGCCTTTCATTTCAACAGCAGAGTCGGCAAACCTGGTTCCCCGGAAGTCATTCTCCGTGAGGGAGTATTTCTGAATCATCGTTCCCATGGCGCCGTCGAGCACCATTATCCTGTGTTTTATTATATCTCTAATGTTCATAATTCAATAATCTGCATCTCCTTATCAATAGTGTTTCATCGCCCTGTCCATTTCCCTTCTGTCTTCTTTTTCCTTGAGGGTTTGTCTCTTGTCGAATTCCTTTTTACCCTTGCAGAGGGCGATGTCCATTTTGGCCCGTCCGTTTTGGTCGATAAACACTAACAGCGGAACGATGGTGTAGCCGGTTTGTTTTGTGGCACTTTCAAGTTTTTGTATTTCCTTACGGTTTAGCAGTAGCTTTCTGTCGCGTTTAGCCTCATGATTGTTGTAAGAGCCGTAGAAATAAGTGCTGATGTTCATGCCTTTCACCCATATCTCACCGTTGGTGATGAAGCAGAAGGTGTCAACGAGCGATGCCTTCCCGAGTCTTATTGACTTTATTTCCGTGCCGGTGAGCACAATGCCAGCCGTGTAAGTCTCGATGAAGAAGTATTCGAAAGAAGCCTTTTTGTTGCGTATGTTCACTGGGCTTTTTTTCCTTATGTTCAGTTCGTCTTTATTCATCTTTTATGGTTGCAAACTTTTCAATGTTGTTGTCAATATATTCCGCCACAAGGGCAGTCCACTGTTCCTCATTTTCCACGAAGCTATCATCGTAGTCGTCGAATTCCGGCATTTTTTCAAACATCTGCATGAATTCGTCGTCAGAACAGTCGCGCATTATCTCATCCTTGTATTTCCAGTAGAGGCGTTTCACGTCGTATATCATTTTCGACAGGTCGCGAAGTCCCCAGTCCTTTATAGCCTTTGCAAACGGGTTGAGGAAAATGAAGTCGCCGTAGCCGTTGTGGATAAGTTGTACAAATCCTCCGTCCATAACTTCCTCGTGAAGGGCGTGGAATCCCCAAAGCGTGAGTTGGTCGGCGTTAAGCTCTGCCATGTTTTCTGCTGTGAGTTGTCCTCCCACGGCATCGGATATGGCATTGTAGAACACACCGACAAATTCATCCATTCCCTCTTGAGCTGCCTTTCGCAGTTCGGAGTCTTTTACAAATATTTCTTTCATATCATATAAAGTTTGTGCAAAGTTACGTTTTTTAATGCGAAAAACAAAGAAATCGCCTTCAATTTTTCCTTTTTCTACGTATTATTTCGTTTTTTTTCAAGAAAACTCTTAATTTTGTGGTATGAAAAAGTTTGGAAAAGGTATTGCTTCATTTTTGGGGCCCAAAATATTCAGGTCTGTACATGATTTGCTACACGACATGGCCGATTACATTCTGCCTCGCCATTGCCTGATATGCGGCAGACGACTATCGTCGGCTGAGGAGTTTGTGTGTAGTGTATGCTTTTTGTATAAACCTTTCAATCCGTTGTTTCATGACAACAGAGATAATTATCTCTCAAAGCTTTTTTATGGAGCTATTCCGATTGAAAAGGCCCAAGCTATTATGAGATTCAGGCCAAATACCGATATGGCGAACATTATTTACAGCCTTAAGTACAATAATAATCCAGATGTAGGTGTGTTTTTGGGGCGTGTGGCTGCTAAGATATTATCAGATAGCAACTTCTTCGACGGTATAGACTATATAGTGCCGATGCCGTTGACAAAGAAAAGAAGAAGTTGGAGAGGATATAACCAGTGTGAACGCATTGCGAATGGAGTAAGTGAAGTGACCGGCATACCTATTAATACGCATTGTGTGTCCCGAATGTCGTTTCATTGCAGCCAGACCCATCTTGACTATATACAGAGGCAAGATAATGTGCAAAATAATTTCAAGGCAAGCAATACGTCGGCTCTTGAGGGAAAACATATTCTAATTATTGACGATATAGTGACTACAGGAGCCACCGTGAAGTCGTGTGGCAGGGAGATAGCCCGTGTTGTGCCGAATATAAGAATCAGTGTGCTTGCCATGGGTTTTGCCTCCGCCCTGTAACGTTATATGTTTCAAAAAATGTTAAATATGGAGCGTGGCGTGCGGTAGTGTCAGTGTTTTTTTTTAAATTTGCACAATATAAACAACTATAATCAAAACAGCGAAGGTAATGGAACAGCAATGGGATACAATTATTGACAACAGAAAGCATCTTTTCAGTCTTGACCTAAAGGAAGTTTGGCGTTATCGCGACCTGCTGATGATGTATGTAAAGAGAGATATAGTCACATTTTACAAGCAGACGATACTCGGTCCGTTATGGTTTTTCATTCAGCCAATATTCACCACAGTGATGTTTATGTTTGTGTTTGGCGGCATTGCCGGCATTTCCACCGACGGAGTGCCGCAGGCTGTGTTTTATCTTGCAGGACTGGTATGTTGGAATTATTTTTCCGACTGTCTGACCAAATGTTCCGACACGTTCAACGCCAACCAGCAGATATTTGGCAAGGTGTATTTCCCGCGGCTTGTCGTGCCATTCTCGATTGTGATATCAAACATGATAAAGCTCGGGATACAGTTTCTGCTGTTTTTGGTTGTATATATCTACTATAGTGTGGAGTTAGGAGGTTTTGACATCAATTGGAGTATACTGCTCACACCCTTGCTTGTGGTGATGTTGGCATGTCTTGGCCTTGGTTTCGGACTTGTAATCTCTTCGATGACCACCAAGTATCGCGACCTTCGCTTTCTTGTGTCGTTTGGTGTCCAGTTGTGGATGTATGCCACTCCTGTCATCTATCCGCTTTCGGTCATGAAGCAGAATTATCCCGACAAGATATGGCTGATTGTGGCAAATCCGCTTACTGCCATCACCGAGACGTTCAAGTATGGCTTTACCGGGGTAGGGGTGTTTGAGTGGTCTTATCTTTTATACAGCCTTTCCTTTACGGTAGTAATCCTGCTTTTGGGCATTGTGATATTCAATCGTACACAAAAGAATTTCATGGATGTGATATGATTGAGCAGACGAGTTGAGAAAGAGAAAAAAAGAAAGACCAGAATTCCGTAAGCGGGAGTTCTGGTCTTTTTTCATTATCAAGTGTATGACGCTTAGTCTTCATCTTCTTCAACAGGAATGTTGTCGATAGGCAGTTGTCGATTGATAACAGAGTTGAAAGCTATTATCGTTTCGCTGCGTGCCAATCCTAATGGTTGTAACTTGTCGTGGATGATATTCAGCAGGTGATGGTTGTTCACTGCATATATCTTGATGAAAAGATCGAAGTCGCCCGTGGTATATTGGCATTCTACCACTTCAGGTATTTCTTCAAGTTTTTTAACCACCAAGTCGAAGTTCTCCGGGTTGCGCAGGTTAAGACCGATGTAAGCGCAAGTCTCGTACCCGATTTTTTCCGGGTCGATTACGAACTGCGAGCCTTTAAGTATTCCCATGTTTGTCAGTTTTTGAATGCGCTGATGAATAGCGGCTCCACTGACATTACATGCACGTGCCACTTCAAGGAAAGGAACACGGGCGTCTTCTGCTATCATTCGCAGAATTTGCTTGTCAAGCTTGTCAATTTTCTGATATGCCATTTCTTAATTTATCTTATTGGTGGCAAAGGTAATGTTTTTTTTCCGAAAAACAATGAATTTATCAGTTTTTTTTGCGTTTTCCTGAAAAATCAACATTTATGCGTCATTATGTTGAGCACCATTTCGTCTGTAGCTCTCATGGCATCTGCACCGATGCTGGTGAGGTTATGTATGCTGCGGTCTACATCATCGTCGATAATTCCTTCCGCACTGCTCACACATTTACCTTCCATCGACAGCAGTGCCGAGAGAATGGCAGTGCTCACTCCAGACGAAATCTTTAGTGCGCAACTTGGCTTTGCACCATCGCATATCATGCCGGTGAGGTTGGCTATCATGTTTTTTACAGACTGGCATACTCGAAGGTAGTCGCCGCCCATAAGATATGTGATGCCGCAGCTGCTGCCTATTGACGCCACCACGCAGCCGCAGAGCGCCGACAGTTTGCCGAGGCTTTGCTTGATGTATATGGCGGTGAGATGGCTTAGCGTAAGGGCGCGTATGAGCTCCTCTTCCGTGTTTTCGTTTTCTTTGGCATACACTGCAACGGGGTTGGTGGCACAGATGCCCTGGTTGCCGCTGCCGCTATTGCTCATCACCGGTATGAGGGCTCCTCCCATACGGGCGTCGCATGCAGATGCCGTGCGGGCAATGATGTGTGAGAAGATGCTCTTGCCGAAAATGCCTTGGGCCAGTGGACGGTCGATGGTCTTTCCGAGGTTATGACCATAGTTGCCGAGTATTGCCTTACGCGCTGCATTCATATTGTATTCCTTGGTCTTCAATATGAAGCGTATCTCTTCGATGGGAGCTGTGGTGGCAAACTCATACACGATGGAAAGGTTGAGCTTTATATCATCGTCAACGTGCTCTTCCCCTGCAGCTTGCTGTTTGTCAAGTAGTATGCCTTCAGGAGAGCTTACGTAGATGAAGTTGGTATGGCTTCCGGCGATAATGGCCTTTGAGGTGCGGCCTTGGTTGTCGGTACAGATTATTTCAACGTAAAGTTTTTCGGTTATTCCCTCCTTAAGGGAAATGTCGATACGTTTTTCCGCTATGTATTTCTTTCCGGCCTCGAGAGTTTCGGGCGTGAGGTCGCGGAGAACTTCAAGTTGGTATTCTGACTTGCCGATGATGGCTCCAAGGGCAATGGCGATAGGGAGACCTATCATGCCTGTTCCGGGAATACCCACTCCCATGGCGTTTTTCAGGATATTGGCACTGAGAAGTGCGCTGATTTTTGTCGGGCGGCAGCCAAGGGCTTCCACGGCGCGGGCTGTGGCGAGTGCCACCGCCATAGGTTCTGTACAACCTATGGCAGGCACCACTTCCTTATTGATCAGTTTAATGATGCTATCGCGAATGATTTTATCTTGCATGGCTTACTTTTTATAGTTGTCTAATCCTTTCTGCAAGAAATCGAGATATTTCTGAATGTCCTCGTCATAAGAGCGGCTACCGTTAAGCGGGTTGCCGTCGTTGTCGATGAGTACGTAGAACGGCTGGGTGTTGGCACCGAATTTCACACGCTGGAGATAGCTCCACTTGTCGCCTACGGTGCGCAGAGTGCGCTGCTGGCCGTTTTCATTCACTACCACTGGTTCTGCCAATGGTGTCTTGTCGTCCACATAGAGTGATATGAGGACATACTTCTCGTTAAGTACTGAAGCTACCTGTGGGTCGGTCCATACGGCTGCCTCCATCTTGCGGCAGTTTACACAGCCGAAACCGGTGAAGTCTATCATTACTGGAAGGCCCTTTGCCTTAGCCATTGCCATTCCTTCCTCATAGTCGTGAGACTTTGGCTCAACAGCAGACTTGTGGAGGTTGAAGTCCTGAGTGTTCATTGGTGGGGCAAAGGCGCTTATCGCCTTAAGCGGAGCACCCCAAAGGCCAGGTATCATGTATATGGCGAAAGCCAAGGAAATCATACCGATGAAGAACTGTGGGACATTTGTACGGTGGTCAGGGTCGTCGTGAGGAAACTTGAGCCAACCGAAGAGGTAGATGCCGAGCAGACCGAAGATGACAATCCAAAGGCAGAGGAATACCTCGCGGTCGAGTATGTGCCAACCGTAGGCAAGATCGGCCACGGAGAGGAACTTCAGGGCGAAGGCAAGTTCGATGAAGCCGAGGACCACTTTTACCACGTTCATCCAGCCGCCTGACTTCGGTGCCGACTTGAGAAGGCTTGGGAACATGGCGAAGAGTGTGAAAGGAATGGCAAGTGCTATGGCGAAGCCAAGCATGCCGATTGTGGGCGAGAGAATACTGCCTTGGGTCGATACAGCAACAAGGAGGAATCCAATGATAGGTCCTGTGCAGGAGAACGATACAAGGGTGAGGGTGAATGCCATGAGGAAGATACTCAGAAGACCGCTTGTGTTTTCTGACTTTTCGTCAATCTTGTTGCTCCATGATGACGGCAGAGTGATTTCAAACGCACCAAAGAACGATGCGGCGAACACTACCAGAAGGAGACAGAAGAAGATGTTGAATATGGCGTTGGTAGAAAGGGCGTTGAGGGCACTGGCACCAAAGAGCAATGTCACCACAAGGCCAAGCACAACGTATATTACAACGATAGAAATACCATATGTCACAGCTTCGCGGATGGCCTTTGAACGCTCCTTGTTGCGCTTGAGGAAGAAACTTACGGTCATGGGGATGATTGGCCATACACAAGGGGTGAGAAGGGCGAGGAATCCTCCGGCGAAGCCTGCAAGGAAGATGTAGAACAACGAACTGTCCACTGGATTGTCTTCGTATGCCTTCAGTTCGTTGATTACCGGACGGTAGAGATCTGAGTCGGAAGATGCTACGGCAGCAACGCTGTCGTTTTCAATGGCTGCTACAGCCACGGTGTCGGCTGTAGTTTCTTCTACAACCTCCTCTGCTTTTTCTTCGGTTGCAGGGGCGGCAGCATCAGCCACTTTAGGCTTTTCCGCAGAAGCTGCTACAGCAGGGCTCTTTCCCTTTCCGGTAAAAGGCACTTCTGTCGGCGGCATACAGGTCTCGTCGTTGCATGCGCCATATTCGAGATAGCAGTTGATGCTATATTCAGGTTTTGTGAACTTTATCTTCTGTACGAATGTCACGCTTTTTTCAAAGAAGCGCAGTTTCATGCCAAACATGTTGTCAAACTGGGAAATCTCGTGTCCTTTTGGAGTGAGTTTGCCCACTGGCTCAGCGCCATCCATCTTTACGGCGTTGAAGGTAGCCGAGATCGGGCCGTCGTTGCCGAGGTTGGTGGAATAGACATGCCAACCGTCATCGATCTTTCCTGTGAACACTATTTGGGCCTCGCCATCTTTAAGCATTTCGAGCTTCGACGAGAATTTCACCGGGTCGACCATTTGCGCAAAAGCTGCAAACGAAAGACCTAACATTAGTAAGAGAGTTAAAACCTTTTTCATTATATAATAAGTTTTTTTTGTTATGTCGTTATTATTATTATGAGTAGCGTTAGTATTAAAAAAAACTATTGCCTTTCCTTATTTACTAATAAAACAAAGGAAAGGCAATAGTGGGTCTGTTTTCTTGCAAAAATTAACGAATTTAACTGTTTTTTTCTTGCAGTTCCAATTCCACTGGACAATGGTCGCTACCCATGATTTCCGTATGGATTTTCGCGTCGGCTATCTGGTCGTTCATGCGGGATGAAACTACGAAGTAGTCAATACGCCAGCCTGTATTCTTCTCCCGGGCCCTGAACCTGTATGACCACCATGAGTAAGTCACCTGTTCTGGATACAGAAAGCGGAACGTGTCGGTGAAGCCACTGTCGAGCCATTGTGAGAACTTCTCGCGCTCCTCATCGGTGAAACCAGGGTTACGCCTGTTGGTCTTGGGATTTTTCAGGTCTATTTCCTTGTGAGCCACGTTAAGGTCGCCGCAAACTATCACAGGCTTGATGGCGTCGAGCCGCTTTATGTAGCTGAGGAAGTCGTCTTCCCAACGCATGCGGTAGTCGAGGCGCTTCAGCTCGTCCTGTGAGTTTGGCACATAGACGGTGACGAGGAAGAACGTGTTCATTTCGAGAGTGATGACACGTCCCTCGTGGTCGTGTTCGTCTATGCCTATTCCGTATGTCACTTTAAGAGGCTTTAGCCTTGTGAATACGGCAGTGCCGGAATATCCTTTTTTGTCGGCATAGTTCCAGTAAGACTCATAGCCTTCGAACTGAAGGTCGAGCTGTCCTGCCTGCATTTTTGTCTCTTGTAGGCAGAAGAAGTCGGCATCGAGGCTTTTGAACACCTCGCTGAAGCCCTTTCCCTCACAGGCTCTCAGGCCGTTGACATTCCAGGAAATCAGTCTCATGCGAATCAGAATTTTGCCATTTTTATAGCTACCACGGCGCATTCGTCGCCTTTGTTGCCCAGTCGTCCACCGCTACGGTCTTTTGCCTGCTGTTCGTTTTCGCAGGTGAGCAGACCATATACTATAGGAGTGTGACTGGTGGCGTTGAGCCGTGCAATGCCAGCTGTGACGCCCTGGCAGATATAGTCGAAGTGTGGAGTCTCGCCACGTATGACACATCCGAGGATGATGACAGCGTCAAATCCGTCGTTGAGTGTCATTTGGTGGGCACCATAGATGAGTTCGAAACTGCCAGGTACGGTTTTCACGTGAATATTCTCAGGAATGGCACCATGTTTTTCCAGGGTGCTGACACAACCGTCGAGAAGTGCGCCGGTTATCTCATCGTTCCATTCCGAAACGACGATACCGAAGCACATGTTGCTTGCGTCTGGCACTTTGGCAATATTATATTCCGAAAGGTTTTTTGTTGCCATTACTTAGATACTCGTTCAATGTATTTTTCAATAGTCTGGTACTGCATGGAGTTGAAGTACTTCTCCTTTACCTGCTCGTAAAGTTTCAGTGCTTCTTCTGCCTTGCCTTGACTTTCGAGTATTTCTCCAGCCTGGATAAGGAAAATAGGTGAGAGGCTATTGTTGTCGGCCTTCTCTGCTGCTTTCTTCAGGTTGTCGACAGCCTTGTCGAGCTGATTGAGGTGAGCATAGGCATTACCCAGAGCACCTTGAGCAGCAGGACTGATCATCAAGTCGTCACATGAGTCAAACTTTTCAAGATATTGTGCTGCTTCGTTCCATTTGCCAAGGTTGGCATAGCAAAGGCCTGCGTAGAGGTTTGCAAGGTTGCCTGCCTCGGTGCTGCCGTATTCGTTGGCGATGCTGAGAAGGCCAGGGAAGTTGGCCTTGTCGCCGTTGAGGGCTTTTTCGTACTGCTCTTCTCCAAAGAGCTGCTGACCCTTGGCGAGGATGGTGCTGGCCTTGTCGGCACGTGGAGCAGCCACATAGGTGTTATAAACGATGATGCCTGCAATGATTACAACCACTGCAATGACACCTGAAACGATGGCCTTCTTGTATTTTGCAAAGAAGGCTTCCTGGGCACTGATAGTCTCTTCTACTACCTGAGCGCCATTCTGATCTTTGATATTTGCCATTATTATTGTATATTATTTTGTTTTCAAGCCGAATTTCGTGGCAAAATTACTGAATTTATTGGAGATATTGAAATTTATTATCGACTTTTTTCGTTTTTTGGCGAGAAAACTCGTAACTTTGCATAAAAAAGGCGAATTTTTAGGCTTATGATTCTCAAAACGCTCACAATTGTCAACTTTAAGAACATCGGAATGGCGACGGTGGTATGGTCGCCAAAGATGAACTGTCTGGTAGGCAGAAACGGTATGGGAAAGACTAATGTGCTTGACGCAATATACTATTTGTCGTTTTGCCGGAGCATATCAAACCCTATCGATTCACAGCTCATCAAGCATGAGGAGCCATATTTTATGATTGAGGGGCAATATGCCACTGACGACGGTGAGCCCGAAACAGTGGCATGTGCATTGAAGCGTGGATCGAAGAAGCGTTTCAAAAGAAACAACAAGGAATATCGAAAACTTGCAGACCATATCGGGCTTTTGCCCATTGTGCTGGTGGCTCCGTCGGACACAAACCTAATTGATGGACAAAGCGAGGACAGAAGAAGGCTTATGGACATGGTCATATCACAGTATGACCGAATGTATATGGATTCGCTGGTAAGATATTCAAAGGTGCTTCAGCAGAGAAACACACTGCTGAAGGCTGATGACGAGCCTGATCCGGCTCTTCTTGACATACTGGAAGAACAGATGGCTGTGGAAGGTGAAACCATTTATAAGGCCCGGAAGAATTTCGTAGATAAATTTCTTCCAGTGTTCAACTCATATCACAACACTATTGCTGACTCGAAAGACAAAGTTGGGCTGGAATATGTCTCACACTGTCAGCGAGGGCCGCTAATTGAGGTAATAAGGCGCGACAGGATGAAGGACAGATGTGTGGGGTATTCATTACATGGAGTACATCGGGATGACCTGAACTTTACCATCAACGGACATCCGCTGAAGAAGGAAGGAAGCCAAGGACAAAACAAGACGTTTGCCATTGCACTGAAGTTGGCCCAATTCGACTTTCTGAAACACACGGCATCAGCCACAACGCCGATACTGCTGCTTGACGACATATTCGACAAGCTAGACGCCGACAGGGTGGGGCGCATTGTAGACATCGTTCTGAGCGACAATTTCGGACAGACCTTTATCACCGATACGGAGAGTGCTCATCTTGAGAACATACTTAGGGGATATACTCATGACTATTGCATATATGACGTAAAAGAAGGGGAGATATGTTTAAGAGAGAAGTAAAGTCGATAAAGGAACTGGTGATGCAGAATCTCAGAACCAATGGTCTTGAGACTCCTTTGATGCAAAAGCGTATAGTAGATGCATGGCCGGAAGTGGCTGGCGATTTCATAGCGAGATACACTCTGAATGTCTACATCGAAAACCAGACTCTCGTGGTGAGGCTTTCGAGTGCGGCACTCAGACAGGAACTGTATATGCAGCGTGACTATTATGTAGCACGGCTAAACAATCACGTGGGAGCCCAAGTGATTGTCCGTATCCGGTTTGCGTAAGCCGATACCTCCAGCTTATATGACGCAATCCATCTGTATGTCGTTTGTGGCGGTTGGAATGTGTTCAAACTTTTGGAAGTCGAAACATACACCTATTTTATATATACGCGCGGGAAGCATCGACAGAAAACGGTCGTAGTATCCCTTTCCGCGTCCCAGTCTGTTTCCATTGCTGTCGAATGCCATGCCAGGTATCACTGCCACTTCTATAGTGTCGAAAGCGTTGAATGTAGATCCTGTAGGCTCGAGTATGCCAAAAGCCCCCGCGGCAAGGTCGTCGTTGCCGGTATATTGTCTCAATTCCATGGTAGTCTCGCCCGTTACCTTAGGCAGCAGCACCTTTTTGCCTTTTTCAATGCAATGGTTGAGCAATTCCCTCGTGTCCACTTCGTCTGGAAGCGCGCAGTATAGCATCACGTTTTTTGCCTTTCTGAAGTGAGGTTCCATTATGAGCCTTTCAATAATGGCAAGCGAGAGTGTCGCCAGTTGTTCCTGTCGATACTCCCGCTTCAGTAGTCTTACTGTCTTTCTCAGCTCTTGTTTTTCTGACATAAATTAATCCTTTAGGGAAGAAAAAGGAGTTAATTCTTCCTATCCGTATTTTTGGGGAATGCGGCATTTTTCCTGAATATGTCCATTGCCTTTGAAACGGTGGGGTCATCCTGGTTAAGATACTGAGTCCATGCGTTCTCGTCCAGGATGTTGTATACAATCCTGCTTACGATATACCTTTCGAGTAGCTTGTGCGACTTCTTTATCATGAGGTTACGGCGTTTGAGCCCGTTTTTGTCAGCATATGTGGCAAATTTGTCCACGATATTCTGCTTTGTCAGGTGTTTCGTTATGGCATTATAGTTGCCGAGTTCCGTAAGTTTGGCACGATTTTCGTCGGTATATTCAAATGCGAACTGTAGTATGAGTCCCGAGATGGCCGCCTCTTTATAATATGATGTTATGCCCAATGTATCTTCCGGTACGAAGATGTCGGGGGTGATGCCTCCTCCTCCGTACACTATTCGTCCGTTTTTCGTGTGATATTTCTTTCCGCTATGTTTTATGCTGTCTTGAGAGAAATATTCGCCGCTTTGGTATCTGTTAAGCAAGTCGTCTTCGTAGTCCTTGTCGGCTCCTGAAGAGTAAGGCTTTTGTATGCACCTTCCTGAAGGAGTGTAATAACGTGCGGTGGTGAGTCTTATCATGGAACCGTCCCTAAATGACAGAGGCTTTTGTACAAGGCCCTTGCCAAAAGAGCGTCGGCCGATGATGGTGCCACGGTCGTTGTCCTGAATAGCTCCAGACACGATTTCGGAAGACGAAGCGGAAGCCTCGTCGATGAGTATGACGAGTGGTATGTGTTGATAGCTACCTTTTCCGTCGCTCATGAAGTCCTGTCGTGGCGACCTTCGTCCTTCCATATAGACAATGAGTCTGTTTTTGGGTAAGAACTCGTTGGCTATCTGCACTGCCGAAGCCATGTATCCGCCAAGGTTGCCACGCAGGTCGATGACGAGATTCTGAAGGTTGTTTTGCGAGAGCTGCGCCAATGAGATGAGCAGTTCGGGATAAGTGTTTTCCGCAAACTTCTTAATCTTTATGTATCCGGTCTTACTGTCGAGCATGTAGGTGGCGGAAATGCTTTTCTGAGGTATTTCCCCTCGTGTGACGGTGACATATCTCACTTTTTTGGCTTTATATCCGAGCAGTCCCAGCTTCACCTTTGTGTCCTTAGGTCCTTTCAGACGCCTCATGGATTCTGTCGTGGTTACTATTTTGCCCACGAAAGGTTTGTCGTCGATGCTTACTATTTTGTCGCCTGCTATCACTCCAGCCTTTTCCGCCGGTCCGTTGCTTATGACATTCTGTACGTGGATGGTGTCTTGCCGGATGGTGAATTCTATTCCCACTCCAGAGAAAGAGCTGCTAAGGTCGTCATTGGCTGACTGTACGTCCTTAGAACTGATATATACAGAGTGAGGGTCAAGTTCCGACAGTATCTGTGGCATGGCCTTTTCCACGAGGTCGTTCATGTTGACCGTGTCGACATATTGGTCGTCGATGATGTGCAGCAGGTTGTTGAGCTTATTTCCGCTTGTGTTGATGATATTCAGTCGGTTGCCAGAAAAATGGTTTGCATAGAATGTTCCTATGAGTATTCCAACCACGACACATATTGCCATGAAAAGTGGCATCAGTCTATTTGTCTTGTTCCGATACATAGTTGTCAAGATTAATATATTCAACATTGATGCCTGCCTGTTGCAGCAGACGTATTCCGTCGTTCAGCCGGTATTCGCGAGAGTACACCACACGTTTTATGCCGGCTTGGATAATCAGTTTAGAGCATTCGATGCATGGCGAGTCTGTTACATAAAGAGTAGCCCCGTCGCTATTGTTAGAGCTTCTGGCAAGTTTGGTGATGGCATTTGCCTCGGCGTGAAGCACGTATGGCAGGGTGACATCGTTTTCCTCGCATACGTTTTCGAAACCGCTGGGAGTTCCGTTGTAACCATCGCTGATTATCATTTGGTCTTTTACCACGAGAGCTCCCACTTGCCTTCTTTTGCAGTAGCTGTTCTCGGCCCAGATTTTTGCCATTCTGAGGTATCTCAAGTCGAGTTGTCTTTGCTTTTCGTCCATGTCGATGCTATGTTTTGTTTTACTTCTTTATTCCGTTTCTTTTCAGCAGTGCCTTTATTGAAGGGTCTTTCTTTCTGAAGCGTTTGTAGAGGGTGGAGGGGTGCTCGGTATTGCCACGCGAAAGAATGTTGTCGCGGAAGCTCTGTGCCGTCTTCTGGTCGAAGATGCCGTTTTTCTGAAATACCGAGAATGCGTCGGCATCGAGCACTTCTGCCCACTTGTAGCTGTAGTATCCTGCCGAATAGCCTCCTGCCATGATATGACTGAATTGTACAGTCATGCAAGTGTTTAGACGTCCGGTCTTGTCTTGCTTCAGCATAGTTTTTTCACTTGACTTTATTTCCAGGTCGCGTATGTTCTCCTCGTCGGTGATGGGTTCTGTGCGTGTATATAATCCCATGTCGATGAGTCCGAATCTGACCTGCCTGATGCAACTAAGCGCCACGTTGAAGTTTCGGCTCTTAACCACTCTCTTTATGAGGTCGTCGGGAATGACCTCTCCTGTCTTGTAATGGAAGGCGAAAGTTTGGAGGAAGTCTTTCTCTATGGCAAAGTTTTCCATTATCTGTGAAGGTAATTCAACGAAGTCCCACAGCACATTGGTACCGCTGAGGCTTTCAAAACGTGAGTTGGCGAACATTCCGTGCAGGGCGTGTCCAAATTCATGCAGGAATGTCTCCACTTCGCCCAGGGTAAGCAGTGCCGGCTTTTCGTCGGTTGGCTTTGTGAAGTTCATCACAAGGCTAACGTGAGGCCTATGGTTTTCGCCTTTCCTGTCAATCCACTGTCCTTGGTATTCAGTCATCCATGCTCCCGACTGTTTTCCCATTCTTGGGTGGAAGTCGGCATAGAGTACTGCGAGATATGAGCCGTCTTTGTCGAACACCTCGTATGCCTTTACGTCTTCGTGATAAACTGGGATGTCGCTGTTTTCCTTAAACGTTATTCCGTAAAGCTTTGTAGCCAGGCCGAATACACCGTTTATCACGTTTCGCAGTTCGAAATAAGGTCTGAGCATTTCCGCGTCGATATTGTATTTTTTCAGCTTCAGCTTGTGTGAATAGAAAGGAATGTCCCATGGTTCCACCCTGTCGTTTCGCTCTTCGCCTGTTCTCAGAGCCCTTGCGGTGTTGACGATGCGCTGATTTTCTTTCTCAGCCGTCGGCATGTAGGCAAAGATGAGGTCGTTGAGCAGTTTGTATACGTTTTTTTTGTTTTTGGCCATTCGTTTTTTCAGTACATAGTCGGCATAGCTCTGGAATCCTAACAGTTGTGCCAGTTCGAGACGCAGGTTGACGATTCTTTTGCATATTTCCTGGTTGTCTTCGCTGTTGCCATGGAAACAGAGTGTGTTTTTTGCCATGTACATTTGTTTTCTAAGTTCCCTTCGTTGCGAATGTGTGATGAATGGGCTGTAGCTTGGGAAGTCTAGTGTGAAAACCCATCCGTCTTTTCCCTGTTCCCGGGCCTCTTGTGCAGCGGCTTCCTTAGCACTGTCGGGTAGTCCGGCGAGGTCGTCTTCGTCGGTGATGTGAAGCGAGTATGCCTTTGTGTCCTTACGCAGGTTTTGTGAGAATTGTAGTGAGAGCATTCCGGCTTCCTCGGTTATTTCCCTCAGACGTTCTTTCCCTTTCTCGTCGAGTAGGGCTCCGCATCTGACGAAATCGTCATATTCTTCTTCGAGAAGTCTTTTTTCTTCTTGTGTGAGTATGCGGTGGAAGCGGTGTACATGCTTTATTCTCTCAAACAGTTTTTTGTTGAGTCTCACGTCGTTGGCATGCTTTGTTAGCATTGGTTGTATCTTTTGTGCCAGCTGGTCCATCTCGTCGTTGGTATTGGCGCTGAGCATATTAAAGAACACGGTAGAGACCCTTGAGAGCAGGTCGTAATAGTGTTCCTTGCCTTCTTCGTTATAGAGTATAGTATTGTCGAAGGTGGGCTTGTCTGTATTGTTGATGATTTTCTCTATTTGCTCGTCTTCTCTCCTTATTCCTTCTATGAAGGCTTCCTCGTAGTCTTCCAGCCGTATTTGGTCGAAAGGCACGGTGTCGTGCGGTGTGTTATATTCTTCAAAGAATGGATTTTTTCTTGTCTGTTCTTTGCTTTCTTCTGTCATGTTTTGAGTCATAATGTTTCTCTTGTTTATTTTATCATGCAAAATTAGTAAAAATATTGCACTTACCTTATATAATAAGTAATTTTTAACTATAAAGTGACAAATCTTTCCAAAAACGGTATTGTTATCCTGCCTCTGGCAAGTGTTACCAGCCCTTCTTCTTGCATTTTGTTCAACTCTCTTGACACTTCCAAGCGGCTGGTGTTCACTTCTTCCGCCAGTCGGTTCATGAGTATGTGATAGACTTTGTGTCCCGAGGGCCTTATGCAGTGGCTTGTGAGGAAAGTGATGATGTGAGATCGGGTGTCGGTGCCGTTAGGCAACCATGTGGCTCGTTGCTTTTTCTGCACCAAGGCTGCAAGCATGTTGAGATAGTTGAATTTTATGGTGTCGAATTTGTCTATCAGAATGCACAGTTCTTGTTTGCTGATAGTGATGAAATGACTTTTTGTGGAGGTGCGGAAAGTGCTTGTGTAACGTTGTGTCATGCCGAAGATGTTTTCTGGCTGCAGTGTGAATGGAGAATTGAACACCTCCTCCACCATGAAATTCTTGTCGGCAGATGCTGTTATGGATTCTATTTGTCCGTTTACCAGCATGATGATGCTGTCGCAAGGAGAGTCTGCTTCAACGATGGTTTTGTTAGCGTCTTCCTTCATGAAACCAAACCTGGTATGGGCCACCAGTTCCATGATGTCCTTATGTTTCATTCCCAGGAAGAGGGGGAATTCCAACAGTTTGTGATATAGTAGTATTTCTGCCATTTTTCGTGTTATAATTCCGCTACTTTCTTCTTAAGTTTTTCCGAGCACCACGTTTTGTTTTTCCCGTCTTTGTCTGAATAAATGAAATAGGCCATCAGTTCCGGATGACGCTCAAGCAGCTTCTGTGCCTTTTCCAGTCCCATGACCATGAAAGCCGTGGCATAAGCATCGGCTGTGGCGCAGTTGTCTGCTATGACCGTGGCTGAAAGAATGTTGTGCTGAACGGGATATCCGGTATGAGGGTCGATGGTGTGGGCATATTTCTTTCCGTTTTTGTAATAGAAGTTACGGTAGTTGCCGCTTGTGGCCATGGCTTTGTCTGTAACGTTGATGACGCTTTGTAGCTCTTTTGAAACAGACAGGGAGTCGTCTATAGGTCTTGTCACGCCAATTTTCCATGGTACTCTTTTTGGGCTTATTCCCTTTGTCACTATCTCGCCTCCAATTTCTACCATATAGTTTTTTACTCCTCTTTTTTGCAGAAATCGTGCAACTACATCGCTTCCGTAGCCTTTTGCTATTGAGCTGCAGTCGAGCATCAGTCTTTTGTCTTTTTTCACTACTTTTCTGCCTTCGAGTCTTACTTTTTTGTAACCTATGATATTTTTCAGGCTGTCGATGTTGTGTTTAGTTGGTTGTGTGCCGTTTTTGAACCCGAATCCCCATGCGTTTACCAGTGGGGCAACGGTGATGTCGAAGTCTCCGCTGGTGTCGTCTGATATTTTTTGTGCCAGTAAGAAGACATCGGCAAACATGTCGTTCACTTCAATGTCGTGGTTGTTGTTGACAGCGGTGATTACCGATTTTTTGTTGAAAGGTGACAGAGCCTCGTCCACTTTTTCCAATTCCCTTATGATGCTGTTGTGGAGGTTGGAGTCGCACTGGTATGTGATGTTGTAAGTCGTGCCGAACACCATGCCGCTATTATGTTGGTAGGGTATGGAGCTTTGATGGCGTATAATCACCACGGTGCCGACAATGAGCAGCACGAGGAAGGGAAGTTGCCATACTATTTTGTTTTTTTTCATTTTTTTAAAATGATGTTGATATGTGTCAGATGTCGATTATGACATTGAAGTTTGCACCTATTCGTGTGTCGCCATATTTTCCGTAACCTGGTATGTACCAGGTGTTTCCCGCACTACAGTCTTTGTGTGACAGTCGGCGCTTGTATCTAATGTTCCATCCGAGGTGTAGCGGGCCGGTTATTTTGGCATCGATGCCAATTACTACCTCTGCCCAGTGCTGGTTGCAGCTTTCGCCTTCGATGCTGAATGCCGATGGAGTGCCCAATACCGGATCGTTGACAGACGGGCGGGACATGTCTACCTTGTATGAAGTGAAGGCATAGCGCAAGCCACCGTAGATGCGATTTGGAGAGTGCTTGTTTTTCAGAAGGTTGATGTCGCAGCCAAGTCTGAAATACGGGGCTTGGGTGGAGTAGGCGAGTTGGGTAATCTCGTCGTTATGGTCAGCCTCGCCATATCCGAGTTCGAACACCGGGAAATACTGGTCGTGAAGGTTAAGCCTAAGTGCCGCCTCATATTCTCCATAGTCGCCCAGTGACTTGACTATGGGACCTGCAATGTCTACCGATACGGAGAAGCCCCTGAACAGTGGTATGGAGTCTTTTTGCAGTGCGAATAGCTTACCTTGTGCCGATATTGTAGTCGCGGCGAGGCAGAGCAAGAGGCTAAATGCCAGCCTTGAAATGAATATGGAAATGTTCGGTCTTGGAGTCATAATCTATTCGTCTTTTGTTTATTGTTATGGAGTCGATGCCATGGCGGGTGTGGTTGACAGACACCACGTCGTGGAAATAGACAAGGTTGCAGTCGACGGACTCAAACTGCGGCAGGTTTGTCTTCTCTAGCCACACGGTGTCGGATATCTCGTAACCGTCACCCTTTCTTATGAAAGTTAGTGTGTCGACATCGTTTGTATAGCTTATGGGCAGTTGGAACTCCGTTGTGCTGACGCTTTTGTTCAGCAGTATGGTGTCGTTGCCCGACAGTTGTCTGGTGAGCACGGTGAGCGTGTCTGAGAGTGTGTCTTTCGTCCCGTCAGCCTTAGTCAACATATAGCTTGTGGCCACATTGTTTTCCACGGGGCAGTCTATCGAGGTGCATGCTCCAAGAAACAGGGCAACCGCTATGGCAAACATCAGTCGTCGCATCTTATCTCCTCCTCTATCTGATAGTCGTTGCGGCTTGTCGACGACCTGCTGATGAGGTCTCCCACAAATCCTGCAAGAAACAATTGTGTCCCTATCATCATCATTGTCAGCGAGATGTAGAAGTAGGGCGAGTCGGTCACGAGTCTCTGTGGAATGCCATGGGCGAGACACCACAGCTTGTCGGCTCCGAGTATGAAGGCAGACACGAAGCCTATGAGGAACATGATGGTGCCGAGGAATCCGAACACGTGCATTGGTTTTTTGCCGAAGTTGCTGAGAAACCAGAGTGTGATGAGGTCGAGATAGCCGTTGAAGAATCGGTTGAGACCGAATTTAGACTTTCCGTATTTTCTTGCCTGGTGATGTACCACTTTCTCGCCAATCTTGTCGAAGCCGGCATTTTTTGCAAGATAAGGAATGTATCGGTGCATCTCACCGTAAACCTCAATATTCTTTACCACGTCGCGTCGATACGCCTTCAGTCCGCAGTTGAAGTCGTGAAGGTTTTTCACGCCGCTAATCTTGCGTGCCGTAGCGTTGAAGAGCTTGGTGGGAATGGTTTTCGACAGTGGGTCGTAACGTTTTTGCTTATATCCCGATACGAGGTCGTAGCCGTCCTCGGTTATCATCTTGTAGAGACCAGGAATCTCGTCGGGAGAGTCTTGCAGGTCGGCGTCCATGGTGATGACCACGTCGCCTTTTGCCTGTTTGAAACCGCAGAATAGGGCAGGGCTCTTGCCATAGTTTCTGCGGAATTTTATTCCCTTTACGTTTTCCGATTTCTTTGAGAGCTGTTCTATGACATCCCACGACTTGTCTGTCGACCCGTCGTTGATGAAAATCACTTCATAGGTGAAGCCGTTAGCTTTCATTACCCGTTCTATCCATGCGTGGAGTTCAGGTAACGACTCTTCTTCGTTGAAGAGAGGAATAATAACTGAAATGTCCATTATTTGTATTTAATTCAAGTTTTCTGTTGTCAAGCGTATTGCTTTATGGGCAGTTTTATCACCACCTTGCATCCGCCAATGTATTCTTTGTCGATGTATACCAGTCCTTCCAGTCGTGTGACGATGGCACGGCAGAGTGTCAGTCCCATGCCCATTCCCGGTATGAATTCGTCAATCTTCGTAAACTGTTCGAACACCCATTCTGTCTTTTCCGCCGGTACTCCGCATCCAGTGTCGCTGATGGTGACTGTCATGATGCCGTAGTCGTAGGCGGTGTTGACATCGATGTGTCCTTTCTTTGTGAATTTCGCCGCGTTGTCAAGTATGAGATAAAGGGCTTTCGACAGTAAGTCCTTGTCTGTCTTCATTATGAAGCCCTTCTGTGAAGTGTTGTAGTGAACCTCTACATTAGGCTCCTTGGTATTGGCAATATTTGCCAGCACTTCGTGTACGACGTTGTCGATGTTCACGTCGGTGGATTTTGGCATGAGTGAGTCAATATCGGCATAGTCGAGTATGGTGTCGATGATTTTCGTCAGTTGTGTGCATTGCATTTCTATTATGTCGGAAGTCTGCTTCAACTGTTCGTTGTCGCTAACAAGAGACGCCATCACCTGCGAGAATCCCATGATACCGTTGAGTGGTGTACGTATCTCGTGTTTAATACTTTTCATAAACGACGTTTTCACCTCGAGCGCCCTTTTTGTTTCCTCGTATGCCTTTGTAATGTCTTCCTTAGCCCGTTTCTGTTGTCTTCTTGCCTTGTTGAGGGTCAAAACGAGAACTGCGAGCAGTATAGACACCACGACCATGGCAGCGAAAGCCATGAATGTATAGTTGAGTTTCTCTTTGTTCAGCTCGTTTTCGAGCCTGTCTATTTCATATTTTTTCGATTGCCGTTCGTATTGAACCATGAGGTTCTGCAGGTGCTTTTGGTTTTTTTCGTTTAGCACGCTATCGGAATATTCATTGCTTTTTTCCAGGTATTTTAGGGCATTGGCGTAGTCAGCCTTGTTCTGGCTCATTTTATACGACAGGTGGTACACCTTAGCCAGATGTTCCTTGGAGTTTATCTGTTCGGCCGTGAGTCTAGCTTCTTTTATGTATGTTGCGGCCTTACTTGTCATGTTGTTTTTGATATAAAGGTTTGCGAGTGCTATACACGACTCCAAGGCGTGCCATCGGTCGCCTTCGCCTTTCATTAGCTTATATGCCTCCTGATATTCATTTATGGCCTTTCTTGTGTCCTTGTTTTTTTCGTATATTTCCCCTATATGTGTGTGGCATAGTGATATACCCAGTTTCGACCCTGCTTTCTTGTTTGCTTCCATCGAGAGCTGGTAGTAGTGTAGTGCAGAGTCGCTATGGTTGGTATTCGAGAATATGCTGCCTATGTTGGCATAGTTGATGGCCATGCCCACTATGCTGCCTATTGCTTCCTCCCCTACCAGCGCCCTTCGGAAGATGCTGTCGGCAAGGTTGAAGTCGCCCATGGTGATGAGTATGTTGCCTATTCCGTTTAGCGACACCACTTCGTTTTTCTTGGTCGTCTTGCTTTCCTTGTCGCTATATTGGCTGTTGAGGTTGAGAGCCCTGTAGTGGAATGACGAGGCTTCGTCCAGAATACCCATTCGCCTGTAGTCTGTCCCGATATTGTTCAGTGCCTGTACTATCTCGAGTGTGTCGTGGGCTTGTTCGGCGAGTGTCAGTCCGTGTTTGTGGGCGTCGATGGCCTCTACAAACTTGCTTGAGTTTCTGAGTTCTTTTCCTTTCTCGCGATAGTGTGCAATGCTATCTTTCAGGTGAGTATGGTTTCGTGCCCTTTCGGTATTATTACCGCAGGACATGAATAGTAAGAGTATGTATGATATGAATAGTATTTTTTTCATTTGACTTTGTTCCGTTTTGTTATTGCAGCAACCGGAAGGCTGAGCATTATGCCTATGGTGATGTTCATTGTCATTATGTTCAGTGCGATCATTATCGGCGAGGTGTTGCCCAGTTCGTTGATGCCTTCAGTAACCTGTTTCATGGTGAGTCCGTATGCCTTTATCATCTCTTGGGCCTCTTGCGAGGAGAGGAAGCTGATGTATTGTTTTACGATGTAGCCATTGTCGAGGAAGGCAAAGTAGGCATACTGTGCCAGTGCGAAAAGTATTGAGGCGTAGAAAAACATCAGCATGTAGTATGCCATGGAGCGCAGAAGGCTGATATGCCCGTCGCGTATCTCGTCGCGGAACTTCCTGAGTCGCTTAAAGGCATAGAAAGGACTTGCCAAAGCCATGATGCTCCCGACCATGCCTATCATGGGGTTGGATATGCCAATGATGTAACAGGCAAAACTGATGGTCCAAATAATGCCGAGATATGTGCCGTCTATTCGAGCAAAGGCTCGCAGTTGTATATATTCAGGTGTGGTCATTATGTGCAATTATATATAAAAGATGTGCAAAGTTACAAATAAAAACTGAATATTATATTGTTTTATTGGAAAATATCATGTTTTTATGATTTTTATGCGATTTTATTTGTTTATTTGAAAAAAAATGCCTACCTTTGCACCCGCAAATAAGAAAACGGGTAAGTCTTGCACGGCCAGCTCCCTTCGAATCCTCCAGGACGGGAACGTAGCAAGGGTAGTTGTTTGTAGCGGCGCGATTTAATTAGCTTCCCCACCCGCCTCTTTAGCTCAGTTGGCCAGAGCACGTGATTTGTAATCTCGGGGTCGTTGGTTCGAATCCGACAAGAGGCTCTCAACAGAGGAGGTCGTTTGGCCTCCTTTTTTCGTTGCCTTTCTTTCAGTGTAATCGTTTGCATAAATAATATTTCTGTTTTTTCCTTCTTTTATTCTCACTTATTGAAAAAAACACTATATTTGCATCGTGATTTATCTATTTCATTAACCAATTTAAACATTTTAAAGCGTATGAAAAATTTCTTTACATTATTGTTCGTGTCGTTATTCACAGTATTGGCAGCAAGTGCTGAAGACACTTATGTAGTTGCAGGTGTGGAAGTTATGATGGGGTCTAATTGGAAAGGCGCTGATGCCGACAACCAGATGACAAGTTCTGATGGTGGTGAGACCTACACCCTCGTGAAAGAAGGCGTAAAACTTGAGGCGGGAATCGCTTATGAGTACAAGATTGTCAAAAATGGAAACACCTGGATGCCTGAAGAAAACCAGAAAGTGACAGTCGGTGAGACAGGTATCTATACCATTACATTCACATTCGTTGTTGCTGGCGAATCGATTTCATACTCTACTGTAAAGACTGGCAATGCCGAAGCCACAAAGCATACATACTCAGTAATCGGTACTTTTGTAGATGAATGGGCTACTGATTTCGACATGACAGAATCTCCAGAAGGCACATGGACTGCCGTAATAACCGGACTGGCTGCTGGTAATTATCAATTCAAGGTTAGGGCAGACAGAGGATGGGATATAAATTATCCTTCTTCAGATTACCAATTGACCGTTGAAGCAGACAACACCACAGTGACCATCGTGTTTATTGAGAGCACCAAGGAGATCTCTGTCTCCCAGACCGTTGTTCCCACATCTATCGACAAGGTAAATGCCGCTGACGACAATGTGCCTGTATATAATTTCGCAGGCATGAGGGCAAAGAAGGGATTGGTTATCAAGAACAACAAGAAGTATATTCTCAAATAACATTTTTCCGCAGTGGCATTCTCTATGTGCCTAGGAGGACGTAGCCTTATGATATTATAAGATAGCTTATGCATTGCCGCTTGTCAAGTTATGACAAGCGGCTGTCATAACTTGACAGTCTTTTCCCGGTCTTATATGTCTATCCCCAGACTTGCAATTTGTTCTATAGGAAGTTTTGTCATTTCCGCAATTTGTTCAACAGGTATTCCTGCCGTTTTCATAGCTTTGGCTGAAATAAGCAAGGCAGCGCGTTGCTCTTCCAGCTGAGCCGACTGCTCTTCCAGCTGAGCCGACTGCTCTTCCAGCTGAGCCGACTGCTCTTCCAGCTGAGCCGACTGCTCTTCCAGCTGAGCCGACTGCTCTTCCAGCTGAGCCGACTGCTCTTCCAGCTGAGCGTCTTGCTCGGCAATCCTTTGGTCACGCTTCATAATGGCAGTGTCACGTGTCTCAATGGCTGAGAAATATTCGTCCTCCACGTTCATGTCCTGACGCAACTTGCTGTCAGATGCCGCGGCAAGAAGGCGGTGAAGTATGTGTTCCATCTCGGCATCACCACGATAAGCATCCTCGTCAATATTCAATACCTGCCGATTGTTTCCGTCCTTGTTTGTCTGGTCAAACACACTCAGAACCTCCACGAGGCGGTTGTTCACACGGCCATGAAGAAGAGGTATCTGTACTATAATGCTGTCATGCACAAGGCTCTCGACGAAGGGGTCGGGCATACCCTTGGTAACCTCCACGCCGTCATAGTCGTATGACTTGTGTCGGACATAGAGCACTGGTTCCTCTATTTCACCCACACGATGTCCGAGAAGATATACCGTTATCATCGGAATGCCATAGCCGTTGGGGTTGTCGTCTTTCAGTATGTTGTCGGGGTTGGCATATTGCGTGCCGAGGTACTGGCGGAAACGCAGTGTCTCCGTCTCAAGCCACGTCTTCTGAAGCTCTATCAGCACGAGTTTCAGACTGCCGTCGTCCTGGCGCACCTTTGCGCCGAAATCGATGCGGAACATCGATATTTTGTCTCGTGTGCCGTTGGTGTATTCATGCTTACGCATTTCAACCTCGGCCACCTCCCTCTGCAGAAGGGCAGAAAGCACAGTCTTGGCAACGCGGTTGTCCTCCATGAGGTATTTGAAGACTGCGTCATATATCGGGTTTGCAATACTTATTATCATAGTCGTTTTTTTTCTTTAGACCATTGCAAAGATAATACAAAAAAACGAACTAACGAAGAAAACAGGGATTTTTTCTTGTTTTTTAATAATCACTTATCCACATACAGTTTTGTTATTTATTTCTCGTTGACTCTACTTGTCATTGTTCGCTTTGTTTTTTTTGGGTAAAAATGTTTGCGAATTTAAAATTATTATATTAAATTTGCAGCCGAAACAATTCAATACATGAATTATGAATAGCATCGTCCAAGTTATTAACCTAGTGTTCATCTGCCTTTTTGTTGTGGCTTGTTCCGGAACGAAGGGCGAGAGGATGATTCTCCCTGACGACTTGGTGTTGACAGAGGGTGACATTGTCTTTAGGCGAGGGACAGGGCTGATGAGCCTTACTGTAGTTGCCGCCGACGGAGGGAAGTATTCGCATATGGGCATTGTGGTTGACTCGGCGGGAGTGAAAATGGTGGTTCACGCAGTGCCTGACGAACCTGATTTTCCTGGTGATACAGACAGAGTGAAGATGGAGCCGCCAAGTAAGTTTTTTTCTACTATTAATGCTATGGTGGGAGAGGTGATGCGCCCAACAGACAAGAATGTGGCCAGAGAGGCTTCACGCGAGGCGTTGAGGCTTTACCGATGTGGCATTCTGTTTGACCACGACTATGACGATACCGACTCTACCAAGCTCTATTGCAGTGAATTAGTTGAGATGGCGTATCTCAGGGCCGGTGTTTCATTGGCAGAAGAGCGACGGCATGATTTCGTCATTCCCGGATTTCATTTCGAGCATGTCATTATGCCATCGGATATTTATGAGAGTAGCCTGCTTCGGACAGTATCAAGGTTTTAGTAAATTATTATTATTCTATTATTAACATCTTAAAACTTAAGTATTATGAAGAAATTATTAATTTCTATGTTTGTGGCCATAGTGGCCCTCACATTGTGGAGTTGTGGTAGTGCAAACACTCCGTCAGCAGTTGCCGAGAAGGCAGCCAAATGTATGCAGAATGCAGACTATGAAGGTTATGTGGAACTCATGGAATTGAAGGAAACCGAAGGCAAGGAAGCCGAAAAAGAACAATTTGTGGCATTGTTGCGCGAGAAAGGTACCAAGACCATGGAGAAGAAACAGGGCTTGAAGAGTTATGAGGTACTGTCGGAGGAAATCTCTGAGGATGGCAAATCTGCCACAGTGAAAATGAAGATGGTGTATGGCGATGGCAGCGAGGACACCAGCAAAGTGAAGCTTGTCAAGAACGACAAGGGAGAATGGAAAATGTCTTTTGGCAAATAACACTTATACCCTCGCTTTGTCTTAACTTATGACCGACATCTATCATAAGTTATGGCTTCTGAGGGGAAACGTAACCGTAACCCGTAACTGACATTGATTTTCAATTGCGCATGCGAGTGCATCTATCAGTTACGGTTTATGCGTTTCTTTACTACTGTCCACTAAAATCCATTAACTATTCTCTGAAACACGCATAAATACTAATGTTTTGAGCAAAAAAACCGCTCCCTACTTTTGAAATGAGTATCTTTGCACCAAACTTACAGTTTGAAAGCAAAATACTCATGAACCAAGGTAGATATATTTTCTCGCAATTGTGCGATTTCCTCCCTACTGACCACTTCAAGTGGCTTGTCAAGAAATACGATGGCAATATATATGTCAAGAGTTTTACTTGTTGGAATCATTTGTTGGTACTCATTTTCGGTCAGTTGTCCAATAGGGAAGGACTTCGTGAACTTATAGTTTCGTTGTCTCCATTCAAGTCAGCATTTCATCATTTGGGCTTTGGCAAGAGTGTAACTCGCAGTAATCTCAGCAAAGCAAACGAAATACGGGAATTTCGCATTTTCAAGGATTTTGCAGACAAGATTGTTACTATTGCACGACAAAAGCGTGAGGGTGTCAAGGATTTCTTTATATCCAATAAGGTGTATGCCTTTAATTCCTCCACCATATCTCTCTGCCTATCTGTATTTTGGTGGACAAAACTTCATCACGGCAAAGGTGGAGTAAAACTTCACGAACTGTATGACGTAAAGACAGACATACCTGCTTTCTCTATTGTCACAGATGCTAGTCTTCATGACTCAAAAGAAATTATGAGAAGCTTCACATAATTTCTTCAAATGGCTGAAACAGCATTTGCGCATAAAGGAGTTCTATGGCACATCTGAGAATGCGGTAAAGATACAAATATATGCCGCTATCATTGCTTTTTGTCTTGTAACTATCGTGCAAAGCGAGATGGGGTTGAATATGGACACTTATGATGTGTTGAGAATTTTTAATGTGTCTCTGCTTACAAGAATGCCCCTGGTGGACTTGTTTAACGAAGCCAGCAAGAATGAAGAAGAGGATAAGAGATTCATCCAACTATCTCTCGGTTGTCCAGCTAAGACAACTCATAATCAGTAAAATAGCAAAAAACATCTTCTTTATATTCATATTAAAATTTTTGTTTTTCCCGTTGCAAAATTACCTTCTCCATATTACCACCCCTTTGCGCTGTTATTAAAAAAAGTTGTAGTTATGGTTACATCAGTTGAAACGTGATATTAACACACAAAACATCTCTTTGTCAAGGATATGTAATACAGACATGCTACCTTTGCACCCGAAAGTAAAAAAACGAGAGAAGATGAAAGTAGTATTTGTTGTACAAGGTGAAGGAAGAGTATCTTCCAGCGTTCCCTACGTGTGCATCGGCCATCAGTATCTTTTCCTCCACGAGGGCTTCAATTTTCCCCGTGGTAAATATATTAGTCGTTTGGGACTTATATTCTTCACCCGTCTCTCCTGTATGCGTGCATCCAAGAAGCTCGCCTTGTCATTCCGCAAAATGCCAGACGACTTGACGCATAATATAAAGGTAGTTCCGCCACTACTACGTAGGGAGGTGAAGCGTCTTAAGGCATCCAATGGCAACTATATACACGGGTATATGGTGAATGCTGGATTTGGAGAGAATATATTCGACTGGCATAAAAACAACCCGCAGGTGCCACTCAGATTCTTCTGGGATAAAAAGGGAGCGGAAATAGAGACTATGATAGACTCCACGCTTAGCTTTCATCAAATTGACGACCTAACGCACTGAGTATTATTATTTTTGTTTGTTTGGTTAAAAAACATTAATATACAAGAAATATTCAGTGATTTATGCTTTATATGTAAATGAAAATCAGTACCTTTGCAGCCGATTTTTAAAACAGTTCACATAAAGTCTAACTTTATTAGTAAAAAACAATTAAATTAAATTATGTCAGAATTAACAAAAAACGTCAAGCCATTGGACGACTTCAATTGGGAAGAATTTGAAAATGGCACATCTGTCAACGTCAGCAAGGAAGAGCTTGACAGAGCTTACAACGAGACTCTCAACAAGGTCAGCGAGCATCAGGTGACTGAGGGTACCGTGATTTCTTGCGACAAGAAAGAAGTAATCGTAAACATCGGCTACAAGAGCGATGGTATCATCCCCGCAAGTGAGTTCCGCTACAATCCTGACCTGAAGGTTGGCGACAAGGTAGAGGTTTACGTAGAGAACCAGGAAGACAAGAAGGGCCAGCTGCTGCTTTCTCACAAGAAGGCACGCCTGAGCAAGAGCTGGGAGCGCGTTAATGCTGCTCTCGACAACCAGGAGGTTATCCAGGGCTACATCAAGTGCCGCACTAAGGGTGGTATGATCGTTGACGTATTCGGTATCGAGGCATTCTTGCCTGGCAGTCAGATTGACGTTCACCCAATACGTGACTACGATCAGTTCGTAGGCAAGACAATGGAATTCAAGGTTGTGAAGATCAACCAGGAATACCGCAACGTTGTTGTTTCCCACAAGGCTCTCATCGAGCAGGAACTGGAAGCACAGAAGAAGGAGATTATCGGCAAGCTCGAGAAGGGTCAGATTCTCGAGGGTACAGTCAAGAACATCACATCTTACGGCGTGTTTGTTGACCTTGGCGGTGTTGACGGACTCATTCATATCACTGACCTCTCTTGGGGCCGCGTAGACGATCCTCATAAGGTTGTAGAGCTCGACCAGAAGATTAATGTGGTTATCCTCGACTTCAACGACGAGAAGAACCGCATAGCCCTCGGTCTGAAGCAGCTCACTCCTCATCCATGGGATGCTCTCGACCAAGATCTTAAGGTTGGCGACCGTGTAAAGGGCAAGGTAGTCGTTATTGCAGACTACGGCGCATTCGTAGAGATACAGCCTGGTGTAGAGGGTCTGATCCACGTTTCAGAAATGTCTTGGAGCCAGCACCTGCGTTCAGCTCAGGATTTCCTGAATGTTGGCGACGAGGTAGAGGCTGTCATCCTGACTCTCGACCGCGACGAGCGCAAGATGAGCCTTGGTATCAAGCAACTGCGTGAGGACCCATGGGAGGCTATCGAAGTTAAGTATCCTGTAGGCAGCAAGCACACTGCAAAGGTACGCAACTTCACCAACTTCGGTGTGTTCGTAGAGCTTGAGGAAGGTGTAGACGGTCTGATTCACATCTCTGACCTCTCTTGGACAAAGAAGGTTAAGCATCCTTCAGAGTTTACACAGGCAGGTGCCGACATCGACGTAATGGTGCTCGACATCGACAAGGAAAACCGTCGTCTGAGCCTTGGCCACAAGCAGCTCGAAGAAAATCCATGGGATCAGTTCGAGGCTACTTACACCGTTGGCAGCATCCACGAGGGTAAGATTATCGAGCTGCTCGAGAAAGGCGCTGTGGTATCTCTTGAAAAGGGTGTAGAGGGCTTCGCTACTCCAAAGCACCTTGTAAAGGAAGACGGCACTCAGGCTACTCTTGGCGAGACTCTGCCATTCAAGGTTATCGAGTTCAACAAGGACAGCAAGCGCATCATCCTTTCTCACAGCCGCACATTCGAAGATGCACAGCGTGAGGAGAAAAAGGCTGCCAAGAAGGCTGCACGCGCCAACAAGAAGGAAGAGACCGTTAAGATCGAGAACCAGCCTGCTGCAACAACTCTCGGCGATATCGACGTTCTCGCTCAGTTGAAGGCTCAGATGGAGAAGGGCGAATAATATCGTTCCCTTGATAAATCCATTCCAAAATAATAATTACGGCATGCCGGGACTCTGAATGGAGGTTCCGGCATGCTTTTTTTATGGTATTTGTGACACAATGAAACGCATAATTCTTATCACGGGTGGACAGCGCTCGGGAAAGAGTGTGACCGCCGAACGCATGGCTCTCTCGATGAGCGACAATCCTGTATACCTTGCCACGGCACACATCTGGGACGATGAGTTCAGAAAAAGGGTTGAAATCCACCAGCAACGCAGGGGACCGCAGTGGACGAACATTGAAGAAGAAAAATATCTTAGCCGTCATAACCTTGAAGGTAGGGTAGTGGTGGTGGATTGTCTTACGCTTTGGTGTACCAATTTCTTCTTCTCACGCGAAAAGGCGGAATGGGAACAGCCGACGGTTGATTCGGCTTTGGAGGAACTGAAGGCGGAGTTTGACCGTTTTACCGATCAGGATGCCGTGTTTATTTTCGTTACCAACGAGATAGGAAGTGGCGGTGTGAGTGAGAATGCTATACAGCGCCGTTTTACCGATCTTGAGGGATGGATGAACCAGTATGTGGCCAAAAAGGCCGACGAAGTGATACTCATGGTTAGTGGTATTGAGGTGAAGATAAAAAATACGTAAGAAACCAAACTAAAAGATATGAGACATTTTAGCATAGAAAAACCTGACATTGGCCTATGTGAGGATATACAGAAGAAAATAGACCATCTGAACAAACCAAAGGGTTCGCTTGGTACGCTTGAGGAACTAGCCATGCAACTCTGTCTTATTCAAAACACAATGACACCGAAACTATGTCATCCGTGCCACTTCCTTTTTGGTGCTGACCATGGTATTGAGAGAGAGAATGTGAGCGTATCTCCACGTGAGATTACTTGGCAGCAGATGATTAACTTCACACGTGGTGGTGGTGGAGTGAACATGTTCTGTCGCCAATATGGTTTCGACCTGAAGATAGTGGACGTGGGAGTGGACTATGACTTGAGTAAAGTGCCAGGCATAATAAATAGGAAGATAGCCCTCGGCACAAACAATTTCCTTTACGGTCCGGCCATGACTGAGGAGCAGATGGAACAGGCCATTGCCGTGGGGGTGGAGATGGTTGATAAGGCTATTGCCGAAGGGTCAAACATCGTATGTATGGGTGAGATGGGTATTGCCAATACTTCACCATCGAGCGTATGGATGAGTCTGTTTGAGAATGTACCTTTAGAAGAGTGTGTTGGAGCTGGGGCAGGACTTGACAACGAAGGTATACGCCATAAATACGACGTTCTGAAACGTTCGGTGGACAAATATACCTCTCTGGCTCCTATAGACGACACAGTGGAGTATGCCATACGCTACTTTGGTGGTTTTGAGATGGTGGCGGCCATTGGTGCCATGCTCAGGGCGGCTGAACGAAAGATTACGATAATGGTGGATGGTTTTATTATGTCGGCCTGTGCATTGGCTGCTATACGCCTCTATCCTGCTGCTTTCGACTATATGATTTTTGGTCATAAGGGTGACGAGGGTGGACATGCGCGTATGTTACAACTTATGGGAGCTAAACCGTTGTTGGCTCTTGGCCTGCGTCTGGGTGAGGGTACGGGTGCCTTGTGTTCTTATGGCATAATAGAGAGTGCCGTGAGAATGGTGAGAGAAATGAACAATTTCGACAATGCTCATATTACTAAGTATTTTTAATGAGGAGTGAAGAGTGAGAAGTGAGGAGAGAAAAACGATTTATTGAACAAATAAGAAAAAGAAATGAGAGTATCGATAGATGATGCAAAATGGTGGGAGACCCCATTAGCCGCGTTTATTTTCTTTACGCGTCTCCCTTTCTGGCGCCTTCACCAGCCTCCTGCCCATTGTTATAAGCATGTGGTGGAGTGGTGGCCTCTCACGGGGTGGCTTACGGGAAGCGTTATGGGACTTACCGTGTTTGTGGTGAGTCATTACGTAAGTGTCACTTTGGCAGTGCTGCTTGCCATTGCCTTGAGAATGCTTTTTACAGGAGCTCTTCATGAGGATGGACTAACAGACTTTTTCGATGGTTTTGGAGGTGGAGGCAACGACCGTGAGCGAATACTTGCAATAATGAAGGATTCGCGTATCGGCACCTATGGAGTGCTCGGACTAATAATGTATCTTGCGCTTCTCGTGTTTTCTATGGTAGATATTGACCCTCTGTTGCTATCGTTTGTGATGGTGGCCGCCGACCCGTTTTCTAAGATGCTGAGTGCACAGATAATCATGTTTTTGCCCTATGCCCGAACAGAAGAAGAGGCGAAGGCAAAAACGGTGTATGTGAGGTATGATGTGGTGGCAGGTATACGTCTTGCCATTGTTGGCTTGCTTCCAATGGCGGCCTTGGGATATGTCATGGTCGAGAGGTATGGCCTTGGAGTGTCGCAACTTCAGATGGTTATAGCTTTCCCTTGCTTTGTGTTCTATGGGCTTTATATGCTGATGAACAAGAAATTGCGTGGCTATACAGGCGACTGCTGCGGAGCGTTGTTTCTATTAGTGGAGCTATCGTTTTATTTAGCATTCTCTTTTCTGTTGTAGGTCTTTGCATTATGGTAATTTCACTGTTTTGTAGTATCTGAAATTACCCCCCCCAGATCGGTAGGATGGAGGAAAGAGAACTTTGCACCTTCTGTATATGTTGTGTCGAGCCAAATCTTTCCTCCCAGCAGTTCGATTATCTGTCGGCAGATCTGAAGTCCGAGTCCAGTGCCTTGTTTGAACTGATTGAGTTTTACGAATCGTCCGAATACCTTTTCCGCGTTTTCCTTTTTTATGCCGCATCCTTGGTCGGTAACCGAAAATTTGGCAATTTTTACGAGCGAATCTATTTCGAGATGCAATGAGATGGTGCCTTTCTCGCTGAATTTCAATGCGTTGGTGAGAAGGTTGACAATCACTTGCCTGAGCCTTGTCTCATCGGTTACAAATACCACGTCATAGATGTTGGAGGTAAACACGAATTCGATGGGTTTTCTGCAAGTCACCTTTACTGATTCGAGCACAGAACGGCATAGTTTGGTGATGTTGCATGGCTTGAGTTCAAGTTCCATCTTTCCGCTTTCAATCCTTGAGAGGTCAAGCACGTCGTTTATTAGCTTCAGCAGTGCCTGTGAGTTTTCGTTAATGATGTCGTTGAAGTGTGCTTTTTCATTAGCGTCGAGCTCATCGTTGTTATTGGCGAGCAGTCCTGAGAATCCCACGATGGCATTTAGTGGCGTTCTTATCTCATGGCTCATGTTTGCAAGGAAGGCCGACTTCATTTTGTTAGACTCTTCAGCCCTGTCTCTTGCAATTTCCAGTTCTTTGCTCTTGTTTATTAACTCGAGTTTCATGTTGTTGAGTTTCACCAAATAGTATGAAGTGACGATGAATCCAATGGCAAGCAGAACAGTGAAGCCTAAGATAATCATTATCATGTTGCTGTGTTGTTCCCAGAACGACACGGGCTCGTTTATCAGTTTGCTATTTTTTGGAAGCTGTTGGGGATCCAACCCAAATTGTTTCAGCTTGTCGTAGTTGAACACGTAGTTGTCAGACCTATACACGAATCCCTGTGGAGTGTTTGACTTTGTGTATTCCGAAAGCAAGATTGCCAGTCTTATTCCTGAATCGTCGTAGTCAGGATAGTATCCTCCGAAGGCCCAGTCGTCCATTCCGGATCCGGTGATGGATATTACCGGAAGCATTGGGTTGGCGTTAGCTAGTGTAGTGGCCGATTTGCTTACGTTGAAGCTCTTGTTACTGTCAAGTCTCCATGCTCCGAGCATTACACATGTGCCTTTCTTCGAGTTCTTGAGTTTCTCTATCAGTGCTTTGTATGTATGCTTTCTTCCGTCGAAGTATTCCATTTTGATGTTGTTCATCTTATCTTCGAAATTTCTTGCAAGAGCCTGCACGCTTATTCCTCCGAGACTGTTATCGCTTATGAAAATGCATTTCTTTGTATCAGGAAACAATTGAAGGATGAGATTTTTGTTAGACTCTATGTCGCATCTTGTTAATATACCTCCCACAATGTTGTAGTCGTTAAAGTCGGTACGCAGATTCTTTGCCTCTGGCATCCAATCTGCGGTATTGAAATCGCCTTCCGGTATGGTTACGATGTCGGCACTGCATGAGCCAATGAGCACAGGAAGTTTCTTCAGCCTTATGTCTGCAAGTGAGAAGAAAGTGGTGACGGCCTCCCTTCCGGTAAGTATCACGGGAATGTCGAGATTTTCGGGAATGTTATATTTGTCAAAAATGGATGTCATATCGTGTTTCCATTTTTTGATGTCTTCTATGCTTTTGACATTCATGCTTTCCACAATTACCTCTGTTTCTGGAAGCAATTCAGCCGTTCTTTTGGAGAATTCTGCAAGATATCCGGCTACATATTTGTTGTCTGGATCATACGAAGTGATATATAACACCTTATCGGCTGCAAATGATTTTACGGCCGTAAATATGGTCATAATTAAGGTAAGACAAAAGACAATACCTTCCTTTTTTGTGATTGTTCCTTTTTCCATAGTGCAAAGATAGTGTTTTTTTCTTTATTATTGCGATATATTATGGATAAAATATCGTAGGAGGATATTTTTTTTGTAACTTTGTACCAAAAATTGCATATTATGGATATAATAATGGTTAGACACACGCGTGTGGGAGTGCCAAAGGGCACTTGTTATGGTTGGTCTGACGTACCCGTAGCCGACACTTTTGAGCAGGAGGCGACATTGACAAAGTCGCGTCTGGTGGAGGTCTTTGCCGATGGCAACCCTGACATCGTTTATTCCTCGCCCCTTATGCGAGCGCGAAAACTTGCTGCATTCTGCGGTTATGAAAGTCTGGTGGTTGATGACCGTTTGAAGGAGATGAATATGGGAGAATGGGAGATGCAACGGTATGACGACATTAAGGACGACGCCTTGCAGATGTGGTATGACGACTACATGCACCTCAGAGCCACTGGCGGAGAAGGCTTTCCGGATCTTTATGCCCGTGTGTCTTCGTTTTTTGAAGAGTTGCGTAAAAAAGAATACCGCCGTGTGGCGATATTCGCCCACGGCGGTGTACTGTTATGTGGCGGCATTTATGCCGGTCTGTTTCCTGCAGAAGGTTGCTTTTCACATCTTGTTGAGTGTGGCGGCATTCAGCGCTTCCAAATTTAGCGGAATGAGGCCGTGATGTCGTTCGGGGAGTGTCTTGTATAAGGCTTTCTCCACGCCTTTGACGCTTATGATTGGGCATACTTGCAGCAGTCCGCCGAGAACAATCATGTTGAACACCTTTGCGTTTTTCATTTCAGCAGCCTTGTCCATAGCGTCTATGCGATACACGTTGATGTCCTTTCTTGTAGGCGGGTTGAATATGCCGTATCCGTCGTAGATGAGTGTACCTCCGGTTTTTACCTTTGGCTCAAATTTTTCGAGCGATGGTTGGTTGAGTACTACAGCCACATCGTATGAACTTAATATAGGAGATGATATTTTCTCGTCGCTGATAATCACAGTGACGTTAGCTGTTCCTCCACGTTGTTCCGGTCCGTAAGCAGGCATCCATGTCACTTCTTTACCTTCCATGAGTCCAGAGTAAGCCAGTATCTTTCCCATCGACAACACACCTTGTCCGCCGAATCCTGATATAATGATTTCTTTTTTCATAAGCTGTTTTTCAATGTATCCTTCAAATCTCCCTTTGGATAGAATTTAAACATGTTTTCCTTCATCCATTGGTTGGCCTGTACAGGTGAGAGCTTCCAACCGCTGTTGCATGTCGACACTATTTCTACGAGCGAGCTTCCTTTGCCTTCCATTGAAGCTTCGAAAGCCTTGCGTATAGCACGCTTGGCACTTCTGATGGCAGCCACGCTCTCTACGCTTTGACGCGTAACGTAACAGGTGCCTTCCAATTGTGCGGCAAGCTCAGTAATCTTCAGAGGATAGCCGTGAAGATCTGCTTGGCGACCATAAGGGCAAGTGCTGGTTTTCTGGCCCATGAGCGTTGTAGGAGCCATCTGTCCGCCCGTCATTCCGTATATGGCGTTGTTGATGAATATTATGGTAATGTTCTCGCCACGGTTGAGGGCATGGATAGTTTCGGCTGTGCCAATACATGCAAGGTCGCCGTCGCCTTGGTAAGTGAACACGAGACGGTCGGGCCATACTCGCTTTATGGCGGTTGCAACAGCAGGTGCGCGTCCGTGTGCAGCTTCTTGCCAGTCGATGTCAAGGTATCGGTATGCGAAGACGGCACATCCTACAGGGCAAACACCTACAGTTTTTTCCTCCATACCCATTTCTTCAATCACCTCAGCCACTAACTTATGTACCACTCCATGGCTGCATCCAGGGCAATAGTGCATCGGAACATTGTTCATCAGTTCCGGTTTCTTGTAGACGAGGTTTTCCGGTTTTATTATTTCTTCTCTGTTGATCATGATTCTACATCAGTTTATTCTTCAGTGCCTCCACAATCTCGTCGGGCTCGGGCACGATGCCACCCAGACGACCGAAATATTCTACTTTCTCTTCACCGTTGACGGCAAGTCGTACATCGTCGACCATCTGTCCGGCGTTTATTTCCACCACGAGTACGCCTTTCTTTCCTTTTGCCATACTGTTTATTTCCTTTTTTGGGAAAGGCCATAGAGTGATGGGGCGGAATAGTCCAACCTTGATGCCTTCTTCGTGTGCTATCTCGATAGCCTTCTGTGCAATTCTCGCGGCAGAGCCGAAAGCCACGACAAGATATTCCGCCTCGTCGCAGTCATGAGTTTCGTATCTCACTTCTGTTTCCTCTATCTTGCGGTATTTTTCCTGCAAGTGAAGGTTATGCTTTTCCATAGCCTCAGGCTTGAGTTCAAGGGAAGTGAGTATGTTGGGCTGGCGGTCGCGAGTGCGTCCGATGGTAGCCCATGGGCATTCGCGTCTGATTTCCTCTTCTGTTCTTCTTGGCTTATAAGGCGGCAGAACCACTTTTTCCATCATCTGTCCTATTACTCCATCGCTGAGAATCATTGCCGGATTGCGGTATTTGAATGCCAGTTCGAAGGCAAGGTCGATAAAATCAGCCATTTCCTGTACAGATGCAGGCGCGAGCACAATAACATTATAGTCGCCATTGCCACCTCCTCTTGTAGCTTGGTTGTAGTCGCTCTGTGACGGCTGGATAGTTCCGAGTCCGGGTCCACCACGTTGTACGTTGACGATTACTCCAGGTATTTCAGAACCTGCCATAAACGATATACCTTCCTGCATGAGGGCTACTCCAGGACTTGATGACGAGGTGAATGCTTTTTTTCCGGCTCCGGCAGCTCCATGTACCATATTGATGGATGCCACTTCGCTTTCAGCCTGTAGCACAACCATACCGGTTGTTTCCCATGGTTTGTCGAGGGCGAGTGTCTCGATAATTTCACTTTGCGGTGTGATAGGGTAGCCGAAGAATGCGTCGGCTCCACATCTGACAGCCGCTCTGGCAATGGCTTCATTGCCTTTCATGAGTGTTACTTCCTGTTCTGCCATTGTTGTCAGTCCTCCATTTTTTTACGGTAAACTGTGATGCATCCGTCAGGACACACGATGGCACATGAGGCACATCCTACACAGTTTTCCTGGCTTACCACTTCAACGAATGGGTAGCCGCTTTTGTTGACTTTTTTAGCCAGTGCGATTACATTTTGCGGGCAGGCTTCCACGCATAGGGCGCAGCCTTTACACCGGTCCATGTCAACCACAATGGCTCCTTTGATTTTACTCATAGTTTTTCCCTCTTTTTTTGTTTTTTAAGGATTATATGTGTCCTTATGATAAAAGTTCAGTATGTCATCGAGCATGGCTTTCGCTTCTACGGCCGGACTGTCAGGATTTAGTTCTATGGCTTCTATGTAGCAATTGATGGCTTCTTGCCAATCTCCTTGTTTCCTGAAAGCGTTACCTTGCTCGTAAAGTTCTTCACTTGTCATAATACTCCTTTTTTCCCGCTGCCAGTGTGTTCTTCATGAGCGAGCAGATGGTCATTGGTCCTACGCCACCCGGTACTGGTGTGATATATGAGCAGAGTGGTGAGACCTCGTCGAATTTCACGTCACCGTTTAGGCGGAAACCGCTTTTTCTTGAAGCGTCTGGGACGCGTGTTGTGCCTACGTCGACAATTACGGCACCAGGTTTCACCATGTCGGCTGTAACGAAGTCGGGTCGTCCTATAGCTGCAATGATAATGTCGGCCTCAAGGCATTCTTCCTTTAGGTTTTTGGAGTGGCTGTGACACACTGTAACGGTTGCGTCGCCGTATTGTTTCTGCATCATCAGCTGGGCCATAGGTTTGCCTACGATGTTGCTGCGTCCAAGAATCACGCATTTTTTCCCGCTGGTTTCTATGCCATATCTTTTCAGCAGGGTGATGATGCCCAATGGTGTTGCTGAAATGAAGCAAGGCAACCCTATAGCCATTCTGCCCACATTAATTGGATGGAATCCGTCTACATCCTTTCTGTAGTCTATCGCTTCAATGATTTTTTGTTCGTCAATATGCTTTGGTAGCGGCAGTTGTACGATAAATCCGTCGATGTCGTTGTCGTTGTTGAGTTTTTCCACACAGTTGAGCAGTTCCTCTTCCGTGATGTCGTCCTCATATCTAATAAGTGTCGACTTAAATCCGCATGCCTCACATGCGAGGACCTTATTCTTCACGTAAGTTTCCGAACCACCATCGTGTCCAACGAGCACTGCAGCCAAATGCGGTCTTTTCCCACCTCCGGCTACTATTAGCTCCACTTCCTGTGCTATCTCTTCCTTAATTTTGGCCGCGGTGGCCTTTCCGTCTATAAGATTCATTATTGTTTAACTCCTATTATTTCATTTTTTGTTTCATTGCGGCAGCCATCTGCATCATTTTTGAGTTGTTCATGCCAGTGACCATTTTCATCATCTTTCTCATTTGGTCAAACTGCTTCATCAGCCTGTTGACATCCTGAATAGTAGTTCCAGAACCTTTGGCAATGCGGTTGCGTCGGCTTTGATTGATGATTTCCGGATGAGAGCGTTCTTTTGGTGTCATGCTGTTGATAATAGCCTCAATGCCCTTGAATGCGTTGTCGTCGATGTCAACGTCCTTTATTGCCTTTCCTACTCCAGGTATCATGGCAGCGAGGTCTTTGATGTTACCCATTTTCTTTATCTGTTGTATCTGGCTCATGAAATCGTTGAAGTCAAACTTGTTCTTCATGATTTTCTTCTCGAGCTCCCTTGCTTGTTTCTCGTCAAACTGCTGCTGGGCACGTTCCACGAGGCTGACAATGTCGCCCATGCCGAGAATTCTGTCTGCCATACGGTCAGGATGGAACACGTCTACCGCCTCCATCTTCTCTCCTGTACCAACAAACTTGATAGGCTTTGTCACAACGGTTCTGATAGAAAGGGCAGCACCGCCACGGGTGTCACCGTCGAGTTTGGTCAGCACCACACCGTCGAAATCGAGTCGGTCGTTGAACTCTTTTGCCGTGTTTACGGCGTCCTGTCCTGTCATTGCGTCAACAACGAACAGTGTTTCGTTAGGGTTCACGGCATCTTTCAGAGTAGCAATTTCGTTCATCATCTGCTCGTCAACTGCAAGTCGTCCGGCAGTGTCGATGATTACCACGTCGCAAGCTTTGGCTTTTGCCTCACGTATGGCGTTGTTTGCAATTTCCACCACGTTTTTGTTATCCGGTTCAGAGTACACGGGCACTCCCACCGATTCTCCCACAACCCTCAGCTGCTCAATGGCGGCAGGACGATATACGTCGCAAGCCACAAGCATGGGCTTTTTGTGGTTTTTGGTTTTGAGCATGTTGGCAAGTTTTCCGCTGAATGTGGTCTTACCCGAGCCTTGGAGTCCAGACATAAGAATGATTGTAGGCCTGCCTTCAAGATTTACCGGTACAGCTTTTCCTCCCATCAGTTCTGCAAGCTCGTCGTGAACAATCTTCACCATGAGCTGGCTTGGCTTGACTGCAGTGAGCACGTTCATGCCCATGGCCTTTTTCTTTACTGTGTCGGTGAAGCTCTTTGCCACCTTGTAGTTCACGTCGGCATCGAGCAATGCCCTTCTCACGTCCTTTAGCGTTTCCGCCACGTTTATCTCCGTGATTTTTCCTTCGCCCTTCAGTATTTTGAACGAGCGTTCAAGTCTGTCGCTTAAATTTTCAAACATTATATATTAATCTTTTATTCTTTCTTCTTGTTTGCAAAGTTAGAATAAAAAAGTGGAAAAAACGAAGAATTATTGTATGTTTTAATGTATTTTAAAGAGATTTTCTTCGAAATTGCTCATATCTATTTTTCGTGTGCAATAAAAAGTCCTTAAGAGTAGCAAACAGAAAATGTGATTAATAAAAAGAGAAAAAAAGGACGAATGTTTTGTCTGTTTAAAAAAAAGAATTATCTTTGCATTCAAAATTATATGAATAACGTCTAACATTAATATCATATTTATAAAATGGAACAACTGAAGAATGAGAAGCTCACAGTGGTGATTTCATCCCATGGAGCAGAGTTGCAGAGCATAAAGAATGAAGAGGGAAGGGAGTATCTTTGGCAGGGTGACGAAAAATACTGGCCACGCCGTTCGCCACTGCTTTTCCCGATTGTATGCGGACTGTGGAAAGGACAATATCGTGTGGATGGAAAGACTTATGAGCTGCCTCGACACGGATTTGCCCGAGACATGGATTTTGAGGTGGTGGAAAAGAGTGACACCAGCGTAACCTATGAGCTGACATCGAGCGAGGAGACGATGAAAGTTTATCCTTATGAGTTTGGTCTTAACGTGACATACGTTTTAAGCGACGACACGATAAACGTGATTTGGTCGGTGAAGAATTTGGGCAAGGAGGAGATGCATTTCCAAATAGGAGGCCATCCGGCATTCAATCTCCCAGGTGTGGCTGAGGGTGACAAGATGCAGGGAGCCATTCTCTTTGACAATGAAGAGCCACTGACCCGTATAATTGGTAACACGGAAGGTTGCATAAAGCCAGAACGATATGAGGTGAAAACCACTAAGCATGTATGGGCGTTTACAGAAGAGTCGTTTGCCGACGATGCTGTGATACTCGACAAGTCACAGGTGGGTCTGGCTGTGCTTCTTGATGCCGACGGTCGTCCTCAGATAGGCCTTTCGTTTGACGCACCCTGTGTAGGCATTTGGAGTCCATACGGCAAGAACGCCCCTTTCGTATGCATTGAGCCATGGTTTGGAGTTCACGACTGGGCGGAATATTCCGGTGAGTTCAAGGACAAATATTTGATGAACCATCTTCTTCCAGGAGCTCTCTTTATGAGCAATTATGAGATAAAGGTGTTTTAGAAAAAATCTCTGTCATCCCGAGTGAACAGTATAAGTCTAATAATAGGTTGGCTTCTGGACCTTCTCTTTGGCGATCCTCCACGACTGCCCCATCCCGTAGTATTGTTCGGACGGCTCATAGCCTATGGCGAAAGAATATTGAACTATGGAAAATGGCGTCGGCTGAAGGGTGGGCTGCTTTCTATATTGCTTATTTTGATTACTATCGCCACAACATGGGCACTGATTGCTGTAGCTAAGGAGGTAGGGACATTATTGGCTTTGGCTTTGGAGTCGGTGATGGTGTTTTACTGTCTTGCCGGTACAACACTTGTAAAAGAGGTGCGTGATGTGTTTGTCGCCCTTGACAGGTCGCTCGACGACGGACGACGGCAGGTGGCACGCATTGTTGGTCGCGACACTTCGGAACTGTCTTACGAAGAAGTTCGTAAGGCGGCCTTGGAGACCCTTGCTGAAAATCTCAGCGATGGTGTCGTGGCCCCTCTTTTCTGGTTTGCAGTGGGTGGCGTGCCTGCAATGATGGGCTATAAGATGATAAACACGCTCGACTCCATGATAGCCTATCATACACCCCGTTACCTGCGTTTTGGAACAGTGGCCGCTCGCATAGACGATGTGGCCAACTATGTTCCAGCCCGTCTGACGGCTCTCCTCATGATTCTTGCTGCCCGTCGTCCAAGATTATTCCCTTTTTTGTTGACTTATGGCCCGCGTCATGCCAGTCCCAACAGTGGATGGCCTGAGGCTGCGCTTGCAGGAATACTCGGGTGTCGTTTCGGTGGACCTCATATTTATTTTGGCGAGACATTTTATAAGCCTTACATAGGAGAGTGTGACAGACAACTTACTACTGCCGACATGATGGTGGCTGTAGCTATTAACCGACGTGTGGAAGTGTTTGCTGTGGTTTTGACCATGGTATCATCATTGGCATGAGGTCTTCAATGACCTAACACTTGGAAAAAACCTCAAATAGCAGATTTAGCTTCTCTTCTGAAACAGGCACCGTAAACGCCTTTGCCTACAAGCCTTGTGAGTAATTCAGTTACTCCGGTTACCTCGGTTACCCCGGTTACCCGCCATGTTTCTGTATAGAAGTATAGTAGATTAATAATATATAATATTATTAATCTACTATATATATAGGACCCTAAAAAAACACAAACACGTGGGGTAACCGGGGTAACCGGAGTAACCGGGTAACCCTACCCCAAAGTCCCCCTCGTGAGGAAGTTTTTTTTTCATCCCGAGGCAGCAAACCACAGCCATCGGTTACCTTGGTTACCCCGGTTACCTCACGTGTTTTAATTCTAAACATAATTACCTGTTTGAGGGATTATGATCTGCATATTTACTTAGCGCTCCTGTACATGGATTCTATTTGTTGCAAATAACAACAGATGGTAACACAGTCACAATGAAGTTTTGCATAGGGTCACAGGGAGCCTGTGACCCTAATAATTATTGTCCCTCAAACAGGCGGCTGACAACTTCGGCATCGTGTCCGTAGAAGTATTTTACCTCATCTACTGGGTCATATCGGAAGTTTGAGAAACGCAATAGGTTTACGGCCAAAAAATGATGGTCGGCAGATTGGCATATCTCAGCTCGTATATTGCCCACTGGAGTAGATCTCACGATTATACCACGGTCGAGTTGGTGGTTTATCTCGTCGATATTACTGTTAAGCAATAGGCTGAGACGTTCGCCGTTCATAGATGAATACTCAAATGTTTGTGCCTTTACGCGACTACCTGTCGGGACGTATGTGGCCTTTTCACAAAGTCCGAATAATGTTGTATTTATTGTTATGTCGTTATTGTTGGAAATGGTTTCCGCCATCTCCAGATTCTTTATTCTTGTCATTGTAACTTAGCAAATCTTATTTAATGATAGTATATACGTATATCCATACGGAAACATTTGTTACCGTATACCATTGTGTATGAGTAAATTAATTAAAGTAAACGCTATGGTTAGCAAATGATGTGTCTCAGCGCAATAACGTAGTATTTGCGGGAGACAGACGACTGGAAGGGTGTGGATTCCTGTCGCGTTGAGCGGATTTGAGAGTTACATAATGTGGTGGTATATCTGCGCGACTCTATAGACCTTGCCTGCGTCTTGTTTGGTGCGGCCCCATGCGATGGCAACAGACGTTGGGGGCGACTAAGACAGATACGCATGGTGTTCGTCATATCCTCGAACACCGCCGCAGGTCTATGATCCTCCTTTCGCGAGATGTCAGTCAGACGGTCGCGTCTCGTCTGTCCTTCTCCTTTCTCGTTAGTGGTACTGCCTACTGCGGCAAGGATATCAACAGGTAGGGCCATCATCAGTATGATGGCTGCAAAGCACGTTGTTATGATTCTCCTTGGTTTCATAGTAAGCTTCTTTCTTGACATCTCGATAATTATTGCCGCAAATGTACGAATATATTCTGAAAGATGCAAGAATTGTCTATACAAAGATTGTTAATATTAACGCTTATTATGAAAGCAACCGTAGCTTTCATGACAGTGTGAAGAGTAAATATAGTAAAAAATATTACGTAAAAGGGGATTAAATCCAAGGGGCCGATATCCAGAAATCAACACACGCTATGAGGCAAAAAAAGCAGGAAGTGTCATTTTCAGACAGAATAATTTGCATATTCAAGATAATATTCGTATTTTTGCAGCAGAATATTTTTGATATATATGAAAGAAAAACTGGAAAGAAACAAGATATTGCCATTATGGTTGGCATTGACACCTTTAGTGCTTCTAATGGCATTGTTGGTGTTTACTGTCCGTGCCTTTGGGGACGAATCTCTTGGAGGTCCCAGTCAGATTGTGATGTTGGCAGCTTCTTCGGTATGCTGTATGATAGGTATTTGGGTAGGCAAGGTGAGGTGGCATGTGTTTGAAAATCAGATAGCCAAGAGTATTTCCCAAGTTTCGTCGGCCATGATTATCCTGCTGTTTATTGGTGCACTGGGTGGCGCATGGATGGTGAGTGGGGTGGTGCCGATGTTGATTTACTATGGGCTCGACATTATTCATCCGAGCGTATTTCTGGTTTCTACATGCGTGATAAGTGCCGTGGTGAGTGTGATGACTGGTAGCTCGTGGACAACCATAGCTACCATAGGAGTGGCTCTCATGGGCATAGGCAAGGCTCAAGGTTTTGAAGAGGGTTGGATAGCAGGTGCCATCATCAGCGGGGCATATTTTGGCGACAAGATTTCTCCTTTGTCAGACACCACTGTGCTTGCGTCGAGTGTATGTCGTGTGAATCTCTTTGCCCATATCAGATATATGATGATTACCACGATCCCGTCGTTTCTGATAACCTTGTTGGTGTTTTTGGTGGCAGGCTTTTCGCATACGGCGGTTGACAATGGTCATCTTGCTATATGTCAGGAAGCTATAGCAGGCCGGTTTAATATCAGCGTATGGCTCGTTCTTGTGCCTGTTGCCACTGCAGTGATGATAGCCAAGCGTCTGCCAGCCTTGGTTACCATGTTTGCCTCCACGTTACTTGGGGTGGTATTCGCTCTGATGTTTCAAGCAGATGTGTTGGCAACGCTTGATGATGGCGACTTGTTCCGTGGTGCCATGAGAGTAGTATATGGCAGCACTTCCATTCAGACTTCAAATCCCATGCTCAACCAACTTGTTGCCACAAGGGGAATGGAGGGAATGTTGCCCACTGTTTGGCTCATATTGTGTGCCATGTGTTTTGGCGCTACAATGACTGCTGGCGGCATGACGGCCGGCATTACAAGGCTTTTTGCTAGCTTTGCCCGTGGCCGCACATCTACTGTCGCTTCTACTGTTACCACCGGACTGGTACTTAACAACACTGTAGCCGACCAGTATATGGGCATCCTGCTCTCCTGTAATGTGTTTAGGGAGATTTATGACAAAAATGGTTTAGAACCACGGTTGTTGAGTCGTGCGACAGAAGATTCTGTCACAGTGACCTCTGTTTTAGTGCCATGGAACACATGCGGCATGGCACAGAGTTCTGTGTTGGGCGTGGCTACTTTTACCTATCTTCCCTATTGCTTTTTCAATATCATTAGTCCGCTCATGAGCATCGTAGTGGCAGCCATAGGATATAAAATCAAGAGGGTTGAGAATAAGTAGTATGGAATTTGTTTAACAAGTATTATGGATCAGTCATTATATAGCCAATCATTACAGATAGCGTTGCCGCTAATGCTGTTTTTCGGGTTTCACATGCTTCTATCGCGAACTCCGGATAAGAAGGTGTTTTGCAACTACCTTCTTTCGCGCAGGTTGATGGGAGTAGCATTGCTCATCCTTGCCGCAAATTATTCGGTTCATCTTTTCACTGCCATAAGACTTAGAAACGTGAATGCCACCATATTGATGAATCTCTCAACCTATTTCTTGTGTTACTGGTTGTTCTATTCTGCAATGATGATATTGCTCGACAAACGACATGTCACATTGGGGCGTTTCCTGCGTCATCTGGCATTATGGGTGGCGTTTTCTGTGTCTACATGCGTTGTATTGTTCCTTTTCGACAATGTGTTGGTCCAGGTATGGTGTATGGCGGCTCTTGCGGCATGGTTGGTGGGGTATGGAGTGTTTCTCTCTGTCCACCTGTTGCGCACATATTCATATGCCATTAAGATGTTTGAGAACACATATTCCGACGACATCAGCCAGTATATCCGTTGGCTGTCCATCTTCACTTATTGGGCCATCGGCTTTGGCGTGAGTTGCGGATTGCTCACGTTCCTGCCAGACAAGTATATCTTTATTTGGATATTGTCGTCCATACCTTTTTATATATATCTGTATTGCTGCTATCAGAATTATATCTTATTTTATGAAAAGGTGGAAAAGGCATTTCTAAAAGATGTGGATATGCCGAAGGTAAGCAAAGCGGGTGATTCTGTCAATGCTAATAAGGGCATTCCACCTTCATACTATCACGAAATAGGAATGCGCATCAGTGACTGGATAGAGAAGGAAGGATATCGCAAACCAGGCATATCGCTGATTGAACTTTCAACACTGTTCTGCACCAACCGCACCTATATTTCAACATATATAAACACTGTATATAACATGAGTTTCCGCGACTGGATTTCAAGTTTGCGCATAGAGTATGCCAAACGCTTGATGAAACGACACTCAGATATGAAGATGAACGATATATCAGAAATGTCTGGATTTGCCTCTTTGAATCATTTCATCAGGATTTTCAAGGCTAAGGAAGGAAGTTCGCCCGCCAAATGGCGTGAAGCGGAAAAAATCACGACTTAGTGGAAGTAAAGTTTATGCGAACTAAGGAATATTAACAAATAGATTTACTATATAAAATGGAGTACATGTCAGAAGAAGGCTATAACAAGATATTAGCCGAACTGAAACAACTAGAATCTGTAGACCTTCCGAGGGTGAGGGAAGCCATAGCAGAGGCGCGGGCACAAGGCGACCTCAGCGAAAATTTTGAATACCATGCCGCAAAACGTGAGCAAGGAAGAATCCTCAGTCGAATACGCTTCAAACAGCGTGTGCTGGAGCATGCAAGGATATTGGACAGAACAATTCTGGAAACTGATACCGTAGGACTACTCTCAAAAGTGGAACTGACTAATCTTGCTAATAATGCTAAGATGACATATATGATTGTTAGTCCGCATGAAGCAGACATAAAAGAGGGGAAAATGTCGATAAAGTCGCCTATAGCACAGGCTCTTACAGGGAAGAAGGCCGGTGATACGGTAACTGTGAAAGTGCCGGCGGGCACAATGCAACTCCACATAGATAGTGTCACTTTATGATGATTGGTAATAAAAAATAAAGAATAATGGACGAAATAAAGAGAATAGAGCAGCTCAGACGAGAACTGCACGAACATAACCATAGATATTATGTGGAAAACCAGCCTACAATAAGCGACATGGAGTTTGATGCACTTATGCACGAACTGCAGAGACTTGAAACTGCACATCCAGAGATGGCAGACCCAAATTCACCGACACAAAGGGTAGGAAGCGACCTGGGAGGTGAGTTCAGGCAGGTTGCCCATCGATACCCTATGCTCTCATTGTCTAACACATACAACAAGCAGGAGGTGGCCGAATGGTATGACAGCGTGAAACGAGGACTTGGCGGAGAGGACTTCGAGGTGAGTTGCGAAATGAAATATGATGGACTCTCTATAAGTCTCACTTACGAGAATGGACAGTTGGTAAGGGCTGTGACACGAGGTGATGGAGTGAGAGGCGACGATGTTACAGCTAATGTACGTACCATTCGGTCAATACCTCTTGTGCTTACAGGCGACGAATATCCGTCGGAGTTTGAGATAAGAGGTGAGATACTGATGCCGTGGAAAGTCTTTGAACGACTGAACGCTGAAAGGGAAAAAGCAGAGGAACCGCTCTTCGCAAACCCGAGAAACGCAGCGAGCGGAACGCTTAAGAGCCAAAACTCGGCACTCGTGGCAAGTAGGCAACTTGACGCATACCTTTATTATCTATTAGGCGAACAACTTCCTTCTGACGGTCATTACGAAAACCTGCAGAAAGCACGAAAGTGGGGATTCAAAGTGAGCGAGGGAATGAGAAAAGTGAAATCACTCGAAGAGATATACAATTTCATTGATTATTGGGATGTAGAACGGAAAAACCTCCCAGTGGCCACTGATGGAATAGTGCTTAAGGTCAACTCACAACACCAGCAGAGAAATCTCGGATTCACAGCAAAGAGCCCCAGATGGGCCATTGCATACAAGTTTAAAGCCGAAAGGGAGCGTACACGACTTTTGGAGGTCTCCTTCCAAGTGGGACGAACAGGGGCTGTGACACCAGTGGCAAACATGGAACCTGTACAGTTGGCAGGAACAGTAGTAAAACGTGCGACGCTGAACAATGAAGATTTTATACGATCGTTTGACCTACATCTTGGAGACTATGTCTTTGTGGAAAAAGGTGGTGAGATAATACCAAAAATTGTAGGAGTGGATACCGACAACCGAGACCCCGATGCAATACCAGTTACCTTCGCAGAAATTTGTCCAGAGTGTGGCACACCATTGGTAAGGTATGAAGGAGAGGCTATACACTATTGCCCAAACGATACAGGATGCCCTCCACAGATAAGGGGACGCATTGAACACTTCATATCCCGCAAGGCTATGAATATAGAGTCGCTCGGCCCAGAAACCATAGACGACTACTATCGTCATGGATTGGTGAAAAACGTAGCAGACCTCTACGACATCGACGTACAGCAGATTAACGGCGACGGAAGCCGGGAAAAGTCGGCAAGGAAGATTGTTGACGGAATAGAGGCTTCGAAACAAGTGCCTTTCGAACGAGTGGTGTTCGCCCTCGGAATAAGGCTTGTGGGCGAGACAACGGCAAAACTGCTCGCAAGACATTTCCAGAATATTGACAAGCTGATGGCGGCAACGCTCGACGAACTGACACATATCGATGGAATAGGCGAAGTGGTGGCTAAAAGTGTCATCACATACTTCCATACACAAAACAACGTCGAAATAGTAGAACGGCTTCGAAAATATGGTCTACAGATGAGCCTTAGCCAAGAACAACTCGACAGCCACACCGAACTGCTGAAAGGAATGACTATAGTCATTAGCGGTGTGTTCCAAAAACACAGCCGTGACGAATACAAGGCAATGATAGAGCAAAACGGTGGAAAAAATACAGGCTCCATAAGCGCAAAGACTTCCTTCATTCTTGCAGGCGAAAATATGGGACCTTCCAAACTGCAAAAGGCTGAAAAGTTAGGAGTTAATATAATAAATGAGGACCAATTCCTAGAAATGATAGGCATAAAGGTGTAAAAAACGTTAAAAGAATAGGAATAAAAACAAATTCTTTGCTTTAATTTCTTAATTTCTCATTTTTATTAGTAACTTTGCAGCCGATTTTCATAAAATAGTTGAATGAAGAATGACAATATAAAGAATCAGTACCGTGTTAATGAACAGATACGTGTACGAGAAGTCCGCATCGTAGGAGACAGCGGATCAACAGTAGTTCCTACACGCCAGGCATTGGACATGGCACGTGACCAAGGAGTGGATTTGGTAGAAATTTCACCAAACGCCAATCCACCGGTGTGTCGTCTCATTGACTATTCCAAATTCTTATACCAGCAGAAAAAAAGAGCTAAGGAAATAAAGGCGAAGCAAGTAAAAGTGGAGGTAAAGGAAATCAGATTTGGACCTCAGACAGATGAGCACGACTACAATTTCAAGCTCAAGCACGCCAAGGAATTCCTTGAGGAAGGAAACAAGGTGAGGGCATACGTCTTCTTCCGCGGACGATCAATATTGTTCAAGGAGCAAGGTGAAGTGTTGCTCTTGCGTTTTGCTAACGATCTTGAGGAGTACGGAAGAGTGGAGCACTTGCCATCGCTTGAGGGAAAGAAAATGTTCCTCTATCTCACACCGAAGAAAGCTGGTGTGGCAAAGAAGAGTCAGCAGGCTTTGGATCGAGAGAAAAAAGCCAACGAGCAGAAAGCTGCTCCACAGACGCTGGTCAAAGAAAATGAAGAGGATAAAATGGAGTTACCTGCCAACGGCGGACTTTTCGCCAATGCCAAGATGAGTGACTCCGCCAAGGAGAAAATCAAGAAGATAAAAGACTGAGAATAAAATGGAAACAAGTGCGTAACGCCCGGTATATGCGTTGCCACACTATAATAAATAACAATAAATAAAAATTAAAAAAATGCCAAAAGTAAAGACAAATTCCGGAGCGAAGAAGAGATTCCGTTTCACCGGTACAGGTAAGATTAAGAGAGCTCGCGCTTATCACAGCCACATTCTCACAAAGAAGACTAAGAAGCAAAAGCGTAACTTGGTTCACGACACAATCGTCGACAAGACCAACATGAAGCAGGTTCGTGACCTGTTGTGTCTCCGTTAATCCCTTATTGTCTAACATTTTAAAGTAAGAAAACTATGCCAAGATCAGTCAATCACGTTGCTTCAAGAGCAAAGAGAAAAAGAATTTTGAAACTTACTCGCGGTTACTTCGGTGCCCGCAAGAATGTTTGGACCGTAGCGAAGAACACCTGGGAGAAAGGTCTCACCTACGCATATCGTGACCGCCGAAACAAGAAGCGCACTTTCCGCGCTCTTTGGATACAGCGTATCAATGCTGCTGCCCGTCTTGAGGGAATGAGCTATTCTGTTCTCATGGGAGCACTCAACAAGGCAGGTATAGAGATTAACCGCAAGGTTCTTGCCGATCTCGCCATTAACAACCCAGAGGCTTTCAAGGCTATCGTTGAGAAGGTTAAGTAAGAAAACTTTGGTACATAAAAATTGTGCCTATTGAGCAAATAAAAGCTGCAGTTCTAAGGAATTGTGGCTTTTTTTATGTGTTATTGAGAATAAATTGTAAAAAAGTCTTAACAATTACGCTTTTCTCAAAAATATTTATTATTTTTGCCACATGAAGTTGGATACAGTAATAAAACTATACGGACGAAACGTTATGGAACAGCTCAGATTGTGTCATAACGAGAATGAGGTGATGCAGGTAGTCAGCAATGCCGGATATTCTGCTACGCCAAATGAAGCAAAAGAGATTCTCGCTCTTATGACACTACTGACTGGTGGATTGAGAGAACTTACACTAGAAGAACTTTCGCAGGTGACAGGAGGCGCGGCTTGAGCGAGAAGGGGATATTAATGAAAGCAGAGGGAAGGGACGTGTTGATGAACAAAAGAGAATAATGAGAGGAAGGAGGCATTAAAAGAATATTGAGGAATGAAAAAAAATCTGTTCAGAAAAGAAACGCTCGACGTACTGGATAATCCAGGTCAGATAAACGACTTTATACGAGTCACAACACCGCCATTATATATCGTCATCCTCTCCATGACGATATGTAGTATCGTAGTGTGCTTATGGCTTGTCTTCGGCACAGTTACCGAACATGTTCAGGCAGTAGCTGTGGTGTTCCCTCATGACTCCCCAGAGAGAGTATGTAATAAAACTGACGGAGAGGTAGATCAGCTTTTTGTAATCAAAGGTCTACATGTCACTAAAGGCATGCCCCTAATGGCCGTGAGAAACCATGGCAAAACAGATACACTATACGCTGACCATGCAGGTATGGTGATTAACTCTAAGGCCGTTGATGACAGGTTTCGTGCTCATGAGACACTGATGGAAATCATTCCCGACAAAAACAATCACTTGAATAGAGAACTCATAACCTATGTGAGATATAAGGACTTACGTGAATTAGCACCTGGACTTGAGGTTCAAGTGACTCCTGTAGACCTGCACAGAGAGGACTATGGCTACATAGTGGGACATATCACAAAGATAAATCCTTTTCCAGTACGACTTGAAGAAGCAAGAGAGCAGTCGGTGATAAGGAATTTCGTCGACACAATATTTCCCGACGAAACAGCCTATGAAGTCAGGCTTGTGGTTGATGCAGACAATGCAAATCCTAACCTTCTGAAATGGTCAAGGGAACAGAGCAAACAGATCAGACTGAACACCATGTCTTTCTGTAACGTGCAGATAATTTCTCAGCGAAAGCCAGTATACAAGATGTTTTTCAGATTCTGAATACTTACATCTGAATAAAAAAGACATATATGAAGGTCAAGAAAATTAAAAAAGTACCGGTGATATTGCAGATGGAAACCGTGGAATGTGGAGCGGCTGCCTTGTCGATGCTGCTTGCCTATTACGGCAAGTGGATGTCGCTTGAACAATTGCGTACAGACTGCGGTGTATCGCGTGATGGAAGTAATGCGCGCAATATGGTCTTGGCTGCAAGAAAGTACGGACTGGAAGCGCATGGATGGCATGCCGACATCGATGACCTCCAACATATGGCACCAGCCATCATACACTGGAATTTTAGTCATTTTGTCGTTTTCAAGGGGTTCAAGAATGGGCAGGCTTACATCAATGATCCGTCATATGGAAGCCTTTGTGTGTCGATGAACGATTTTAATCGGTCATATACAGGAGTGGCCATAACAGCAGAACCTGGTATTGAATTCACTAAGAGCGGGCATCAGACTTCCATTTTTCACTACATACATGATAATATCAAAGGTGTGTCAGACGCATTCCTGTTTACTTTGGTTATGGGAATTCTCTTTGCCTTTGCGGGACTAATGTACCCTTTGATATCACAAGTGTTTCTTGACAGGATTATCACGGGGAAAAACGATGAGTGGTCGCTGCCTTTCTTCTTTGCTATGGGAGGTCTTGTAATGTTTCACTTCATGCTTGCATTACTCGATAATGTATATGGCAGAAGATTTTCTGGAGGCATGTCGCTTAGAGGCAACGCCCGATTCCTTTGGCATGCGCTTAATCTGCCGATAGAATTCTACAGTCACAGATATGTGGGCGACATAGTGCAACGACAGTCACTTAACGAGACCATCACGTCAAACCTGGTCTCTATTCTTGCGCCATATGCCGTAAATGTTATGTTGCTCGCTTTCTATGTGGCACTGATGTTGCAATACAGCCTTTTGCTCACCATCCTTGGTATTGTAGTATTGGCTATTAATGCATATGTTGTGGTAGACGAGCGCGAATTGCGCAACAACCTCAGCCGTGGCCTTGAGCAAAGCATGGGCCGATCTTATGGTATCACCATGTCTTGTATAGACAATATGGAAAGCATAAAGGCAGCTGGTGCAGAAAGAGGCTTCTTTGAGTTCTGGGCAGGAAATTTCGCAAGAATGTACAACCATGAGGTGATCATGCAGAAACGTTCATTCTATCCATATATCTTTGCCCATCTTGCCAATAGCTGTGTGCTTATTCTCGGAGCGGCACTCATACTGAAAGGGGAATTCAGTATTGGTATGCTTATGGCTTTTCAAGGTTTCATGGCAGAATTCATGAAGCCGGCCATGGGACTCATGAATGGCTCAACGACGGTGATTGAGATGAGGTCGCAAATGGAAAGAATTGACGATGTTCTGGCATATCCCGTCCAACAGAATAACGACGGCAAGAACCAAGGAGAAAACAAAAGGGCAGAACTGAAAAAGTTGGGGGGAGGCCTGGAACTTCGTGATGTCACATTCGGATATAATCCGGCAGCTGAACCTCTGATAAGTCATTTTTCGATGACACTGAAACCAGGTAAAAGCGTGGCTATTGTGGGTTCATCTGGCTGTGGTAAGAGCACCATAGCAAAACTCGTTTCCAAACTATATGAGCCTTGGAGCGGACAAGTGCTCTTTGACGGACGAGATGCCAAGGACATAAGCCATGAAGAGTTTGTAAGTTCAGTGGCTGTTATAGACCAGAATGTGGTGTTGTTTAACGACACGATAGCTGAGAACTTGAAAATGTGGGACCACTCCATTGAGGATTTCACTATGACCATGGCCTGTATCGATGCAGGAATACGCGATGATATCATATCTCGACCGCGAGGCTTTAACACGCGTCTTGTAAAAGGAGGAGGAAATTTCTCCGGCGGACAACGACAGCGTTTGGAGATAGCAACAGCACTGGCAAGAGAACCCGTAATACTCATTCTCGACGAGGCAACAAGCGCACTTGACACTGCAATGGAGCGTGACGTTATGCAGGGCATCAGGCAGTGTGGAGCATCGTTGATTGTCATTGCCCACAGATTGAGCACTGTGCGTGACTGCGACGAGATAATAGTTATGGACCAAGGAAAGATTGTGCAGCGAGGCACTCATGACGAACTGATTTCACAAGAGGGCCAATACAAAATGCTGATGGAATGTGCCGAGGACATAGAATGATTAACATAAGTAGAAAATGTTATTTGACGACCAGATAAGTAAAAGGCGTGAAAGGGAAATCGCATCACTGAGAGAGGTGTTCGGGGATGCCGCCAAGGATATGGGGTTCAAGGTCGACCGAGGGTCGACAATGGCCTCCGGCAACTATGTCATACACAAACTGCTGGAGTATTTGAAGGTGACAGACTATGTGCTTGACGATGATGGATTCTTGACGCCCGATGAACAATTAGAACGCATTCTTAGACCGATGGGTATAATGCAGCGCAGAATATGTCTCAACGGCACTTGGTGGAAGTCAACCGTGGGACCTAAATTAGGGCAAGATATAGAAGGAAACATGCTGCTTTTCATACCAAGGAAATGGGTGTTCGGATATAAATGTATAGATGCAAATGGAAATGTAAGAAACGTTGACGAAAAGTTGATGAAGACAGTGAAACCCGATGCACTTGACTTCTATCCATGTTTTCCGCCAAAGGCTCTTAAGGCAAAAGATATACTCAGGTTTGTAGTGGCAGTAACCCCCATGTCGGCATTCTCGTCACTGCTTCTTGCCGCCTTTACAGTAAGCCTCTTCGGCATGTTCCTGCCTTTCATCAATAAACAAATATTCAATAACGTGATCCCCAACGGAATACTTGCCGACCTATATCCAATGGCAGCCTTGTTTTGTGGTGTTACTGTGGGCAGTGCACTAATAGAAGTGATGAGAAACAAACTTGTGCTCCGTGTGAAGGATATTGTGCAGATGAACTTCCAAATGGCCTTCATGTCGCGCATTTTCACTCTCGACACAAGATTTTTTTGGCAGCATACCTCTGGAGACATAACAAACCGGATATCGTCGCTAAGGAGATTAAACACATTTGCAAGTGAAGCGATGAGGGGTACTTTCTTTACTCTTTTTTTCTCCGTGATATATGTGTTCCAGATTGTTGTCTACGCTAAAGCATTGTTGGGACCATCACTGATATTACTTGCCATACATACTATGCTCATCGTGGTTTATGCTTGGCAAATGTATATTGAGGAACTTGAACTCGCCGACCATAAGTCGGAGCTGGACAGTATGGAGTACGATATCTTCTCAGGTATTCAAAAGGTAAAACTTACGGGGTCAGAGAAGAGAATATTCACAAAGTGGCTTGACTTGTACCGGCGTTGTGCCCATATCACATACAATCCGCCACTTACGGTGAAAATAATGCCAGCACTTATCGCATTATGTCAAATGGGTAGTATTGCAGTGCTTTACTGGTATGCAGTGGAGGAAAAAGTGGGAGTGTCTGATTTCATAGCCTTCAGTGTAGCATATGGCATGATAGCGTCGGCTATGGCGGACATGACCGCTACTATACCTAACATTGCAAAAATTTTCCCGCTATTGAAAATTGCCGCTCCGGTGCTGAAAACCGTACCAGAACTTCAGCCTGACGCCCCACAAGTCCATTATCTGAGCGGAAATATTGAAGTCAGCGATCTCTCTTTCAGATATAGCGACGAAAGCAACTGGCTCTTTAGGCATTTCAATTTGAAAATAGCCCCCGGGGACTATGTGGCTATCGTTGGCCCGTCGGGATGTGGAAAGAGTACATTGTTAAGGTTACTCCTTGGTTTTGAACATCCACAAAACGGAGGCGTGTTCTACGACAACTACGACCTTTCGAAATGCGACAAGACAAGTCTTAGACGGTTGATAGGTACATGTCTGCAAGGTGGTAGCCTGTTTTCAGGCGATATTTTCAGTAATATAACCATCACTGCTCCAAACAGCACGATGGAAGATGCGTGGCGAGCGGCAGAGATGGCTGGCATTGCTGATGACATACGACAGATGCCGATGCAGATGCATACAGTTGTGAGCGAAGGAAATTCTGGATTCAGTGGCGGACAAAAGCAACGCATACTGATAGCGAGGGCTCTGATAGCCAATCCCGCCATACTGTTGCTTGACGAGGCCACAAGTGCCCTTGACAATATCAGTCAACGACAAGTGGCTGACCATCTCGATAAACTCGACTGTACAAGAATTGTCGTGGCACACAGGTTGAGCACCATCAGAAACTGTAACCGAATAATAGTGCTTGACAAAGGAGAAATTGTTGAAGAAGGTACCTTTGACGAGCTTATGGCAAAGCAAGGGCTATTCTTCAAGTTGGCAAAAAGACAAATAGCAAATCAATGAATTATATTTTAATAAGCCTGTAGATATGAAAAAAAAGATTATCCTAAAAAACGATGTGGCTGAGCTGGAAAAGCTTGCGATATTTGTGGAAGAGGTGGCAGCAGAGATGACTCTTGACCCGGAGTTGGAGATGAATCTGAATCTCGTTCTCGAAGAGATTGTATCAAACGTGATACTGTATGCCTATCCACAAGATGAAGAAGGCACAGTGATTGTGACCGCTGAAAAAGATGGTAACTCACTTGTGTTTACCGTCAATGACAAAGGAAAGGAGTTTGATCCGACAAAGGTGGAGGATGCCGATGTGACATTGTCAGCTGAAGAACGGCAGATAGGAGGACTTGGCATTTATATTGTCAAGAACATAATGAATGAAGTGACTTATCAACGTCTTGACGGACATAACGTCTTGACGTTGAAAAAAAATATTTGACAAGTAACATAAATAAATAGAAAAATGGCAGAAATAGTAAGAAATGGGAACTCTGTTCTCGTAAAAACAGGTAATCGTATTGACACCATCAATGCAGGTGATTTTGAACGTGAAATTAATCCAATATTGTCTGAAAGCGGAGTGGATTTGGAATTAGATTGTTCAGAACTGGATTATATCAGCAGTAGCGGTCTGAGAGTTGTGCTGAAAGCGCAAAAAATGATTTCAGCTAACAAAGGACAAATGAAACTCACAGGAGTCAAGCCCCAAATAAAGAAGGTGTTTGACATGACAGGATTCTCAAGATTCCTGAAGATAAATTAATATAACGAATGAAGAGTGAAGAATAGGCTCCGCATAACCTGCGTTAACCTCATTCTTCACTCTTCATTTAATAACACTCTTCACTTAATTAATACTCAAAAGATATTGGCCATATCCGTTTTTGGACATTGGTTGTGCAAGTTGGTGAAGTTGTTCAAGGGTGATCCAGCCTTTTTTATATGCTATTTCTTCAAGGCAGGCCACCTTTAATCCTTGTCGTTTCTCAATCACCTCGATAAATGTACTTGCCTCGCTGAGACTGTCATGAGTGCCAGTGTCGAGCCATGCAAAACCACGCTGAAGTGGTTTGACTTGGAGTTTTTCCTGCTCGAGGTATACTTGGTTAACTGTTGTAATTTCCAATTCGCCACGGGCGCTTGGCTTAATGTTTTTTGCCACTTCTACAACGCTATTCGGGTAGAAGTAAAGGCCTACCACGGCATAGTTAGACTTAGGCTTGGCAGGTTTCTCTTCAATGCTGAGACACTTGCCTTCGCTATCAAATTCTGCCACTCCATAGCGTTCAGGGTCGTTGACATAATATCCAAATACGGTTGCATTTCCATTCTGCTCTGCATTTTTCACACTTTCCTTGAGCAGTCCGCTGAAGCCGCTACCATAGAAAATATTATCTCCAAGAACAAGGCAGACAGAATCGTCGCCTATGAATTCTTCACCAATAATGAAAGCCTGTGCCAAACCATCAGGAGAAGGTTGCTCAGCATACTCAAATCTCACTCCTAATTCTTTGCCATCGCCAAGGAGGCGTCTGAAGGCAGGAAGGTCGTGTGGTGTGCTGATAATCAAAATATCCTTTATACCAGCAAGCATGAGTACCGAGATGGGATAATATATCATCGGTTTGTCGAAGATGGGAATCAACTGTTTACTGATTCCTTTTGTGATAGGGTAAAGTCTCGTACCGCTACCTCCAGCTAATACAATGCCTTTCATTTTCTCTTTTTTTTTGATTATATATTTATTTTTGCCACAAAGGTACAAATAATTTTCAATGAAAGGCAATTTTGTCGTGAAAAAATCTTCTAATATAAAGAAAATAATGTATCTTTGCACCCAAAAACGACAAAAATGAATATACTATCTAAAATTTTCGGCAAGAAAAGTGCCGATGAACAACAAAAAACAGGGGGAATGGAAGATTTCATGACCCTCATAAGAGTGTATTTCCAGGCAGCCATGGCCTCCGATTTAGGTATCACAAATCTTGCAGCACTGCCAGACTTGAGGGTTTTCAAGACCACATTGCACGTTCCAACTGTTAACAATCGTTTGGGAGTAGGAGAGCGTTCACGATGCAAAAAAATGCTTACCGACATCTATCAGATGGATGACGTGTTCTTCAAGGAGATAGACTCAAGCATAAAGAAACGTTGTAGAAAAATCCAAGATGTGCAGGTATACATGCTACAGTTCCAGGCATTCACACAAGACCTGATGATGCTTGTTGGAAACCTTATGAAATTCAAACTCAGACTGCCATCTTTCATGTCAAAGGCATTGTATACAATGACAGAAAAGACAATAAATGAAATCTTCAACAAAAACGACTATACAGACCCGGGAGTGCTCAAGACAGTGGTCAGTGTGCGACAGTATGCGGCAAAGTTGGGATTCTCTGAACAGTGGACAACATCTTTCGTCTACAAAATTGTAATGCTGGCAAAAAAAGAGCCCAAACCCAAGGACGATGACAGAAAAACCAAATAAAATAGTAGTATGAAGCACTGAAAGACAATATATTGATTAAAAAAAATTAAATTTTTAATTAAACATGTCTGATTGTAAGAAAAATAATATACCTTTGTACAAATTTGGGTAAGAATAATGAGTCCTAACGAAGCTACAATGGCAACATTCGAGGCGCGGATGCGCCAGCTTATTCTCCAGTTTCAGAGTCTGAAAGAGGAGAATAAGGAATTGTATGCCATGCTGGAGAAAAGCGAAGAAGAAAACAAAAGGATTGTTGCCGAACTCAATGATGTGAAGAAACAATTTGATTCTTACAAGATGGCAAAGATGATTGAAGTGGCTGATGGTGATATTACCGCAACTAAAGCAAAGCTACAGAAACTCATCAGAGACGTCAATAGGTGTATCACACTCTTAACAGAAAAATAACGATAGCATTTCGATATATGGCTGAAGACACCAAGCAACATATACGTATCCATGTCTATGACCAGGATTTCGATATCGCAGTGCGTCCACAAGACGAACCGCTATATCGGCGTGCCGCTAAGTTTATCACTGAGCGTTACAACAAGTATGCAGAGATGTTTAAAGGACATAAAAGTGACCACACGATAGCATTGATGACACTTATCGATATTGCGTTGCTTTACGAAATGGAGGTGGACAAAAATGACGTTGAACCATATAATAATACCTTGAAACGTCTCATTTTGGAGATAGACAAGGCTCTTGAAGGTAAATAAATATTAACATTATTATTTAATAAAAACATTTATGATATTGACGATTATTATTGCCGCTGTAGCACTCATACTGGGTGGCATAGGTGGATATCTCTTTTTCAGATACGTACTGAAAGGTAAGTATAACGAGATGATGTCAACCGTAGAAAAGGAAGCGGAAGTTATCAAGGAGAAAAAACTCCTTGAAGTGAAGGAAAAGTTCCTAAACAAGAAAAGTGAGCTGGAAAAGGAAGTGCAGGTAAGAAACCAACACATCCAGCAAAGTGAAAACAAACTGAAACAGAGAGAGTTGTCGCTTAATCAGCGACAGGAAGACCTCGGGCGCAGAAAGAATGAACTCGACAACCAGCAGACACGTATTGAGAACGAGAAAAAAATGCTCGCCATCAAACATGAGGAACTGGAGAAAATGCAGCTAAAGGAGCGTGAGAAGCTTGAGGAGTTATCAGGACTGAGCGCCGAAGAAGCCAAGCAACGCCTTGTCGAGTCGTTGAAAGACGAAGCAAGAACCGATGCACAGAGCTACATCAACGAGATTATGGACGAGGCCAAGCTTAATGCCAATGCACAAGCTAGAAAGATTGTGATCCAAACAATACAGCGAGTGGCCACTGAGACAGCAATAGAAAACAGTGTCAGTGTCTTCCATATCGACAACGATGAGGTGAAAGGAAGAATCATTGGTCGTGAAGGAAGAAACATTAGAGCGCTGGAGGCTGCTACCGGTGTGGAGATTGTAGTAGACGATACGCCTGAGGCTATTGTTATCAGTGCTTTTGACCCAATAAGGCGTGAGGTCTGCAGACTGGCACTACATCAGCTTGTAACTGACGGACGTATTCACCCCGCTCGTATAGAAGAGGTGGTTCAGAAGGTTAAGAAGCAGTTGGACAATGAAGTTATTGAAACAGGAAAGCGCACTGCCATTGATTTGGGAATACACGGATTGCATCCGGAACTGATAAGAATTGTCGGTAAGATGAAATACCGTAGTTCTTATGGGCAGAACCTGCTTCAGCATGCTCGTGAAACTGCAAATCTTTGTGCTGTCATGGCATCAGAGCTTGGACTTAACCCGAAAAAAGCAAAAAGGGCAGGTCTGTTGCATGACATCGGAAAGGTGCCAGATGAGGAAAGTGAATTGCCTCACGCACTATATGGAGCAAAGATTGCTGAGAAGTACAAAGAGAAACCGGATATTTGCAATGCCATAGCTGCCCATCATGACGAGTGCGACATGAATACCCTGTTGGCTCCAATCGTTCAGGTTTGTGACGCCATTAGCGGTGCACGTCCTGGCGCAAGACGAGAAATTGTTGAGGCATATATCAAGCGACTTAACGACCTTGAAGCTATTGCTATGAGTTATCCTGGTGTTACCAAGACTTACGCAATACAGGCTGGACGTGAATTGCGTGTCATAGTAGGTGCTGACAAGATGGATGATGCCGAGACCGAAGCACTTTCTGGTGAAATAGCAAATAAGATCCAGAATGAGATGACTTATCCAGGACAGGTGAAAATCACTGTCATCAGGGAAACTCGAAGTGTTGCTTACGCAAAATAGTGATTATTAGCACAATACGTTAATATTTATATATCCTTCCCTTAAGATTAAGGGAAGGATATATTATTTTAATACTGTTAATTTGTTGTAAGTTGTACAAAAAGAAGTTAAATAATTTGCAAATACTAAACTTATTCCTTATTTTTGCATCGGTTTTAGAATAGCGTGAATCACACAATGATTCAGTTGTTTTAGAGTTTTTTATTTGTAGCCTATGGTTGGAACGTCCTGTTCCAACCTTTTTTTTTGAGAAAAAAATCATCAGATGGTCTTCTTCTTATACTCTCTTTTCTTTTATGTATCCATGGCGATATGCATATAAAAGTTCCTTAAGGTCGTTTATCTGTGATCTTAGCTCTGCGCCCTTGTCTGTGTCTGATACAAGCATTCTATGTGCCGACATTTCAACAATTTGCGTCGTGCTTTTAATGTCTGTACCGCGTATTATGGCGTCTTTGGCCGAGGTGAAGGGCTCGTGTTGTACAAGTTGGAAGCCCCTACTATGATATACGAGAGTATATCCCGCAATACCTGTCTCTTTGTGGTACGCTTCGCTGAATCCTCCGTCGATAACCATAAGTTTTCCTCCTGCCTTAATTGGATTCTCGCCTTTTGATGCATGTACAGGAACATGCCCATTAATGATGTGACGATTGTTGCCTTTTACGCCAAAAGCATCAAGTATCCTGTCGCAAATGGCCTCGTTGTCGCGTAGTTTGAAATAATTACCTTTTTCTTCCTTAAAGGTTTCCCGGTCGGTAAGGAAATATCGTTCAAAGGTAGCCATCTTCGACTTGTCGAATAATGGACTGTCAGTGCCGCACCAAAGGTATAGGAAAAAGTCAATGGCGTTGTCTTTCTCTTCCTTGTCTGTGTCAGAGGCGAAAGCCGACCTGATGAGCATCCCTATGCGATGCATCAGTTCATGTCCGCTATATCTTTTTCCGTCGCAAAGTTGCACCTCTTTTAGCGTACCGTCATCGTTTAGTGGTATTGAGGCATGGAATAGTAGGTTGCTATTGTAGATAGCATACATGCAGCCATGACTGAGTAGTGTACCTACATGTTTGTGTAATTTCTCGCTTGCAGAGAACGAATGATGTAGCTTAGACATGAGTATTTCCTCGTCAGGCGTCAGTCGGTTAGGGTCAGCCGGGTCGATAGTAGGGAAGAAACAACTGGTCATTTTATACTCATTGCCGTCCAAGGTGCATATTCCCTTTTCATAGTCAATATTGTCGAACAAGCATCTGTTAGTCATTGCCCATTCCGGATGACTCTTGAACAACTTGGCTTCTTCCTTGAATTGCAGTACAGCAATGGCCTTATGCATACGTGCGGTGAGCAGGAGCGTCTTTTCGTCCATCTTGGCATTTTTCAACAGTCGTGGAATAAATTCCGTACAAGGGTCGTCAGCGTATGTTTCCATGGCAAATGTAGCCAATGGCATGAGGTTTATGCCGTATCCCTCCTCAAGTGTTACAAGATTGGCATATCGCAGCGATAGTCTTAGAACGTTGCAAATGCAGGCATTGTTTCCTGCGCATGCCCCCATCCACAGAATGTCATGGTTTCCCCATTGTATATCCCAGCTGTGGTAACCGAGAAGAGTGTCAAGAATGATGTGTGCACCTTCTCCACGGTCGAATATGTCACCGAGAATGTGTAGCTGGTCAATGGCAAGACGTTGTATCACATTACATAGCGCCACAATGAAGTCGTCGGCACGACCAGTTGTGATTATTGTGTCAACAATTACTTTTACATAAGCCGTCTTGTTATAATCGTCAGTGCGCTCGTGAAGAAGTTCCTCGATGATATAGCTGAAATCAGAAGGAAGCGATTTGCGTACCTTTGACCTTGTATATTTGCTGCTCACGTCGCGGCATACTCTGACCAATTGGTGAATGGTGATATGATACCAGTCATCAATGTCCTCTTCCGACAATTTCACCTGTTCGAGTTTTTCCTCCGGGTAATAGATAAGTGTGCAGAGTTCCTTTTTTTCATTTTCTCTTATTTCGCTTCCGAAAAGTTCGTTCACTTTACGTTTAATGTTTCCGGAGGCATTTTTCAGGATATGATGAAAAGCCTGGTACTCTCCGTGAAGGTCGGCGAGAAAATGTTCTGTACCTTTAGGTAGATTTAAGATTGCCTCAAGGTTGATAATCTCAGTGCTGGCTGCAGCCACTGACGGGAACGACTGCGACAGAAGAGAGATGTAGCGCAGGTTGTTCTGGATGTTGTAGTGTGTTTTGGGTGTCATAATTTTAGTTGGGTTAAAATACTATTAATAATTGATTTGGTTTTCCTGTCGTTTTTTGAATGCATTATCAGGAAACCTTCCGGCATGCATGTGAAATAGGTGCAGAGAGCCATGGCTCTGGCAGCGAATGACGACAGTTGCGCCTCGTCAAGCTTGAATCTGAGCTCGTCTTCGTCGATACGAAGATTGAATAAAGAAACAGCCAGGAGAATAATGTCGGAAATGCCTATAGTCTTTCGCTCTGCCTTTTCTTTTATAGCCCTTATCATAGCCGTCATGTCATCTGTACTATGTGTGCCGTTGTCGCCTAATGTAAGCATAGGCAAACGATTCGACTCTGCAATGCGTTTGGCCCTTGCCGCACAATAACACCTAATGTTTTCCGGATGACATTCAGGTGGTGTTATCGAGAAGACGTCAGCACCGCGTAGTATATATTCGAGTGTTGATGTCGTGTAACCATATATCATTATCTGCCGCCACTTGTAGTAGTCTAGATTTCCGACTAATGCCACTTCTTCGTTGTCTATCCAGTGTCTGTTGTTTGTGACAGCAGCCTTAAACAACAAAAACAGAGCTTTGCGAGTTTGTTCTTCCATAGCTTGAAACACGTTGCTGTCCATTACTTTTTGGTACACGTCGAGTGTTTCCTTTGCCATTTGAGTGTCTGTGGTCTTACTTGTGAACAATGAGTTGGAAACGATTTCTATCCGTTCTGTCCATCCAATTTTTTTAGTGTTCAAATATTCCATTTCCCCCATGACAATTACAGAGTAGGCCTGTCTTATCAGTTTTCTTTGGTATATTGTCTGTCTGAATAGTTTTATTACGTTATTTTGTCTTGACATCACCCAAGGTTCGAGCTGACCGTGAGGAGTCACGACAAGTCTTGCCTTATGTTTATTTGCAAGAGACATTACGATGGGCAATGAATGATGCCAACATCCATGAATATTGATAATGTCGGCATGTTGTGCTGTCAATTCTTTTTTTATTTCTTTTACCGTAGAAGCCTTTCTTGACACAACTTCATCTGTCATTGCCATGTTTAGAGTGTCAATATACTCGGCAATGACTATGTCGTTGTGTGGATTATAATGGATAATGTTCATCGTCTGATGAAATCATATTTGTCACATTTTGAATGCTTTATTTTCAAAGAGAGGTTTCGCCATGCCATGAACGATTCCAGAAATGGAATTTTCATGGGACTGATGGTTTCGTTTGCCGCCCTCATTGCGTTGCCTGCAATAATAACCCGAATGAGATAGTTGACAAGGAGTGACAATGCAGCAGCGGCACAGAGTATATAGTTGCCAGTTACCGTTGCCAATGCAATAACCGCGATGTGGCATGTCAGGTTGAGATGTAGCATAAAGGTATCGGCGTTTTCAAGTGTTTTGTAGAGTCTGCCGTGCTTTAGATGCTTTCGTGTCTCAATATGATAGAGGTGGTCGTTTATCCATGTTTTTTTCGATGGAGCATCTTCTATAAGGGTAGCCTGCGGTTCGGCAGCCACCACTGTTTTCATTGTTTCGCCATATTCGTTTGCAAGGAAGTCATATTCGCCCCTTAGGTACATAAGGCTATTGAGGAAGCCATTGTCCTTAACGAATTTCTCACGTCGGAACATCATATTATGTCCAGAATAAGTGAACACCTGTCTATGCTGTGTTTCATAGGCTTCTCTCCACCATGTCATGAGACGTTCCAATCGTTGGTAGTCTGTAGCGTCGCTGTGATATCTTGTAGCTCCAATCACGAGTTCCGTGTCATTGTCGCATTTAGCGGCCATAGCTCTGAGCCATTTGTCATCAGCCGGACTGCAGTCTGCATCTGAAAAGATTATCCAGTCGTGTTTTGCGGCTTTCACACCAACGGTAAGAGCAAGTTTTCTCCTGCTGATATAATGGCTAGAGTCTGGAATGAATGTGGTGTACAGATTGTGATAATTGTTTTTGAGACGTTTAAGTACTTCAGCCGTGTTGTCGGTAGAAGATTCGTCGACAACGATTACCTCAAACTGTCCTTCATAGTCCTGAGTGAGAAATTTGGGAAGATTACGTTCAATCTCTTCCTCGCCGTCATGCACGGCGAGTACTATAGAGATTGATGGGAAATCGTTTTGGTTCTGTCTGTCGGTCTTGTCTTTTCGTGGTTTTCTTATCAATGGAGTGAAGACCACCGAAAAGAGGCTGAGACCAATCAGAGCAGCTCCAATGATGATTGTCAACGTGTCGATTGTCATATTAAATAATGTTCAAATCTTCTGTCGTATATCCTTTTGGCAATTGACGGCAGTTATACTGTGAAGCCATGATTTCGCCATAAGCTCCTGCAGAGCGCAATGCGATGAGGTCTCCCCGCTTAGTGGCATTCAACTCAATCTGCTTTGCGAAAACATCACTTGATTCGCAAATAGGCCCGACTATATCATATGTCTCTTTAGCATCTTCGCTTGTGATGTTTTCAATCTTATGATAAGCCTGATAGAGTGCAGGACGTATTAGGTCTGTCATACCAGCATCAACGATGACGAACTTCTTTACTTCACCTTGCTTTATGTAAAGCGTGCGTGTTATCAACGACCCGCATTGCGCTACTACAGATCGTCCTAGTTCAAAATGTAGTTTTTGACCAGGCAGAAGGTGTAGGTGTCGACTGTATGTGTCAAAGAACGACTTGAAGTCAGGAACAGGGACTCGGTTGGGGTGTTCGTAATCAATACCTAACCCTCCTCCCACATTAATGTTTTCAACCTTAATATGTTCTCTTTCAAGTTCTTCCTGAAGTTCGTTGATGCGATTGCATAGAGCTATAAAGTCCCCCATGTCAAGGATTTGAGAACCTATATGGAAATGCAGTCCGATGAACTCCACGTTCTCCATTTTCTCCGCTTTTCTTATTACGGGAATCATGTCTCTCATTGCAATTCCGAATTTGTTTTCAGCCAATCCGGTTGTAATGTTGGCGTGAGTGTGGGCACCCACATTCGGATTGATGCGGAATGCCACACGAGCCTTTTTCCCTTTTTCAGCGGCAAGTTCGTTTATGACTTCAAGTTCAGCGAGGCTTTCTACATTAAAGCAAAAAATATTGTTGTCGAGACTGAGATTTATCTCCCAGTCGCTTTTTCCTACCCCGGCATAAACGATGCCAGATGGTTTGAAACCAGCTTTTATGGCAGCTTCTATCTCCCCACCGCTTACGCAGTCTACGCCAAGTCCCGCCTCTCTGATGATGCGGAGTATGGCGGGGTTGGCATTAGCCTTTACGGCATAGTGTACCACGAAGTTATCGTGTTTTCCTGCCTCTTCGTTTATTGTGCGCAATGTTTTGCGCAGCAACTCTGTGTCATAGTAGTAGAATGGAGTTCTTATGGACTGAAACCTTTCTACGGGGAAAATACCTTTCATGTTTTTGTCTTTTTTGTTTGTATTGGTTGAGTTTTGTTATGCATTAAACAAAGTGTCGCTGAGGCTTTGGAGTGCGCGCTTTTTGTCTTTCTCCTTAATGAGGAATGAAATGTTGTAGTTGCTTCCACCATAAGAAATCATGCGTACAGGTATGTTCTTCATAGCCTCAGTTGCAAGAGTTTCAAATCCCACATTGCTCCAGTCGAGGTCTCCCACAACGCAGATGATACACATATCGTTGTCTACGGTCACAGTACCATATTTCTTTAGTTCGTCAACAATTTCGTTCAGTCGGCTTGGATTGTCGATACTCATCGATACTCCCACTTCAGATGTACACACCATGTCTATGGCCGTTTGGTAACTTTCGAAAATTTCGAACACCTTACGCAGGAATCCGGTTGCGAGCAACATTCGGCTGCTTTTTATCTTAATGGCAGTAATATTGTCCTTTGCGGCAACGGCCTTTATTTTTCCGCGTTCAGTAAAGTTGCTGATTGTAGTGCCCTCTGCCTGAGGATCCATGGTGTTCAGCAGTCGAACCGGTATGCCGGCAAATTTTGCTGGCTGTACGCATGTGGGGTGCAGTATTTTTGCTCCGAAATAAGCAAGTTCTGCTGCCTCTTCGAAGTGTAGCTGGTGGACAGGGTCAGTTTGGTCCACTATGCGTGGGTCGTTGTTATGCATTCCGTCGATATCTGTCCATATTTGGATTTCTTCAGCATTGATGGCAGCACCAATTAGAGATGCCGTGTAATCGCTTCCACCTCTCTGCAAGTTGTCTATCTCTCCATAAGCATTTCTGCATATAAATCCTTGAGTGATATAAACTTGTGAACCTTTGTTTTCGTCGAGTATGGCAGAGAGTTTTTCTTTAATATATGTAGGGTCGGGCTCTGCATTCTTGTCAGTTCTCATAAAGTCAAGAGCCGACAAGAGTGTGGCTTTGATGCCCTGTTCCTTCATGTAGTTTGCTATCATGTTGGTGCTCATTATCTCGCCCTGTGCCACAATGCTTTTCTCTTCGAAACTTGTGAAGAGTTCCTTTGTGAACGATCTAAGATATTTGAAAACATCGTTTAGGAGTTGGCGTGTGTTGTCTTTCCATTCTTGTGTAGAGTACAGTTCCTCTACATGCTGCATGTATTTCTCCTCGAGTTTATTGATTACTTCGTTAGCTCCTTCTGGATTTTTCTTGTATAGATAGTTTGAAATCTCTACAAGAGAGTTTGTTGTTCCAGACATGGCTGAGAATACTACAAATACAGGCTCGCCTGATGATGTCACGAGTTTTGTCACGTCTTTCATTCTGGCAGGAGTGCCTACCGACGTGCCTCCAAATTTCATTACTTTCATATTCTTGTTGTTTAATTATTCTGTTTGTTATTCCTAATTATCAAAAAAAGACAAAGAGTCAATCGAATTCCATTTTTATCTTGTTGAAGTCGTTGGTCACTTCTTCAAGCCTTCCGTCGGCACATCGGTATACGATGCCTGGATATTTGTCCAGTAGAGGCAGGTTGTGGGTGCTCATTACCACCGATGTGCCAGTTTGTGAAATTTCCCTAAGCAGCCGTATGATGTTTTCAGCCGTTTCAGGGTCGAGATTTCCGGTAGGTTCATCAGCAATAATGATTTTTGGTTTATTAAGAATAGCTCTGGCAATAGCGATTCGTTGCTGTTCGCCTCCTGACAGTTCGTAAGGCATACAGTCAATTTTTTCGTCCATTCCCACTTCAGCCAGCACCTCTTTTATTCTGTTTTCGATTTCCGTTTTCTTTTTCCATCCAGTAGCTTTTAGTACGAATTCGAGATTTTTTCTTACGCTTCTGTCCGAGAGCAGTTGGAAATCCTGAAAGATTATCCCCATCTGCCTTCTAAGCGCAGGTACATGTTTTCTTTTCAATGTTGTGATGTCGCAGTTGAAAACCAAGGCCTTTTCAGCATTTTCGACGTCAAGTTCGAAATACATTGTTTTCAGTAGAGAACTTTTTCCTGTACCTACACGTCCAATGAGGTAAATGAATTCACCTTCATTCACCGTGAAATCGACAGCCGACAGTATATCTTTTCCATCGGTCTGGTTAACATTTACGCTTTTGTATTCTATCAACATTGCCTTAACATTACTGGATGATATTAATGCTTATGCCAGTTAGGGTCATGTCTCACCTGTAGTTCCTTGGCAAGGTCTTCTATTCTAAGTCCCTTGCTTGTAAGAAGTACGATAAGGTGGTATATCATGTCAGAGCCCTCGTAAATGAGTCGTTCGTTAGTGCCGTTGCATGCTTCTATAACCGCTTCGAGAGCTTCTTCTCCCACTTTCTGTGCCATTCTGTTCAGTCCGTCTTTAAACAGCGAAGTGGTATAGCTTCCTTCTGGCATTTCTTCGTGGCGTCGGTTGATGAAGTCCTGCAGGTAAGTAAGGAAAAGCAGTGGGTTTTTCTCGTTTTTCTCACCCCAGCAAGTGTCGTTTCCGGTGTGGCATGTAGGTCCCGTTGGGTTTGCCTTTACCAGAAGCGTGTCGTTGTCGCAGTCAACCTTTATGTCCACCAGTTCAAGGAAGTTTCCCGATGTCTCTCCCTTGGTCCATAGACACTGTCTGGACCGGCTGTAGAAAGTCACTTTTTTTGTTTCGACGGTTTTGTCGAACGCTTCCTTGTTCATATATCCTAACATCAAGACAGTCTTTGTTGTAGCGTCTTGTATGATGGCGGGGACGAGGCCGCCCATTTTTTCGAAATCGATATTCATATTATGTTAATAATTTATTCTTGTATTGAATGTGCACAACTTTTATATTCTTACGTTTATACCTTCATTTTTAAGATATTGTTTAAGTTCGGGTATAGGTATTTCTCCGAAATGGAAAACGCTAGCAGCCAGTGCAGCGTCGGCGTGTCCTATTGTAAAGGCATCTCTGAAGTGTTCTTTCTTTCCAGCTCCACCGCTTGCTATCACCGGAATGGTAAGTTTGTTGGCAAGACGTGCAAGAGCCTCGTTGGCATATCCGTCTTTCACTCCGTCGTGGTTCATACTGGTAAAGAGTATTTCTCCCGCCCCGCGTTCCTGTGCCTCATGAGCCCATTCAAACAGTCCTCTTTCTGTGCGTTCCCTTCCCCCCTTCAGGTAGCAGTGCCATCCGTCGTTGTCAAGTCTGGCGTCGATGGCACATACACATACTTGGCTGCCGAATCGTTTAGTTATTTCGTCAATGAGCTCTGGGCGACGAATAGCGGCACTGTTTACGCTTACCTTGTCAGCACCGGCATATAGTAGCCTTTCGACGTCTGCAATTTCGTTTATGCCACCACCTACGGTGAATGGAATGTTAATTTCCTTAGCCACTCTTGTGACCATTTCGGTGAATGTCTTTCTGCCTTCAAAGCTTGCGGTGATATCGAGATAAACCAGTTCGTCAGCTCCAGCTTCGCTGTAAGCTTTACCCAGTTCGACAGGATCGCCAGCCTTACGAAGGTTTACGAAGTTTGTACCCTTCACCGTTTCGCCGTCTTTTACGTCAAGACAAGGAATTATTCGTTTTGCAAGTCCCATATATATATAATAAGGTGTAAAATACTATTGCCTGCTCCAAATAAGAAGTTTGTCGAGGTCAATTTTTCCCTCGTAAATTGATTTTCCGAATACTACAGCAGGTATTCCCCTTCTGTTTAGTTCGTTTATGTCTTCCAGTTTCGACACTCCGCCGCTTGCAATGAGATGTAGGTTAGGGTATGCATTCATTATTTCCGAATAAAGTTCCACGGCGGTTCCTCCCATCATTCCGTCTTTTGATATTTCGGTGCAAAGAACATTTTTTACTCCATGTTTCACATATCTTTCTAGGAATGGCAGCAGTTTGGTGTCAGAGTCCTCTTTCCATCCGTTGATGGATATTCTCCCGTTTCTCACGTCCGCTCCAAGTATTATCTTGTCGGCTCCATACTTTTCCAACCATCCGTCGAAAAGTTCAGGATTGCTGATTGCCACAGACCCTATAGTCACCAAGGCAGCTCCGTTGTCAAAAGCCATCTTTATGTCGTCGTCGGTTTTTATGCCACCTCCGAAGTCAACCTTCAGTTTTGTCTTTGACGTGATTTCTGACAGTACCTTCACGTTGACGATGTGTTTCGACTTAGCCCCGTCGAGGTCCACGATGTGTAGTCTTTCGAATCCTTTGTCGGCAAGCATTATGGCCATTTCCACCGGGTTGCCATACACGGTTTTGGTGTTGTAGTCTCCCTTTGTGAGTCTTACGCACTTTCCGTCGATGATGTCGATGGCAGGTATGAGTTCAATCATAATCTTGTTGTAATTATAGGTCTATGAAGTTCTGCAGTATTCTCGCTCCTACGCTTCCGCTTTTTTCCGGATGGAATTGTGTGGAGTAGAAGTTGTCTTTCGCCAGTGCTGCGCTATATGGATGAATATAGTCGGCCGTGGCGATAGTGTCTTTACATAGTGGAACATAGTAGCTATGAACGAAGTACACATACTCCCCACCGTTGAATCCATTAAAGAGTTGTGTTTTCGTATCTGTTATTTGGTTCCATCCCATTGCCGGCACCTTTTCCTCATGCAGTACAGGTTTGAACCTCCTTACGTTGGTGTCGAAAATGCCGATGCAGTCAACATCTCCCTCATCGGAATGTCTGCACAACAGTTGTTGTCCGACGCAAATACCGAATACAGGTTGTTTGAGGTCACGAATCACCATGTCGAGTTTTCTTTCCTTCAGATATTCCATTGCGCTTCTAGCCTCCCCTTGTCCTGGGAAGAGCACCTTGTCAGCCTTCATAAGCCTTTCGGGGTCGTCGGTAAGGTCAGGTTCTATTCCCATTCTTCTTAGCGCGTTAACCACCGAATAGATGTTGCCGGCATTGTATTTGACTACTGCAATATTCATTATTAGTATATTAGCTGAAGATTATCGTCTTGTTGTGGTAAGTGAGAATTTTTCTCTCGATATGCTTTTTTACAGCCCTTGAGAGCACTATTTTTTCGAGGTCCCGTCCTTTCAGCACGAGGCTTTCAGGTGTGTCTTTGTGAGTTATCCTCACCACGTCCTGTTCTATGATAGGTCCTGCGTCGAGTTCAGCAGTGACATAGTGACTTGTTGCGCCAATAATTTTCACTCCCCTTTCCCAAGCCTGGTGGTAAGGTTTTGCCCCTATGAAAGCCGGCAGGAAGGAGTGGTGTATGTTGATGATATGGTTTGGATAAGCCTTTATCATTCCGTCGCTGATAATTTGCATATATCTTGCGAGCACGATGAAAGTCACTTTTTCCTTTTTCAGCAGTTCCATTTCTGCTTTTTCCACTTCCTGCTTGTTTGAATGGTCTTTGTTTATCGACCAGACATAGAACGGGATGTTAAACTGCTCTCCCACGTATCTCAGTTCCTCGTGGTTGCTTACTATGCATGGTATGTCGACATTAAACTCTCCAGCCTTGTATCTTGCCAGAAGGTCGTAAAGGCAGTGGCTCATCTTGCTGACGAAAATAGCCATTCGTGGTTTTACGTCGTTGAAGTAGAGGTTGCACGTCATAGAATATTTCTGAGCGTACAGAGTGTCAAGATACTCTTTTATTTTATCTCTTGGTATGAGGAATTCGTCGAGTTCCCATTCCATTCTCATAAAGAATATCCCGTCCTGCCTGTCGACATACTGGTCAAGGTATACGATGTTACCCTGGTTGTCTGTTATGAACCTTGTCATTTCAGATATTATGCCAGGTTGGTCTGGGCAGTGAAGTAGAAGAATTGCTGTTGGTTTCATTCTCTCTTGTTTTTCTCACGTTGTTATTATTCGTTATCGTTATTCTCTCCCGAGCGGAGTATTATCGATGTAGCCCCGATGGTAAACAGGGTGCCGTCTTCAATAACCCTTTTTTCCCTGTCTCCGAGAATTTCGTTGTCTACAAATGTACCAGTGTAGCTTGGTCCGTCGCGTAGTATATATTTCAGTTTTCCTTTTTTGTCCCTGCTGACGTTTATTGTACAATGGTTGATATCTATGCTTGGGTCGTTGGTCTCTATGGGTAGTGTTGTGGCGCTGCCCTTCATATATCTGCCAATGGTGTTGTCACCCATTTTCAGTGGCAGCACCTGTTTGTAATGGAACACGTTTTCAATCACGATGAGCGACCCTGCCCCATTTTCGTTAGCATTCTCATCCACCACTTCTTCTTTCTGTGTATTTCTGAGTTTCGAAGTGCCTATTCGTATTCCAAATTCTTTTCCGCAGTCGTTACACTTGAACACGAGCGACTGCCCGTCGTTGTATTTTGTTTCGTCGAAAGTGATGAAATTATCACATTTCGGACATCTTACTCTTTTCATCCTGCAAATTTACTGTGGGTGTGTGATTTTGTATATCCATGCCTGTTCGAAGTGCTTGCTGCCTCTTCTGGCTTTTAGTTCCTTCAGTGCGCTGTCTTCAGTTTCATATTCTCCGTATACTACTCTCACCACCTTATTATTTATATATGTTCGAGCTTTGTCATATCCTTCAGCCTTTAGTGTTTTCACGTAATTGTCTGCTCCCGATTTTGTCACTTGGCTTGCCATCACGATACAGTAAACCGGTTTCTTTTCAAAGAGAGTTTCCTTTTTTTGATTTTTCAAGGAGTCACGATTTTGTATCTTTTCATCGAGGGCTTTGTTTGCAACCAGGTTTCTTACCACCGAGTCCGCCACATTGTTTTGAGTCTTTGCCTTTTCGGTGTTTGGAGTGTCAAGGGTTGGTAATTTTGTCAGTATGCCAATCCCCATGTCGCTTACTAACACCTTGTTGTCGATGCTGTTTTCTACAGGTGTGCTTATTACGAAGAAAGCTATTATTGCAGCAGCTGCCACTGCTATGTTCCTTATCCACGACACTTTTATACTGATGGTTTTTTCCATTTTGTCTTCGTCGCAGTCGTTGGATAATGTCGTGACATTTTCTTCTTGCGGGCGGTTTATAATGACCGGGCTTTCCGTCGTGTTGTCTTTTGATTTATCCATGACAGGCATTGAAATGCCGTTGTCAGCCACAGTCTCATCGCTTGTCGCTAGTTTGCTCACCATTACCGCCCCCAGTCCGTAAAGGTTGGGCGTTAGTATTCCGGCCTCACAAGGAGTGAAAACCAACTCTTCGGCGCCGTTGAGGGAAAGCACTCCGATATTCTTCAGTTCGTATTCCCCATTTTCCGACAGTTGTGCTTTTATGCATTCCACGTCGGCTGCAATGGCTCTTTGTGCTTCAGGGTAGCTGATGTCGTATGCTTCTACATAAGATTGTGCGAGCAGCGAGTCGTTGATATTTTTTAGATGGGGGTTAAAACCAAGTGTACGGATAGGTGGCAAGAACGAACCTTCGCTCTCGTCATATCTGGCCTCGACATGATGGGCCACAAAACCTCCGAAATTGGGTATTATGACACAGTCGTTGTCGAGCAGAAGAATCTCTATATGTCTGTCTAATTCAATCACGAGTGCAAAATTACTCTATTTTTTCGAGAAAACCAAATAAAAATGGGTACAAAATGCCATAAAAACGGGAAAAAAGTTTCTTATGTCATTTTTATTTGCTACATTTGCACGCAGAAATAGAATATAATTAAAAAAATGGAGTATATTGAAACTGATATTAAAGACGTAATCATTGTTCAACCGAAAGTATTTAACGATGACCGTGGCTATTTTTTTGAGTCATGGAAAAAAGACGATTTTGAGAAACATGTAGGGCAGGTAGACTTTATCCAGGAGAATGAGTCAAAGTCAAGCTATGGTGTCTTGCGTGGCTTACATTATCAAAAAGGTGAGGCCTCTCAGGCAAAGTTGGTGAGGGTTGTCAAGGGTCGTGTAGTTGATGTAGCTGTCGACCTTCGTCGCGAAAGTCCTACGTTCGGTCATTATGTCATGGTTGAACTCAGTGACGAGAATAAGCGTCAGCTTTTTATTCCTCGCGGATTTGCCCATGGCTTTCTTGTGTTGAGCGACGAGGCCGTCTTTACATATAAGGTTGACAATGTCTATGCTCCAGCTGCCGAGGCCAGTATACGTTTTGACGATCCGGATATAAACATTGTCTGGCCCATTGACATGTCGGAGGTGAAGACCAGTCCAAAAGACATGAAAGGTGTCGCGTTAGCCGATGCCGAATGTTTTTAACATGAATTATCCTTAGATGAAAATAATAAATCTGATAGCATGTTTCTTTGTGTTGACGCTTGTTGCATGTCATAATAATGCCAAGCAACAGACACAGGCAACCGAAGATTTTGCCGCCAAGCAGAAGTTACAGGGTGTATGGATAGATAGCGAGACACAGGAAGTGAATTTCAAAATTTCCGGTGATACGATATTCTATCCAGACAGTACAAGTCAGCCTTCAACATTCAGGGTGGTGTCTGATACGCTCATTATTGGCAATCCACCTTCGCATTATCCAGTGGCGAAGTTGTCAAACAATGTCTTTGTGTTCAAGAATCAGAACGGCGAAGAAGTGAAGCTGGTAAAGAGCGATTCACCCGACGATGATATTGCTTTTGAGAAACCCACGGCCGTGGTGGAGGTGGTAAACAAGATAATAAAGAAAGACACGGTGATTAATTATGGTAGCGAGCGTTATCATTGTTATGTCACGGTTAATCCCACGAGGTATAAGGTTTTTCGACGCACATTCAACGATGATGGCTTAGCTGTGAATAATGTATATTTTGACAACATTATCCATATCTGTGTTTATAATGGTGCAGAAAAGTTATATTCCAGCGATTTGAAGAAGCAGATGTATGAGAAGTTTGTGCCGAAGGATTTTCTTGAGCAGTCAGTGTTGGGCGATGTGAGGGTATGGAAAATAGACAGTCATGGCGTCCATTTTGAAACTATAATCGGCATTCCCGGTGAAGCTACCAACTACATTCTCGACACCCGGGTGTCGCTGGATGGGAAGATGAGAATAGGGGAAATGAGGTAAATTGAAGGTTGAAAATTTTCAACCTTCAACTTTCAATTTTCCAATGCCTTGAATAGCTTGTCCAATGCCTCGTCGGCATTTTTGCTTTCTTTGAGCAGGGAGACAAACTTGCTGCCGATGATTGCTCCGGCGGCATTTGCCTGGGCACTTTCAAGGGTTTGCTTGTTGCTGATGCCAAATCCAATCATTCTCGGATTCCGCAGGTTCATCGAGTTGATGCGGCGGAAATATTCCTGCTTCTGCTCGTCGAAACTCTTCTGGGCACCGGTAGTGGCAGCCGACGATACCATATAGATGAAACCATCGGTATGCTCGTCGATAAATCTTATCCTCTCCTCGCTTGTTTCTGGAGTGATCAGCATTGTCACCCTTATGTCATACTTGTCGGCCACGGGCTTGATGTTGTTCTGATAGTCCTTGAAGGGCAGGTCGGGAATAATCACACCTGAAACACCACTCTCAACACATTGTCTGAAAAACTCTTCGTATCCGTAGTTCATGATGGGGTTGAGGTATCCCATGAGAATCAGCGGTATGCTTACTTCAGCCTTTATGGCCTCAAGCTGCGAGAACAGTATCCTCAGCGACATGCCGTTGCGGAGCGATGTGGTGGCAGCGTCCTGTATTACAGGTCCGTCGGCCATTGGGTCGCTAAATGGAATGCCTACTTCAATGAAGTCAATGCCCCGTCGTTCCATTGTCTTTATCACTTCGCCGGTATTGTCCAGTTTTGGACATCCGGCGCAAAAATACAGCGACAATAGCTTTTTGTTGTCGCGATTGGCGAATAGTTCGTTTATCTTGTTCATAATCTTTTTTTTATACCTTAATGTTGTTTTACCTTTGCAATGAATGTCGACAGCCTCTCCACGTCCTTTAGTCCCGGTGAAACCTCAAATTTGGAGTTGAGGTCTATGCCAGCCATCATCGGATGGTTGAAGGCCATTATGTTTTCCACGTCGTCAGGACCTATGCCTCCACTCAGCAGAAAAGGCGTGTCACCCTTGTAGTTGTGTAGCACCGACCATTCAAACTGTTTTCCGCTTCCACCCACCGACTTACATTTTGTGTCGAACAGCAGGTAGTCCACCTCGTGGTCATACATCTCCGTCAGCTTAATGTCCTCGGTCTGCGACACGCTAATTGCCTTAACAAACGTTTTGCCGTGTAGTCTTTGCCTCAGTTCTCTTATTGTGTCCACATCCTCAGAGCCGTGTAGTTGGATAATGTCAAGACTGTAAATGTCTGCTTTTTTCACAATCTTTTCGGGTGTTTCGTTCACGAACACCCCCACTTTTTTCACGCCTTTAGGAATAGCCATTGCCGTTTCGGGATTGTCGACGTATCTTGCCGATTTTTGCCAGAATATCATGCCCATCCAGTCCATTCCAGCCTTTCCGGCATCTCTGATGTTGTCCACATCCCTCATTCCGCATACTTTTATTATCATATCATTCTTGCAAAAGTAGAGTCCTTTAATTTTTTTAATTGTTTAATTCTATAATTGTTTAATTGCTGAGTTGTTTAATTTTTAATTTTTAATTTTTAATTCTTTAATTTTTTAATTTTCCCCCAAACCTCCCCAACGCCTCTCCAGGATTGTCCTCTTTCATGAAGCACTCTCCGATGAGAAATCCGTTGAAGCCCGCTTGTTGCAGCTGTTTGATGATGTCAGGATTTGATATACCGCTTTCGCTCACCTTCACAGCTTCTGCAGGCAGTTTGGAGGCAAGTCGCAGCGAGTTGTCCACGGAAGTGATGAAGGTGCCGAGGTTGCGGTTGTTTATTCCGCAGAGGTCTGGTTCCAGGTCGGCATACTCCAGTTCCTCCTCGCCGTGCATTTCCAACAACACCTCAAGCTGAAGCTCGTGGGCTATGGAAAGAAGCTGTTTGCACTCCTGCTTCGTCAGTTCAGCGGCTATGAGCAGTGCGGCTGAAGCACCGCAAAGCCTTGCCTGAAACAACTGATACTCGTCAATCACGAAGTTCTTGTACAGTATAGGGATATCCACTCCCGACTTTCTCGCGGTGGTTATAAACTCGTCCTTTCCTCCAAAATACTTCTCGTCGGTGAGTATGCTGATAGCCGCAGCCCCGTTTTGCTGGTAAGACAGAGGAATGACATCAGGTTGTCCTTCCTGTTTTATCCATCCCTTCGACGGCGACTTTCTTTTAAACTCAGCAATGATGCCCGTTTTTGACTGTCTGATGGCCTTTTTCATCGAAGGCACATATCCTCCAAGCATATCCTCCACCTGTTTGTGAAGGTCCTTCTCAGGCAGGATCTGCTTAAACAGTTCCACTTCCTTCCTCTTGTGAGCAACAATTTCTTCCAGTATGTCCATAATGTCAAGAGCTATAGAAACTTTACGAGTTTAGTTCTACAAATTTCTTGAATGTATCGAGAGCCTTTCCGCTGTCTATCGACTCGCGTGCAATGTCTATACATTCCTCAATGTCCTTCTTTCCCTTCTCGAGCACCTGTATGGCGAATGCAGCGTTAGCGAGCACCACGTTCTTTTGTGCCGGCAGTGCAGTGTTAGCCAGTACTGCGTCGAATATCTCCTTTGCTTCCTGTTCGTTGGCGCCAGCTCGTAGTTCCTCCGGTTTTATTATGGTGAATCCGAGGTCAGACGGTTTGAATATGCGCTCATAGTTGTTTGTGGTCACCTTGAAGTCTCCGGTGAGCGATATCTCGTCGTATCCGTCGATGCTGTTAACTATACCGTAGTCGAGACCTATTTTCTGATACACGTTGTTGTAAAGTCTCATTTGGTCGAGGTTAGCCACGCCGAGCAGCTGGCATTGCGGTTTCGACGGGTTGACGATAGGTCCGAGCAGGTTGAAGCATGTAGGGAATTGCAGTGCCTTTCTTATAGGTCCGACAAACTTCATTGCCTTGGCGAAGAGTTGTGCGTGGAGGTATACGATGCCACACTCGTTGATGCAGCGGTTGAGGCGGTCGATGTCGTCGGTGAATTTCACGCCGTGGTTTGCTATCACGTTCGACGCCCCGCTTGTGCTTGTGGCAGCGTAGTTACCGTGTTTGGCCACCTTGTATCCGGCTCCGGCTATTACGAAGCACGAAGTGGTTGAGATGTTGAATGTGTTTTTGCGGTCGCCTCCAGTTCCCACCACGTCGATGTATCTGTCGCAGTCCAGTGGCACCGGCACTCCCGTCTCGAGTATTCCGTCGCGGAATCCCAGCAGTTCGTCCACTGTGATGCCTCTCATCTGCAGTGCAGTGAGCAGGGCGGTTATCTGTTCGTTAGGGTATTCGCTACGTGTTATTCCCACGAGTATGTCTCTTGTTTCCTCCCTTGTCAGTTCCTCGTGATTCAACATTCTGTTGAGTATATCTTTCATTGTCTGCATAACGAAAAAAATTTTCGATTAAAATTTTAAAGATTAAAAAATCAGAGATTTTAAAGATTTAGTTGTTGATGAAGTTCTTCACTATGGTCTTGCCTTCAGGAGTCAGCACCGATTCCGGGTGAAACTGTATTCCGTGTATGTCGTAGTGTTTATGACGAAGTGCCATGATCTGTCCTTCGTCGCTCACGGCAGTCACTTCAAGGCATGTAGGGAAGTTCTCGCGGCTCACCACCCAAGAGTGATACCTTCCCATGGTGATGCGCTTTGGCATACCCTTGAACAGGTAGTCGTTAGAAAACTGCGTCCCTTCTGTTGCTACTCCATGAAACACGTCAGAGAGGTTTTCCAGTTCTCCTCCGAACACCTCGCCTATTGCTTGGTGTCCAAGACACACTCCCAGTATAGGTTTCTTTCCCTTGTAGGCCTTAATCACGTCGAGCAGCAGGCCTGCCTCCGAAGGAATGCCGGGACCAGGGCTCAACACTATCTTGTCGTAGGGCTCGAGCTGGTTGAGCGTGAATTGGTCGTTGCGTATCACCGTCACGTCGGCACCAATTTCCTTTATCAGGTGACTCAGATTATAAGTAAACGAGTCGTAATTGTCAATGATAACTATTTTCATAATTATATTCTCCTATTACATTTTTTCAGCCATTAGTATTGCCCTGCGCAGTGCCCCGAGCTTGTTGTTCACCTCCTGCAGTTCATATTCCTCGTCGCTCTTGGCCACTATACCGCCTCCGGCCTGGAACCATAGCTCTCCGTTTCTCGACACAAAAGTCCTGATGGTGATGGCCTGGTTGAGCGAACCGTTCAGTCCGATGAATCCGATGCAGCCACCGTATGCACCTCTGTTGTGAGGTTCTATTTCGCTTATGAGCTGCATTGCCCTCACCTTTGGCGCTCCTGACAGTGTGCCGGCAGGGAAGGTGTCGATGAACGCCTTTATTGGGTCGGCACCCTCGTCGAGAGTACCGCTCACTCTTGACACCAAGTGCACCACGTGGGAGTAGTACTGCAGGTCTTTGTAGAAGTCCACCTTCACGTCGTGGCAGTTTCGGCTGAGGTCGTTGCGTGCCAGGTCCACGAGCATCACGTGTTCAGCGTTTTCCTTTGCGTCGTTTCTCAGATATTCCGCAGCCTTTCTGTCAGCCTCTGCGTCGCCGGTGCGCTTTGTCGTTCCTGCAATGGGGTCAATGTAAGCCTTGCGTCCTTCAATGCGGCAGTGGGTCTCAGGCGACGAGCCGAAGATGCGGAAGCCGCCGAAGTCGAAGTAGAAGAGGTAGGGTGAGGGGTTTATCGATCTTAGCGCCCTGTAGAGCTTGAAGTCGTCGCCTTCATATTTTTGTATGAATCTTCTTGCAATCACAATCTGGAACACGTCGCCCCTGAGGCAGTGTTTTATGCCTTGGCGTATGTTTGCCTTGTGCTCCTCGTCGGTCAGTGGCGATGTGGTCTCGCCGGTAGGGTGGAAGTCGTAGGCATGCACGTTAGCCTTGTTCATCTGTCGGTAGATGTCGTCCAGCGCGCTCTCTTCCCCGAGGGTTACAATGGTGAGTTTATTGTTGAAATGGTCAAACACTATGATGTCCCTGTAGAGTATGTACATCATGTCGGGCGCGTCGTTTTTCTCCATTGTGGTGTCCTTCACCGCTATGTCTTCAAAATACCTCACGGCATTGAAGGCAGTATATCCGTAAAGTCCACAATATGAAGCATATTCGCCTTCCACCTTAAAGCGGGAGATGAAGGCGTTGATAGCCTTGTCCGACTTGTAGTCCTTGTTCACTTCGTGCCTTGTGGTCTCACCGTTAGGGAAGTTGCATATAGCTTCCCCATGGCTGATTGCCACCGACGCTATAGGGTTTATGCCGATAAACGAGTGGCTGTTGTTCGAGTCGTGATAGTCAGAACTCTCCATCAGCGCGCTCTGTGGATAAATGTCCCTCAGTCTCATGTAAATGCCCACAGGCGTATATAGGTCGGCAAGCAGTGTCCGGCTTGCGGTAGTGTATTTAAAAGTTTCCATATTCTCCAGCCATATCCTTGTTAGACAAATAAGTTTCCACGTCCTTGTCGCCCCTTCCGCTCACGGTGAGCACCACTATGTCGTCGGGCTTGAAGTTCATCTTTGGCAGCACTCCGAGAGCGTGTGCGCTTTCCAGAGCCGGTATTATGCCTTCAGTGCGTGTCAGCTCGTATGCGGCCTTCACAGCCTCGTTATCATTAATGCTGTATACCGTGGCCCTGTGTTGCGAGGCTATGTTGGCGTGCATGGGTCCGATGCCGGGGTAGTCGAGTCCAGCCGAAAGGCTTTCCGCCTCCACTATCTGTCCGTCGGGAGTCTGCATCACCAAGGTCTTCGAGCCGTGTAGTATTCCCAGTCGTCCGGCGTGTATGGTGGCAGCCGTGTGTCCGGTGTCGGCACCCTTTCCTCCAGCCTCAGCCAGCACGATTTTCACCCTCTCGTCGTCGATGTAGTGGTAGATGGTTCCCGCGGCGTTAGATCCGCCACCCACGCAGGCTATCAGGTAGTCGGGATAGTCGCGTCCAATTTTTTCCTGCAGCTGTTCCTTTATCTCTTTCGATATAATGCTTTGGAGCCTTGCCACGAGGTCGGGGTAGGGGTGAGGTCCCACTGTCGAGCCAATGATGTAGAACGTGTCTGAGGGGTGGCAGCACCAGTCGCGTATGGCCTCGTTGGTGGCGTCTTTCAGTGTCCAGTTGCCGGTTTTCACAGGTCTCACCTCTGCACCCAGCATTTTCATCCTTTCCACGTTGGTGTGTTGTCTTTCCACGTCGAGTGCTCCTTGGTACACCACGCATGGCATGTCCATCAGTGCGCACACCGTGGCGGTAGCCACACCGTGTTGTCCGGCACCTGTTTCGGCAATTATTCGTTTCTTGCCCATTTTCTTTGCCAGCAGAATCTGTCCGATGGTGTTGTTAATCTTGTGGGCACCAGTGTGGTTCAGGTCTTCCCTTTTCAGATATAGCTTGCATCCGTATCTCTCGCTCATTCTCTTTGCGAGGTAAAGTGGCGACGGGCGTCCCACATAGTCTCTCAGCAGCGACATATACTCTTCTTGGAATTCCTTTGACTCGAGTATCGGCAGATACTGTTCCTTAAGTTTTTCCACGGTAGCATAGAGTATTTCTGGCACGTAAGCGCCTCCAAACTCGCCGTAGTATCCTTTTTCGTCTACTAAAAATGTTTTTTTCATTGTCTTTATCTTTGTTTTTGTTCCTTGTCTTGGTTAAAAAAAATAGGCTCACCGCGTTAACGATGAGCCTTTGTCCTTCTATGTTGAACGATACACAGCTTCGTATCCCGCGATTATTTGAATCTCGAGTTACGCCACCACCATGTATTGTTGTTATGTCTGTTCATAATCATTTTTATTTTTTGTTTGACGCTGCAAAATTACATAAATAATTTTAAACTACAAACTTTTTGCCTGTTATTTTTATGTTTTATTGTAAAAAAGTCTGTTTTGCTGATAATTTTCTATCGTAATATGCCGCAATTCCCTTCTTTCACCTTGTTATATTAAACAGAGGGTGGAGGTTTTTTTTTGAGGGTGGAGGGTAGTGAGATTCTGGAGGGTGGAGAGATTATTTGAGGGTGGAGGGAAGAGGGTAGAGGGTGGAGTTTAGTGTAGTGGCGGGGGGGGGACCCCCCCCCCCCTTTCTTTTCCCGGGCATCCCCCCCCCCCCCCGCGGCCCCCCCCCCCCCCCCCCGAGTCTCTTGGTCCTCCATCTCTCCCCCGTCCCCCGGGGTCCCACGCCCCCCCCCCTTTTCCTCGCGGGCGGAGCAGGGGGGGGTGGTGGGAGCCCCC
>NZ_NPJI01000068.1 GCF_002251435.1 Prevotella sp. P2-180
GAGAATTGTTAATGATAATTATCTTATATTATATATATTATATTATATATATATAATATAATATATATAATATAAGATAAAAATAATTTACACAAACAATGTGCATATCAAAAAATCCTTAATGGCATAATAGCTGGCATTAATGGCATAAATGGCATAAACCCATTGCTCCCTTCCATGCCTTAATCTTAGAGAAAATACCATGTTGAAACAAAAAAACACATTTCTTCCTTAAAAGTTTGGTGGTAACAATTTTTTTTCATACTTTTGCAGAGTAGATAACTGAAACTTTATATGGCAAACGCTATAAATCTATACAAACATCTATCTGAGTTGTCGGTCTATCTGTCTGACAATCAGCGTTTTACCCCCCCCATTGGATTTCTGAGGGAGCGGTAAGCCTCCTGTTTGCAGTCCTTTCCACCGTCCTTGTTTGCTCATGCGGAAAAGATGACATCCCGTCTACCCGTTCCGCCGACGCTTCCCTTCTCCAGGCGAAGTTAGGCCAACTTGTGCCCAATTCCCGTTGGCAGCTCACCAAGGCCCTCTACACCGTCGGCGACGTTGAAATCAACGCCGCATGGTCGAAAATGGAGGTAGAATTCACCGCCGACAGTGCCTTTTTCTACCGCCGTGACCTCGTTTACGACCCCATTTCCCACGCCACCACCCCCGAAACCACTCTCCACTCAAAATGCGCATACCGCATCAACAATGCCAAAATCATACTCGAAACCACCGATTTTGAAGTAAAATCTCCCGATTCTACCTTACTAATCCTCATTTCCTCTCCCTACACGCTGTATCTAACTCGGCCATCGCCGGAGGAGAATTAAGAATTAAAAGTAAAGAATTATAAATTATAAATTAACAAAACGATCATTATGAACAAAAGATTTACATCACTATTGACAACGCTCCTCCTCAGCGTTTTCTTCTCAATTTCAGCATCCGCATACGATGTTGAGGTTGATGGGATATACTATAACATTGTGACAAAAGGAAAGGCTGCAGAAGTTACTAAAGGTGATAATAATTATTCAGGAGATGTAACCATTCCTGAGACAATCACTGTTGATAACGTAGTATATAATGTGACAAGTATCGGACGTGAGGCTTTCTGGAGCTGCACCGGCCTCACATCTATCACAATTCCAAATTCACTGACAAGTATCGGAGGTGCTGCTTTTTCGCGCTGCCCCGGCCTCACATCTATCACAATTCCAAATTCAGTGACAAGTATCGGAGATGATGCTTTTTCGTACTGCACCGGCCTCACATCTATCACAATTCCAAGTTCAGTGACAAGTATCAGAGGTTTTGCTTTCCAAGGATGCACCGGCCTCACATCTATCACAATTCCAAATTCAGTAACAAGTATCGGAAATTGGGCTTTTTCGTACTGCACCGGTCTCACATCTATCACAATTCCAAATTCAGTGACAAGTATCAGAGATGATGCTTTCATGGGCTGCACTGGCCTCACATCTATCACAATTCCAAATTCAGTGAAAAGTATCAGAGATGGTGCTTTCATTGACTGCACCGGCCTCACATCTATAACAATTCCAAGTTCAGTGACAAGTATCGGACAATGGGCTTTTTCGGGCTGCAAGAATATCGAGAATGTCTATTGTTATGCGGCAACAGTACCATCTACAGAAATTAATGCTTTCGAAGATGCATATATTGAATATGCTACTCTCCATGTACCAGAATCCGCAATCAACGCTTACAAAACGACAGAGCCTTGGAGCGCTTTCGGAACATTCAAGACTCTCGAAGGAACAGGAGTAGAAAAAAATAAATGCGAAACACCAACAATAGCTTTCATAGATGGTAAACTAACATTCTCATGCGCTACAGAAGATGTTGAATATGTAAGTGAAGTGAAATGCTATGATGTAAGCAAATATTACACTAATGAGATATCTCTCGCCGCATGCTACGACATCTCCGTCACCGCCATGAAGACTGGCTTTGCCAACTCCGACGTCGCCACCGCCAAGCTCTACTGGCTCACCTCTTCCGGCTCTCTCGACTCCAGCATAAACGCCGCCAAGACCCGCGGTGTGGTCATCCATTCCGCCGATGGCTTCGTCACCATCTCCGGCCTCGACTCCTCTGAAAAAGTTGACTTCTTCTCCTCCGACGGCAAGGCTCTCGGCAGCGCAAAGGCAATGGGCGGCACCGCCACTTTCGCAGCTCAGAGCGGCTCGGTGGTTGTGGCGAAGATAGGGAAGGAGAGCGTGAAGATAGCGGTGAAATAACATCCGCCTATTTACCAATCCGCCTACAAGCGGAAGCAAGAATTACAGGGGCTGGTTAATCGACCCGGAAGAGTAAACTAAGGTACCTGTCCCTATGACCCTTAAATGATATAGTTATGAGCACAACAAAAGTATATGACAACAATAGAGTAAGTCCTCTTGATGTCCTTTGGTCATTATTCCTAAGTCAACCAAAGTCTGTAAGGTGTGCGTTTGCAAAACGTCTTCTTTCACAGGAAACCTCGGCTTATGCAGAACTTCAAAGGGCTTCAGTTGGCAATAGTTTTAAGAAGGCTCTTAAAGAGTTGGATGAGGCGGAAAAGTCCGGACTTGAGAATTTACCAGATGCAACTACATTGTTTGACTGACCCTTTTTCATGGAAACGATAATAAGGATGCTGCCTGAGTTCGGGCATAGGGCTAAGGCGATGGCAAAAAAATACAAGTCTTTTGTGCAAGACTAAAGATATTTATCGAATCGCTAAAGGCAGCACCAAAACAAGGCAAGTCACTGTTAATCATAGGGACAGGTTCATCAATCCGAAAGAGTGAGCCAATGTACCTTGTCCCCTGTGATCCTCGCTTCGGGTCAGCTCGCCGCCGTAGGGTCTTTACTTTATGTAAGACTGCCCCGCGTCGCGAGCCCACATAATTAAAAATAATATGAACAAGATAGAAATATTAAAACAGAAGATAATAGATGACTTGTCGGATATACACGACAAAGACATTCTTGAATACATAGCTGAAAGAATGGAAATACATGCAGATGTTGCCCGTTCTGGCAAGCCATATCTCTTCGACACCGAAAGCGGTTGTTACGCCAATGACGAGACAATCGCTGCGATTGAAGAGAGCATGAGTGGAGAGGGAGAAACTCTCACCGATTTCGACTCGCTAATCAAATCATTAGTCGATAATCCTAAGGACATATAACCTCAAAATTATAAATTATAAATTTAAAAACGAATATTATGAACAAAAGATTTACATCAATGATGACAATGCTCATCCTTAGCGTTTTCTTTTCAATCTCTGCATCAGCATACGATGTTGAGGTGGATGGTATTTACTATAATTTGAACTCAAAAGACAATGTTGCACAAGTAACCGATGGTTATTATCATTATAAAGGATACATTACTATACCATCATCAATTAACGTAAACGAAGTTGAATATTCCGTAACAAGTATTGGAGATGAAGCTTTTTATAAATGCAGCGGCTTGACATCAGTCACGATTTCTAATTCCGTGACAAGTATTGGAAATAAAGCTTTCTATCATTGCGACGGCTTGACATCAATCACCATCCCGAATTCTGTAACAAGTATTGGAGATTATGCTTTCGAGTATTGCGACAGATTGAAATCAGTCACAATCCCGAATTCAGTAACAAGTATTGGAGCTCGTGCATTCTATTATTGCAGCGGCTTGAAATCAGTCACAATCCCGAATTCAGTAACAAGTATTGGAGCTCATGCATTCTCTTATTGCAGCGGCTTGACATCAGTCACGATCCCGAATTCAGTAACAAGTATTGGAGAAGAAGCTTTCAGTGAATGCAGTTACTTGACATCTATCAATATACCTAATTCTGTAACAAACATTGGAGATGGTGTTTTCTCTGGTTGTACTTACTTGACATACATCACAATCCCGAATTCTGTGACAAGTATTGGAAATAATGCTTTCAAAGCTTGCTGTTACTTGACATCTATCACTATTCCAAATTCTGTAACAAACATTGGAGATGGTGCTTTCTCTGGTTGTTCCCGTCTCACCTCAGTCACAATCCCTAATTCTGTAACAAGTATTGGTAAAGCTGCTTTCTATTGTTGTAGTGGCTTGACATCAGTCACGATTTCTAATTCCGTGACAAGTATTGGAAGTCAAGCTTTCTCTGGTTGCAGCGGCTTGACATCAATCACCATCCCGAATTCTGTAACAAGTATTGGAGATGAAGCTTTCTATTATTGCATCGGCTTGACATCAATCACAATCCCGAATTCAGTAACAAGTATTGGAGCTCATGCCTTCTCTTATTGCCGCAGCTTAACATCGATCACCATCACGAATTCCGTAACAAGTATTGGAGAATATGCTTTCTGTCAATGTCACGGATTAACATCAGTTACAATCCCGAATTCTGTAACAAGTATTGGAGAAAGGGCTTTTTATGAAAGCAGCGGCTTGACATCAGTCACGATTTCTAATTCCGTGACAAGTATTGGAAAAGAAACTTTCTCTTATTGCCGCGGCTTGACATCAGTCACAATCCCGAATTCCGTGACTAGTATTGGAAATAAAGCTTTCTATAATTGCGACGGCTTGACATCAATCACCATCCCGAATTCTGTAACAAGTATTGGAGATTATGCTTTCGAGTATTGCGACAGATTGACATCAATCACAATCCCGAATTCAGTAACAAGTATTGGAGCTCATGCATTCTCTTTTTGCCGCAGCTTGACATCTATCACCATCCCGAATTCCGTAACAAGTATTGGAGATAGGGCTTTCTATGATTGTACAATTAATAAACTTTATTATGATTGTTCGATAGGAGTTGGACTTGAACTTGATTCAGAATACCTTAAGGAATTGACCATTGGAGATAACATAATAGTAGTTGAAGATGAATTTAAAAGGGGGCATTTAACAAAAATTGTATTGGGCAAGAACGTTACGCATATAAAGCCAGAAGCATTCAAGAACTCAAACCTTGAAGAATTTACAATAACAGGCGAAGAACCGCCTTTTTTATATCCCAATGTATTTGGTACGCAAGACTTATCGACAGCAACACTTTATGTGCCTGAAAGCAAGACTGGATATTACCAAACGACTGAGCCTTGGTCAAAATTCGGTAAAGTATTGACATTGAGTGGAGAAACACCAGAAAAGCCTGAAGAACCCCAAAAATGCTCAACCCCGTCAATATCATATTCCGATGGACAACTCCAGTTCACATGTGAAACCGAAGGAGCACAGTGTTATTACACCCTGAACAACTCTGACGTGAAGACTGGTGAGACAATAGCAGAAAATAATAATGTAAATCTATCCGCATGCTATGATATAACATGTTATGCAAAGGCAGAAGGCTTTATCAATTCCGACTTAGCCACCGCCAAACTATATTGGCTAACATCCTCTGGCTCTCTCGACTCCAGCATAAACGCCGCCAAGACTCGTGGCATTGTCGTCCAGTCCGATGCAGGTTTCATAACCATTTCCGGCCTCGACTCCACCGAACGAGTTGACTTCTTCTCCTCCGACGGCAAGTCTCTCGGCAGCGCAAAGGCAATGGGCGGCACTGCCACTTTCGCAGCTCAGAGCGGCTCAGTGGTTGTGGCGAAGATAGGGAAGGAGAGCGTGAAGATAGCGGTGAAATAACATCCGCCTATTTCCCAATCCGCCGTAGGGTCTTTACTTTATGTAAGACCGCCCCGCCGCAAGACAACCGAAAATGGCAAACGGACTTACATAAAGTAAAGTCCCTACAAGCGGAAACAAGAATAGAAAGCGAATCATAGGGACAGGTTCATCGACCCGAGAATCACGAGGGACAAGTTCAACGCCCGAAAGAGTGAACCAATGTATCTGTCCCTATGACCCAATAAAATCTGGTTTTGAAACTAAAAGATAAAGTAAGCAACAATGAGTAAATATCCAACGCTATACCACGGAACAAGTTTCCGTGCGCTTGAAATGACTGTGGAAGAACGCGCACAGATGCGTAAGGACTGCAATGCAATGATTGATTCGTTGTGGCAATACTTCGAGCCTTATCATTCGGCTGGAAAAATCTGTGACTTGGAGCCAAGGTTGAATACAAACAATGATCCAAGAATATTTGTTAATCTCTGTAATGCTCTCAACATAACCAGTGCTGAGAAAATAGGAAATACACTATACGATTTGGGGGCTTTCTATGTAACAACAGCAGAATACAAGGCTGTTAGCTATGCTTCAAAATCATTCGCTTTCGGTGAGACAGGATTAAGGGCATATAGAATGTATGAGGCAATAAGGGAACTGAAATTTGAGAATTGGTCACCATCTGATGAGCTTGTAAAGTCAATAGAAAGAGTAGTAGCTTTTGCAGAGGCTCCAGAGAGACCAGCGGTATATGTGTTTACAGATATTTCTCCAGAAAGACTTTTGATGGAAGATGGGAAACCAATTATCAATGTAAGTTTTAAACGAGACCGTTCGTTCAGAGTTACAGGAGAAATAATAATGGACCCAGCCAAAGCAATCCCAGTTAAGCAGTTCGCTGACAGTTGCGACAAGAGGAAATGGCCACCGTGCTATTGGTAAGAGTCGCAGTTACAGATTCATCGAACGAAAGAGTGAACAAAGGTACTGAAATAAAAAATGCAGAACGACAAACAATGAGCAAGATACAGACTATCAACGATGTGCTGAATGACATACGTCAGAAAGCAACTACGGAAAAGGAAAAGGGGACGGAGTTTGAACGGCTGATGAAACGGTGGTTCTTGACCGATCCACGATATGAAAACCTTGAAAAGGTGTGGCTTTGGGAGGAATTTCCCGGCAAGGGCGACCTTGGCGGAAGTGACCTTGGTATCGACCTTGTGGCTAAGGACGATACTGGCGACTATTGGGCTATCCAATGCAAGTGCTATGCTGAAAATGCCACGATTGACAAGGCTGCCGTTGATAGTTTTCTTGCAAATTCAAGCCGACAGTTCCTTGATGAAGAAACTTGGCAGACACGCCAGTTCTCAAACCTCATCTTCGTTTCGACCACAAGAAACGGATGGGGGCAGAATGCACTTAAAGCAACGCAAGGACTTGAGAAGCCGTTCACGAGAATCAATCTTTTTGAGCTTGAAAGTTCGTCGGTAAATTGGGGAAAACTTTATAAAGGAGAGGAAGGCAAGAAAGCTCTTAAATCAGGTAAGCAACCAAGGGCACACCAGCTTCAGGCAATGTCGAAAGCCCATCATCACTTTATGGAGGAAGGTAATGACAGAGGCAAGCTGATTATGGCTTGCGGTACTGGCAAGACCTTTACTGCCCTGAGAATAATGGAAGAGATGACTGACGATAAATCATTGGTGCTTTTCCTCGTGCCAAGCATCGCATTGCTCGGTCAGACACTCAACGCATGGATGTCGGACAAGAGCGAACCGATGAGAGCCATCTGCGTTTGTTCGGATGCCAAGGCAACAAGAAAGATGAAGGGAGAGGACGATGACGACGATAGTGTTATTGACCTTGCTGTGCCAGCCACTACTAACGTGAAGAGCATATTGAAGCAGATAAAGGCGGCTGAGAGGGAAAAGAAACGCACTGTGATTATGTCAACATACCAGAGCATTGATGTTGTGTCGGATGCCTTGCACCAAGCTGGCAAGACCGTGGATTTGTGTATCTGCGACGAGGCGCACCGAACCACTGGTGTGAAGATAAAGGACAGGGACGAATCCAACTTCACGAAGGTACATAACGACGAGTATATTCCTGCAAGGAAACGACTATATATGACCGCCACACCTCGCCTCTATCGTGAGTCGATAAAGATAAAGGCTAAGGAGAACGACGATATTCTCTGCTCGATGGACGATGAGAATATCTATGGCAAGGAGTTTTATCGTCTGTCGTTCAACAAGGCTGTTCAGAGCGGATTGTTGACCGACTACAAAGTGCTTGTATTAACAGTAAACGAGGGCGACCTGCCTTATACAGTGTCTGAGAAAATCAAGAAGAGAAGTCAGGCGGTGAAGAAAGAAGACCTTCTGAAAGAGCTTAACTTTGACGATGCTACAAAACTTATCGGTTGTATAAACGGACTGTCGAAACGAATAAAGGGCGATGGTGGTTCCACTGTGGAGGAAGACCCTGTAAAGATGCGAAGGGCTGTGGCTTTCTGCCAAACCATCAACCCCACAAAGGCAAATCCTAATGCTTCTTCCACCCAGATGGCAAGGTATTTTGAGGAGGTTTGCAAGGACTATCACGAATGGCTAAATCCAAACGACGCAAAGGAAGTGGTGAATGTGAAAGCCCAACATATTGATGGCTCGATGGACGCAAACACGAGGAACAACAAGATTGCTTGGCTGAAGGAAGAGGCAGATGATCCCAACGAGTGTAGGGTACTTTGCAACGTAAGATGTCTGTCGGAAGGTGTAGATGTTCCTGCATTAGATGCAGTGTTGTTTATGTCGCCAAGAAATTCCGAGGTTGAGGTGGTGCAGTCTGTAGGCCGTGTGATGCGAAGTTTCGGGCGTGGCACTGACCATGAGAAGAAATACGGGTATATCATCATTCCTATCATTGTGCCTGAGAACGTGAAGCCTGAAGACGCATTGAACGACAACGAGCGATTCAAGGTGGTGTGGACAATTCTCAATGCCTTGCGTTCGCACGACGAGGAATTTAATGCCCATGTCAACCATATTAATCTCAACAAGTCGCAGAGTACGAAGGTGGTTGTCGGAGGTATTCCTCGTAATCAATACACCATTGGCAAAGGAAGCGGAAGCGACGATAGCGTAACTCTGAGCAACGATGATGTTGCAAAGCAGTTGGAGCTTCGCTTTGGCACTCTTCAGGATGGAATATATGCAAGAATAGTGGAGAAGGTTGGCGACAAGATGTATTGGACGAACTGGGCGAAGGAGGTTGGCGAGATAGCGAAGAAATTCATCGAGCGCATAACTAATCTTGTGAGAGAGAACGAAGAAGCCAAGAAGAACTTTGACGAGTTTGTGAGTGGTTTGAAGAAGAATATTAATCCTTCGGTTGACAGTGAGCAGGCTATTGAGATGTTGGCTCAACACATGATAACTCGACCTGTGTTTGATGCCTTGTTCAAGGACTATGAGTTTGTTCACAACAATGCCGTTAGCCATTCCATGCAGTTTATGATAGAGGTGCTTGAGGCAGAGGGCTTTGACATGGACGTTGAGGTGCTCGAACGCTTCTATACTTCCGTTCGCATCAACATCGGCGACATTGATAATCTCGAAGGCAAGCAGACGATAATCAAGAATCTGTATGAGAAATTCTTCAAGGGAGCATTTCCTAAGACAGTTGACAAGCTTGGTATTGTATATACACCAGTGGAGTGTGTTGACTTTATAATCCATTCTGTTGACGATATTTTGAAGAAGGAATTCAATACTTCGTTGACGGAAGAGAATGTGCATATTCTTGACCCATTTACTGGTACTGGAACGTTTATTACCCGACTGCTGCAGAGCGGATTGATTCGTCCTGAGGATATGAAGCGCAAATACCTCAATGAGATACATTGCAACGAGATTGTTCTGTTGGCTTATTACATTGCCGACGTGAACATTGAGAGTGTATATCATGACATCATGAAGCCGGATAAATATCTGCAATATGATGGTATTTGTCTGACTGACACTTTCCAGCTTAATGAGCATGGCGACAACGACATCTTCTCACAGTTGTTCCCCGAAAATTCGGATAGAGTGTTGAAGCAGAAGAAGTCTCCAGTGAGGGTGATTATTGGTAATCCGCCGTATTCCGTGGGGCAGAATAATGCAAATGACAATGCAAAAAACCTCAAATATTCAACATTGGATAAACGAATTGCAGATACTTATGTTTCAGCAACAAGTGATAAAGGACGTACTGTTCAATCTTTATATGATAGTTATATAAAAGCATTCCGCTGGGCGAGCGATAGAATTTCAAGTTTAAAAGAAGGTGGTATTATTGCTTTTATAAGTAATGGGGCATGGTTAGATAGTAACTCTGGAGAGGGATTTAGAAAATGCTTGCAAGACGAATTTACTTCTGTTTATGTTCTAAACCTTAGGGGAAACCAAAGAACAAGTGGAGAGTTATCACGAAAAGAAGGTGGAAAGATTTTCGGAAGTGGTTCACGCACTCCTATTGCGATAACCATACTTGTGAAGAATCCAAAAAACAACAAGAAAAAGGCTGAAATCTATTACCACGATATTGGCGATTACCTTACAAGAGAACAAAAGCTTGAAATGGTAAAGAAGTTCAACTCAATAAATAGAGTGGAATGGAAAACTCTTGAACCTAATGAAAAGAATGACTGGATAAATATTAGGGATGGATTATTTGATTCTAATATTTTATTGGGAGATAAGAAGGAAAAAAAGAATGTATTCTTTTCAATTTTTTCAGCTGGAGATATAACTCACAGAGATGTATGGTGTTATTCTTCTTCAAAAAATGCACTATATAAAAGAATGAATGATACTATCGATTTCTATAATAGTGAAAAGGAAAGGTGTAATGGTTGTAAGACTTTACAAGAAATAATGAATATGGTCGATTCTGATGAAACTAAAATCAAATGGGATCAAAAATTGTATGAGCATTGTTTCAAAAGAATACAAGAAACATTTATTCCAGAAAACATAAAAACAGCTTCTTATCGCCCATTCTTCAAACAATGGCTGTATTACGATAAATCATTTAATTGGAGCCAGTACCAACTTCCAAAACTATTTCCTAATAATAGTACTAATAATGTGGTAATCTGTTGTACAATAGGTAATAACAAAGTTCCATTGATTTCTAACCATCTTATGGATTTACACTTCAATGGCGATGTGGTTGCTTTCCCCCTCTACTGGTACGAAGAGAACAAAGCCACTCAGCTTTCCCTGTTCGATACCAATGGCAATGACGGAAAATATATCCGCCATGACGGAATAACAGACTGGATATTGAAGGAAGCTCAAAAGAGATACCACACTAAGAGTATCACGAAGGAAATGATATTCTATTATGTGTATGGCATACTGCATAGCGAGGACTACAGAACACGATTTGCTGCCGACTTGAAGAAGTCGTTGCCGAGAATACCGCTCGTGGATGACATAAACGTGTTTATGGACTTCTATAAGGCTGGAAAGAAACTCGCAGAACTGCATCTGAACTATGAGACAATTCCACCTTGCCCAGGAGTGAAGGTGGATGGCGACAGACCTTTGACTGGAACTGACGATGATTATGACTACTACAGGGTAGTGGATAAGATGAGATTCCGCAGCAAGCAGGACAAGTCAACAATATTGTATAATGGTCATATCATGGTGAGTGAGATTCCTGACAAGGCATACGAATACATTGTGAACGGCAAGAGCGCAATAGAATGGATTGTGGAGAGATATTGCGTGAGCGTGGACAAGAAATCGCTTATCAAGAACGACTGCAACGACTGGAGCCGTGAACACAAGAAACCGAGATATATCCTCGACCTGCTGCTGTCTGTGATAAACGTAAGTGTACAGACAGTGGATATTGTGAAAGGATTACCTAAACTGAAATTTGACTGATAATGACAGGATGAAAAAAAGGCTCCCATCCCTATCGGTGGGAAATAAAAAGCGTTCTTTAGCTCTGCTGAAGAACTTTCTCGGCTCGGCATAGCAATCAAGCAAGCTTGTTGCTCTGCTCTCGCCATGGCGTTCTTTGACTTGATTACATACCGAAAAAAATGACGAGAAAAACGGCTGAATGTTTGGGGGTTTGCAGAATAATGCTTATCTTTGCAGCCATAAAATAATATAGTTATGAGCACAACAATAGTATCTGACAACAATAGAGTAAGTCCTCTTGATGCCCTTTGGTCATTATTTATAAGTCAACCAAAGTCTGTAAGGTGTGCGTTTGCAAAACGTCTTCTTTCACAGGAAACATCGGTTTATGCAGAACTTCAAAGGGCTGCAGTTGGCAATAGCTTTAAGAAGGCTCTTAAAGAGTTGGATGAGGCGGAAAAGTCCGGACTTGAGAATTTACCAGATGCAACTACATTGTTTTGACTGACATGTTTATTGTTGTGTTGATGTCTATATATGATAAGAGTGAAATGGAAAACGTGTCAGACGCTTATCTAAAAAATATCTTGAAAGAAGCAAAGCGTCTTGCATGACATCCATAATAAATACGGCAATCGTCCCCGCAAGGCAATCAGTCCTGCGGGATTTTTTTTCGGTATGTATTCTTGTAAAAGGGACGTGATAAGATTTTATAGCGTTGTAGGATCAATGTCTATGCTCTAAACAACCACACTGACGCAAAAAGACATTCGAAGGAGACTACGACAAGCAACGCTCATGCTGCGAAAACGGCGTGGGCTTGACTTGTATGGTTGCCTTCGAGGGGAGTGGTTGCCCCAGAGCATCAGCCATATTGGAACATAGCCCATGCCTCTTTGTATTAACACAAAAAGAAGGTATGAACAAGAAAGAACTGGAATACTTGGAGAGATTTGCTTTGGCAGATTCAAGGTTTGTTGACAACAAGGAATGGCTTGAAATGATGGACGCACAGTATAAAGTAGGGCAACCTTCTGCTATTTGGTGTGAAGCCGTTTTACTTGCCGACACATTGATGAGTGTTGTAATAGGAAAGAACATCGTGTTCGCAAAATGGGGAAATAGGATGAAAGAGATGCCCCTGTATGCAGTGAAGAAGATGGCGGTTTACATTCTTGAGCATCCCATTGGAGTGAGAAACGATATTGACTACGCAGAACTGGAAAGCATAAGGAACACTATAAGGCTTCAGGAAGAGAAGCTAATGAAGTCAGAGAATAACAGGATTGTTATTGTAGAAGATGAACTTAATGAGATGAGTAGGGGGATGGTGGCTGAATGTATAGCAATGGCTTATGTGAAGAAAAAAGCCATAAAAGGTCTTATAAAAGAACTTATAAGATTTTCAAACCCTTTCAGTACTGGTCTTTTTTCTTGTATACTATCGTTGATTTCTTATTATAACAATGAATTAGACAATTTCTTGCATGAGGAGTATTGTCAGGTGTTAGACATTATTAATAAGAGAAATGAGGAATACATGGAAATGAATGAAAAGCTGAAAAAAGGAGAAAATCTTTTTAGCAGCGAGCAAGTAAAGTACATCGGTATATCTAAAGACAAAAATCTGTGGTTGGATATGATGAAATTTACTATTGGCAAAAAGGAACAGTATGGTGACAATGTGGAAGACGAGGATTTTGTGGTCGGGTTTCTTGCGGCATTGAGAAACGCTGGGGAGTTTACTTATAAAAGTGGATATGATGACTTCTTCAGAATGATGTCTGAACTTTATTCTGTTGACTTGGAGAAAAATGAGAAGAACAGAGTAAAAAGGTATGTTCAGGATAATGGAGATAATTATCTCCTATGGTCAGACTCACCAGAGAAAAGACATATTAGGAAAAAGATAGCATGTGACGTCGTGGGATTAATGAAAAAGAAGAAAAAGGATTTAGGTTTTAAATAACAACCAAAGGCTGCCGAAAGGTAGCCTTTTTTTTTGCTCTAAAATAGGGTTTTCTCGTTTTTGGTAAGGAGTTTTCTCGTTTTTCGAAAACTTTTTTCGTTTTCTCGTCGTAATTCTATCACCTTGTGGATAAGCATTATCTTTGCATCGTGAATCAGACGAACATGCCTTCCGAGGCTGTTGAGAATGGTTCACGCTGAACAACATGTATAACATTATTAAATTTTAAAGACATGACAAAAAAGAAGATGGGTTCGGCTGCTACCCAAAAGCAGCAAACGAGAAAAGATCCGTTTGAGTGCTACACGGTGAAAAAAATGCCAGAAACAGTGGTGGAGCGTAGCTTGGGTAAGGTGAAATGCGGGAAGGATGCGGAAAATGCCGTGAGAAGCGTTTTCGGGGGTGTGCAGATTGGATACACTGAGTGGTGTGAGAACAACAGCAACTCGCTCGTGGGCGTGGCAATGCTCATGGAGAACGAGAACTTCATGACTTTCAAAAATCTTAAAAAGCTGGAGATGAGGCTGGAGGCTACGGTGTCGGTGAAGGCTGTGGGAAAGAGCTTGTGGCTCGTTACGGCTTACTGGCTCGATGAATCTAAATTTAGGAAGTAATTTGCGGAGGAAGAACATGAAACTTATACTGAAAAGAATTGCAAAACGTGCTGATTATACTATCGGGCGTTTGACGGACGAGAAAGGGGACAGAATCTGTGACACTCTGGAGCCGACATGGCGAAATTACAAGGGTGGCGAACTGAAAGTACCAAAGAAATCGGCGGTGCCGGAAGGCACTTACCGGGTGGTGGTGACGAAGTCGCCGAGGTTTAAGAAGTATCTCCCACTGCTCGTTGGAGTGCCTGGTTTTGAAGGAATAAGAATTCATTCTGGCAACAGTGCAAAGGACACGGAAGGATGCATCCTGGTGGGCGACAACCTTATTAAGGGCAGACTCGTGTGGAGCAGGAATGCTCTTGGAAAGTTGATGGGAATGATGGAGGATGAGAAGGAGGTAAGCATAACGATAATTTAAAATGTAAAGAAAAATGG
>NZ_NPJI01000069.1 GCF_002251435.1 Prevotella sp. P2-180
AGGCATTTAGAGCTCATAGAGAGCTGCGCATCATGTTTGCCGCATGGAAACTCTGTGTCCTCTGTCGCTTGCGACCTTCTCTATAAAACCACAAATCTCTTTTTCTCTTTAACTCTGTGGTTTAAATAAAACCCTTATACATAGAGAATTATCACATGCGAAACTTAAATAATATTATTTCAGTTTTTCAGTTTTCAGTTTAATTTTAAAGGCATACCATTATGAAAATGACATTGGTTAGAAAGGTGTTTGCCAAGGACAGGACTCTCGGCAAGCTATATTTGGAGGGAACAGGCTATTTCTGCGACACACTCGAGCCGCACTGCATCGACTGGAGCAAGGAAAAGAAGGTGGCCGGCAAGACCGCCATTCCCGAAGGACGATACAAGGTGAAGGTGGGTTGGTCGCCAAGGGCAGGCAAGGATGTGCCGTGGCTGAAGAATGTGCCGCACTTCAAGGACATCCAAATCCACACGGGTAACATTCCGGGACATACTCGCGGCTGCATCCTCGTAGGTTCTGCCGAAAAGAATGTCCTCGTCAGCTCTCGCGTGGCGTTCAGCTGCCTGATGGAGAAGCTGAAGTTTGAGAACGACATCGAGATTGTGGTTACCCACGAGAAGGAAAACACATTTGTTTTCGCGAGTGCTTAATGTCTTGGTAATAGGAGTGTGGGTGACTCGCCCACACCCCGCCTAAAAAGTAAAGAGGCTGCGCAACGCTCGCCGCTGTAGGGACTTTACTTTATGTAAGTCCGATACCATGGGTCAGAGGGACCCACTTTGGTTTGCAGATGCCGCATTTTGCATCTCGAAACACCCAACATCTGTTAAATATCACCTCCAATTCCGCACTTTCCCCTCAAAATCCTTGCACATCTCAAATAAAAGCCTTACCTTTGCAGCACTAGAACCCGCCAAGCCTCTCAACGATGCTCAACCGACGACAAACCGAGAGCAATGTCAAACTTGTTTGAACATTGCCGAGGTGCGAAGGAGGAAGAGATTTCTTGAAGCTCAAATGAGCGGGTCGTTTTTTTATTAGCCATGACAACAAAAATACCGTATAGCAAGTCATATACAGAAGAAAGCAGTCTAATAGCTTTGCTTCAGTCAAGAGGATTGTCCATAACCGATGAAAGCAAGGCTCAGCATTACCTTACCCACATCGGTTATTATCGTTTGTCTGCCTATATGTACCCTCTCTTGTGCACCCCAAAAGAACAGCACATCTACAAAAAGGGTTCCACATTTGATAAGGTCATGATGTTGTATCGTTTCGACAAGAAACTCCGTCTCCTCCTTTTCAACGAGATAGAAAAGATAGAAGTGGCAGTGCGCAGTGCTATTGTCAAGCATGGATGTGAGGTTACCGGCGATACATTTTGGATGACCAACCCAAGCAATTTCTCCAATCCTGTGAAATTCAACAAGACCCTACATCTCATAGATGATGAGCTGAACCACTCCAAGGAGGAGTTCATCACTCATTTCAAGGAGACCTATTCAGACCCATATCCTCCAGCATGGATGCTCTCGGAGATACTGCCTTTGGGAGTGATTACGAACATCTACTCCAACATAAAGAACAAGAAGATCAAGAAGCGCATATCTCAGTCCTTCAACTTGCAGATAGCACCATTCGAGTCATGGATGACAATTGTCACTCTGACCAGAAATGCTTGTTGCCACCACGCTCGTGTATGGAACAAAGCATACACCATTCGAGCCACTATGCCAAATCAGTTTCTTCGTCCTTGGATTACTTTGCCTACCGACCAACTTCGTATATACTTCAATATGTGCATCATCAAGTACTTCCTCGACATCATATCTCCAGGCAATGACATGCTCTCCAAGATGCAGTCACTCTTCGCCGAATACCCTGAGGTTGACCTCCGTGCATTAGGCTTTCCCTCAGGCAACTGGCATGACGAACCACTCTGGAGCACTCAAAGCTAAAGTCATAGCACCCACCTCCCACATTTATCCCCTACCCTCTCTGGTCTACAAAATACGGTAAAAATGGACAAGAAGCGACCGAAACTAACATTTATCGGAGATAAAGGATTCAATATCGTAAGAAAGAACGACGGAACTACTGTTAAGGTTGTGAAGTAATAATCGTAAAAATGCTTTGAACGGAAAACGCGCGGCAACATAAAAACTGTTACCGCGCGTTTTTTATTTCTCTCTCTCCTTAAAAATATTCTTATATCTTCAACTCCTTCAGCAGTTCACTGATGCGCTGCATGGTAGTAACGCGGGTGGGCACAAGGGGCAGGCGGAGGATGTTCTTTATCATGCCCATCTCACTCAACACACACTTCACGCCGGCTGGGTTGCCATCGACAAAGAGAAGACTGAAGAGGTCGGTGAAGCGATGATGAATCTTTCGGGCTCCTTCATACTCTCCCTTGAACTCAAGACGTATCATGCGGGAGAACTCACGGGGTAGGGCGTTGCCTATCACACTGATTACTCCCACCGCTCCACATGAAATCATCGGGAACGTAAGGGCATCGTCGCCACTGATTACGTCAAACGACGCTGGCTTGTTCTTTATTATCTCGTCCACCTGCTCCAGGTTGCCGCTCGCCTCCTTTATGGCCACGATGTTCTCGCAGTCCTTGGCAAGGCGCACGGTGGTGGCTGCCGCAAGGTTCACTCCCGTACGTCCAGGCACGTTATACAATACCACAGGGAGCTTCGTGGCAGCCGCAATGGCCTTGAAATGCTGGTAAAGACCTTCCTGCGACGGCTTGTTGTAGTAGGGACACACGCTGAGAACTCCGTCGATGCCGCTGAAGTCGCCGTTTTTCAGTTCTTCTACCACCGCGGCCGTATTGTTGCCGCCACAACCCATGAGGATAGGCACACGGCCATGTACTGTAGACACCACTGTGTCCTTAATGTTTTTCTTTTCCTCTGCGGTAAGACAAGGAGTTTCGCCTGTAGTGGCAAGAATGCAGAAGAAGTCTGCGCCGTTTTTTAGCTGAAACTCCACAAGTTTCACGAGCGTGGGATAGTCTACTGAGCCATCCTCGCAAAAAGGTGTGATAAGGGCTATACCTAACCCTTTAAATATATTATGTACCATAAATGTAATATGAATTTCTGTTTTCGGCTACAAAATTACACATAAAAATTGGAATTATCGCCAGAAATGCGTTTTTTTTTATCTCTTGCAAGATTTTTCAGCAATATTTTTGCGTTTTGTCAGTTTTCATTTGTATATTTGCACACGATTATCATACAATTCCGATTACCAATAAATAATTTTGAAACGATGAAACTATATACATTGCCTGCCATGATTATTGCCTTTCTTGCCTTGGGATGCTCGGGGAACGACACCGACCGCCGCAGCCAAAAGCAAGAAGAAAGGCTAAACCTACTTCACGACTCACTTCGTTCTACATCGTTCAACTACCATCACGTTTGCGATAGCCTCCTGAACGTCTGCCAGATAGACATCGACCGCTACGAGATAGAAACGATGAAGGCTGTGAGGTTTCAACTGGAAAACCAGTTAGACTCTGTGCTACACTATGCCTTACGCTTACAGAGCTTCGCAAGGACGCTGCCCCCCACCCTACGTTCCAACAGCCTGCTCGCCCACTCGCTTTCACTCGAAGCTAATTATTACCACATACAACGTAGGGAAAACCAAAAGGCCATCGACCTCTACACTGAGTCGTACCACCGCATAATGAAAAGCGACAACATACAGAAGGCTCCTGACATAGCTGCCAACCTTGCAGACGCCTACACCTATGTGGACAACATGCCACAGGCAGCACGATGGTACAGAAAATCGCTCGTGCTTGCCGACTCACTGGAACTGCCCGCCGAACAAACCGTGTCGCTCAACATGGGCATTGCCCGCATTTACACACAAATGGGCGACTATGCCACTGCGGAGAGATACTACAAGCAGACAGAAAGACAGATAGACGCCCTGGAGCCTAACATGCAGTCGTACTATCTCAACAATTTCGGAAACCTCTACTACTACAAGGGCGACCATGCCAACGCCATAAAGATGTTCAGGCGACTGAAAAAGCATCTAGAAAGCATCAATGCCTCCGAGTCGTTTGAGATGTACCTGTGCAAACTCAACATGGCCGACGTGTTTCTCAACCTCCATCAGGATGACAGTGCGTCAATATACGTAAACAGCGTGGACACCTTCTTCAGGGCCAACAAAGTGGAACCAGCCATCTACTACATAAACACCATAAGGATAGGCTTAGCCTTAAGAAACGGACAAAAGGCTGAGGCGGGACGAATACTCGCCTCGGAACATTTCACGGAAGAAATTGAGCAGTCGATAAAAGACATTAGAAGCAAATATCTCGAGAAATATTATGTCATTACAGGTGACTACCGAAAGGCATACGAGAATGTGAACAACCGCCTTGCCGAAAACGACAGCCTGCTGCACAACAAGATGAACATGCGCACAATAGAGATAATGCAACGGCTTACGGAAGACACCCTGCGCATGCACCACCAGCTCGAGGTGCAAGAACATAACGAAACCATAGAGGACTTCAGCTATGCCATGGTGATATTCATTCTGCTATGTACCATTATGCTCTGCATCATACTCTACAACAGGCGAAAGCAGACGGCAAACGAGATGAACCTGCTGAAACTGAAACTAGAAAACGCACGCAACAGGATTTCACCTCACTTCATATACAACATCCTGAACACGGAAATAGAAACAGACGAAAACAAACACGACATTGCCCGGAATTGCAAACTTGTGAACCTCTCAAAACTCATAAGGCTCAACCTCGACCTCGCTTCCAACCTCTTCGTCTCAATAGACGACGAGATTGACTTCGTAAAACAATATGTAGAGCTGCAAAGGTCGCTCATAGAGGGAGAACTGGTGTTCACACTCAACATCTCACCAAAAGTAGACACATCGTGCACCATGATACCATCGATGTTCATACAAATACTCGTGGAAAACTCATTCAAACACGGACTGAAACAGATAAAAGGCGAGAAACGGCTCACCGTCAACATCATGCAAAACAATGATAATGAGACATACATCGCAGTGGAAGACAACGGCAAAGGATTTGACGCATGCAGGAACAACGATACAAGAAGCCACAACGGCCTGAAGATTATTACGCAGACCATACTCGCCATAAACAGGCGTAACAAAAAGCACTCCCACATGCGGTTCGAAGTGAAGAACCTGCACGCCGACGACAACACGATATGCGGTTGCAGGGCCACTATCGTTGTGCCGAAAAACATCAAGATCATCAACCAATAACAACTATACTACAATGAAAACCATTATAATTGACGACGAGCCTAAAGCCATAAAGATACTGGCGGCACGACTGAAAAGAAACAAGGCGTTCACCATTGAAGGTATTGCCGGCACCGGCGAGGAGGGACTGAAACTTATTGAGGAAGTGAAACCGGTAGTGGTGTTCCTTGATGTCGAACTGCCTGACATCGACGGAATAGAGGCTATAGAGAAAATCATGACACTGACCGACAACCGATGCAAGGTGGTGATGTATTCAGCCTACGACAAATACATGCTGCCTTCATTTCGCAATCTCGCCTTCGACTTCCTGCTTAAGCCTCTGAACTACGAGGAACTCGACATTGTGATAAAGCGCCTGGAGGAGGAAGTGGTGATTATGGACGATTGTCTCGACGAGACGTTGATAAGGAAGAACCAAGACGACAAACTGCTTCTCCATACCAATGTGCTCGATTTCAAGGTTGTACGCATAAAGAATATCTGTCTGTTTCAGTATTCCCACGAGTCGCGCCTTTGGGAGGTTGTGATCTCGGGCTATCCTGTACCTATCGCCCTGAAGCGCAATGCCAACAACATGACCATCCAGTCTATCGACCCTTGTTTCACCCAAGTGAGCCAGAAACACATCATCAACATCAATTATCTTATGGAGGTAGAAAACGGTTTTTGCCGCTTCTACCCTCCGTTCGATAATATCGACTACGTGAAGGTAGGGCGGCAATACCGTAAAAAACTGATAGAGAAATTTGATGCTATATGATTACTCAAGTTTCTGAAGTGATAAATCCCAATGTATAAGGGTTTTATTTAAACCACAGAGATAAAGAGAAAAAGAGATTTGTGGTTTTATAGAGAAGGTCGCAAGCGACAGAGGACACAGAGTTTCCATGCGGCAAACATGATGCGCAGCTCTCTATAAGCTCTAAATGCCTTGGCATTCACCCTCTTTCATTAGTATAAATACTCTATATCTCTTAAACTCTGTGGTTTAAAATAACTTCCGAAAGTTGAGTATGATTACTTAGAACCTTGGCGGTCTGCCTCCACCGAAGCCTCCGAAGCCGCCACGGCCGCCGAAGCCACCTGGAGGCATTCCAGGACCACCGTTGCCACGGGAATTTCTCATATTCTCACGAGCTTGCTTGCCTCCGAAGAGGTTCAGGCGATAGATGGCGTGTACCATAACGTAGTTGTTCACTGAGTTATACTCCGTGTCGCTTCTCATCATAGAGTTGATGGTACGCGAGATATTGCTCTGCTGCTTCAGCAAGTCGTAGAACTGCACCGAAATGGTGAGTGGCTTGCCGCGAAGGAAGCTCTGCGAGAGCTGCATGTTCCATATCAGCTCGTTGGTGTTCATAGAGGCGTCGCTGAAACCACGACGACTGTTCATCGACAGGTCGGTGGCGAATGTTGTGCCCCAAGGCAACTGTACGTTGGTGTTGAATCCGTAAGTGAACTGCCATGTGTCGAGATTTGACATAGGCTGGAGCTTGTTGCGGGCATGGGTGTAGTTGAGCGATCCGTTCAGCTCAAACTCCAACCATGAGTTGCGCAGTCCGAGAGCCAGACGCTCGCTGACGTTTGTCGTATTAACGGCGTTCTTCATGGCCGTAGCCGAGCGGTCGAGGTTCAGGTAGCTCACGTTGTGAGTGTAGCCGAAGTCGGTCATGGTGTTTACATAAAACAGGCCAAGGGAGTCGAGGGCGGTGTTGAACATGAAGCCAGACCTGAAGTCCCAGTTTCCGTTGATGTTTTCCGGACGGCTTATCTGTCCACCGGTCTCGGGGTTATATGTCACCATACGGCTCACAGAGTTGCTTGTGGTGTTGAAGAACACGTTGGCAGCCACGGCTCTCTGGTATCTCTGTATGTAGTTGTTGTAGAACAACATAAGGTTGTTGCTGAACGATGGTTTCAGTCCGGGGTTACCCATGGTGATGTTCAGAGGGTTGCTGTCGTCCACGATGTCGAGCAGGTCTGTCATGCTTGGCTGCGATGTGCTTCCGCGGTAGTTGAACCTAAGTTCGCTCACCTTCGAAATCTTCCATTTCAGGTCGGCTGTAGGTGTGATGTTGGTCACGTTTCTCACCGTGTCAGTATACACACCCTGATAGTTCTGAATAAACTTCGTCTTCTGTGGCACGAGTTTCACTCCGAGGTTGAGGTTGTATGCCTTTCTCACCACGCGGAGTATCAACTCGAAGTTGTTGATGTAGTTTTTGTATTCTGAGTAGCGGCTGAGGTCTACGTCGTAGTAGCTGTCGAGCGGGTTTGTCAGCTTTCCGAGGTATCCGTCCCACATTCTGTACTCTGGCGACAGTCCGTTGAAGAAGTCCTCACCGATATTGCTGAAGTCGTATGTCTTACGGTCGCTCTTTGAGTACTTGTACTGGAAGCTGTATCTGAACTGCAGGTATGTAGCCTTGAATATCGGCTCGCTGTAAGTGGCCTCCGCCATGTAGTCCCAGTTTTTTGTAGGAGTGAAGCTATAGCGGTTGGTCTGGTATGTAGAGTCGTTGCCCAATGCGTCTTTTATCTGGTATAGATGCACGTTTGACGTAGAGAGGTTGTTGCTCTCTCCCTCGGAGTAGTTTGCCGTTCCCTTTAAGGTGATGTTTCTGCCGTTGTCGCTGAGTTTACGGTTTATCTGCAGTGTACCTCCTACCCTTTTTGTCTCGCTGTATGATATGCCGCTGCTCTTCTGTGTGTTCACTGCCAGTCCCTTTTCTGCCAATTCCTTCAAGCCATCGGTCGAGAGCGGATTTGTCACATAGCTGTAAGGGTCGTCGCTGAATGTAGCCGACATATTGTTTGACGTTCCGTCGTTCTTGGAGAAAGAGAAGGTAGGGCGGAAGAGGATGTTGGTCATTGAGTCTGGCATCCATTCTATTCGCATGCGTGCGTTCCAGCTGTCGCCTCGGCTGTAGCTTTGGTTAAGGCTGTTTGAGAATGAAGACTTGTCGCTAACGAAATTCTCCGAAGCGTTTTTCGACATCACGTCGCCGTCGCTATGGTTCCAGCGAAGGCTACCGTTAAGCTTCAGCTTGTCCTCGAGTTCGTAGTTGAAGTTTCCTCCAAGCATTTTTGAAGAGTTGAGTCCGTTGCGTGCTCCACCGAATCGTCCGCCTCCTCCACCGCCTGGAAATCCCATGTCGTTGGTATTATTGGCGTTGCCGAAAGCCATTATCTTTGTGTCGTCCTGGAACAGGGCTCCCATACCCCTTGCAGAATAGCGGTCGCGTGTACCTGCAGCGAGGTCTACATTAGAGAAAACGCCCTTGTTCATTCCTCTCTTCACGGTGAAGTCGAGCACGGTCTGCTCTTCTCCGTCGTCGATGCCCGACACTCTAGCCAGGTCGCTCTTCTCGTCGTAAGCCTTCACCTTTTCTATAATATAGGTAGGCAGGTTTTTCATGGCAGTCTTTGTGTCGCCGGTCATAAACTCCTTTCCGTCTACAAGAATTTTCTTCACCTCCTTACCATTATGGGTAATTTTTCCGGTGTCGTCAACTGTCACGCCAGGCAGTCTCTTCACCAGTTCCTCTATCACCGATCCTTCCGGAGTGCGGTAAGCGGCGGCATTATATTCCAGGGTGTCACCTTTTGCCTGCACCTTTGCCACGTTGGCTGTGACAGTGGCTCCTTTGAGCATAATAGCGTCTGACTTTAGGTTCACCTTGCCGAGTGCCACGTCCTTGTCTCCGCTCACTGTGATGTTTTTTGTGTAGTTTTTGAATCCCACACACGTTATCCTGAGGATATATTTTCCGTTAGCCGGTGCTTTAATCTTGAAAGTACCGTTGCTGCTTGTGAGCACGCCTTTCACAAGTGTGCTGTCTGTCTTCATCAGTTTCACTGTGGCAGCCGGAAGCGGTTCCTGAGTGTCGTTTTCCACTGCCGTTCCTGTCACCTGGCGCTGTGCCATGGCAACCATCGCGATAATTACACTAAAGAGTGTGAGGGCAATTCTTTTCATAAATTTATTTATTGTTTTATTATTTTTTCAGATGTTTAATTGTAAGACGAACACCAAAGAAAATGGTTTAATCGAATAGGAAAAAAAACTTCAACCTTCAATTTTCAATATAAAAAAGTGAAACCGGAAACGCTAGGAGCATTTCCGGCTTTCATTTGAGGTACCTAGCAGAGTCGAACTGCTCTACACGGTTTTGCAGACCGTTACCTAACCGATCGGCCAAGGTACCATTGTTTTGTTTGCGGGTGCAAAGGTACGAACTTTTTTCTTTTCTACCAAATTTTTATTCCTTTTTTTTCCAAAAAAGTACATTTATCGGCCTTTTTCTGCAAAAAACATAAATTTCATTACCTCTTTTCGATTCTATTCCTTAATTTTGCAGCAAAAATGCGGAAATAATGAAATTATCAGAATTAAATACCGGCGAGAAAGGTGTTATAGTGAAAGTACTCGGACACGGCGGATTCAGAAAGCGCATCGTCGAAATGGGATTCATAAAAGGAAAGGTGGTGAAGGTGCTGCTTAACGCCCCACTCCACGACCCTGTGAAATACCAACTCATGGGCTACGAGGTATCGCTAAGACACAAGGAGGCGGAAATGATTGAGGTCATATCACTCGAAGAAGCCAAAAGACTCGAAAAGACATATAGGGACAACAACGATTATATATCTGAATATGTCAGGGACGACGTGGCTGATGACGCTCCCATGACCGACGAAAGACTTCATGAAGTGGCTTTGAGAAAACGACGCACCATCAACGTGGCTCTCGTCGGCAATCCTAATTGCGGCAAGACTTCGTTGTTCAACTTCGCGTCAGGGGCTCACGAACGCGTAGGCAACTACTCGGGAGTGACCGTGGACGCCACAGAAGGATATGCATCTTTTGAGGGCTACGACTTCAACATCATCGACCTTCCCGGCACCTATTCCCTGTCGGCATATTCTCCAGAGGAACTTTACGTAAGACGGCAAATAATCGACCAGACTCCCGACGTGGTGCTCAACGTGCTCGATGCAAGCAACATCGAACGCAACCTTTATCTTACCACACAACTCGTTGACATGCACCTGCGCATGATTTGCGCACTTAACATGTACGACGAGTTTGAGGAACGTGGCGACCAACTCGACTACCGAAAGCTCGGACAGCTGTTTGGTGTGCCAATGGTGCCCACGGTGTTCAAAACCGGACAAGGCGTCGACCTGCTCTTCCACATTATTATAAATATGTATGAGGGAGTGGACTTCATCGACAAGAAAGGAAACATCAACCCCGAAGTGGCAAGAGACATACAAAACTGGCACAGCAAATACGAGGGACACCACGGCAGCAACCACGGCGAAGACTTCGCCCACGGAGAAAAACCGCGCGACAGTGTGTTCCGGCATGTTCACCTCAACCACGGCACATGTATCGAACAAAGCATCGAGGCCATTAAGGCTGAACTGAAAAACGACGAACAGATAAGATATAAGTATTCCACCCGCTACCTCTCCATAAAACTACTGGAAATGGACAGCGAGACGGAAAAGGTGGTGGAACAACTTCCTAACGCCCAAACCATCATCGACATACGCAACCGCGAGGCGGCACGCATAAAGGAAGAACTGAAGGAAGACTCCGAAACAGCCATCATGGACGCCAAATACGGACTCATTCACGGAGCCCTTCACGAGGCTGGCTACAAGAAAGGCAAACAGCAGGACACTTACCAGGTGACACATATCATCGACGGCATCATCACCAACAGATACATCGGCTACCCCGTGTTCTTCGCCATACTCTTCCTTATGTTCCAAACCACATTCTCTCTTGGACAATACCCCATGGACTGGATAGAGGCAGGCATAGGAGCCCTGTCGGAATTAGTGACCACGACCATGCCCGACGGAATGCTCAAGGACCTTTTGGCCGACGGCGTGATTGGCGGAGTGGGCTCGGTCATCGTCTTCCTGCCGCAGATACTCATACTCTATGCCTTCATCTCCTTTATGGAAGACTCCGGCTACATGTCGAGAGCGGCATTCATCATGGACCGCCTGATGCACAAAATGGGACTGCACGGCAAGTCGTTCATACCGCTCATCATGGGTTTCGGATGCAACGTCCCTGCCGTCATGGCAACACGCACCATCGAAAGCCGGCGGTCGAGACTCATCACCATGCTCATACTGCCAATGATGAGCTGTTCGGCCCGACTGCCCATTTACATCATGATTACAGGCACATTCTTCGCCGCCCAATACCAAAGCTTGGTTATGATTTCACTCTATATCATAGGCATAGCAATGGCAGTGGTGATGAGCCGCATCTTCAGCCGATGGCTCGTGAAAGGCGACGACACACCGTTTGTGATGGAACTGCCTCCATACCGCTTCCCCAGTGCCAACGCCATCTTCCGACACACATGGGAGAAAGGCAAGCAGTATCTTAAAAAGATGGGAGGCATCATACTCGTGGCAAGCGTAATAGTATGGGCCTTGGGATATTTCCCCCACAATCCTGACCTCTCGCCACGAGAACAAAAGGAGCAGAGCTACATCGGACAGTTTGGCAAGGCGGTGGAACCCATCTTCCGTGCACAAGGCTTCGACTGGAAACTCGACGTGGCCCTGATGTCGGGTATCGGAGCAAAGGAAATTGTGGCATCCACCATGGGAGTGCTTTATGGCGACCAGGAAGACGACCATGCCGACGACGCCACGAAATACGACCGTATGCGTCAGCACATGGAAGCCGACGGCATCACGCCTCTCGTGGCCTTCTCTTTCCTCATCTTCATCCTGCTCTACCTCCCCTGCCTCGCAACAATGGTGGCAATAAAGAACGAAAGCGGCTCATGGCGCTGGGCCCTCTTCTCAGCTCTCTACACCACCACATTGGCATGGATACTGTCGGCTGTGGTGTATCAGGTGGGGAGGATAATCTGATAACAATGACGCAATGAACAAATACATCGAAATAAAAGGCGCGAAGGTGAACAACCTCAAGAATGTGTCACTTAACATACCGCGCAACAAGTTTATAGTGATTGCCGGTGTCAGCGGCTCCGGCAAGTCCTCGCTGGCTTTCGACACCCTATATGCCGAAGGACAACGAAGATATGTGGAGAGCCTGTCGGCATACGCCAGACAGTTTCTCGGGCGAATGAACAAACCTGAATGCGACTATATAAAGGGCATACCACCGGCCATTGCCATAGAACAAAAGGTGACCAGCCGTAACCCAAGATCCACCGTGGGCACTTCGACAGAAATCTACGACTACCTGCGCATGCTCTTCGCCCGCGCGGGTCACACCTACTCGCCCATAAGCGGAAACGAGGTGAAGAAACATTCCACTGAAGACATCATACAGTGCGTCAGCCAGTATTCGCAAGGCACAAAGTTTGTCGTCATGGCTCCACTGATATGTTCAGCAGGACGAACGGCTGCAGAACAGTTGCGGGCCGCCATGCTGCAAGGCTATGCACGCATCTTTGTCGACAGCGACTTCAAACGCATCGACGACTATCTCGAAACCTGTGGCGACAACGTGGCCAACGACATATACATTGCAGTAGACCGCATGTCGGTGGACATGTCGAAAGACGGGGTGTCACGTCTTGTAGACTCCGTGGAGACCGCCTTCTATGAGGGCAAGGGCGTCTGCCGCATCATGTTCATGCCATCAATGCTCAGCTACGACTTCTCCACACGGTTCGAATGCGACGGAATGGAGTTTGAAGAGCCCAACGACAATATGTTCTCATTCAACTCTCCAGCAGGGGCTTGCCCTGAATGCCAGGGATTCGGAAAGGTGATGGGCATAGACGAACACCTTGTGGTGCCAAACCCGTCGCTCAGCGTATACGACGGATGTGCCGTATGCTGGAACGGGGAAAAGATGAAAGAATGGAGAGAGGAATTCTGCCGAAGGGCTGCAGCCGACAACTTCCCCATTTTCGAGCCATACTACAACCTCACCCGCGAACAGAAAGACTGGCTGTGGCACGGCCTGCCTTCAGAAAAGCACAAAACGCCAAGAAACCGCATTTGCATCGACACCTTCTTCGAGATGGTGCGCGAAAACCAATATAAAATCCAATACCGCGTCATGCTCAGCCGATACCGCGGCAAGACCACCTGTCCACGCTGCCACGGCACACGACTGAAGCCGGAGGCCGACTACGTGAAGATTGGAGGTCGAAGCATATCTGACATTGTGGAAATGCCAATAGTGAAGCTGAAACAATGGTTTGACAACCTCCAGCTCAACGACCACGACGCACAGGTGGCGAAACGACTGCTCGTGGAAATCAGCAACCGACTTCAGTTCCTGCTCGACGTGGGACTCGGCTACCTCCCCCTCAACCGCCTCTCAAACTCGCTCAGCGGAGGCGAGAGCCAGCGCATCAACCTCACCACGTCGCTCGGCAGCAGCCTCGTCGGCTCGCTCTATATTCTCGACGAGCCAAGCATCGGGCTCCACAGCCGCGACACCGACAAGCTCATTGCCGTACTGAAAAAACTGCGCGACATTGGAAACACGGTCATCGTGGTGGAACACGACGAAGACATAATACGACAGGCCGACTACCTCATCGACGTGGGTCCCGACGCCGGACGGCTCGGTGGAGAGATAGTGTACGAAGGACCACTGACGCCAGCCGCCACACTCTCCTCCCCCACCCCGCATCCGTCATACACCCTGCGCTACCTTTCCGAAGAGCTTTCCATCCCACTGCCCACAGGCCGCAGGAGATGGAACCGACGCATAGTGATTGAAGGAGCACGCATGAACAACCTCAAAGGCATAAACGTGGAGATTCCGCTCAACGTGATGACCGTGGTGACTGGAGTGAGCGGTTCGGGAAAGTCAAGCCTCATCAAGGGAATACTCTACCCCGCCCTTAAACGTCACATAGGCGAGGTGTGCGACACTCCTGGAGAATACAGCAAGCTAAGTGGCGACATCACCGCAATAAAGCATGTTGAGTTTGTAGACCAAAACCCGATAGGAAAGAGTTCACGCTCAAACCCAGCCACTTACGTAAAGGCATACGATGCCATAAGAGACCTCATGGCCGAACAGCCATTGGCGAAACAGATGGGATTCACCCCTCAGTTCTTCTCGTTCAACACCGACGGCGGGCGATGCGAGGAATGTAAGGGTGCTGGCGAGATAACCGTGGAGATGCAGTTCATGGCCGACATAGTGCTCCCCTGCGAGGCATGCCACGGCAAGCGTTTCAAGCACGACATTCTCGAAGTGAGGTTCCACGGCAAAAACATCAGCGACATTCTCGACATGACCATAAGCGAAGCCATCGAGTTCTTCACCACCCACGGACAATCACTCATAGCCAAGCGACTCATGCCGCTATACGACGTAGGACTCGGATACATACGTCTCGGACAAAGCTCCTCCACCCTTTCCGGAGGCGAGAACCAGCGTGTGAAACTCGCCTACTTCATAGGTCAGGAGAAGCAGGTGCCCACGATGTTCATCTTCGACGAGCCCACCACCGGACTTCACTTCCACGACATCAACCGTCTGCTGAAGTCATTCGCAGCACTCATAGAACGCGGTCACACCATATTAATAATTGAACACAACATGGACGTGATAAAATGTGCCGACCACATCATCGACATGGGACCCGACGGAGGCGATGCCGGTGGCAATGTGGTAGTGTGCGGCACGCCGGAAGTGGTTAGCGGATGCAAGGAAAGCATCACCGGCCACTATCTAAAGGATAAGCTATACTAGGGTCAGAGGCAGACTGACCCTATGGGAATATTCCAAGCAAGATTACCTCCGTCAACATGGCGTCCGATGTACATCTTGCTTGAACCGCCATGATACTATGTTGAGTAATTAAGAAATTGCTTGCAAATGTACGTATTAATTTTTATCAATGCAAACCTTATGGAGTTAAAGGAATTAAAAAAGTTAAGGAAGTTAACTCCCTTAACTTCCTTAACTTATCTATCTTGCAAAAAATTGACTTACTTACTCTTCACCACCTTGATGTTGTCAATAAACCAACGGCGATAGACACTGCTACCTGTTGTGGCCTTGGTGTCACCCCAACCATCAGACTTGATGCTGATGCGGGTGTCCTTGGTAACCAAAGATGCATCAATATCCACGTCGGCATGTAGCCACTCCAACTTATCTACCTCGTTCACAAAATTGTGATCTATAGGATCGAGTTCAACCGTCTGACTGCCATTTGTGATTGATACAATCAACTTAACAGGGTCGAACTTGCGAGTGCTACCCACCATCGGAGCCCAGTCAAACGAGAGGGTCAGTTTGGTGTTCTCAGGCACATCGGTCAAGGCTGGCAGTGTGAGACCAGCCTGATAGTCAGTCTTGCCAAACTTCAGATAGTTCTTCTGCAGATAGATGGCGTGACCAGGTATTTCCTCCAGTGTGTAGCCACGAGCTTCGAGGGCGTCTGAAGCCAGCTCGCCAGCCTCGTTGGCAGCTGCATAAATCTGGGGAGCAGTACCGCTGCCGTCGTTCTCTACAGTCTGTCCTGCACCACTGTTGTCAGACCATGGCTGCAGCCACTCGAAATCATCAGAGAAATATATTACCTCATACACACCGTTGTCCTGAACCGTAGCAGCCAATAATCTAAGGGCAGGAGCAGCCACACCGGCGAAGAAACCAGTGACAGTCACCTTATGTCCATTGATCGAAGCCAAATCAAGCGAGGCTGAAGCATCGATGACAGACACTTCATTCTCTGCACCATCGACAATGATGTTGTTGCCGTCGAGCACTCCGCTCACCGAGATATAGTCGCGTGAGGTGGAATTGTAAGAGTCAACCTTGGCGGTGATGTCGGTGACAGTGGGATAAGCAACGACATTGCCTGTAGAAGACACTGTCACCTCGTCACACTCAACCAAGGCGAGCTTCTGAGTGTCAGAAGTCTTGCTGCCCTTCACCGAAACCTTGTCGCCAATCCTTACCGTCTGATTGCTCTTAAACAAGATGTTGGCATTGCTTTGTGCGTCGGAAGCGACGAAACCATCTGAAGTGACAGCACTTACGATGATGTCATTTATTGTGACAACCGTCTTGTCGTCAAGAGAGGCAATCTCACTGAGCTTGTATTCCTTGCAGTCGCGATATTTGTCACCATCCTGTGTGATAATCACCTCTGCCCTGCTGGCCAAGGTTGCGCCCTTGAACACCAAGGCTTCCTCACGAGGATTGTCGATAGCGCCATCGCGCATATTGTCGGTTACTGAAATCGTGACATCCATTGTGCCAGTGCCGGAGGCTGGAGTCACAGTCACCCATTCGGGAGCCTCGGTAACCCAATCGGCATCTGCATACACGGTGATTATCTTCTCTGACGCGCCGTTAGCCTCGAAGTTCAAAGCCTTGGCACTTGTCAATACGGCCTTGGAAAGCGTGCTTTCATCGTCGCTGCAACTCCACAGAAGGTTCATTGACAGCAACAGGGCCAGTGTCATTATATAATTTATACGTTTCATATTTTTATGTATTAAAATGAAAGTCCATCATCCCAACCGGGGTTCTGCGTCAAGTTGTGATTGAGCGAGCGCTCGTTGATTGGAATAGGATAAAGATAGTCTCTTTCCTCCGAGAAATTGGTGCGGGGGATATTCTTGTGATAGTAGATGTAACCCTTGTTGTCGGACGACAAGATGAGTTCTTTTCCTATTTCATACACCTGAGTGCCGGATGCGGTCTCAGGCTTTGCCGTTCCCTTGTCGTAGAGCACCACGTCGGCCTTTCCGTCGCCAGTGAGGTCATACTGTCCGGCACCGGGGAAATACATTCCCATGAGCGACTGGTTGATGCAGCTTCCTGCCTTCCAGCGCACGAGGTCGTCGAAGCGGAAACCTTCCTGCATGAGTTCGATAGTGCGCTCGCGGCGTATTTCAAGTATTACGCCCTTGTTGCCGCCAGTGACGTTGGGATAGCCTGTTTCCTCCGAAGAGAGGTATCTGTCAGGATGGGCGTTGGCATTTGCCAAGTTGAGATCGGGCATTCCGACACGCTTGCGTATCACGTTGACAGATTTGTTGAGGTCATCCTGTGTCAATGTTCCTAATTCAGCCTTTGCCTCGGCATAGTTGAGGAGCACCTCGGCATAACGATACACTGGAAGGTCGCAGGTGGAACGGTCGTTGCGGTCAACATTGCCACCCGAAGCAGTGGGGTCCTGTACAAACTTAATAGGCTGATAGCCTGTGACACTGATAGAGAGATCGGGGGCAAGCACCTCGGTCTTGCCAATACGATGATATCCCGGAGTGCGTATGCTCTGAGCCAAGCGCGGGTCGCGGTCTTTCACCTCGTCGATGAATGTCATCTCCTGCCATCCAGCCTTGTCGGTGAATGCGGTACCGTCTTTCATCAGATAGGTGTTCACCATCTTGCGTGTCAGTCCCGGGCGTCCCTGTGTTGCCAACAAGGCGTGAGCCGTGGCGTTGTGATAGATGGATAGTCCGTAGTCAAACTTGATTGCGAGTATATACTCATCGGGATTGGCATCCTCCTCGGCGAAGAGATTCAGGTAGTCGCTTTCGGGATGTCCTGTGGTATATAGCTTGTACGGGCCTTTTGTCATCAGCTCTTCAGCCGCGTCAGCTGCCTGTTCGAGGTAGTATGAATAATCATGACCCTCCAGATTCAAATTGTGGTATTTGCGGTAGGTGCCCTCGTAGAGGCAGAACTGTGCCTTCAGTGCCATGGCAGCCCATTTGGTGACACGATATGGTGCGCTCTTCTCCTCCTTGTCGGTGGGCAGATTTTCAATGGCATAGTCAATATCTTCAATCATGTGTGTCATGACGAGCTCTCGTGAATCGCGAGGATTGTAGAGAGCCTCGTCATCCGAACCCTGTTCGGTGTCATACCAAGGCACATCACCGAATCGTTTCACCTTCTCAAAGTAGAAGAATGCACGGAAGAACCGTGTCAATGCGGTATATTTCACCACGGCATTCTTGTCAGAGCACTGGTCGGCATAAGCCAACAGTGTGTTCATCTTACGCAGGTCGGTCCATGTCCATCCGCCACCCGAAGCGGGCACAGTGCGCTTGGTGCCACCCATCATCTCGTCGGAGAGATTCTGCTGTATATATACGTCACTTTGGTCGTCGTATGGCGACTTGTCTAACAGGTTGTTATAGAAAGAGTTAGTGAAAAGCTGCAGGTCGGTTTCCGTTTTGAAGTAATCAACCTGTGAAATCAGGCTTTTCGGCTCCAAGTCGAGCAGGTCATCGCACGACGTCAGTCCTAACGATATTGCCAAAGCTGCTATAATTATTCGTTTCATTATATATATAATTAATGATGATTAAAATGTAATGTCTATACCAAACATGAAGGTCTTCTGCCAAGGATAGAAGGCATTGTTATATGCTCCGTCTCTGTCGAGGGCTCCTTCGGGGTCGATGTACTTGGTATGCTCTTTCAGCGGAGACCAGTAGAAGAGGTTCTCACCCGAGAAGTAAACACGCACCAAGTCAACTCCGATTTTCTTTGTCAAACTTGACGGAACGGTATATCCTATTGTCAAGTTCTTGAAACGCAGGTAGCGGAGGTTCTGCAGATAACGGTCGTTGACCTTGCTCAGCGGACCAGAAGTGGCTGAATATGCCATAGGACGGGTGAAATATGCATCTGTATTGTCCTCTGCCCATACATCATCAAGGAAGTCTTTCTGCAGGTAGGTCAGATAAGGATAAGAATACGGTCCCCAGAACTGCATGGCCTGACCGGCTGGATACCAATAGTGGTTGCCTGTGCCCTGGAAGAAAACTGACACATCTACGCCTGCCCAACGCACACTGGCATTGATACCATAAGACAAGCTTGGGAGCGAATTACCCAACACCTTGCGGTCGCCGGGGTCGTTGACCGAGTTGCCTCCAATGCCCAGTATTCCGTCGCCATTGAGGTCTACAAATTTCAGGTCTCCTGCCTGCCATCCACCGGTGATGCGGTTGTTGATGTAGCTCAAATCCACTTCTTGGGCGTATGCCTGAGCCTCCTCGGTGGTCTGGAACAATCCGTCGGTGACAAATCCCCAGATCTCGCCCAGTCTCATGCCCTCGTAATAGCTCTTGGCAAAGGTCTTGTCCTTGTTGTCGTATTTGGTGATATAGCTCCTGTAGTCGCTCAGATTGAATCCGATGCTATACTCCAACGGTTTTTTTGCCAGTGTCACCTTGTCTCTCCACACTACAGAAAACTCATATCCCTTGGTACGCAGGTTGGCTGTGTTCATGTCGGGCACGCTGGCACCATATACGGCAGGCAGTTCCACACCTTCGGTGAGCATGTTCACGGTGTTTCGGATATATCCGTCGAGGGTGATGTTCAGGCGATTGTTGATCATGGTGAGGTCAATACCCAAGTCCCACTGCTGGGCTGTCTCCCATGTCAGGTCGGATGCCAAAGGAGCCGCAAGAGTAGAATACTTTGCCATGGCACTGCCTTCTCCGAAGGAATATGCAGCGAAGTCGTTGATGGAAACCGTGCGCACGAAGGTGTAATACGACGACACGTTCTGATTGCCAAGACTACCGTATGAGCCTCTCAGTTTCAGGTTGTCAATAACATTGCGTGCAGGCTTGAAGAATGGTTCTTCAGAGATACGCCAACCCACAGATCCTGAGGGGAAGAATCCCCAACGGCTGTTGCTTGCAAATCGGGATGTTCCGTCGTAACGTCCACTGACCTCAAACAGATAACGTCCCTTATAGTCGTAGTTGACACGTCCGAAGAATCCCATCAGGGCATATTCGCTCTGTCCGCCGCCCACACCGGTGATGGTCTCGCCTTCGGGGTTCTGTCCCACGAGGTTGAGGTCGTCGAGTGTTGTGGATGAGAGATATTCACCATAAGCCGACACATTCTTCTTTCTAAGAGTTTCGTAGTTGAAACCGGCTACGACTGTAAGGTGATGCACTTCGTTGAATGTGTCTTCGAAGTTGGCATAGGCATTGGTGGAATAGTAATTGCTTGTATTCACCGATTCGTCCAAACGGTTGGCACCAGCACCGGTGGCATATACTCCCATCTCTGCATCAGGATAATCCCTGTAGTACATATTGTTTGAACGGCTTGTGTTGCGCGTCTGATAAAGACGATAGGTGAAGTCGGCTGTAAGGCTCAACGACTTGATGGGCTTGATGACGAGACGTGTGGTGTTAGAGAAGTCGGTGCTGCGCTCCACATTGCGGTGAGAGCCTTCTCCAAGGATGATGTGGCGTCCGTTGCCCACCTTGTAGTTCAGATATGGCGTACTGTAGAGCCATGAGCCGTCGGGGTTCTTCATGGGGAAGCATGCCAATGCGTGACGCGCTCCGTAAGCGAGTGTGTTCTCCACGTCGCCGTCACCCTGGAAGGTGTATTGCGAACCGTAGAATGACGTGTTGTTGCTCAGTGTGGCATACTTGTTGATGGTGAAGTCAATCTTTGAACGCAGGTTGTATTTCTTGTATATGTCAGGGTTTTCTCTCAGGATACCTTGCTGATAATCGTATGCTCCTGAAACGAGGTATTTGATGTCCTTTGTACCGCCGCTGAGCGAGATATTATGCTGCTGCACAGGATGGTTGTCGCGATACTGCATGTGCCACCAGTCGTAGTTGCCATAGTAAACCCACTGCTTTTTACCGTTGCGTTCCTCTTCCACCACCCATGGGCGGTCGGGGTTTTCGGTCTTGTCGTTCACGCGGGCAAGGAGTTCCTGCATGTCGTGGTCGGTATAGTTGATATATAATGTTCCCGAATCAGCTTTCCAGAACTTGTTGACGGTATATACCGACCAATATCCTGTTGTCTCATAATCAGTGGATGTTGTAGGCGCTTCCCAACCGAAACGTCCGCTATAACGCACTGTTGCCTTTCCGCTTTGCTCTGAACCCGACTTTGTGGTGACGAGGATGACACCGAAAGCCGCACGGGCTCCATAGACAGCTGCCGCCGAGGCATCCTTGATGACCGAGATAGACTCGATGTCGTTGGGGTTCACCCTGTCGAGCTCACCCACTGCACCGTCAATCAATATCAGCGGTTCTGCCCCGTTGATAGAAGTCACACCACGCACATTGATGGCGGGCGAATTGCCAGGCACACCTGATGAGGTGGTGATGTTAAGACCTGCCACAGCACCTTGCAGCATGTTGGTTACGGTGTGGGTAACACGGTTTTCGAGCGACTTGCTGTCCACGGTCGCAACAGCACCAGTCAGGTTGACCTTTTTCTGTGTGGCATAACCCACAACCACAGTTTCGTTCAGCAGGGTGGCGTCTTCCTGCATGTGGACGGTGATGTCGTTCTGTCCTGATGTCACCTTGACAACCTGTGTCTTGTGGCCTACATAGGAGAACTCCAATGACACGGTTCCCGATGGGGCATGAACCTTAAAAGAACCGTCAGCGGCGGTTATGCCGCCTTGGGTGGCGCCTACCACCTTGATGGTTACACCCACAAGGGGTTCCTCTTGGTAGTCCAGGACTTTTCCCGCTACCATTCTGCCCTGGGCAAAGAGAGCCTGATTACTCTCTATTAATATCAAGAGCAGAAACAAAAGAGAAGTTTTAAATAGTTTCATAAAAAATTGTATAAGAATTAATTAATATTCCTGTTATCCTGTATTACTTCAGCTTGTAGGCATCGGTAGTGAATTCCTTCGGACGCTGCATTTCCTCTGTCCACGTATGCCCAAACTCATCCTTTACGGTGATTGTCAGGTCGGTGTCGGCATCACCTGCTTTCACCTTGAAGAAATGTGGAAATTTCTCGGTGATGAAGTTGGGTGTGGATGATAGACTTGCCGAGTTGAATCGCTTTACTGACACTGCTGCAACATGGAGCGGGTCGTAAGCCCAAACGGCTTCCGGAACAAGATTGTTGCCTTTCTCGTCGGTCACTGTCAGTGTCCATGCGGGATTCCAGTTCCAGATGTTTATCAACACCTCGTTGTCACTGTTCTCCGGATAGGCATTCACATATTGCATATATTTGTTCTTTACCGTGGCTGAAATATTGGATGGCATCTGCGGTACATCTGCAAGGGAGAAGTGCACCTTATTCAAGTCATAGCTGCGGAACTGATAATCTTCTGATGTGCCGGTGGCCTTGTATATCCATTGGAGCTTGGTGCCGGATACGTCCCATATGGCATATCCGCCTGGAGTTCCGTCCAGACTGATATGTATGCCTGGAGTAAGATAATCCGACCACCACCATGAGGCGCAGATGGCTCCGGTGTTGTGTTCGTATATCTCCTGTCCTTGTGTTACAGGCGATTCGGGGGTGACATTGAAATTCATGTGGGTGTGACCAGTCACTATGTTTACCTTATATCCTTTGAGCAGGTTGAGGAATTGTGCGGTGTTGGTCACGTCATGGTCTACCTTGAAGCCGTCGCTTTCCGATGGATAGAACAGCTGCGCGTGCATCACAACCACCAATGGCGTTGACTTGTCGACATACGCGAGGTCCTTGGCGAGCCAGCTCAACTGTTCGGGCGAAATGCGCTTCTCGTAGTTGCGCGAAGTGGTGCCGTCGTAACTGTCGCAATCTATGTCGTCAATCACTACATAATGTATCTTACCTATATTAAAGGAATAATACACTGGAGCTATATAGTTGATGTATTTGCTCTCGGCGTCGAAGTCGTTGACGGCTTTGTAGTCATAGTCGTGATTGCCTATGGTATGGAATATCTGCAAGTCCTTCACCTGCTTGTTGATGGTATTCAGATACTCGGGTATTGCAAAATTGTTGGAATACCAATAGAGGTCCCATGTCATGTCACCCAATGCTATGGCATACATCTTCTCGCCCGGATGAGCAGAGCGATAATTGTTGAGGTCGGCGGTGAAGTCACTAAACTGGCTAAGGTCGGCTGTGCGGTTGGCAAGGTGCATGTCGCCCAGCATCAATACCTTGTATGTGTCTTGTCCCGACACCTTCGTCAGCGTAAAGTCCTGACGTTCAGGCACACCGGCATTCGCCTTCAGACGCTGGAAGAATTGCGGAAGCACTCCGTCGGAAGACACTTCGTATCCGCTTGGAATGGAAATGAAGACATATCCCCATTTCTTGTCAGACTTCAGTTGGTAGATGCCGTCTTCATCAGTCTCTGCCACCTCTACACCATCAGAAACCACCACTCCCTTTATGCCGCCCTCTTCCGACGCCACCCTGCCATAGACAGTGGTGCCGGCGTCTACCGTCAAGTTGAGTTTCTCTCCGACACTGAGATAGATTTGTCCTATCTGCCTCTTGCGGTCGTTTCGCTTCAGATATACCTTATAGTAGCCTGTTTCACATTCGGCGGGAATCATTACCGTGAAGCTCTCGTTGGAAATGTTGACGAAAGGACATATATAGGAAATTCCTTCGCCCGACTCCAGGATGAACACGTCGGAGGCAACGGGTGCTTCGCCGTTCTCTACCATAAAGACATACTCCCCACCCTTGGTCACATCCACCATCTGTGGCAAATCGAACTTCACGCTGAATTCATCAGCAACCGATTCTACACCTGCATCGCTACTGCAAGACACCAACGTAAGGACTATCAATGACAGACTCCATAATGCATACTTTTCCATACACCTTATTCAATTAATAAATATTCTTTTTTATTTTGCCAACAGACGTAACGCATCCTCGGGGATGTCGGTAGTGATGAAGTCGGGATGGAGTGTAGTCACAAACTTCAAGTGATCCTCAGTGGCTATAGTCCATACGTTTACGGTAAGTCCCAACTTATGTGCCTCGCCTATCCACTCCGGATGAATACGCAGTACATCCATAGAATAGTCGATGCCGGAGAAACCATGCTCCTTGACTTCCTTTGGCGACATGTTTCCGCCAAGATATGCAACATCGGCTGCCTTGTCGTTGCGGATTATCTCGTCGCACACAAACTGGCTGAACGATATATACTGCACTCTCGACGACAGTCCGCTTGCCTTTACTGCATCCATTGCCTTGCTCACCAATACAGCCTCAACCGAGTCGTTTGCCTGCTTCTTTATCTCGAGGATTATCTTCAGGTCGTTGTGTTTCTTGGCCTCGTCGAGATAATTTGCGAGAGTGGGAATAGGCTCACCATTGCCTAAGCGCGCCTTGGCCAACTGGGCGTAAGTGCTCGTTGCAATAGGCAGTCCTCCGAGATGCGGGTCATGGTTCACTATCACCTCACCATCTGCGGTTATCTGCACGTCGAACTCACTGCCATACACCCCGGCCTTGGCTGAGGCACGAAGCGATGAAAGGGAATTCTGCACTGCTCCCGCATAACGCCAGTAACCACGATGGGCTATCACCTTGGGGCGTTTGTCTGAAGAGAGGGCCTTGAGCCATGCACGCTCCAAATCTACAGTCTCAGACTGCACCTGTCCGAACCGGTTCTTCGCTACCACCTTCACCTCACGGCTTCCCGATGCGGGGGTTGCCTTGAATAGATGGGTAGTGAGACATTCCTTCTTATGACTTTCACGCGACTGCAGATAAAGTTCGTCGCTATCTGTGAATCGCTCCATCTTTCCGCGATACTGTCCGTCCTCATACCACTCGACGGTGGTAAGAGAGTCGCAATCCCACACGTTTGCCACAACACTATATGGCTGAGAAAGAAATTCTCCCTTTGAATACACCCTCATCAGTTGGGAATAGTCGCCGCCCGTGGGTTTATATTGCCATGTGAGAGAATCGGCACTTGCCTTTACGACAAGATAACCATTGGGGGCACCACAACGGTTGACATTTGTTCGCCACCAAGCGCCACATGCCGCACCTATGTTGTGCTCGTAAATATTGTCGCCTACAGTGTTGTTGTGGAAGAAATGGGTGTGTCCGTTGAATATATGTACACGATATCCACTGAGCACCGCCTTCAAGTCGTTGGCATTATACACATTACCATCTATTCCCACAGGATTCCACAAGGCGGCATGCATGTTGATTATCACCATGCTGCCCTTTGGCACATAACTGAGGTCGCGACGCAACCACTCCAACTGGGCTTCGGTTATCTGTTCGCGGTAGAGTTTTTTGCCCATATAGTTGATGTCCTTCATTGTCACTACGTGCACTCCCGAAATATTGAAGGAGTAGTCGGTAGGACCGAAATGTGAGCAATATGCTTGTTCGCCATACGCTCCGCTGCCGTATGGCATGTTGTTAAGAGCCTGATAACGCTTGTCGAAGTCGTGATTGCCTATACACTGGAAGGCTGTGATAGGCAGTCCCTGCATCGACTCTGTATAGTCGTCAAACAATCGCATGTTATCCCATACAATATCTCCAAGCGCCATGGTTACCACCTCGTGCTCCTTGCTCAGGTCGGCTGTTGTAGCCTTCAGGTCCTCCACCGTCTGACTGCGCCACAACTCCACGTGCTTGGCGTTCTTGACCTGCGGGTCGGATATTGCTATATAATAAAATGTATTGTCCTTGGTGTCGCGTGGCTGAAGAACAAAGTCGTGGCGACATTTATCTTTTACCAACTGTGCCACACTGACATAGAAGCCGCTGGCTATCGACTTGCTCTTGGGGAGAACATAGTCGGAAGGTGTGGAAATATGCACAAACTTGCTTACACAAGTGTCGGTGGATAGTGCCCACTGTCCCTTGGCATCAGTGGTAGTGAAGTCGGTACCATTATTCACCACCACCCCTTGGATAGCTTTTCCCTCGGCAGTCTTCACACTACCTTTGAACATAAACCTTTGGGCATCGGCAGCAATGGCGGTGGCCAATACCACAACAAGGCAAATACTTTTTCTAATTATATCCATTTCAAACAAATTAAAAATACAACATATTCAATACTCTTTAAACAACATTATATAAAATGCTTTAAAAATCACTGCAAAGGTATGCCTGTTGTTTTTCAATTTGACTACGAAATGTTTACATTCTCGTTATGTAACTTGTTTGTAATGCAAAGGAAATGTTTTCGTATTGAAAATTAATTGATATGTCGATATACGCCTTCTTCTGGGCGTACAGCGCTATTCCTACAAACACAATGAAGGCTGCAAATGGCATTTCCACGCCGCTTGCAGCCTCCAACCATTATTTATAGTGTCCGCCTTATCCGCCGCTGTCGACCGCCTGCCGCATAATAACTGCAGGCCTGTGACCTGTCCTCCGTTATTCCAGATGGGAGATGGTGACGTCGTCAAACTCGTTGATGAGGTTGAGGATGCGCTCGTTGTGACCACCTCGCTTCACGCGGATGTCTGCACTCACGTCAAACACCTCGCCGTCCTTAGTACTCCTGCTCTTCATCTCAAACGTGCTTACCTCGATGTCTTCATCCTTAAGACGTTTCAGCACTTCCGACACTGTCTTTTTCGACGTGACTACAAATCCCAACTGTACTGCCGCCTTGCCCAACTGGGGAATAAAAGTGTGTAGCGACTCAAGGCCTATAAGTACAAGGGCTGTGGTGATTGTCGCCACAACATACAGACCAGTGCCGCATGCAAGACCGATGGCGGCAGTGACCCACAGACCGGCAGCCGTAGTAAGTCCGCGCACCATATTCTTTTGGAAAATAATCGTACCGGCTCCAAGAAAACCGATTCCCGACACCACTTGCGCCGCTACTCTCGACGAGTCTTTGAGGTCAATGCCAAACCCATATTGCGACACTACGGTGAACAAGGCGCTACCGAGTGCCACAAGGAAGTGGGTGCGAAAACCGGCATCTTTTGAGCGAAACTCACGTTCAATGCCTATTACTCCACCAAGAACCATAGCAGTTATAAGTCGTAATGTAATATCAAGTATCATAATGTTTTTCCCTTTATTATCTAATCTTTCTTGGTACAAAAGTACAAAAATTCCACGAGATTATCTAATATGGAAAGGTCTTTCTCCTTCTGTTTAACAATAATTAATTTTTGTTTCGCATGTACTCAACTATAAGATGTTAAGGAAGAAGTTTTCTTGAGCGAAGCGAAAAAAAAGTTGTCTTGTACTGCGCTTTAATTTTGCAGCGTGAATAATAGAGTATCCACGACTCTTAAAATATTTAACGTTCGATAAAGTCAAAAAAAGAAAAAAATATGCTTAGATATACAGTTTTTCTTACCTTTGTTGTAAAAAGGAAGGATTAACCGCCAGAGGTCAACCTTGAAGTTGCGCCAGACGCAAAGTCTATAACTTGCTGCAGGCCCTCTGGATTTCAAGCTGCAAATGCCAAATAGGAAGGTAGGCTCGAAGCCTAATTAAAG
>NZ_NPJI01000007.1 GCF_002251435.1 Prevotella sp. P2-180
AAAATAGTCAGAAAGAAGATTTCCTATCTCCTTCATCTGCTCATCAGACTTTACATGTTCCATCAGTCCAATGATCTTCATTTGATACGGTGAAAATGCTGTAGCTTCCATATTCTTTCCATTTTTTGGGAGCAAAGATACAAACTATTTTCCATACCTCCAAACTTTTCCCAGATTATTTGAAATATTTTGGCTTCTCTCAACTCCATCCAATAACCCCGAGCGTCACATATCACATGGATTACGGAAAGATTCACATTTCCCTCTTCCCTACAATCCAGTTCCACATAATCACGAGGAATATAGACCACAATAGTATCTTCATATCAATAACAATTATTATTTTTCCGGTTTCCCATCCGAAATACTTAATCCCAGATGATAGAAATCAGATACCGCCTGCAAGTCTTCCTTTTTCTGATCGTTATTGGTGTTACTGTATATAAACCATCCGTCAGACTCATGCTGCCAAATCTTTCCTTTCTCCACAGGACGTTGCTTCTTGCCAACAAGAGGCCAACCAGCTCTCTTTCGCCCTACCCTTTCCACACGCTCAAAACCGATTCTGCGGAACACATCAATCTCCGTGTCTATAGCAGTCTTGTTGCACACAACAGTACCATCAGGGAATATCACCCGCAACCCTTTTGTATGATTAGTGACAGTCTTTATCGGTTCATGCGGTTCTGCCACTGAATAAGCCTCATCACTCTTCACTGGCTTGCTTACTTTCTGCGGATTAGCTACAATCGGCTTTGCGTCAACAATCTCACTTATCTTAGTCTTACGAGACAGAGCCACACTCACAGGTTCACCAGGGTGATATTCCACCACCAAGACCAAGTCGCGCTTAATCTGACTTAGTGTCGGTTCGATGTCCTTTCCAATAATCGGCAGAATCTCATCACGTATGATATTCTCCTCCGCTTCATTAATCTGGCGGATAACGTCTTCGGGGAGTTTAACATTCCTACGTTCACATTTTTCGATAATGTCATATAAGTCTTGAAGTGCTTCGAATGTATTGTCCATAATCAAAAATCTTAATTATTGATGGCAAAAGTACATATTTATTCCGAGAATTTACTATCTTTGGAGAAAAAAGTTATGATTTACGGTTATATTCGTGTTAGTAGCGACAAACAAACAGTCGAAAACCAACGTTTTGAGATTAATAACTTCTGTAAAAAGGAGAAGTTGATAATCAACGGATGGCTTTAGGAAACCATCTGAAATCATAGTGACAGGTTCACTGGTCCGGAAGAGTGAACCAATGTCCCTATGACCCTTTAAAGGAATTGATTACGCATCTTGCAGTCTATTTGATATGATATCAATAAGTTCTTTTACCGGTTCTATCAAAGGAAAAATATCTTCTTTTGATACATCATAATAACAATTATAGTCACTCCTTTCACGCATAGCCTGCAATTGCGAATATAACTTACCGTATTGCTTATCAAAAACCTGAGTTTTAATGAAATATTGTCCAAATAATAATACGGCTCCTTTATGAGAATTAACAGGAAGTCCTTCATTTATTAATAATGCAGAAACAGCATGAAATAATGAATAGTATAGCCTATTCGCTATATTATCCCAAAAACCTGCATTTTGCAACACTTCTATTTGAGAAAATATACTATTAGCCTTTTCTAGTTCCAGACCAACAACAATCTTTCTTTCCGTTGGAGATAGCGTCATACCAATTGTCTTTTATCTTGTTCAACATTTTGATAGAATGGCATTGGGGACATAGATTCCCATTCCTTTTTCGTATAAAGCACTGGAATTATAATTTCCCCGAGGCCCCAACCGAGGTCTGTGAGAGGATATACGATATTGTCATAGTCTGATTGTTCTATCTTTGCCTTATCCAAAATGACAAGCAAATCCCAATCGCTGCCTTCACTATAGTCCCCCCTTGCCCTGGAACCATAAAGCAACAACTTCGCATTCTCAGGCAGCACATTCTTTGCCACATCCTTAATGCTCTCAACAACTATGTCCTCGCTCATAATATGTTATTTTTCTGCAAATATACAAACTATTTCCCATTCCTCCAAACATTTCTCCAAATTTCTTTCAAAAGAAAAAGCAGCGACAGTTATTTGCCGCTGCCTTTAAACCAATTCCAAACTATTATGATGAAGGAATCATATTGACAAGTTCACCAGCCCGAAAGAGTGAACCAATGTACCTGTCCGTGTGCCACGAGGCGCACATCTATATATAAAGGGTTGGCTACCTTCCATATAAGATGTAGCCGTAACTACCAATGAGATGAGAGAAGGTCTCTCGGTGTCAGTGTGCAGGCACTGGCATCAAACCCTCTGCAAGCTGCTGCAGTCGGAAACGTTGCGGTGGTGAGCGTTGCAGAGAGGTACGTATTACTGAGCTGAACGCAAGTGAACCATTCGATGAGGTGTCGTTA
>NZ_NPJI01000070.1 GCF_002251435.1 Prevotella sp. P2-180
TCAATGAGATACACAAATTTTCAAAGAACTAATTCTATTACTAAAACGTTAAATATCAGAGCTTTAAATTAACATTTCAAACAGGGCTAATCCAGTGCGTTTTTGGAACGACAAACTGGACACCCTAGTTAACTATAAATACAATCTGAGAAAGTGGGAATAACAGGAAAAAGATGTATATTTGCAGACAAATTCTAATTATTAACAAATAATCGACTTATTCATGACATTTCAAAGCAAACTTTCTGTAAGCATCATGCTCCTACTAGCCCTCATCAAGGGCACAACTCTCAGTGCAAAAACGGATAAAGGCAACCCGATTCTGCCGGGATTCCACGCCGACCCGGAAATTCTCTACTCTAACCAAACCGGCCGTTATTACATCTACTCCACAACCGACGGCGTGGCAGGATGGGGCGGATATGAGTATTTCGTGTTCTCGTCTTCAGACCTGAAGACATGGACTAACGAAGGAATAGCACTCGACGCGAAGAGCGACCAGGTGAAATGGGCAAAAGGAAACCTTTGGGCTCCGGCTGCCGTGGAAGTGAAGCAGGCTGACGGCAGCTACAAATACTTCCTTTATTTCAGCGCACAGCCCATAGAAGGCAAACGGAAAGTGATGGGAGTGGCAGTGGCTGACTCGCCAACGGGACCTTTCGTTGACCTTGGCGAACCGCTGTTGGCCAAAAACCATCCTGGCTGCAACGGACAGCTTATTGACGTTGACGTGTTTATTGACCCTGTGTCGAAAAAGCCATACCTCTACTGGGGCAACAGCTTTATGGCAGGAGCAGAACTTGAGCCGTCGATGACGAAGATAAAGGACGAGACAGTGACCGTGATGACTCCGAAAGGCGGCACTCTGAAAGACTACGCCTATCGTGAGGCGCCGTACGTGTTCTACCGCAACGGACTTTACTACTTCATGTGGTCGGTGGATGACACTGGCTCACCCAACTACCACGTGGCATACGGCACGGCAAAAAGCCCTCTCGGACCGATTGAAGTGGCGAAAGACCCGATTGTGATGATTCAAGACCCGAAAAACGAAATCTACGGCACAGCACACAACTCGGTGATACAAAAGCCCGGCACCGACGAATGGTACATCGTATACCACCGCATCAACAAGCACCACCTGAAATATCAGCCCGGAGTGCATCGTGAGGTGTGTATCGACAGAATGAAATTCAACGCCGACGGCACCATCAAACGCATCGTGCCTTCAAAGGGATTGAAGTAAGCACAACTGGAAGGAAGAACACCAAGGGAACGACGCTTAGCGACAGACCTCCTATTGTGCCCACGGCAAGCGAGAACCAAAACGGCTGCTGGTCATAGCCGTCGGCAAGGAAAGGTATCATGCCCAATATGGTTGACAACACTGTTAGCATAATGGGCATGACCTTGTGGTTGAATGCACTCACAAAGCTGCGGGCAGTGCGTCTCCTATAGTTGTTGTATTGACAAACAATGTATATGCCGCCATTGACCGTAAGTCCTGACAACAACACCATTGCCGCAAAACCGCCTGTGCCGAAGGGCACTCCTGTAACAGAATACGTAAGGAACAGTCCTATTAACGACACTGGTATGAGCATCGTTATGGCAAGCGACTGGAGCAGACTCTCGAAGAGAATGGCGAGAATGAAGAATATAATAACCGCCACTAATCCAACAAGCCAGTATTGCGTACCGTCATCCTCGTATGAACCATATGTCTTGTCAAGACAACAGAAACCTACAGGAAACATGGCATTATACTTGTCAGTTATACCTTTTACGTAACGGCTTGTATATGTATATGAACCCAAGACGTTGAATGCCACCTGCAACACATATTCCTGATTGTCTCTTGGAATAATATTTTTCGCCTTGCGCCTGGTTATATCCATAAATACCGACGGACGTATGTCCGCCCCATTCACACCAATATAAGAATTTCCCAACTGCCAGAGGTCGAAAGAATTAACAGAGGAAGGATGCACAGTAACATCCATCTGCCTTCCGCCCACATCTATCTTCCCGGCTTCGCGGTCGGAGAGCATACTCTGCATAGTGGAGTGAATGGCTAATATGCTTACACTGTCTGCAGAAAGCATACGGCGGTCGTACTCCATATAGAACTCGTCTTCCTGATTCTCATGCCCTGGAGTGACGATGGCAATATCCACCACACGCTTGTTCTCACTCATCTCTTTCGCCATATCCTCGGCAAAGCGATACAGGCGTTCGTAGTCATAACCCGAAATCTCGATGCTGTTTGCACGGTATTGCAGGTTGAGCGAGTTGCTGAACCCTCGTTCGCTCACTCCCGAAGTAGCCCAATCAGCCCCGCCTATCGTAATGACTTTTCCTATGACTTGGTTCTCCAAGGAATATGGGAATCCTGAGTTTCTTGCCTCGTCGTTAAACTCAACCACGATAGTGGCTCCTTGCCGGCGAACGGAAGTCTCATAGCGTTTTATCCCGTCGAACTTGGAAAGGAAAGCCTCAACCTTCATCACCTTGTCGTTCAGTTCATGCACACTACCGCCCAACGGCATCTGAGCACGGATATACAGTTTCATCTCCTCTTCCTTTGGCATAAACGTGTTGGTGTCAAGGGAATCGACAAAAAGTTTGAGAGAACCTGCAAACAGTACTGCAAACACCAATAGCGATGCACAACGAATACATCGTTTCTGCACCATACATACATATCCAAGATAAAGCCGCTTAAACCATAATGCAAGACGTAAGCGCAAGTTTTTTGATGAAGTCATTCTCTTGCGCCCCACTCCCAACCGGGAAACAAGAGCCGGGGTGAAAAACAATGCCACCGCCACGGCAACGAGAAGGTTTATCATCACCACAACAGAGAAGTCCCTAAGGTCTCGCCTAAGATAATCGGGCAACCAAAACACAATCACCAAAGCCCCCACCGTAGTGAGCATGGCGGCAAGTATGCCCAAGAATGCCTTACGGTTACGATAGTAGGCGTAATGGTCGGTCATGACAATGGCGGAGTCAATGATAATGCCTAACGACACCGTTATTCCCGCCAATGAAAACGGATGGAGGCGTATGTCGAACAGATAATAGAACAAGACGGCTGTGAGGATATTGGCAAGCAACGAGACACTTATCACCGCGACATATCTCCATCTGAATCCACCACTTGCCCATACAAACAAGAGCAAAATGAGCAAGGTGAGTGAAGAGCGAATTACCAGCGAGCGGAAATCCTTCATTTGTATCTCTGCCCTGTCGTATGCCAATGAGGTGTTCAGGGAGTGGGACGACTTCATCACATCCTTTACATCAGAAGCGACATCCACCACATTGGCATCCTTGTCGGCATAAACATTCACGTATATAGTGTTCATGCCGTTCACACGATAGTAACTCTCAGGCTTTAGTTCACGTATATGGCATGAGGCGAGATTATTAAGATACACTATCTTTCCGTCGATATTCTTCAGGGGCATCTGCTCAAACCGTTTTCTCTCCTCTTTCGAAGACAACAACAATGGTATCGTGACTCTACCTTTGTAGGCAGAAACCTCGCCTATCACATCCTCTCGCCCGGAGAAATTGCGTATGGCATCCACAAGGTCGGAACTGCCGATGCCGTAAACCGCCAATTGCCGCGCGTCGTATTCCACTTCCATATAATGGGTGACATATCCCGTAATGTCAACATGATGAACGCCTTCCACCCTTTCCACCTTGCCTTTCATCTCCTTCTCGGCAATTTGCCGCATCTGCTCGCCCGACATGTCGGCATTGAGCATATAGGTGAGTATCAGTTTCACCTCGTTGTCATCCCCCAAGGCAGTGTCCACTTCTCCTCCCGACACTGTGGGGTAAGACACTCCCGATGGCAGTTTTTCCCTCATTTGACGCAATATGGACGCTATCTCAAACTTTATGGCGGAGATGTCGGTCTTGGGTTTCAGTTCCACCGTGACGCGCCCATATCCGAAGCAGCTTACCGACGACACCTTTTCCACTCCACGCACCGAACTCACCACGGCTTCAATGCGTGACGTGACGTTTTGTTCCACCACCTTAGCCGACGCGTTGTTCCAGTTATATGAAATGGTAAGTGTTCTGCCCCGTTCAGGCCGCGGTTCGTTGCTTATGTCGAGTCGAGTGACAAGTGCCGCGCCAATGACCATCAGGACGCACATCACGAGTAATATGGAGAAAGTGTGTTTCATCTATTTTCTATATATGAGATAATACATTAGAGGAACGAGGAAGAGGCTCACCATAGTTCCCACTGACATACCAATGATTATTGCGAACGACAACGGATATTGCAGGGCTGAACCCATGTCACCACGATGCAGCAGCGGCACGATGGCCAACACCGTGGTCAGTGATGTCATGACAATAGGTTTCAGTCGCATGTGTCCTGCCGTCATTATTGCCTTGAGCAGATGGAGATTTCCGGCGTTGCCGTCTTGCTTATTTCGTCTATACAGCCTGTTTATAGTGTCAACCTTCAGTATCGAGTCGTTGATTATTATTCCGCAAGCCACTATGATGCCAATCATTGACATGATGTTCAGCGATTCGCCACAAACATACAATGCCAACATCACCATCGCCACATCGATGACCACTTCCAAAAGAATAATCATCGGTTGGATGATGCTCTCAAACTGTGCCGCAAGTATGAAATAAAGCAACAGCAACGCCACGGCAAGCACCATAATGAGTTCGCCAATCATTAAGCGTGAGGAGAAATACCCGCCACGGAACAAGGCCTTGACAGGCGTGTCCTCCGTAATCTTTCCTACGTAATCCATCATCTTCTCAGCTTCCCTTTCAGATATTCTGTCGATGTCTATCACGGAGAACTCCCCGTCTTCATTTGCCGTTAGTAGTTTATAGTCCTCGCTGCGCACTTCCTTTACGAGATATTCCAACGGGATGTCTATTCCCTTGTCGTTGGTGATGGTGTTGCCAAGCAGTGTCGCACTGTCCATTGTGTTGTGACCCACAACCACTGGCACACTCTCGCCACCGCTGTTTATCTCATATATGTTGTTTGCCCCAAGCAGTTCCTTCAAGCGCAGATACAGTTGGCGGTATGTCACACCATAGTATGCCATTTGCTCTGCATCGGTGGAAAATCGGATATATGTTTCGGTAGATACCCTTGGTATGTCTGTCTGCCAGAATCTTTTTTGCAGGGAGTCAGTCACCATCCGTGTCTGCGCCACCTCGGGCCTTCCGCCCTCACGCTTTTGCAGTCGGATTTGTAAGTCAGGTTCGTCAGTAGAGAATATCATGTCGAATATGTTTGCCGCGAGTTCAGCCTCCACCTTTGCCTTGGGATAATGCCTTGCCACATATCCCTTTATTCTTTCCACCGCCTTGTCGCAATCCTCTGGCGAGTCACATTTTATGTAGCATACAGCCTCACTGCCCGTGATGTTCTTGGTATGCGAAAGCATAAACTCCTGACCTCCCACCATCGTTGTACTTGCCTTTACCAACTCCTTGACCTGGTTTAGGGTCTCATTCACTCTCCTGTTGTTTTCCTCTGCCACAATCCCCGCATTCCAGTCTATTGTGACAAGTGCGTCGTCATGTGGTGTCTCGGGCATACGCTCTTTGGGTATTAATGGCAGAAGCATTGTCACCATCACAATGCTACCTGCAAAAATGGCAATCATTGTTTTGGGATGGCGAAGTGTATGGCGCATTCCCTTTTCATACCATCTCACCATCATCACGTTGACTTTCATAGTCCTCGGTCGGCATTGTCGGCATAAGTTGAAATGATATACCGGTATCACCAATGTTGCCACGGCAAGTGAGCAGAACAGCGCAATGCTTATTCCCATAGCCTGGTCATAAAACAGTGCCCCTGCGGTTCCGCTGAGGAATATCAGCGGGACAAACACCGAGCAGGTGGTCAACACCGAAGACAGCATGGGCATTGCCACCTCCACCACCGCTTGTCTTACGTTATGTTCATTGCAAGAGTCTTTCTGCAATATGTTGTCTATCACTATAATGGCGTTATCCACTATCATTCCCACACCGAGAATCAGTCCCGATAGGGATATTATGTTAAGTGATATGTCCAAAAGATAAAAGCATAGCAATGTGAGTATAAGCGACAATGGTATGGATATGGCAACAAGCAGTGGAAGCCTTCTTCCACCGATGAACATAAACAGCACCATGCTTGCCATGATGATTCCGAGCACGAGGTTCCATCCCAAGTTATTCATACTGTACGACAGAAGCTGCGTCTGGTCTCGGGTCACTGCGAAATGTAGCTCAGGATAGTCACTTGTGAGTTGTGCCATCAGCGTATCCACGCTTTGCTGAAGGTCGCTCATTTGCGCATCGCTCTGTTTTATCACCGCCATCGTTATGGCGTTCTTCCCGTCAGACTCAACGATACCCTTGCGCACGGCAGCCGTTTCCTCCACCTTGCAGATGTCTTTCAGTTGCAACAGTCGTCCGTTGTGTCTGATATATATGTTTTCTATGTCATGCACAGAGAGTATCTGCGAGTCGAAGTGGATGTTGTATCTGTAAATGCCGTCCCTCACGCTCAGTGTCTCAAGAACGATATTGTTGTCGCTGATAGCCTTCTCTATGTCGGCATTTGTTATACCAGCCACTCCAGCCCTTGCGGCATCGGGCAGTATGGAGATCTGTGCCTTGGTAAGTCCGCTGTAGTCAACCATCGCCACTTGTGGCAACTGCTCCAACCGCTTGCTAATCACGTTGCTCACCAACCGGGATGTTTGCTCAGGCTTGCCGCCGGTCACATCGACGTAAAAGGCGGGAATGTCGAGTGCGCCTATCTTCATTACCTTCGGGCGTTCCATTCCCTTAGGCATGAACCCCATGGCACGGTCGATTTTCTCGTTCACCTCTATAAACAACAGACTCATGTCACTGCCCGGACTGAATGTGAGAGTTATTATTCCCGCATCAGTGCGTGATGACGACTCTATGTCCTTCAGTCCTGCCACCTGCGACAGTTGTCGGCGCATGGGTGCCACCATGCTCTGCTCTATCTCACGGGCCGAACTGCCCTGAGCTGACATCTGCACCACTATCCGCGGCACATCAACATCAGGCATTAGCGACACCGGTATGCGCCCGAGGGCAAGCACACCTAGAGTGGCGATGGCAATGAGCGTCATCGTCACGGCAATAGGTCGGTGGATAATATTTCGTAGCATAACTGCAATTCATTATTTAACTTTCACTTCCGTGTCATCCGCAAGATTGAGATTTCCCGAGGTGATGACAATGTCCCCCTCTTTAACTGTGGTGTTCTTCCGCTCGCATCCCGTAATGGCAAAGCTCGTGAGATTACTGTAGAGTATATCCACGTATGTCCATACCGCGCGGTGGGTTTCACGGTTATATACGAACACCACGTTATATCCGTCACGCTCCACCACAGCCTCCTTCGGCACCACGAACATTCCGCTTACAGAGTTCTCTATTATCACCCTTACGTTCATTCCGTCCAACAGTCTACTGGATGTGTTTTTCACCCGAGCCTTGACCGTCACCAGTCCCTTGTCATCCACCGATGGATTTATTTCCGTCACAGCACCGGTTAACGACAGTTCATTATCAACAAAAGGCGACACCTTTACCACTGTACCCATACGGACAGAAACAAGCTCCGCCTCCAGTATCTTGAACTCCACGTCAAAGAACGAGTCATCTATCAGCGTGCAGAACTTGTCACCACGTTGGTGAGGCCTTGCCACGAGATCGGCAATACGTCCGCTGAAAGGAGCTTTCAACGTACAGTCGTGCAGTGCCTGTTCGGCGGAACGCAGTGCAAACCGTGCCGAGTAATACCCTGATGTCACTTCCACCCTTTTCAACACGTCAGCCGGCACGTTGTCTGTGTTTCCGTCATATCCCAGTCCTATGAGTTTGTCCTGCAGTTCCACCTTAGCCTTTTCGAGATCGTGCTTGGCTTTCTCGAGTGCATCCTTTCTTTCACGGGTGTCGGCAACAGCCAATGTCGTTCCCTCAGCCACAAGTTGTCCGTTCCTCACGTTCACGCTTTGCAGTATCTCCCCGGCCTTCGGGCACATGAGTTCCGCCATACGCATAGCCCTCAGCTTTCCGTTGCACAGCACCTGCTTTTGGAATGTCTGTCTGCGAAGCACCATAGTATCCACCTCCACAACAGCCTCCTCCCTCTCCTGATTACTCACCTCGTCCTTCCCGTCCGCCCCGTCACCTTTGGCAAACGAATAAACGATATAAGCCAAACCTGCAATAACAGCAAGTACAATTACTGAAACAACAACTTTCTTTTTGAACATCTTTATGAACATCTTCTTTAACATCCTTAACTTCTTTAACTTTCCTTACTCGAAAACATTGACAATATCACAGTTTCTCTCCCAGTCGTACAGAGTTTCTTTCTGTATCAGATAGTAGTTGTTCCAATACGACTTAAGCAGACTTATGTATTGCGACCTTGCGGCTTCCGCCTCCTGCTGTGCCGTGTTCAAGTCAGTCACGCTTACGGCACCCATCTCAAATCTCCTTTTCGTAATGTCATATCTCTCGTCGGCAATGTCGAGTGCCCTGAGCGCATTTCGGCATTGCGACGCCTGGGCGTTATACTGCATGACACACATCCTCAGCGACTGTAGGTAAGTCTCGTGCGACTGCTCCACCCTGACCTTTGCGGCTTCCAGGTCAGCCTCTGCCATTTTCACCCTTCCCTTGCTCACTCCCCAGTCGAATATGGGCAACGACACCGAGAGACCTATTATTTCATTGTCCTTGAGTCCGCTATACGCTCCTTTAAGAGTCTCCGCAGTCTTGTTGAATCCTATTTCGCTGCTCAGCTGCATCTGCAGTCCCTTGTTAGCCTTTGCCTGTGCAAGTGACTTCCGGGCTTCCAGTATACTGATTTGCTGCTGCATATTGTGGCTGGAATTATCCAATGCCCTTTCCACCACATCATTCACCGCTATTGCCTTGTCGCTTATGGTATATGGCGGCAGAAGTTCTATATCCTTGTAGTCGGCCATTCGCAGATAGGAGAACAGGCTGAACTTGCAGTTGTCGAGATTCAGAAGGTTGTTTGCCACTTCCACGTCAGCATTCAGCACCGACAGTTCGAGTTGCAGTATCTCACTTTTTGTCACAGTTCCAAGCGCATGCCGCTTCTTTGCTATTTCATACAGATACTCACGGTCTTTCTTGTTAGCCAAGCTCTGCTTATACACCGACTGGGCTGACAGCACATTGAAGAACAAGTTCACCACCTGAATCCCCACATTCTCCATAGCCTCAAGGTATGCCCTCTTAGCCTGCTCATATTTCAGGGGTTCGGTCTTCTTTTGCCATTTCAAACTGTTGAAAGCCCTCAGCGGTTGGGTGTAGCTCAATCTAATGGGGCGACTGTTGTATGTAGTCTTGTCATAACTGTATTGGTCGAGTTTATACAGGTATGACTGCACCGACAGCTTACCTCCGAGAGCCACGATGTTCTGGTCGATGGACAACGATACGCTGTTGCTCATCGAGTTGTTCTCAACGTAAGATATTCTGCCATCGTCAAAGTTACGTGTCTCAACCATCGAGCGGTCGAACTGGAGCAGGTTGCCATAGATATTGACCGACGGCAGCAACTCCGCCCTAAACGAGCGATAGCTCCAATACTGGCTCATATAGTTGAGCCGTGCCACCATAGCGTCATACGACCTCTCTCGTGCCATAGCCATAGCGGATGGCAGGGAGAGCGTGTTTTGTCCGAAGGCACATAGAGCCACGCCCCATGCTATTATGATAAAAAAACACTTATTCATTTTTTTCTTCTATTATATGTTTTGCCTCTTTCTTCATTTCTATCGTCGCAGGCGACTTCACCTTTTCCTGGAAATTGAGAACTCTTGTTGCCATCGCCTTCATTCCCTTCCTGTCGTTGTTGTCTTTATACAGCAACATGAGCTTGTATAACGGATAAAGCCTATTGGGCATTATCATGTATGCTTTCCGATACATAGCCTCCGCCTTGTCATTCTGTCCCATTTGCTTATAGTTATTGCCTTGCAGCACATAAAACATCGGATCGTTGCAGATTAGGGTGCCTTTGCGCAACATGGCATTACTGTCGTTGTATCTGCCTTGCAAAGACAGCATCTTGCCGAAGTCGAAAAGGAAGTTGCGATTGTCTTCCAACAATGGAAGCAATTCGTAATAGTCGTTGACAAAAGCCTTGTCGCTTATCCCGGCTATCATCCTATAATCATCCTCTGCCTTCTTTTTTGCTATAGAATAATCCCACGGCAACAAAGCCAAAACCACCGAAACAACGCCAACCATTGCCGCACTTATCCTGATGCCCTTGTCATCCGTTGCGGAATAAGCAATGATTATCACCGCAACAATCTGATATGGCAATAGTTCAAAGGGATAGGAAAACAACGAGAACATCAGCAATGACAATAGTCCGTAAGCCAATGCCCGCGACTTATTCCACAGCGAACGGAATACAAGCAGCAGGAGAGCGAGGCAAAAGGCAAGCCCAAGAAGCCCTTGCTCCACTCCTATCAGCAAAAAATCGTTGAAGGCGTATTCCAGCACGTCAATATGTTTCGGGTCAAGCGCAAGTCCTGCGGCACTGAGTTCTGCCGTCTTTTCAGCGTATGAATGGAAAAAACTCCCTATACCTCCACCTGTCAAAGGATTGTCCATAAGGCAATGTGCCGCTATGTAGTTTACGGCAAGCCTTCCATACGCCGAACCAGACTTGGCTATATACATCACGGCACAAGCCACAACTCCAACACCCACGAACCACCATATCCTCCGCCTTATCATATCCCAATAAATCAGCACCAAACAAAAGGCTACTGAGATGAGGGCAGCCCTGCTCCATGTGGATGGCAGAATGATAACAAAACACAATGTTATCATTTCCACAATATGTCTCGTCGTTAAGCCTTTGTATATCACAATACCATCACCTGTTTCCTTCTGGTATTGGCATAACATCACGAGCCCAATGGCAAGACTTGCTGAATAAGGACCGGGATTAAGAAATGTGCCAGTCATTGGGTAGAGATAATGATTGCTGTTGCCTTCCACCAACTGAATTATTCCATATCCCAATTCATACATCGACCACATAATGATTCCCCACATCACATACTTGCCCCGTATATGTGATACCGTGAACACTATCCTTAGGGCAAGGAAGAGCGAAAGCATATATGTAGCCCTGGAAACGGTATTGTAACTGGGATATACCGTGGATGTCAACGCACTTACCAGCACATAGACATACCACAGGAAAATGCAAACATCTGTCATCGACAATCTGACGACAGCCCTGTGCTTTATTATGGTCAATACTTCCTTCATTCCTCGTTTTGTTAATTATCCATCAGAGACAGAAACACCCTGTCCTTGTTCAATTCGCCATCACTCTTGTTTAAGGAATAGCTCACCCATCTCACAACTCCCACTATGTACTCTTCAGGCACCAATCCCCAATATCTCGAATCATTGGAGTCACATACATTATCGCCGGCCATAAAATAATAGTTGTGGCTGAATGTATGACTTGTGAATTCCTTCCCGTTGATTTTTGCCGTATTGCTGTTCCAGTCGAAATCCACCTTTTTCCCCGTTTCCCATTCGAGCAACATCCTATATACACAAGCCTCCTTAGCCGTTATGGGAATGATGTCGCCTTTTCTCGGAATATATAGCGGTCCCATATTGCGAATAGTCCACGACAGATGTCCGTCGAACGGCATTGTGTATAATGCCTGACGCCATATCATACTGTCAGTCATTTCATGAAGGGCATTCTGCGCGTTCTCCAACCCTAACACACCCTTGTGGTTATTGTTCCTATAATACCCTTCTTCTATGCTGATAGTGTCACCGGGGAGAGCCACGCATCTTTTCGCATATACATTATTGATTATGAAATTTATCCTCCCTTCATGATGCGGAAAGTTAAACACGACAATATCATTACGCTTCATCTGCCTCATTCCCCTTACCCTCCAGCTCCTCAGTTCGCCTCCCTTTGGGTCGAAATCGAAGTCGGAATAAAGCCGCGCCCCAACAATCGTCTTGTCAACAATCACCCTGTCGCCAGGCAACAAAGTGGGACTCATGGATTCCGTGGGTATGACAAATTGGTCGAACAGGAAAACCCTGCACAACAACCATAATATATATATCAGCACAAAAGCGGCACATATTCTTGACAGAATTACTATAAACTGCTTAATTTTTAAGCGGATATCTATATACTCTTCCATCATTGTCTAATGCATACATCCATTCGTTCTTTTTATCAACTGATATTTTTATTATGTAATCCTTTGTTTGCAAACTTTTAATATAATTACCTTTCCAATCAAAGACGTGAATGCACATATTTTTTCTCTTCTCAAATGCATCATCTAAAGTTTGATTCATATATAAAGCATATACATATTGGAAGTTTGTTGTTATACCACAATAATATTGATATCTTTGTTTATCGCCATCACGTGAATACTCATTACCATTGGTAATTCTAACAGCTCTACGAAAGCCTGTATTAATGTTTAAAAAGTTCACCTGATTACTATTTTTCATTGCAGCAACAATCATATTGTTGTTCTTATTATAAGACATTTTACTTTGATAATAATCTGAGGGGCTGTTACGTGGAGCATATAGTTTAATGGCTGGATTATTTGTGGACTTTGATATTTTATCACGGAATAATTCGTAATTGTCAAATGTCTCTTGTTCATAGATTAAGAGTGTATCATCAACCATGAAAGCATTTAATGCTCTTGGTGCTGTTTTAATTGACTTTGAAATTACACAAACCTTTGAATCAATAATAGAGTCAATATTCATTTTCTTTAGACTACAGGTATTGACATCATTCACATAGAAATCATGTCCTTCTACTTGAGTCACCCTTGCTCCAAATGTAAATTCATTATCTGCCTTACCAATAGTTCCAAAATCAGTAATATGCTGTCCATTATTAGTAAAGACATTAAATATCGCCGATGTATTATCCAAAGATGTAATTATGAGTTTGTCATCAAGCAATGTTATATCATTTGGAGACAATAGACTATCTTCATGAATTATTACTTCTGACTCCAACTCTATTGGGGCAGTTTTATCTATTACTATTTCACATTCTTCACAAAAAAAATTCGATTCTCCTCTTTTACAAGAAGAAAGCAATATAAGTACAAATACCATTGTCCATAAAGTCTTCATAATAAATAAGCTCTTAATATTGTGTCAAAATATCGCACTTTAATTATTCATGCACAATATATTGACACAATAATGGTTTATCATTTGTTTTAACTAACACAGTACATACACAAATGTGCAATTTCGGAATTTGAGATAATTATTTAGCACACCTATCTTCTCCTCCTTTGGCATTCTTATTTAAAACAAATGTGCATGGAGCTCCACAAACCCAAACACCATCTCCTTTTTTTAATTCCGACCAACATGGCCACGACTTTGCAGAAGGTTCATCTCCTTGTGTCAAGGCTTCCACATTAGCCAACATCAAATTATTGTTTCCTACATTTTTGTAAGCTTTCATGCCACCATATCCTAATATGACAGCAACCGCAGCTATACATAGCGTGATTAACTTTTTCTTTTTCATTTTGATAAAAATTTGATTAATACTATTTAAAAACAATCACATTGATTAAACTGTCTATCTTTGGATTTTCAATTGGATTGCCGACAATTACGACACTGTCTTTTTCATCCAACAGAAAAGAATGATACATCCGTTCTTCAGGCAAATGGGGATTGGCTTTTCTAAAAGCATAAGCCGTATCCACATATACGGGGCTATCCAAGCCATTCGACTCAATTGATAGGTATGCATCTTCTATTTGTTCTGGCTTAGGTGCTACAATAAATACATGCTTCAACATACTGCCTAACCTGCGCGCTTTCTTAATTGATTCGTTCCAAACATACATCTTGTCTAATGTACATGGTGAACATGCAGAAGAATCAACATACACTACCATTCTATATAGTGGTTTCACACTATCCACAACTATCGTGTCGCCATACTTATTCCTACACCGCATCTCATCCAAGCACAGTTTTATGGGTTGCGATTGCAAAGAGGAAATCTTCTCTTCGATGTCATGATTCTCAGAACATGACACAAGGCATAAAAATCCCGACAATGAGGTTATTATTATCAGCAAAAGATTAATAGTTTTTTTCATTTTAAACAAAATCATCTTATTATAAGGGGTATATTGTTGGATTTTTAAACCCCTTTTATATCATACATCCATAATTCCAATTCGCCTGATTTCAGGTTATTACTAAACAAATAAAGTTTATCATTGTTTTCTGAAACTTTAATAAAATCTCCTGTTTTATCAAGCATTATGGTCTTTTCCAATACCCCATCCCAATTATACACTTCAATTACATTTCCTGAGCGGAAAACGCGTTTGTCTATTAGTTTATCCTCAACAAGGAAAGCATATATGTTCTTCTTGTTTGCCGCAGTCACTAAACTTTTACCCGACCTTTCATTTATCATATAATTTCCGTTCATTCCCTTATAGTCTGGATAAGTTGAATATAATTCTTTTTTAACTTTTATGTTGTTCCCCTCTATTGAAAAAATGAATGCGAATCGTTCTTCTCCACAGACATATAGGAACAGATTGTCATTATTCCCATATATTCTGCAATTATCAGTATAAATGGAATGCTTTGCCAAACTATCACACTTTATACCGTCTGAAGGCCAATAATTCAATGGGGTTACAGTTAGATTTTTATAATCAATCACAGATAGGATATGGCCAATCTCGTTATGGGTACTCCCAGGAATCAAAATGGTGGAATCTGATAACGAAATAAATGTGTCAAAGACGCATCTGATGGAAGGAATGGCAGCCAAAGACAATTTCTTCCAGACTTTGGAGTCCTTAATGGAACTTATCGTTTCTGTATATGATATTTTTGTAAGTGAAAGCAACTTGTTGCAAGAATTTGGATAATCCAATACAAATAGTTCAGTTCCAGAACCTTTAGCCAAGGCTATGCGATGGAACTCGTGTTCACCGTTTCCAGCATCAAAAATTGGCTGAGAATTTATGAGACGACCATCTTCAAGTACACTAATAATACATTTTGAGGCTACATCATCAGAATGTGAAAACAAAAAATTATCACACAATAATATTGGTGACGAACCATAATAAGCAGAGTCACTTTCTACAAGCTGTCCATTCAGCTTTATTACGTTATTATTGCTTTTCTGAGTTGAAGTACAAGAAAAAGCCATAATACTTAATAATAACAAATAGATTTTACTATTCATAATTCTATCAGTATTATAGAGGCGTAGTTAATTGGGCTACACCTCTATAGTTAAATTTACATATGAAATATTGAT
>NZ_NPJI01000071.1 GCF_002251435.1 Prevotella sp. P2-180
CTGTTATGTATCTCCACCGTCACCTCCGATGCCAATGCGCTTGTAGTGCCTGTTATGGTAAACAAAGCTGGCATCAGGTTTTCCGGTCCCACATGGTCAAGGCATTCCCTCACGCCCTGACCTCGGGCCTGGCGGGGTATTCTCAATTCCCCGCCCGCCCCTTTCGCGTCTTTCGTCACTTTTGCCATGTTCTGAATCCCTCTCCTATTGCTTCCTTAGCTTCCTTTTCCATCACGTTCTCCACGTCAAGTCCCTCGTGCTTAAACACCTTCAGCGTCAGCAGAAACGCCCCGTCCTTGGTGGCAGACAGTCTTCCGTGCGCCACCTTTTTCAGCAGTATTCCCCTTCGCCTTTTTGACGACGGTTGTGGCGTGAAGTCGAAGGTGCCGTCTCTCATCAGCTGTCCCTTGCCTGTCCTCACAAACGGTTCCACCACTCCCGGCACTGGGTCGTCGGGACAAAACGTCACATTCTTCTGGTCTGTCACATGGACAACGCCCACAAGCATCACACTCCTGCCGCCATCAATGTCGGCATTTTTCACTGTTCTACTCATAATCAACACTTTTTTTTTGAATTAAACATTTTCTTTCTTCACTCCCCATCCGTTCAGTTCCTGCGCCGCCATTTCTCGGCCGTCCCTGGTTTTGTATTCCCTCACTCTCGACGACCAGTGGCACGACACAGTGTCACCCTCCTTGATACAGTCCACCTGGTTCACCCTGTCGGCGGTGAACCTCACGAGATACTGGTTAGGATACTGTATTCTCTCGTCATTCTCCTCCAGTATCACCTCTCTCGATTTCCACTCGCCTCTCTCCGACACTCCCGTCTGTAGAGGCAAAATTTTCTTTACTTTAAGATTTTCCATTTTTCTTTACATTTTAAATTATCGTTATGCTTACCTCCTTCTCATCCTCCATCATTCCCATCAACTTTCCAAGAGCATTCCTGCTCCACACGAGTCTGCCCTTAATAAGGTTGTCGCCCGCCC
>NZ_NPJI01000072.1 GCF_002251435.1 Prevotella sp. P2-180
TTACCACCATATCTGGCAATTGGTTTCATACGTAAACACTCTCTCCTCGTGTCCCTTTGTAAGATTCCTTAAGAGGTATAAGCCTTTCGAGGGAACATTATTGAATGTGACAGAGTTGCTATGGACAGTCTGTTTGCCAAATGTAGCCCATTCGCCAAGAATCCAATGATATTATTTTCTCTCATTGTTTTACCATTATATTCTTATTCTTTTATAATATTTAGTTTGACAACCTCCTTGACAGTATATATTTGGCAATGGCATATTTTCCATCTTCAGGTGCTGTTTTTATCAACTGCCTGCTTTTTTTATTCAGAATACTTAGTGTTTCCATTTTCTTAACGTCCTCAGGTGGAACAATAGCATATAATGTATCACCTTCTATTCTATTAAAGATTGGTAAGTTGACAACACCTTTCTCCCTGTTCTTTATTGTTTTTGAATTTCCATTTTTTACATTAAAGAAAGAAGTGTAAGTATCACGAGTTGTTCCACCAGCCTTGAATAATGTGCATATCAGACTTTCATTACCCATACCTCTTAATGGAATTATCTTTGCGCTCTTAAATGCCAAAAACTCTAACATTTTATTCCTGTTATTTTTATATGGCTTTACATCTTCTGCACTAATTAAATCCTCACCTGTGTATTTAATATATGACACCAAACTTTCATCATTACTGTCAAAAATAAACACCTTATTGGTTACACAATTAGGGAAGAAGAGATACTGTTGGCTGTTAAGCTCGAAAAAGGACTGTTCCTGCATGGAAATCTCTGCAATTTCATAATCGTTATATGAAATGCAATATTCCTCTTTTAACAAATTTGAATCAAATAAAACTAATTCATTCTGTCTTTTTTCTAAAGGAGATGTCAGCATAATATGCCTTGATTCTGAAATATCACAAATCTGCCTAAAGAATGTTCCTTTTTTGTTTTGTTCCGGATATTCTGTAGGTATTCTCTTTTTACCGAGAAACCTAAAGTTAGTATCATAGAATAACAAATCAACAGGAGTCAATACTTCTATTTGTTTTGAATAACGGTTATATGTATAGCCCGTCATTATATTAAACTCGCCACGCCCTTTTCCACGCACATTTTTTGAGTTTCCCAAGAAATGACCGGAGTAGTCATACACATATAAAACCCCTTCACTTCCTTCAACAAGTATAATCCCATCTCGCATTTGGACAGACACCACGACACCCGAGATTTCGGTTTCAACAGTATCGCCCAAATAGCAAATGTCAATTTCAGAAAAGACTTCTTCTATGCTGGAAAGATTATCTTTGGACAGCTTTACTTCCATAGATTTCTTATTCACACCCCTATTATGGCATGCCACAGTTATACTGGCGGTTATAATCATAACCACCGGTAATAATCTATTAAATATACATCTTTCAGTTAATGTTTTCATATCTTGGTATTTGTTTTTGCTGCAAAAATACATCAATCACTCATAATATGCAAGAAAAACAGGTAGTCAATTGCTTATTCTTAAAATATGCAATAACAACTGAATAACAAATACTTAAACGGTTAGATGGCTTTTATGACAGGTAGATTGTTACTGGTTATGAAACAAAATCAAAACCAAATGTTACATTTTACATCGCATTTGAATCGATCAACTTCACTATAATCCCAGAATTACGTTCCTCACGGATTTGTTATTGTCTGTAATGCCCATCTTTTCCTTAAAACTGTATAATTTGCGTTTCATGGAATTAATGGTGATACAATAGATATTTGCCATATCCTCATTAGACAGTCCAATGCGAATAAGCATACACATCTGTATTTCATCATTACTAAGACTTGGATATCTCTCCTTGAGTTTGCTTACAAAATACTCTTCTCCACCTTCAAGCAGTGAATGCAGTTGATTCCAGTCATTATCATTAATAACGACATGACAGCTCTGACCCTTTGCATCCTTAATCTTTTTCGCAAGTTCAAGCCTTTCAAACAGTCCGTTTTTCAACAAGGCTATTTGCTTGTTCTTTGATTCAAGCAATAATTTATGCTCTCTTTCCAAATATTCCTTTTCCTTTCTTTGTGATTCAAGTTCCATTTCATAATGTTCCTGAATATGCCTTATCTCTTGTGCATGTAAGGTTTTCCTTTTGGAAAGATAGACATACACCAAAGCCGCCAATAAAAGTACTGTAACGATAATGAAAAGTATTACACCATTTCTTATCATCACTGCATTTTCCTGCCTCTCTAACTGCCGACCTTGGTTGATGTTCTCCTCAAAATACTTCCCTTTTTGGGAATATAAGTCCAACATGTACTTATCAGCGAATCTTTCCAAAGAATCAATATCGGTGGAAAGTTGCTTATCATTAATCCTTTTACAAG
>NZ_NPJI01000073.1 GCF_002251435.1 Prevotella sp. P2-180
TATTCGACCGTCTGTTTCAGGTGGCTGAGATAGCCAAGTTCACTCCAGTCGAACTGAAGGAATACGAGGACAGCCTCAAGACCTATCGCGACCTCAAGAACTCGCTTGACACGGCGGAGGAGAAAGGAGAAGCTAAAGGAGAGGCTAAAGAAAAGAAAGCCACTATCCGTAGGTTGTTGGCTTCCGGCGCATCTGTGGATATTATTGCTGTAGCAACAGGTCTTACTCAGGACGAAGTTAAACCCCTAATTGAAGAGATAACAAAAGAATGATATCCGTCGAGGTCACGCTGCCATGACCCAGCATTTCCTTCACAGCGGAGATGTCGGCTCCTGCCGTGATGGCGAGGGTGGCTGTTGTATGGCGGCTGCTGTGATAGGTGATATGCCATTTCTTTACGTTGTCATTCAATTTCATTTGCTTACGAAAGTTGAACTGCCTTACTGAGCCTTTCGAGCGCATCTTGCAGTATGGCACGAGGGGTGGCGATGTTGAGTCGCATGAAGCCTTCGCCGCCTTTGCCGAACATCTCGCCGTCGTTAAGGGCGAGGCGGGCTTTATTCACAAACAGGTCGTTGAGCAGGCTGTGGTTGAGACCGAGGTCGCGGCAGTCGAGCCAAACAAGGAATGAAGCCTGTGGCCGCCACGGTTTTATTTTCGGCAGATGCTTTGCGCAGTAGTCGATGACGAAGTCGATGTTACCCTCTATATAGGCGAGCATCTCCTTGCGCCATGCCTCGCCTTCGGGTGTGAACGCCGCCATGGTGGCAATGGGCGAGAAGATGGTAGGCTCATTGAGTTCGTTTGCCTCAAGCCAAGAATAGAATAGGTGGCGGGTTTCGTCGTTTGGAATGATGGAGTAGGAGCTAACGATGCCTGCAATGTTGAACGTCTTCGACGGAGCGCCGAAGGTGATGCTGCACTGTGCCGCTTCCTCGCTGACGGAGGCAAATGGCGTGTGACGGTTGCCGAAGATAGCCATGTCGCAATGTATCTCGTCGCTTATGACGATGATGCCACGTTGGTGGCAGATGTGTGCAAGGCGTTGCAGCGTCTGCTTGTCCCAGCAGATGCCTGCGGGGTTGTGGGGATTAGAGAGAATGAGCATGCGGCATTTCTCGTCGGCTATCTGTTCCAACTGGTCGAAATCCATGGTGTATGTGCCGTCAATCTCTTTCAGCGGGTTGTAGACCACTTCGCGGCGGTTGCCGAGCGGTGTGAGGCGGAAGGGATGATAGACCGGCGGCTGGATGATGACCTTCTCGTCAGGCTTTACGAAGACGTTGATAGCCATTCCAATACCTTTTACTATGCCAGGGATGAATGTCATCCACTCTTCTTTCACGTTCCATGCGTGGTGGTCGGCAATCCATCCAGCCACCTGCTGCCAATAGCCCTTTGGCATCATGGTATAGCCGAAGAGAGAGTGGTCGAGGCGTCGGCGCAGTGCGTCGGTTATAAACTGTGGAGTCTCGAAATCCATGTCGGCAACCCATAACGGCAAAAGGTTAGCATCGCCGTATCGCTCCTGCAGCACGCCGTGTTTGAGGTCGTCGCTGCCAGTGCGGTCTATTATTTTGTCGAAATTGTACATAAAGAATTAAAAATTAATGTTTCGAATGGGGATATTTTGGGGGAGTTATGACTTCCCAGATTAACCCTCCACACTCCTTACGATATCCTCAATAATATCCTCTGCATCCTCCAGCCCTATGGAGAGTCGTATGGTAGTGTCGAGCACGTCCATTTTCTGTCTTTGCCGAGGGGTGAAGTTGCCGAAGATGGTGCTGGCGGGATGAATGGCGAGCGTCTTGTTGTCGAAGAGGTTTGTGGCGCGTCTCACTACTTGCAGGCGGTTGATGAAGTCGAAGCAAGCCTCCTGGCTATCCAGGTCGATGGTGAGCATGGCACCCGATGTTTTGCCAAACTGTCGGCGTGAGAGTTCGTAGAACGGGTTGTCTTCCAGTCCGATGTAGTTGACCCTTTTAATTTGTTCAACATCTTTTAAGGCTTGTGCCACCCGTAGAGCGTTGTCAGCCTGCACCCGATAGCGTGCGTCGAGCGTCTCGAGTCCGAGATTCTGCATATAGGCCACGTGAGGAGTCATATAAGCCCCGAGGTTCATGAGAAGTTCCTTTCTCATGCGGTCGGTGAAGTTAGGAGTCGTTCCGTAGTCGATAACGAGCCCGCCTATTGATGTAGCCCCTCCGGAGAGATATTTTGTAGACGACACCACCTCGATGTCGACGCCTAAGCTATGGGCGTCGAACTGTGTGAAAGGAATCATAGTAGTGTCAGCCACGAGAGGTATTCCCTTTTTATGGGCAATCTCAGCCAGGGCAGCTATGTCCGCCACCTCCATTTGAGGGTTGGTAATGATTTCCATGAAAATGCATGCGGTGTCATTGTCTATGGCATTCTCCACCTCCTTCAGGTTAGTGAGGTCGGTCAAATGAGGCTTTACTCCAAACCTCATCATAGTGCCAGCTATGAGGGAGTAGGTGTTGCCAAAGAGGTGTCGTGAGGTGACGATGTTTTTCCCGGCAGCAGTGAGGCATATCAGGGTGTTGCTGATGGCCGCCATGCCAGAGCTTACTGCTATTACCCCATGAGCGTTGCACATGGCCTTTACTTTATTTTCGAAATATGTAACGGTAGGGTTGGTCACTCTAGAGTAGTCGGGGGCGTCAGTCTTTCCGCAAAAGGCATCAGCCATTTCAGTGGCGTTGTCGAACTCGTATGCCGCAGTGTGATATACGGGCATGGCAAGCGAGCCGTAAGCGTCTTTGGTTTGGAAGCGACTATGAATTGCCTGTGTTTGTTTCTTCATTTATGTTTCTATTATCTTTTGTTTGTTGTATTTTTGTGCAAAATTACTGCAAAGGTTTTAATTATCCAAATTATTACCCTGATTATTTACACATTATTATATAATATAAGGTTTGAAATACCATATTTGTGGTATGTAAAGTATGATATACTTTTGAAAGACGTGGGTGTTGAGGGGCAGGAGAAAATACGCCAAGGTAAAGTTCTCATAATCGGCGCAGGTGGTCTTGGCGCTCCTGTCGCCCTCTATCTCGCTGCAGCCGGAGTGGGTACCATAGGTATATCCCCATCGTAACTGAGAAGCTATGATGGGGTTTTGTGTTTAAAATCATTAAATAATGTAGGTTATATGGAAAAAAATCCAATAAAATTTGGAGGTTTATAGAAAAACCATTACCTTTGCACTCGATTTTATATGATTAATTTTTCAACATAGGATAATGTATGTTTTGGCCAGTTGAACGCCCAAACTGTCGTGAGACACTTTGTAGCTTGTCAACTGGCTTTTTTTGTGTCCTTACGTCAAGTCCTCATTTCTCTTTTTTAGTATGATGCGGTGCATGGAATGCCAGCTGCCGTAACCTTGTCGCGAATGGAGTCGAGCTCTTCGTGGGTGGCTTTGAGAAGACCGTGGGCGGGAGTCTCGCGGTCGATGGTGTATACCATCACTTCCATTGGCTTTATTCTCTTCACGGCTTCGAGCCATGGAGCGACATATAGGTCGCCGGTGTTGTCGACATTAAAGCCGTTGATGTCTCCTTTCATAAACATAGTCTGGATGATGACATGTCCGTTAAAGGCTTTCAGGTGTTCTATCACCTCTTCCACATTGTAGTGGCCTGTAGGTCTGTCCACCTTATTTATATATATAGGGTCGATGGTGTCGAGCTTGAGAATATTGTTGTCCACTCTCATAAGTGCGTTGTGTACGCTTTTTCTTCCGCAGAAAGTGGCGTTGCTGAGCACCGACACCTTGGCATCCGGACAATATTTGTTTCTGAGCCGTATGGTATCGTCTATGATTTCAGCAAAGTGAGGGTGGGATGTAGGTTCGCCATTGCCGGCAAAGGTGAGCACGTCGGGATGAACATCGTCGTTGTGCATTTCCACGAGTTTTTTTTCCAATGCAGTAGCCACTTCCTCCCTAGTAGGCATCTTTTGTTTTGGCCTGTGATCGGCATTAAAACCGCATTCGCAGTATATGCAGTCGAAAGAACACACTTTTCCATCGGCAGGCAGAAGGTTTATGCCCAGTGAGATGCCAAGACGCCTGCTGTGTATCGGACCGAATATAGGTGAAGGATAAATAACAGTACTCATTCTAATTATCGATTTATTATTGTTGAACATAAAAAAACAAGCTACATTTCCGATGTAGCCTCTAATTTTTTTGCAAAGGTAACAAAAAAAACATAAATTGTTTTGCAATATCTTTTTTTTCCATTAACTTTGCACGGATTTTTAATAAATTAGGTGTATTACATCATAAAACGAATGGCAAAAAGACGTAAAATAGCTCACAGACGACATGGCATGCAGGTGTTGACGCTCTGCATCAGTACAACCATGGTGCTCGTACTTTTAGGCTTGGTGGTGTTCTCTGTGCTTCTTGCGCGTAATCTCTCAGAATACGTAAAAGAAAACCTTACTGTCACAGTGATGTTACGCGATAACATTACAGACAAGGATGCACGTAAGCTATGCACCACCTTGCGCAAGCGTCCTTACTCGCGCAACATCGACTATATCAGCAAGGAACAAGCTCAAAAGGAACAATCGGAGGCCATGGGCTCAGACCCGTCGGAGTTTCTTGGGTTTAACCCCTTTACTGCCACGCTTGAAGTGCGTCTGAAGGCCGACTACGTAAACCGCGACTCTCTTGGAAGGATAGGAAAGGAACTGAAAAAGATACCAATGGTGAGCGATGTGGCATACCAGGAAGACCTGATGAACAAGGTGAACAGTAATATACAGAAGATAAACATCATACTGCTTGTGCTCGCTGTATTGCTCTCGTGTGTGTCGTTCTCGCTGATTAACAATACCGTAAGGCTGAGCATATACTCACGGCGCTTCAGCATCCACACGATGAAACTCGTAGGAGCGTCATGGGGCTTCATAAGGCGCCCGTTTGTCCGCAACATGATGGTGGTGGGACTGATAGCCGCCATGATGGCATGTGGAGCTTTGGGAGGAGGAGTGTATTGGCTTGCTACGTTTGAACCAGGAGTGATGAACGTGATAACCTGGATTGACCTTGCTGTCGTAGGTGCGTCGGTGGTGTTCTTCGGATTGGTAATCACAGCCTTATGCTCCTATTTCTCCGTCAACCGCTACCTGAAGATGACCGCGGGGGAGCTATATAAAATATAAAACTCAAAATAATATAATGGATAAGAAAAATTTTGCTTTTGACCGTATGAACTACATATTGCTTGCCATTGGCATGGCAATAGTAATTCTGGGCTTTATTCTCATGAGTGGTTCTGGCTCTACAGAATCGTCCTATGACCCAGACATCTTCAGTGCAAGAAGAATAAAACTCGCACCTGTCGTCTGCCTCGTGGGGTTTGTGTCGATGATTTATGCGGTAATAAGAAAACCAAAATAATATGGATTGGATAGAAGCGTTAATATTGGGATTGGTCCAGGGACTTACAGAGTATCTGCCTGTAAGTAGCAGCGGACACCTCGCCATCGGGTCGTACCTCTTTGGCATAGAAGGAGAAGAAAACCTCGCCTTTACCGTGGCTGTGCATGTTGCCACAGTCTTGAGCACTCTCGTAATACTTTGGAAGGAAATAGACTGGATTTTCAGAGGGCTTTTCAAATGCGAAATGAATGCCGAGACAAAATATGTGTTGAACATCGTGGTTTCCATGATACCTGTTGGCATCGTAGGTGTGTTCTTTAAGGATTATGTTGAAGAAGTGTTCGGTTCGGGATTGGTGATTGTGGGATGTATGTTGCTCCTCACAGCCGCTCTTCTAACATTCTCCTATATAGCCAAACCACGGAAAAAGGAGAATATCAGTCTTCGTGACGCATTCATCATCGGACTTGCCCAAGCATGTGCCGTAATGCCCGGACTATCGCGCTCGGGAAGCACAATAGCCACAGGACTGTTGCTGGGAAATAAAAAGGAATCGTTGGCACAGTTCTCGTTCCTCATGGTCATTCCGCCCATATTGGGTGAAGCACTGCTCGACGTAGTGAAGGGACTCAAGGGCGAGGAGGCCTTTGGAGGCATTGACATGATGCCGCTGGCAATAGGATTCATTGCCGCCTTCGTATCGGGTTGCATAGCATGTAAATGGATGATTAATATCGTGAAGAAAGGAAAACTCATCTATTTCGGCATCTATTGCGCCATAGCTGGTGTGCTAACCTTGATACTCAGTTAAACAACAGTACATTTTTTGTAATATAGGATGAACTTCGTAGAAGGAGAAATTTTATATCTAAACAAACCATATCGCATGTCGAGCTTCGGGGCATTGGCACGCGTGCGCTACCTCATATCACAAAAAGTAGGGGTGAAAAGAGTGAAAACAGGACATGCCGGCACACTCGACCCATTGGCCACCGGAGTGCTGATATTATGCACAGGCCGCAAGACAAAGGAGATAGAGCGGCTGCAATATCACACCAAGGAATATACAGCCACACTGCAGCTGGGAGCCACTACTGCAAGCTATGACATGGAGCATGAGGTGAACGCAACATTCCCCACGGAGCATATCACAAGGGAACTGATAGAGCAGACCCTTCCTCGATTCATCGGAGAAATCCAACAGGTGCCGCCAGCTTACTCGGCATGCAAGGTGGACGGACACAGAGCCTACAAGCTAATGAGAAAAGGGGCTGAAGTGGAACTAAAGCCGAAGACACTGCAGATAGACCACCTGGAAATGACTTCCTTCGATCCAGAGACAATGCAGATGAGCATTAGGGTGGTTTGCGGAAAAGGAACTTACATAAGGGCCCTGGCGCGCGACATAGGAGAGGCACTTGGCAGTGGGGCGTATCTTACAGCATTGTGTAGGACAAGGCTGGGAGATGTCAGAATAGAAGACTGCATAACACTCGACGATTTTCCACAATGGCTAGAACAACAAGACATAGAAACAGCCGTTAAACTTGATAACAAAAATTACAAATCTATATGAAACTGTCACAATTCAAATTCAGACTGCCTGAAAGCCAAGTCGCTTTAGAACCTCCTTGCATTGAGTTTAAGGACGACGATGACAACGTGGTGGAAAAAATATACCACCGCGACGAGTGCCGATTGATGGTCATACATCGGAAAAGCCAGAAAATTGACTTATACAAGGTGGACAGTGATGGAGATGAAATCATTGAAAAGGTAAGAGACGAGCGTGGAAAGGTGGTTGACGAGCATCCTGTGTATATGACTTTCCGTGACGTGGTAAACTATTTCGACGAAGGAGACGTATTCGTGTTTAACGATACAAAGGTGTTTCCAGCACGACTTTACGGAACGAAAGAAAAAACAGATGCAAAGATTGAGGTCTTCCTGCTTCGTGAACTTAACGAAGAACAGAGACTTTGGGACGTGCTCGTGGAACCGGCAAGAAAGATAAGAATAGGCAATAAGCTATTTTTCGAGGACGACGGACCTATGGTGGCCGAAGTAATAGACAATACAACAAGCCGTGGACGAACCTTGCGCTTCCTCTACGACTGTCCTCATGACGAGTTTAAGGCAGAACTGTTCGGACTGGGAGAGGCTCCACTGCCAAGATACATCATAGACAGACGCGAGGCTACTGCCGACGACATGGAGAACTTCCAGACCATATACGCTAAAAACGAAGGGGCTGTAACAGCACCCACTTCAGGACTGCATTTCAGTCGTGAGGTGATGAAAATAATGGAAATAAGAGGCATCCATAAGGCTTTCATTACTGCACATTGCGGCCTTGGCAGCTTTGAACCCATTGAAGTTGAAGACCTTACAAAGCACAAGATGAATTCGGAACAGATCGTCATCGGGCGTGAGGCTTGCGATATCGTAAACAATGCCAAGGCTGAAGGCCACAGGGTGTGTGTGGTGGGAATAACAACGGCAAGAGCTACAGAGACAGCTGTGAGCACAGACGGACAACTGAAGGAATATGAGGGATGGACAAACAAATTCATATTCCCGCCTTATGACTATGGCTTGGCAAACAGCATGATAGTAAACTTCTATCACCCAGAGTCGACTATGCTCATGGCAACAGCTGCCTTCGGAGGCTACGACCTCGTGATGGAAGCTTATCACACCGCCTTGAAGCATGGGTTCAAGTTCGGATGCTATGGCGACGCAATGCTTATTCTCGACGACTGATGCAACACACGCTATATCTCGGACTGGGGTCAAACCTCGGCGACAAACAACAGAACATTGCAATGGCAGTGGAAAAAATTGAAGAGCTGATTGGACACGTGGAGTGCCAGTCGGCTCTCCACATAACAGAACCATGGGGATTCCAGTCAGACAACATGTTTGTTAATGCTGCAGTGAAATGTGTCACCATATTGTCGCCACACGAAGTGCTGGAAAAAACAAAGGACATAGAACGGCAGATGGGAAGGACAACAAAGTCGGTTGACGGAACTTATAAAGACCGCATCATCGACATCGATATACTTCTCTACGACGATATGGAAATCAACGATCCCGACCTTGTCATCCCACATCCACTGATGCACCAACGCGACTTTGTGATGAAGCCATTAAACGAGATAATCGATAAATAATGTTAAAATGACAGGGTGAAAATAAAAATGTTTGCATATCATTCTTAAATATTCATTTTTCTTTGTACCTTTGCACCCGCATTTGCAAAAAGTATATATCATAATCATTAATTAATTAAATCTATGTATTTAGATCAGGCAAAAAAACAAGAGATCTTTGGACAGTACGGAAAGTCTAACACTGATACTGGTTCTGCTGAGAGCCAGATAGCATTGTTCTCATACCGTATTTCCCACTTGACGGAACATCTTAAGAAGAACCGTAAAGATTATACTACAGCAAGAGCTCTTACACAGCTGGTAGGTAAGCGTCGTGCGCTTCTGAACTACCTCTACGACCGTGATGTTACACGCTATCGTGCAATTGTTAAGGCTCTTGGCCTCCGCAAGTAAGAGGAAGCCGAAAAAAACAGTAATCCCGCAGACCATTCGGCTTGCGGGATTATTATTAATTGCAAGTCAGAAGAAAAATGAAAGATATCAGAAATATAGCAATTATTGCCCACGTCGACCACGGAAAGACAACCCTTGTCGACAAAATGATGTTGGCGGGCAATCTGTTTCGCGAGGGACAGGACCTAAGCGGACAAGTATTGGATAGCAACGATTTGGAACGTGAACGCGGTATCACAATCCTCTCAAAAAATGTTTCAATCAACTGGAAAGGAACAAAGATTAATATTATTGACACTCCAGGACACAGCGATTTCGGAGGTGAAGTGGAACGTGTGCTCAACATGGCTGATGGATGCCTGCTGCTCGTTGACGCATTCGAGGGACCTATGCCACAGACGCGCTTCGTGCTGCAGAAAGCATTACAGATAGGACTGAAGCCTATCGTGGTGGTGAACAAGGTGGACAAGCCTAACTGCAGGCCTGAGGAAGTGTACGAAATGGTGTTCGACCTGATGTTCTCACTCAATGCCACAGAAGACCAACTTGACTTCCCGGTGGTTTACGGGTCGGCGAAAAACGGATGGATGGGTGAAGACTATAGCACTCCTACCACCGACATAACATATCTTCTCGACAAAATAGTGGAGGTAATACCTGCTCCGAGAGTCATAGAAGGCTCGCCGCAGATGCTCATCACTTCTCTCGACTATTCGAGCTATACAGGAAGAATAGCTGTGGGACGCGTACACAGGGGCGTGTTGAAAGAAGGCATGAACATAAGCATCTCACACAGGGATGGAAAGATAGAGAAGACAAAAATCAAGGAACTACATACCTTCGAGGGCATGGGACACAAAAAGACCGACGAGGTGCAGAGCGGAGACATCTGCGCCATTATCGGACTTGAGAAATTTGAAATCGGAGACACCATCTGTGACTTTGAAAACCCAGAGCCATTGCCTCCTATTGCCATCGACGAGCCAACCATGTCGATGCTCTTCACTATCAACGACTCTCCTTTCTTTGGAAAAGAAGGAAAGTTTGTCACTTCAAGACATATCAACGACAGACTTCAGAAAGAACTGGAGAAGAATCTCGCGCTGAGGGTGTCGCAGTTTGAAGACTCTACCGACAAGTGGGTCGTTAGCGGACGTGGTGTGCTTCACCTCTCTGTGCTTATAGAGACCATGAGGCGTGAAGGCTACGAACTTCAGGTAGGACAGCCGCAGGTAATATACAAGGAACTCAACGGGACGAAATGTGAACCTATCGAGGAACTTACCATAAACGTGCCTGAGGAGTTTGCGTCGAAAATGATTGACATGGTAACAAGACGAAAGGGAGAGATGACTTCCATGGAGTCGCAGGCCGACCGTGTGAATATTGAATTTGACGTGCCTTCAAGAGGCATCATCGGTTTGAGAACCAATGTGCTCACAGCATCACAGGGAGAAGCCATCATGGCCCACAGGTTTAAGGAATACCAGCCTTATAAGGGCGACATCACACGCCGTGTGGCAGGCTCGATGATTGCTCTTGAGACAGGCACATCATACGCCTACGCCATCGACAAGCTGCAAGACCGCGGCAAGTTCTTTATTGAACCTGGCGAGGAAGTGTATATGGGTGAGGTAGTGGGAGAACATGTTCACGACAACGACCTCGTCATAAATGTGTGCAAGGCAAAGCAGCTCACCAACACACGTGCCAGCGGTTCTGACGACAAGGCTCGCATTGTGCCACGAACAGTGCTCTCGCTCGAAGAAGCCCTTGAGTATATCAAGGAGGACGAACTGGTGGAAGTGACGCCGAAGAGCATGCGTATGAGAAAAATCATACTCGACCATAACGAGCGCAAGAAGGCTGGAAAGAACTGATATTTGAATATAACACTAAGAATATGAAGCTACGTACAATTATCACTGCCGTTACGGCTTTCATCTCCCTTGGCACGCTAGCACAGGGAGAACAGGGACAGTTGTCACTGATTCCCAGGGTGGGCTTCTCGCTCACCAAGTTGTCAAACGATTATTTTGAGATCGGAGGCTCTCAGAGAATCGAGAAAGTGAGCCAGCGTCTGAAACCGGCTTTAGAGGCTGGAGTCGACCTGGAATATATGGCTACTGACTTCCTTGGCGTAACTGTAGGTGCAAAGTATTCGCTTCAAGGTTCGAAGTTCAAGGACTTTCATATCAATGTCAATCCTGAAGCCAGTGGCGACGAGATGAGATTTGTCAATTTCTCACGTGTGGCTACAGACCTTCACTATCTTCAGGTGCCGCTGATGTTACATCTTTATGTGTTCAAGGGGCTCTCTATTGACGCAGGCGTTCAGTTCGGACATCTCCTTTCAGCAAAGGAGTCGTTCAACTATGTAATCGGCGACCTTGACACAAAGACCAATAAGGTGTTGAAATATTACCGATACACTGAAAGTGGTGTCGTGGCTCTTGAGGATGGTGAAGACCGGTATCTCGAACATCGCGAGACAGCCACCGACACATACAAGCGTGCAGACGTAAGCATTCCATTAGGCCTGTCGTATGAGTCAGACGATGTTATCCTCTCATTGCGGTATAACATGGGTCTTAACAATATATCAAAGGAAGTGGAGAAGATGCGTAACAACGTCATAACATTCTCTGTCGGATATCGCATTCCGCTGTTAGGCAATTAAGAAGTTCTGTAAAAGGCTTACAGAACTTCCAGGAATTTCTTTGTGGTATTGAATGAATTATCGGCAATGGTGTCCCAAAAATTATGATATTGGGATGCCTTGCTGTCTTTTAGGGGTATGTCGCTGATGACACGGAAGGAAATGAAGTCAACACCGAAAGAGTAGCAAGTCTGCGCTATGGCAGCCGATTCCATGTCAACTGCCACGGCTTCTGGGAAAAGAGCAATTATTTCACGCATCTTTTCCTTTGAGTCGACAAACCAGTCGCCTGTGACAAACAGTCCTGCATGTATTTTCGGCCAACCGTCTCCAGCCAACCTCAATGCCTTTTCCACCAAGTCTTTTGGCGAGGTGTATCTTGCAGGCATGCCCTGAACTTGTCCGTAGACAGTCTTTCCGATGGCTTCCCCACAATAGACGTCGTGGTATGATATCTCCGTGCTTACCACCATGTCCTGCACTTCCATCGAGGTTTGTCCGCCTCCGGCACATCCAGTGGAAATAATCAGTTCCGGCTTGTATCGTCTGATCATTTCAGTTGTGCCTATAGCAGCGTTCACTTTCCCTATGCCGCATTGGTGCATGAAAATGGAGTTGTGGCCCATCTCTCCTATAGTGAACGACCTTCCGTTTTCTGTCTCAGTCTTTCTGTTGTCAAGAAGTTCGCTGATGCGTCTGAACTCCTTGTCCATCGCAATAATAATGCCTATTTTCATATCTAAATATCAGTTTTTCGTACAAAGGTAATATATTAATCTGATAAAAACACATTTTTTATAATAAAACTTCAACAAGCATTCCTATTTTCTCGTTTTTTCTTAGTAACTTTGCCGCCAAAAGAAAAGAAACGAAAAAATATATAAACAGATGAATTCACTGAAGAGATATCTGCCAGACCTTTTGGTGGTGGTGGTTTTTGCATTGTTGGCTTTCGCCTATTTCTTCCCTGCCGACAGCGAGGGACGTATTCTTTATCGCCATGACTCAGCTGCAGGAAAGGGCATGGGACAGGAAATGTCGGAATATCGACAGCGTACAGGTGAGACTACACGTTGGACCAATGCCCTGTTTGGAGGAATGCCGACATATCAGATGGCTCCTGCATACGACAGCGGAAAAGTGCTTGACCAGGTTGCCAACGCCTATCACCTTTGGCTGCCCGACTATGTGTGGTATCTATTTGCCTATCTGCTTGGCTTCTATATCTTGTTGAGAGCTTTTGACTTCAAGCAGCATTTGGCAGCTTTGGGCTCGCTGCTTTGGGCTTTCAGCACTTATTTCCTCATAATCATCGCCGCCGGACATTACTGGAAGGTAATGGCATTGGCATATCTGCCTCCTATGATTGCCGGTGTGGTATTGGCCTATAGAGGAAAATATCTCCTGGGATTTGTAGTAACTGCCATTTTTGCAGCTCTTGAGGTGCAGGCCAACCATGTGCAGATGACGTATTATTATCTTTTCGTCATCTTCTTCATGATTATTGCATATCTCGTGGAGGCATTGCGACAGAAACGTCTTGCTCATTTTGCCAAGGCCACGGCAGTGTGTGCCGTAGGAGCCATTATCGGCATTTGCATCAACCTCTCAAACCTATACCACACGTGGGAGTACAGCAAAGAGTCGATGAGAGGAAAAAGCGAACTGGTGAAGAAAAATGCCGCCAACCAAACTAACAGCGGTCTAGACAGAGACTATATAACACAGTGGAGCTATGGTATCGATGAAACATGGACATTGCTCATCCCTAATGCCAAGGGAGGGGCTTCGGTGCCTTTGTCGATGAACGAAACGGCTATGGAGCATGCTGACAACAACTATCTGCCTATTTATCAGCAATTAGGACAGTACTGGGGTGAACAACCTGGTACGAGTGGTCCTGTGTATGTCGGCGCTTTCGTCATGTTCCTCTTTATTCTTTCGCTCTTCATTGTGAAGGGACCGCTGAAGTGGGCTCTGCTGGCTGCCACAGTGCTGTCGGTGCTGTTGTCGTGGGGACGCAATTTCATGCCCTTCACCAATTTCTTCCTCGACTATGTCCCAATGTATTCGAAGTTTAGGACTGTGGCATCCATACTGGTCATTGCAGAATTCACCATTCCACTATTGGCAATGCTTGCCCTAAAACAAATAGTGGACGACAGACAGTTGCTTACTAATAAAATAAAATATGTGTACGTGAGCCTTGCCCTCACCGCTGGACCATGTCTGCTGTTTATGTTGTGTCCTGGCGTTTTTGACTATGTGTCGTCGTCAGAACTTCATGCAATGAGCCAGATACCAGCCGACCAGCTTCAGCCCTTGCTCCATAATCTCACAGAGATGCGCGAGGCAATGTTCACGGCAGATTGCAGACGTTCACTGGTCATCATCTTAGGATGTGTGATGCTCCTGTTCCTGTACAAGGCAGGAAAACTAAAGGTCGTGCCAATGGTGGCTGTACTTGCTGTAGTGTGTCTTGTTGACCTGTGGGCAGTTAACAAACGCTATCTTAACGACTCAATGTTTGTTGAGAAGATACAACGCGACATGCCGATAGAAAAGACATCAACGGAAGACCAGATACTACACGACAAATCCCTCAACTTCCGTGTGCTCAATCTCGCCACCAACACATTCAACGAGAACGAGACCTCTTACTATCTCAAAAGCATAGGTGGCTATCATCCTGCAAAGCTGCGCAGATATCAGGAGATGATAGATGAGTATATATCACCTGAGATGCAGAAACTCTATCCTGCCATAGCAGAGGCTCAGGGCGACATGACCAAAGTGCCGGGAGACAGCATCTTCCCTGTGCTTAACATGCTCAACACCAAGTATTTCATACTCCCTCTTGAGAGCGGGCAGACTGTTCCCGTACATAATCCATACGCCTTTGGTAATGCATGGGTGGTGGATCGTGTGACCTATGTGGACAATGCAAACGGAGAAATCGGCCAAGTGGGTAAGATAGACCTAAGACATGAGGCCGTGGCAGACAAACGCTTCAAGGAAATATTGGGCGAAAGCATTGAGCAGCAAGGAGAAAGCGTGGTGACCATAAAAAACTATGAGCCCAACCAATTGAAATATGACGTCGTGACACAGAAAGGCGGAGTGGTGGTGTTTGCGGAAAACTACTATCCGGGATGGACTGCCACAGTAGACGGACAACCAGTGGAAGTGGGACGCGTAGACTATATACTGCGTGCCATAAAAGTTGCTCCAGGCAAACATGAGATAGTGCTGTCGTTCTTCCCGACCACAGTCGACGTGACAGAGCGCATAGCCTATGCCTCATACGCCATTCTGCTCGCCGTAGTGCTCCTTTTGGCCTATCTTGGATGGCGAAGGAGAAAGGCTGCTTAAAGTCTCTTTTTTTGAAAACTATAAAACAGTTTGACTATCATTAAGTTATTCGTTTGGGAAAACTTTTTGCAAAAATAATGGCGGAAAGTTTTCCCAAATTTATTTTTTTATATCAGAAATTATATGTAACTTTGCGCCCACAAACTTATAACATTAAATGGAAACTAATAAAACCTTTAGCCACGAAGAAGCATTGCAGGCTTCTTTGGATTATTTCAATGGAGATGAATTGGCGGCAAGAGTGTGGGTCAACAAGTATGCGATGAAAGATAGCTACGGCAATATCTATGAGAAATCGCCGGTTGACATGCACTGGCGTATTGCCAATGAGATTGCGCGTATTGAAAAAAAGTATCCTAACCCGATGACTGCCGAGCAGATTTTCGAACTGCTCGACCACTTCAGGTATATTGTGCCTGCCGGTAGTCCTATGACAGGTATTGGCAACAATTTCCAGATTGCCTCGCTCAGCAATTGCTTCGTTATCGGACTCGACGGCGATGCTGACTCATACGGCGCAATCATGCGTATCGACGAGGAACAGGTGCAGCTCATGAAGCGTCGCGGTGGAGTAGGGCATGACCTTTCGCATATCAGACCGAAAGGATCGCCGGTAAACAATTCCGCACTTACATCTACAGGACTCGTGCCTTTTATGGAGAGATACAGCAACTCTACACGAGAGGTGGCACAAGACGGACGACGTGGTGCCCTTATGCTCTCGGTAAGCATCAAGCATCCGGATTCTGAGGCTTTCATCGATGCAAAAATGACTGAGGGAAAGGTTACTGGCGCTAATGTGTCGGTGAAAATTGACGATGAGTTCATGAAGGCAGCCATCGAGGGACGCCCTTATCACCAGACCTTCCCTATCTATAGTGAAAACCCTGAGTGGGACAAGGAAATATCGGCACGTGAACTATGGGAGAAGATTGTTCACAATGCTTGGAAAAGCGCAGAGCCTGGCGTGCTGTTCTGGGATACAATACTAAAGGAGAGCATTCCAGACTGCTATGCCGACCTTGGATTCCGCACCGTGTCTACAAATCCTTGCGGTGAGATTCCTTTGTGTCCATACGATTCCTGCCGCCTGCTTTCCATCAACCTCTATTCATACGTGGTAAAACCATTCACCAAGGATGCCTACTTCGATTACGACCTGTTTAAGAAGCATGTCGCAGCTGCTCAACGTATTATGGACGATATCGTCGACCTTGAGCTTGAGAAGATTGAGCTGATAATGGAAAAAATCGAACGTGACCCTCAGACCTGCGAAGTGAAGGGTGCTGAAAGACATCTATGGGAGAAAATACAGAAAAAGAGCGGTATGGGACGTCGTACTGGTGTTGGCATCACTGCTGAAGGCGACATGATTGCCGCAATGGGACTCCGCTATGGCTCTCAGGAGGCTACCGACTTCTCTGTAAATGTACACAAGACGCTTGCCCTGAACGCTTATCGTTCGTCGGTGAACATGGCAAAGGAGCGTGGAGCGTTTGAAATATTCGATGCAAACAGGGAAAAGGACAATCCTTTCATCAACAGGATAAAGGAGGCTGATCCGGAACTCTACGAGGATATGGTGAAGTATGGACGCCGTAACATAGCTTGCCTTACTATCGCTCCTACAGGTACAACATCGCTTATGACACAAACCACCAGTGGTATAGAGCCTGTGTTCATGCCTGTATACAAACGTCGCCGTAAAGTAAATCCTAACGATGAGGCTGTGCATGTGGACTATGTAGACGAAGTGGGCGACTCTTTCGAAGAGTACATCGTTTACCATAACAAGTTCCTGAAATGGATGGAAGTTAATGGTATCGACTCCACAAAACGATATTCACAGGAAGAGATTGACTCTCTTGTGGCACGCTCACCTTATTATAAAGCTACAGCCAATGACGTTGACTGGCTCATGAAAGTCAAGATGCAGGGTGCTATACAGAAGTGGGTCGACCATTCCATCAGCGTCACGGTGAACCTGCCAAATGATGTCGACGAGGCTCTTGTAAACAAACTCTATGTTGAGGCATGGCGCTCCGGATGTAAGGGTTGCACTATCTATCGTGATGGCAGCCGCAGCGGAGTCATGATTGCAGTGTCGAAAAAAGACAAGAAAGACGACAAGAAGGAAGAAAAGACAGACAGACGCCCATGTAGTCCTCCAGAGGTGACAGAAGTAAGACCACAGGTCCTTGACTGCGATGTGGTGCGTTTCCAGAACAACAAGGAGAAGTGGGTGGCATTCGTCGGCCTTCTTAATGGCTATCCTTATGAAATCTTCACTGGTCTGCAGGACGACGAGGAAGGCATTGTGCTTCCCAAAACAGTTATCAAGGGAAAGATAATCAAGCAGACCGACGAGACAGGAAAGAGCCGCTACGACTTCCAGTTTGAAAACAAACGCGGCTACAAGACCACAGTCGAGGGCCTCTCTGAGAAGTTCAATCCCGAATACTGGAACTATGCAAAGCTCATCAGTGGTGTGCTTCGATACAGAATGCCTATCGACCATGTCATAAAGCTCGTCTCTTCCCTGCAACTCAAGAGCGAAAGCATCAACACATGGAAGAATGGTGTTGAAAGGGCTTTGAAAAAATACATTACAGACGGAACTGAGGCAAAGGGACAGAAATGCCCTCAGTGTGGACAGGAAACATTGGTTTATCAGGAAGGCTGTTTAATATGTAAGAATTGTGGAGCCAGCAGATGTGGATAGAATAGAACATTTCATATACTTACGCGACGTCCGTTTCCACGCCTGCCATGGGGTAATGCCCCAAGAGCAGGCGGTAGGGGCGGATTTCGTCGTTTCTGTAAAACTGGGTGTTGATTTCTCAAAGGCAGCAGAGACTGACTCAGTGGACGACACAGTGTCCTACGCCGATGTCTATGAGTTGCTGAAGGAAGAAATGAACAAGACCTCAAAGCTCTTGGAACATGTGGCGGGGAGAATGGTGAAAACCATAAGGCAACGCTTTCCGCAGGTCTTCTCCATATCTCTGCAACTCACAAAAATCAACCCTCCAATGGGGGCTGATTGTGCTGGTGCAGGGGTTGAGGTATGTTGGAGTTCCTTAAATAATGATAAAACTCAGGCTGAAAATTCAGTTTTTTAAAATTTAATTGGTATTTTTGCAAGCAAAAACAATGAATATGGGCAGAAAGATAGTCATTCTTCTGTTTTCGATGTTTGTGGTGAGGCTTGCCATGGCAGATGGCAACCGCAACTTCACTCTCGTCATCGACGCAGGACATGGCGGCCACGACGCAGGTGCCTTGGGCGCTATGTCTAAGGAGAAAAACATTAATCTCAATGTGGCATTGGCATTTGGCAGATATGTTGAGACAAATTGTCCTGATGTAAAGGTGGTTTATACAAGGAAGACCGATGTGTTTGTCACACTACACGAAAGGGCCAACATTGCCAACAGAAACAAGGCTGACTTGTTTGTATCCATACATACCAACGCCTTGCCAAAAGGAAAACAGGCTCGCGGGTTGGAAACTTACACCCTTGGTATGAACAGGGCTGAGGAAAACTTCGACGTGGCTAAGCGTGAGAATGCGGTAATCCTATATGAAAAAGACTACAAGCAGAGATACGAAGGCTTCGACCCAAACTCATCGGAGAGTTATATCATGTTTGAATTCCTACAGGACAAAAACATGGCTCAAAGCGTCGAACTGGCTAAAATGGTACAGAAGAGAACCTGTGCCTCTGCCGACAGGGCAAACAAGGGAGTGAGACAAGCAGGATTCCTCGTGCTGCGCGAAACGTCAATGCCAAGCTGTCTCATAGAGTTGGGATTCATCACTACGTTCTCGGAAGAGCAGTACCTGAATACAAAACAGGGAGTCGATGCATTGGGATATGGTATCTACCAGGCTTTCGTCGACTATCGAAACAAGTTTGACAAGAGCATCACCGTGCCGTTCCGTATAGGAGAAAGAATGATAGAACCTCAACAGTCGCCGCAGGAATTGGTGAAGGATAATACAGAGCAAATGCCTAAGCAACAGGACGACGAGACAAATGGGAAAGAGGAACAAAAGGAATCTCCTGCCGACACAAGGCAGAATGATGGCGCCCCCGTATTCAAAATACAGTTTCTTACCGCTACAGGTAAGATACGTAATGGGGACAAACGTCTTAAGGGTATTGAAGACTACGACTATTATGTTGATGGCAAGACATATAAGTATACTGTGGGATGCTCAGAGAATTATAATGAGATATACCGCTTGAGAAAGACTATACTCGACAAGTTCCCCCAAGCATTCATAATAGCCTTCAAAAATGGCGAAAGGACTGATGTGGTGGAAGCCATAAGGGAGTACAAAAGGAATAAAAGTAATAATGGGAAGTAATAAAGTGAAACTAAAATAATATAAGATGAAACGCATATCAAAAGAAGTTCAGATAGCTCTCGTGGCTATTGTCGGAATAGTGGTACTGTATGCTGGATTGCAGTTCCTGAGAGGACTTAGTCTCTATTCCAACGACGACACTTATTACGTCTCGTTCAAGGATATCAGCGGACTGGCGCCTGCATGTGCAGTTTATGCCAACGGATATAAGATAGGAGTGGTGAAAGATATCGAGTTCGGTTATGGTGCCGACAATAAGGATATCGTTGCTGTGCTTGGCATAGACAACAGGATGAACATTCCATCAGGATCTAAGGCCGAGATAGAGAGCGACATGCTCGGAAATGTGAAACTCAACATCGTGCTCGCACCCTTTTCCGGTGAAAAACTTTCTCCAGGCGACACCATAAAGGGAAACCAAGAGGCTGGTCTGATGGGAAAGGTGGGACAAATGCTGCCTGCCGTAGAGAAGATACTGCCCAAACTCGACTCTATATTGGCAAACCTGAATGCTCTCACTGCCGACCCCGCACTTGCCAATTCATTACACAATGTAGACAAGATCACGTCCGACCTTACAGTCACCACACGACAGCTCAACACGCTTATGACAAACGTCAACAAGCGACTGCCGTCGATGATGGACAAGGCCGACGCTACACTCGACAATACAAAGACACTCACTGCGGATCTCAGCCAGATAGACCTGCAGGCCACAATGGCAAAGGTAAATGCCACACTCGACAATGTTCATGAACTCACAGAATCGCTAAACAACAAAGAAGGAACCATCGGACTGCTAATGAGAGATCCAAACCTGTATTGGAATCTTTCAAACACCATGAGGGATGCCGACTCGCTGCTTATCGACCTGAAGTCTCATCCTAAACGTTACGTACACTTCTCGCTGTTCGGCAAAAAGGATAAATAATCGCAAATCATGGCTTAATTTAAATTTCATATAAATAATATCAGCACTATTCTGTCCTTGTCAATACAGGGTTGAAAGTGCTGATAACTTTATAGTTCCAACCTGCAGTCACATTATTTAACATTGTTTAGAGAAACATGCTGTGCGAATTATAACTTTCATTAAATCAAGGTATTAGACTTTCGCAATACCCTCGCTCAGATGACGCTTTACAAAAAATACCTATAACACCAAAGATTAGCGAGTTACGTAATAAGGATTACAATCGGCATAAAAAGCCACATTTGGTCAATTCAAAAAAAAGTGCGAAATTTGCACCCGGAATTCGGCAACTTATTCCAGATATTACGATAATAACACCTATAATTCTTAAAAACCACAATGGTCAACAACTATAAGTCTGTATGGGAGCAGTGCTTGAAAATCATTCGAGGCAATGTAACTGTCCAGCAATATGAAACATGGTTCGCACCTATCGTATTTGAGAGTTTCTCAACTGAAAAGAACACTCTCTTGGTGCAAGTTCCAAGTTCGTTTGTCTACGAATACTTGGAACAGCATTTCGTGGGCCTGCTCAGCAAGGTTCTTGCCCATTGCTTTGGTACCAACGTAAGGCTCACTTATCGCATTGTTACAGACAAGTCTCACAACCTCTCGCAGGATGTGGAGGGAGAACAGCCCGTACAAATAGAACAACAGCCGAAAGCGGGAGTCAACAAGTCTCCTTCCATGCTCGATGCTGCCAAGCCGCAGGAGATAAACACGCAGCTTAATCCAAAACAAACGTTCGCCAACTATATAGAAGGCAACAGCAACAAACTGCCCCGAACCGTAGGTATGTCTATTGCTGAACATCCAGGAAAGTCCACCTTCAATCCATTTTATATCTATGGACCTTCAGGATGTGGAAAAACCCATCTTATCAATGCCATTGGTGTAAGGTGTAAGGAACTATATCCGCAAAAACGTGTCCTTTACGTCTCTGCGAGACTGTTCCAGGTGCAGTTTACCGATGCCACTCGGCGCAACATGGTCAACGACTTCATCAATTTCTACCTCACCATCGACGTACTCATCGTCGACGACATTCAGGAGTGGGCTACAGCAGGCAAGACCATCGACACCTTCTTCCATATCTTCAACCATCTCTTCCGCAACGGTAAGCAGATAATACTCGCCAGCGACCGCCCACCGGTAGACCTGCAAGGCATGAAGGACCGCCTTATCACCCGATTCTCGTGCGGACTCATAGCCGAGTTGGAAAAACCGAACATCGACCTTTGTATAGACATTCTCAACAGCAAGTGTCGACGTGACGGACTGAAAATATCCAACGACGTGCTTCGTTTCATAGCCGAGACCGCCAACGGAAGCGTACGCGACCTGCAGGGCGTGGTAAACTCACTGTTGGCATATTCAGTGGTATACAACTGTAATATCGACATGCACCTTGCCGAGCGTGTAATGAAACGAGCCGTGAAGACCGACAACCATCCACTCACGGTCGACGATATCCTTGAGCGCGTCTGCCGGCATTTCAATGTCACCACACAGCAAGTCATGAGCCGAAGCCGCAAGCGCGACTACGTGTCAGCACGACAGATGTCGATGTATTTCGCCCAGAAATACACCAAGATGCCAGCTTCCCGCATAGGCCAGCTCATAGGAGGCCGTGACCATTCCACCGTGATCCACAGCTGTACTGCCATAGAGCAGCGGCTGAAAGTAGACAAGGCATTCGTGGCAGAGGTCACTTCTATTGAAAACTCTTTTAAATTGAAACGACAATAAGAGTGAAAATGTTAATAATGTTTGGAATTAAGACATTTTCTTAATTCTTAATGCTTATTTCTTGATTAAATGTATTAACTTTGCAGCAAAATTCGGGAAGTGGGGGCGTAATACGCCATTCACTCCCCCAAAATAACGTATTATTAATGGAAGAAACAAAAAATTTAGTAGAAAGTATCACAAAGGGAATACAAGAGAAAAAAGGTTCAAACATCGTTATCGCTGACCTCAAGAATATTGAGGGCGCCATCTGCAGGTATTTCGTAATCTGTACCGGACAGTCGCCAGCACAAGTGGAAGCTATCACTGACTCTGTCACCGAAACAGTAAGAATCGAAACCGGAGAGAAACCTGTTAAGATAGTCGGACTTGAAAATGCACAATGGGTGGCAATGGACTATGTCGACGCCATGGTTCACGTGTTTTTGCCTGATGTCAGAGAATACTACGACCTTGAGAACCTCTGGGAAGATGCTGATTTCGAACGGATAACGGATATCGAGTAATAACCAAAGCCAACTCTTGATTGATTATTATGAACAACAGCAATAACAATAACAACAACAACCAGGACCCAAACATGAGGATGCCGAAGTTCAACATGAACTGGATCTATATCCTCGCACTGTTTGTTATCGGTGTACTCTATTTTACAAATGGAAACACAAATTCCAGTGTAAGGACCGAAGCCTCATACGACCAGTTCAAGAAGATGGTCATTAAGGGTTATGCTTCCAAAATCGTTGTCAACAAGGATAAAAGCATACTCCACATGTATGTCAAGCCAGAACATATCAGGGATGTGTTCAAGCAGGGCATTGACAAAACCGGCAAGGAACCATCGGTGGAAGTGCAGTTTGGCTCCGTTGACCAGGTAGAGCAATTTGTTGAACAGGCAAAGCAAGACAAGAAGTTTTCCGGAGATTTCAGTTATGAAAACAGTAAGGATAACGATTTCTTCTCAATTATCTTCTATAATATCTTGCCATTAGTCTTCATTGTAGGCTTCTGGATTTTCATCATGCGACGCATGGGCGGCGGAGGAATGGGAGGCTCGTCAGGCATTTTCAATGTAGGAAAAAGCCGTGCAAAGATGTACGAAAAGGGCAATGCCACCAATGTCACCTTTAAGGATGTGGCAGGACAGGCTGGGGCAAAGCAGGAAGTGCAGGAAATCGTCGAATTCCTCAAAAATCCTCAGAAATACACGGAGTTAGGCGGAAAAATACCAAAGGGCGCATTGCTCGTAGGCCCTCCGGGAACAGGTAAGACTCTGCTTGCCAAGGCTGTGGCGGGAGAGGCAGGAGTGCCTTTCTTCTCCATGAGCGGCAGTGACTTCGTGGAGATGTTTGTCGGCGTGGGAGCCAGCCGTGTGCGCGACCTTTTCCGACAGGCAAAGGAGAAGTCGCCGTGCATCATCTTTATTGACGAGATTGATGCCGTGGGACGAGCCCGAAGCAAGAATCCCGCCATGGGAGGAAACGATGAGCGCGAGAACACCCTCAATGCGCTACTCACCGAAATGGACGGTTTCGGCACCAACAGTGGCGTAATTATACTTGCAGCCACCAACCGTGCCGATATGCTCGATTCTGCCCTAATGAGAGCTGGACGTTTCGACAGGCAGATACATGTAGACCTGCCCGACCTTAACGAGCGTAAGGCAATATTCCAGGTGCATCTTAAACCAATCAAGACCGACGAGAGCCTCGACATCGACTTCCTGTCTCGTCAGACACCAGGCTTTTCCGGTGCCGACATAGCCAATGTATGTAACGAGGCAGCGCTCATTGCCGCTCGCCACGACAGCAAGGCAGTGTGTAAGCAAGACTTCCTCGACGCTGTAGACCGAATCATTGGCGGTCTTGAGAAAAAGACAAAAATCATGACCGACGCCGAGAAGCGCGCCATCGCTATCCATGAGGCAGGCCATGCCACCATCTCCTGGTTCTGCGAACACGCCAACCCGCTTGTGAAAGTCAGCATCGTGCCAAGAGGACGCGCCTTGGGTGCCGCATGGTATCTGCCGGAAGAGCGAGCCATCACCACAAAAGAGGAAATGCTCGACGAAATGTGCGCTACACTGGGAGGACGTGCAGCAGAGGAATTGTTCTTGCACCGTATCTCTACCGGAGCCATGAACGACCTGGAGCGTGTTACAAAAAGCGCTTACGGCATGGTGGCTTTTGCCGGCATGAGCGAGCGTCTGCCAAACATCTGTTATTACAACAATAGCGAATACACTTTCCAGCGCCCATATTCCGAGACAACCGCCAAAATCATGGACGACGAAGTACTGAAGATGATAAACCAGCAGTACGACAGGGCAAAGGCAATACTTCAGGAGCATAGCGAGGGACATAATCTGCTCGCCGACCTGCTCGTTCAGCGGGAAGTCATCTTTGCCGACGATGTGGAACGCATCTTCGGCAAGCGCCCGTGGGTCAGCCGTTCTGAGGAACTTCTTGAAGCTCAACAGAAAGCGGAGGCGGAAGCAATGGCGGAGAAACGTGAAAAAGAGCTTCAGGCCAAGGGTACAAGCCTTGAGGCAAAGGTGAAAGATGACGAAATGAAAAATAAGGAATAAAGGCTAAATAACAAACATATTATATGAAGAATCTTGTTGTAAGAACCATAACGGGAGTGTTGTTCGTGGCTGCCGTAGTGGTCAGTTTCCTCGACCCTGTGGCAATGACAGCATTGTTTGCGCTGGTCACAGGACTCACCGTATGGGAGTTTACAGGACTGGTGAATGAACGTAATGGCGTGTCGGTCAATCGTTTCATCACCACAGTGGCGGCAACATATTTCTATTTTGCCATGGCAGGATTCTCCAGCGGCATAACCCCTCCCACGGCGTTTATCCCCTACGTCCTCACCATAGTCTATCTCATGGTGGCGGAACTGTATGCCAAACACGAAGACCCCATAAACTGCTGGGCATACACCATGTTAGCCCAGCTCTACATAGCCTTGCCGCTATCGTTGCTCAATGTCCTGGCGTTCCGCATGACAGAAGGCGGCATGTCTTTCACCTCAGTTCTGCCGTTGTCAGTGTTCGTGTTCCTTTGGGTAAACGATACCGGAGCCTATTGTTGCGGCTCACTGCTTGGTAAGCACAAGCTGTTTCCGCGCGTCAGTCCGGGCAAGAGTTGGGAAGGCAGCGTAGGAGGCGGAGTGTTTGTCATCGGAGCCTCTGTCCTTGCATGGTATCTCACAGAGACCTACGGGGTCAACGACCTTCAACTCTCCGTTTTTGAGTGGATAGGACTTGGACTGACAGTAGTGGTTTTTGGCACCTGGGGCGACCTTGTTGAAAGTCTTTTCAAGCGCACCCTTGGCGTAAAGGACAGTGGCAACATCCTTCCCGGTCACGGCGGCATGCTCGACCGCTTCGACTCCTCCCTTTTAGCTATCCCCGCAGCCGTAGTCTATCTCTTCACGCTTACATTGATATAGTACACACACACATAGTTAAAGGGTCATAGGTACTGAAGTGAACCCAAAAGTTGGTAAACTACAACAACTATGGTAAATTAGTAGTGAGTGGGTATGAGTTTACTGCCAACACGGGGTGGTTATAAGCGTGGCTTGTATGCAAAGTCGTTTACGGTGCCTGTCTCGGAAGAGAAACTGATGCCTACTTTGTATATCTTGCGCTTGTCTGAGGCGTATGGTTGGACGTAACCCTTTTCGTCTATCTGTTTCAAAGCAGCTTCCGCAGTGGAGTTAAGCTTGAATTCGAATATATAGACGTAGTCGGGACATTCCAACACGCAGTCGATGCGCCCTTGGCTCGTCTCCTTCTCAACGTAGGTGTTGTATTTGCCGAGAAGTTGGAGGATGAGGTAGAAGGTGTATTGGAAATGACGCTCACACTCCCTTTCGTCTTTTTTGCGCTGGAAACGGTAGGAGATGTTGGAGAGGAAACTCGTCAGCTGGAGCTTGAACTTCTCGATGTCGCCACTGCGCAAGGCACGGGTGACGTCAACAAACCATGAGTTGGAATATTTCTCGTCGCTGAAATAATCAGACGCAAGCAGCGCAACCATACCGCTGCGCACTTCCTCGTTGGGAAAGTCGAGACGATAGACATCGAAGGTGGGGTCATAACTCTTTATGGTAAAATATCCGCTTTGGTAGATCATTGGCAGCGGCTTTTGCTTTGTTGCCTTGTAATCTACAAATTCTGCGGCTGAATATTCCTTGCCTGCCAGTTCGTTGATGTTTTCATGGTTGTTTGCCAAGAGACGCATTAGATACGTCGGAGTTCCTGTGGCGAACCAATAGTTTTGGAAATCTTTGGAGTCGAGGCAGTTTAAGATGCTGAAAGGATTGAAGATGTCCTTCATCTGTTTGCTGAAATGGTAACCGTCATATTTCCGTTTCAGCTTTTCTACTGTTTCTTCCTCCGTCATGCCGTTCATCTCGCCAAGTTCCCTTATCTGTTCCTTGAACACCGAGAGAAGTTCGTCCTTCGAGATGCCGCAAAGCGCGTCGAAACGGGAGTCGTAGCTGATGTCCTTCGGCTGGTTGAAACCGCTGAACACGCTGACCTGAGAGAACTTTGTGACTCCTGTGAGCAACACGAACTGCAGATGCTTGTCGGCGAGTTTGAACACGCTGTACAGACCTTTTAATATACCTCGATGTATGTCCTCAAGTTTTGTTTCCTTCCCGTTGAGCAGTCCTGTATAGTCAGTGTCAATAACGTCGAGCAGCGGCTTGTCGTATTCGTCAACAAGCACGACAGCGCGTCGTCCTGACTTCTCGTGCGCTTGTTTTAGCACATGGGCAATCCTTGCGCCAAGCTCCTTGTTTATTGGGTCTTTGCCCCATTGGTTCTCCCATGTCTCAAGACTTCCAAGAATACGTTTGTCAAGTTCGCCGTCTTTGTCGAAGTTCCCGCCATTGAAATCCAAATGGAACACAGGATATTCCTTCCACTCCTTCTCCAGCGTGTCGATGGCAAGTCCGCGGAACAGTTCCTTGCGTCCAAGGAAATAGTTTTCGAGTGTAGAAATGAGCAGGCTCTTGCCGAAGCGGCGGGGGCGGCTGAGGAAATATATCTTCCCCTTGCTGACAAGGTCATAAATCAATGCCGTCTTGTCAACATAGACATAACCATCCTCACGTATTTGCTCAAAGCTTTGTATTCCTATTGGGTACTTCATAATCAAGTATTTTTTATATTTTGGGGCAAAGATACATTATTTATTTCATTTCTCCAAGAAAAACACAGATTTTCTCCAGTGATACCTAAATATTCATTATCCATATCTTGAGAATTTCATGATGCAAAGTTACTGCATTATTTCTTTTTCTGCAATAGTTGTCCTCGATGCCGAGCGCCATTGTCCCGGATATAGTATCGGCAAACCATAGTATGCAGTACATAATCCCTCAAACACTAAATTTTGTGTGGAATTAAAACACGTGAGGTAACCGGGGTAACCGAGGTAACCGATGGCTGTGGTTTGCTGCCTCGGGATGAAAAAAAAACTTCCTCGCGAGGGGAACTTTGGGGTATGGTTACCCGGTTACCCCGGTTACCGCGGTTACCCCACGTGTTTGTGTTTTTAGGGTCCTATATATATAGTATATTAATAATATATATATTATTAATATACTTTCTTCTCTACAGAAACATGGCGGGTAACCGGGGTAACCGAGGTAACCGGGTAACCGCGGGTCAGAGTTTGCAAAAAAAAAGACCGCAACATACGGGGATGTTGCGGTCTTCTTTCATATTTATGCTGGAATGCTTACTCTTCCGTAGTTGTACATCTTCAGCATGTTTACGCAATACTTGTTGAACTTCTTGCTTGCTGTAAGTTTGTTTACTAACTTTTTCATAATGTTACCCTTTCTTTCTTTAAATTAAACAATCTTTTTTTTCATTCGTAGGATGCAGCTTCACATCCTGTGTGTTATCCTGTTTGTTTTCTTTTGACGCTGCAAAGGTACAACGTTTTTTGCTGTGTACGTACACAATTTTGCCTTTATTTCTTGCTTTTTGCCCTTATTTTGACTTAGGTCAACGTGTTTGACGTAGGTCAATCATTGGTGTGGGTGAGTGTTAGACGGCCATAGCTGTCGAAGGACTTGCGGTCGGTAAGATATAGGGTTACTGCAAGTGAAACCATTGAGGCTGAGAAGGTTATGATGATAATCATGATTTGGTATTTCACTGCTATTCCCGGTGATGAGCCGCCAAGAATCTGACCTGTAATGGTGCCTGGGAGCGATACAAGTCCCATGACCGCCATGTTGGCTATGCATGGGGTGAACGACTTTTCAATAGCTTTGCGTATGAAGGGGGTGATGGCTTCCAGGTGGGTGGCGCCGTTGCCCAGAAGATAGTAGTATAATGTGGTTTCGCGGCGAAGTGAGTCGAAATAGGTAGACAGGGCTATGACCGCTACACTGAGCATGTTGCCCATCAGTATGCCCATGATAGGAATGAAGTAGCGAGAGTCGAAGGGGTTGGGAAGACGGAGGACGATGAACAGGAAAAACATTCCGACAAGCATTGAGGCCGTGAAAAAGCCGCCTGCCACGGGAAGAAGGGCTGTCTGCCATCGTAGATGTGTGCGTCTGATGGCTGTAGATGCTGCCACCACAACCATCACTGCAACCCATGCAATGTTTATCAAGGCATTGTTCCATGTGAAGAGATACTGGAGGTAGATGCCGATGAGCGACATCTGTACTATCATTCTCGCCAACGATACTATGGAGCTGCGGATGAGGTTTGTCTTAAACCTGTAGAAGACGTAGAGTGGTGCCGCTATGAGCAGCAGGCCAGCCACCATGTTAATTATTGTAATGTCCATGTTATCTTTTTGTCGCTATAGAAATCAGGATTGTGTGTTACTACGATTACGGCAGAACCTTTTTGGGCGAGCCTATGTAGAAAATTTGCCACGAGCTTTGACGACTCTTGGTCGAGGGCTGATGTGGGTTCGTCGACAATGACTATTGGCTTGTTGAGCAGTGAGAGGCTTGCTATTATCACACGCTGTCGCTCTCCGCCGCTTATCTCGTTGGCGAGTTTGTCGTACAACGAGTTGTCGAGAGCCAGGTTTTTCCACTGTTCGGTGATGCTTTCACGTGAAATGGCTATGGTGCTGTTGGCCTGAAGCGTGAATGGCATGTTTGCCAGTTCTGCTACGGTGTCGACAGGAAACGAAAGGTCTTGTGGCACGTAGGCCATGAATTTTCTGAATGCAGGTGCTGAGAGTGGGGTGAGCAGTTCGCCGTTGACGGTGATAAACCCTTTGTCAACAGGATGGAAGCCCATCATGGCTCTTATGAGGGTTGTCTTCCCGCATCCAGATGGTCCGCAGATGGTGGTTATCTCACCTTTTTCGGCGCAGAATGACAGGTGGTCGACAAGTGTCGCCCCGTTGTGGCTTATAGTTACGTTTTTCAGTTCGAGCATAATGACGTAATTCTTTTTTTTAGCCGCAAAAGTAGCATTATTATTGCATATATGCAAACGAATGGGGGTGTAGAAATGTTAAAGATTACTTTGTGTTGCGCTTTTTCTTCAACAAATAGTGCTCTAAAAGGTAAAAAATGCTTAATTTTGCACGTTGAAAATTCAATATACGATGTATACGACAGAAATAGAGAATTATCTCAGGAAAACTGGATTTAGGGCTTTCACTCCGAAAGCTGCCCTTTTTGACATGGATGGCGTGTTGTATGACTCCATGCCTAACCATGCTTATAGCTGGCATACTTCAATGGCTTCTTTTGGCATAGAGATGAGTGAGGCTGACGCGTATGCTTATGAAGGGATGCGCGGTGTGGAGACTATTAAGAAGATTGTGAAGGAACAACGTGGCGTGGAGATTACTGACGAGGAGTCGCAGAGAATGTATGACGAGAAGTCGCGTATCTTTTCCACAAGACCTATGGCGCTGATGATGGAAGGGGTGAAGGAACTGCAGGAAAAGATGAAGGCCTGCGGACTGAAAATAGTGGTGGTGACTGGCAGCGGACAGGTGTCGCTGCTGGAAAAGCTGGAGCATGACTTCAAGGGGCTTATCGAGCCGGGAATGATTGTGTCGAGCTTCGACGTGAAGCGCGGAAAGCCTAATCCTGAGCCTTATCTGAAAGGATTGGCTAAGGCGGGGGTGGAACCTTGGGAGGCCATCGTGGTGGAGAACGCGCCGCTCGGAGTGCGTGCCGCACAAGCTGCACGTATCTTTACTGTGGCGGTGAACACTGGACCGCTGCCCAACAAGATGCTTGCTGACGAAGGGGCGGACCTGATATTCAACAAGATGACTGACTTCAGGGACAAGTGGGATTCGTTTCTCTAATCTCCACTACCTCTACCGTTGAACCTACCACACGGAACCTTATGTCGAAACTATTGTAGGGCATGCCGTAGACGCGGTCGGGAGACGTGTGGTAATGAGGACGAGGGTCTTGTGACAGCAGTTGGGTGACAACAGACAGGTCGGCTGCGGTCAGCAGGCTTGTGGCGGCCGTTGTGGAAAAAATCACTTCGAGACGCGTCCATTCGCTGGTGGTCACAAAGCCAGCCCGGGCTGAGGGATGACTGTCGAACTCTGGCAGGTATGGCTTGATGTCGTAGACGGGAGTCCCGTCCATCAGGTCGGCACCCTCGACCTCGAGGCAAAGGCCTTCTTTGCTGTCGAGAGTTGTTTTCACGAGTCGTACCGACGACAACCCGATATTGTTTGGACGGAATGGAGATCGGGTGGCAAACACTCCCTGCCTCACGTTTCCGCCAAGACGGGGAGGACGCACCGTGGAGTGTTTCTTTGCGTCCACATTTTCAGAGAATCCCCATATTATCCATATATAGTCGAAACCATCAAGCCCCCGGATCGCTTCGGGGTCTTGGTATTCCTTGTCGAACACTATCGTTCCGCGCAGGCTGCTTATGATGCCGCTCTGGCGGGGTATGCCGAACTTGGTGGTGAGCGGAGAACGGAAGTGTGCTATCGGCTGGATATTCATCTGTTTTTTCTGTATTGATGATTATTCTTCGCTGTATTCGTCCAATTTTCCTCCCCAGAGATATTTTTTTGTCTCGCTCACGAGTACTCCGCTGAGGAACAAGAGGGAGAGAAGATTGGGTATTGCCATGAGGGCGTTCATGCAGTCGGCAATGTTCCACACGAGGGTGAGATTGATGATGCTGCCAAAGAATACGGAGAGGATATAGATGATGCGATAAGTGAGCATTAACTTCTTGCCTGAAAGATATTCAACGGCTTTCTCGCCGTAGTAGCACCATCCCACGGCAGTGCTGAAGGCGAAAGTGAGCACGCCGAAGGCAAGCATTGGAGTGCCTAAGTATGGTATTTTGGAGAATGCCATCTTGGTGAGTGTGGCTCCGTGGGTGTAGTCGATGTCGGGGTAGGCAAGTATGCTCGACACGATGACGAGTCCTGTCATGGCACAGATGACCACGGTGTCCCAGAAAGTGCCGGAGGATGACACCAAGGCCTGTCGCACAGGATTGCGTGTCTGTGCCGCCGCTGCCACGATAGGAGCCGAACCGAGTCCGGACTCGTTGGAGAACAGTCCGCGGGCGATGCCATATCTGGCAGCCAGCATCACTCCAGAGCCCACAAAACCTCCGCCTGCTGCCTCAGGAGAAAACGCAGACTGGAAGATGAGCTTTATGGCGGGCAGGACGAACGAGGAGTTGATGAAGAGGATAACGATGCAACCTATGACATAGAAGAGAGCCATGAACGGCACGAGGAAACCGCATACGCGTGCAATGCTTTTCACTCCGCCGAACACCACGGCGCCAAGCAGGCCGCACACCACAAGTCCTGTGAGCCATTGCGGTACGCCGTAAGACTCGAAGGTCATGACCGACATGGCATTGGCCTGCACTGTGCTGCCTATGCCGAAGGAGGCGAGGGCTGTGAAGGCGGCAAAGAGTATGGCGAGCCATTTCCAGCCCAGTCCGCGCTCAAGGGCGTACATCGGTCCGCCGAGCATACGCCCGTCGTTGGTCTTTACGCGGTATTTTATGGCGAGAAGTCCTTCGGAATATTTTGTAGCTATGCCGAACACTCCTGTAAGCCAGCACCACAGCACTGCGCCAGGTCCGCCAAGCGACACCGCCGTTGCCACACCGATGATGTTTCCGGTGCCGATGGTGGCTGCGAGGGCAGTGGCTAAGGAACCGAACTGCGAAACGTCGCCTGTGGCTCCCGGGTCGCGTGTGACCGAGAGTTTTATGGCGGTAAAGATCTTTCGTTGCGGAAATTTCAGTCTGATGGTGAGAAAGAGGTGAGTGCCAAGAAGGAGAATCATCATTGGCCAGCCCCAGAGAAAGGTGCTGATGTCTGAGAAATAGTTGTTTAGCTGTTCCATCTTTTTTATTTATTTGTGTTTGTCGTTTCCAGTATCCTTATTGTCTGCAAAGCGTATCGTGACATTGTTGAACCCCATTGACTTCATGATGTTTCGCATCTGTATGTCTGCATTGTTCTGTGCTATTTCGATGTTTTTCTTTGTCAGACAGTCTGCCTTCATTTTTCTGTATGCTTTGTCGAGCATGGCTTTTCGTGCTTTTGGTGTCCACTTCCCCCGTTCGTAGAACGACTTGGTGCGTGTCTCGTCGATGAAGTCTTCGTCGAGCAGCCCTACTGGCGGCAGGGTTACGGCAATGGTGTCGCCCTTCGCCACAATCCATTCGGGAGATACTCGGTGCATGTCGACTCCCAGCCGTAGTGTACCGTAATAGATGCGTACGAGTTGGTCGTCGTAGAATATTCCCCTTCTCACGCTGTCGACCATCACCTCGTGGTTGATGGCTAGGAATTCCCATTGTCCTATAGCCTTTATAGCCTTGATTTGTTGCGGTGTGATGTCGATTTTGTTGTCAGACACAATTTCTATGGAAGCCGACTCGACGTTTTTGCCGAGCCATGAGAGAATCATGGCTACAGCCACGATGGCCACGACAGCCACAGTGATTTGAAGCTTAAACCGTGATAGCAGAGCCAGTATTGTTTTCTTCACGTTCATGATGGTTGAATATTAATCCTTGGTACTGAGGACCTTCCACTGATGGTCCTTTCTGAATGTAACGGTAATGTTTTTCTCGTCGTATCCCATTTTCACTATCATGGGTATGATGAGTTGAGCGGCATTGTCGCGTGCAGTGGAAAAAATGCCTGTCTCAGGTATGGCTTTTATCACGGCCTCGCGTCCCTGTCTCTCGTAGTCAGACAGTTCGGCGTCAGAGAACCGGCTTCGTGTGATGTCGACATACTCACGTATTTCCTCATGGTCGACGCTGCTGCTTGTCACAGCCACCTGAGGGTCTGGCAAGAGGATTTCAATCTTGTCTCCTTCTTGCCTTATGTCCTCCTTGCTGAAGTTTGCGAAGTCGATATATGCTTTTAGTTTCACCAGTATTGGGATAGCTATTTTCCTGTCGCCGAGAGGCATTTTCACGTCAAACTCATGGTTAAGCAGTTTGCCTTTGAGACGTTTTTCGTCTGAATGAGTAATGATTTTGTGAATGTCGTATTCAGCAGTGTAGAGTTTCGAGCATCGTTGCAGCTGCATGATGAGCACTGCCGTGGTGTCTGTTGTCTCCACTGGCTTTTCCGTGTCTTTTGCCTTTTCTTTGTCGGATGATGCAGTACAACCTGCAAGACAAGCGGTGGCAAGAATAAGATAAATAAATATTCTCATTGTCCTCCTAATCTTTCGAAATAAGTGATGATTTCGTCCCATGTCTTAAACTCGTCGCTGCCCAATCTGATGTTTGTTCCCATGAACTTGTCGTCGTCGTGCATGGAAATCATATAGTCGCCATAGAGCAGGGCGGTGTTGTTGGCGTAAACAATGCGATTGTATGCCGGTGCGCTGATGGCCTCTTCTATCCAGTCGTGGTCTTCAGCCATCATTTCTTTTTCGTTGGTGAGAGCAGGGCAAACGAAATACACGTCGTAGTGTTCGAGCAGCATTTCAAAGCATTTGTGCATGCTGGGCCTTGCCTGTCCTTGTGGCGCCCTCATGGCGTCGATGGTGATGTAGAGCACAGGCCGCTCGCGTCCTTCCTGCCTGTCGTCTATCCATCGTATTACGGGCACGAGATAGTGGATTGCTATTTTGTCGTTCAGTCTGTGTTCGCCGTGGAAGTAGATGGCTTGTGGATAGTGTTGGCGGTAGAGGTCGAAGGTGTTTACCAGCGGGTCTTTGTCGCCAAACAGTCCCCAGACTCTCTGTTGTTCGTCTTTGTCGTCGGCATGTGTGAAACACTGTTCTGTAAGTTCGGCAAACTGTTTTACGAGAGCCTTGGTGACGATAAAATCCTGCACTCCGTCTTGTCTTGGGTTTTGGTATGTTTGTTTTCCGATCATTCCATGTTTTCCCATGGTGTCACCCATTTGGAAGGCAGGGTTGATGATGATGCGGTCGAAGCCGTAGAGTTGTTCGGTCATCATGCCTCCAGCCGACGTGCCTACGATGAGGTCAGGCTTGTCTTCCTCGCATTTTGTTTTAAGGAATGCGATGGCCTCTTGCGGGTCGAGTGGAATGTCGTATGCCACCACTTCTGTGTTAGGGAGCAGTTGTCGCAGAACAGACACTGTGCCCGATTGTGCTGAGGATGCAAATCCGTGTACATACATCAGCTTTTTGTTTTCCATCACCGATGGATATTGAATTTGATATTGTTTTTCCATTTCTATATTATTCAAGTTATGTATATATTTGAAGTTAAGGAAGTTAACTTATTTATTCCCAACACTCCACATCCTTCTCAATCTCCGGCATCATCGACCGCTTGAACTGCGGGTCTTGGTGATTCCGTCGTTGCTCAATATAGTTGTCGAGCAGTCGGAATACTTTTGGGGAGAGCTGAATGATGGCAACGAGATTTACCAGTGTCATAAATCCCATGGCCAAGTCAACCAAGCACCATGCAGTCTGTAGAGTGACCGTGGCTCCAATCATGACAGTTGCCCCTGTGATGGCGCGGAAGGCGAAGATTGTCTTTCCCGACTGTGTGATGAAGCGTATGTTTGTCTCGCCGTAGAAGTAGTTGGCGATGATGGTGCTATAGGCAAAGAAGAAGATGGCCAGGGTGACAAACAGTCCGCCAAGGCTTCCCACATGGGTGATGAGAGCGTATTTTGTGAGTATGATGCCGTCGCGCCCTGAATCATAGATGCCTGAAAGAAGTATGACGAAGGCCGTGCACGTACAGATGACCAGTGTGTCGGCAAACACACCGAGAGCCTGTAGCAATCCTTGCTTTATAGGGTGTGAGGTGGAAGCTATGGCAGCCGCGTTGGGAGCCGAGCCCTCGCCCGCCTCGTTGCTGAAGAGACCGCGTTTTATTCCCTGCATCATGGCCACGCCAACCATACCTCCGGCAGCCTGTTCGAAGCCGAAGGCACTCTTGACGATGAGTGATATCATGGCTGGAATGGCTGTGATATTGGTAATGAGAATGAATGCGGCGAGCAAGATATAGCCTACTGCCATGATTGGAACAATGATGCTTGATAAAAGTGATATTCGCGTCACACCACCAAAGATGATCATTGTTGTGGCGATAGTGAGAACAAGTCCTACCTTGTCTTGTTCGACACCCATAGTGTCTGCAACGGCATCGCAGAGAGTGTTGCTTTGAACCACTTGGTTGGCAATGCCAAAGGTGATTGTGATGAGAACGGCGAAGAGCACTCCCATCCACTTTCTGTGCAGTCCGTACTGCATGTAGTATGCCGGACCACCATAGAACGAGTCTTCGCCGCGCCGCTTGTAAAGCTGGGCGAGGGTAGACTCCACGAATGCCGTTGCAGCGCCAAAGAGTGCCATTACCCACATCCAGAACACGGCTCCCGGTCCGCCAACGAATATAGCCGAAGCCACTCCTGCAAGATTGCCGGTGCCTACACGGCTGGACAACGACACGGCGAAAGCCTGGAAAGAACCAATCTTTTTCAGTCGTTCGTCTTCCGTGGAAAGGTTTTCCTTTTCCACCTTATTTATATATATAGGGCGATTGGCAATTACATTAAACATATCTTTCAGAAGCCGGAACTGTACACCTTTCGTCCTTATTGTGAAATATATGGCGCAGCCGATGAGCATCACTATCACCACATAGGTCCAAAGGTATTCGTTTAGCATGTCTATAATGTCCAAAACCCATTCTGTTGTTGTCATAATATAAGGAGTTTTATCGTTTACATTTGCAAAATTATTAAATAAAAAAGAAAAAACGGCAGTATTATTGGTTTTTTTTCGAAAAAAATGCTCTTATTGCAACTTTTCTTCGTTTTTGAGCGTCAAAAGGTCAGAACAACGAATAAATAATAAGAAAGAAGATAACAATGAAAAAAGTATTTATGTTTGTAGCAGCTCTGATAACACTGATGTCATGTGTGAGCTCGACGGATTTCAAAAAGGCGGAATATGCAGAGGAAACACGCCCAATCAAAGGATTCAATCAGATCCAGGTCAATGGTTCCCCGAAGGTAGTGTATACCCAGGGAAGGAATTATGAAGTGAAGGTCAAGGTGCTTGACAAAGATGCACTTGGCGTAGTGAAGACAGAACTCGACGGCGAGCGCCTTGTAGTGTCGTTGAAAAACTATAGAAGCAAGATGTTCAACTTCGACAAAGGCGACCGGTTTGTTGTCTGCGTCACTTCCCCCGACCTTATAGGAGTGGAAGTGAGCGGTTCGGGTGATTTCAAGAGCACCAAGACTATCGACACCGACAATATCAGCCTGGCGGTTCGTGGCTCAGGCGACATCTCCATCGAGGGACTTCTCATTTGCGACCATGCAAAAATGGCAGTGACAGGCTCAGGCGACCTCGAAGTGAAAAACCTTGAGGCCATGACAAACGACATCACGCTGATAGGCTCGGGCGACCTCTCGGTAAGACAGCGCAGGGTGGGCAATACCAGGGTGCAGCTCACAGGCTCAGGCGACATAGAGGTGGACTGTGAAAAATGTGGCACCGTAGACTCAAATCTCACTGGTTCAGGCGACATCAGCATCAGTGGAACAGTAAGTAATCTGAAAAAGTCGAAAGCAGGCTCAGGCGACTATATTATCAACATCAGGAATTGACAGGGATAAAGCCTTTGGCACTTTTTTCCTTTTTTTTTAAGAATTATTCTTCATTCTACATTCTTTTTTGTAATTTTGCACCCAAATTCACAAAAAGAAAGTAGAATGAAGTATGCTATTATAGCCGCTGGCGAGGGTAGCCGATTGGCTGCGGAAGGTATAGACTCGCCTAAACCGTTGGTAACAGTTGGTGATGATATGCTTGTAGACCGTCTTATCAAAATCTTTATGGATAATGACGCTGAGGAAATAGTGATTATCTGTAATGATCTCACCACGCTTGTGAGCCGACATCTGCTCGACATACAGCAGAACGGACTTAAGGGCAGACCAATACCGTTGAGGTTCGTGGTGAAGAGTACGCCATCGTCGATGCATAGTTTCTATGAAATAAGCCGATACCTCAGCGAAGGCCCATTCTGTCTCACAACTGTTGACACCATATTCCGTCCCGAAGAATTCAAAGCCTATATCGAGGCATTGGAAAAGGCGATAGAGAACGGCAGTGACGGACTAATGGGTGTAACAGACTACGTAGACGACGAGAAACCTCTCTATGTGGATGTGGACGACAATGAAAAGATTGTCGGATTTCTTGACAAGAGCGACAGCTGCCGTTTTATTTCGGGTGGTATCTATGGTCTTACCCCACGTTCCATCACCACGCTTCATGCTTGCATCGACCGAGGAGAAAGCCGTATGCGCAATTTTCAGCGTGCGCTCATTGCCGATGGTTTGGAGCTGAAAGCTTATAAGTTCAGTAAGGTGCTTGACATAGACCATGCTTCAGACATACAAAAGGCTGAAGAGTTTTTAAGTAATTCAACTATTGCAAGAAAAGGAAGTTAACTTCTGGAGTTGAACGAATGCGAAATAAAGTTAAGTAATAAATAAAAAAATGGAAAAGAGAAGTTTTAAGGAATTGCTGAAAGCGTCGTACAAGTCGGAGGACACCGAGGAATGGCTTGATGTTCACTTCACCAGACCCATAGGACTTGCCTTTGCACTGATGTGGGAAAAGCTGGGCGTTCATCCCAATGCCATCACCATTCTCTCCATTATCCTTGGTGTGGGAGCAGGTATGATGTTCTATTTTCCTGACCTTGAACATAATATTTATGGAGTGGTGTTGCTGATGTTTGCCAACTTCTGCGACTCCACCGACGGCCAGCTTGCCCGCCTGACCGGACAGAAGACGCTAATAGGCCGCATGCTTGACGGATTTTCGGGCGACTTATGGTTTTTCGCCATATATGTAGCCATTGCCTGCCGCCTTTACAATGAGCCAGTTCCTTTTCTCGATGGATATACATGGGGAATAGGCAGCGTCATATTATGCAGTGTGGCAGGCTTCCTGTGTCATTCGCCCCAGTCGTCGCTTGCCGATTATTACCGTCAGATACACCTTTACTTCCTCTTGGGAAAGAAAGGCAGTGAGCTCGACGACTATAAAAGCCAGCGCGCCATCTATGAGTCAATGACGTGGAAGGGAAATTTCTGGGCTAAGATATTTTATTTCAACTATGCCAACTACTGCAAAAGCCAGGAAAAACGTACTCCTGGATTCCAGGCTTTCTACAAGACCGTGAAACTGCGTTGGCCTAATTTGGAGGATATGCCGCAGACGCTACGCGACGAGTTCAGGTACAACTCACTGCCGCTGATGAAGTACACCAACCTTCTCACGTTCAACTCACGCGCCATAATTATCTATGTCACATGTCTTGCAGGCATACCATACCTCTATCCTTTGATGGAAATCACTGTGTTTATGGCAATGTATGTCCACATGCGCAAGAGCCATGAGAAGTTCTCCCTTGAAATGGCAGACAAACTTTAGTCGAGAAAAAAAATAGATAGACATATGTGGATTACCTTAGCTGACCGTCAAGACATAACCAGGGCAGGAATGCAGTATGTGTTTAGTTCTATTGCAGGCGCCGACTGCCATTTGGCAGAAGACAAATATGAGATGATTGAACAACTCCGACAGCATCCCGATGCTATTGTTGTGCTCGACTATACACTCTTCGATATCAACGATGTGGAGGAACTTCAAATACTGCACGACCGTTTCCCAGAGGTGAGATGGTTGTTGTTTAGTGTTGACCTTTCCTTGGACTTTGTAAAGAGGGTGATGGCTATGGGCCACGGCTTCAGTGTGCTGCTTAAGGAGTCGCCGATGCATGAGATACGTGAAGCTATAGACTACGCCATCCATAACAGACGATACATATGCCAGCGTACAACCGAACAGTTGTTTGCCCCGGAGCAGCAATCCACAGATGAAGACGAGGTGAAACTGACGCGTACAGAAATAGAAATACTTAAAGATATTGCGCTGGGGATGACCACTAAGGAGATAGCAGAAAAGCGTTACTCCAGTTTCCACACGATAAACACCCACCGCAAGAACATATTCCGCAAGATAGGTGTCAACAATGTTCATGAGGCAACAAAATATGCCTTAAGGGCTGGACTCGTTGATTCGGCGGAATATTATATCTAACTATCAAAATATCAGTCAATGAAAAGTTTTTTTAAACGTTTTTCGCTTCCAGTGTCACTGCTGGTTGGCGTTGTGTCCTACCTGATGTTTTCACAGATAGAGATATTGGAACCCATAGGCGATGTGGCAGGACCACTGTTTCTCGATATAATGCCTGTGGTGCTCTTTACGATACTTTATGTCACCTTCTGTAAGATACAGATAAAGGAAATGAAGCCTCGTACATGGCATTTTATTCTCCAAGGCATACGCATTGCCTTATCTGGATTTTTCGTATGGCTAATCACATTGACTTCCGATGCAGACGTGAAACTCCTGCTCGAAGGAATGTTTATCTGTATCATCTGCCCAACAGCGGCGGCTGCACCTGTGGTGACAGAGAAACTTGGAGGCAGCATCGGTTCGCTCACCATATATACAATCATTGCCAATGTGGTGACATCCGTCATCATTCCGCTCTTCTTCCCAATGGTGGAGAAAAGTGCTGACATTGAGTTCTTTGCTGCGGTGCTCATGGTGCTGAAAAACGTGACCGTTGTGCTCGTGGTGCCTTTGGTATTGGCACTTACAAGCAGAAAGGTGATTCCATCGTTCACTTCTTGGTTAGCAAAAAAGAAAGACCTGGGCTTCTATCTCTGGTGTGTCAATCTTGCCATAGTGTCGGGAGTGACAATGCGCAATATCCTTCTCTCTACGGTGTCAGGCCATACTTTGGTCTTGCTTATCATACTTCCTCTTTTTGTCACCATCGCTCTTTTTGCCATAGGCAAGGCCGTGGGACGCCCGTTTGGCGACAGTATAAGCGCTGGACAGGCTTTGGGACAGAAAAACACCGTCGTGGGCATTTGGCTGACCATCTCCTTCCTCAACCCGCTTGCCGCAGTGGCTCCAGGTGCCTATGTGCTATGGCAGAACATGGTGAACGCTTGGCAGTTGTGGTATAAGGACAAATATGGCAAGCTGAAGTGGTAGAACACTTAAAAAATCTTTTTGCACTACAATTTTTCTGAAATACTCTTTGTAGTTACAATTATATTTTCTATCTTTGCCTCGGGAAAAGCATTGCTTATAGTGATGTTTCATTAGGTAATTAACAAAATTATTAAGAAAGAGATGAAAAAAATCGTTGTAATGGTTGCCATAATGATGATGTCTGTTATGGCATTCGCACAGGACAACAATACCTGTTGCAAGAAAGATGGTGAAAAGAAAGAGTGCTGCCAGAAGAAGGCTGAATGCAAGAAGGCCGAATGCCAGAAGAAGGCTGAATGCAAGAAGGTTGAATGCAAGAAGGCTGACAAAAAATGCACTGAAGGCAAGAAATGTTCTGACTGCAAAAAGAAAGGTACAAAAGAGTGCTGCAAGAAGCAGGAAGGATGCCAGAAAAAATCTGATAAGTAAGAAATATGTAAAGAACCGCATGGCTTTTATTGCTCATGCGGTTTTTTTTGCAATAATAATGGAACAAAATGAAAAAATAGTATCGGCTTGTTTCATTTTTTTGTGTTACCTTTGCACCCAAGAAATAGTATAACCTAAAAAAATGGATATTTTATGAACAAAAAAAGACTAACGACTCTTGTTGTCAGCTGCATCGCTGCATTGGGACTGCAAGCGGAAAACGTAAACATTTCAACAAAGACTACTTCCCTCGTGGTGGATGCAACAAAGGGAAATGACCTGAAGTTTATGTATTATGGTGCCAAACTGTCGGACAAAGACATCGTCACACACTGCGAGACTGGGGGATGGAAAGGACAGTGGAACTACTATAGCACTTATCCGGCCTACGGAGTGAACTGCGACCAGGAATATGCCCTTTCAGTGGTGCATGCCAATGGCGACATGGCTCTTGAACTGAGACTGGAGGAGGTGGAAAAACAGGGCGACGTAACCATATTCAAGATGAAGGACAAGGTGCAGCCGTTCTATGTAAACGTATGCTATCGCACTCGACCTGAGTCGGAAGTGATAGAGACATGGACCGAGATTTTCCATCAGGAGAAGAAACCTGTGCGTCTGACACGATTCTACTCAGGCAGTCTACCAATAAGACGCGGAGATGTTTGGGTGTCACACCTTTATGGCTCTTGGGCAAATGAGGGACAACTGTGTGAGGAGCCTCTCAACGCAGGAATGATTGTCATTGAGAACAAGGATGGTGTGCGCAACTCTCACACATCGCACGGCGAGGTGATGATATCGCTCGACGGAAAGGCAAGGGAGAACAGCGGCGACGTGATAGGTGCTGCCATCTGCTATACAGGAAATTATAAGCTGAGCATCAACACACACGACGATGAATATCACCAACTCTTTGCAGGAATAAACGAAGAGGCATCGGAATATTATCTCGCAAAGGGAGAAGTGTTCAAGACTCCCGTGCTCGCGCTCACCTTCAGCCGTGAGGGCCTTAGCGGAGCTTCACGCAACTTCCACAAGTGGGGACGAAAATATATGCTTGCACATGGCGACAAGGTGCGCGACATCTTGCTCAACAGTTGGGAAGGTGTCTATTTCGACATCAACGAACAGGGAATGGACCAGATGATGAGCGACATCGCATCTATGGGAGGAGAACTCTTTGTGATGGACGACGGATGGTTCGGAGACAAGTATCCACGCAAGACCGACAACTCGTCGCTTGGCGATTGGGTGGTGGACCGCAAGAAGTTGCCCAATGGAGTGCCTGGACTTGTGAAGGCTGCAACAAAGCATGGCATCAAGTTTGGTATATGGATTGAACCGGAGATGACAAACAGCGTAAGCGAACTCTATGAGCAGCATCCTGACTGGGTGGTGAAGACTCCTGGACGTGACCTCGAGATGGGACGAGGCGGCACACAGCTCGTTCTCGACCTCAGTAATCCAAAGGTGCAGGACTTCGCCTTCTCCATCGTCGACAACTTGATGAAGGAGAATCCCGACCTGTATTATATCAAGTGGGATGCCAACATGAACATCCGCAACCATGGTTCGCAGTATCTCTCGATGGACCGCCAGAGCCATCTGCTCATCGACTACCATAAGGGCTTCATAAAATTGTGTGAGAGAATACGTGCAAAATACCCCGACCTCATCATCCAGGACTGCGCTTCAGGAGGCGGACGTGCCAACTGGGGCTATATGCCATACTTCGACGAGTTCTGGGTGAGCGACAATACCGACGCACTGCAGAGAGTATATATGCAGTGGGGCACAAGCTATTTCTTCCCAGCCATCACCATGGCATCGCATATCAGTGCCGCTCCCAACCATCAGACCTTCCGCACCATACCGCTGAAGTATCGCATCGACGTGGCAATGAGCGGACGCCTTGGCATGGAAATACAGCCGAAGAACATGACTGACGAAGAGAAAACCTTGTGTAGAAAGGCCATTGCTGACTATAAGACCATTCGACCCATAGTACAACTGGGAAACATCTATCGTCTGCAGTCTCCATACGATAAGAAGGGAGTGGCGTCTCTGATGTATGTTGACGATACCAAAGACAAGGCCGCCTTCTACTGGTGGAAGACTGAGACCTTCGTCAACCAGCATCTGCCACGTGTGAAGATGGCAGGCTTGGATGCCTCGAAATACTATCGCATCCACGAGTTCAACCGCATCGACAACAATCCATTGGCTTTTGAGGGCAAAACCTTCTCTGGGGAATACCTGATGGCCAACGGCCTTGATATTCCATACACCCATGACGTGGATTACAACAAGAAAAACGCATGGTCGAGCCGAGTGCTTTACCTGGAAGCTGTGAAGTGAGAAGTTAAGGAGTAAGGAAAATTAAAAATTAAAAATTAAAAATTAAAAATTAAAAATTTAAGTTTCGCATGTGCTCAACTCTAAGAAGTTAAGGAAGTTAAAGAAGTTAAAGACGTATGTCAAAGCCCAGAAAACTCCCGAAAGGAAGTTTCTCAGCTTAGACATTTGGCTTAACTCCTTAACTCCTTAACTTCTTTTTTCTTTACTCCTTAACTCCTTTTTGTCAATAAAATCATTGCCTGAAGAAAAATTCTTCATTCTTCATTCTTCATTCTTCATTTTTTTTTATACCTTTGCACACGTATTTAGGTTTTTATTTTAACACAAACAAGATTTTGAGCAATGAAACAGACTAAGATTGTGGCTTCCATCAGCGACCGTAGATGTAGTGAAGAGTTTATTAAAGACCTTTTTGAGGCAGGTATGAACGTGGTGAGAATTAACACTGCCCATGCCACGCCTGAAGGAATAAGGGAGATAATAAGAAACGTGAGAAGCGTGTCGCATCATATTGGCATACTTATCGACACAAAGGGGCCGGAGATAAGAACTACTACTTGTCAAAGTCCTTTGAAATATAAAATCGGAGATGTGGTAAAGATATTCGGACGGCCGGAAATGGATACTGAACACGATATCATTAACCTCACATACCGCGATTTCGCACAAGATATTCACGTGGGTGACGACATCCTGTTTGACGATGGCGCACTGGCTATGAAAGTGTTGGAAATAAACGGACCTGCAGTCATTGCTCAGGTACAGAACGAAGGTGAACTGGGGGCACGCAAGAGTGTAAACGTTCCTGGTGTGCATATCGACCTTCCTGCACTCACTCAAAAAGATATAGAGAACATCAATCTCGCAATAGACGAAGACATAGATTTCATTGCTCATTCTTTCGTCAGAAATGCTGCTGACGTGAAAGCCGTACAAGACATTCTTGACGAGCGAAACAGCGATATAAAGATTATATCAAAGATAGAAAACCAGGAAGGTGTAGACAATATCGACGAAATCATCGATGCTTCATACGGTATCATGATCGCTCGTGGAGACCTTGGTATAGAGGTGCCAATAGAACGCATTCCTGGAATACAACGAAGCATCATAAGAAAGTGCGTAAGAGCAAAGAAACCTGTTATCGTGGCTACACAGATGCTGCATACTATGATACATAACCCGCGCCCGACAAGGGCTGAGGTGACAGACATCGCCAACGCTATATACTACCGCACTGACGCACTGATGCTAAGCGGCGAAACTGCAACTGGCGACTATCCTGTAGAAGCGGTACGAACAATGGCGCAGATTGCAGAGCAGGCGGAAAAAGACAAGGTTAGGGAAAACGATATCGTAATACCAATGTCGGAAAACTGTTCTGTAAGGGAATTCCTTTCAAGAAGTGCTATTGAGGCTACACAGACCATGAACGTCAAGGGTATCATTACAGACAGTGGAACAGGGCAGACAGCTCTGCACCTTGCTGCTTTCCGTGGCCCTAACCCCGTGCTCGCCATTTGTTATAAAGAGAAACTGCAGCGCTGGCTCAATCTCTCGTATGGAGTCATACCTGTATATCAGAAAGAACAAATATCACCGAAGGAACTATTCCTTGCTGCTGTGCGTATGCTGCGTCAGAAAGGCTATATCGAACTCGACGACAGACTTGCATACCTTAGCGGCCCATTAGGAACTTCTGAAGGTACCACATTCCTTGAAATCAACACCGTAAGACAGGTGTGTGAGTAGTAATAAATATCAACCAATGAAAAGAAACTGTTTTTTTATTCTCGGTGCCGCATTGTTTATTGCCACCGCTTCGTGCAACAATCCCTCAAAGATTGAACAATCGAGGGAGGCCTTAAGGCAATATGCCGCAAAAGAAAACAAGGCTGACACTCGTCAAACTAAGAAACTCAAGGATGAGCCTGCAAAAACGCAGGACATCAGCAACGAGTCTCTTGCATCGAAAGTGAACAATGGCATAATGCTGAACAGGACAGCATACACCGTGTGCTATAACGCAAAGGCAATGCTGCCTCACTGGGTGGCGTGGACTCTTACCAGCGACCATGTGAACGGAAAGTATAGCCGTGGCGGAATAAAGTTTCAGGAAGACGAAGACGTGCCTGCGCCAAGGGCTACCGATGCAGACTATAGAGGCTCTGGCTACGATCGTGGACATATCTGTCCATCGGGCGACAACAAGTGGAACGAGGATGCACAACGCGAGTCGTTTTTACTAACAAATGTCTGTCCGCAAGGGCATAACCTGAACGCCGGAGACTGGAACGAGATGGAACAGCAGTGTCGTCGTTGGGCTGAACGATATGGAAAGATTTATATCGTAAGCGGACCGATATTGTATAAGAAGAAGCACAAAACCATCGGTCGCAATAAGGTTGTGGTGCCAGAGGCGTTTTTCAAGGTGGTGTTGAGGCTTGGCGACGACCCCAAGGCAATAGGATTTATATATAAGAACGAAGACGGCAATCGCCCGAAAGGAGACTATGTGAACAGCATAGACCAAGTGGAACGCATCACTGGTATAGATTTTTTCCCCACACTGCCCGACCAGCTTGAACAGAGTATAGAGGCCACGGCAGAGTGGGGAGACTGGGAATAAAAAACGTTATGCCATCATCATTGGCACAAACCATTTTGCAAGCGCATAGCCGCCGGCAATGAGCCATATCTGAAGGACAAGGGCCAGGACAAAAGGCTTGGCTCCTGCCTTCTTAAACTTTTCTATGCTCGTCTCGGCACCAAGGGCTGTCATGGCCATGGTAAGGAGGAAGGTGTCGAATGTATTGATGAAATCAACAACAGAAACAGGAAGCAAGTCAAGCGAGTTGAAGGCTATGACTACAAGGAAGAGAATGGCAAACCATGGAATGTTTATCTTTCCTTTTTCGCCTTCCTGATTACTTTTCGCCAAGGCTCGTGCCACGCTCCATGTAATCAGTAGAAGCACTGGCACAAGCATCATCACTCGAATCATCTTGACAATGATGGCTGTTGAAGAGACACTGTCGCCCATGGCGTTGCCTGCTCCTACCACGTGGGCCACCTCATGGATGGTGCTGCCCGCAAAGATTCCCATCTGGTCAGGACTCAGGGCGAACACACCGTTGCGGTAGAGAACTGGATAAAGAAACATCGACAGTGTTCCGAATATAACAACAGTAGACACCGCCACTGCTGTCTTATATGCCTTGGCTCTAATGGCCGACTCGGCACCAAGCACCGCCGCTGCTCCACAGATGGCGCTGCCCACGGAGGTGAGCAATGAAATCTCGCGGTCCATCTTCAGCAGGCGGCCGACAAACAGTCCGATGCTTATTGTAGCTGCCACTATTATTGCGTCGACAACTATGGCTGGCACTCCTACAGCGGTCACGTCCTGAAACGTGAGTCGGAAGCCATACAATATAATACCAATGCGCAGTATACGTTTCGAACAAAATTGTATGCCGGGAACCCATGTCTCAGGCAGGTTGTTACGCAGTGAGTTGGCATAGAGCATACCGAGCACGATGCCGACAATCATTGGCGACAGTGACAATGAAGTCACGAAATCCATCTGCCCGATGTAGAAGGCAGAGCACGAGAACAATGCAATGAGCAGCACTCCGTGCAGCATGCTACTTCTTTTTTCCGAGATATTCATATTTTTATTCCTTTATTTAACCTTCCCCCTCATAGGAATTTTTGTTTTTTAAGTGCTCTCATCATACCTTCCGACATCGCCTCATTATCCTTCCTTGTATAACGACAGTCGGTAAATACCTGTGCAAGAGTTTCCTTATGGTTAATCTCGCAGAACCGGATGTTGTCTTCAAGGGCTTCCTTTGCGGAATAGTGGCGGTCGATGTCGCTGGAGGAATAGTCGCAATATTGCTCTTCGTGTACGAAAGCCTCAACAGAAAGACGATCGGTAAGTGGGGGATTCTCGTCGGGCCATCCTAAGGTGAGCGTTGCCACTGGCATCACCAACTCTGGTAGTTTCAGTGCCTCGATTATTGCCTCGGGCATATAAACCGTTGTGCCTAAGTAGCATAGTCCCAAGCCTTCTTCCTCTGCAAGGTTGCAGAAGGTCTGAGTGTAGAGTAGGGCGTCAGATGCTGCATTTATAAACGAGAGGAAGTTGTCATATCCAGGCTGTGCCTTCCTTTCTTCACACCAGCGTGTGGTTCGTCTGAAGTCGGCGCAGATGGTCAATACCACAGGTGCCTCTTTCACCATGGGTTGGTTGAAATGTGCAGGAGCAAGGGCTTCTTTGCCCTCTTTGCTTCTTGTCACAACTACACTGTAGAGCTGGAGATTGCCCATAGTCTGAGTTCTCGATGCTTCTGAGAGCAGACGGTTGAGCAGTTCTTGGCTTACATCGTCAACTTTGTATTTCCTTATAGTCCTTCTTGTTTTAATTGTCTTCATAATGAGTCTTTTTTTTATTCAGACTGCAAAATTACACATTATTAATAAAAATGCCAAGTGTAGGCCATGTTTTTTTAATAAAAACCGCCATTTACCCATGAAAAGGTAAATGGCGGTGCTCATGACTATTGATTTTTGTTATTAGAGGTTGTTATTTCTCTGTATAGAAGAAGAATTGGGCGGGTTTGTCGATAGTGATACCATACGATGTCTCATTGCCATCAAGCTTTAGCAGTGCTGCCCAAATCTGCATCTGCATAGGGTGCTTTGATGAAGAAGAGTACTGTCCGAAAGAGTAGGTGTTCCAGTAGAACCGTATCTCCACCTTATGGTTTTTGCCGCCGTAGTTCAGCTCGTATGTGAGATTGTTTGGTCCAACGAGAAACTGAATAGGATTTGCATTCACATAAGAGATGGCACATTTCAGAGTACGGTCTGGCTGGCTTGCCAATGCCTCCTTAAGATCGTCGGCGCCTGTAATCTTCTCTGCCAATGCCTTTGCGGGGAAGTCGTAGATGGTCATGGTGCTGTCGTTTATGATGCTCCATGCGATGCTGATAGTGTCAAACTTGTCTGCCACGTTGGCCTTGTTTAACGCAGCGTAAATCATCTTTCCGTTGTGGTTTCCACGAGTGGCATTGAAACATTGCTGAATCTCAGCTGCTGTAAGGTCTTTGTAAGAACTCTCTGAATCAGAGTTACACGATGTTAACGAAATAGCTGACATTATGCAGCCGACGATTGCGATAAATGTTATTTTCTTCATTTTTTTTATTGAGTTATTTATAATTCTGAACGATAAACAATAAAAGTGCAAAAAGCTTGCATGGCAAATACAAGAAACTTGCATTATTTAACTTTTATTCACACCATCCTCGTAATAATCCAGTTTAATATTGTGTCTCACATAAGCCCTGTGGCCATACACTGCCACCACGAGGAAACATCCGAAGGCGAGAATGAAAGACAGGTTTGTCGACGGCAATCCACAGATATTTATATTTGAGTCTATAATCATTGCCTGGAGCGGCGGGAACACCGAACCTCCAAGGATAGACATAATCAGTCCGGCACCGCCCATTTTCACATTGTCGCCAAGGCCGCGAAGGGCTATGCCGTAGATGGTCGGGAACATAAGCGACATGCAGCCGCTGACTATCACTAAGCAATATATGCCGTTGCGGTTGGTAAAGAATATCACACCAGCCACGGCTGCCATACCTATAATGGCGAGTATTGACAGAAGGCGTCCGGGCTGAACGTATTTAAGGAACCATGTGCAAATAAAACGGCTGATGGTAAAGAATACCATGGCAGCAATGTTATATTTCTGCGACAGTATCTCGGCTGCCTTTTCCGGCATACCTTCGTTCATGAACACTCGTGTGCCGTACTGTATGATGAATGTCCAGCACATCACTTGTGCGCCGATGTAGAAAAACTGGGCTATCACACCCTCGCAATAGTTCTTTTCCTTTAGCAATTCCGCCAGCGACTGCTTAAAAGGCTTGCCGCTGTGGGTGTCGCCGCTGTTGGGCATCTTTGTCACCCTGATAAGCACAAGTAATATGACAATAACGGCTCCTATAAACACGTATGGCTGAATGAGCACATTAAGGTCGTGGTCTTTAAGAAGGTTGAACTGAGCGTCGGTCAAGGTGTTGCGGGTGGCTGTGTCCATTGGACTCATCTTTGCCTGAATGAACTCCATGGCTACATACAATCCGGCAAGACAACCTAAGGGATTGAAGGCTTGGGCGAGGTTAAGACGCTGAGTGGCTGTCTCTTCGCTTCCCATCTTATAGATAAATGGATTGCAACTCGTCTCGAGAAACGACAGACCGCAGGTCATCACGAAATATGCTATGAGGAATGGAAAATATACGCCTATGGCCTTGGCTGGAATGAACATCAACGCACCGAGCGCATAAAGCCCCAAACCAATGAGCACGCCCGACTTGAAAGAATATCGCTGTATGAAAAGTGCCGCGGGGAATGCCATAACAAAATAGCCTAAGTAGAACGCTACCTGTACCATAGCTCCCTCTGTGACGCTCATACGGAATATCTTTGAGAAGGCTTTCACCATCGGACCTGTCACGTCGTTGGCAAAACCCCATAGCGCAAAGCATGAGGTGATCATGATGAATGGCAAGAGAAAACTCACACCGTTCTTTACAAATAATCCGTTTGTCTTGTTTTCAAGTAATGTTTTGTTGTCGCTCATAATTATTATTAGGTATAGGTGTATGACAGAGACTGGTTTGGCGTCTCTTGTATGTACTTTTTGCTAAAGTGATGGCAAAAGTACAACTTTTTGGGGAAAAGAACAAGAATTTTCCGCTTTTTATTTATCTTTGCACTGATTTTTAATAGCTTTAAAGGCATTAATCACTTAAAACATGAAGAAACTACTATCATTGCCACCAAATCTGGTGGACAGTTTTCACGACGTGACCGGAGCCAGTCGCGACGAGTTTTTCTGTACAAGCGACCCAGTCGGACATAGGCTTGGAAGCGGTGGAGGTACGACATGGCTGCTCCAACAATGCTACTCTTCCGAGGCGCAAGGACGTTCTTTCACACAATGGCTGAAAAGCGAAAGGAGAATACTGCTTCATGCCGGAGGTCAGAGCAGACGACTGCCTGCATACGCTCCTTCGGGAAAAATTCTTACGCCTGTTCCTGTGTTCAGATGGGAGATAGGACAGATACTCTCACAAGACCTGCTTCAACTTCAGCTCCCGCTATATGAAAGAATAATGAACGAGGCTCCAGACAATATTCATACCATGGTGGTCAGCGGAGACGTTTATATAAGGGCTGACCGACAACTGCCGCCAGTGCCGGAGGCAGACATCGTTTGCTACGGACTTTGGCTCGACTCCGACATTGCCAAAAACCATGGTGTGTTCGTGTCTGAGAGAAAGACGCCAAACGTTCTGAAACACATGCTCCAAAAACCTTCGCCTGAGAAACTCAACGAGCTGCTAAGGGCGCATTACTATCTTACGGATATCGGTGTGTGGCTGCTCAGCGACAGGGCTGTTGAACTGTTGGCAAAGCACTCTAAAGACTGCAACGGCCAATGGACGGAATATGACCTGTATTCGCAGTTCGGATGTGCCGTAGGTACTGATCCTATCGTCGACGAGCCTGACCTTAGGGAACTTACGGTTGTGGTAATGCCTCTGCCAGGTGGAGAGTTTTATCATTTCGGAACATCACGTGAGATGATTTCTTCAACACTGGCCATTCAAAACATTGTGAACGACCAGCGGGAGATAAAACATTATGGACATAAACCTCATCCGTCCATTTTCATTCAAAATGCAAAGGTGGACATTCCGGTCAAGGCGGAGAACACTAACCTTTGGGTGGAAAACAGTTTTGTGGGAAAACACTGGAAGATAAGCCACGACAACGTAATAACTGGTGTACCGGAAAACGACTGGCACATCACACTCTCTGAAGGACAGTGTGTTGATGTCGTTCCAATAGACGACAACAATTATGTGTTGCGTCCATACCGCATCGACGACCGCTTTGCAGGACAGCAACAACAGACAAAAATATTTCCCGTCGTAAATGGCAGTCCTGAAAACCGTGAGGCTATGGGTGAACTGCTCAAGGACATGCTTGAAGGAAAGGCAACTGCCGACAGACTTTCGGAGTATATCCTGCTATCTGCCGAGGAAATATCAGACAAGGCAAACCTCAGACGACTGTTCAGACAACGAACGGAATTGCGCCGACTGAACTGGCCGACGCTGGCTGCCAACAGTAGACACAGCGTGTTCTACCAACTTGATCTCGACCACGCGGCACAGGAGTTCCACGACATGAATATCGGTATGCCTGCTGCATTGGATGATGACGCGTCACTCATGACAAGGATGCACGACGCAATGTTTCGTGGAAAACTCGAAACGCTCAATGCCTCGTCACTCTCCACCGATTCCTGCAAAAGCTCCCAATGGGAAACAAAAGCTTTCTCGCTGCTGAGAGAAGGATTGACAGGCATGGTGAGCACTGAGCGTCAGCAACCACGCATGGCTGTCTTTTCCGACCAGATAGTGTGGGCGCGAAGTCCTGTCCGAATAGACATTGCCGGTGGTTGGACCGACACACCGCCTTATTGTTTAGCCGAAGGCGGAAACGTAGTGAACCTCGCTATAGAACTAAACGGCCAACCTCCACTGCAGACCTATATCAGACCATGTAGCGAGCGGCATATAGTGCTACGCAGCATCGATCTCGGAGCCATGGAACGCATTGAAACCTACGAACAGTTGGCCGACTTCTGCCATGTGGGAAGTCCGTTCTCCATACCAAAGGCCGCACTTGCCCTGGCTGGCTTCCTGCCCGACTTCTGCTGCGAGCGTTTTGACTCGCTTCGACAGCAACTCGAGAGTTTCGGATGCGGAATAGAAATTACACTGCTTTCGGCCATACCAGCTGGCAGCGGACTCGGCACCAGCAGTATACTGGCTGCCACAGTGCTTGGAGCCATCAACGACTTCTGCTCGCTGGCATGGGACAAAAACGAGGTATGCCTGCGCACTCTCGTACTCGAGCAGATGCTAACCACTGGAGGTGGATGGCAAGACCAGTTTGGCGGTGTGCTCGGAGGTGTGAAACTGTTGCAGACTCAGCGTGGCTTTGCACAGACGCCTTCCGTGCGCTGGCTGCCCGACGATATCTTCATGCAGCCTGAATATGCTTCATGCCACCTTCTTTATTATACAGGCATAACACGCACTGCCAAGACCATTCTGGCAGAAATCGTGCGCCGCATGTTCCTCAACAACCACGCCCAACTGGAACTCCTCAGGCAGATGAAGGCTCATACGCTCGACATGTATGAAGCAATACAACGACAGAATTTCGAACTCACAGGTCGTCTTATAAGAAAGACATGGGTGCAAAATCAAATGCTTGACTCTGGCACCAATCCTGCCCAGGTACAACATCTTACAAGTCTTGTCGACGACCTCTGCCTGGGATATAAACTCCCTGGCGCAGGTGGTGGCGGATATCTGTACATGGTGGCAAAGGACCCGGAGGCAGCAGCCCGCATAAAACAAGTGCTGAACACCAATCGTCAGAATTCTAATGCACGCTTCGTTGACATGACGCTGAGCAAGAGAGGATTACAAGTGAGCAGAAGCTGAAAATTTTATAGTTTATGGAATTTAGAACAATAGTAAATATTGAGAAACCTGATTTTGAGATTATGCCGATGGAGAAGATGCTCTTCGTCGGCTCTTGTTTTGCTGATAATATAGGTCGACGTTTCGTCGACAACAAATTCAATGCCATAGTAAATCCATACGGCGTGATGTACAACCCTGCCAGCATACTACATACTGTGGAAAGACTTGTAAAGGATGATCGTGAACAGGGACAGTTCTCGCCGAGGGTGGTGTTCTTCACCCTCGGTACCAACCATATTTATCGACTTAAGGAAACAGGAGAGATTGTTGACAACTGCCAAAAACGTCCCGCCCGCCTCTTTCAGGAAGAAGAACTCTCGGTAGACCAGTGTGCCGACTACATCATGAAGGCAGCCTCACTCCTCCAAACGTCCAATCCCGATGTACGTATAGTACTTACCGTCAGTCCTATACGCTATGCGAAATACGGTTACCACATCAGCCAACTCTCAAAAGCCACCCTCTTGCTTGCCGCTCATAAATGTATTACCCTCACAAGCCATACCCCTTCGGCTCATAACATTTCTCACTCCTCTTTATATTACTTCCCCGCATACGAAATCGTCAACGATGAGCTGCGCGACTACCGTTTCTATCGTCAAGACATGATTCATCCGTCTGACCAAGCTGTGGGATATATATGGGAGCGACTGGTGGAGACCTGCTTCTCAGAATCAGCCCGCCGTTGGCTCAGCGAGTGGAAACCAGTGAACGATGCCCTCAATCATCGTCCTTTCAACCCCGATTCCGAAGAATACAAGGCTTTTATGAAGAAAACACATAACAGGATTGCAGAGTTGAAAACTCTCTATCCAGAACTCCATGTATAAGAAAACCCCAATCCTCAGATATTCATACAAAACACCCGCCTTTCAAAAAAAAGAGAATTTTTCTTTGTTGTTTCAATAGGATTGTGTAATTTTGCACGTCAGAAACCATCGTTGTAGTATTTATGAAATATTCAATCGAGAAAATCACAACGCTCATAGGAGCAAGACGCATTGGAAATACCGATGCTACTATCGGCTGGATACTCACAGACAGCCGATCTCTGTGTTTCCCTGAAGAAACACTGTTTTTCGCCATTCGCACACAACGTAATGACGGTCACAACTATATCCCCGAACTCTATAGACGAGGCGTAAGAAACTTTGTGGTTGAAACTCTGCCTGACACCAATGCGTATGCCGACGCCAACTTCCTAAAGGTGGTAGGCACATTGGAGGCTTTGCAACGCCTTGCCGAACGACACCGTGACGAGTTCGACATCCCTGTGGTGGGAATTACAGGTAGCAACGGAAAGACAATGGTGAAAGAGTGGCTCTACCAACTGCTTTCACCGCAGATGGTGGTCACGCGCTCGCCTAAGAGCTACAACTCACAAATAGGTGTGCCCCTGTCAGTTTGGCTTCTCGACCAACACACCGACGTGGCTTTGTTTGAAGCTGGAATAAGCCAGACGGGAGAAATGCAGGCCTTGAGAGACATCATACAGCCCACAATAGGCATAATAACTTCAATCGGACAGGCTCATCAGGAAAACTTCAGGTCCATAGATGAGAAATGTCAAGAGAAACTGCTTCTGTTCCACGATGCAAAAACGGTGGTATACAACTCCGACGACAACATCGTGAGCCGGTCAATGAGAAAGTCGGGCTACAACGGGCAAAAGATTGCATGGAGCAAAGAAGACCCTAAGGCCGCCCTATATATAAATAAGGTGACGACGAAAGAAGCAACCACTGTGGTTGAATATACCTTCAACTCTACGGTAAACGCAACATATCATCTGCCATTCATAGATGAGGCCTCGGTGGAATGTTCATTCGCATGCGCTGCCACAGCACTTCATCTCGGTATAACACCCGAACAACTCGACATCAGAATGTCGCAGCTCGAACCTGTGGCAATGCGTCTTGAAGTGAAAGAGGGACAGAAAGGATGTACAATCATCAACGACTCTTACAACAGCGACGTGAGCTCACTCGACATAGCACTCGACTTCATGAGTCGCCGACCAGACCACAACGGACGCAAGCGCACACTGATACTCAGTGACATACAACAAAGCGGACAGCTGCCAAACCAGCTCTATGGCATCGTAAGCAGCATGGCTGAGAAACGTGGGGTGGAGAAATTCATCGGTATAGGACCGCAGCTCACTGAACACTCTTCCGTCGTAAATATCGCAGAAAAATATTTCTTTGAAAACGTAAGCCAGTTTGTGGAGTCTGAAGCATTTAAATCGCTTTACGACGAGGTGATACTCATAAAAGGAGCCAGACAGTTTGGCTTCGACCACATAACCGAACTGCTTGAGCAAAAGGTTCACGAGACCATTCTCGAGGTGAACCTCAACGCCGTGGTGGCCAATCTCAACCACTACCGCTCGTTTATGAAACCTACCACAAAAATTATCTGTATGGTAAAGGCCGATGCCTATGGGGCCGGTGCCGTGGAGGTGGCGAAGACACTGCAAGACCACCGCGTGGACTATCTTGCCGTGGCTGTGGCAGACGAAGGTGTTACCCTGCGAAAAAACGGCATCACGAGCAACATCATAGTCATGAACCCCGAGATGACCGCCTTCAAGACTATGTTTGACTACGACCTTGAACCCGAGGTATACAGCTTCCGCCTGATGGATGCCCTTATCAAGGCCGCAGAGAAAGAAGGTATAACCAGCTTCCCTGCCCACATTAAACTCGATACCGGAATGCACAGGCTGGGCTTCGACCCTGAGCGCGACATCGACGGCGTGATTGACCGGTTGCGCCATCAGAACGCCATCATCGCCCGCTCTGTGTTCTCACATTTCGTTGGCAGCGACAGCGACGATTTCGATCGCTTCTCAGCGCGACAGTTTGAACTCTTTGACAAGGCAAGCACCAAACTTCAAGAGGCTTTTGACCACAAGATTCTGCGCCATATATGCAACAGTGCCGGAATAGAGCACTTCCCGGAACGCCAGCTTGACGCCTGCCGGCTCGGTCTCGGCCTGTATGGCATAGACAGCCGCGACAACCACATACTCAACACAGTGAGCACACTGAAGACTACAATCCTCCAGTTGCGCCATGTGCCGAAAGACGAGACCGTGGGCTATAGCCGCAAGGGTGTTCTAAAGCGCGACAGTCTCATAGCAGCCATACCTATAGGTTATGCCGACGGCCTGAACCGTCATCTCGGACGCGGCCGCGGATATTGTCTTGTCAATGGCCAAAAAGCACCCTATGTGGGAAATATCTGTATGGATGTGGCAATGATAGACGTTACCGGCATACCTTGTGCAGAGGGCGACACGGTAGAGATATTCGGCGAACATCTACCGGTTACAGTTCTCAGCGACACTCTCGACACAATACCATACGAAGTGCTCACAGGAATAAGCAATCGTGTTAAAAAAGTATATTTCCAAGACTAACACAAACGTTTACGGCAATTTTCTTAGTGAAAGTTGCCGTATTTCATATTTTTTATGTAAATTTGCAGCAAAAAGAATAACATTACAAATTCTGACGAGTAAGAATACAATTTAATAATTATAATAACCTATTTAAAATGAATTCTATCAAAACAAAGGAAATGACCAATTTCAGATGGGTCATGTGTGCGTTGCTCTTTGTGGCAACAACAGTCAACTACTTAGACCGTCAGGTGCTTTCTCTCACGTGGAAAGACTTCATTGCTCCAGAGTTCCATTGGACCGATGACAATTACGGTACTATTACGGCTGTCTTCTCAATTGTGTATGCTGCTTGTATGCTCTTTGCCGGCAAGTTTGTCGACTTTATGGGCACTAAGAAAGGTTATCTTTGGGCCATTGGTGTATGGTCGGCGGGTGCTGTTGCCCATGCTCTCTGCGGATGGCTCACAATGCATTTTGAGGGTTATGCCTCAGTGGCTGACATGGCAGCTGTTCAGACTGGTTCGGCGGCAGCTCTTCTTATCGCCACAACAAGTGTTTGGCTCTTCGTGGCAGCACGCTGTGTGCTCGCACTTGGTGAGGCAGGAAACTTCCCCGCTGCCATCAAGGTAACGGCAGAGTACTTCCCGAAGAAAGACCGTGCCTTCGCTACTTCAATCTTCAACGCCGGAGCTTCTGTAGGTGCATTGGCCGCTCCAGCTACCATTCCTCTCCTCGCACAGTATTTCAAGGACGCTGGCATCGGTGGCGGATGGGAAATGGCATTTGTCATCATCGGTGGACTGGGCTTCATCTGGATGGGCTTTTGGGTGTTCTTATACGACCAGCCGGAGAAGTCTAAACATGTCAATAGTGCCGAGCTCACCTATATCCATCAGGACGACGACGAGCCAGTGGCAAAGACTGACGCTGAGGAGAAAAAAGAGACACAGATACCATTCTGGAGCTGCTTCAAGTATCGTCAGACATGGTCGTTCATCACAGGTAAGTTCTTCACCGATGGTGTATGGTGGTTCTACCTTTTCTGGGCTCCAGCCTATTTCTCCGACCAGTATGGCTACAAGTCAAGTTCTTCAGAGGCCATCATGCTCATCTTCACGCTCTACGCCATTGTCACCGTATTGTCTATCTATGGTGGCTATCTGCCCAAGCTCTTTGTAGAAAAGAAAGGTATGAATCCTTATGGAGGCCGCATGCTCTCCATGCTTATCTTTGCCTTCTTCCCGCTTCTCGCCCTGTTTGCCCAGCCTCTTGGAGCTATCTCCGCATGGTGGCCAGCCATCATCATCGGACTTGCCGGAGCAGGTCATCAGGCATGGTCAGCCAACCTGTTCTCTACCATTGGCGACATGTTCCCGAAGTCAACCATAGCCACCGTCACTGGTATTGGAGGTATGGCAGGCGGTGTAGGTTCATTCCTTATCAACAAGGGTGCCGGTGCTCTCTTCACCTATTCTGAAGCTCAAGGCAGCGCCTTCTCGTTCCTTGGCTTTGACGGAAAGGAAGCAGGCTATATGATTATCTTCTGCATCTGTGCCGTAGCTTACCTCTGCGCTTGGATGATAATGAAGGGTCTCGTTCCGAAGTATCGTCCGATAACGAAGTAATTCCCCTTCTCAAAATAATATGGGCGGGACGCCACACAAAAGCGATGTGTGCGTCCCGCCCTTTTTTATCCCTTATCCAGGTTTCGCCGAGTATTCTCTTACCTCTTCAACAGGTTCAGCGGCTCTTGTGGAGCCAGCACGTCAGAAGTCTTCTCGGTGTATTGCTTTATTGAGGCGGTGGCGGTGCCGCGGATGTCGTTGATGTTTGCTGCCACATGGAAGGTATAAGTGCCGGCAGGGGCAAGCCATTGGCTGTTCTGTTCGTCATACGAAGCAAGATCGCGCACAGGGATAGTCATCTTCAGCGTCTCGCTCTCGCCCGGCTTCAGCGCCTTTGTCTTTGCAAACGACTTCAACTCTTTTGCAGGTTTTTCAATTCCAGCTTCAGGTGCCGAAACATATACCTGTACAGCTTCTTTTCCTTCCACCTTACCAGTGTTTTTCACCATAACACTTATTACCACATTCTCCCCGGCAACCTTTACCGTCGGTTTGCCGTAAGTAAAAGAGGTGTAGCTAAGGCCATATCCGAAGGGATAAGCCACAGCTTTGCCGAAGGTGTCGAAATAGCGGTAGCCCACGTATATGTCCTCGTCGTGGTTGGTGAAATCGAAACCCTTCATTGGCATTCCCCAGCCCTTCATCTCTCGATAGGAATAGAGCGAGAGTTCGTCCTGTGGGAAGTTTGCGGTAGAAGGATGGTCGGATGCAGTCACAGGCCATGTCATGGTGAGCTTGCCCGACGGACACACCTTTCCGGTCAGAATGTCAGCCACGGTGTTGCCACCCTCTTCTCCCGGCTGCCATGCCATGAGTATGGCGTCTACACGGTCGCGCCACGACACAGTCTCCACCACCGAACCAGAGTTAAGAATCACAATCACCGGCTTGCCTGCCAGACGGAAGGCGTCGCTCACGCGGAATATCATGTCGCGCTCAAGGTCGGTAAGGTTAAATTCAGTCTTTATGTCTCGGTCCATGCCTTCGCCTGCCTGTCGTCCGATGGTGATGATGGCAGCATCGGCCTCAGGACAAGTCTCGTAGATGCAACGCTGTGAAATCTCTATCTCCGGCAGTTTCACCTTGCCGAATTGCGGCATCTGGAACCATTTTGTAGGCTCTCTGTCGGCCTCGAATTTCACTCTGGCATACTCTACATATTTCTGATAGATGTCAGTAAGCGTCTTTGTCGTTGAGATGCCCGCATTCTTCAGTCCCTGCACCATGTCGATTACGTAAGGTACGTTCACGTTGCCCGAACCGCATCCGCAGTGTAGGAAGTCGTAGGAGTTCACTCCGAAGAGGGCCACTTTGTTTATATTATGCATCGGCAGCACGCCAGCGTTCTTCAGCAGCACCATACCCTCGGCAGCCGACTGTCGTGTCACCTGTGCGTGAGCTTTCAGGTCGGGCTTGTTAGAGAATGCCACACCGTTCATCTTCGGCGAACGAACACAAAGCTCGAGTATTCGGCGCACACAGATGTCCATGTCGCTCTCCTTCAGCTTGCCCGACTTCACGCTCTTTATGATGTCCTCTATCTGGTTGTCATATCCCGGTTCCATGAGGTCGTTGCCGGCATGCACCTGTGCAGCCGTGTTTCTCAGTCCTGTCCAGTCGGTCATCACCATTCCGCGAAATCCCCAGTCGTTGCGCAGTATGTCAGTGAGCAGTGAGTAGCTTTCCTGTGCAAATTCGCCGTTTATCTTGTTGTACGACGACATCACGGTCCACGGGTCGCTTTCTCTTATGGCAATCTCAAAACCTCTTAGGTAAAGTTCTCTCAGCGCACGCTTTGACAGTCGTTCGTCCACTCGTGTTCTGTCGGTTTCCTGAGAGTTCACGGCAAAGTGCTTTATGCTCGTTCCCACGCCCTGGCTCTGTACGCCGCAGATGTAAGCAGCCGCAATGCGTCCGGTGAGCAGAGGGTCTTCTGAGTAGTATTCGAAGTTACGTCCGCAGAGTGGGTTGCGGTGGAGGTTCACTCCAGGACCGAGTATCACGTCTACTCCATATTCGCGTGTCTCGTTGCCTATTGCCCTTCCCACCTCTTCTACGAGTCGTGTGTTCCAAGTTGAGGCAAGGGTTGAGCCTACGGGGAATCCAGTTGCGTAATAAGTGTTTGAGTCTCCCTCTCTCAGCGGGTCGATGCGCACTCCGGCAGGTCCGTCAGCCAATACGAGCATCGGTATACCGAGTCGAGGAATGGCGGCAGTCACACCGGCAGCTCCTGGCACGAGTTTCTTTGTCTGTCCCACCATGGCACCGCTACCGCCATCTTTTTGGTTTGTAGCACCCACGAGCAGAGTAGCCTTTTCTTCTAGTGTCATGGCTTTTAGTACTTGGTCGATGTTGTCGGCACTTAGTTTTGGTGCCGTTTGGGCCGATGCGGCCATTGTTGCTCCAGCGGCCAAGGTCAGTAATGTGGTTTTTAATTTCATAAGTTTACGTATTTATAAGATTTAGATAATATTTTCGTGCAAAATTAGCATTTTTTTTCTTTTCTGCAAAATAATATGGAAGAAAAGAACTGAAAAAATCACGTTTTCCATAAAGCCCTCCGCCATGTGTCATTTTCAACACTGGCGGAAGGCTCTTTTAGCTTTATGGTCTGTCCTCCAAGAACTTTTTTCTTACTAATAATAATTTCATACCTTATAATATTAAACTGTCATTCTGTCATTCTGTCATTACGTTCATTTTTGTTTTAATTTCACTTTTTTGATTATACAATTATAATTGTCAAAATCAATAAGTTTTCTGAGCCTCCATTGTTGTAATTGATTTCTAACTTGAGTTATTTCCACCGACTTTCCAAGCCTTTTTCTCACCATTATCAAATCTTCAATTTTGAACTCGTCCTTAAGAAGCATTAGCATATTTGCAGGTCCTCGCCTTGAAGTAGCGTTCACTTCCTCATTTTGGGCTTCGTCGAGCATTTTGCCAATGATGTTCATCTTAACCCAAAGGTCATATCGAAGCGACCACTCCATGTAGTCCTGTATCTCCTTCGTCCATTTCTCGCCGTTCATCACGTAAAGCATCATGCCTTTAAGCCATGCAATCACCGTTGAGCGGTAACTCAATGTCAGATACGAGTCAGAACCGTAGAGTGCAGCCAATTTTTCGTTCTCATCGCAGAGTTGCTCAGCAAACTCATTGCAATTCGGACATGGTATTTCTCCAGACAGCGATGATAGTTTCTGTGTTATCTTTCTTACCTCATCTATATATTCAGAGTCATACTCCTTAAACACTGGGCGTTTTGCGTCGGCAGGCTTGATGATGGTAGACAAAGAGAGTCGTGTTATTGTACCTGTGGTCATTTCGTGACAGAAAAACTTTTGTAGGTTCCTAGGTGTAGTTGAGGCGTTGAAGTTGAAGCGCAGCGGAGCGATGCCAGTCACTGAGTCAGCACCCACACGTTCTTGGCCGTGCTTCGAGTTGTCGAAGGCCTTGCGTATCAGTATGCTCACTTCGCTTGCAGTGCCACGTGATGTTATGTTTTTCAGTGTGTCCAGCTCGTCAACACTGGTATAGAGGAAGCGTTCGCCGTTTTTATCGGCATCATAAACTCGCTGGTTAAACACCGCATCGGTTAGGTTGTCGATGAGAACCTGTATGCAGATGTCTGACGGCCGAGGGTCTTTCTTCTGTTTTGCCGATGGGTTTTTCACCTTCCACTCCGCTTCTCGTGCACGGTTCGACTCGTCGCGCTTCAGCAGATCTTCGAGAATGATGTTTATTGGCAGTCTCACGCAGCCCTTACCTATTGACATCGGAGCGCAGAGCACCGACATAAACGTTGGCTCATGCACGTTGCCGTCCCAGTAGCGGAATTTCACTCCGTGAACATAAACGGCAAGCGGAGCAAAAACAGCTTCACAAATAGCCGCCCTATACATCTCCGGAGCCTTTGAGCACATGAAGTTCAGCGGATAAGGCAGCTTTCGCGGCATCTCTGGCGGCAGTTCATTTTCTGCCTCATAGTCCACCTTCGGAGCTTCGTTGTTTTGCCTTGCATACAGAGCCTCCAGCACCTTGGTCAGTTTGTAGCTCACTCCACGGCGAGGCTCGTCGAGTGCGCTTTGCAAAGTACGTTCGTATTCATCCTCCGGGAAGTTATCGTATCGAGGAATAACCTGTTTCAAAAACTCCATGTCGTAGTTGCAGATACTTCTCAGAGCCTTAGCCAGCTCAAAAGTCATCACGTTGCGATTGCCCTCGACAGGTGTCTGCCCGTTATTAAACTGGCGGAGGAATTCGTTTACTATCGACTTATATTGAAGCCCGTTATAAGTAAGTGACGTTTTAAGCGATTCGTCATCAGTAGTTGAGCACGTACGCTCTTCGATATCTTCAGAGTTTCCATCTGTTCTTGAATTAGAATGCTCTTTTGATATTTGTTCTTCATTGTTACAGCCATTGTTTTCTACTTCAGGTTTTATTTCTCTTTCCACTTCTTTCTTCCCTCTACCTTCATCAACAACCGCCTCCTCATTCACAAACAAGTCGTCTGATAGATAGAGCAAGTCCTCATCACTCGCTGTTGGCGTAAAAAACACTCTCGTGATGTCCTTTGCACCTTTGTCAAACTCCACGCCCAGCATCTTCTGCGCCCATTCCAGGTTTTCCTCCTGCGTGAGCCAACCGATGCGCTTGAACACGATGTGCAACCCCTTTGAGGCAGACCGTTCGAGCATCAGCAGATTAAGGTCCTCCTTCATCTGAAGTACTCGTCCAATCATTATCTTCATTGCACTTTCAAGTTCCTCCTTAGGCATATCCTTGGCAAAGTCGATGTCCATGCCGACAGAGTTCGATGGCGTCTTTGAGCCCTTCAGCTTGCCTCCCTCGGCAGGCATACAAGAGTAGCAAAACTGCAGCATCTTGCGTTTAGCCTCAGGATTCCCAAGCCTTGCCTGCTTGGTGTAGTCAACGTTAGCCGGTTTGTTTCTCAGTCCAACGTATTCTTCTCGTGATTGAACGGGGCGCATCATTTTCGCCCCGTTTTTATAATAAATCAAATGGCAACTCATGTATAAATTTCATTAAAATTTACATTAAAATTTTCATTAAAAGCACTTCGTGCTTAAAGAGCTGCGCGCAAGCCCCTTTAAGCGCAACGCGCTTTTAATCTTTAACGAAGTTTTATCGCGAAGCGAATTAAGTTTTATCGCGAAGCGATTATTCGAGTAGTTCTTTCACTTCTTTTTTTATTACCTTTTTATAGTCGTCGGTTTCGGTCTTGTCTATGCGGATATAGAGATAGTAGTTATCTTCGTTTTCCGACAGTGTGCCGTGTATGGTACGTTTCAGCTTATTCGACGTAGAGTGTTTTTTTGGCGTAGCCATAAACCCCATCTGTCCGTTACTGAGCATCGTAACCACTCCGCGTCTGCGAAATCCATTAACCGATATCAAATTTTTTGTTGGATTAAACATGATGTTTTTGTCATCGTAAACATCCAACACGCCTTCAAATTTTATAGGCTTCGATTCAATTTTTTTCCTTTTCATAATCGTTCTGTTTTAAAAATGTTCTCCAACTTGCTGTGGCGACTTCAGCTGCATCAGGTCGAAGATGTTCACGTCCTGGAAAATCTTACCCTCATACTCGTGAGTGTAGAATCTCACGTCGGCCACCACTATCGTGCCTACAGCCAACGGCTTTCCGGCAACTGTTCCGAAGACCGTGCCCACAAAACCTTCTGCGTTTCTTCCGCCCGGACAGCGTAACACCACCTGAGCCTTACTTGTCATTCCATTCTGAGTCTGAACGTCGGGCTGCTGCGCCCATTTCTCGATTTTTGCTATTACTTGCATAATGTTTTAAATTTAAAATAAAGTTTACTATTTATTTTAACAATACGACACCATTAAGTCGTACATGTCATCTTCCACAGATAATATACTAATACGGAGGCCAGTCATAAGCATAGTCCTCATTATATTACCGTCTATTAGCAATGGCTCATTGTCAACACTCTTGACGGTTGTGTAGTATTCAGTGGGGCAGTCCAAAGATCCAAGTATTACTTCTTCGACATTATCCTCTCCAAACAGATTTTCAAAAAACATTTTAACAACACAAGCGAAGTCAGTTAATTCCATTGTAAGACAGTCATTTCCATAATCGTAGTGAATTGCTTCATAGCTAAATGAAACTGTTTTCAAACCTTTGTCGCCCTCCACTCTAAAGTTTGAGAAGTTTGGACACTTGTCCAGAGGCATAAGGTTTAATAACTCGAAAGGTTCCTCTCGCTTTACCTTGCACACAATTTGTAGAGATTTTTCTCCACTTATGTGGATATTTTTAATCTCACACAATCCGAGACGAGCGAGCAATAATATTACCATATCCTCGCCAAATACTTTTACTTCATCCATACTTTATAACTTTAATAATTAAACTGAAAAATATTTATGTTTGTTTATCTGCAATTCAACTCCTTTCTCTCATCATCCTGCATTAAATAAAAATGCAGTCCAAACTCAATAGCACCTTTCGACAACTCAATTTCTGATGCCATGTTCAGTTGTATCTGGCGTTTTTTGAGTTTAATCACAATGCTTGACTTTACTGGAGCAAGGCAAAGCAGTTGTCCACCCTTTCCCCCTTTGCTCCACTTCATCCTTGCCACAATGTCAGCCCAATGATACTTCAGCCCGTCGTTGCAGGTTTTAGTAGTCTCCAACATGACGTTCGGCAGTTCCCTGCCCCCAACGTCGATTTTCAAAAAATTGATTCTCATTTTTTATTACCTTTTTGATGTTAAAATTTTCTTTTGACATTGCAAAGGTAAGGCAAGAAAAATAGAGATGGAAAAGAGTGGACAGTGAGTGGACACCATATCAAGGAAAGTGGACACCAAAACATAAAAAGTGGACACCAAAATCAGAAAAGTGGACTCGAAGTGGACTACAAAAACTAAAAAAGTGGACACCTGACATACGAAAAGTACAGGCACAAAAAAAGAGTGTACCCTTGTTGAGTACACTCTTTGAAATCCTATTTCTTTTCCAGTTTGCCTAATATCTTTCTGAAATCCCTTACAAGATCCAGATGTCGTCGTTGGTCGTCATACACTTCGCTCCATTTGTCTATGTCCTCGCCGTGGTCTCTTAGCGTGGTGTTCATGTAGCGGCTGTTGAGCGATATTCCGAACACATTATTTATCATAGAGCAAAACGATGTCATGGTCTTCACTATGTATTCTCGGTCGAGCAGCTCTGCATAAATCGAAATCCAGTCGTTGTCGGCTGTCATTTTGTCCTTCATCAGATGTATGGCTTGCAGCACGGCAAGCGGATTACCCGCTTTCAGCCCAGATTTTTCTATTGTTTCCTTTGAGAATTGTGGCAAGTCAGCAAACTCCTGCTCTTTCTTCGTACCGATGAAATCCCTTATGGGCAGCGGTCCTTCGTCGTCCACTTCCCCTTTCTCCGAATCCTTCACGTCGTGGCACAATTCCTTGAACCCTCCAATTCTCGAAAGCACTCCCGAAATGTTGCGGCACAACCTTCGGTGAGGGTTGTTCTTCCAATCTTCGCTTGCTACTTCAAGCATGAACATCACCGTTGCCATCACCAGCATCGACGAGTGTACCGCCTCTTCTTCCGCCCTTGCTTGTTCGCCGAAGTGGGAGTATCGTTCCTTCAGTTGTTCCATCAAGGAAGCAATCTCCAGGTGCCTTATGTCGCTTTCCGTCGCCCTGAGTTCGCCTATCACCATCATGGCTTCCTGCCATGCCTCCACTGGAGAAAGGTCGTTGTTATGCTGAAACCAAAGTGGAATGTAGAGCACTCTGAAGAGCGGGTCTTCGTAGAGTTTCTTTTTTATTCTCTCCTGTTTTTGTTTCTCAATGTGTTTGAATTGTTCGTCTATCATAGGTGTCTTTGTATAGTTGTCTATTTGGGTAGAAAAAAGCCCCAGGGCAATCGCACGCTGCACGTCTATCATCCAAGGGTTACATATTTATTTTATGCCTACATAATGTCTTGATCCATTTCCTCCATCATTTCTGTTAGAGTGTATCTACTTCCTTACTTCAGCCAACTTTCGGGTTTTTGTAGGGCTTTCCGCAGGTCATAGGGATCTTGTTCACTCACGGGTCATTTAACCTGTTCGTGTGATACTTATGTAATTCTTGATTAATAAAATTGTTTTTTTCATGATTATACCACGGACACATTGTTTCAGCCGTTGAAGCCCGTTGTCGGCATGGGGTTAATATTTTTGTCAGGTCATAGGGACAATACTTTGTTCACTCTTTAGAGTTGTTTAACCTGTCTCTGTGATTCTTATTTCAGTTATCTACGTGCAAAAGTAGTTAAAAAAAACATTATCTCCAAATTTTTTGAGATTTTTTTTGAAGGTAGATAATATGGTTATAAATGCCGTATTTAGAAATAATTGACTGTCAGTTATTTGCAGTTTATACGGTAGAAAAGTGGATTGGGATATGTTTGAAGGGGTGCGAATGGTGAAGATTTAATGTTTTTAACCTGTGTTTACACGAAAATGTGGGAGGTGAATGCCAAGACTTTAGCTTTGAGTGCTCCAGAGTGGTTCGTCCTGCCAGTCGCCAGATGGAAAGCCTAATGCACGAAGGTCAACCTCGGGGTATTCGGCGAAGAGTGACTGCATCTTGGAGAGCATGTCATTGCCCGGAGATATGATGTCGAGGAAGTACTTGATGATGCACATGTCAAAATAGATCCTGAGTGTATCCGTGGGCAAGTTTATCCATGCTCCTACAATGATGTTTGGCATCATGGGACGCAGTGTGTTCTGCTTGTTCCATATACGAGCATGATAGCAACATAGATTTCTTGTCAGAGTGACAATTGTCATCCATGACTCGAATGGTGCTATCTGCAAGTTGAAGGACTGAGATATGCGCTTCTTGATCTTCTTGTTCTTTATGTTGGAGTAGATGTTCGTAATCACTCCCAAAGGCAGTATCTCCGAGAGCATCCATGCTGGAGGATATGGATCTGAATAGGTATCCTTGAAATGAGTGATGAATTCCTCCTTGGAGTGGTTCAGCTCATCATCTATGAGATGTAGGGTCTTGTTGAATTTCACAGGATTGGAGAAATTGCTTGGGTTGGTCATCCAAAATGTATCGCCAGTAACCTCACATCCATGCTTGACAACTGCACTTCGCACTGCCACTTCTATCTTTTCTATCTCGTTGAAAAGGAGAAGACGGAGCTTCTTGTCGAAACGATACAACATCATCACCTTATCAAATGTGGTCCCCTTTTTGTAGATGTGCTGTTCTTTTGGGGGGCACAAAAGAGGGTACATATAGGCAGACAAACGATAATAACCAATGTGGGTAAGGTAATGCTGAGCCTTGCTTTCATCGGTTATGGACAATCCTCTTGACTGAAGCAAAGCTATTAGACTGCTTTCTTCTGTATATGACTTGCTATATGGTATTTTTGTTGTCATGGCAATAAAAAAAACGACCCGCTCATTTGAGCATCGTTGAGAGGCTTGGCGGGTTCTGGTGCTGCAAAGATAAGACATTTATTTGGATTGTGCAAGGCTTTTGGAAGAAAAGTGTGGAAATGGAGGTGATTTTTAACAGATGTTGGGTGTTTCGAGAAGCGGGACAGGGGACAACGGGACAGGGGACAGGTCCGTGTCCTGCATCCTCATTTTTTGTAACATTTGAGATTATATTTTTGAATATTCCTGCGGGACAGTGACCTGTCCCCTGTCCTGTCTTTCCACTAATTATTGTCCTTCGACAATCATTGACTTTTATGCCATAATGTCGTCGGCGGAAGGATGGAAGATTCCGGCGTAGCCGCCATCGTCACCATCTTTACCTGTACAGGGTTCATTGCTGCCTGCCAATATGCGGGTTGGCATAATGTCATACTGCTTCATTGATGGGGTTTCATACTTTTTTCTCTTCATTGTATTTCTGTTTTTAATGTTAGTACTCTTCATTTTTATTCCACTACCACCTTCTTGCCATTCACTATGTACAAGCCCTTTGACAGAGTGCCTTTTACGGCACGGCCGTCGATGGTGAATGTGCCCTCTGCGACTGACTTCTTCAGCACAATAGGCATCACGTTGAGGATGCCGGTGGTGTTGTCGTCGTCGAAGATGCCGATGGACATGAGGATGGGGGCAGCCTGATTGCTCTTGTTGGTGATGTTGAGATACATGCGGTAGGCGGGGAAGTTGGCGTCGGTGCGCCGGTTGCCGAACGAACCGTCGGTATTGAATGTGTAGTAGGTAGCGTCGAAGTTGGTGCGGGCGTCGAGGGTGCCGCTGCATGTCACGTTGACATTGGGGCATTGGGTCATCAGTCCCGACTTGCCGTCCCAGTCAACCACGGTGAGCGGTGTTGTGGCTGGCGTTGTGGTCATGCGGCATAACACGTTGTTCTGCAGCGTCACGTCGGTATCTTTGGTCTTCACGAAGAACGGGGTGCCGGCAGGAATGCTTTTGCCTTCGGGGTTGAGCAGCATCAGGATATACATGTCGGTGGAGGTGTTGTGGATGATGTTGCCTTGCGCAACATATACCTGCTCAAACTTTTTCTGGGCATTGGTCACAGGGAGGTCGAAGGGCAGGCACATCGTGGCGTACTGGCCTGCTTCGCTGAATGTGCGCCTGTAGGTGATGTCGCCTGGCAAATAGCAAGTTTGGTCGCTTGATGTCAATGTGGTATTGTCGCCATCCACGATATTCACCTTACCTCTATTTACAAACACCTTGTCGGCATATTCTCCGGCATTAGAGTGTATTGAGTCATATCTCGACTCAGGCACCAAGATACAGCTTATCTCTTGTCCGCTGAATGCATCTTCCCCGATTGAAGTGACGGGAAGGTCGTAAATATTATCAATTATGTTCACTATATCGTCTTCAAACGAAGCTCCAGCCTCAGTTCCTATCACTTCAAATCCCGCTGCGTTGCTTCTTACAGCATATTTGACGCCGTTGATTGTTTTGGCTTGATTGTCGGAAAGGGCTTCAAAATTGGCGTTGATGCCTTTAGTTTTATATTCTTCCACTAATGATGGTAAAACGTAAATAGTAGAAATATTTCCCTCCGAATTTGGATTTTTATCTATCGATATTATGGAGGAATTATATAACTCTATGATAGTTTCATTACAATTATAAAATGCCCCTTCATTAATATTCTGTATAGTTCCTGAGATTTTTATTCCAGCAATACAATCAGAAAATGTAGATAGACCAATATTGACATTGTTTACTTCCAAGGAGATATTTCCTCCTTTTATATTAAGAAAGTTAATCCCTTCAATATACGTGATACCATTTAGATTAGCATTCACTTGAAAATTCTCGTGATTATTTACATTATAAAAAGCATTATTTAAAATATATTTAACATTACCATACAAATTCACAGTGCCATTAAAATCTTTGAATGCACTAGGACCTATTGTCTTACACTCGAGATTGTTGAATGTCAAATTCAACCCTCCATTGCCACACCCCCAAAAAGCGCCTTCTCCAATATTTGTTACATTATTAAATTCTATACTACCTGTAAGAGCAGAGCATCCCGAAAAAGCGTTATCCCCTATTTCTGTAATATTCTCACCGCCACTGATTGACTCGAGATAAGGATATCCAAAAGCGTCATCACCGATTTTGGTAACTTTATATTCCTGTTCTCCGTATGTCACGCTGGCGGGAATGTTCAGCGCAGAAATTTCTTCGGAAGTAGCGCCAAGAAGAGTAGCTGTATAGTCGCTATACAGCTTGTATTTTAGCTCAGTGCCATCTGTGTTGGCAATCTCCACCGACTCCTGTAACACATTCTGTGCCCATCCAGGCAATGCCGTGAGCAGGAATGCAAATATAACCAACAGATAAGTTCTGCACTTTTCACCAATCCCCACTAACACTCTAAGGTTAAGGAAGTTACTAACATGGTTTTTTGTTGTCGATTTCATAATTAATTAGGGTGTCCAGTTAACGGTTCCAAATTCAGATAGTTTTTCTGAATATTTTGGTTCGTTCTGTAACCCAGTTTGTGGACATGTTCTTGGCAGCCCAAGTATCAATGTCCTTAAGTTTAACATTCA
>NZ_NPJI01000074.1 GCF_002251435.1 Prevotella sp. P2-180
GTCGCGAGTTCAGCTACTCCAACTACCAGCAGACCTACGTGCTGCCTGACGACATCGTCAAGGACAACATCGCAGCCAAGGTGGACGACGGCGTACTGACTATCACAATGCCGAAGGTCACCAAGGACGATGTAAAGAAGATTCAGCGTCAGATTGATATAGCATAACGCTATGTATCACACCCTGACAGGCGAGGATTACACAGGTTAATCCCCGCCTGTTTTTTTATCGCAAATAATCAATCCCTTTCTGTCTCCACCTTGTCGAGATGCATCAGGTCGTAGCCTTTTATCTGGGCTATGACAAGATGGAGTTCTGTGCCTTTGGTCATCTGGCGCACCACTTCGCCCTTGGCATATCCGCGTATCTGTTCCTCGGCTTCGCTCCATTGCTTCTCGGCATCGGCGTCGGTGGCGGTCTTGTCAACCATATACTTTCCTTCGCGCTTAATCTGCGCATAGTTGGATATGCCATACGGCAACAGCTTGTATTTCTCCATGACTTTCATTCTATTTGATGAACATCACATTATTTGCGTGCAAATTTAAACAATTATTCCGTAACGATTGTCACTCGCCAGTGTTCCTGGCATTTGGCAACTCAACCGTCTTTTTGTCAGAATGAAGGCATCCGAAAATACCGCATCCACCTTTGATGTTGCTGAATATCCTCACTGGTTCCGACAATCCGATGTCAGTAAGTCCTCCTTGCCATGAACTCTCGCTGTCATTTGATAGGACGGAGATAAGATACTTGTAGTAGGCCTCGGAGATGGAGTATAGCGTCACATTGCGCAGTCGGGCATTTTCCCCCATATAGTATGTATAGTCACCCTTTTCCGTTATCCTGATGCAGCAGTCCCCTTTTTGCATTGCCTCGTTAGTGAAAGGCATTCCGTTTTGACCTTCAAGTTTCAGCGATGCAAATGTCTTGTTTATGCGTTCTGATGTAAGACGGAAGGCAGGGTCGGCAGAATAGTCGAGTGTGCCTACCTGACTGATATAGTCAACGGCTCCTATTTTTGCGAAATAATATCTATAAGCCGAAGCATTGTTGTTGAAGTGTATCTCGTATGTAAACACTTCCTCCATGCCGTTTGTATGTTTGTGGGTTATGTCGATATGTGATATTGTCGTTTCCTCAGGCATAACATCTTCTGCTGATATGGTTTTGCCGTCAACAGTGGTGCTTATGGCAATGTGCTCGCCTGCCTTTGGGCGGATTAACGATTGGTATTTCTCGCCGTCGTATGTCATCCTGCCTTTAGTTTCCCCGTCAATGGTTATATCGATGTCGAGTCCCTTAATGTCCTCCGATGGATATCCTTCGGTGAAAAACCAAGTAGAACTTACGTCAGCCATTATCGTGGTGTCGCTGTTGGCAATGCAGTTAAGTACAACCTGTTGTTTTCCACGATATTTCTCCATGTCTATGTCGTTATAGCATGAGGCGAGCGACATTATAGTCATTGCCGATATTATTATTGTCTGCTTTTTCATGATTGTCGTTGTTTTAGAATTTATATGTATATGATATTGAAGGTATCACCGGCAGCAGTCCAAGAGTCCTGAACTTGGTGCGCCATTTTGGTCCGTCTTCTATATATGGTCGAATCAGTCCGTCCTTCTTTATGACAATTGGATTCATGCGCGAGTAGGCATTGTATAGTCCTATGTTCAGGATACTCTCCTTGGAGACGGAGATCTTGTGAATGAAACTGACGCCGAGGTCGAGGCGGTGGTATGCCGGCAATCTAACATTGTTGCGTTTGCCATATTCGTTCAGTCCCCATGCAGTGTCGAAGATGCCTATTGGTGCCATATCGCTGTCGAAGCCTGCCCCTCCTAATCCCTTGTAGTTGTTGAGCGACAGTGTCATACGGTTGCCCGACATATATGTCCATGCCACGTTGAGCTTCACGTTTTCCTTAACCTCGTATTGGCAGTTGACGTTGATCTTGTGCCTGTTGTCATATTTGGCTGGAAACCAGTCTCCCCTGTTCAGTTCGTCAAACTGTCTGTTGTTCCACATCAGTCCGTAGCCCACTGTTCCCGTCAGACGTCCCTTATTCTTGTTTACGCTCAGGTCAATGCCGTATGCCTCACCACGTCCCGAGGTAAGTTTGTCGTTCCAGTTTGTGAGGGCTGTGAACATGATGTTATCCTCGCGATATTCGAGCAGGTTGTCCATCCATTTGTAGTAGCCTTCCACGGCGAAGAACACCTCGTCGGTAATGTCTCCGTATATTCCTGCCGACACGATGTCGCTCTTCAGTGGTTCCCACTTGTCGGCAATGGGAATCCAAGGCTCAGTAGGCAGACTGACGTAACTGTTGCACAACTGCTGTACGTACTGGTTTGTGCGGGCATATCCCGCCTTTATACTTAGGAAATCCGTCAGCGAAACCCTTATGTTAGCTCTCGGTTCAAGTCGCTTGTGGCTCTTGCCCGATGATGAATACTGTGTGAACCTCACTCCCGCATTCAGTTGCAGCCATTCGAATGGGGCGAAGATGTTGTTTTCCCATACCGAGAGTTCGTTGCCGGATGTTTCCGCCGCCGAGCCAAGCGGTGTCGCCAATCCGAATCCATTACTTCCTGTTATCTCGAGTTCCTCTGGTTTGTATATGTGATGAATGAATTCAGTTCCGGCTTCTATTTTTACATTTGATGATGGCGACAGCGATGCCCTCAACGATGCACCATAATCCTCAATGCTGTTAATGTCATTCTTATAGCTGTAAGCGTGTGAGTCATCGTATGACTCTTCGGCATTCTGTTTGTATTTTGAGTCGAAGTGAGTGATGTAGGCATCAGCCGAGATGAAGAAGTTGTCGGTAGGCTTGAAGTTTAGGCAAGTCACTGCTCCGATACTTCCCCAGTTTAGCTTTATGGTGTTTTTCTCCAAGTATGAGTTGTCGCCACTTGAGAAGTTTTCCGAACCTAATTTTGTCCTGTCCCTTCCCAAATAGAAATGCGTGAATCCGTCAATGTAATCAGTTATGTTGTAGTCGAGTTTGAGGTTAATGTCCATAAAAGAATATCTGCCGATAATCTTCTCGCCGTTTATCTTTTTGCTGTTGTTTATTATGGCGAGGGTGGGGATGGTGACGAGTTCCATCCACGAGCGTCTTACGCTTGCCGAGAAGGCGAGCCTGTCCTCGATGATTGGTCCTGTGATGTATAGATTGCCAGAGAGCAGTCCGATGGAAGCCTGTCCGTGATATTCCTCAAAGTCGCTTCTCTTTAGTTGAATGTCAGTTACGCTTGCCACTCTTCCGCCGTATTCTGCAGGGAATCCCGCCTTGAAGAACTTCACGTTCTCCACCATTGCCACATTAAACGACGAGAACAGTCCGCCAAGGTGGTTTACGTTGTATAGTGGCAGTCGGTGTAGCATATAGAGGTTTTGGTCGTTCTCGCCTCCTCTGACGTATATCCCGGTGAATCCCTCTATTCCGCTACTTACTCCCGTCTGGGTCTGCAATGCTTTCAGCACGTCAGGTTCCCCGAGCATCACCGGCATATTGGCTATAGCCACTCCCTTGATAACCACACCTCCCGTCTGTGGCGTAAGCAGATTGTCCGTCCGTGAGTCATGTCCCAACACGACCACCTCTTTCAGGTGGTGTGCCACACTGTCAATTTGTGCGTGGGCAGTCAGCCCCAATCCGCATAAAAGTAATAATGAATAGAATGATTTCATTGGCATATTTAATTTTTTCGGCTGCAAAGTAAGCATAAATATCGACTAATGGTGCAAAAAAGGTGTTTCAATGTGTTTCTGCCTATGAAAATAATATTAAAATGATACAAAACATACGGTGATGTAACAAATTGTTTAACTGTTTTCCTGGTCATCTGATAAAAAAGCTGTATATTTGCCGACAAAATATATGAAGCGTATGAGAAATATACAAAGGTACTGCCTGTATGTATTGCTGGTGTCTCTCTTGTCATGCGGGAGAAGCAGGTATATAGATGCACTGGATAACATAAAGCGTGTCGGCGACTCCAATCCCGACACAGCGTTGCTTATGCTCGATTCGCTTGACGCAGGTGTCCGAGGAGAATCAGAATACGTGAGGAACAAGTATGAGCTTTTGAAGATACGCCTTTGCGACAAGGCTTACAGAACAGCTACTTCCGATGTGGCTATCCGGAATCTAATGGGATATTTTGGCGATAAGGGATCTTCATTGGAGAGGCAGGAGGTGTATTACTATGCAGGAAGTGTATATCGCGACCTTTGTGATACTCCACGTGCCTTGGAGTATTTCCTTAATTCTTTGGATTATGCCCAATCAGGTATGGTATATGATACTGTTATGTTGCGCAATACTTATTCCAATCTTAATGACCTGTACTATAATGTTCAAGATTATGGAAATGCCGCACTTATGGCAAGAAAGGAGCTTGAAGTGTGCCGGTTATTGGATTCAGACAGGCTGATTCCCTATCTCCATCTGTGTTCATCGTATATAGGCCTCGATAGTTTGTCGTTAGCCTCTGCGGCAACAGACTCCGCTTTCAATATTATCCGTGCTTCAAGTGTTCACGAAAGGAATTATGATGATCTTGTATATGTGTTGTATTATTATTCCATGATCAACAATAAGCGAATGGCGAGCCTGTGCCATACCATGATAATGAAGGACTCGTCGATATGCAGTGGATTCATACCCTCTCTGTTTTTTGCATATTATTATGATTGTGTTGAGAAAAAAGATTCCGCAATCGCATATTGTGAGAAGGCCCTTGAATTATCCGAGAGTTTGGAAGAAAGATATGATGCAACCAAGTTGTTGTTTGCGTTGAATAAGAGTAATGGTGATGACAAGACAGCCTGCCGCTTGGCATATTCTTATATGCAACTAAGTGATTCCTTGGATTTTGGCAAGCGACAGGAGATGGCTGCGCAGATAAACAACCAACACAAGTATTATATTGACAAGAATAGAGAGCGGACACTCAGCGAGCAGAAAGAGAAGTATCGTCGCACGTTGTATGTGGGGGCTTTCATTGCCATCCTTCTGCTCTGTTTGGGATATGTTATACATATAACAAGGAGGAACAAACAAATGAAAAAAATACTGTCTCTTAATGCTGAGATAGAACGTGTTAATAGTTTGGATGAGGACTTACGAAATCAATTGCTACAGAAAGAAAGTGAACTGAAAGAAAAAATGGCACAGAATAAGACTCTGCTCAGACTGCTACACAAGTCAGAGTTGACTGGAAAGGCCGAGAAAATTATTGAATCAATAAGACAGTCGTCTAATGGAGCAAAGACAATGTCGCAGTCCGACTGGGATCAACTGTTTTCCGCGGTTGATGCTCTATATCCTGATTTCAAGGAGCAGATGGTTAATAAATGTGATGCACTCACAGAGCAGCAGATACAATTTTGCTATCTGCTGCGCATCGGTCTTTCCAATGTACAGATTAAGAATACCACAAATATGTCTCGCGTGACCGTATGGAGATGGATGAAGAAGTTCGAGTGGATAGAGGAGCTTGGATGATTAATACCTTTCTCACTCCACCTTGTCGAGACGAAGCAGGTCATAACCTTTTATCTGGGCTATGACAAGATGGAGTTCTGTGCCTTGGGTCATCTGGCGTACCACCTCACCCTTGGCATAACCGCGTATCTGTTCCACTGCTTCGTTCCATTGCTTCTCTGCATCGGCGTCGGTGGCGGTCATCGGAAGATATTTCAGTTCGATGATGTAGGAATGACGGATGTCGGGATAGCGTGTGAGGTCTGGCATGAGGAAGAATTGCCCAAAGGGCATCTTCGGCTGCGCTCGGCAAAGCTCAAGCGAGCTTGGCTTTGCACTCGACTTGCACGAAGATTCGCAATAGCCGTGATTCAATTCCACCTCTGGACATGTGATGTAATAGGGATTAAGAGTTAGCAAGGCATTCATGAAGCCTTGGAGATTGCGTTCACCCTCGATGAGGCTGCGAACGGAGGTGGTGTCGTGATATTGGCGACAGATATGTTCCATCATAGGGCGCCATTTGCCGTCAAGGGCAGCATCATCAAAACTGTCGGTGAGTTTTGACAAGTCAATTGTATGTATCTTATTGTATTCCACAAGCAGATAGTTGTAATACTGCTCGCGGACATTTTTATTGGGTATGCCAAGTATGCATTGGGCACCACGCATACCTTTGATTGTCACCATACCATAATAGAACAATAGGCTCTTGAACATGTTGGGATCAGTCAGTTGGTTAGCAGGAAAGGAGCGCTTCACTCTTCCGTATGTAAATCCATTTTGGGCAATCTCCAATAGCACACCCTTACGGTCGCCTTCAATCTTGTCGAGACGCACAATGCGGTCGAGCTTGGCATAGTCGGTCTTGGCATTGGGGTCGATCATGTCGGCAGGTTCTCTACCGTTTAAGAGGAAACTCTTCAAGTAATAAAGCACCATGTCAGTGTTGAAGACGTGATGTCCTTCAACATTTGCATATTCCGAGAAGCAATATCCGTCATACCACGGGCGCATGGCCGCAAGTGTCTCATCCTCGTCTAACGAAAATGCGCCGACCTCATTGTAATAACGTATTATCTGACGAACCTCCTCGTCACTAAAACCTAACATCTCATTAAAATGTTCCTCCAAAGTAAGAGCCGTGGCGATGTTATATCCGCTTGTCACATCATCCATAGTGACAGGGCTTACTCCCATCATGAGAATACGGGTGAAGCTCGGCTTGAAGCGCTTGAACAGTTCCCGATAGAACCCTTCGGCATGAGTCATTGCATGATATACGGATTCGCCATGCTTATTGAGGACATTATTAGTGAAGTTGTCGTATTCATCAATGATGAGATATGCTTTCACGTCATACCTCTTAATCATAGCATGTACATAGTTCATTCGGTCACTTGTAGATTTCTGCTTATAAAAACCCTCCTCATATCCTGCGGGATAATACTTGGCATATTTTGAGACGAATATGCCATAAGTGACATCTATATATCCATATACATTCTCACGCAATTCGTCAATGTTGCCGCCTGTGATAGAGAAGTCAAGCCTAAGTACTTGGTATTCATTATGCTCTGTCGTAGGATGACTCCCCACGTATGTATCTCCAAACAAGAGGTCGAAGTTGGCCTTTGCCTCAATGTCATAATATGACTCCATCATCGACAAGAAGAGACTCTTGCCGAAGCGACGCGGACGTATGAAGAAAAGGAAGTTTCCCGCCCTTTCCATTAGTTCAAGATACTTGGTCTTGTCAACCATATACTTTCCTTCGCGCTTAATCTGCGCATAGTTGGATATGCCATACGGCAACAGCTTGTATTTCTCCATGACTTTCATTCTATTTGATGAACATCACATTATTTGCGTGCAA
>NZ_NPJI01000075.1 GCF_002251435.1 Prevotella sp. P2-180
TATATACTTATGTCATAAGATTTCTTCGTTGCCGTCCTCGGGGGATACATTATATTTTTCTAGCGACCCTGCCAACAACTGTGGAGTTTCAACTTCATAAACCTCCATCTCAGGCTTTAAATACTTTTTCTTCATGTCTCTATGTTTTATTTGATTATTACTTTTTTGTTATTCTTTATGTAGAGTCCTTTTACAGGGGTAGTCACCTGCTGACCCTGGAGGTTGTAGATGCGGCCATCGGCATTGGCAGTGCCACTGATGCCTGCATCACCCTCTATGACAATCTCTCCGATGCCAGTTGTCTCGTCGTCGCCAGGGAAAGCAAAGCCGCGGGTTGGTGCAGCATTGGCAGGCTTTGTCGCAGCCTCGGTAGATACATTGAGATATGCCTTACCCGGAGTGGCCTTGAGCTTTTTGCCAAGTGAGGTTTCATCAACTTTACCATTCTCATCTTTCACCAGACCGAGATAGAAGCCGAGTCCAGTCTTGTCTGTTGAATTGTTATATGTGAGGCGATAGAGGGTGTAGCCTGCCTCTGCATCTATTGTCTGCTCTGTGGCAGGCGTTGCCACGAGGTTGTTGTTGGCATAATCCGCGGCTGTCAGACCGTCCGTTTCATTTGCCTTCGCATTCACATACTCTCCGTCGGTCTTCAGCAGTACGCCTTCTCCCTTTGCCACTTGGTTGTCAGTGCGCTTTGTCAATGTCATTGTTCCACTGCTTACGGTTGCATTGTAAACATTGAGATTGCGTGCTGAAGGAACTGAAAGTGTTACATCAGAGTTCAAGTTGCTGAACGTTGCCCAGTAGGTGTCGTTGTCACCCTTGGCAGCCTTGATTACCTTATAGTCGCTGAGCACGGGATAATCGTCGGTACCGAGCTGCTGGCCCCATGCGCCAGTAGATTGCTGACCATTAAGCATCCATGCACCCTCGCCGGTTTTCAGGTTTCCCGAGTTCAATCCCACTATATTGCTTTCTCCTGTGATGGTTGCGGTAGTAGATTTCTGTCCGATCGTTTGAACAGTTTGCTCCGCAGAATCGTGAAAAAACTTGGCATCGCTATTGTAAAGGACATGGCCCTGTATGGTCAATTTTTCATTTACATGTCCAGCGACAAGACCACAATATGGACTAGTTGATTCATAAATTATATTGCCTGATGTAAACACATTATTTAATGTTATATCTACTAAATAGCCAACGATTCCGCCAATATAATAATTTCCCTTCACGTCTCCATAGTTAGCGCAGTTGGTGACTGATGTATTTCTTACTCCGTAACCGATAATGCCGCCAATATTGCCACTTCCTACGATGGGTATTCTGTTGACGCAGTTTGTTATATTAGTCTCATTAGCATATCCCACAATTCCTCCGACGTCAGTAGTTCCATTAATGCTACCACTGTTCACCGTGATTCCACTAATGTCAGTGTAACTTGCTTCACCTACGAGCACACCAGAATAATCTGCTGTCGATGTGATGTTGACTTTCTCAAATATTATATCCTTGATAGAGGATTTGACATTACCACCACTTATGGATCCAAACAATCCGGAATTCTGTGCAGAAGTATTGATATAAAGGTTGGAAATGGTTTTGTTGTTACCATCGAAAGAACCATGCCAAGGGTTGGAACGCTTGGAAATAGGCTCCCAACTCAGTTCTGCCACGCCATTATTTTCATCAGCTGCATGGCACACCTTGCTCATGTCAATGTCTGCTTCCAGACGTGCGCAGGCTGTTGTATTACCATTGTTTACGAGTTTGGCAAACCAGAGCAGATGGCAGGCACTCGTCAGCTCATAGGGCGAAGCCCCTGTCCCCTCACCTGTCCAGACGAAAGGCTCTATGTCCATACGGTCCGCCGTTTCCGTCCACGATCCTCTCAGTCGCAGGATATAGTCGCCCTCTATCGCTTCATGCGACTTCTGTCTTACACCGATTATGTAGGTCTCGCCTTGGGTCACATCGAAAGTAAGCGAAAAGTCTGTTTCCGACGAACTGCTATCGTCGTTGTTTACAGAACTTGCTACTTCACCACCTACAGATGTCCAAAGAGCTCCCTCGGTATCGGCATCGCCATACGACTTCACATGCAATGTGCCAGTTCCATCGGCAACATACTTGAACAGATTGTAGCCATACTGCGAATCATAATTATCCGTCTTTTCCACAACGATATCTGCATCACCCAATGTTGCTTCAGGCATTGCCGCGCTGCAGTTCTTGCAGACATAGTCATCCCCAAAATCGTGGTGAGCATTTGTGCGTTCAATAACGGTGTTGTCAATCTCTACGGTCATTGCAGCATCAGAGAATTTCTTGTGACAGCCATTACATTCGTAATACTCTTTACGGCCTTCCGCGCAAGTCGGTGCTATGTATTCATAATGCGTATATGTGTCATGAGTAAGTGATACTGTCGAGGCTTCAGAGGACGTGTTTGTGAATGTACCGCTTAAATCTGTACAGGTGCATTTCATCGATGCATCCTTTGGATAAATTTGAGTGCCGTTCAATACCGGATAGTTGTCTGTATTGATGGTTTGTCCCCATGCACCTTCCGATTGACAGCCATTGAGCAGCCATGCGCCCCAACCAGATTTCAGTAACTCAGAGCTCAAACCTTTGATGTTACTTTCTCCTGTCACAGTGACTGGGGAGGGTACTTCACCCAACGCCACAGGTTCCTGCTCGGTGGTGTCGTAATATATCTTGGCATCGCTATAATATATAGCATAGCCAGAAATGGTGAGTGTAGAAGATACTAATCCCACAACAAGACCACTTCCATTAGCGTCAGATGAAAAAGTCACATTGCCAGATGAGAACACATTACATAAAGTAGTTAATCCATAAGAAAGTCCAACTATGCCACCAACCGCTCTACCTCCATTCACATTGCCATAGTTAGCGCAGTTGGTGATTGAGGTGGATTTATCTACATAACCAACAATGCCGCCAATGGCATAGTCACTTCCTAGGATGGATATTCTGTTGACGCAGTTTGATATCGTAGTACTACTCTGAGTACGTCCCACAATCCCTCCAACATACGAATATCCATTAATGCTACCGTTGTTCACCGTGATTCCACTAATGTCAGTGTTCCCTGCATAACCTGCGAGCACACCAGAATAATCTGCTGTCGATGTGATGTTGACTTTCTCAAATATTATATCCTTGATAGAGGATTTGACTTTACTATTACGTATGTATCCAAACAATCCGGAATTCTGTGCAGAAGTGTTGATATAAAGGTTGGAAATGGTTTTGTTGTTACCATCGAAAGAACCATGCCAAGAGTTGAATTTCTTGGAAATAGGCTCCCAACTCAGTTCTGCCACGCCATTACTTTCATCAGCTGCATGGCACACCTCGCTCATGTCAATGTCAGCCTCCAGACGTGCGCAGGCTGTTGTATTGCCCGCATTAACATAGTCTCGAAACCATGCCAGTTCCGCAGCAGTTGTAATTTGATAAGGATTCGCTGCAGTTCCATCACCATTAACAGGTTGACTTGTAGTAACCTGTGCCCATGCCATCTTAGGCATCACCATTGCCGTCACGAAAAGAAGCGTCGCGGCGAGCCATTTGAATTGTGGTAATTTCTTTTTCATATATTCAATGTTTTTTGTTTTATATTATCTAAACAGTTAAGGTATTATCATAGCAAGTGCCCTCTCCCTAAATCATTATGAGTCAGGCGGTCATATAGGGTAATGTATATGGTTGGCAATGCTATCATACGTTGCTAATAATAACTGATTTAATCATGTTTTTTCTTTGCAGAAGTGTATCAGATACAACATCTGCGCTGCGAAGATACACATTTTCTTTCATATAAGCATCAAAATCATCAAAAAATTATTCAATATTCTGACATATTAACAATTTGAGGGTCAGGGGGTCAGGTACCTCTGACCCAATCTGACCCAGCTGTCTAAATGTAGACGTTAGCTCCCATGCATGATGTCACGCCGAGCGTGGTCGCAATAGCAGACAGTGCCGCCACAATCAGCTGAAGCACCAGCTTCCAAGTGTTCGATTTATTAGTTGTACTCATAGTTGTAATTTTTTAAAGTTCACTTTATTTTACCAAAGAGTTTAAGAGTTTAAGAGTATTTGTATAGTGATAGAGGTTGAATGCCAAGGCATTTAGAGCTTATAGAGAGCTGCGCAAAACCTCTTTTCCTCTGTCGCTTGCGACCTGCTCTATCAACAAAAACCTCTTTCCCTCTTTATCTCTGTGGTTTAAATAATACCCGTCATAAGGAATTACCACTTTTTTAAAGTTTACTTTTTAAAGTTTACTTCTTAAAGTTCACTTTTTAGTGTGGTGGCGGGTGAGACACCCGCCCTCCTGTTACTGACCGAGGTCGTCGCCGCCGCTGCCGCCGCTGGCGTCCTCACCGCCGCTACCAGGATTCTCAGGGTCCTCAATCTCTCCCGAGTCGCCGGAGTTTACACGCTTCACCACGTTTCCGTCGCGGTCGTAGCAGGTGATGCTGATGGCAGCCTCCTTGAGCGCCTTCTTCACGTCTACCGACGGGGTGAAGATAATCTTTCGGGTGGTGATGAGGCTCGAAGCCACCAAGTTCACGTCCTCCACGGCC
>NZ_NPJI01000076.1 GCF_002251435.1 Prevotella sp. P2-180
AAAATGCTCCGTGTCTATAACACTATTCTTTGAATAATAAAAAAAACTTACCATTAAATAAATTCCAAATACAATAAGAATCATCCTACATATTTTTAACAACCAGTCAAAACTTTCTTTTAGAAGATTTCTATTTGAATTTCTATCCTGCGAATTGTTCGATTCCAATTTTGGAGGTTTGGGAGTTATCTGATTGTACTTCGTATTCGGACTATATCCTCTCATAATCTCTTTATTTTTTATGTTGTTTACTTAAAGTATCTACTTTTAAGGTGTCTTTTGAACTATCGGCAATACTTGTAGAATATTGGTGTTTCTTGCCTTTGTCCATTTGTTTGACATTTGCATTTAAGATGTTTGACAAATAATTCGTATTAAATAAAAATATTAAGCCAACAACTATTATTAAAGAAATTATAATGCCGATATTTCTACGTGATTTTTGTTTGCGAACAACATATTCTTTATAACATTCAGCACACAATCCTTTTTCTGTATAAAGTTCATTGACATTCTTTCCACATTTGTTGCAAAACAATTGTGGAGTTTCTGATATTACAGAACCATCCTTTATCTTGTGTGAATCAGCAATTTGTTTTTCGTAACATTCAGTACATAAACCGTTGGGGTGTATTTGCTTAGTTTTTCTTCCACATTTTGAACATATATGACAAACCGAGACATCTTCGTAAGACCGATAATCATAATTTCTTAATGTAGCATTCATTAAAGGAAAATTATCTTCTATAACTTGTTCTCTGTCTGATATTCCTATTGCTATAGACATATTTCCTTTGTATGCCAGTGCCTCTGATAACAATTTCTTGGAAAGTCGTGGAGACAAAAACACCCTACAAATATTTAAGTCGTTATTTAAAGTACCTCCAGACAAAGGATTTATTACAACCTTCGAAACATTTATGGGAATGTCAAGTTCTATATTTTCATTGTAGTGGAAAGTAAACGAACTCCATTTGGGAACAATATACTTCTCATACAATTTAATATAAAAGTCAAGTGAATATGGAATGGTTTGTACGACATCATTTGTTTTCTCAATTATTCCAAAGAATCCTCTAACACGGCCATTTGTTTTTTCCAAACAGTAATCTGCGGAAAGAACACTATTTAAACAGGCAATTCCATAAAGTATTAAATCATCTTGTCTAAAATAGACATACACAGGATCTTTGAGATCTTCGTCTGCCGTATTGTTTAATAACGCACTTATCCTACCCAAGCACATATCTTGTATTGGTTGAGGACAGATTGAAGCATCAACACCATAGATATTTCTATAGTCTATGTTTTTGGTACGAGTATAGCAAAATATATATTTTCGTGTCATATTTTAGTCTATTGAAAATGCTTCTTTACCATTGTCATAAAATGAAATTTTTCCTGCAAATACTTTTCTAATAGCTGACATAACCTTGTCTGTATTCGTTTTGTCAGGAAAAATTTCATATTCTGCATCCAAATATGCATAGAATGCAAATAGCATCGGAATATGTATATTGTTTTGAGTACTTATATCTAATTGACCAATAATACTATTGTTATCCCCCTTGTCAAGACCAGAACCTAAAGAAACTGTTGTAATTCCAACAAAAAGTCTATTGCCGAAGGAAAACAATGCAGACAACAAATCTTTAACTAAGGAAATGCCATTATTAAGTTCTTCCTTTGAGGCAAAAACGTCTGACTTGGTTATTACGATTAATACGGGTGGAATATCGGTTTTATTTTGGATTCGTTGATAAAGGATATTCTCCATTATAGAGATTTCATTTATCGCCGCCAACTTTTCAGAAGCTTGTGTTTCTCCTCTATGAGTTGCGTCCTTATCCAACTCATCCATTGCATTTAAGACGGTAGTTCCATCAATCAAGAATGTTATAACCGCAGTATCCGATAATGATTCTATAAAGCTATCACGGTCTATCTTGTCTTGTTTCCCCATGCCATTTAACATACCGCCTCTATAATCATCCATTGTCAGTGACGATAGCTGTAGACTTGCATCTTGACTTTGAAAATGGATTCGGAAATCATAAGATGTTGTTGTATCAGTTCCCTTAGGCCATTCTCTTTCTGTTGCCATACTCATAAAATTATTATCTAATTCAAGTTGTTTGGCAATATCATTAGTTTTCAGTGACACTCTACATCCATTTCCCAAATTGCAATTCTTTAGAACTTGTGACATCGCACTTATATAGCACGTCTTTCCTGATCGTGATACTCCTAATATGCTTATTTTCATTTTTTAGAATTTTAAAATTGAAGTTTGTTGTATTGTGAATGCTCCCTTGCAAGCCGCAAACAATGAGTCTTCTGTACTTTTGGGGGCTATGATATCTATTTTTTCTGAATTTCCTGTATTGAAAAACAATTTTAATATTTTTTCTATATAAGGTATTTGTGAACAACCTCCTGTCAATACAATTTTCTTAATATTGTCCATTGAATCGCCAGAGTCTTTTATGCAAGCGAGACATTCGTTCAGCGTTTCTTCTAAAGGTTTGTTTATCATTTCATTAAATTTTTCTCTGGAAATAGAATAGATATAATCCGTAAAAGGAACACTTGTCACAACATGTTCTTCAGTCGATAAACATTCCATTATCATACGGCTAACCCTATCTATGTTCTGAACTTGGATTATCTGTGCAAAAGAATCATATTGTAATTTGGATTGCTCTTCTATGTCTGAGTATATCATATTACAGAACACTCTTCCTCCAATACCTTTTATATATTTATTTGCTATAGAACGAAATACATTTTTATCTCGTCTTACAACCGATATAACAGTGCCATTATACCCAATGTCAAAAACAAGTGCAGACTCATTGTTGCTTAAATTCAACTTTCTATAGCAAGTAGAAACATCAGATGAAATGAAATCTAAATTGTATATGCCATTATGCATCCAAGCCTCTCGCATCACTTTTTTTCTGGGATCAACACTTTGGAAATAAGGTGGCACAATCATTGCAACATTTGAAACAGACTGCTTATACGAAGAAACTATCAGATCTTTTATAAAAGCAAATAATTTCTCATATATTTCTTCAGTCTTGTTGTCTGATGGCATCATTTCTGACAAATAAATACGCTCGCCATTGTTGATGTCACACAATTCCGCCAAATTGCCAAAAATGATTTGCCCTGATTTTGCAACATAAGCTAAAGATGGAATAATATTGGGTGACAAAGAGTCACCTAATTTTACCATCTCCACCTTTCCATTGTTTTGAATGGCCACTTTTATGCCATAAGCACCTATTTCAACAGCTATATTCATATGTTATTCACCATAAAAAAAGGCATGCGCCATATTTAGAATCTCCTTAGCTTCTTTCTCTTTTTGTGCCATTTCGTCTATACGTTGTCCAAGAACCTTGTATGATTCAGACATTACTTTGCACAATTCTGCATCTTTGGGTTTTCTAATTCTTGCCACATTATATTGGATATTCCAATAAGAAGCACGTTCAGAAGCCTTTGCACGCATATCTTGTACGTTACTTTTAGGATCAAGTGAAAGTTTGTCTATAACCGAATTGCCGTTCTCACCGCAAATCATTTTGTATTCTTCTACCATATTCTTTTCCAAATGATTAAAATCACCATTATATATTTTTGCCAGATAATGCCATTCTGCATATTCATGGATAGACATCAACATGGTCATTATTTTTATCTGTACTTTGTCTATAAGCTCTTTTGTGAAAATGTCATTTGTAGCATTTCTGACTTTCTCACATGTATGGATGATTTCCGAAACATAATTTTGTGTTTTTATCAAAACAGCTCTATCACGAAAATGTGCCAACAAGATTTTTCTGAACTGTTTAAAACCACTTATTTGTTCTAAGTATAGAGCCAAGTCTTCCGGCAAACAACTATTGTGCTGCTTGATAAATGTAACAATTGCATACAAACCGTATAATCCATAATGCCCTATAAGTTGTTTTAGTTCCTCTTGCGTCAGTGTAATACAACCCGCTCCGGCTAAAAAATGTCGTTTAGATTTAAACATATTCTCAATGTTGTTATCATCCAACTTAGCCAAATTCGACAATAAGGAGAAATCCTCCTTCACAAATGTTGATGCTAAAGCCAACATTGCACTGATTGGTTGTATTTCAAAAAAAGTCGTATTCAATATTGGATTCTCTCTTTTTAAATCCTCTATAACCCTTCTACAGACACTATATGGATTTTCCTTTTCAGAAAATTTCCAACATTCATCCATTTTTGCCAACATACCTATAGCATTTAATGGATTTAGATTAAATAGTCGTTGTGTTTCTGAAGCCTTTTCCTGAAATTTAGAAAGTGTTTCCATATCTTCTGAAAGAATGCTTTTCGTAAACAACATTATTACTGCATCTGGCTTGACTTCTTTCAAAAAAGATATTGTGTTCTCAGAATCCTTACGGTAATATGAATATAACCCTGGGGTATCAATGATATTGACATACTTTAGAATTTCAGAAGGGTAAGGAACTTCAATATACTTGATTTTATCAATATATTGTTTTGGTTCTTCATTTTCAATAGCTTCCTCATCACTAAGTCTATTAGCCAATCTTGTCCACTCTTTTCGTGGCTTAATATCAAATGTTCCATCTTTGAACACTATTTTTATGTCATCATCAAGACTGCCATACTTCAACCAATTGACATTGTACGTAAGTTCTGCTTTTCCTGTTGCAACAATGTCCGAAGCACCTAATATAGCATTTACCAAAGTTGACTTAGAACTGCTTATTTTACCAATGATAGCCAGCTGAATCGGTGCATTTAACTTATTTATTGCATTATCCAAACAATTGCTAATCTCTTGACTACATCCACCAAGTATTTCTTTGGATGCAACAAGGGTGTTGTACAACTGTTCATTTATATAACTTATTGTATTTCTCATTTAATGAAATGAGTTTGAAAGTAGAACTTTTGCCTGTACTAAAGCAGTATTTAATACTTGTAGTTTACTTTCTAATTCTTTACGTCTATTTGCTATTGCTAAACTGTCTTGCTGACATTTTTTGTAGTTTTCTTGCAAATCAACCATCTGAGCATTCAACTCTTTTGCCGTTCCTTCAAAATAATCAGTTATAGCTGTATTAAATTCTTCAAATCTCGCATTAACATAGGTTTGAATTTCGTTTGTCAAAAGTGAGATACGTGGAGCCAGTCTCTGTCGCATTTCAGCAATCCTACGAGCATTTTTTTCACATCTTAAAGATTGCCATATAAATGCAGCACCAGCAACAATTCCTACAGGCAATGCAACCGTACTGATTAAAGATCCTAATCCTACAGACAAAGAACCCAAAGCAGTACCTGTTAGAGCAGTCCCTAAACTACTAAAAAAACCACCAGTTGCAGAAGCGATACCCCAACCAATACCTCCAACTGATAAACCTGGAAGCACTTGGCGCACCATGCCACAAGTTACCTCTCCATCCTTGCGCTCTCTTCCTTTGAGATTAGCCACCATTTGACCATTAAATGAATATTGATCAATATTCAAATCCTTCTGAATAATTTCTAGCGAATCTTCGAACGCAAAATTGATTTCTTCATCAATATTGTCAATAAGATTCTGTATATTCTTATTTATCTCATCCAAGACCCATTTGGCTCCATCATCTTCGACAGCTCTGTCATCATTCAATATATCATCCAATTTTTCGGATGATAAAAGCACACTGCTTTTGGTGATTTCAGATAACACATTTGCATGCGCCTCTTTCAAAACTAAAGATACTTGTTTCTTAATTTCTGAACCATCATTTTGCAATCCATATAACATACTTTGAAGTTTCTCCCGACTCGCAATAATTTCCTTTATTTTATCTGAATTAGGGGCTGAAAGATTCGCTATTTCGTTTTTTATAATTGACAAAATGCTTTGTAGTTCATCAACTAAAGTTTTCTTAAGAACCTGCAGCAATGACAAGCGATAAGTATAACAGATCTCATCTATAGCCTTTTCGATAAGTTTATGGCATGATGCTTCTCCATCAATCTTGTCATGTGACTGATTATATTCTTGCCACAAATAAGCTGACACTGGAATTACGTCTATATTGTCAACATCACAATAGGAGCAAACCTTCTTTTTGCAATCATTAATGGCTTCTTCTATTTCGTCATCTTCTAATTCATCTACACGATTTAAAATTACCTTATATGCTTTTGATTTGGGTAATATATCCGTTTTAAGAAAATCCAGTTCAATTGTAGTCATAGGTTCTCCAACCGATACCATATAGAAAATCGTGTCGGTTTTAGATATTGCACTTAATGTCAAAAATCTGTGTCTTGGATTTAAACCTCCAACACCTGGGGTATCAATGATTGTCAACCCATTTTTCAAGCGAGCACATGGTACCTCAATCACAAGCATAACTGTATTGTCTATTTCAAGGTTTGAACCTTTTGCATATTGCTTTATTTGCTCGTATTCTATTTCTTCCTCTTTAACTCCATTCTCTGTATCATAAAAACGAGTTACTTTATGCTTTTCTCCATATTTTATAATAGAAACTGTTGAAGTCGCAATATGTTCATCGGTTGGACATAGGGGTATGTCCAACAAAGCATTAATAAAAGTTGATTTTCCACGTTTGAACTCTCCACAAACCATTATTGTAGTTTGGTTTGAGGATAATTTTGAAAACAACTCATTGATTGTATCAATAGCCATTTTCTTATGATACTCGTTAAATATCTTGCAAACATTATTGAATATACTTTTTAAGCGAGTTGTCGTTTCTTGAATATTTATCATTTCTGCCAAATGTTATAGGTCAAAACAATTGTCGTAAAATGCCGTACCAAAATCCAAGTTGTTGTAGTTGCAATAATCCAGCATCATTAGCTGCTGATTATACACATCTATCGAAGCCATATCAGTGATTGGGTCTAATGAGCCTATCGTTTGGTTAAGATAATTATAATAATCGATATTTGTCATTTCTGACAAACCATTTGTTGCCATATAATCATCCCAACTTAACTCTGGGTTTACATTTATATGATTAAGTCCAGAATTGAGAGTATCACACATTGCCGATTGAATGGTATTAAAATCCAAGTAGTTGTTAAATTCATATTGGGGAGACCAAATCTGCGACAATGGTATCTCATTATGCGCTACATCAAAGTAAGCATCAACCAACGATGACATAGAAGGATTATAAGCAATGTTTCCATTAATATCAGTAATAGGAGCAGGGAGTCCCGTACTAATATCATTAAATATTTGGAATTGAGAATAGTCTATACCTACAACATTATCTATATGTCCACTTTGATAGTTAAAGTTTTCCATGCCACTTACATTTTGGGGAGCAGCAACATCAGTTGATACCATATAGCATTGAGTATCAGACCAAGCGTCCATAAACTGGTCCAAAGGATAAGGTTTACCGTCTTCACCACTTCCAGGGTCTTTTACTATAACTTGTATATTGTTTGGATCACGAGTGTCTATTCCTGCAACAATCAATGCATGATTGCCTCCTTGCTCTCCAAAAACATCATTGAACCAATTTGACAATTTTTCGTTAATGCTTGAATTGTGCCATAATTCATCAGCATCAACGCCAACAATGACTTCATGTCCCTGTGCCAATTCATTGACCAAGTTAAATACATTTGCATCAGATTGTTTTGACACAGGTATACCGGCAAGATTAAGCAAATTGCCAACATCTTCAGGAGACGTACCACCTCCATTATACCAGCCATTTGCATTGGCTGCTTGTACTAACTCTGTTTCAGAAACATCTATTCCGAAATCCTTAAGGATCAATTGTTGCGACTTAATTGCACAAGTATCTGGATAAAGTTGCTGAACTTCTGGATTATAATATTCTGACATAACTATATTCTTTTGATTATATAAAACTTAATGGTAAGAATTATCACAAAGTAACCATTATTTATCTTATAATTTTTCCAAAAACGCACTCGGCACATACGCTGTCACCACCGTTACCAGTTCTTCCAGCACAACAGCCACTCTCTGTTGTCCTTGCCATCTTGCAACTCTGCCTACCACTCCTTTGAATGCTCCGTCTATTACTCTCACCATCTGTCCTTGCTTGAACTTTGGCACTTCGGCTAATGACACGATTGTGTTATCCGCATCGGCAGCACAGATGATTTTTAAACTATCCATCTGATAGTCAGGAACTATCATAGGAATCTTCTCTATTCTGCGACCAACGTGGACGTGTCGATAATAAAAACGAAGGAATGGGAGGTTTACGTTGTCGTAAACAAAAGATTTGAGTTGTTCTTCTGTACCGTAGGCGAAGAAGATATTTGGTAAACGAGACTCGGTAACAACTTTGCGCTTACCTTTTATAAGTTTTACAGTGTCTGTAGTAGGATAGAAAGCCGTGATGCCTTTGGCTGTCATATAGTCGTATGCCTTTTTCTCTCTACCATAGGTAGTGCGTAAAGCATACCAATGAGGAATTTCTTCCTCTTTTTGTACTTTAGACTTACTTAATATATGGACACTTCTGGTGGACACCCCTGTTTGTGAACTCTCAGCGGAAACAGTGCTTTGAGCTTCGGGGAGGGCGTTGGAGGTAAGTCCAGCGCAAGGAGGGAATTCACCACCTCCTGGGGTGTGTACATCTTCTGATGTCCATTCATCGACTTTCATATCGGTGCTAACTTTTTTCTAGACAGAAATCCGTTAAATTGCGACAAAAAAAAGCGTGGAATCGTCCTGTTGTCTATTCCACGAACTGAGGCTCTTCCAACTGCCTATCAAAGTTGAACAGACAACGTCAGAGCCCACGCCGATATGAAAATCATTACCGTAAAGAGACCTATATAAAGACTGCGTCCAAAAGGATACAATCTATGCTTACAGGTCTCCACGGGATTGATATAATCACACCCGGGACATCTACCGTTGACCATATTCGAGACTTTGATACTGATAGTTTTGGAAGATTTCAGTTCGCCTTAAACACAGCGTCGATAAACGCCTTCTATGTCTGGATTGCCTTCCCACCCAATGCCCGCTTTCGTATAGATATGTCATGGTTGGCTTCACTACACTCAGCACGGCGTAGGCTGCCGACTCGGTTATCATGAAAGAACTCGTCTTACAGCGACAACTGCGGTCTGGCTATACAATCCGACTGCAAAAATACGAAAATTTATTGAGAAAAGACAAGAAATGGCAGGAAATACAAATACTATAACACAAATTTAAGACTATTTAAGCCAATACGCTTGAATATCTCGATTATTTTGTGTAATAAAGCGCACTGTAATAGATGACAAACATTCTAAAATATGCAAACTGCGCTACAAATAGAAAGCAAAAAGCGCACAGAGTGATACAACCATTTGGTATTTCTTCCCTGTACGCTATTATATAATTAAGGTGTAATGCTTAACTGATACCTCTCGGCATCGTTCCATTCATCACGATAATCGTCGTTCGCCCCTGCTTTCCTGGAGTAGCTTGACATTCTTTGCGATTTCCTATCTTTTCAACAAGCCATCTTCTGAAAAGCAATGCTTGGTAAGTATCCACTTGCCATGCAATGGCGACTATCACGTCTAAGCTATAGACATCAGCTGAATATCCATTTTCAAGTTTGATGTATTGTGAATGCTCAAAATCCTTTAGGACACCTTGCTTCCAAATTCGCTTGATAGCATTATTCACAAATGTACCTGTCACATACAACAGTTCTGCTATTTCCCAAGCAGTCATCCATACCTCACCATGATGTGGAGCGTAGATAACCATGTTTTCCTGTATTGTTATCACTTGTCGTTTCATACTATGCCTTTTTTGTGTTTGTATTATCGCTGCAAACATTCCCGAATGTGAATTCCTCAATGTGATTGAGTTGTTGGGACAACTTTTCTACATCCTTGCTCAACTTTTCCTTGGTAATCTTGGCGTACACTTGCGTGGTCTTGATGTCTTTGTGACCAAGCATGGAACTTACTGTTTCTATTGGTACACCATTGGAGAGGCAAACCGAGGTTGCGAACGAGTGCCTTGCCACGTGCCAGGAAAGTGGCTTGGTGATACCGCATTTCTTTCCCAATCTTTTGAGCGAACGCAGACAATTTCTATAAGGTGGTACAGGAAAGACTCTGCCATCCTTGCACAATCCACGATATTTCTCCATTATCTGCTTGGGATAGTCAAGCAACTTGATGTCGGCTTCCGTTCCTGTCTTCTGTCGGTGGATAACAATCCACTCGCCATCGTCAAAAAATGTCTTGATGTTCTCTTCCTTCAAGTTGTACAGGTCAATGAATGCGAGACCTGTGAAACAGCAAAATAGATACAAGTCACGCACCAACCCCATATGTTTTCTGGTGATAGGAGTTTCCATCAACAGGTTAATTTCTTCTTTTGTCAGAATCTCCCTTGTTGTTTCCTTGTTCTTGTACTCGTATCGTCTGAAAGGGTCTTTGACGAGCCACTCGTTATCAATCGCCCGAAAAATCATGGCACGGAGATTACGGACAAACACCATTGCGGAATTTATCTTCAGTTGCTTGTCTATTCTAAGGAATGTCTCATAGTTCGTAATAAACGGCAGGGACAATTCTTTCAAGGCAATGTCCTTTACACGATAATGCGACTGCAAAAACTCGCCCACGTAAGCACAACCGATTCTATATTTTGTGAATGTGCTCAAAGATTTCATGCCAGCCTTGTATTGTTTTTCCATTTCATCCCTGCTTTGCTCATAGACTTTCATCAAGGTATGGCAGCGATACTCCAATCCAAGAAAGGCGTTCTTAACCTTGTCGGCAGTGACGAAGTTGTCTCTGTCCATAATCTCCTGATAATGCTTACTGATACTCACACGCATTTTGTCCAATTTGCGGTTCACTTCCAAAGCCTGCATACTCTTACCTATCATGCGTCCGCCCTTGGTATCCCACAAATTGGGATTCGCAGTCATCTTGCAACTGAACTGTGCCTGTGTTCCGTCCACAGTGATACGTCCCATAACTGGAACTGTACCATCTTTCTTTACTACCTGTCTTTTGAGGTAGAAGATAATTGAAAATGTACTCTTCATAACGTCATTCTTTTTTGCGTTCAAAATTAATACATGAAGAGTCTTTTCTTGCTACGCATTTCACGGCATTTCACGGCAAATTTGGTTCGTAACCAAAAACCTTACGTTGCTCATTAGTAACTCACTATAAATCAGAGCGTTCAAATCCAATTCGTAACCTTCCTTATTCTTCCGAACCTCAACATTCCCCATTTGGGGTATAGGTTACGGATAGGTAACATTCCTCTGTCTCATCTTGTCGTATTCCCATCTTCGTCTGTCCTCGCCACTTTTAACCAAAATGAGGAAAGTAACTGATAACCAGTAAACTTTCCTCATTCTTCTCTCAAACACTTTTTATATGCACTTTCACGTCGGAAAAGTCACTTTTAGCTTTATCAGAGTAGTAATCTATTATCCGGTTACTACCTTCCTTATCCTGTTTATTTTATAACCTTCACACGCTTGCCATTCTGCATCTCGATGATGTTCAGGCCCTTCTGCATACCATTAAGGCGCATTCCGTTGGCATTGTAAATAGAGCGGGTGGCAGTCTTGTCGGTAAGGGCGGAGTTGATGCCTGTGGCAACTGTAGGCACTGCCATATCGGCATTCATCACACTGCCGTTCGCACCATTTAATATTTCCACCACAAGGCGCAGTTTGTCCTTGTCCTGCACGAGCGGATTGCCCTCAAGCTCGAATGTACCGCTCACAGTATATTCCTTACCCTTAACTATACTGCCCTTCTTGTCTAAGTCTATGCCAAATAACGGAAAGGATGTGCAGTCAATCACCACGTTGTCATACTCTAATCCCTTAACAGACTTATCTGCCTCAAGGAAGTCTTTGAAATCGTCATTGAAGATGGAATATTCTCCAGAAACGAGATTGTACATATCCCAACCGTCTCCTTCACCCTTCATGTCGTCGTGCACAAGATATACAGAATAACTATATGGGTTTCTGTCCCTGTCATAATTGAATGTAGTGGTGAATGAATAAGAGATGGCTGTCTTCTCTTCGTCAACGAACGATGCTGTCAGTTTAACATCTCCCTCGGAAGTGCGTGCCAAGGCTGCGTCCATCGCCTTGTCATTGGTGAACGGCAATTTATATTCGCCATCCTCAATTACATAAGACCCATAGGGTGTCAGATAGCAATAGCGTCTGTCAATTGTCATCGACACTGGATTATTGTAATAAAAGAGGAACAATGACTTGGTTTTATCAACTGACATCGCATCTGAAATGTGCAGGCCCAAGGGAATATAGTCATCCCCATACAGTTCCTTCAGCTTTTTGTCGGCTACAAGTACCATTGGCGACAAACCGTGGTTGACGTTCTCAAAATAATAAACCAATGACTTGCGGTGGGATGATTCAGCCACTGTAAATAGTCTGCAGCTGTCTGCCACAGTTCTTTCGCAGGTGTTGGGTTGTCCATTGACTTTTGATATTTCAAAATCGAACGAATGCCATCCCTCTTCTTTGGGGAATGACAGTGTCAATGGCATATATCCAATCGATTTAGCTAATACAGGCTCTTCGGGAGTATAGTTGCCTTCCTTTATGGTCTCGCCGTCAATGGTGATCTTGTAGTCAAAGTCAGTCATCTTGTGTCCCGACTCGTTTAAGAATGCCAAGCCCATGTCAAGTTTCTCATTGGGCGTACCGAATATCTCATAGAAATAGTAAGGCATTACACTGTTCTTTGTGGCATCTTTTGACTTTAGCCTAAACAAGGCATAAAGAGGACCGTATTCTTCTCCGTAGTAATACCAGTCACCATCACCGATCTTGATCTGTAATGATTCCGATTCGGCTGGAATCACATTATAGTCGGCGTCCACGAAGGCAGAAAATAAGGGAAATTCACCATCTTCCTCGATGTCGAATGAATATCCCATATAGGCACCGTATTCAGGCACAAGGAATGGCTCCTTGAACTCAACCTCCAAGGTGTAATTGTCATCATCAGGGACTACGACTTCCACCACATTCTCTGGATTTTTTTTACTTTCGCCAATCCACACCTTCACTTTTTTGCCGGCGAATGTGCTTCTGTCAAAAGTGAGAACGACTGCATCAAATGTACATCCCTCATACGTTGCAGGAATCTCTGTTGCCACTGAATAAGAGCCCTTTTTCGTATAATACCATCGACATGGAAAAAAATCATCAGGCATCTGATACAATGGCATGTAATCGCTTTCTTCAAAATCGTCAATGATTCCAGGCGCCCTTGTCGGGGCTTTGCTTTCTGGATTAAACTTACTGACGCGTTGAATGTCCTTCTTCAGTAATTCACCTTCGCGAATCTGCATTTTCTGAGTTGCCGTATTAAGCAAGGCATCTCTCAACTCATTTCTCTTAAACTGCGCAGTAGCTGTCGATGCAATAAAGACAGCCAAGGCTACTAATAGACTTCTTGTTGCTGACATAATTGAATAGTATTTAATTAATTAATCCACTTTACTTTTTCACCTAAATTATATTTATATGCTTGACATGTGTCGAGTTATAATTCCGCTGCAAAGTTACGAATAATAACCGAAAGTCACTTGTCAATAAAGAAAAACTTTCGGTCAATAAAGAAAAAAGTGACTTTTCACGTCGGAAAAGCCACTTTTATTATTAATAATGATTATTATTCAGCCACGAGTCGTACAGGGCGAATGACACAGCCTGTCATCCTGCGGCATGTCGTGAACACTCCCGCAGAGCCTTCTCCAAATCCCATACCCCATATATTATAAGGTGTACCAAGGGTAGAGCTGAGATAATTACCCTGAATGCCTACATAGAGGAATTCCTTCTCAATTATTCTACCTGTTGCAGGCAGGAAGATGTAGTTGTCAGGATTCGACTTGCTTGAAATCTTCATTCCCGGTTTTCCCGTCTCGTCGATGAAGGTCATTTTCATTTCTCCGTCCTTGCCCCATGTAACCGATTGGTTGTTGGCATCCAACAGGGCTTGCCATACGGCACGCGACGGAATCTGCCAGTCGCCTCCGAGCAAGTTGTGGGCAGCATCATCTTCTGCCGACAACTGCTCGTTCTCGTTTTGGTATTTCGTGTATCGTGTTCCGTCATAATATTGCGCATTACCCAATGTATATCCATCCGTCTTGCCCGAAATCCATGCCGTGGGAGACAAAGATGTGGCAGTGCGCTCGTATGCTGTACACCATGGTTCAGGAGCTGCCCATGAGAAAAAGTCGCCGAAGTCACTCTCAGCCTTGGCAAGCCCCCTCGCCGTCAGGTTGGTCTTGGCAAAGATAAGTCTGTAGTTCTTACCGTCGATGTTAAACACTCCCATATCCACCTGTTGCGAAGGCTCCACCACTCCATTCTTTTGGATAACATAAGAGCCTGCCTTGTTGTCGTTGTCATCGTCGGAACATGCCGACAATGTCGAAACTGTAAATACGCCTGCTATCGCAAGCCACATTACTGCAAAAAGAGTCTTCTTCATTTTTTATTCATATTACTAATTATTTTGGTTATCAATGACGATTATTATCTTATTCGCTCTCTGTCGAAGCCTGTCGGGTGTAAACCCTGGAGAAGTTGTGCCCTACCATGGTCATCTGAAATGTTTTAACGCTTTGTATGTCATAATTTTCATTGTTTAATCATATTATTACTTCTAATTCAAATTATTGGCTGCAAAGTTACGAAAAATATCCGAAAGTCACTTGTCAATAAAGAAAACTTTCGGTCAATAAAGAAAAAAGTGGCTTTTCGCGACGGAAAAGCCACTTCATTCCTAATTTCTAATCCCTAATTCCTCATTCCTAATTTTTAATCCTCACCTTTCCACCTTTTATATATATGCCCTTCTCGGTCTTCATCTCAATGCCGCGGAGGTTATAGATTTGGTCGGGAACAATTGCTTTTGTCGATTCCTTTATGCTTTCTATTGAAGTGGCATTGCCAAGCGACACTTCAGCGGCATTCACTACGGTGCCTCCCTCATTGACAAGCATTGCCACAAGGTGAAGGTTGTTCTTGTCGCGGATGTCTATCTCCGACAAGTCGAGAGTGGTGCTGTATGTCTGTGGAACATTCTTGACAATTGGAGCCATTATGCTGCCATCAATGCCGGTCAATGCGCCCCAACATGCCCTTACTACATTCTCAAAAATATATCCCGGAATGATGGGCACTGCCTGTACAAACCAGTCAAACTCCTCGGGCAGTTCTTCCTCGCTGCCGCTGTAGGCATTTGAGATTGCCTCGTTCCACCAGTTGTCATCATCTTTGCCAACAGCCTGAATAGGGCTTTCCTTCAGATACAGCTCAAGATGATAGGGAGCATCCTCACGGTCATAGAGGAATGTTGTGGTCACATCCACGTCAATAGTTGTTCCCTCGTCGCTATGCCATCTTGCGTCGATGCCGACAGTGGCTTCCGAAGTGATGGCATTGATATAGTCGAAAGCCTCGTTGGTGGAGTAAACCATCTCGCCAGATTTCTCATAAAGATGATAGCCACGATAAGGGTCGATGGCTGGAAGAGCACGGTCGAAGCAGAAATTATTGAGATTGTTGTAATAGTACTTCCTCACCACTTCCTGATAGTCGGCGCATTCCCAATAGTCGTCGCTATTAGCACCAAGGATTATCGCCTTACCGCCGTAAAGTTCCTTCAGTTTGCGCTCGCCAATAATGTTAAGTGGCATCATGCCGAGTCCCGCCGACCTAAAGCTCTCCACGATGGTGTTTCTTGGTGCAGACTTCGGCACAGTGACAAGCATCAGCTTCATGCTCCTTGCGTCTGACGTATTTTCCACTCCATCCACCTTTGTAATATCTATGTCCATCGAATGGCAGCCATCAGTGTCGGGAGCGTCAATCTTGCCTACTATAGAGCTAAGTCCGAATGCCTTAAACTGATACTGGAACGTATAGGTGAATTCTTTTGCCTCGCCGCCGTCAATGCTCACGGTATAAGTCAATGACTGGATGTCCTTGGCACTGCGGTTCTTCACTGGCAGTATGTACTCAAAGTCCTTTTCGCCTGTCAGTTTCACGTATTCAGTCTTTTCATACAGAGCCACACTATTGTCCTCCACATTCCTTGCCTTTACGTGAGCCGTCACCGCAGCTGCACCGAATGTGTCGCCTAATGATGACCATTGCAGTTCCGGGCCTCCTTGTATGAACATACTCTTGTCAGCTGGTAAAGGCCATCCGTCAGGAGAGTCAGTCCATGTGTTCATGGCCGATGCCATTCCGTCGGTTGGTGTCACCTTATATCCGATGTAGGCACCTCCGAAGGGCACTATGAAGTCCTCTGGCAGTTTTGCTCTCACTCGCCATTTGCCCTGGGCATCGGCCTCGGTAGGCAGTTCTGTAGGAGTGAGCACAATGTCAAGGTTGTTGATGTCTTTACTCAGTTTGCGTGTCACAAAGAGTTTGATGTCTGTGAGTTGCGATATGTCGGAGGCATAGAACGCCACCTCGTCAATCACGCATCCCTCCATATCCTGAGGAATCATTGCAGCCACATTAACCTCGGCTGTAGAGAATGTACCCATAGACCATAGATAGCCTTCCGGCTGGTCGTTCCACCAGTAGTTTTCCTCTACCACATGCTTTTGTGCCATTGCAGAAGCCGCTATTGTCAGCATAACTGCAATCAATAAAAAGCTTTTCTTTTTCATATAATAATTATTTTTGTTATTTTCAAAAACGCTGCAAAGTTAATTGGAAAAAGGGAAACAGGAATGTCAAAACGGAAAAAAGTTACAAATTCACCGTTATTTTGAGCATTCTGTCTCGTCGGTGTTGTCGTCGTAAAGCAGACTGCGTGTTCCTGTGGTATAGCTATTGAGCACAAGGTTGTCATCCTTGTCAAAGGTATTTCCTTCGACGGCGTGTCGGGGTTGTCGCCGATGTCGTCGTCGTCACTGCACGATGTGAATCCTAACACACACATTGCTGCCATCAGCAGCATAGGGAACCATTTTTTCTTATTCATACGCTTCTTTTTATAAATTAAATGCCCACTCGAAGCCCCCTTGGGGAAGCTGGAGGGGGCTTTGAGCTTCGGTCTTCAAGCCTATACTATCTTCTAACCCTCACCGTCGCCTTTCCGTTTCGCCTCTCAATATAGAGCTGGCGTTTGTCGGCGGGTGCGGTGATGCGCTGTCCGTTGAGGTTGTAGTACTCCGATGGGCCGTCGTTGTCAGTTGAGATGGAAGTCACTGAGGTGCCGTTGCGCTTTAGCTCCTCGGCAAACTTGCTGTCAGGAACAATCAGCGAGTCGGTGTAGAGCGAGTCGATACAGGTGGGGTCCGATGCCTCCATGTCTTCCTTGAATCTCGCCCTCAGTTCGGTGAGGAAGCGCACTGTGGGCAGTCAACTCGTCCTCTCGCCAACTGGTCATTTATAACTCACTCTTCGACCTTATGGTGAAGTTGGAAGCGGAAGTGAAGTCGATGAGTGTCTTTCTATTCGGCAGCGTTTCCTTAATTTTCTCAAGTTCACCGGGAACACGTGCAGCCGGCACGCCTGACAATCTCCTGTAGAAGCCTTCTACGGCACCCTTTATGTTGCCTTCCGCGTTCTTCATGGTCACCACATACACCACTTTGATGTCATACTTCTCCTTGGTCAGTTCCTGGTTCTTTGGCTCTATGCTAAGTGCCAGACCCACCTTGGCGGGATAGGAAGTGATGGTCTTCGACCAGTCGTACTTGGTTTTTGTCAACTGCGTTGCAGCTCCCAGTCCGCTGTTGCCGTATTCCTGCAGGTTTACGGTAGCCAAGCTGAGGACATCGTCGCTCACCTCGATTTCCACGGAATAGGTTATCTTGTCGCTGCCGCCGCTTGTGTTGTTGTCGTCATCGTCTGAACACGAAGTTAAAGTCACTGTTAGGGCTGCCGCTACGACAAGCCACATCTTCATAACAATTGTTTTCATTCTTTTTTTATTTTAAAAATAATAATCACATATTTTGGCGCAAAGATACGGAAAAACTTCGAAAGAGGCTTGTCAAAACAGCAAAACATTTGTCAAAACGGAAAAAAGTGAGTTCTTAGGGCTGTTTTTACCGTTTTTTCTACCTTTTTTGCAATGTTTTCCCTTCTTTGGCTACTCGTTTTCCTCCGCCTTCGTCATTTTCTCGAAGAGATATTTCCTTGGGTTTATTCCCTTGAATTTCGCAAATTGGCGGTAGAAAGACGAGATGGAATTAAATCCGCTCTTGTTTGAAATGTCTATTATCGTCTGCTTGCTGTCCTGCGGCAAGGCATCCATAATACGGCACGCCTCTTCCACACGATACTTGTTAACAAAGTCGTGGAACGACATGTTCAGGTTGCTGTTCAGATATTCGGAAAGATAGGTTTTGTTGGTGCCTATCTTTGTAGCCAGGTCCATGATAGTGAGTTTTGGCATGAGGAAGAGCTTCTCTTGTTCCATTAACAGCGGAATGCGCGACTCTATGTATTTGTAGCGTTCTTGCTTCCGCATGTCGGCCTCTGTCTCCGTCAGTCCTGTCTCGTCGGTGTCGCCTTGCTCCGTTTCGAGCTCTTCTTCCGCAGCCTCTTCGCCCATGGTGTCGTCGGCAGGACTGCCATTATTCAGGAAGAACATTTTCAGCACCCTGTGCCTTTGGGCGAACATAAACACTATAGTCCACAACACCATGCCTGAGATGTTGAAAATGACATCGCTGAGCCACACGGTGTTTTGGAACATCAGTTCGTAGAGGACGAAAGAGCCGAAATAGGCATAGCACGACAGCATCACCCAAACGACATCCACATTCTCGGTGTAGGAATAGTTTTCATACAGCATTTTGCGGTATCTCACCGCAAACACAGTAACATAGACCAACGTTATGGCAGAAATGGCGAACGCCACACAGGAAGCGATTAGTTCAATCGCCTTGAAGGGCAAGAAAACGTAGATAAGGGCAAACGACGCGAGAAACGCCACCAAAGCCCATGTCTGCCGCATGGAAACTGCTCCCGGTCGAACCACTTCGAGGAAGAAGGCGGAAATCACGGGTATGTAAACCATGTCCAATATGCCGCAAATGTTGTTCAAGTGGGTGGAATATTTTATCGACGTGAAAGCGAACAGCACGTCTTTGGCATAGCAAACAGCAATGAGAAGCGATGAAAAATAGAGCAACTTCAGCATATAGCTGCGTTTCTCGTATTTCCTGAGCAGGAAGCACCAAAAGACAAAGAATATGGTCACGCCACCGCGAGTGTAGTGTGCCAAGGCTTCTATTGATTGTATGTCGAGTGTCATAGAATGAGCTTTTTGAAGTGTTTTTATTATTAATGAGAACCTACCTGCTTTACTTTTTTGCCTGTTTACGGCTATCCGACATTAATGTCAAACCCATAAAGAAGGAAGAACGTCACCATTATTCTTGTGCAAAGGTAGTATTTTTATTTCAAAAAAACGCACCCCGACATTCCACACGAAATGGAGATGCCGGGGTTCCACATTTATTAGCTATGAGAGGTATTTTTACATCTTTGCAATGATGCCCTTGGTCTCTTCAAGGAACTTCACAATGATGCCCACTTCCTTGCCGTCTGGCACCTGATCCTTAATCTGATGGATGGCATCGAAGAGGCTTGTCTGTCCGTGGAACACAAGACGATAGGCATTGGCAACGTGGCCGATGACATTCTCTGGAGTGCCGAGGTCCTCAAGAATCTTGCGGTTGATGCCACCATAGGCCACGGGGTTGTGGGTGGCTACGATGAACGGTGGCACGTCCTTGCTGATACGCACACCGGAAGTGACCATAGATCCACCACCGACACGCACGTTAGGATTGACAATGACACTCGACGAGAAGATGACACCGTTGAAAATCTCACAGTCGCCAGCCACCTTGGTACCATAGCCGAAGGTGCAGTAGTTTTTCACCTTTGTGTCGTGCGACACATGCACACCCTCCATGAAGAAGTTGCGGTTGCCAATGACGGTCTGTCCGTCGCTGAATGTGGCACGGTTGATGACCACATTCTCACGGAAGATATTCTCGTCGCCTATGACGAGCTGTGAGGCATCGCCACAGTAGTTGAAATCCTGCGGTTCGGCACCGAGCACAGTGTTTTGGAACACGCGGTTGCCGCGTCCCATTCTTGTGCCATTCATTATGCTCACGTAAGGATAGATGACACATTCGTCGCCTATCACTACATCGTCCTCAATATATGCAAAAGGATAGATGGTGACGTTCTTACCTATCTTTGCCTTTGGACTGACATGGGCTTTTTCACTTATATTGCTCATGAACTTTAATCTTTTAATTCTTTAATTCTTTAATTTCGTATTGCATCGCAATGCGATACGACTTACTCCCTTCCTCCGCCAAGAGCAGAGTAGAGACTTACTACTGCCTGCATCTTGTAGAAGTCGTCGCTTACCTTTGTTATCTCAGCGTTGAGCAGGTTTGCCTGGGCACTGATAACCTCAAGATAAGACGTGCCGCTGCTCTTGTAGAGCTGGCGTGTGTCTTCCACATTCTGTCGGTAGAGTTCGGTCTGCTTCTGTTCCAATCGGCTACGCTCGTCGTATGAGTTGTAGCTTACAAGGGCGTTGCTCACCTCGTTGCCTGCCTTGTAGATGGCGTTCTGCCAGTTGTTGAACGCCTGCTCTTGCTGTGCCTTTGCCACCTTCAGACCAGCCACAAGCTGACCGTTGGCGAAGATGGGCTGAGTGAGACTTCCGATGGCTGAAAGCAGCCACTTGCCGGGGTTGAAGGTCTGTGTGCCCATGCTGTTGGTAAAGATGCCGGAACCGGTGATGTTGATTGAAGGATAGAAGCGGCTTCGGGCTGTCTGCACGTTGTGATAGCAGGCGGCAAGACTCATCTCGGCAGCGTGAACGTCAGGACGGTTGTTCAGCATCTGAAGGGCGATGCCTGTGCTGAACTCTGAAGGCAGCGACTGGTCGGAAAGCTTGCCGCGGCTTATTGTCTGGCCGGGCTGGCAGAGCAACAGAGAGAGAGAATTCTCCACCTCACGAATCTGACGTTTCATATCCGTTATCTGCGACTGCACCGAATAGTAGCTTGCCTCTGCGCTCTGTACGCTTGTGGAGCGGGCTCGTCCGTACTTCATCTGCAGTGCCATCATGTCCCAGGTCTCCTTGGTAAGTCCTTCCATATCAGTGAGAATCTCAAGCTGGCGGTCGAGCATCAGCAGTGTGTAATAAAGATTTGCCACGCCAGTGATGATGTTTGTCTTCACGGCAAGCTGATAGTCCTTTGCCTGCAGCAGCTGCATCTGTGCACCACGCTTTAGCGAGAGAATATTACCGAAGAGATCAACATTCCAGCTGGCGGAAATGGGCAGCTGATAGCTCTTGGTTGTCTTTGAACCATCGAACGACGAGAGCGTGCCTTGTGGTGTGAAGGCCACTGAAGGCAGGAAAGCCAACTTGGCACAAGCCAGCTGGGCCTCAATCATCTTCACGTTAAGAGCAGCATTGAGCAGGTCAACATTCTTGTCGAGTCCCTGCTGGATGAGAGTCTGCAGCTGCGGATCGGTGAAGACGCTGCGCCAAGGTAAGTTGCCGAAACTTGTGGTGTCTGTCACGGCAAGCGTGTCGGTAAGCGACAGTGGGTCGCGCACGAGTCCCTGAGTATTAACCTCAGGGCGCTCGTATTTGTTATATAGTCCGCAGCTCGTCATGGTCAACGCTGCCGCAAACATTAATATTGTCTTTTTCATTCTATGCTATTTTCACTTATTGTTCTCTTTTTCTCTTGCATCAATAATCTTCTTCAACGCTTCTCCAGCAAATGGATTGGAGTATTGGGCTATCTCAGAAGCGGCAGTGGTGTTGCTGTCGTTGAAGTCGATAGGACGGAGTTTCTCCTGCAGCCACTGGAACACAGCGAACAGTGCCGGAACAATGAACAGCTGGCAAATGGTACCGATGAGCATACCACCTACGGCAGCGGCACCAAGTGTCTGGTTACCGTTCTTACCTACTCCCGAGGCGAACATCAGTGGCAACAGACCTATAATCATTGCCAATGAGGTCATGAGAATAGGACGCAGACGGGCACCGGCTCCGAGGATGGCTGAATAGCGGATGGCCATACCTGTCATACGACGCTCGAGGGCGAACTGAACGATAAGGATGGCGTTCTTTGCCAAGAGTCCGATGAGCATGATGAGGGCAATCTGGGCATAGATGTCGTTGGAATGGCCGAAGATGTTGGTGAAGATGAACGCTCCGGCAAGACCGAACGGTATGGAGAGGATTACAGCCAACGGGAGGATGTAGCTCTCATACTGTGCCGACAGAATCAGATAGACAAACACGATACAGAGGGCAAAGATGATTGACGTAGAGTCGCTCGACTCACGCTCCGAACGAGTCATACCTGAGTAGTCAAGTCCGTAACCTGCAGGCAGCACCTGCTCAGCAACTTCCTCGATGGCCTGGATGGCCTGACCGGAGGAGTAGCCCTGGGCTGCCGAGGCATTGATGTTGATACAGGTGAAGAGGTTGAAACGGTTGACGTTTGACGGGCCATAGACACGGCGCAGCGAACAGAACTCGCTCACTGGCGACATTCCCTTCGGTGTGCGCACATAGATGTTGGTCAGCGTGGCAGTGTTCTTGCGGCTGTCAACTGTACCCTGAATCATCACGCGGAAGAGTTTTCCGTAGGCATTGAAGTTTGAGGCATAGAGACCTCCGTAGTAGCCCTGCAGTGTGGAGAGCACTGTCTGTGGAGTGATGCCAGCCTGCTTACACTTCGCAACGTCAACATCCACCATGTACTGTGGATAGTTAGGATTGTAAGATGTCATGGCGTTGGAAATCTCAGGACGCTTGTTCAGCTCAGCCAGGTACATCTTGGTAATCTCGAAGAACTTGTTGAGGTCGCCACCGGTCTTGTCCTGCATTGAGAAGGTGATACCATTGGTTGCACCGAAACCATTGATCATTGGCGGTGCGAAGGCAAGAATCTGTGCATCCTTGATTTCGGCAGTCTGCTTATAGATCATGCCAAGCACTGACGTGGAAGACATCGGGTTGACGAAGAATCGCATGATGCCGTCGCCTTGCCAGAGTCCAGAGAGATTATAGAAGAATCCTGCCGGGCGCTCCTCAAATGACTTCAACTTGATGATGAACGTGGCCTGGTCGGAACCCTGACCAGCTATGAAGTTATAGCCTAACAGCTGCTCTCGGGTCTTCACTGCGGGATTGTTGGCAAGCATCTTGTCTATCTGGTCGATAACCACCTTCGTGCGGTTTTGGCTAGTACCTGGTGCCATTGACACGGTACAGAAGATAACACCGGTGTCCTCGTCGGGCACAAGACCGGTCTTGGTGGTAGCCATGGTGATGACCATTGCCAGTATTCCGACCACAACGGCAGCGCCAGCCATGATGCGGTGTTTGATGACGCTTGCCACACCGTTCTTATACTTGGCGAGAATCTTCTCATACTGATAGTTGAAGGCAGCATGGAAGCGGTCGATAACCGACATCTTGCCGTGCTCAGCATCCTTGTCGTGCGGTTTCAGCAAGATGGCACAGAGAGCCGGAGAGAGGGTCAAGGCGTTGACAGCCGAGATGAGGATGGACACAGCCATAGTCACACCGAACTCACGATAGAACGTACCACTCGTACCGCCGAGGAACGACACTGGCACGAACACCGCAGACATCACGAGGGTGATGGAGATGATGGCACCGGAGATTTCGTTCATGGCATCGATACTTGCAGTGAGCGCACTCTTGTAGCCCTGGTCGAGCTTTGCGTGAACAGCTTCCACCACCACAATGGCGTCGTCCACCACAATGGCAATTGCCAAGAGCATGGCGGAGAGAACGAGGAGGTTGATGGAGAAACCGAAGATCCAAAGGAAGAGGAACGTACCCACCAACGCCACCGGAACGGCAATCATAGGGATGAGCGTAGAGCGGAAGTCCTGCAGGAAGACGTATACGACCACGAACACGAGCAACAGTGTGATTACCAAGGTAAAGATAACCTCCTCGATAGAGGCGAAGAGGAACTCTGTCACGTCGTAGTTAATCTTATATTCCATGCCAGGAGGGAACGACTTTGCCTGGTTTTCAAGCTCAGCTTTCACGTCTTCGGCTATCTGTGTAGCGTTAGAACCAGCAATCTGCTGCACCATACCCATTACAGAAGGCTGTCCGTTGTTTTTCATAGACACGCTGTAGACGAGTCCGCCAAGCTCAACCCTTGCCACATCCTTCAGTCGGAGAGTCTGTCCGTTCTGGTCGCTTGAGATGATGATGTCGCCATACTCTTCGGCAGTCTTCAGACGACCTTTGTATCGCATGGTGTATTCGTATGCCATGGTGCTCTGCTCACCGAACTTACCTGGCGCAGCCTCAATGTTCTGCTCTGCGAGAGCTGCGGTGATGTCGCCCGGAACGAGTCCGTACTGCTTCATCTTATCAGGCTGGAGCCATATACGCATAGAATAGGTTTTCATACCTGGTGACTGCACACCACCTACGCCCGAAATACGCTTCAAGGCAGGAATGACATTGATATTGTTGTAGTTGGTGAGGAACTCATCGTCATATCGTCCGTCCTCAGAGGTGAGGGTGAACATTATGACATTTGATGTCTGTCGTTTTTCTACAGTCACACCCACCTTTGTCACTTCGGCAGGCAACAATGCCTGTGCCTGACTCACGCGGTTTTGCACGTTCACGGCAGCCATGTCAGGGTCAGAGCCTTGCTTGAAGTAAACCGTGATAGAACACATACCGTCGTTGGTGGCTTGTGAGGTGATGTAAGTCATGTTCTCCACACCGTTGATACTTTCCTCAAGAGGCGTAACGACGGAGTTAAGCACCGTCTGTGCATCGGCTCCTGTATAGGTTGTCTGCACAGAGATGGTAGGCGGTGCTACATCGGGATACTGCTCGATAGGCAGTGAAATGATTCCGATGATACCCAGCAGCACGAAGAAGATGGAGACCACCGTCGAGAGCACCGGGCGCTTTATAAAGTTTGTAAATGTCATTTGCTTATTTTTTTATTATTTTTTCCCACTCATTACATCGGCAAAGTCGGATGCAGAGCCTTGCTTCTCACCAAGTTTTGCTGCATCGTCGATCTTCTTGTTATATTGCTCCTCGGTGATGGGCTTTATCTCCATACCGTCGGTGAGCGAGGTGATACCTTTTGACACGAAGCGGTCGCCTGGTTTCAGTCCTTCGGTCACGATGTAGGTGTTGCCATCGTCCTGTGGGTTAACCTTTATCTCTGTATACTTCACCTTGTTGTCCTTACCCACGAGGTAAACGAACTTTTTGTTCTGCACTTCTGATGTGGCTTCCTGCGGTATGATTACCACGTTGCTTGCTGTAACAGGCACGATAATCTGACCGGCACCTCCAGAGCGGAGCTCGTGCTTAGGATTCGGGAACTGTGCGATGAGCGACACTGATCCAGTGGCAGCGTCAATGACACCGCTCGCCTTCACTACCTTGCCAGGCTGGTCGTATACTGTTCCGTCTGCCAATTGAAGTTTCACTGCGGGATAGGCAGCAATGGCGCCTGCAAGTCCGTCAGCACCCTTTGTCATGGTGAGCATGTCCTTCTCAGTCACCGAGAAATAGACCTCCATGGTCTTTATGTCGGAAACGGTGGTCAGAGGGTCAACGCTCGATGCACTTACCAGTGCACCAACCTTATATGGCAGTGAACCAACCACGCCGGCGGCAGGACTCTTAACATAGCAGAAGCTAAGAGCCTCCTCTGCTGACGCGAGGGCAGCCTGAGCCTGAGCGAGGGCTGCCTGGGCTGTTGTGTAGTTGTTCTCTGAAGTCTGGAGTTCGAAGTCGCCGATAACCTTGTTGGCGAAGAGTTCCTTGGAGTTCTCGTAAGTGAGCTTTGAGGTGGCGAGCTGGGCCTTTGCGGTGTTAACCGAAGCCTTTGCCTGACGCACCTGCGCCTGGTAGGTCTCATTGTCGATGACGAACAGCAACTGTCCGGCACTTACGGTCTGACCCTCGTGTACGCAAATCTTAGTAATGAATCCTGATACTTTCGGACGAATCTGAACATCCTGAATACCCTTGATTGTAGCAGGATAAGTGGTCTGCAACTCTGTACCTTGTGTTTCCACGGTTCTCACAGCGTACTCATTGTCTGCGAAATTTGGCTTGCCGCCAGACTTTCCTCCGCACGAAGCGAGCGCTACTCCGAGAGCCGCAATCATTAACATTTTTGTTCTTTTCATACCTATTTAAATTATATGTTTTATAAATTCTTTAATATATTCTCTGAAAACCTAATCTTAATTCATAGTTTTCGAGGTGCAAAGGTACACATTATTATAATAATAACACACAAATAGCTATCATATTTAACATCTTTTCTCTCAAATTGTGATTTTGTAGGAATATCGACGTAATAATTATATTTTTTCGGAAAAACCATTGTATTACAAGAAATATTTGCTACTTTTGCAAGCAAAAACAAATTATTTGTCGATAATCATGACATCAGAAGAACAATTGAAAGCCGACCAACAGTATATGGCCAAGGCATTGGCTGAGGCTGAGGAGGCGGCAAAGGTGGGAGAAATACCTATTGGGGCCATAGTGGTGTGCAAGGGAAGAATCATCTCAAGAGCACACAACCTCACTGAGACATTAAACGACGTCACTGCCCACGCGGAGATGCAGGCCATCACTGCCGCGGCAAACACCCTCGGAGGCAAATACCTCACCGAATGCACGCTCTACGTCACCGTTGAGCCTTGCGTGATGTGTGCAGGAGCCATCGGATGGGCTCAAATACCACGCATAGTGTTCGGCGCCTACGACGAGAAGCGGGGCTATAGACGATATGCACCGCTGGCAATGCACCCAAAGGCGGAGGTAGTGGGTGGTGTACTCGAGGAAGAATGTGCAAGACTTATGACCGATTTTTTCAAAAACAAACGATAATATGAACTACAAAGCAAATGAAAGCCGTTACGACAACGGCATGAAGTATGAAAGATGTGGACGCAGCGGTGTACTGCTACCTAAGGTAAGTCTCGGATTCTGGCACAATTTCGGTGGTGTAGACCCTTATGAGCGTAGCCGTGAGATAACACGATACGCCTTCGACCACGGCATCACACATTTCGACCTCGCAAACAACTACGGGCCTCCCTATGGCAGTGCAGAGGAAACCCTGGGAAGACTGATGCAGGATGATTTTGCGCCTTATCGCGACGAACTGTTCATCAGCACCAAGGCTGGCTACGACATGTGGCCCGGACCCTATGGCAACTGGGGCTCGAGAAAATATCTCATGGCAAGCCTCGACCAAAGCCTGCGACGCATGCACCTCGACTATGTAGACCTTTTCTACAGTCACCGTTTCGACCCTGAAACCCCTATAGAAGAGACACTTCAGGCCATGGTCGACATCGTACGTCAGGGCAAGGCTCTCTATCTCGGCATCTCCCGTTGGCCAGCCGACGCACTTGCAAAGGCCATCGACTACCTTGCCGAGCGCGACACTCCACTACTCATCTTCCAAGACAAGCTCAACATGCTCAACCGCACCCCTGAAACCAACGGGACACTCGAACTTTGCAAGAGCCGCGGAGTGGGATTCATCTCTTTCTCCCCACTGGCACAAGGTCTTCTCACCGACCGCTATCTTCAGGGCATTCCAACCGACAGCCGCATGGCCAAAGAGAAATTCCTGCGCAAGGACATGCTTACCGAGGAGTTGTTAAACCAGCTGCAAGAATGGAACGAAGAAGCTAAAAAATGCGGACAAACGCTTGCTGAGAAAGCATTACGCTGGATTCTCAACCATGAAGGTGTAACATCGGTTTTAGTAGGCGCAAGCAGCGTTGCACAGCTTGAAAAAAACCTGAAAGCGCTTTCATGACACCTTAACTCCTAAAACGATGAAAGAACTGTTATTGGTAAGCATTGGGAGTTTCTTCGGAGGCGGAATGAGATACTTGGCAGCCCTACTGCAAAACAGGCTGATGACTACATCTGCGGTGGCATGCGGCTCGTTTCCATGGGCCACATTCGCCGTAAATGTCATTGGTTGTCTGCTCATCGGACTGCTTACAGGCATCGCCTCGTCAGGCCATCTGCCGGCACAGTGGAAACTGGTGTTGGTCACCGGATTCTGCGGCGGCTTCACCACCTTCTCAACATTCATGAACGAAAACTATCTGTTGGGCAAAGACAACATGATGATGCTCGCCATATACACCATCTCCAGCCTCGCCTTAGGCATGGCCGCCCTTATTGCAGGCTATAAAATAGCAAGCGCAATAATAGGATAGAACTATAGCAGTCCCATTTTCCTCGCCTTCTCCATGAGGAGCTGCATGAGGGGCTCACGCTCGTTCTCCACACGGTTGTCGAGTACGGCGTCTTTCAGCACCTTCTTCAGTTCGCCCACCTCGCGCGACGGTTTCAGGTGGAACATCTCCATTATCTCATTGCCGTCGATAACGGGCTGGAGGAGACGCTTGTAGTCTTTTTCCTTTAGGTCGGCGAGTTTTTCGCGCACCATGCGGAAATTTTCCAAAAACATTTTCTTCCTTATCTCGTTCTTGCTCGTGATGTCCGCCTCACAAAGACAGATAAGGTCATCAATGTCGTCGCCAGCATCGTTCATAAGCCGACGCACAGCGCTGTCGGTCACCACATCGTCGGCAATGACAATTGGACGCATGTGGAGGTCTACCAGTTTCTGCACATACTTCATCTTCATGTCAAGTGGCAGCGATAGCCGTCGGAAGATCTGCGGCACCATCTTTGCTCCGATAATATTGTGGTTGTGGAATGTCCACCCAATGGCAGGGTCCCAGCGCTTGCTGCGTGGCTTGCCCACATCGTGAAGCAAGGCTGCCCAGCGAAGCCAAAGGTTGTCGGTGTGCTTACAGATATTGTCAAGCACCTCAAGAGTGTGGTAGAAATTGTTTTTGTGTGAACGACCGTTGGTGGTCTCCACTATATCCATGGCAGTAAGCTCGGGCAGTATAAGCCTAAGGAGTCCGCATCGGTGCAGATCGACAAAGCCACGACTGGGCGTGGGTGTCATCATTATCTTGTTTAGCTCGTCTTTTATGCGTTCGCCGCTTATGATTTTTATTCGCTCAGCATTTCGTTCAAGAGCGTCAAAGGTCTCGTCGTCGATGAGGAAACGCAACTGTGTGGCAAAGCGGATGCAGCGAAGCATGCGCAAGGGATCATCGGAGAAGGTGATATCAGGATCAAGCGGTGTGCGTATAATGCCATCTTCAAGATCTTCAATGCCATAGAACGGGTCTACAAGTTCTCCAAAACGATTGGCATTGAGACAGATGGCCATGGCGTTGATGGTAAAGTCGCGGCGGTTTTGGTCGTCTTCCAATGTTCCATCCTCTACAATGGGTTTTCGCGAGTCGTGGTTGTAGCTTTCCTTTCTTGCCCCCACAAATTCAACCTCAGTGTTCTTAAATTTCACTTGGGCAGTGCCAAAGTTGCGAAACACAGAAAGATGAGCTTTCTTTCCAAGTCGCTGCTTTAATGCCGATGCCACTTCAATGCCGCTTCCCACCACCACTACATCAATGTCATTGGACGGTCGCTGCAGGAAAATGTCGCGAACATATCCGCCTACGACATAACAGTCGACACCTAATTGGTCGGCCACTTCTGATATGGTATGGAAAATGTCTTTGTCTAATAGCTGTGCAAGCTCTTCGTCGGTATATATTTTCATCACGTTCTATTTTGAGGGTGCAAAATTACGTAAAAAGGAAGAAATGACAAAGGATTAAAGCCTGTCCTGAGAGTTAATTCTTCTTAAATCAGACGTAAGAGGAAAGAATAATGGAATTATTTTTGTAATTTTGCAAAAATGAATTGTACGATGTTTGACATAAATGGCAGATACAGTCGACACTTGTTGCTCGACGGAATAAGACAAGAGGGGCAAAGGCGCATTAGCGAAGCGAGGGTCTTTATAGTGGGAGCAGGAGGCCTCGGGTCGCCTGTCGCACTCTATCTCGCCGCAGCCGGCGTGGGCACCATCGCCATTGCTGACGGAGACAGAGTGGATGTGACCAACTTGCAACGGCAAGTGATACACACTACAAGCGATGTAGGAATACTGAAGGTGGCTTCCGCGGCAAGGAAAATGCGCGACATCAACCCTGAAATAAAGGTAATGGAAATTGATGAGTTTATCTCAAAAGAGAGGCTCATGGCTTTAGCCGCCGACTATGACATCGTAGTGGACGCCACAGACAGCTACAAGTCGAAATACATGGTGAATGACGCATGTGTGGAAGCTGGGAAACCATTTGTTCACGGAGGAGTTCTTTGCTATGAAGGCAACGTGTTCACACACCTGCCCGACACTGCCGACTACCGCGACATCTTCGGGCCAGAACCCTCTGCCGCCGATATTCCTTCGGCATCTACTGCAGGAGTGCTCGGCACGGTAGTGGGCGTAATAGGAACCATCCAAGCCACAGAAGTGATAAAATATATCACAGGCGCTGGCCAACTGCTCACAAATTGCATTCTTACATTCGATGCAAGAACGTGGGAAGTGAGAAAAGTGGGAATAAAATAGTATACAAATAATATAAGATATGAAAAAAAACAACATCTTTGCATTATTGGGCATCGCGGCATGCTGCTGCCTCGCATCGTGCGACAATAGCCAACAGAAGATGGCAGACAGCCTGCTGAAAGAAGCTGAACAACTGTTCAATAAGGGCGAATACGACAAAGCTCTCACTAAAATCGACTCGCTAAGAGACATATACCCAAACGCCATTGAGACAAGAAAAAAAGCGTTGGGACTATACCAAAGCATAGCACTGAAACAGGCACAGGAAGACCTCGCTAACACCGACAGCATACTACAGGCCGTAACACACGATTATAATTACCAAAAGACAAAAGTGGACAAAGACCGGGAAATGCTGAGGGCTACAAAAGAGGAACTGAGCATGCTGAACAAGACAAAGGTGAAGCTCGACTCACTAAGAGTGAGATTCGACATGCAATGTGCAAAAATCAAATACATTCACAAAAAGCAAAAAGAAGTGATAAAATAACGGCAAGAAATATAACATATTGCCGGTTTTCCTTGGCTGTTTCGAATAAAAATAGTAATTTTGCAGCCGAAAGTTGATGAAACAGTATCAGAAACACGTCATTATTTATAAAAAAACAATGAACACCGAAAAACAGTTTGAAGAGGCATTGGCAGACTGTAGGACGCTGTTTGAAAAAAAACTGCACGACTACGGAGCGTCATGGAGAATACTTAGAGCAACGGCACTCACCGACCAGCTCTTCATAAAGGCAAAAAGAATCAGAAGCCTGGAGATTAAAAAGGTTTCCATGGTGGGAGAAGGCATATTGCCCGAATTCATAGCACTCGTCAACTATGGCATCGTGGGACTGATACAACTACAAAAGGGATTCGCTGACTACGTCGACATCGACGTGGAGGAAGCAATGGAACTCTACGACAAAAATGCAAGGGAAGCTCTCGAACTAATGTTAAGGAAAAACCATGACTACGACGAGGCTTGGAGAAGCATGAGGGTGAGCAGCTACACCGACTTCATTCTCACCAAAATACAAAGGGTGAAGGAAATTGAAAACCTACAGGGGGAGACTCTCGTAAGCGAGGGTATTGACGCCAACTATATGGACATTATAAACTATGCAGTATTCGGAGTCATCAAACTCAGAGAACAACAAAGGTAGGACAATGGCAAAGAAAATAGCCGTAAACATATGTCGGGCTCTGATGGCACTGACTTTTGTATTCTCAGGATTCGTGAAGGCTGTAGACCCCATAGGTACACAATATAAAATACACGACTACCTGAGCGCATGGGGACTGGACGCATGGAACGCCGATTGGCTTACGCTGACTGCTTCCATTGCCTTGTCTACAGCAGAGTTCTTTATCGGCATGATGCTGCTCTTTGCCATACAGAGAAGAGTGGTAAGCCGATTGGCTCTGATGCTGATGACAGCCATGACCATTCTGACGCTGTGGATATACATTAGCGACCCAGTGAGCGATTGCGGATGCTTCGGCGACGCCATTACACTCACCAACGGACAGACACTGGCAAAAAACATAGTGCTGACAGCTGCGGCGATAATAATGGCAATATGGCCATTAGAAATGGCAAGACTCATAAGAAAAAACACTCAGTGGATAGTGATAAACTACACGGTGGTGTTCATTCTCGCCGTTTCGGGATACAGCCTCTACTACCTGCCCCAATTCGACTTCAGACCATATCACGTGGGAGCTGACATAAAAAAAGGAATGGAGATTCCCGAAGGTGCGGAACAACCTGAATTTGTGACTACCTTCATATTAGAAAAGAATGGGCAAAGAAAAGAATTCAGCCTCGAAGAATATCCAGACTCTACATGGACATTCATCGATAGCCGGACGGTTCAGACAAAAAAGGGATATGTACCGACTATACACGACTTCAGTATCACCACGGTGGACGAAGGGGAAGATATTACAGAAGAGATAGTGGCAGACAAAGGATACTCGCTGCTTTTAGTCTCACCACACCTCGAACAGGCAGACGACATTCACTTCGACGAGATAAACCGACTCTACGACTACACTAAGCAACATGGCTACAGATTCCTGTGTCTCACAGCAAGCACGGAAGAGGCTATAGGCAGATGGAAAGACCGTACAGGAGCCGAATACAAGTTTGCCAACACCGACGAGACAACGCTGAAGACCATAATACGCAGCAACCCCGGACTCGTGCTTCTGCACAACGGAAGCATAAAAGGGAAATGGAGTCATAACGCCCTGCCCGACGTCTCGCCACAAACACCAAAAATAGAACAAGGCGGACTAAGGGGCAACGACAGAAGCGACACCAGCATGGCTGTGGTCATGATACTTTGGTTTATAGTACCACTCACATTGCTGACTATTGCGGATGGAGTGGTAAAGAAAAGAGCTTCCTTAACTTCTGAAAGTTAAGCAAAAACGACACTTTAATTAGTTTATTAATATATTAAAAAAAGGTAAAACAATGAGAAAGAAAATTGTAGCAGGCAACTGGAAGATGAACATGAACCTGCAGGATGGCATCGCTCTAGCAAAAGAGCTTAACGAGACTCTCACAAATGAAAAGCCAAACTGTGGAGTGGTAATTTGCACACCATTCATTCACTTGGCCAGCATAGCTCAGTTCCTCAACCAGGACATTATTGGACTCGGTGCCGAAAACTGCGCCGACAAGGAAAAGGGAGCCTATACAGGTGAGGTTTCGGCTGAAATGGTTAAGAGCACTGGAGCACAGTATGTCATACTCGGACACTCTGAGCGCCGTGAATACTACAACGAGACTCCTGAGATTCTCAAAGAGAAGGTGCTGCTCGCACTGAAGAACGGACTGAAGGTAATCTTCTGCATCGGAGAAAGCCTCGCTGAACGTGAAGCTGAAAAGCAGAACGAAGTATGCAAAGCAGAACTCGAAGGCAGCGTATTCAACCTCTCTGCAGAAGAATTCAAAAATATCGTAATCGCATACGAGCCAATCTGGGCTATCGGAACCGGAAAGACTGCCACAGCAGAACAGGCCGAGGAAATACACGCCTTCATCCGTAGCTGCGTAGCTGAGAAGTATGGCAACGAAGTGGCTGAAAACACATCTATCCTCTACGGCGGCAGCTGCAAGGCAAGCAATGCACCTGAACTCTTCGCAAAGCCTGACATCGACGGAGGACTCATCGGTGGCGCTTCTCTGAAAGCAGCTGACTTCAAAGGCATCATCGACGCTTGGAAATAATATTTCTGTTGACAAGTTGACAAGCATTAATAGATAATAACATAATATGAAAATAATTGCCGCACTGTTTACACTGATATGTGTTTGCACAACATCATCTGCACAGACGTTCACAGAACGCCTGCAGAAGAATAATACAGGAAAGGGAACCGTAAAGGTGGTTCACAGTGCGGCAATTGACAAACTCGTGAACGGCAACCAGCCAGACATAAAGCCTGAAAAACCGACAACGGCAAAACAGACAGAACAAAAAGCTGGGGAAACAGAAAAGAAAACAACGTCGCACGTAAAACAAGACAACGCTACCTATAACGAACAACAAGACACGCCTACCATCGATATGAGAAACAAGGTGATGGGCAGAAGCTACAAAGTCACAGGGTATAGAGTGCAAGCTTATGCAGGAGGAAACACAAGGGCTGACAGAGAAAAGGCAAGAAATATTGGCGATGCCATAAAGATGGCATTCCCTGACCAACCCGTATATGTACACTTCTACTCGCCAAGATGGATATGCAGAATTGGCAATTTCAGGACTTACGAGGAAGCACACGCCATGCTGCTGGAAATACAAAAAATGGGATACAAACAGGCTTCTATAGTAAAAGGTAAAATCAGCGTTAAATATTAAATCATGAATCCAGAAACAGAATACCGGGAAGGCTTGGAACAACTTGCCTCAAACTACAAGGAAATACTTTCACTTTTAGGGGAAGACCCTACAAGAGAAGGACTCGAAAAAACACCAATGAGAGTGGCAAAGGCCATGCAGGTGCTCACAAGAGGATATAACATGGACGCCCATAAAGTGCTCACCGACGCTCTCTTCAAAGAAGACTATAGCCAAATGGTAATAGTTAAGGATATCGATTTCTTCTCTCTTTGCGAACACCATATGCTGCCATTCTACGGCAAAGTACACGTGGCTTATATTCCTAACGGATACATCACTGGACTTAGCAAAATAGCACGAGTGGTGGATATCTTCTCTCATAGACTTCAGGTGCAGGAAAGAATGACACTGCAGATAAAGGAGTGCATAGAGCAAACTCTAAAACCGCTCGGCGTGATGGTTGTGGTGGAAGCTAAACACATGTGCATGCAAATGAGAGGCGTAGAGAAACAAAACTCTATAACCACGACAAGCGACTTCTGCGGCGCCTTTAACCAAGCCAAGACGCGACAGGAATTCATGAACCTGATTCATCAATAAGCATTGCATTTATCAAAAAAACAATAACCTAAGAAATTATGGATCAACCTGACAAAAAACAATTTGCAAAGAAATCTTACGTAGACTTATTCCTTAGAAGTTGTCTCGGTAGATTTATTATCATAGGCATACTCACTGCCATCGTCTTGTTCGTGGCTAAGGCCACAGTACCTTCCAAGGCAAAAATGGAAGCGGAAATGAACGACGACATCATACAATGTATACAGGAATGTCAGGCAAAATTTGCTGACGGATCTGATGACTTGGTCAGAAATACCATGTCGGTATTCACTCATGCCGACTCTATTCCTGATGATGACACAATGGATACTTTCAGAAAACATAATCGCATAGTATACTACAAACATACGTTCTATCACACTGCATACCTCTTCAACAACGTGATACCTGACGGAAAGAGAGTCGGAGTCGGTGTGTTCGGTCTCGTCATTCCATCACTTGACTTCAGCGACTTCATAATGCGAATGGCTCCTCTTCGTAAGGACTACAACCAGCGAATCATCAAAAACGAATTCTCCGTGGATGGTGACCCTGAGCAAGATCCTGACTTCGGTAACACGTATGACACTTATAGATAAAAATATGATAAAACGACTATTAGACTTCCTCGATGCTTCACCTGTAAACTTCCTTGCAGTAGATAATATAGCAAAGATACTGAACAAGGCCGGATACAGGGAAATAGACCCTCGAAATCCTATTGGGAAAGTGACCGAAGGCGACAAAATATATGTGAAGAAAAACGACTCGTCCATATACGCATTCCACATCGGACAAGAAAGACTCGACAACGAGGGTTTCCATATCATATGCGCTCACTGCGACTCACCAACATTCCGAATTAAACCCAACGCTGAGATGACATGCGAAGGGGGTATAGTTAAACTAAACACTGAGGTATATGGCGGACCTATTCTTTCCACATGGTTTGACAGACCGCTCACCATTGCCGGAAGAGTCATACTTAAAGGCGACAACGCCATGAACCCAAAGACAAGGCTGCTGCATGTGAAACGACCTCTCATGCAAATCAGCAACCTCGCCATTCACTTCAACAGACAGGTGAACGACGGGGTGAAAATAAGCAAGCAAAAAGATGTGCTGCCTATACTCGGTATCGTAAACGACGAACTGGAACGGGGCAATATGCTGATGGATATCATTACAAAAGAACTGAACGTCAGCCGTGAAGAAGTGCTCGACTTCGACCTCTATCTTGCCGATACCACACCAGCATGCACCTTTGGCATGCACAACGAATTCATCTCATCAGGACGACTCGACGACCTCTCGATGTGCTATGCAGGACTTGAGGCTCTGCTTGCTTCTGAAACTACGCGAAGAACAAACATTCTTGCCATCTTTGACAATGAAGAGACTGGCTCGCAAACAAAACAGGGAGCAGGCAGCAACTTCCTCGCATCGATGATAAGAAGAATATGTATTGCACAGGGCGGCGGCGAAGAGGCTTTCTGCCAGGCTGTGGAAAGGGCGTTCATGGTTTCGGCTGACAATGCACACGCATGGCATCCTAACTATAGCGAGAAATACGACCCGACAAACCATCCGATGCTCGGCGGAGGTCCGGTTGTAAAATTCAATGCATCACAGAAATATGCAAGCGACGCTGTGTCAGCGGCAATATTCAGCGAGATTTGCCGAGAGGCTGGTGTACCTTGCCAACGTTTCGTAAACCATAGCGACGTGGCTGGTGGAAGCACACTTGGCAATATCCTTACCTCGTCGATTGCATTAAGGGGTGTAGACATGGGCAACGCCATACTCGCCATGCACAGCTGTAGGGAGACGGGAAGCGTGGCTGACCATATCTACACCGTAAAAGCCTTTACAAGGTTTTATAAATAGTTGACAAGTAAATTCAACTTACTCAATTATCCTATATTGTCCGCTCAAGTGCATCAATGCAAAGAGGCGGACAAGACCGTCGTAGTAGGCATCGAAATAGCCATCGTCGTATGGCTCATGACGGGTATTCCACAGACGTTCGATGAACTCTCGACTTTTCACATGAGTGGCTGCCAACGACACGGCTGCGGATGTGGCTACGAAACCAACGGAATGACGCAATTTTTTGTAGCCTCCGGCTTCAAGGATGTCAGCTGGCTCAGTGCCGTCGATATTATATTGGTCGAGGAAGGTGTCGATGCCTTTTTCGTAAAGGAAGTTTTGTATTCTATTGGCATACTGCTGCTGCCACTCTCGGTCGGCACACGACCAGGAATAGTCCATGGCTATGTTCATGGGCACTCGCCATGAGTCATAACGGAAGGCATCACCAAGCACACCACCACGATGCATGAGTGTTCCATCATAGTTGTTGTAGTCGGGATTGAGTCCTGTCACAGGATGTATGCTTTTGTGAAGATACTGACGTGAAGCCTTGGCACAGTCGAGCCAGAACTGCTCACGTCCGTCATCAGCATATTTCGCCCATATCTCATAGAATACGGGAATATGATACGAGGGGTCGGTAAACTGTCCTCCCCATGGGTCAGGAGTAAAGGTGATGAGTTTGTGCTCAATATTGATAAGCGGAGAGGCCTCCGACATACCTGTTTTCTCCATAGAGCAGTTGAGAATGTTCTGTGCCTCGGCATGATAGTTGATACCAGTGTCGTTGCCCCAACGGTTTGAGGCAAAGATAAGGGAGGTGATGAAATAGAGCTCGCCATCGGATGCAGCGCCCTGTGCATTTGGCGTTCCGTCGGTCTTGCAGCTCCAACGGAAGTATCCCTTTCTCTGCCCTTTTTGATGCTGCATATACTTCTTCGCCCATCTCCACAGACGGTCGAACATTTCTTTCTTGTCCCATTGCACTGCAATCATCATTCCGTATGACATTCCCTCGGTGCGCACATCGTTGTTCTTGATGTCTGAGATGTATGCCATAGAGTCGCCCACTTCGAAATACACCTTGTTCTTGCCTGTGAAAAGTCCGTTGAAGGCCTCTTGCAACTTTGCGTCGATGGCTGTCTGCGAATATCCCATTTCGGCTAACAGATTGCGGTATTTCCCTGATTTCATAGCCCCTTGCGCCCATGGCATCATGCCGAATCCTATATAGTCGATTTCGGTTTTTGTTCCTTTCATAAGCGTTACATTAATATCTTTGATACCCTTCGGTGATTCCTTCACCTTTACTCTCACGTCGCGCCATTTGTCGGTCTTCGGGATATCTACCATAGCCACAACCTTGCCTCCTGCCTTTACGGCAATGCGTGCTGCCGAAGCCGACTTTGCCCTAACGACAATCTCGCCTACAGCGTCATTGCCGAAGTCAACACGATTATAATCCACCGATGCTCCCTTCTTGGGGAATATCGTCTTCCATCCCTCGAATGGTGCAGAAGGATTAACAAACGCGATATCAGCACCACCAGATATTCTACTATATCTGTCAATCTCTATACGATTGCGTGCCGAAGTCACTCCCACTCCTCGCAGTGTGGGCGTAACCTTGCGGATTGTTCCGTCTGCATTGAAGAAGAGCGAGTCGCAACGTGCAGAGCGCAGTTTGTCAAACTCAGGTGAATAGTCGTTATGATGATAGAAGAGATACCACTGTCCCTTATATTCCACGATGGAATGGTGATTGGTCCAGCATGCCACTGGCGATTCGTCCATAATAACTCCCTTGAACTCAAACGGTCCCATAGGTGAGTCGCCCATAGCGTATGCCAGAGTCTCTGTTGAGTCGCGCACCCACGGGAAGGTGTAGTAATACTTCCCCTGTCGCTCAAAGACAAAGGGTCCTTCCTTGAATCCCTCGGGCAAGTTCTTCACCTGTTCTGGTTTGGAGTCGAGTTCCATCATGTTGTCCTTGAGTCGTGCCATCCACATTCCCATACCAGCCCAATAGATATATGACTTACCGTCCTTGGGATCGATAAGCACGCAAGGGTCAATACCATTCAGCCCATCTATCGGTCGCCACATAGGTCGGAACGGTCCTTCGGGACTTTTGGCAATAGCCACTCCCACACCAAATCCTTTCTTCTCGCCACGAGGTGCCGCAGGGAAATAGAAATAATAATTGCCACCCTTCTCCACGCAGTCAGGAGCCCACATGGCGTATGAGTCTCTCTTCACCCATGGCACCTTGTTCTGTGTGACAATCACCCCATGGTCGGTCCAGTCGGTGAGATTCTCCGACGAGAAGACATGATAGTCCTCCATCGAAAACCATTTTTTCTCGGGTTCCACCGGACTGACGATGTCATGCGATGGATATACATACATCTTGCCGTTGAATACTCTTGCCGTTGGGTCGGCGGTATATTGGTCGCGTATGATAGGATTTTGCGCCAAGGCAACAGAGGTTGCCATGCCCATCATTGTCAATAGCAATATATTCTTTTTCATTTACGGAAATTCCATTTAGAGTTATCACTGTTGAAATCATATTCAGCCAATGTCGGCGTACTGTCTGCCACTGAGTAGATGCAATATTTGGTGTTGACTCCATCGATGCCTGGGATAGCCTTTGGCATGATGCGGAATGTGCCGTCGGTGAGCTGTTCTATGCGCCATAACTGCTCAGCCGCTCCTGAATATTCCGGCACAGTGGTCAGTTCCTTGTCGGCTGTTGCTGCCAAGGCACGATTGGTTCCCTCGATGGTTATCTTGAAATAAGGATTGCTAAGATATCCACCAGCCTCAGGCACTGGCGTGATTGTCCATCTCTGATGCGGTCGGAACATATTGTCGCCCGCTCTCACAGCTATGTCCCCCTCTGGCCATGTTCGCCTCACCTCGTCGAGAGTCTGCGATGGCAGCGGTTTGGTGGGTTCTGCGGGATCTATCTTCCACCACATGCGTCGTTCCTGTTCTATGCGCACGAAGTCCACTGCCAACTCCAAGGCATAACCACGGCGTTCCGACTCGATGCTCATTGTGCCACCCTCAAACTGTTCGCCAGCCACTGGCCAGTCGTTTTTCCACAACAGCGGACGGATGGCGAGCACACTTCTGCCGCTACGCTCGAAGTCGGCCTCATAATGAAACGAGGTCACCTCAACACCCTCGTCGATGATGGTGCGACCGAAATGTCCTGCGCCTACGGCTCTTCTCGATGCTGGCACAACCATCTTTCCGCCACCTTTTATCATGTCGCGTCCCACATTGTCAAGATATGGTCCGGTTACTTGACGCGAGCGTCCCGCCACAATGTTATATGTAGAGTTCACACCGTCGCAGCAAGTGCCGTGGGTGCCAAGCAGATAATACCATCCGTTGCGGTAGATAAGGTCGGTGGCCTCGCAGTCGATAGCCACATCCTTCTCCTTGTTGCCCTCCACCCGTCGTCCTGTCTTGGGATCGAGCTCTATCATACGGATGAATCCAAAGTATGTGCCATAGCTCATCCACAGGCGTCCAGTGGTCGGGTCGAGCAGGAGTCCGGGGTCGATGGCATCGCAATCTTCAAGGTCGGCAGAGCGCACCACCTCAACAGGTTCCGAATACTTAAAGTCGGGCGACTTCGGGTCGAGGGTTTTGTTCCACATTGTATATATTATACCGCAATGCCCTCCACCGAGACCACCGCCCGTACCTCCATACACCACGAGATACCTGTCGCCTATCTTCAATGCGTCGGGAGCAGCTCCGCCGCCAGGGCGCTCTGCCCCACCCTTCCATGTCCATCCGTCTTCGGTGATAAGTCCACCGCCGCCAGTGCCGAAGGTATAGTATTTTCCATCGCACTCCACGAGTGTCGATGGGTCGTGAATCCATGGTTGTCCTATCTGTGCCTCAGCTACCATTGTCGCCATCATTGTGACTGCCAATGCGATAATATTTTTTGCCTTCATCTTATTCTGATATTTTTCACTGGATTACCGTTTTCATCAATAAATCTCACGCAGAAATCACTCATTCCAGGACCATTGATTACTGCACCTCGCAGCACATTCATTCCCTTCTTTAAGGTAATCCTCTTCGACATACCGTCATCGGCCACCATACGTCGGTCGCCCGAGAGCATCAGTGTCTCCTCGCCGTTTAGCCACCACAACGAGGCGGAATTGGAACCAACAGAAAGTCGCACACCATCAATATCCTCGTCACACTCTATCACTGTCGTGGCAAGGAAGACGATGCCGTAATACTTTTTGTCAAGTCCTGTGGCAAAGCGGAACAGTTTGACATTATACAGTTTACTGTCCATCTTATGCCATTGCAGTTTCTGCTTACCCACTTTCACTTTCTGTCCGTCCTTAGGTAGCAGAGAGAATTGCCCTTTAAAATATTCCATACCAAGATGTTGCTTGATATAAGAATCGGTAAACACCGTATTTCCCCTATTGGGCTTGTCGATAGGCTCAAGCAATGTCCATCTGCGTATAAAGCCCTCATTGTCGGGACAAACTGCTTCGGATGTGGCTGGAATGAAATAATTGTCAATGGAAGGCCCCTTGTCGGCGACCTTCCAGTTTTCTCGTTGTGCATGCATTGCCACTGACATCATCAGTGCAATAGCCATCATACAATATTTCTTCATCTATCTTCAAATTTCAACGTTCAACTTTTTCAAGTCCTCCGGACGTGAACTGCTACCTACGAACACCTCGTATTTTCCAGGCACTACGCGCATAGTGTTTGTAGCAGGGTCGAAGAGAGTGAACGCTTCCTCGTCGAGCTTGATTTCCACGTTCTTGGTCTCTCCTGGCTTCAATGTTACACGCTCAAAGGCCTTGAGGGTCTTCAGCGGACCGTCAGCATCGTCGCAGCGACGCACATACACCTGAACGACCTCGGTGCCCTCACGCTTGCCCGTATTCATTAATGAAGAATGAAGAGTGAAGAGTGAAGAATCGCCTACGGGTTGCTTCTCTATCTTTATATTATCATTTTTAAATGTTGTATAGCTCAATCCATATCCGAAGGCATAGAGCGGATCAGAGAAGTAGCGATATGTGCGACCCTTCATCGAATAGTCCTCAAAGTCGGGCAACTGACTACTACTCTTGTAGAATGTCACTGGCAACTTACCGTGGGGATTATAGTCACCGAAGAGAACGTCAGCCACTGCCGTACCGCCCTCCATACCGGGATACCACACCTGCACAATGGCTGCACAACGCTCTGCCTCGGGAGCAAGGGCAATGGCAGAACCGGAGCAGTTGACAAATACAATCTTCTTTCCAGCCTCGGCAAGATGGCGTATGAACTCGCGCTGCACTTTCGGCAGTTCGATATGAGTGCGGTCGCCACCCTTGAATCCGTCAATCTTCACTGGCATCTCCTCGCCCTCGAGCTGAGATGAAATACCGCCTACGAATACAACGGTCTCAATACCCTTCAGTTTCTCGATTGTCTCATTATAGTCGATGGGCAATTCCTCGCCGATGTTCAGTTTCATGTTTGCTCCCCAAGTCTTCACTGTATGGTAAGCCAGTTCCACGTCGTATGTCTTTCCCTTCTCCACGTCGAGTTCGAAGCGCATCGGTTGGTCGCGCCATGTACTGTCGGCTGCGAGGGTCTTGCCGTTCACCTTGAGCGAGAAGGCACCGGTGTATTGCATACGTATCACAGCCTTGCACGACTTTTCGGGCACGAATGTAGTCTCATACATAGCAGAAAAGTCCTCCATCCTCACCCCGTTGGCAAAGGTATGCTGACCGCTTGTAGTCACAGCGATTGGGTTGACGTAATATTCCGTAGTCACCGGTTTGCCCGAGCGTGTGGTATTATTCCAGAACGTACCTCTGATACCCTTCTTGCCGTCGGCCTTGCATTGCGTCAGGAAGCTGTTTACGACACACTCCTCAGTAAGGTCGCATCCCTTAAGGTATGTTACATTCTTCTTACCTACCTTGGCGCGTATTCCGTCAAGAATAGTCACTGTTGAATTTGGAGTTCCATTATAATTTCCCCACATCATCGGGATATTGTCGGCATTAGGACCAATAACAGCAATCTTCTGTTTCTTTGAAAGAGGCAACAATTCTTCATTTTTCATTCTACATTCTTCATTTTTGAGAAGCACAATGCTCTGCCTTGCCATATCCAGAGAGAGTTGGCGATGTTCCTTGCAACTGAGTATGGAAGGAGAAATCTTCGACCACTCGCAATCCTCATGAGCGTCCATCTCACCCAGTTCAAATCGGGCTTCGAGCAGACGCACCACATGCTTGTCAATCTCCTTCTCGGTGATAAGTCCCTTTGCCACCGCCTCGGGCAGTTTGGCGTATGCATATCCGAATCCACATTCCACATCGGTGCCGGCAATGACGCCCTTGGCAGCTGCATGCTGAGGTGTGGATGACGACTTATGGGTAGTGAAGAAGTCGGCGATGGCACCACAATCGCTCACCACCATATACTTGAATCCCCACTCGTCGCGCAGTATCTGCTGAAGAAGCTTGGTGCTACCGCAACAAGGCTCGTCGTCCCAACGCTGGTAGGCACACATCACCTCCCTCACCTTTGCCTTCTGCACCAAGTCCTTGAATGCTGGCATATATGTCTCCCACAGGTCGCGTGGCGTCACATTATTTATATTTGCCACGTGTCGGCTCCATTCCGGACCGCTATGAATGGCGTAGTGCTTGGCACAAGCGAGCAGTTTGCGGTGTTTGGCAGTCTCCGGTCCTTGGAGTCCACGCACCACAGCCTGTCCCATCATCGAAGTCAGATAAGGGTCCTCGCCGTATGTCTCCTGTCCACGTCCCCAGCGAGGGTCGCGGAATATGTTTACATTGGGAGTCCACACCGAAAGGCAGTGGAATCTTGTAGTGGGAATGCCGTTCTGATATTGCTCGTTCCACTTGGCGCGGGTCTCGTCGCTCGCCACCGAGAACACCTTCTCAACAAGAGGCACATTAAACGATGCCGCCATGCCGATTGGTTCGGGGAAGACTGTGACATTACCCTGGTTGGCAAGTCCGTGCAAAGCCTCGCTCCACCAGCTGAACGGCTTTATTCCCAAGCGTGGGATGGCAGGCGACTCGTCGCACATAAGGTCGGCCTTCTCCTTCAATGTCAGTCTTGAAGTGAGGTCAACGGCTCTCTCGTGGGCGGAGAGGTTCGTGTTTTTATACGGCAATACTTGTGCTGATGCTTTTCCGCCAAACATGATAACGGCAAGAAGCAACAATGTTTTCGATTTCTTGTTAATTTTGATTTTGGTTTTTGAAAATGACATAGATTTACTGATATTGATTACTAAATAAAAAAAATTTTTGCAAAGGTAACTACTTTTTGCTGAAGGACAACAACTGATTTGTATCATATTTAATCAAATATGTAACATTTCCAAAAAAATCGTTATCTATTATAGTCAGCATTCACTGCTGACTGGGCGGGACTCGCAATTTCAACATAGAAGTTTTTTGTTAAATATTGTTGTTTTTGGGAGTTTGATGTCCAAATTGCTTGTTGATTCCTTCGATTATATGTATATTTGCAACCACAGAAGTAAGATTGAAATATGAATGAGAATATCGAGAATCACCCTTTTGCCCCTTTTGTACCAGAAGGAGCAAAAGTACTTATGTTAGGCACATTTCCACCGGCGGAACATCGCTGGTGTATGCCTTTCTATTACCCCAATTTCCAGAATGACATGTGGCGTATTATGGGCATTATCTTCTTCAACGACAAGGAGCATTTTATCGTCAAGGGAGAGAAACGGTTCGACCAGCATAGGATAGAGGCGTTTCTTAGAGAAAAAGGCATTGCAATGTATGACACAGCCACAAGGATTGTGCGTACCAAGAACACTGCCTCTGACAAAGACCTTAAGATAATCGAGGAAACCGACATTGAGGCAATACTCGATGGCATGCCCCAATGCAATGTCATTATCACTGCTGGCCAACTCGCCACCACCACACTCTGTCGCCGTTTCTACGTTAGGGAGCCAAAAGTGGGTGACTGTGCGGTAGTGGAGTATAAGGAACGGAAAATCCGCATCTACCGAATGCCAAGTAGTTCACGTGCCTACCCCATGAAGCCAGAGCGCAAGGCTGAACAATATATGAAGGCACTTTCAGCACTTAAATAGTTTTTTGCTTAGTAATGGCTTCTTTATTGATATAACATAATCGTTGCAAATATACAAAATATATGAAAATACTGCCGCTCATAATCATGATGTTGATATCTGCCGCCATTCCAATCAAGGGAATGGTGGACTATCGCCAGTTTATGTACGACCATGTAGGTTTGGAACAGGGACTGGCAAGCCAGAGAGTGTATTCAATGGTAGAGGACAGGCATGGAGGCATGTGGATAGGAATGAAAAACGGAGTGGCCAGATACAACGGACGCACACTCGTAAACTATTCGCTATGGGAACCTGACAAATGGTATAACAACGGAGGAATGATTGTCCGTCTCACCAAAGACCACAACGGCGATATCGTGGCGTACGACAACAAAGGGGCTATATATAAATATGTGGAGAATATTGACCGATATGTTCCCATAGCTAAAGATTTCACTAATACATTCAACGAGATAAACAACAAGCCCGGCGGCTTGATTCTCAAGGACATAGACATCGATTCAGAAGGCACTATCTGGGCTTCAACCAGTCGTGGCATATTCAAGATAGCCAAAGGCAGCACTAGACGATATTTCAACCATCTATATGTAAACAACACGATTGTCAACAATCGACATCTTGTTATTTGCACTACTACAGGAACATTCCTTTTCGACTTAAAGACAAACACCATAATCAAGACACTGCTCAACGAAAACACCGAAACAGCTTATTGTGACAATAAAAAACAATGGCTATGGTTAGGCACATTCTCAAACGGAGCAGTGATAGTGGACATGAATACATGGAAAACAGTGCATACCGACATGGAGCGACAACTGCCACACACACCAGTGAGAACTATAGAAAGACTAAACGACGAAGTGATGATGCTCGGCATCGATGGCAATGGAGTGTATACCGCATCTACCAACGGCACCGACATCAGACTGCTTTGGAGTGACGACGACAAGACCAACAACGTAATACACGGCAATGGTGTGTATCAAGTGTTGCGTGACTCTCATGATAATATTTGGATCGGGACATACACCGGAGGAATAGACATCGCATATCCCGTAGGAACCGTGGTGCAAAGCCTGCAACACAGAAAAGACAACAGCCAGTCGCTAATAAACAATGGAGTAAACTCCGTGATGGCAAACAACGGACTAATCTATTTCGGCACCGACAGGGGCGTAAGCATTTTCGACACAAAAAAATCACAATGGAGACACACGCTTGACGGGAAAGTGGTGCTGACATTGGCCAACACACACCTAGGTATACTGGCAGGAACATACGGCAGCGGCGTTTATGTCATAAACGGAGGAGATAGCAGACCGCTATGGACTGTTGCGGCAGGAACACTCACCACTGACTATGTGTACAGCATAAAGCAAGACAAATATCGAAACATCTGGATAGGAGGACTTGACGGAAACCTTATTCAGATGACTCCCAACAAGGAATGCAAGCAATTTGACATAAAGACAGTGCAGTGTATCATAAACATTGCCGACGGGAGCGTGGTGGTAGGCACAGCCAACGGATTTTTCGTTATTAACCCGAATACCGGAACCACTGTGCATCATTTCCATACAGAAGAACTAAAGGGCAAGGGCATAAATAGTTACATCACATCAATGCTCGCAGCCAACGACCATAAGCTTTGGATCGGCACAGATGGAGGAGGAATTTACACCTACAACCTTAAAAGCAAAAAGATAAAAAACATTAACATGGAAGATGGACTGCCATCAAACTGTGTATATTCGCTTGCACAAGGGGCTAAAGGCAACATCTTCGTGGGAACCGATGCTGGACTCTCGTTCATAAAGCCAAACACAGAGAAAGTGGTGAACTTCAATTTCATAAATGGTATTGACCGAGAATACAACCGAATGGCAATGGAGATACTCGACGACGGAAGAGTGGTGTGCGGAAGCAATAGCGGTGCAGTGATTGTCAACTCGTGGCTTATCGATATGATTGACTATAAGGGCAAACTAAGACTTTTAGGCTTAAATATCCAAAGCGAAGAACTGGATGACGATTCGAAACAAAAACTCTTTACACAACTTACAAATGGTAAAATATCTCTTAGCAACTCACAGAACACGTTTCGAATAGACTACGAATGTATATGCTACAGATTCAGAAAAGATATCTTGTTTCAGTATTGCCTACACGGATTCAATGAGAAGTGGAGCGCTCTGGCCGAAACATCATCTGTGGAATTCACCAACCTGCCTGCCGGAAACTACAAACTTGAGGTAAGGGCAGTGAGCAGTAGCAACGGTAGAGTGATAGACTCCCGTGCTGTAGATATTTCTGTGGCCGAACCTTGGTGGAACTCACTGTGGGCATGGACTTTGTATATCATGATATTGACAACTATCGCGGTTCTGCTGCTTCGCAACTATCATGGCAGACTCGAACGAAGGTATTTCTACGAGAAGATAAACTTCTTTGTGAATGCCGCCCACGACATACGCACACCGCTAAGTCTTGTACTGGCACCTCTTTCCGACATTGCCTCCGACAAGACGCTTAGCGAGAAAAGCCGTCGCTGCATCGAGATAGCTCAGAGCAACGGCAACAAGCTACACGGGCTTATTACAGAACTTCTCGACTTCCAAAAGGCTGACACAATGGGCGAAGGACTTGTAAAAACGGAGATAATGGTGAATACAATGCTAACAACACAGGTAGAGAAGTTTCAGCATCTTGCCAACGAGAAAAAAATCTCAATGGAAATAACCGACTGTGACTTGAATGCTAAAGTGCTGATGGACGTGAATCTGTCTGGCAAACTCTTCGACAATCTCCTTTCCAATGCCATAAAATATACACCAGAAGGAGGGCATGTGTGGCTAAAGGCATGGACTGAAACACGCAAGGTATACATAGAAGTGAAAGACGACGGCATAGGTATACCTAAGGCTGCGCAGAAGAATATTTTTAAGAATTTTTACCGTGCAGAAAATGCCATCAACAGCAGTGAGACAGGTAGTGGCATTGGACTGATGCTCGCCCGCAGGATAGTAACTCTACACGACGGTAAACTCACATTCAAGAGTGAGGAAGGCAAAGGCACATCCTTCATCATCACCCTTCCCTCTACAAACACATCACACTCCTCACTCACCACTCCTCGCTCCTCACTCACCACCCCACTCTCCTCTCTCATCTCTACTCTCTCCCCACACCAAACTGCACTCCCCTCCAAAGCCACGCCTTGCTCCACCCAAGACACCATCCTCTTCGTAGACGACAATAACGACCTGAGAGACTATATTCAGATAGCGTTTTCAGACATATACACAGTGGTGACTTTAGATAGCGGAGAGGCTGCGATGGAGTGGCTGAAAAACAACGAGTGCGACATTGTGGTGTCGGACGTGATGATGCCAGGTATGAACGGCGACGAACTCTGCCGACGAATAAAGGACAATCCCGACACATCATGGATGCCTGTTATACTTCTCACCGCCAAGGCCGGCAAGGAGTTCATGATAGAAGGTCTAAACATTGGCGCCGACGACTATGTGACAAAGCCTTTCGACACAGATATACTGAAAAGCAAGATTGCCACAACGCTTGCCAACCGACGTAGAGCAAGCGAATACTACAGAAGAAGGATTGTGTCGATAGCACAAGTTTGTCATACGACAGAACATGACACAACAGAAAATGCAGCCGATTCCGCTTTTATCGACAAGGCCACCTCGATAGTCATTTCTAACCTCTCCGACGAAAATTTCGGCATTGAAGAGCTTTGTCGCGAGATGGCTATGAGCCGAACCCTTTTCTACGGAAAGCTGAAGACACTCACTGCCCAGACACCGCAGGATTTCGTGCGTACCATACGATTAGAACGTGCAGCAGCCTTGCTTCGCGATGGCAAGGGTGTGCAGGAAGTATCTGTACTTGTGGGATTTACGAATACAAAGCACTTCAGCACCGTGTTTAAAAAACATTTCGGCGTTTCTCCAAGTAAAATAAAGGAAAATGCGAGTTTGATAGAATAGAAACCCTGAAATGATAGTATACGAACCCTGATTATAAGTTTTCGCTGTACCTTTGCAGCCGAAAACTTATAATTAACAATATGAAAGTATTACTTATTTCAGCACTGGCCATAATGTTTGCCAGTGCACCAACTTATGCGCAAGAAAAAGCCCAAGAATGGAATCGCAACCTAATAGGTTGGAACCTGGGCAATCAGTTTGAATGTTCGGCTCCAGGACAAGATGGAGAGTCGATGGCTATCGGCAACCCCGACAATGCCGACAACGCCGAAACAGCATGGGGAAACCCTGTGGTAACAAAGAAAACCATAAAAGCTGTAAAGGATGCTGGATTCAATGCCATACGCATACCAGTAAGATGGCAGTGTCACATCACTAACCCAAGGGCGATGTCTGTCAGCAAGACATGGATAGCACGCATAAAGGAGGTCGTGGGCTGGTGTCTTGCCAACGACCTAAAGGTTATCATTAACGTGCATCACGAGAAATGGCTCGAGAGTACTCCTTATTATAAAAATAAAGAAGAAAACTGCCAAAAGCTCGCACTACTGTGGATGAACATCGCAACGGAATTTGCCAACTATGACTACCGCGTGGCGTTTGCTGGTACAAACGAAGTGCATGAGCCAGGTAAATGGGGAGCTCCTGATGCCGAGAACCTCGCAGTGCAGAACGCTTACAATCAGGTGTTTGTTGACGTAGTGCGTGCCACGGGCGGCAACAACCTAAAACGCAATCTCTTGGTACAGACCTATGTGTGCAACCCCGACTTCGGAATCAACAATGGCGACTTTATCGTTCCCACTGACATCGAGGGCAACGGCAACGACTATATGACCGTTGAATTCCACTACTACAATCCCTACGACTATTGTGGAGAATGTAAGTATTTTTGGTGGGGTGAGGCTTACAGGCAGTATGGCGAAATTTCTCCTACGACAGAGAAGAACATGACCGACTTCTTCGACAAAGTAGTAAACGTATGGGGAAAACAAGGTCTTGGTATCTGTATAGGAGAATGGGGTGTTACCGACCATTATAAAGGAGATGCCGACAAACAACACGAAAACATGAGCTACTACTGCAAGACCTTCGTTACCGAGGCCCGCAAGCGAGGTTTTTCCACATTCATTTGGGACAACAACAAGTTTGGCAGTGGACCGGAGATGTTTGGCATCTTCGACCGCGAGCGTGGCATGAAGGTAAAGTCTCCATGGATTCTGAAAGGATTATTTAATAATTAAACATAAAACTATATGAGAAAAAATCAAGTACTTCTATGCCTGCTCGGAGCAGGCATGGCATGGACACCTTCCTTGGCCTTTGCAAAAGCAGATGCTAACATGAGGACAAGTATTGTTGCCGCACCTGACAACCAGGTAATTAAGGGCACAGTGGCTGACGCCGATGGTCCTCTGATTGGAGCCACAGTAAAAGTGGCCGGAACAAACAACGGAACAGTAACAGACTTTAACGGAAATTTCTCTATCCAATGTAAGCCTGGCACTACTCTTGAAATCTCTTATGTCGGTTATAAGACCATCACAGCAAAGGCTAAAGATGGCATGACAGTGACGATGGAGGCTGACGGAAAGGTGCTTAACGAAGTGGTTGTAACTGCTCTTGGAGTGAAGCGCGACCGCAAAGCTCTCGGCTATGGCCTCTCTGAGGTGAAAGGTGAGGAACTCACAAAGGCAAAGGAAACCAATGTCATCAATTCTCTATCGGGAAAAGTGGCTGGTCTCGTGGTACAGAACACTGCCGGTGGCGCATCGGGTTCAACACGCGTGTTGCTCCGCGGTAACACTGAGATGACTGGCAACAACCAACCGCTCTATGTAGTTGATGGTGTGCCATTGGACAATACTAACTTCGGATCTGCAGGAACTGAGGGTGGATATGACCTCGGCGACGGTATCTCTGCCATCAACCCCGACGACATCGAGACAATGACAGTGCTTAAGGGTCCTGCCGCATCGGCTCTCTACGGTAGCCGTGCCTCTCACGGTGTGATTCTTATCACAACCAAAAAGGCTGACAAGGACAAACTGTCAGTGGAATACAACGGCTCGTTCACCTTCGACACCCAGCTCGCCAAGTGGGACGACGTTCAGCAGGTGTACGGTATGGGTAATAATGGGAAATACTCACAGACTGCCACTACCGGTACAAACATGAGCTGGGGACCAAAGGCCGACGACTTCAATATGACATATTTCGACGGAGAGTCACGCCCGTTCTATATCTATCCCAACAATGCCAGCGATTTCTTCCGCACTGGTTTCACCACTCAGAACACTGCCATTATATCTGCCAACTCAGGCAAGACGGGCATGCGTTTCTCAGTGACCGACATGCGCAACCGTGACATCCTGCCCGAGACAAACATGAGCCGCGACAACTTCAACCTACGTGTCAACACATCGCTCGGAAAGATTGACTTCGACTTCACTGCCAACTACACACGCGAAAACGTGAAAAACCGTCCAGCACTTGGCGACTCGCAGAGTAACGTGGGAAAAAACCTCATGACTCTTGCCAACACCTACAATCAGGCATGGCTGAAGAACTATCAGACCGCCGACGGCGAATATGCCAACTGGAACGGTCTCGACCAGTATAACCGCAACCCATACTGGGACCTATATAAGAACAGCAACAAGTCTGACAAAGACGTTTTCCGCTTCACAGCTAAGGCGATCTACAACATCGACAGCCACTTGAAGATACAGGGAACCATCGGTACCGACATCAACAACATGAACTTCCAAGACTACATAGCCCGAACCACACCAGGAAAATCGGCAGGACAGTTACAGGAAAGCGTGTTCCAGAACCGCACACTCAACGCCGAAATCCTCGCCCTCTACAACAACCAGTTTGGCGACTTCGACGTTAACGCCACCCTCGGAGGCAATATATATAAGGTGGACAACAAAACCAACATCCTCACTGGACTGGGACAGCAGATGAAGGACGTGATAGCCATTATGAACTATCAAGAGCAGAGCGTGCAGCAAAGCACTTACAAGAAGCAGATAAACTCTATCTATGGTAGTGCAAGCATCGGCTACGACCACACCTATTATCTCGAAGGTACACTGCGTGGCGACAAGTCGTCAACACTTCCCGTAAACAACAACACCTACGTCTATCCTTCTGTATCGGCCAGCTGGGTGTTCTCAGAGTATCTGAAGAACAAGAACATCATCAACTATGGAAAATTCCGTGCATCATGGGCAAAGGTAGGTAGCGACACCGATCCCTACCAGCTCGCTCTCAACTACTCTACCGGAAAGTATTCCTACTCTGGCTTCACCATCGGTATGATAAATAACAACACCCAGCCCAACAAGGACCTCAAACCTACAATGACCACATCCTATGAGTTGGGTCTTGAGATGAAGTTCTTCCACAACCGACTGAGTCTCGATGTGACATACTATAACCAGACATCACGCGACCAGATTATCAACCTCGCCTCATCATCAACCTCGGGCTACCAGTATCGCCTGATCAATGCCGGTGAGATACAGAACAAGGGTATCGAGGTGGCACTCAACGGACGAGCCTTGCAGATTAAAGACTTCGCATGGGACTTCGGTGTCAACTTCTCAAAGAACAGCAATAAGGTAAAGTCGCTTACCGAAGGCATGGACTACTTCGAAATCGAAAGAGCCATATGGTGTAATGTATCGGTCGGTGCCGAGGTAGGTAAGAACTTCGGTTCAATCATTGGCCCTGACTTCAAGCGTAATGCCAACGGCGACATACTCATCAATCCCGAGACCGGTCTGCCACAGTATGACGAGACCACACGCACCCTTGGCAACGCCTCATGGGACTGGACAGGCGGCTTCTACCACACTCTTACTTACAAGAACTTCCGTCTCTCGGCAGCGTTTGACGTGAAGGTAGGCGCCGACATATTCTCAATGTCTATGCGCTCGGCTTTCCAAACAGGAAAAGCTCCTGAAACCCTTGAAGGCCGCGAGGCTTGGTACACCTCTGAAGAGAAACGCATGGCGGAAGGTATGACTATCGAACAGTGGCGCGCAGCCGGCAAGTGCGATGGATTCTACGCACCTGGTGTCATTGACAATGGCGATGGCACATACCGCAAAAACGACATTGCCATCGACCCGCAGACATATTGGGAAAGCGTATCACGCAACGCACCAAGCATGTTTATATACGACAACTCTTATGTGAAGTGCCGCGAGATAACATTCGGCTACACCTTCCCAGAAAAGATGCTTGGCAAATTTGTAAAGGGACTCAACGTATCGTTTGTGGCACGCAACCCGTTCATCATCTGGAAGAACATCCCGAACATCGACCCTGACTCTGGCTACAATACCTCTGGCATGGGACTTGAATATGGTTCGCTGCCATCTCGCCGCAGCTATGGTCTTAACGTGAACATGAAATTCTAACTCCCTAATAAAAAAAAAGAAAGATATGAAACTAACAAAGATATTTATTGCACTTGCAATTATGGGAGGCAGCCTCGCCTCATGCAGCGATAGCCACATGGAAGATGTGAACACCGACGACACCAAGTCACCTACCATCGACCCTAACGCACAGCTCACCACAGCACTGTTGCAGACCTATGGAGACTTTGGTCTGATGGACACCTTCCGCAGCTATATCACCGGATTCACCCAGTACTATGCCGGTGGATGGAACGTCAGCTTCTATGCAGGTTCTGTCAATCCAGACAACGACCAGCTCCGTCTCGTGTGGGACCAGTACTATGGCGTTGGAATCAAGAACCTCGTGGACGCCATCTATAACTCCGAGGAGAGCCCAAACACCAATGCCGCCCTGCGCATCACACGAGTATACATGATGTCGGTGCTCACCGACCTTTATGGCGACGTGCCTTGCACTGAGGCTGGACTTGGTTACATTAAGGGTATCTCAAATCCAAAGTACGATAAGCAGGAAGACATCTACAACTGGTTCTTCTCCGAATTGGATGCTTGTGTAGCACAGCTTGGCAGTGGCAACGACCGTATCTCTGGAGACGTGACTACTCTCTCCGGCGACGTGACCGGATGGAAAAAGTTTGCCAACTCTCTACGCATGCGCTTCGCAATGCGAATCTCTGACGTCAACCAATCTAAGGCTCAGGAAGAGTTTGAGAAGGCTGTCAACAGCGGATGCATAGCCAACAGCAGCGAGGATGCGCTCGTGAAATACATGAACTCACCTTTCACTCTCTATGACGGATCACGCGACCTCGACTTCCGCGCCAACGCACTGAGCGAAATACTCTACGGTCAGGACCCGACATCACCAACCTTCATATGCTCAACCTTATATAACATGCTGAAGGACAACAACGACCCTCGCCTACTAAAGATCTGCCGTCACTATATCAACACAACACGTAGCGAGGACAAACCAGAGGGAAGCTACGATGTGACCGACGAGGTGATTGCATGGGGCAATGCTGGAGGTACAGGTCCACAGGCCAACGACCCGGGAGCAGCATGGTGGGACCAGTGGCCTACCGTTCCCGCCAACTCAGAAATACCCACACTCAACCGCCTTGTAAACGACTATCCTGAAAAGGGTTACGACCAAAGCAACTATCCAGCCCGCATGGTTCGTCCGTTCCTTGCACTGGCTTTCGAGCAGCCTGACTGTCCCGGAGTTCTCATGACCTATGCCGAGACACAGTTCCTATTAGCCGAGGCAGCCTTGAAGGGTTGGAACGTGCCTGGTTCTGTCAATAGCCATTATGAGGCTGGAGTGCGTGCGGCCATGAAGTTCCTTAACGACAACTATAAGATAGAAGGCAAGATTAGCGACGAGGAAATCAATGACTATATCGCTGCCAATCCGCTTGGAAGCAATCCGAAGGAGCAGATTAACAAGGAGGCTTATATCCTACACCTCACCAATCCTTCTGAGGCATGGTCAAACCTTCGACGCTCTGACTATCCTACACTCCAGGACCGTGCAAAGTTCGGAAACTTCACCTATCCTTGCGTTGACGGTTTCAACACTCCTGTGCGTCTGAAATATCCAAACCTCGAGATGCAATACAATAGCGTGAACTACAAGGATGCCATTGAACGACTTGGAGGCAGTGACGACTGGCACAAGCGCATGTGGTGGGACGTGGCAGAACAAAACTTTCAATAAGTTGAAAGTTGAAGATTGAAAATTGAAGATAAAAAAAAGAAAAATTATGAAAAAGATATATTTTCTCGCGATGTTTATGCTGCTTATGACCAGCAGCCTCGCACTGACAAGCTGTAGCTCTGACGACGATCCGTTCATTACAGCAACAGAGGACGACGAACCGCGCATCCTCGACCCTTATTTCCCAGACTGGAGCGACGGACAGCCAGGAGTGTTCAAAAACTTTGCCCGCAACCTGAACCTCGAGGCTGAAGTCATAGTAACACCGGCCAACCATACCACAGTAAAATGGTATATCGACGATGAGGAGGTGGCAGAGGGACTTTCCATCAACCACTCTCTGCTCGCCGGAGAATACACTCTGAAAGTGGTTGCCACCACTACCAAGGGCAAAGAAACATATAGAATAGCACTTGTACAGGTTCGTCCGCTCGATGGCGACCCTAATCCTGGCAACGACATACGCGACCGCCAGGTAGTGCCAGGCTCTGTGGTAAAGCTCCACGGAACAAATTTGGACCAAGTGACCAAGATTTCTTTCGGCGACAAAGAAGCTTCTACAACCTTTGTGAACAAGGGAGACAAAAGCTATCTGGAATATACAGTGCCAGCCGACCTCGCTCTCGGCACCTATCGCATCACTCTCTACGACGCGGCAGGAAATGCCTATGGAGGCAATAAGATTGTTGTAAGCGATGAGGCTCCTGTCGTGCAGGAAGAAACACTTTGGGAGGGTTCGTTCAACGTGACATGGGGCACTCCTTTCGATCAGCTCAAAGACCAGTTCGCAAGTCTTGTAAAAGCAGGAAACATTGTTCGTGCATACGTCAATGGTAATGGACAGGGGGCCATGACCACTGCATGGTGGAACAATATCATCACCGGACAGGGCGATCCGAATCGTGGCGACATCATGATCAACGGTTCTGCAGTGCTCGAATATGAGCTCACCGACTACTCAATACAGTTGATGAATGAACAGAATGGTGCTCTCTTCGTAGGCGATGGATACACCATTACCAAGATAACAGTAGAGTGAGAATTATGATTGTTAGGTTAGTTTGTTAGTAATACTTTTCGTATTATTTATGAAGTAGGTTTTCAACCTTTGGCGCACTTCTATGTGAATAGCGGTGCGCCTTTTTGTTTGTATTAGTCAACAATATGCAACCATAGACCCGTTTTTTTTGCATTATTCAGAAAAAAAGACTGCTTACTATTGTATTATATTCAATTTTGTTGTAACTTTGCAGCGTTGAGATACAGAAATATGGATACGAACCTGAATATTGAACTAAAACTAAAGATTGTCATAACAGCGTTTTTCGTTGTTATGATGATGTTTTTTTCGCCATATAAAATAGCTGCTCAAGACAATCCTTACAAGATAGACAACGACCTCTACAACCTTTACCAAAAAGCTTACAACGCCAAAAAAGACAAGAGCGGACTAACATTTGCCGACTCCCTATACAGCCTCGCTAAGAAAAGGAACAACGGAAAAGCAGCTTGTCTATCACTCTCCATCACCGCGGCATACTATCGGTCACATAACGACGTGAAAAACTTTGAGCATACTGTCGAAATGCTTAAGAACGAGGCAAAGAATGCCAGACTGAACACCTACTACTATTACGCCTATTCGATTCTATCTGTTTATTACCTCAACACCCACCGCACGATAAAGGCATTGCAGGTAATAAAGGAAATGGGCGACCAGGCTTATGCCGAAAACGACCACTATGGATTATATACATACCACAAGTTGCGGGGCAACCTTTACTATGTGTACGGCGACTATGTGAAGGCTACCGAATGCTATCAACAAGCTATCAACATCCATCATAATCATGCAGAGAAACTATACTGCTCAAACTTATATATAGACCTCGCACAGTGTCTTGACAAGCTTACAAGACGCAATGAGGCCATCGACCTGATAAAAAAGGGACTCGAAAATACTGTTAACCCTTACGCTAAATCTGCAATGTATTTCCGACTCTGCAAACTTCTCTTTTGGGACAAGAAATACGATGAATACAGGAAGACATTCGCCGAGGCGGAAAAACAGTTCAACAAAGGCTTTGACAAAGAGGACATTCTGAACCTAAGGGTGATGAGAGCCCTTGTGGACAACGACACCGAAAAGGCTCTCAAATTGGCAGGGCAACACAAAACAAAGGCTTATAAGGACGAGGCGATGAGAGACATCTACGTCGCTACAGGACAATTCGACAAGGCTTACCCTATATACATGGAAAGGGCTTGCGAAGTGGAATGGGCCGTAAGACGCAACAGTGCGGAATATAACCTTGCAGAATATGACGCATGGCTTGAAACCAACGAACTGCAACTCTCCAAGGCAACACTGGAGTATGAACTCGCAAAGCAGAGAATAACCAAGGCCGAAGAGGAAAACGAGATACAGTTACAGATGCAGGAAAACATGGCAATGAAACTGGCCAACGACTCAAATGCCATTGCCAAGATGAGAACCGACAGTCTTTTGCGTTCGGCAGAGACAGAAATGCATGAGGCCGAGATGGTGAGACTTGCCGCGGAAAACAAGCAGAACAAACTGATAATGTATTCTGCCGCCATTTTCTTCTTCATCATAATAGTATATGCGGCATTTGTCAGAAAGAGAAACAAATTTGCCATTGACATGCTCGAGGGGAAACAGGCCCAACTCGCCTCTGCACTCAACAAGGCACAAGAGGCGGAAAGAGTGAAGACCGCTTTTGTCGACTCCTTCGGACACAAGGTGACTGAACCCATGAACAAGGTGTTGGAAATATCCAAAAGCCTTATTGACGCCAAGGAAGCACTCAACGCCAAGGATAAGGATAGACTATGTGGTGAAATGACCACTACTGCAGAGTCTCTTACAACTATGCTCAATGGATTGCTGAAAAACGCATTGGACGACAGCGTGCGACATACAGCAAAGACCATTTTACTGACGCTGACACTTGTATCGTCGTTCTTGCCGGCATTTGGCTATAGTATAGAGAAAGAGACAAGAGACGCTCTTGAAAAAGGGCATACACTCACAGCCTTGAGAATGGTGATGCAGGAAAAGAAAGAGGCATCGGCTGTGAATGACAAAAGAAGATTGTTTGTGGCATGTCGTATGGCTGGCAACGTGTTTCTGCAAAGACATTATTATAAAAGGGCACAGGATGAATATGAAGAGGCGGCAGCTTTATTGCTAAGCGGAGCGACATACGACATTGACCCGACATTGTTGTTTGTTAACCTGGCTCGCATTTGCCGCATGCATAAGGAATATGGCAATGCCAGGAAATACTTAGACAATGCTGAGGCTTTCGACATGCGAAGGCAACATAAGCAGGCCATCGGCAGGGAAAAGGCTAAACTGGACTTCGAGACTTTAGGAAAGGACATTCCAAAAGAATTATTCGCTGTCATGACTCCGGCTGAACGACTCAGGCATGAGGAGATAAGCTATGTTAAACAGGGAAAATGGGAAGATGCTTGCAGGGTGTTTCAAGAAGAAGTGGTGATGCACAGAAGAAACATTGAGGATATTTTAAAAAACGACAGGCGGGAAATGAGTGAGATTGCGGGAAACAGAAAACTCGAATCGGAAAACATGAGAATGAAAACCGCATCGTCAAACATGCTTGCAGAACAGGTGAGCCGTGAAGCGGAACTCGCAAAGTCGTTACTTACCAAACAACAGCTCGTGACCGAAAGCAACACTTTACTGCTCAACAAGATGAAAGCTGAGGCAAGGCTGGGCAACACTAAAGCAGCAAGAGACAGAAAGGTTATGGAGATGCATCGCCAGCAAACAAAACTGAACCGATGGGGAGCCATAACCACGGCCGTTCTCCTGGCTTTTGTCGTCATTATCATCATGTCTTATTTCTATCATTCTAATATACACAAGAAGAAACTGCGCGCAAAAAATATTGAATTGGACAGGGCGCTGAAAGAGGTGGAACGGTCGGAAAAGACAAAGACGATGTTCATACAAAACATGAGCCATGAAATAAGAACACCGCTAAACGCCATAGTGGGATTCACACAACTGATATCGGCACAGGGTGACGAACTCTCGGAAAAGGAAAAGATGGAATTTGTGAACATTGTAAAAAATAATTCAGAATTGCTGCAACATCTCGTACACGATGTCACTTCCCTGTCAGAACTGGGCAGTGGTCAATATGTGGCAAATCTGGCCAACCATGAGCTGAACAAACTCTGCCAACAAGCGTTAGAGACAGTGAGACACAAGGCCCACCCCGACGTGCCGCTTGTTTTCGATACCAACGTTGATGATGACTTCATGATATGTACAGATGCCCATAGGGTGCTGGAAGTTCTTATCAACTTCCTGACTAACGCAATAAAATATACAGAACAAGGGAGCATCACCCTCCAGTGCCAAAACAACGATGCTGAAGGAAAGGTGATTTTGGCGGTGGCCGACACTGGAGTGGGAATACCCGAAGGAAAACATGCTGAGATATTTGAACGTTTCGCAAAGCTCGACTCCTTCCATCAGGGCACAGGACTCGGATTGCATATTTGCACCGTAATAGCAAAAATGCTGAATGGAGAAGTGGGCATCGACCCTGACTACAAAAAAGGGGCAAGATTCTATCTGAAATTACCAACTTATAGACATTCGTAAAATAACACATATTTATACAAAAGACATTGCTTATGAAAAGATTAAAAGCTTTAGTGATTACGGCATTTGCACTGCTTTCCACAGCTTCTTATGCCGACAACGACACTAATGGGAAACAAATGAAAATTAAGGCGAACGACAAGGACATCTGTGTTGCCTTCTTCTCGCCCGACATCGTAAGAGTGACCAAAACACCTGAAGGCTCTACTGCCAAAGGCAAAAAAAGCGAGGTGGTTACAATGGTTCCAAAAGACGATTTCAACGTGGACATCCAGTCTGGCACGTCATCCATACGTATGAAATCAAAAGACCTTGTAGTGACTGTCGACCGCCGCACAGGACTCGTCTCCTTCGCGTCGACCAGCGGAAAACAACTGCTGAAAGAAAAGGACATAAACTTTGAAATGCGCAACGAGGGAAGCGACAAGGGAAGATATGTAGTGACTCACTCATATCTCTTGGACAAAGACGAGGCTATATACGGACTGGGCACAGTGCAGGACGGGAAACTCAACCGGCGCGGACTGACAAAGACCATTGAACAGTCAAACCTTGAAGACTTCCAAAACGTCATCCAGTCGGTCAAGGGCTGGGGCATATACTGGGACAACTATAGCCGTGCCCATTTTGAGGACAATGCACAGGCAATGACTTTCCGCGCAGAGGTGGGCGACCAAGCCGACTACTATTTCATGTATGGCAAGACTGCAGATGGCGTCAACCGCTGCATGCGCCAGCTCTCTGGCGACGTGCCGATGTTCCCTCTATGGACATACGGATTCTGGCAGTGCCGCGAACGCTACAAGTCACAACAGGAACTGCTCGAAGTCGTTGACAAATACAGAAAGCTGCAAGTACCTCTCGACGGCATCATTCAGGACTGGCAGTATTGGGGCAGCAACTATACATGGAATGCCATGGACTTCATAGCTGAGTCATTCCCCAACGGAAAGCAGATGATAGACAGTGTGCACAAACAAAACGCCCATATCATGATTTCCATCTGGGCTAGTTTCGGACCTCAGACCCAACAGTATGCAAAACTAAAGGAGAAGGGACTGCTCTACGACTTCGAGACATGGCCACAGAGCGGTCTGTCACACATCTGGCCTCCACGCATGGACTATCCTTCAGGAGTGAAAGTCTACGATGCCTTCAGCCCCGTGGCTCGACAGATTTATTGGGATCACCTGAAGCGTCTGTTCGACTATGGAATAGACGCATGGTGGATGGACTCCACCGACCCGGACTTCTTTAACGCTACAAAAGAAAACTATGAGCAGAAAGGAGCCATGGGTTCATGGCGAAGCGTGAGAAACCTCTTCCCGTTAGCCACCGTAAAGGGTATATACGAGAAGCAGCGCAAAGCGTCTGAAGAAAAACGTGTGTTTATCATGACACGTTCGGCCTTTGCAGGACAGCAGCACTACGGTTCGGGATTGTGGTCGGGCGACGTGGCTTCAACATGGGACATGCTCCGCAAGCAGGTGCCCGCAGGACTTAACTACACCATGACCGGTTGTCCAAACTTCAATACCGACATTGGCGGATTCTTCTGCGGTTCATACAACACCCGTGGCACTGGCTCCGCCCCACTCAACAAGCAGTACCAGGAACTCTATGTGCGCTGGATGCAGTATGGACTGTTCTGTCCGGTGTTCCGCAGCCACGGTGCCGACGCCCCGAGGGAGATCTACCAGTTTGGCAAGAAGGGAGAACCTGTTTACGACGCCATAGAAAAGACCATACGCCTGCGCTATCGTCTTATACCTTATTTATATAGCACAGCATGGCAGGTCACATCTGCAGGCGAGAGCTATCTGCGTGCCCTTCACTACGACTTCGCTTCCGACCGCCGCACGTGGGACATGGCCGACGAGTTTATGTTTGGCCGCTCCATTCTCGCCACTCCGGTGCTCCACGCTCAATATACCGAGGAGAAAATATTCAAGGAAGACGCAATGAGCGGTTGGGAGAAGAAGGAATTAAAAGATGAAAAAATTAAAGAATTAAAGTGCGATTTCACTTCCGGGAAGACAGTTACAAAATACTTGCCGAAGGGTGCCGACTGGTTTGACTTCAACACTGAGAAGCGTTACCGTGGCGGACGCGATGTCACCGTTGCCACTCGTCTCGACCTCACTACCATGTTTGTAAAGGCTGGCTCTATCCTGCCTCTCGCTCCTGTGATGCAATATGCCACAGAGAAGAAGTGGGACAACCTCGACATTGTAGTATATCCAGGCTCTGATGCCTCTTTCACCCTGTACGAGGACGAGGGCGACAACTACAACTATGAGCGTGGCGCTTACACTACCATCGTAATGAAATGGAACGACCGCAAGCGCACCCTCACTGTAGAATCGCGCAAAGGCCAATTCCCCGGCATGCTTCAAGGCCGTAAGTTTAACGTTCGTGTGGCTGGAACAGAGGCAGTGAAAACCATCGACTACAACGGCACTTCTGTTTCGGTGACGATGTAGCGAGTCCTGCCTCGTCAGCCGAGAATGCAAATGAGCCCTGCAAGTGTGAATTGCAGGGCTCATTGTTTTTATCGGTTATGCGTCGAAGAAGGTCATGCCGCCATCGAGTGTAGGGCGGGCAACTCCCGGATATTCAGAACAGAACTCGTCTTTCAGACGTCCTAAATAGCGGCGGGCTTCCCATTTTGCCATTGGCAGGTCGTGCATGAGGTAGTTGCCACAAGTGGCGGCAGTGGTGCCTGGCACTACGTCATCATACTCGCTCACAAAGGTGAATGCCTCAATCATCAGTTGGCGAATCTCTTCGCAGGTATATGCTCCACGCACAATGAGGTAGTTGCCGGTCAAACACCCCATCGGTCCCCAGTAGATGATGTTTTGCTTCCATCCCTCTCTGTTGCGAAGGTAGGTTGCCACAAGGTGTTCAATAGTGTGAAGTGCTGCGCAGTTCACGGCGGGCTCATGGTTGGGGGCTGTCATGCGAATGTCGTAAGTGGTGAAGCAGGAGTCGCCAAAGGCGTCCTGACGGGAGATGTAGATCCCAGGCTTAAGGTCTGTATGGTCTACTTGAAAACTTGCTATTACTTCCATCTTTTTCTTTTATTTATTTGCTAATACTTTACTCTCGATATTAATTTTGAGAAGACTATTATGACTATGGCGGAGAAAGATATCGCTTAGCCTATCACATACTTGCTTCCCGGAATCAGAGAGAGCACCTTGATATCTCCTCCAATTATCCACTCGGAAACGAACGGGAGGAAGAACAGATGCATAAGATACATGCCAAAAGTGAGTTGGGCGATACTGGTAATCCAACGCGGTGCCGACGTGATACAGGTGAACAGCAGACAAGCCACCACGCGGATATAATCCACAAATGCAATACGATTTTTCATCCAATATTAATACTCTTATAAATTTGGGCGCAAAATTACTAAAAAAATCCGATAATACCATAAAAATATGATGCTTTAAATACTAAATTTGTTGCATAATTTTGTCTTTGCCTTAATAAGGTTTGCTCTGCTTTAACAAAGAATCGGCTCTTCACACTCTATGCTTTGTGCATATGCTTCTTTCATCATATCCTCCTCTTTGTTTAAGAGTTGTATAATTCCAGTTGCTTGAGTGTGTCACTTCCTTCGCTCCATGTCCATTACAGACACTTCAACATTACTGTCCTGCCACCTCTATGCCGCATGCCGCAATGCCATAGACAGGTTATTGCATTGCTTGTCGCCAGAACTGTCCGACACTGACTTTTGACATGACTTGAATCAAGATTAACGCAACGTTTCCGACTGCAGCAGCTTGCAGAGGGTTTGATGCCTGTGCCTGCACACCGACACCGAGAGACCTTCTCTCATCTCATTGGCAGCTACGGCTACATCTTATATGGAAGGTAGACAACCCTTTATATATAGATGTGCGCCTCGTGGCACACGGACTGGTCAGTGTCCTGCCTCCTCATTTTTTGTAACATTTGAGATTATTTTTTTTTGACTATTCCTGCGGGACAGTGACCTGTCCCCTGTACTTGATTAATGCAGTAAATCTTTTATTCATAATTTCTTCCCGACACATTTTTTCAGCCACGTGGTCGGGTGTTGGCAGTGGGTTAATATTAATAATGCGGTCTTACATAAAGCAAAGACCCTACAGCGGCGGGTATCAAAACCTGTCACTGTGATTCCAAGAGGGTTTATGCCGAAATGAATAATGACGGGGAAAAAATTGGAAAAAGGGAGATGAGGGGAAACAAAAATCCCGCAGGGCACGGGCCTTGCGGGACGAGAGGTATGTGGAAGAAATGTATTATTCTTCAATCCAGTTTTCAATCGTAATTCCTTCTACCCGATTGAAATGCTTTGCATTATTCGTTACCATAATCATATTATTGACAATTGACGTGCAAGCAATTATCAGATCAAAATCCATGATACTCAAACCACGTTGTCTGAGTCTGAATCTTTCTTTTGCATAAAGTGGAATAGCGTCAGAAAAGGGAATAACGTTGACTTGTGAAAGGAAATCTTCAAGCATCTCTCTGTTTTCTTCGTATCTTCCACTGCAATGGTTGCCATATTCAAGTTCTGCCACGGTCACATCTGATATGTATATCTGATGAGGTGACAAGTTTTTTATATGGTTATACACTTTTCGATTGTTCCTAAAGAGGAAAATTACGATGTCAGTATCCAATAAATATCTTTTCATAATGATATTTCATCGTTAGATGTTCGGGCATTATGAATATCGGCGATGATTTCATCAGTAGAACGGTTGTCCTGCCATTTGCCTGCGAACTGGTCAACCCATGATTCTTTCTTTGCAAATGAAGACTTGACTTTTTTCCATCCCATTTTATTGGCTATGGCAATGAAAAAATCAATGTCATAGTCAGGAATTGCATATCTGGTTTCATTATCAATTATAGCTGTCGTCATATTGTAATATTATTAATGTTTTCGGGGACAAAGATAGTGCAAAATTTCCATTCCACCAAATGTTTGGCGGATTTTCTCGTCATTTTTCGGCATGTAAGTATTTCAAGCGGGACAGGGGACAAAGCGGGACAGGGGACAGGTCAGTGTCTTCCTCATCAATAATATTATAACATTTGAGATTATTTTTTTGACTATTTCTGCGGAACAGTGACCTGTCCGTGTACTTGCTAGTGTTTTCATGGTCAAGTTTTTCAGTACAAAGTAAACTTTTTAGGCTCTTCTGCAATTTAGTTGAAAAGAATTCACTTGATGAACGCATACTATTAGTTTCTGTAGTTCTGTGAGGATTCTTTTATCTATAGAGACAGATTCATAGAAGTAAGTTCATTTATTCAAATTTAATCAAAAAACATCAACACTTCAATTTAGTTTAATTAACTGATACAGAATATATTATAATATAAAAATATTAGGATATTTGACATATTTTTTGTACCTTTACATCGCCAAACATAAAGTAATAAATTATGCCAAAATATCCTAATGAATGCAAAGTTACAACAAAAAAATCAGAATCATGCAAGGCAAATGAAATAAATTTGCTCTGCAATGAAGGAATCCCTCAACTCTATCTCTCATCTGAGCTAATCATTCACGAGGTTGTTCATGACTGCAACGTATTTCACCTATACGCATCATCTTCCTTGGGTTATGGCGTCTGTCCTTATTGCGGGCATGTCAGCAGTCAGGTACACAGCAGGTATTCCAGGACGATATATGACTTGTCCATTCTTGGTGAGCGGGTAGTCCTACATCTTGATGTTCGCAAGTTCTTCTGCCACAACGACGATTGCTGCAGGAAGACCTTTGCCGAGCAGCCCGGAGACGAGGTGTTCCGCTATCGCAGGCGTACCTGTCGATGCGAGAGGGTTGTCGCCCGTCATGGTATATCCGTATCATCCAATTCTGCCTGTCGTCTACTTTCCGACATTGGTATATGTGTCAGTTCATCCACTATCTTGCTTCCTATAGAATTTTCAAAACATATTTAGTTAATAAAATTTAATATGGCACATATTGTTACATTTCGTTTCTTAGACTTCGCAGATTCTCGTGATTCTCCTCATAATCCATATCATGGGTAACCAGTGACATGGCAAGATGCAGAAGCTTGTTCTTAGCATTATTGAGTGCAATTGAGTGGGTTTTCCCTTCTCTTATTTTGCGTTCATAGTAGTCATGGTAGATACCACCCTTTGCTATAGTATGCAATGCAGCTTGCGTAAGATATGATTTGAGCATCGAGCTTGACAGGTTTCGTACATCTACACGTTTGTCAACTGAGGTTCCAGACCTGGATCTGAAGGATGCTACACCCCAATATGTAGCCATTTTCCGCGATGTCCTGAATGCCTTGAAGTTGTTTGTATAGACAATCAGGGCGGTGATATTCACGATGCCAAGTCCCTTTACAGAGTCAAGGTGGTCATAGCTCTTCTGCAAAGCTTCATCTTCTTTCATTAGCTCACGGATTTTTTCTTCGCATACCTTAATGCTCTTTTCAAGCTGACGGACACTCTTCTTTGCATCTCTAAGAATAAATGTCAGAGTCTTACTCTTGCCAGCCGTGGCTTCGAGTTCCTTGATTCTTACAAGTTTTGAGGTCTTCTCCTGCTCCAGCTTATGCCTGTAGAGGAATAAGGCCCTAATCTCAAGGATGCGGTTGTCAGGAGACTCATACAAGTGCATCTTGTCCATATGATGCGCTGCATACTCCGCAATCATCAACGAGTCAGCCTTGTCGTCCTTGCCCCTACGCACTCCACTGCTCATGAGAATCTGGAGGGCACTCTCACGCCAGATATCAAGCCCTTTGGAGTATATATAATCGCACAGGGCTCGATCATATGCACCTGTCGTCTCACAGATGAAGAGAAACTCTTCCTGTAACACGTCAGACATAAGTTTCTTTGCCCAAGACAACATACTTCTAAAGCCTTTAGGACAGTTCTCAAAGACAAAATAGTCCAACTTGGCCACCTCAAGGAGGCCTTTCCCTACAAAAATTGCAGTTGCATCGCATTTTTCTTTTGAAACATCGATGCCGATAATGATTTTTTTCATAACTTTGCACTGATTTTATATCAGGAAGCGATTAACTGTAAAAGGAAAGCTGTTTGTGACTATCACTTTAATTAGGCTTCGAGCCTACCTTCCTATTTGGCATTTGCAGCTTGAAATCCAGAGGGCCTGCAGCAAGTTATAGACTTTGCGTCTGGCGCAACTTCAAGGTTGACCTCTGGCGGTTAATCCTTCTTTTTACAACAAAGGTAAGAAAAAACTGTATATCTAAGCATATTTTTTTCTTTTTTTTGACTTTATCGAACGTTAAATATTTTAAGAGTCGTGGATACTCTATTATTCACGCTGCAAAATTAAAGCGTGACATACACAGGATGCATCCCTCAAGCTATGAGGATGTCGAGGAGATTGGCGTTGACGACTGGGCTTGGCGAAAGGGTGTCACCTACGGAAGTATCATCATTGACTATACAAACGGCTGGCCGATAGACCTTCTCGGTGACAGGGGGACAGAGAGTTTCCGTGAGTGGATTGAACGACATGAAAAGGTACATACTGTCAGCCGTGACAGATCAACTGACTATAGCTCAGCCATTGCATCTACCGAGCGCCAGATTACTGAGGTCGCTGATAAATTCCATCTCGTGAAAAACATCACGGACCGGATGACAAAACTCGTTGCCGAGAATTACGCAGACTACAGGCAGGCCGTAAGGAGTAATGAGGAAGGTCCTGTCAAGACAACAGAATCAACAAGTGCCCCGTTAGTCACAAAGCGTCCTTCCACAAGGCCAGACTCAAGGGATGTTGTGTTCAAGGAGGTGAAAGAACTACAGCAAAAAGGCTTCAAACCTACGACAATAGCCAAGAAACTTGGAATCGCAAGGCAGACTGCCACAAAATACCACAATATGGATTCGCTGCCTGAGAGGAACAGCAAGCTGCGGAATGAGTATTACAAATATGACGCATACGTCGAGCAGGAGGCTGCAAATGGCAAGCCTCTCAGTGCCATACATCAAGAGATATGCCAAATGGGATTTTCAGGTAGCTTAACCCCATTCTATGACCACTACAAATATCTCTCTGACGGACATAGAGGTTACAGGCCCAAGAATTGGAAACCGGATTCAAAGAAGGAAAAGCCGAAGGACAATAGGTCAGAACTGCTCCCGGTAAAAAGTATCGCATCCGTTATCGACATGGCACTCAAGGGAAAGAAGATGGACAAGTCGCAACAGATGACTTTTGACACGCTGATGTCCCTTGGATGGTTCTCTGAGATGTATGAGGCATTGAAAAGTTTCTGCAAAGTTATCAAGGGCTGTGAAACGGTGGAACTCGTCAGATGGATGAAAAGGTATTGGAACACCACCATATCATCATTGAAGACATTTATTATAGGCATCAAAAGAGATTTCCAAGCTGTAAGGAACACTATCAGACTCAATATTACCAACGGCATTACAGAGGGATTTGTCAACAAGCTGAAAGTAATGAAAAGGAGCATGTATGGTAAAGCTGGACTCGAATTGCTAAAGAATAAACTCGTGATAGAACACATCCTTTTCAACTAAATTGCAGAAGAGCCACCTTATTCAGGAAAAGACACAGTGTCCGTCAAAAGAAACAAACAGAAAACAGAAAACAGTTTGGTTTTTAGAGGGGTATGTATTTTCCAAAATTATATTATTATATATTATATATATATATTATATAATAAAATTTTTTCAGAGAAAAAGGGTAGTTCAAAAACCTTACTGTTTTCTGTTTTCTGTTTGTTGTAAGGTTGAACAAACAGAAAACAGAAAACAGTTAGATTTTTAAAACATAACATTCCTCATGTTGTATCAGTAGGAGAAATTTTGTTGGTAAATTGATGCGCAATTGCGAGTCAGTAGGAAAAATTGTATAAAGGAAAGTGTATGTTAAATAAACATAATGCACGAAAATTAATCATGCAATTTATTGCATGATTAAAAATTTTGTAGTATCTTTGCAGCGTGTTAGAAAAATTTATTGTTTAATTTAAAAATTAGAGTGTTATGACAATTAAAGTAAAAGCGCAAGAGCGTAAGCTCATGGTCGGCCCTAAGGCTGGTAAGTATGTCTACCAGATGGCCGCAGAAAAGTATTCATCTCTCTCTGAGAGCAAGATGATTGAGGAGGCTTCTCTTCGATCGGGTATCCAAAAGGGTGCTCTCCAAGCCGCGTTCTCTGCTTGCGGCGACGTGATTAAGGCTTGGGCTACTGAGGGCCATTCGGTGCCGGTGCCGGGACTTGGAACAATGCGATTCGGTCTGAACGCAAAGAGTGTGGAGGACGTGAACATGGTGGCGTCGAGCCTCATCACCACCCGAAAGATTATCTTCGTGCCTTCTATCGACGTGAAGAAGGAACTGATGACCACTGCAGTGAGCATCACCTGCTACGACCGCAACGGAAAGGTGGTGAAGCGCGTTAACTCCAGTGACTCTGGCGAGATAGAGGACCCTGAGAATCCGAGTGGAGGTGAGGATGCCGGTGCCGGCGGAAGCGGCGGCGGTGGCGACGACCTCGGACAGTAAACTTTAAAAGGTAAAACCTTAAAGATTAAAAGGTAAACCTTAAAGAAGTGGTAATTCCCTACGAAGGGTATTATTTAAACCAAAGAGATAAAGAGGGAAAGAGTTTTAACCTCTATCATTATACAAATACTCTTAAACTCTTAAACTCTTTGGTAAAAAAAAGAAAACCCTCTTCCCCACCCTCCAAAATTATTAACTTTAAAAATTTACGATTATGAGTACAACTAATAAAACGAATACTTGGAAGCTGATTCTTCAGCTGATTGTGGCCGCACTGTCGGCAATAGCTACTACTCTCGGAGTGACAAGCTGCATGGGTGCCAATGTGTACTTCTAAATTTCTCTGCTGTTGCAATAATATAAAACGGGTATTAACTATTTTGCATAGTTAACACCCGTCATTATTTAGTAAATTTTGGGCGTATTAGGGCTTTATGAAACAAAATCTATATTATATGGAACATTTTTAGGGAGGTTTACGGAATATTTTGTGTAATTTTGCACTCTGGAAACGTATCTGTTTTATTGACTAAGAACAATTAACGATTTCAAGTTATCTACATGCGAACTCAAATTATAAAAAAATTATGAAAAAAAACTTTATCATTTTACTATTGGCATTTATCTCTGTTAATGCAATGGCTCAAAAGCCACAAACGATGAACATGCCTCTTGTACAGACAAAGTACACCGCCGACCCTGCACCTTATGTACATGGTGACACCATCTATCTTTACACAACCCACGATGAAGACGATGCAGAAGGGTTTAAGATGAAGGACTGGCTTTTATATACATCCACCGACATGGTCAACTGGCAGGACCACGGAGCGGTGGCTTCATTAAAAGACTTCCCTTGGTATAAGGGTGATAACGGGGCATGGGCTGAATGTGTAGTAGAGCGCAACGGCAAATGGTATATGTATTGTCCCATTCACGGCAATGGCATCGGTGTGCTCGTGGCCGACTCGCCATTCGGTCCGTTCAAAGACCCTATCGGGAAGCCTCTGGTATGGCGCACCGAACACTGGAGTGACATCGACCCTTCGGTGTGGATTGACAACGATGGAAGGGCATACATGTATTGGGGCAATCCGCACACCTATTGCGTGGAACTCAACGAGGACATGATATCCACCAAGGGAGATATTATGACAATGGACAAGATAGAAGACTACCAAGAGGGACCATGGATATGGAAGCGCGGCGACTGGTATTATCTTGCCTTCGCCTCCACATGCTGCCCCGAAGGAATAGGCTACGCCATGAGCAAGTCGCCAACAGGTCCATGGGAACACAAGGGACACATAATGGACCACACGCCGAGGACGCGAGGCAATCACCCTGGAATAATCGAGTTTAAGGGCAAGTGGTATTGCTTTGGTCTTACCTACGACCTGTTCCGACTTGAGTCGTCACGTCATGCAGAACGCAGATGTTGTATGGCTGCGGAAATGACATATAACGCAGACGGAACGATAAAGGAATTGCCATATTTCCAGGACTGCAAACTCGAGCAGGTGGGAACATTCAATCCATACCGTCGTGTTGAAGCAGAAACCATGGCATGGGGATATGGCCTGAAGACCACTCGCGAAAATCCTTCCGGTCCGTGGAATCCCACGCTCTTCGTCACCGATATCGATGACGGCGAATATATCCTGGTAAAAGGTGTTGACTTCGGCAAGGGCGCAAATGAACTCTTGGCGAGCTGTTCATCACAGATGTTTGGCGGCAGGATGGAGATTCGCCTCGACGCTACCGACGGATGGAAGGCCGGCGAAATAGACATACCAAACACCAAGTTCAAGTATGAGACATTCCGTACACGACTGACAAAGTGCGAGGGTGTGCATGATGTTTATTTCGTGTTCAAAAGCAATTCAATGCAAAAGAAGAATCTCTTCAACTTCGATTGGTGGGAAGCAAAAAAAGTCAAGGAAATATAATCGTGAGATAAAAGTGAATGTCGTCAAATATATTCCGGCAAACCATAGTTGGGAATGATGCACTTCATTCTCTTCTACTGAAGTTCTTGAATATTCGGGATGCAAATATTCCGACAAGGGCTCCTACAACCATAAAGAGGATGATGAGCATAGTCATGATGGCATTGTAGGCAAAGATGTTGAGATAGTGTTCAGACGGTGTTTCGGAAGAATTAAACTGCAAGTAGCTGACGAGAGCCTGGATTGTGCCGTATGCGTACATTCCAGGTATCATCGGCAATAGGGCAGGAAATGCCAAAACCTCGTAGGGACAACGATAATGGCGTGAGGCAAACGATGATATGATGCCTATGCAGATGCTTCCGGCAAAACCGGCAAGAATGATGTTGATATGAAAGGATGAATTCATCATGGCAAAGCGGGTTGCATGACCTATGGCAGCGATGAGTCCGCACCAAGGCAGCAAACTGCGCGGGGTGTTGTTGATGCTTCCAAAACCTATTGCCGCCATACAGGCAAAGAGTCCATCGGTGAATAGTGTTGTTATTTCCATTGTATATTTAATGTGAGTAATGCAAGACAAAGGCCTAACGAAAGACAGATGGTGGTTATGACAGCATCTGTCATCCTGCTTTGCGACACGACATAGTGGCCGTTGGTCATGTCGCTAATAGCATTAATAAATCTTATTCCCGGTACGAGCCACAACACAGATGTTCCCAAGGCTGTCTGTGGAGTGCTTCCAAAATCAAAGATGAAACACGACGATCCGACAATGGCGGATATATATGCTGCCACAATGGTTGTGAATCTTATGTCCCAATGCCTTTCAAGCATATAGTTCTTATATACATTGCCGATGACAGTGGCGGCAAACACCACTCCCATAGCATACCAGTCGCCATCAAACAGTCGGCAGAATGAGAGATTGGCCAATGCCGTAAGCAGAATGACAATCCATTTGTTCAGGCGTGGTGTCGAGGTGATGATTCTCATCTGTTCGCAAGCTGTCTCAAGGGGAATGTCGAGAAATGACAGACGGCTCAACTCTGTGACAGTCTGCAGGTTTATACCGTTTTTATGGGTATGTCCTACAAGACTGTAATTATGCCTGTGACTTGTGTCCCATACTGTCAGTAATATGCGCGAGGGGAGTAGCGACAGGTCGGAGATTATATCATAGCGTTTGGATATGCGTTCCACACAATGCTCTATACGCGAAGTGGTGGCACCGGCAGACAACATGGCCGTGGCATACTCCTCTATAAACTTGCATACATTCTTTATTCTTGTATGCTCGTCAGCTGGTATGGCAGATGGTTCAGTAGTCATATTCGTCATCATAATCATATATTTTGTTGTCACCATACGAGATGATGTGTAATCGCTTGTTTGTTTTCCAAGCCTTAACCAAGATTTTGATGGCCGGCTTCAGAAGCACCGTTCCCAATGCAAGCGCCCATACGAGCCATGCGCATTGACTTGCTGCAGTTTCATCAATAATGTATTCCATAATTCTCTATTACTTAATGTTTTTTTTCGGGTGCAAAATTACTGCATATATTAATAAGCAGGAAGATTTGTCTATTGATTGTTTCGATAATGGCTATCTATAGGTATTAATAATCATAATCGATAATATTATCGAAAATAATTATAGCAGACTATTGTGCGTATGATTTATTTGTTGTACTTTTGCAGCGTTTTTTATAAATGATACGATTAGAATGGAATTAAGGCAACTTAAATACTTTGTAAACGTGGCTGAGACGAATAGTTTCAGTGAGGCTTCACGATTGCTCAACATCACGCAAAGCACACTGTCGCAGCAGATAAAACAGTTGGAGAATGAGTTGGGAGTAATGCTCTTTGAGCGTTCTTCCCATCGTGTATGTCTTACAGATGTTGGGGAGGCATTCCTTCCCGAGGCCAAACGCACACTGCATGCCGCGGATGTATGTATAGACAGGATGAACGATATCAAAGGCTTGAAGGCAGGCTGTCTTAACATCGGTTCTACCTTTTCCTTTATTCCGCTGCTCAAGGATACGGTGTTGCTTTTTATGAAAGAATATCCAGACATTAAACTTAATATTCATTGTCATGATATGGAGACCTTGATACGCATGGTGAAAGACCGTGAACTTGATGTGGCATTGAGTTATAAACCTACAAGCATAAGTCCTGAGATAGAGTCGCACATATTGTTTGACAATCAGTTGGCTGTCGTGGTTTCCGAGCATCATCCCTTAGCAGGCACGGAAAAGGTTAAGTTTGCCGACCTCAAGAGCTTCCCATTTGTAATGCCAGCCAAAGGGCTTCAGGCCCGCAATGCTTTTGATCTTCTGACAAGAGGCTCGGAAAGCCAGTTTAATGTAAGGTTGGAAATTAATGAAGTGAATGTCATCATCGACCTTGTCAGGTCGTCGAAGTTTCTTGTTACTGTTATCAGCCAGGCAGCGGTAAGTCATATTCCTGGCATCAAGGTCATTACCCTCGACCATCAAAACACGCAGATGGAAGGTTCGTTTCATATCCTCAAAGACAGTTATACCAAGCGCAGTACGAAGGAATTCCTCAAGATGCTTTGCGAAAACAAATCCTATAACATCGCATTGCTTGACATGCTGTAAAAATCGTTGGTAAAATAGTTCATGTGGAAGCCTATTTATATCTCCTAATGCGCTGAGCTACAGTACTTTCTTAAAAATAACGAATTCAAAGCGGTACAAATTTTGAACAAGGAATTATCTCTGTTGGCGTATATTGCTGATATACACAGAGGTTAATAATTCGGCGGCCATTTTAGCAATAATATCATCCTAATATGAATAGAAAAGGTGTAATTTCTTAAAAATCACTAAAAATGATGCCTTCAAATTGTAAAAACTTGGCGTATTTGAAATAAATGAGTAACTTTGCATACAAAGTTACATCAGCCGCGCCATGCCACACGGTATTTGTTCGGACTAAAAGGAAGAGATTTACTTATGTCAAAGCAGGTAATGGACAAGATAGAGTATCTTGTGTTGTTGGTGGCGGAGTTCGCTGCTCACAACAGGGTGTCGGAAGCGAAAGCTTACCGATACCTCAACCAGTATGGCGCTTTGGCACTTTGCGACAAGCATTACAACGTGATGCACACGCTATCTGTAGAAGAGAACATCCAGACCTTGCGGGAATACTGCCAAAGGAGGGGCGGAAACCTATGAAACTCTATCATGGCTCAACTGTTGACATCCCTCATGTTGACTTAGCGAAGTCTAAGCCCAACAAGGATTTTGGCATGGCTTTCTATCTATCGGATGACGAGCAGCAGGCATTGGAGATGGCACAGTTCCGTGCAGAATTTGAGGAGACTACTCCCATCGTCAATGTGTATGAGTTTGACGAGGCTCTTTTTGAGAAGTTTCAAATCAAGCGGTTTGAGGATTATACTGAAGAGTGGGCCCACTTCGTCTATGACCATCGAACGGAACCCAACGGCAGGACTCTACATGATTACGACATCGTGTATGGCCCGATAGCAAACGACCGAATAGGTGCCCAGATTACACGTTACAAACAAGGTTACATTTCCTTTGAGGAATTTCTGAAGCGCATTCAGTATATCAAGGGCATCACATTCCAGTATGCTTTCTGTACACAGAGAGCCATAGACAAACTGATAAAGCAAACAAGCAGATGAAGGTATCACAGGCAGAATTTCAGAACATGAAAGAGGAGATAGTCAAAGACCTTATCTCCCGACTGATGGACGAACGTGGTCTTTCTATGGAGCAGGCCTTTGATGTCGTCTATACCTCACATTTGTTTGAAAAATTGAATGATCCGAAGACTGGACTTTTCTTTCAGTCCTCTGGCTATGTATATAGTTATCTGGAAGAAGAACTGCAACCTACATAAATGGTAATGCGAGATATGAATATGTGTGGAGTACATACGGAGAGCGAACCGCTATGGCAATAGATACAATTATACAAGACGGGCGAGGATGGGAAACAACACATCCTCGCCCGATTTGATTGAAAAAACGCCCCAACAATAGAAAAATTGAGACAGCCAGGGCTCAGGGGAATACCACATTGCTGACGTAGAAGATCAGAACGTTGGCGACCATATCCACAACGAAATGGAGGGTTAGTTAAACGGGGGTAATTGTAAGACAGTGTTTTACATAATTCAGTTTAAGGTTTGTTTCGGTCTATTTTGACCTTATTTAATCGGTGAAGAATCTATGCTTAATTGGATGTATAATCCCCCAAAACAACAACTCTTTAGTTGTTGTTTTGGGGGATTATGATAGATTAGGCAGTTCGATTTACATCGTCATGCTTTCCAGAGTCCGTGAAGATTGCAGTACTCCCTGGCACACAGACACTCCTCGTTGGTGAAGAATGTTGCCTCGGGCTTGCATCCGGGCTTCAGTTCGCACCTCAATACCGATTTGGGTGTCAGCAACTCGATCCACTGGATATAGTGCTCGTCGAGCATCGGATGCTCCACACTTCCCACCCTTACGTGGTATCCATTGGATGTTTTCTCAACCACAGGGACATGTTTCTCCTGTGCAGCGTCGGTAGTGTTCTCTTTGAGCAGAATCATCGGTTTGCCGCAACACACCAATTCGCCTGCTCCAGCATTCAACACTTCCACAATGTTGCCACAAACGGGGCAACGATAGATTTCCTTAATTTTTGTCATAATGTCTCCTTTCTTTTTGGAGTGCAACGTCGCACTCACGTTCTCACGCTGCAAATATAATAAATAATCAGCCTCTTGTCAATACCTTTATTATTTTATTATGTCTATTTAGCAAATTTTCATCCAAATGTATCTTCTTGTTATTAATTTGTTACATGATTAATAATTATTCAACTTTCCCATAAAAATAGCGTGTCTTTTTTGTCATAGTCTCGAATTTTTTATGTACTTTTGCCACGAAATCCAAAATACTAATTAAACCGAAATAAAAGATGAAAACAACTATTCACAGAATCGTAGCTGCTGCCATGTCATTGCTTATGGCTGGTGCTGCAACGGCTAACAATTGGAAGGACGTTGACTATGTTGGAGACGGACAGACTGGTCATAAACTCGACATCTATACTCCCGACGACGGGCAGCCGACTCACAAGGTCGTAGTGCTCATATACGGCAGTGCTTGGTTTAGCAACAATTCCAAAGGCGATGCCTTTAAATCTTATGGACAACAATTGCTCGACGCAGGCTTTGCCGTGGTGAGCATAAACCACCGCGCCAGCACCGAAGCCAAGTTCCCGGCACAGATACAGGATGTAAAGGCTGCCATCCGCTATGTTCGCGGCAATGCCTCGAAGTATGGTCTCGACACCTCTTTTATAGGTATCACAGGATATTCTTCAGGCGGTCATCTATCTTCATTGGCTGGAACGACCAATGGTGTGAAGACGCGTAAGTTTGGCAAGGTGAAGGTGGATATAGAGGGACAGCTCGGACAATACACCAAGGAGAGCAGTGCTGTAAACGCCGTGGTGGATTGGTTTGGCCCTATCGACATGAGCCGAATGGAGCGTTGCGAGACATATAAGGATGCCAACTCGCCCGAGGCTGTCATAATAGGTGGTCCGTCGGCAGAGAATCCTGATATGGTGCGCGCGATGAATCCCATGTCGTATATCGACAAGAAAGACCCGATGTTCCTCGTCATTCATGGCGATACCGACCCAGTGGTGCCTTATTGCCAGAGCGAGTATTTCTCCAAGGCGCTGAAGGACGCCGGTCGTCTTGAAGACTTTATCACCGTGCCCAACGGAAACCATGGTCCTGTGACCTTCAATGACAATACATTCCAGAGGATGGTGAACTTCTTCCAGCGTCAGGCCGGCATGAAGGAGACAAAACTGCCACAACCCTCGGCTCTGAACATCCGCAATCAGGAATATCCACGAGTGCTACAAGACGGCAGGGTGGAGTTTCGAGTTAAAGCCCCTACTGCCCAGAAAGTGCAGATTGAACTTGGCAAGCTCTATGACATGAAGAAAGGTGCCAATGGTGTGTGGACATGTACTACTGAACCGCAGTCGGAAGGATTCCACTATTATTTCCTCGTGGTCGATGGAGTAAAGGTGGCAGATCCTGCAAGCGAGTCGTTCTATGGTTGTAGTATGATGACGAGTGGTGTTGAGATTCCCTACCCCGCAGAGAAGGCCGACCGCTATCAACTAAAGGCTGAGGTTAAGCATGGCGAGGTAAGTAGAGTTCGCTATCAGTCGAAGGTTAATGGAGAGTGGAAAAATATCTATGTATATACTCCTGCCGACTATGCTACAAGCGGCAAGCGTTATCCTGTGCTCTACTTGCAGCATGGCGGTGGCGAGGACGAGCGCGGATGGAGCAACCAGGGTTTGACTGATATCATTCTTGATAACCTTATTGCAGAGGGAAAGGCTGAGCCAATGATTGTAGCAATGATGGACGGCAACTCACAGGATTTCGCCGCCGAGTTGCTCACCGACGGCATTCCTCTCGTTGAAAGCCGCTATCGCACACTCACTACTGCTGACGGGCGTGCACTGGCAGGACTGTCGATGGGAGGCATACAGACTCTGAATACATCTATCATGCATCCTGAGTTGTTCCGTTATGTAGGTGTATTCAGCAGTGGTTGGTTTAAGAATCCCCAACCGTTTATGGCAAACAGTTCTGGCGAGCCCTATTATGCAAAACTCAAGGAGCGTCCCGACTATTACAACAAGCAGTTCCGCGAGTTCTATATCACTATGGGTGGCCAGGAAGATATTGCCTATGAGAACTGCAAGGCCATGCGCGAGCGTTTCGACCAGATGGGCATCAAGCACAGCTATTACGAGACTCCTGGTGGACATACATGGCCCGTATGGCGTGAGAGCCTTTACTTCTTCGCCCAGAAAATATTTAAATAATTTCTTGAAGGTCTTGTTGAAATAGGAGCAGTCGAAATAGCCCAGTTTCATAGCCACAATTTTGATGGTGTCTTCGCTGGTTATGAGAAGGAGTTCGGCTGCTTCCTTTTTCTTTTTAGTGATATAGGCAATAGGAGTGTCGGTTTATTGGTAAAAATGAAGAGTTAGAATAATATATTTTGATTGTTTTTCAAATAATTATGAAGTTTATTTCAACTATATTGGCAATGACCATAACAACCATTGCCTCGGCACAAGTGATATCGCCTAACGGAAAGGTGGAATGGCGGGAAAAAGGTAAGGGCTTTGCCGTGGTGTATCACGACGGCAACAACGAATGTGAAGTATTGGACATAACAAATGTGGGATTGCTCACTAAGGACGGGGGCGGAAAGGACTTGACGCTCAAGGCAAAAATGCCTGTGAAGACGATAAAAGACTCCTACACGATGATTGGTGGCAAACGTCATGACTGTTCCAACGAGGCTAATGAGGTGACTTATCTTTATATCGACAACATCGGAAGAGAGCAGCAACTCATTGTCAGGGCTTATAACGATGGCATAGCTTTCCGATATGCCTTCGACGCATTGCAACATACTCGTCCTACAGAGGAACTGACCATTTTTAGCATAGCCGAAGGTACAAAGCGATGGATGCAGAAATGGACAGAACCATACGAGGAGTTCTTCCCACTATCCACCACAGGAGAGAGTGAAAACAAGCGTTGGGGCTATCCTGCATTGCTTCAACCTACAGACAAGGTCTTCGCACTTATTACTGAGGCAGGAATAGAAAGATACAATAGTGCGTCGTCGCTCTTCAACGACCGCAACAAGGAGGAATATAGGGTTGTGATGGACGAGACCCTGCAGAACACCACAGGCAAATGGCGTTCTCCCTACAGAGTCGTTATAGTTGGAGAACTGAAAGATGTGGTGGCTTCCACGCTCGTTACAGATGTCAGTGAACCTTGCCGCATAGAGGACACTTCGTGGATTAAACCAGGTTCTGTGTCGTGGATATATTGGGCATACAACCATGGCTCAAATGACTATCAAATAGTAAGGCAATATGTTGACATGGCAGTGGAGATGCGCTGGCCTTACGTACTCATCGATGCGGAATGGGACGAGATGAAAAACGGCGGCAACATAGAGGATGCCATACGCTACGCTCATGAAAAAGGAATCAAACCCATACTGTGGTATAACTCTTCCACAGCATGGCTAAAGGCATGGGGCGCACCAGGACCGCATGAGCGACTCAATGCTCCCGAAAACCGCGAGCGTGAGTTTGCATGGCTTGAGAAGATGGGTGTGGCAGGAGTGAAAATCGACTTCTTTGCTGGCGACAAACAGGAGACGATGGAATATTGTATCGACCTTCTCGAATGTGCCGCACATCATCATCTGATGGTCAACTTCCACGGCGCGACAATTCCAAGAGGTTGGCAACGCACATATCCCAACCTCGTAAGTGTAGAGGCTGTATATGGCGCGGAGTGGTATAATAATAACGCCACCCTCACTCCGAAGGCTGCTGCCCACAATGCCACGTTGCCGTTCACACGCAATGTGATTGGACCGATGGACTATACTCCCTGTACTTTCTCCGACTCGCAGCATAAGCATATCACTACCCATGCCCACGAACTCGCACTGCCAGTGCTTTTTGAGTCGCCGTTACTGCATTGGGCAGACAAACCGGAAAGCTATCTCATGCAGCCCAAGGAGGTGAAGGACTTCATGTCGGCATTGCCCACCACATGGGACGAAACCCGACTACTTGGTGGCTATCCTGGCGAATGGGTGGTGATGGCACGTCGCCATGGCAATAGATGGTATATCGCCGGTATCAATGGTAAGGACGTACCTCAAACGCTCTCCTTCGACACATCCTTCCTGCCCAAGGGTAAATACATATTATTCACTGACAAGACAAGATATAAAGGCGATCTGCCTGCCGATAATCCCGACCCCTGGAGCATAAAGAAAGGCAAGGGCAAAGTGCCTGCAAAGATTACGTGCCAACCAAGGGGAGGCTTTGTGATTGTGATGTATTAAATTAGGAATGAGGAGTTAGGTATGAGGAATAGAATTCACTTATTTTTTTTGATAATGGCAATATCTGTCATTGCCAATGCGCAAGACAAAACACCAAATGTAAAGGTGGAGTTTGTCACTCCTAAGATAATTAGAGTGCAGTGGTCGGCTGACGGTTCGTTGCCCGGCAACAACACTGGCGTGTGTGTATATGAGAGGCAGAAGGTGAAGTCGGAGGAGATTGTCGTGAAGAACGAGGGCGGTTGCATCTCGTTTATCGACCGAAAGACCGGCAAGACACTCTTGAGGGATGTGGCCAGGGAGTCACAACCAGTGGTGCAGGAACGTATCGTTTATGACGATGCCACTGCCCGCATGGAGGAAACCGCCAACGGCAAGGTGACGGTGAAGGACATCATACGTCGTGACACTATTGGCGAGAGCACACGCTACATATCGCATTTCTCGTGCCCCGACACCAAGGCTTTGTATGGTCTCGGTGCCCATATGGAGGATTATATGAATCTTGTGGGAAAGACTATGTGGCTCACTCAGCACAATCTAAAGGTGATGATACCAGTGCTGATGTCTCCACAAGGCTACGGTTTGCTTTTCGATGCCGGATGTGCCATGAAATACTCGTCAGACGGCAAGGGTTTTACCATGCAGATGGAGGCAGCAAAACAAATTGACTACTATTTTATTAAGGGTGACAGGATGGAGGATATTGTCGAGGGGTATCGTTATCTCACGGGCAGAGTGCAACTGCTTCCGCTCTATGCCTTCGGATATATCCAGTCGAAGGAGCGTTATGTCTCTTCTGACGACCTCATCAATACCCTGAGGGAATATCGCCGTCGCCATGTGCCTGTGGATATGATTGTGCAGGACTGGAACTATTGGCCTGAGGGTTGGGGATATATGAAGATGAACCGCAAGTATTATCCCGACCCAAAGGCTCTTGCCGACTCCATACATGCCATGAATGCCCGGCTGATGGTGAGCATCTGGCCCAATCCGCAGTATTGTCCCGAGGAAAAGGATTTCCGCAAGCGTGGTTTTATGCTCGAACACTCGGTGTATGATGTCTTCAATGCCAATGCTCGCCGCCACTACTGGAAATATGCCAACGACGAGTTTTTCTCTAATGGTTTTGATGCTTGGTGGTGTGATAGTAGTGAACCACTTGACGGCGACTGGAACAAAATACCAGAATCATTAGGCGATAAGCCATACGGATGGAACGACCATAAGCGCCGCTGGCAGCTCAACAAGGATATACTCAGCGATGCCTTAGGTGCAGAGCGAAGCAGTCTGTATTCACTCTATCACTCGATGGGATTATATGAAAACCAGCGTGCCACGACCGACGTCAAGCGTGTCCTCAACCTCACACGAAGCAGCTATGCAGGGCAGCAGAGATATGCCACTGTGGTGTGGAATGGTGATACTCATGCCTCGTGGGAGTCATATCGCCAACAGATACCGGCTGGTCTGAACTATATGGCTACGGGCAATCCTTATTGGACCGTTGACGTTGGGTCTTTCTTCGTCAAGAACGACGGACGCAGATGGTTCTATACGGGTGAGTTCCAAGATGGCGTTAATGATGAGTCTTATCGAGAGTACTATACCCGTATGTTCCAATGGGCTACGTTCCTGCCTATGCTCCGCAGTCATGGTTCCGACACTCCTCGCGAGATATGGCGCTTTGGCGAGGTGGGAACTCCTTATTACGATGCCATCCTGAAGATGATCAACCTGCGCTACACGCTTCTACCTTATATATATAGTATGGCGGCGGCACAGTATTTCTCAGGCTACACCATGGCGCGCCCACTTGCCTTTGATTATCCCGACGATGAGGTTGTCTATGACCTCAAAGACGAGTATCTCTTTGGCAATATCCTCGTATGTCCTGTCACTTGCCCGCTTGCTGAGGCAAAGAGCCGAAAGGTTTATCTGCCCAAAGGCAACCGATGGTATGACTTTTGGACAAATGAGTCATACGACGGAGGGCAGTGGATAGAGGTGCCTGTCGCTATCGACCGTCTTCCTCTATATGTCAAGGCTGGTAGCATTATCCCCATATCAGAAGTTGTGGAATATTCCGCTGCCCAAGCCGATAAACCTATCACCCTGAATGTCTATCCTGGCGCCAACACTACGTTTTCGCTCTATCAGGATTCTGGCGACGGTTATGCCTTTGAGCAAGGCGACTATTCCATCACAAAGTATGAGTGGAACGAAAAGAAACAACGTATTAGGCAGAAAACTATAAGAAAGTCTAATAAATTCAAACGCGAGATCCAGATAAATATTATAAGGTAAAAACAAATAAAATGAGATTATGTTACAAATTCTGTGCAAAGGAATGGCGTGAAAATTTAATAAATTGTCAGAATATTGAATAATTATCTGAGAATTATGATGTTTATCTGAGATATTTTGTGTATTTTTGTGGCGCAGATTATGTGTATGATACATATCTGATAAGTAAAACAATCTCTAAGGTTATATATAGCATCTTATGATATGAAGAAAATGTTTTTTGCACTATTGTCGCTGACATCCTGTTTACTGTCAGGCACACAAACCATCAAGGCTGGAATGCCTGTCCCGTCGGCTGACCAACTGCGATGGCAGACCCAAAATTACGCTCCTTTTGATGCCAAGGTACTTCGCCTGGATGCCGATAAGTTGGCAAGTGGCGAGAGGATTAAGTTTGGAGACATCGAGATTCTAAGTGAGAAGAAGGTAGAGCACGACTGGGAGAATCCGGCTGTGCTTGGTATCAACAAACTGCCTTATCACTCCACCCTCCAACTGCCTTCGCTCGAGAAGGAGTGCAAGGAGATTGTGTCGCTCGACGGACAGTGGCATTTCTGTTGGTCGCCTAATCCCAATGAACGTCCTAAAGGCTTCGAGGCGGCAGACTACGACGTGAGCCAGTGGGATAAGATTGCAGTGCCGGGCAACTGGCAGACACAAGGCTACGGTACACCTATATATATAAATATAAACTATCCTTTCGTGCGCAATCGTCCTTATGTCACTCAAGAACCGCCTCGCGACTGGACAGCATACGCAAGGAGAAACCCCGTGGGATCTTACGTTACCTTCTTCAATGCCACCGACGAGATGCTTTCGCAAAACGTCATTCTGCATTTCGGCGGTGTTAAGTCGGCTATGTATGTGTGGGTCAACGGCAAAAAGGTGGGATATAGTCAGAACTCCATGTCGCCTGCCGAGTTTGACATTACGAAATATTTGCATAAAGGCGAGAACCGACTTGCAGTGGAGGTATATCGTTGGAGCGACGGCAGCTATCTCGAAGACCAGGACATGTGGCGACTGAGCGGCATCTTCCGTTCGGTGCAGCTGTGGGTGCGCCCGCTTGTGCACATTGCCGACTATAGGGTGAAGGCAGAGCCTAATGCAGATTATTCCAAGGCTTCGGTGACTGCCTATATGAAGATATGCAACATGGGAGGCAAAACATCGAAAGACATGCGCATCCGACTGAACATCGACGGAAAGAACATTGAGGGCAGAGTTAAGGATATCGCTATTGGCGACACCATCTCCGCTTCGCTTGAATACACCATCGACAATCCACGTCTGTGGTCAGCTGCCAAACCGAATCTCTATCCCTTTAGCATAGAACTTATTGACAATAAGGGCAATGTATCGGAACACTTTGACTATCATCTCGGGGTGAAGCGAGTGGAATGTGTTGGAGAGGTGTTTAAGGTGAACGGCAAGAACGTGAAACTGCGCGGAGTGAACCGTCACGACCATCACCCCCGAACAGGACGATATGTGGATGACGCTACATATGAGAAAGACATTGCACTGATGAAGCAGGCAAACATCAACTTCCTGCGTACCAGTCACTATCCCGACCGTGAGTATCTGTATGAACTCTGCGACCGATATGGCATGTATGTCATGGACGAGGCAAACCAAGAGAGTCATGGCTACGGATATGCCAACAAGGATATGGGTGAAGACCCAGCATGGAAAGAGGCACATGTTGACAGGGCGACATCGCTCGTGGAGCGCGACAAAAACCATCCGTGTGTAATACTCTGGAGCCTTGGCAACGAGGGAGGCATAGGACCGAACATCCAGGCAATGTATGACAAGGTGAAGAGTTTCGACTCGTCGTTCCTGCCATTCTACGACTGCCATCCTCGTTATTCCTCGCTATACGACGAGGGCTATCCCACACCAAAAATGATAAAGGAGAATGCAGCAAAGGTGAAAGACAAACCATATATCGCCCGGGAATATGCCCATGCCATGGGTAACTCGATGGGCAACTTCAAAGAATACTGGGATGTTATCTATGCAGACTCATCAATAGCGGGTGCTGCCATCTGGGATTGGGTAGATCAAGGACTTGCAAAACCTAAGGATGGCGGTAAGATGCGCCTGTCAAGCAGTCTTGAACTCATGGATGATGAGTTTTGGGCATACGGCGGCGACTTTGGCGACAGACCCAATGACGGCAATTTCTGCATCAACGGACTCGTGGCTTCCGACCGCACTCCTCATCCCCATTACTATGTGGTGAAACATGTCTATCAGCCCATACATTTCTCTATGATTGACGGCAAGATAATTAAGAAGAGCATGGACCCGACGGTTGATGTAGAGGATTTCGACTATGCTACCGATACTACTATTGTATCTAATGAGAAGACCATCATTGTGAAGGCTATGTTGAAGGACGATACGCCATGGGCAAAGAAAGGTTTTGTGGTGGCATCAGAGCAGTTCGTTGTCGAACCATATTCTTTCCCTGTGTTTGCTGCAACATCGCGCAAAGCCCCGAAGGTGAAGAAAAGGGAAGACTATGAGGTGTTGACAGAGAAAGGCTCTGTGGTGATTGATGACAAGGGGGCTATTACCGAGATAAACGTCAATGGACGCAATATCCTCAAAACTCCTCTCGAACCGTATTTCTGGAAGCCAGAAAATGACAACCAAGAGAAGGCAGGCTTTGCCAAACGTGTGGCTCCATGGGAGAAGGTTGGAGAGAACCGACAACTGAAATCTATCAAGGTTTCCTCTTCCAAAGGCATCACTTTTATAAAATGTGCATATACATTACCAGTAGGTGCTGATTACGAACTTTGTTATAGCATCAACTCTGTAGGAGATATAAAGGTTGAAGCCGACTATCGTCCAACGCAAGCAGATATTCCGCTGATACCTAAGTTTGGTATGAGAATGCGCTTGACATCCGATTTCGACAAGGTGGAGTATTACGGTCGCGGTCCTTGGGAGAATTATCCTGACCGCAAACTGGGATATGACATTGGTCATTACACCATGCCGCTCGCCGATTTTCAAGTTGATTACGTGCGTCCGCAGGACAACGGCAACCGCTGTGATGTGCGTTGGTTGACACTGTCTTCAGATGGTTGTTCAATGCGCATCGACGGAGGTCAACCGCTCTGCATCCGTGCGTGGGACTATGGTGAGGAGAATCTTAACGTGAGGCATCCCCATGAATTGAAGCGAGGAGATTTTGTCAACCTCAACATCGACCTCAACATTCACGGTGTGGGAGGTGCCGACACATGGGGCAAGCGCACATTGCCCGAATACACCATCGACGGCAACCAGTCCCACCACTATTCGTTTGTCATTTCAGTAGAACAATAAAAATAATAGGGACAGGTACCAATGATTCTCGATAAACTAACGAACCAACGTACCTGTCCCTATGAACCGGAACAAACAAATTAGACCTCAACTATTTCTTCGGTTGTCTGAATTTCATTTGTTATTTCTTTAGTCTTACTCCGTAAATCTGTCCTACCTGACGTCCCTTGTGAGCCACAAACTTCACTCTCACTTCCGTTTTGCCTTCAAGCATTGAGGCGGGAATGGGGTAATCGACGGTCTTGAACTGGGTGGTACGCCAGCGGTGGGTATTGTTGACACTTGTCAGCAAAGTGTCATCGATATAGATGTCAAACTCCGATGAGCGCCATTCGTCCTGACCCCAGAAGGTGAGCTGCAGCGTGAGAGCTGACTCTCCCTTTGTCTGCATGAGGTAAGAGAAATAGTGACCGTCGCGGGCATCGCGATAGAACACTCCTTCGGTACTGCCCTTCTCTGAGTTGTCAGTCTCCATGCGGTGGTCGGTTTCGGGCTGCTGCTCTCCAGGCATCACCTTATCCACAGTGGCAGCCTCAAGAGCCTGACGAGCTTTCTCCTCATCGGCGAGTCTTTGGGTATATGCCTTATAGTCGGCATCGCTCAAGGCAAGCCAATACATCATATAGCGTGAGTCGTGAATCTCGAAGAAAGGTTGCAGTTCCCCGCCAGGTATAGCGTTCTCCGTGCGTGTGGCGAGGGTGAAGTGTAGCGGTTTGCCTGCCACAGGTCGAAGGTCCTTGGCAATATCGCTGATTTCCTTTGGCAAGAGGATAGGGGCTTTGTCGAGAGGCATTTTTTTGCCACCGGCATATTGTCCGAAACGGCTGTCATCAGCAATGAGTGAACGCAGGTCTTCTGTGCCAGTCTTCATACCAAGAACGATAGGACCATACATAATTGCTACATACTGAGGTACGTTGGGCATCCGCTCAACACTGCCGTGCATAGGCATGGAGATGGCGATGCGGTCGCCCTTCTTCCATTTCCTGTTAATGCAGACAAATCCATTCTCCTCATATTGTTTTGCATCGAATCCAATGCCTTTCACCTCAAACTTGTCGCACCATGCTGGTTTCCTTATCTTCATGGTAAAGACTCCCTTTCCCTTTGTCACAGCTATCTCCGATGTCTCGCCATAAGGGAAGGCTGTCTCTTGTCTTAAGATGATGCCTCGCTCGCGCCAGTTGAGTTCCGAGGCAACAAAGAGATTTATGTAAATAGCGTCATCAGATGCTTTTACTCCCTTCTTTCGAGTCCATGTCCACTGGCCATACTTGCCGTGGTTTTCCATACCCGTTCCCACGCAGCACCACATCGCCATGTTGGGTGCGGAGTAGTTGCGGTAGTGGCGTGGACGAGCCGATGTGAAATATACATATCCTCCGTGCTCGGGATGTTGGGTGGATAGGATATGATTGAACATCGCGCGCTCATAGAAGTCGCCATAGGCGGCATTGGGATTGGCACGGTTGAGGAACTCGGTGAGTTTGAGCATATTGTATGTGTTGCACGACTCAGGTCCGTCGATGTCGTTCACATAGTCGATGCATGTTTCCTTCGTAGGGAAGTGTTCGCGTCGGCTGTTTCCTCCGATGGCAAGCGAGCGTTCCTTTGTAACAAGATCCCAGAAGTATTGGCTAGCCTCATGCCATTTGGTGTCGCCGTCCAGTTCGGCTATACGTTGAAAACCAATAACCTTCGGTATCTGTGTGTTGGCATGCATATTGTCGAGACAGTCCTTATGGTTCTCCATCGGGATGAGCAACTGTCGGTGGGCAAAGCGGCGGGCGCAGTCGAGATAACGTCGGTCTCCGGTCATGGCGTATGCATCTGCTATCACCTCATCCATGCCGCCATGCTCATTGCCGAGCATGCGTTCCATCTGTTCGTCGCTAAGTTCAGATGTGATATCCACAGCCCAGTCGCAGAACTTCAGGAAGAGCAGGCGTGCATCTTCGTTGCCGCAATAAAGCCATGCGTCGCGCAGTCCGGCAAACATTTTGTGTAGATTATAGAAAGGAGCCCACGAACCGAAATATTTGCCGAAGTCACCCTTGCGGAATGTAGACCAAAGCTTTTCACTCTGTGGGAAACCGCCCACATAGTTTTTTGCCCAAGCCTCTCCACACTTGTCATTGGCTTCTGCACAAAGTTTCAGTTCTGCAATCATATATTCCATGCGCCTACGACACTCCTCGCTGCCAGTAGCTGCATTGATGGCAAGTGCCGAGAGATAGTGTCCTCCCACGTGTCCGTCGAGTCCGTCCCAGTTGGGGTAAGTAGGTTTGCGTGGCGTCAGTCCCGCTTCCTTGCGATAAGGCGCAAGCATTCGGTCGCAGTCGTACTTCAGTAGGTTTTCCACATTCAGGTCGCGAGCGTGTTTCAGCGGACCATCAAGCAGAGTGATGTCACCCAGCGGGAATTCATCGTTGTAGAGTTTGTCTTGCGCCATTGTTGTATATGGCATCATCAGGCATACAAGTCCTGAAAAAATCAGATTTCTATTCATTGTTTTTGGTCAATATAAAAAATTACGTTTCTTGAGTGCAAAATTACACTATTTATTTCATAAACAGATTCAAAAACGTACCATATATTATAGTTTTTGTTTCATTGACGTAATAAGTCGTGCCGAAAATGTGATTTCCTCTTTATATATTATTCGCAATAAACGATGAAATTCGACAGATTTACCTTAAAGTTGATCCTAATCCCAAAATTTAGCTATCTCTTATTCCCTCAGACATCCTATCGGCACGATATATACTCCGTCTTCACGACGATAGGCGAACCGGCCTGTGGCGGTGAGAATCATCAGGAAAGATGGGGACTTCATCTTTACTGTGTCAATCTTGCTTGACAAGGAAAGAAGGGTTGAGGCTCCCTCCTCTATTAGTTTGTCACCTCCTAATTTTATCTCGACAAGTCCGTAATTGCCGTTGCGAAGGTGAACAACGGCATCACATTCCAATCCGTTTTTGTCACGGTAGTGATACACCTGACCGTCAATGGCATCTGCAAAGACACGCAGGTCTCTTACGCACATCGTCTCAAACAAAAGTCCCATGGTGTTAAGGTCGGCTATAAGGTCGGCAGGACCAAGTCCAAGAGCGGCAGTGGCAATCGACGGGTCTATGAAATAACGAGTGTCGGAGGTGCGTATGGCAGTTTTTGAGCGCAGGTTGGGATTCCACGCCAATGAGTCTTCTATGATGAAAATCTTCTTCAACGCATTGATATATGAAGAAATGGTCTTTGCATCAGCCGCCGACTCGTCAAACGCCCTTATGTCTTCCACTAAAGTGGATATTGTGGCTTGCGCTCCTTGATGACGAGAGTATGACCGCATCAGCCGCTTTGTTAGTTCCGCATTGCGACTGATGCCGTCAACCCTCGATACATCAGAACGTGTGACAGCATCATAATAGTATCTTACTGTGTCAAGTGCGGCTTTATCATTAAGCAAAGTAGCACTTGGCCAACCGCCACGGCATATCAAAAAAGCAACGTCTTCAAGTGACAGTTGATTTATCCCCATGATATTGTCAGGAGAAGTGAAAAGATGGCCAAGGCTTACTTCCCCTGATGATTCTCCTGATTCATATAGACTCATAGGACGCATGGTAAGCCAAGCGAATCGTCCTGCGCCCGAATGGTGGATATCGTCGGTTTGGGCAGGAACGGCAGAACCAGTCAAAACGAACTGTCCAGGCTCACCTCGCCTGTCAACCTCGTAACGTATCGTGTCCCATAGTTTGGGTGCCAATTGCCATTCGTCGATAAGCAGAGGGATATTTCCTTGAAGCAATGCCTTGGGATTAATATCTGCCATCCTGAGATATTGCGACATTGCGGTAGGGTCGTCAAGATACAGAATTGTATTGGCTTGTTGTGATGCCGTAGTTGTCTTTCCACACCATTTCGGACCTTCAATCAGCACAGCTCCCACTCCTGAAAGTCTTCTCTGGAGCATCCTGTCTGCGATTCTTTGCTTGTACTTCTTCATATCCAATGAGTTTTGTCGGGTGCAAAGGTAGCAAAAATATTCCGAATATACAAACAAAAACCCTACAATTTCCTCTGTTGGCCGGATTTCATTTCCTCAGTTGGCTGATTTTTATTTCCTCTGTTGGCCGGATTTCATTTCCTCACTTACCTCCTCCCATCGGAAGACAGGACCATTCCGGCGGTCGGGGTCGGCACCACGCACATCTGCTCCATAAGGAGCGCCTGTTCCAGGATAGAGTCCTATCATACGATTGGTGTGCAAAGAGAGAAGCATACACTCAGAGCGAAGCATGTCCTGCCAAAGAATAAGACTTCCCTCGCTTTCCTTCTTCATAAAACGGACATCGGCAGATAGGCCCTCTCCTACAACTGTAAGGAAACCAGCTCCGTTCATTGCCTCAAGTACTACACGACCCTTACCACGATCGTGAACACGAAACTGGCTGGCACCACTGTTATACTCTCTTGAACCCTTGCCGCACATGTGGAGCATCCCCTGTTTGTGGACGAAGGCATAAGAACCGTCGTTGAGATTACACAGACGGATAACCTTACCTATCGGCAGATTGCCACTGCGGTCAGCCATCGGTTCGTCTACACGCCAATCATCAAAGGATGCCACTCCTCCTTGTTTCCCTTTGGTGTTATAGGCAAATAGAGTGAGACGAGCTCCCTGGAATGTCTTAAGCTGATAGGGCATTACTATCTCACTGCCCATCAGCTTGAATTCCTTTCCGTCAATACTATATAACAATGTACCTGTAGAATTGTCGAAATCGCCTGTCATACGCAGATACACCTTGCTTGTGGTAATGCAGGAAGTTTCTGTCTTGTTGCTGTTCTGGTCATACCATTTTAGCCTCAACGACTTACCTGTCTTTTCCACTCCAATAAGGGCATATGGCATATTGAGTATGGCAAGACCTGCAATGTCTCCATCCTTGAGTTTGGAAGCGTCGAGGGTGACAGTGGTGGTGGACACTGGTCCAATGGCGCGTTGTGTGAGTGTATTGCGTGCCCACAAGTAGTCTTCGGCAGGCATGGCGGTAATGTTGAGTCTTCCACCCTTTAGTGACCACTTGCCGGAAATCGGCTCGTGGTTCCATTGCCATATCGGTTTCAGCGTCTTCCCGCTAAAGTCATCGCAGCGGTCGTAGGGAGCAAAGCCTTTGCTCGCGGTGGGGGCTTCTGCGGCAGAGGAAGGTTTTACGTTAGGCTTAAACCATGTGCGCGGTCCACGTCCGAGATTTCCCGGAATTCCGAAATAAGGATAATCGTCCTTCCATGTGACAGGCACGAGACATACCGTGCGTCCCACTGCATTGAAATCGAGCATGGATACAGCCCACCATTCCCCACTCTGAGTCTGCACGATTCCTCCTTGGTGGATAGTGGCGCACCCCATAAAGTTGCCAGAGCCATCAGAAACGTCGAAATTGAATCCTGGTTCGGGAACAATAGAACCAAGACCTACATTGCGCACAGACTTTGCAATCTTCGTTCCAAGGGTCTCCATCATGTTGATGGTGCGTGTTTCGTAAGGTCCCCATATATTATCTGCCACGGCGCACTGCTGGCGGCCCATAGGCGAGTAGTCGGTGGAGATGATGTAATACTTGCCATTTATCTTATAGGCATGATGTCCCTCGCCCATGGCGGAACCATCGGGGATAATCTCGCGGTCGCTACCCTCGACGAAACCTGTGAAGTCCGGCTTAATCTCAGTGCAACGCACTGCCCCGTACTTATGGATGGCATATACCTTGCCGTCGTCGTCAAAGAGGACAGACAGGTCGTAGATGTCGCCCTTGAGGTTGATGTGCTTCCATGGGCCCTCAGCCTTGTCAGAAATAAACACCTGCATTCCGTGTCCATTGATATTTGAGAACACATAGAATTTTCCGTTATGGTATCGGATACACGGAGCCCATATACCTTGTCCATAGGCCTCCTTGCCGTTTTGGAGTTTGAACTCATCTCCCAAACCGAAGAAATCCTGCATCGTGTAACTGCAGAAACGCCAGTTGACCAAGTCCTTGGAATGAAGTATCACTACTCCTGGCAAACAGTGCATGGTGGTTCCGGCAAGATAGTAGTCATCCCCCACCCTGATTATGTCGGGGTCGCTGAATTCATCGTAAAACAGTGGATTGGTGTAGGTTCCATTCCCATTGTCAGCAGTCCACGACTGTGCCGTGGCATTACAGATGCCCACCATCGCAAGCATGGCGGCAACAATAGTTTTATAGCAGTTTTTCATTTTTTAATATTATGATAGTTTATAGTTATCGCTGCAAAGATACATATTTAAAATGAAACGCGTGCATATTTTTACGATTTTTCTATAAATTTCAGCCCTAAAGTATCGCCTTCCACGCTGCCGATTGTCGGGATATTATCTTTCAAATGCCTTTATCGACTTTTTCAAAGCGTTTGCGGGTTTCATTGTTAATGATGCGACATGCCTTGTGGGTGTTGAACTGGATAGGGGCTATAACGAAATCGGGTACGTTAAACGATAAGAAACGCTCGCTATAGAAACGTCGCGGATTACGTTGAGGCAACATAAACGCCTTGCTGACAGCGCCTTTGGCATCGACATGACAGAAATAGGGGCGGGTGAAGAGACCATCGTCGCGGCGTGAGCTAAAAACAAGCCAACGGGAGTTTGTGCTCCAGTTATGAAACGATTCCGTATCATCTGAGTTTGCTCCAGTCATAGGCTTGCTTTCTCCTGTAGACATATTGAGCAGATAGAGGTCAGCCTCATGATGCCAGATGCTAAACTGTCCATAGTCGGAGAGTGTGTAGCACAAGAAACGACCATCATAGGAGGGGCGGGGAAAAGATATTGACTTGTTTTTGCCTTCTGCATATACAATGGTGTCTATTCGGTTTCCGAAACTGCCTGTGGAGGGGTCGAAATCGATGCGACAGAGGTTGTAACGAATGGAGTCGAGCTTCAAACTGTTCTCTGGTATAGCTCGTGCTGCACAAAAATAAAGTGAGCGTCCATCGACAGAGAATGCGGGATAGGTCTCGTAGATGGAGTCGTTACGAAGATGTGGCGAAAGAAGCAATGTGTTCTTCTCTACGTCATACACCTGAAGGTCGGACGCTGTGTCAAAGACTTCAACTCGATTGCGGTCTGAGCCATGAAACACCTGACTTGTAGCATTGGTTGAATATGCTATATACCTGCCCGAAGGATGCCAATAAGGATAGACGCATAGCCCGAGGGTCTCAGCTGTCTTTGTGTTATAGGCGGTGAAGTCGCCGCCATTGCTGCGCAGCAATGTAGCTCCATGAGGACCACGTACGTGAATGCTCATGTCGGCTGAGTTGCCACGATTGAAACTATGGCAGTTGACACATCCTTCAAACTGCGTGTTCTCTATCAAGGCACGTTCGTCGAAGGAAGACAAGTCGCGCTCGTAGATACCCATCTTGCTCCACACCTCGTAGCCTGGCTCTATAAGGCGGTAACAGATGCCATAGTCGATACTGTCATTGCTGACGAGGATGGAGAAAGGACGATAGGTGTGCCAACCGTCTTCATATTTTGCGGAAACAGTAACAGTAAGTTTTTTACCTCTGTTATTATCCAGGATTTGATGCCAGTCGTCAATATCGAAGTCCAAAGCTTCATCGCCTTGGCTATGAAGACTGTTTCCTTGATTATCAGCAACAACAGCATCTATGAGCAAGGCTTTCTCGTCTGCCATGCAGAAATTGAGAGGGGCAATGTTCACTGGTATAGTGACATCCACATAGTCGGGATATATCTTTGGATGTGATGTCTCCTGCTTTGCATCACGTACTGTCTCCGTTGTGCATGACGATATCAGAAAGAGGGTGAAAAGGGTATAGAGTATATTTTTCATCGGTTAATGATTTTGTGCGTATTTATAAAAACTGTCCTGATCGCCGGTCAGTATGAATGATGCCATCATATACTGGTATGCGAGCAGGTTGTCCTTATTGTTGAGGTAAAGACTCTCAAGCATCGCGGGAGTGGCATTGTCGCTAAAATAAAAGTCTTTTTTGATTGCAAATGTGCGCAGAGTGCCATACTCGGGATGCTTGGCTATTGCCTTCTCGTTGCCAAGCAGAGTGATTGTCTCGTTTGCCCAGTCGCTATAGAAGAGTGTTTTCTTTAGTGCCATAAGATATTTGCGTGCCACCTCGTAGTCGCCGTTGATTAGGTTTGTCTGTGCAAGACGTTTATAGCAACGGGCACTCTTTTGGAAGTCGAGAATGGCTTCCTGAGCCTCAAACACTGTTCGCTGGGCAATATAGGTCAATCCTAAATGATAGTATGCCTCGGCTGTAGGCATCGGACTGATGGCATCTGTCTGAACTTCAGGCAAAAGACCTAACATGCCGTTTTGGTTGTATTCAAGCATCTTGTTGAGTAGTATGCCGCGCTTAGCCAAGGCAAGGTTTTGCACAGTCACTCCTATCTGGTTGTTGGGTTTCTCTTCATCGATGGTATCGAGTATGCGGTTCCATTGCTGATGGCATGCCATGAAGTCATATTTCATAGTCTTCTCGGCTTTGAAATTGCTGTTTTTCCATACCATGACGCCCATAGCAACAGCAACCACGACAAAAGAAACCAATGACAATATTATATCGTTTTTATTATGAGATCTATCTCGGCATGTACATTCGTCTTTAACTTCCTTAACTTCTTTAACTTCCTTAACTTCTTTAACTTCCTTAACTCCCCATATAATAACTAAAATGGAAACCGCCACCCATAGCATTGTAGGGATCACTGTTGGATAGCGATGATAGTGTATGCCTCGCCACAGACTGCCATCAAGTACCTGGAGGCAGTGGGCAAGGACGAGAGGCATCAAGACAAAGACCAGCACTGTCGCAATGTTCCATATAATATGGTTTGCGCGACGTATCTGAAGTAGACAGAACACTATACTCACAGGTCCGGCAATCCAAAAGAGAAAGGGAATAAGCATTGCTGTAAGTATGCGACGTGTCCATCCGTCTGCCATCTTGTCGATAGCCAAAGAAGCAGATAATGTCAGGACTACTGCCCATACACCACCCAACAATGCGTTCTCATCAAGCAAGAATATCCAAAGCAGGAAAGCTGGCACATAACTTAGTCCATAGAATCGCCCCCAATTTGCCAAGCGTAGTGTCAACAACTGAACCACCGAGAGCAGGACAGCAATGATAGCAGCTCCTACCCATGCATAGAGGAAGAATTGCGTAGAGAAGCGTCCCAGCAAATCGGCCACACCTCCGGGCAATGCAACGACATCCAATATATAGGAGATTTCGAAAAGGAAAAGCTGATACTGCTCCTGATAATGCAGATGGTGCGGATATGCCAACCCGAAGAAAAGGAGGACAGACACACCAAAGAGGAGGGTGTATATATAATGTATATATTTCATATTGTTATGGAGTTACTTATCAAACACTCTGCTGAATTCTTTTACAGTGGTGCGCACAGGCTCTACCATAAACTCTGGACGATTGTAGCTCTTTAGGCGCAGGGTGTTTTCTTCTGGGTCGGCTTGAGGCAGAAGGAAGGCTTTCGCCACTTTCCCGTCTTTGAAATAGGCGAAATACACACGACTGTAGTTGCCATCATACCTACGACTGGCAATCATTATCCAATGCCCGTTGCTGGACCATGTCGGGTAGCTCTCTGAGTAACCTTTGCTGTTGACAAGTGACAAGTCAAGGGCTGATGATTTCTCAACGAGGGCACTGTCCTGTCGCAAAGGAATACATACGATGTCGGCCTCCTCGTGGCGGCTATGGAAACATCCGTATCGTCCCTCGGCAAACATCAGATACTTGCCGTCAGGACTGATGCGCGGCAATGTGGCACTCTTATCCTGCGAAACGGCATCATAAACAAGTTGCTCCTCACCGAATGTATGGGTCTTCACGTCAAACGAGCGACGATAAAGGTTGTATTGCACTTTGGGATAGGTCGCTCTGATATCCTGGCCTTTCATCTCTTCTGGCAGTGGGACAGTCTTGCAGTAGTAGAGCTGATTGCCATCGGGCGACCATGTGGGATATACCTCCAAGAGTGTGGAGTCGGCACAGATGACACTTACAGAATCTTTCTCCACATCATACAGGATAAGGTCGCTGGCTTCGTCATAAACTTCAATCTTATTATGATTCTGAGTATGGAAAGCCTGTCGGGTGGTGTTTGTAGAGAACGCTACAAGTTTGGCTTTAGGATGCCATGAAGGATAGACTCCTGCAGAGATGGTATAGTCGCGCTTGAGATTTACCTTCGATACCTTGCCGTCGTTTACAATAACGGTAGCGCCATTGGACAGACGCACATGAAAGAGCATATTGTCGGTCTTGTAATTCTGATAACTATGGCAGTTGATGCACTGCCCTTTCTTTCTGTCGATAGAGGTAACCTCGTTATTGAAAATCTCATTTTCTTCAAAAGAAGATACGTTACGCTGAGAGATAGACATATAGCTCCACGCCACGTATGTAGGTTCGATAAGACGATAGGAGATGTATTCATCTATAGGCTCTTCGGCTACCTTTATCTCAAAAGGTTTGAACGCAGTCCACCTGTTGTCTTTCTCGCCCCATACCTCAACCTTCATAGTCTTGCCCTTGGAGGCTGTTAGCATAGTTTGCCATTCGTCCTCCGGAATCAGCACCTTCACTCCATCACCATAGGTCTGTTGTTTGCCATCAGGGGTAGTGATACGGGCGACACACTTGTCATACTCCACATCGGGGAGCATAAAGTTGAGCGGTGCGATATTACATGGTATGGTAACATCGCAATAGTCTGGATAGATGGCAGGCAGGCTATCGGTTTTCTTGCTTTCCGCAGGCACATCGGGGTGACTTACACACGACGACAACAAAAGCACGGCAGCTGCCAATATCTTACAACAGGAAAGGATATGTCTATTCATAAATATATTTTGTATTTATTTAATATACTCTTCGACTGAAGATGTTGTAATACCAATAGGTATCGCCATATTGGAGGCGCATCTTCTCAGCAATGGCATCACGACCCAATCCCGACTTTGCATAATTTTCGAGAGAAGACCAGAATTGCTTATATCGTTCATATAGGTCTTCGTTAATAGGGATCATCACCCTTTTCTTTTCCGGTGCCTTGTCCATATACATGATATATGCCTCGGCAACAGGCACAGGGAATGCCTCACCCATGTGGGTCTTTATGAACTTGCGGAATGAAGCCCAGAAACGCTTTGAATCCCTACGCATCATGGAATAAAACAAAGCCTGCTCGGATGCCAACTTACTGTCTGAATCATACCATAGACTGATGCTGGTGACAATATATCCATCACTACTCTCCACACCCGTGATTTCATCAGGATAGGCTTTATGCAGTTCATGAATCTTATCCGACACTTTTTCTGGCTGCCAGTCTTTATAAAACGGATGACGATGAAGCTGCAGGATATAACGATTGGCAAGATTATCCTCGCCATTGGCATGGGCGCAGCGTGCCAGCATCTTGAGATAGGCAGGGGAAAAGCCTGCCTGAACAGCACATTCAAAACTGAGACGGAACGCCTCGTTAAGCATACCATAGTTATAATATGTCACCGGTGCCGCTATTTCAAGGAAACTGACATGAACGGAGTCGGGATCGTATTTATTGAAAGCCTCGTTGCCCATTGGGAAAGAACGTTCGAGCAATGTGCCTTCGTGCATAAGTGCTACGTTCTTGAGCATAAGCATTGAAATGGTAGGACGCTGGGTCTTTTCAGCTATAGCCACAACCTCCTTCCAATCATTAGCCTCGGCACTGCGAGTCATACGCATCTCGTTGATATAGTTCTTGTCGCTGAACATTAATGATGTCGTAATGATAATGCAGGCAACAATACATAAGACAGGAACAAACCATTTGTCAAGATATGTTTTAATAATTGGGATAATAACAATGACAACTGCCATTATCCAGAAAGGAATGGATAGACGTGTGCTTACATCCGACGGGGTGGCAAAACGGGGAAATCCTGCCATAATAACGTCCTCTGCCTTGACATTTGAATATACAAGATTATGCCAGATGCTTGCTGAAAAAACAAGCACGAGAAAACAAATAACCTCGCGCCATGACGGTTTTTCTGCCAAAGCCAAACAGAGCACGAAAAGCAAGGCAAACCATCCTAACACGGGATAGAGGAAGAAACCTGAAAGATACCAGATGAAATGCCATTTACGGGGTGTGGTAGAACGTGCTGCCCACAACAACAGCAACATTAGGAGAAGTCCTACTGACTGTGAAAACCAGTAGCCTCGTATTGTAAGGAAATAAATCCAATAGCCTAAATCAACTACCGATGTAAGAAGGCATGCCACTGGCAAGAGCATCAATGCCCAGGAACCTCCTTGCAGTTGGAATGCTTTTTTGCCGACAATAAAGAAAAGTATCCAGATAGCTCCCAACATTGCCGAACCTAAAGCCGGGTAATAGAAAAACTGTGTCAGCCAAGCTCCTACATATTGTATTGCTCCGAATGGTTGTGACATTAAGCGGTTGAAGAATGTATCGCCATAGAGAAATTCGGAATGGTCGTGTGCCGTATATAATACATCCTGATTAACACTTAGTATATATACAACAAATACGATGAAAGCCAAAACACTTCCATAGAGAGATACCTTATTTATTGTTTTCTTACTTGCCATAGAAACGTCCTTTACCATTCAGATAATACAAATTGTTCATACAATGAAAAATGGTTGGCCCAAAAAATGAGCCAACCTTTTTTAGTTATTTCATCAAGGAATGATTATTCCTCATAGTAGATAGCGTTTACAGTCATGCTACCGGAAGTAACCATGATGTCGAGGTCCCTACCAGCGCCACCATTACCGCGTGCACAGTCCTTGGCAATAGCCTCGGTGAGAGGAAGTTCCCACAGACCATTTGTCCAATGAACATCTGTATCACCATCATAGCGGGCACTCCACCAACCATTCATGATACGTCCAGCGCAATCCTCACTCACGTCAGAGAGGTCGAAGATAAGGGTCTTGAAGCCCCAATACACCTCGTCGGAGAGGAAAGGAAGGTGCTTACCCTCATTGTCACTGAAACGCATGGCTGCAGCATCCCATGCACCTGGCTGGAATGGCTCCTGGCCACTGCCCGGAGCACCATAGATATAGAATCTTTCGAGCGGGTTGGTAATTACATTACACTGTACTGGGAAGTCAGCTGTAACAACAGTACCGTCGGCACAGAGTCCTGTCAGAGTGACAGTATGCTCACCAAGCTTCACCTTCTTAGTGGCGTAGTTATTAAAGAAATCCTTACCACTAATAGTCCACTTCGCATTCACAGGAGCAGTGGTGTTGCAAGTGATTACATTTCCATTTTGGCCGTTGGCATCCTTGTCAACTGTTACCGTTGACATAGCCTTAAGCTGTTCTGCAGTGATGTTTCCGCCATTGCTTATATCCTCAGATGTAGGATCGCAAGCGAAAAGTAGGCTTACTGCTGCAAAAAACAAAAATATCTTTTTCATATTCTGAATTCTTATTTTAATTAATTATAGAGATCGACATACTGTTTCTCTGTTTCTGGGGTGTTTTCATCCCAACCTGGGTTCTGGATGAGGTTACCATTCATAAGAGTAATCTGTGACTGTGGCTTAGCCAAGAAACCATTAGTGTCAGCATAACGCTTTGACCAAGAGCAAGTCATGTGCTTCATGGCAGTCTTGTTGGCTACATTACCCTTAACAACCATCTGCTTGCCAGCCTGTGCCTGGAGAGCCTTGGCTGCATAGCATGACTCACCACCATCAATACCAGACCAACGACGCATATCGTTGAAGCGGAGACCCTCGAATGCAAACTCCCAACGACGCTGGTTCTGGAGTTCTTTCAGAGAATATGGTGTCTCAGGAACACCTGCACGCTTCTGAACCTGGTTCATATACTGGGCATCACCTGTCATCTCAGAGAGCATCAGGAGAACGTCAGCATAGCGCATGAGGTAGAAGTCCTCAAAATGGTCACCCTGCATCGGGTTTTCAAGTGTACCCTTGAAGTTTTCACCTCCTGCAAAGTCCCACCAAGGTGTATCACCAGTTAAAGCATCAAGAGTAACGCCATTGTACTTCTTTACACCAAAACCGGAAGCCTCGCAGCAGTCCTTAACGAACTCATAGTCGATTTCCTTGTTCTCGGTAACACCATCAATCAAAGAACCAAGCTTACGGATGTCGGTGTAGCCACCTTCGTTCTCGGCAACTGTCCAGTCATCCCAGATATTGTTTGAAGGAGTACCCTGTCCCCAACCCTGAGTAAATGGATATGTATGATCGCGGTCACCGTTATGTCCGTTAACGCGGAGAGCCCAGAATACAGAGAGGTAGTTGCAATACATACGAGCACAAGAGTATGGACCCTTTTGATCAAGATTCCAATTAGAAGCATTCATGAACTGAATCTGGAAGAGTTCCTCCTTGTTGCCATTACCCATGCCCGGCTGGTCGAAACAGTGCTCACGCTTCATGTCGGCAATGAACTTGTAAGCATGACCTGTTCCTGTCTCAATAGCCTTCTGAGTCTCGTCCCATACATAGCTGTTAGAGTACTGCCAGAGTGAGCGATAGTCTTCAAGAAGCTCGTAAGCGCCTGAATTTACCACGTCTCTAAGGGCATTAACTACGTCGGCCTGAGAAAGAGAAGCTGCAGTACAACCCTCCTGCTCAACGAGGTTGATAGCAGGAGCTGAACCTGTAGAAAGGTCAGCAACCTTCTTATAGAAACCTGCCCAGAACATATATGCACGAGCCATGAAAGCCTCAGCAACATACTTGTTGGCGTGACCAGAGCTCTTCTCAGTACTCATAAGATTCTGAGCAGACACGAAGTCAGAGAGAATCTGAGGATAGATAACTTCCTCTGCACTTACCTGAGCCTTCATCTCCTCAGTAATCAAGGTTGCAGTGATCAATGGCACATCGCCATAGAGCTGTGTGAGCCAAAGTGTGTAGAGACCACGCATGAAGTAACCCTCACCAAGAAGCTGGTTGCGCTTTGCCTCATTACCTGTCCAGTCAACGTTGTCGATTGTCTCAATCTGGTTGTTGGCACGGTTGATACCACCATAAAGGAGGACAAATGGCTGCTCATACTGGTTGGAATTCATCTGAACAAGATGATGCAACGACTTAACCTTATTGTCCTGCAGACCTCCAGAGCCAAAGCAGTTGTCGGACATAAGCTCCCACCAATAGAATGGGTTCTGTGTATCGGCGTCACCACCGCCCATTGTGTTCATAATACTATAGGTGGCAGTATTCAAAGCCTCAACATCCGCGATCTTACCCGGGAAGGTAGCCGAAGTAGCGTCGGTAACACGCGGATCGGTGTCCAACATGTCATCGCAGGATGTAAATATTGCAGCTGAACAAACAGCTAATGCTGATAAAATATATTTCTTCATAACCTTTTATACGTATTAAAATTTAATGTTAACACCTACGAGATATGTACGCGATGGAGGATAAAGACCGAGGTCAATACCTGAAGCCCAACCATCGGCACCACCTGCAGAACCTACCTCAGGATCGAGACCAGTGTAGCCTGTGAATGTGTAGAGGTTCTGAGCCTGTACATAAAGACGGAGCTGCTGGAATGGGCTGCTCTTCCATACCTTAGTAAAGTCGTAACCGAGAGTTACTGCCTTAATCTTGAAGTAGTCGGCATTCTCCATATAGCGGGTAGATACCCATACTGTATTGTTATGACCTGTACCAGAGATACGTGGCTGAGTGTTTGATGTGCCCTCGCCATGCCAACGATCAAAGATAGTGGTGTCGTAGTTGTGCCACCAAGAGTCGGCGAACGAACGATAAGAACGCATAACCTGCTGACCAAATGCTCCTGCTCCGTTTACTGAGAAGTCAAGTCCCTTCCAGTTGAAACCAAGGTTGATACCGAGAGTTACGTCTGGGTTTGGATTACCTATCTCATGACGGTCGCAAGCAGCACCTTCTGCATATTGGATAACGCCATCACCATTGTAGTCATCCCAAATGCAGTCACCAGGCTGGGCGTTGTCGAGAACAGCCTTGCCTGCTGCGCGTGCAGCGTCGATCTGCTCCTGGTTCTGCCAGATTCCACTGTAAGACATACCGAAGAAGTAACCGATTGGCTTACCTACTTGAGCACGGTAGATATACTCTGTTCCCTGTGAGAGAACGCCACCTGTACCATTGATATAACCGTTCTCGTTGGCAATACGTGTTACCTCATTCTTATTAGTAGCGATATTTACACTTGCATTGTAAGAGAAGTCCTTGCCTACTCTGTCGTTCCAAGAGAGACCGATTTCAACACCGGTGTTCTGAACGTCACCACCGTTGATGTATGCAGGGTTAGTACCCTCGATGGCAATACGTGGGGCAACGATGAGCCAATCCTTTGTGGTCTTCTTATACCAGTCGAAGCTAAGAGCAAGGCGGCTGTTGAGGAAGCGGGCGTCGAAACCGAGGTCGAGCTGCTCTGAAGTCTCCCATGTTACATCAGGATTTGGTACGATGTTTGCGTAAGCACCAACATTTGGTTTACCGGTGAAGGTGAAACTATAGTCGTCGCTGAACTTGTAACCGCTATCACCAGCAGAACCAGACTGGGCGATTGTAGCGAGATACTGATACTTTGCAATAGAGTTGTTACCATTCTGACCCCAAGAAGCACGAATCTTCAAGAAGTCCAACCAGCTCTGGGTGCTTTCCATGAATTTCTCGTTAGAGATTACCCAACCTGCAGATACAGATGGGAACGAACCCCAACGCTTACCCTTGTTGAAGATAGAAGAACCATCGTAACGCATTGTCACGGTAGCCATATACTTCTCCTTGTAGTCCCAAGAGATACGACCAAACCAAGAAGCCAGATACTCTTCATCATTAGGGCTTCCACTAAGTGTGGCGTTAGCAAGGTCGGTGCTGAAGTTTGACAGGTATGCAGAATTCCAACCCTTGAGAGTAGCAAACTGTGAGCCGAAGTTAACAGAGTTAGAGCCACTGAGATTTGCGCCCCAAGCTGTGCTTTGGAATGACTGACCTGCCATTACAGTAATATTGTGTTCATTTATTGTAGGAAGCTTATATGTCAGAGTATTCTCAACAGACCAGTTGGTGCTCATGTTTGAGCTTTGGCTAACATTGTAAGAAGTAACTGTACCTGAACCAGATGAAGGAGAGCGAGGCTCTGCAAAGCTACGGTAAGCACTAGTATTCCAGTTATAGTTTAACTGTGTGCGCCACTTCAAACCCTTGATAGGCTGGATGGTAACGAAACCAGTGGCATTTACATTAAGGTTGCGGCTCTCTGCCATAGAGTTGAAACCTCCCTTTGAGAGACCTTCGTAGGGGTTGTTGAACCAAAAGTCGTTCCAACCGGCACCATATTTTTCATGGTTGTACAATTCACCGGGAGCTGCATTTGGATCTACCACGTTGGCATACATTGGAACGAGCGGGTTGGTCTGAAGCAAGCTGTGGATATAGCTCCAATACATACCACCCTCGGCCAAGTCATGGCTTCTGTCGTAACCAATAGATATATTCTCACCGATAGTGATTACATCGAAATCCTTAGCCTTAAGGAGAACGTGGTCGCTATTGATACGGATAGTGTTACGCTTGTAGTATGAAGCTACGTCTGCACCCATGATACCTTCGTTGCTGGTGTAGGTGTAAGACAAAGCGAACTTAGAGCGGTCTGAACCTCCAGTAAGGGTTACGGAATGATTCTGCTGAATAGCATTCTCATTCTCAAATGCACCCCACCAGTCGGTACCTGTCCAACCTTCGGCTACCTTGTCGAGAACGTTCTGCGGAATATAAGCAGAGAAATCACACTTCTGACCAGAGGTGTTGAAGCTATACTAGTCCATGATTGTCATATACTGCTGGGCATTCAGAAGCTGCGGACGCTTGTAGGCATTTGACCAACCCATAGAACCGTTGTAGGAAAGTTCAATCTTACCAACCTTACCCTGCTTTGTTGTAACAAGGATAACACCGTTAGCACCACGGGCACCGTAGATAGCAGCAGAAGCAGCATCCTTAAGTACGTCGATGCTCTCGATGTCGGCGGGGTTGATTCCGTCAAGGTTACCACCGGGAACACCATCTATTACATAAAGAGGTGCAGAGTTGCCGATAGTACCCTTACCACGGATAGTAACGCTGAATCCCTTACCAGGCTGTGAAGATGACTGTGTGATCTGGACACCGGGAGATGAAGATGCCATTGCCTCAAGCGCGTTGGTTGTGTTGAGCTTTGCAATGTCGTCACCCTTTACCTGTACTGTAGCACCTGTAACGAGCTTTTTCTTCATTGTACCGTAACCGATGACAACGACATCATTGAGAGTCGTGTCTTCAGACTTCATGACTACGGTAAGGTCCTTTTGCCCCTTAACATTCACAGTCTGTGTTCCAAATCCTATATAGGATATGGACAATTGTGCATCGGGGGCTGCATTTACTTGAAAACGACCGTCCAAGTCAGTGACTGTACTGGCATTTGAACCAAGCACTCTAATGGTAGCACCAATGACTGGTTCGCCATTTTCATCATTTACTGTTCCCTTGATTAAGCTCTGAGCCAATGCTCCTAAAGGAAGCAAACAGAACAAGAACAATAGCATTAGTGGCTTTTGTAACTTTTTCACAATTCTCATAGATTGTAGCAAAATTATTAATAAATAGGTTTGTAACTTTTCATTAGAAAAATCGGTGCAAAGGTAATTCTTTTCATTTGTATTTCATATACGCATTTGTAACATATACTTTACCGTATGTATCAAATATAACAAAAAAGATACAAAAACAACAAAAAATAGCATATATGATACATGAAAACAGTCGAAAATCATAGATTCCCGACTGTTTATAAGAATAATAATAAATCAATTTTTTCTAAAAAGATGAGGTAGATATTGTTTGAGACAGCGTCGCCAGGTGAGCCACTCGTGATGAGTGCCGGGAGAAACATAGAAGTCCACATTTATTCCCATCTGCTTCAACTGGGTGGTCATCTGTTCAGTTCCGAAGTTCTCCTCACTGCCACAGCCCATGAAGAAATACTTCACCTGGGAGTTGAATTTGTCGGCATCGGCAAACACTCCATCAAAACAGGTCTTCACGTCAATACCAAAGAGAGCCCCACTGAATGTACCGAGATAGGCAAACTTGTCGAGATGAGGCAAGACTACATTGAAGGTCTGAAAGCCTCCCCATGAGAGCCCTGCCATGGCACGATTCTCTCTACCGGTCTTGCAACGGAAGGTGCGCTCTACCATCGGTATGAGGTCTTCCAAGAGTACTGTATAGAAAGAGGCTCCATACTGCATGCGCTGCTCTTCTGGGTTGCCTGCACCCATACGTGGAGCAAACCCTACCTCGATATCGCCACTCTCCATTACGACTATCATCGGTTCGCACTCACCAGAAGCAATCAGGTTGTCCATGATATGGTTCATGCGGCCTTGGGTGCTCCATCCTGTCTCGTCTTCTGCCATGCCATGCTGAAGATAAAGCACAGGATACTTCTTCTTCGACTTGTCGTAGTCGGCAGGAGTGTAAACCATGGCACGACGCCATTTCTTCTGTGTCTCAGAAAAATACTCCACAGAACGCACCTGACCTTTTGCCACACCCTGCTGCGGACGATAGTAGTCACCTTCCTCTCCTTCTGCCACTTCTATCTGGCTTGCCATGCGACTGCAACCGAAAATGGTATAGGTGTTCGGGTCGGAAACCCTATAGCCATCGACTTCGAGGAAATAATAGTGATTGCCCACCACCAATGGGTCAGTAGTACAGGTCCACAGTCCGTTGGCATCTTTCTCCATCGGATATTTCTTTCCGCACACGTCTACGACAATTCTGCTGGTCTTTGGCGCAAAGATGGAGAAATGGGCACGATTTTCCATATCGAGAGATGGTGAAGAGCAACCGGGGAGATTGGTTTCTGATGGGATTAATCCTGCCTTGTTAGATTTCATCTCAGAGCCATCGGTAAACTGCCACCAGTTGAAGTTCATCAGCTTTACGCCTTTTTCTCCCTTGAACACGAAGTAGAGGTCGCGGGTGCCGCTGACAGTCTTCTCTATCTCAATCTTCACAGATGTCCAGTTCTCCCATCCTCCTGTATTACCTATCTTTATCTCAGCAATCTTCTCGCCCTTGATACTGTCGAGATGAAGTTCCATCACTCCACCGCGCATACCACTTGCCAGAGAAGCAGAGAAGAATCGGGGCTGCTTGTTAAAGTCCACCTCGCGTACCTTTATATAATCGTCATTGTGGATTTCGGTGATATATACACCATCGGCAGCGTTCTGCTCAGACTTCACACCACGTGAAAAGGCCATGGTCTCAGCCTCCACACGCTGGAATGGACAGAGTTTTCCTATAGGGTCAACGCCTTTGTCGGTGTGATGGATAATAGGGAATGTACCATCGGCATTGTACTTAAACTCTTCGACTGCACAACTGCGGCCGAAGCCTCCACCGCGAGGCAATTTTCCTGTATGGTAGAAGAAGTAGCTATGTCCCTTGAAGTCTGCCACACCGCAGTGGTTGGTAAACGACTTTGTGTCTTCGAGAGGCATTATCGGCCCCATATATTTCCATGGCCCTTCGGGTTTGTCACTCACAGAATATGCGATATGCTCGGGCACTCCGCCAGCAGCATAAAGCAGCCAGTACTTGCCGTTGCGTTTTGTTATCCACGGACCTTCGGTGTAGCAGTCCTTGTATTTCTTGCCCTTCTCCCTTTCTTTCATTGAAGGAGCGCCAAAGCCTTCTTCAGTCATCGGTATCTTTTTCACTTCGCCGTTGAACGATACCATGTCGTTGTTCAGCTTGGCAAAATATAATTGTGGATTACCCCAGTAGATGTATGCCTGTCCGTCATCATCTATCATCACCGTCGGGTCTATATTGTCCCACGAACCATTGTCGAAGAGAGGTTTCCCTAAGGCATCCTTGAAAGGACCTGTTGGCGAGTCGGCAACGGCAACGCCGATAGCCATGCCGTTGGTGATTTTCGAGTGGGCGCAGATGTACCAGTAGTATTTTCCGTTGCGCTTGATGGTCTGGGCAGCCCATGCGCGGTCGTCAGCCCAAGAGAAAGTGTCCAGCGACATCAGTCCGCCGTGGTCGGTCCAGTTCACCATGTCAGCCGTGGAGTAGCAACGCCATTCGTACATCCAGAAGAAGTCGGCATTGTCCTCGTCGTGTCCGGTGTACATATACATCCTGTCACCATCTACCATTGGTGCTGGATCTGAAGTAAACCACGTCTGCACAACCGGATTCTGTGCTTGGACAGTGGCAGTGGCAGCTGTCAAGCCAGCCAAAAGCATGTTTCTAATCCTCATTATTCTCAATTTTTCGTTTAGTTACTTAAACAGCAGTGGAGCCATTTCCCTCAGTGAGCGACGCCAGGTGAGGAACTCGTGGGCAGTGCCTTCTGAGACGTAGCTTACAGCATTGATGCCAGCAGCCTTCAGAGCCTCGACGGCCTTGGTCACGCCTTCAGGATTCTCCTTTGAGCCACAGCTGATGAAGATGGTCTTCACCTGGCTCTTGTCCTTGATGTCCTCGGGAGTGTAAGTACCGCCGGAGAGCAGACACCAGTAGTCGAATACCTCGGGATATTTCAGAGTACACATCTTAGTCTCCATGCCACCCATCGACAGTCCTGCCATGGCACGGTAGCGCTTGTCGGCCTTGGTCTTGAAGTTTGCGTCGATATATGGGATGAGGTCTTCTACGAGCACACGCTGGAACACTGTCCAGTCGAACTCGTGCATGTGTCCCCATTTGCACTCGTTGGTCAGGCCGTATGTGCAAACTACGATGAACGGCTCGCACTTGCCTTCGGCTATCATGTTATCCATGATGAGGTTGGCACGTCCCTGGTTCATCCATGCAGTCTCGTCCTCTCCCCAGCCGTGCTGCAGGTAGAGCACAGGGAACTTCTTCTTGCCGTCGTATGTTGGAGGCAGATAGACAAAGGCGCGTGGACCGCCCTCGCCAATCCAATGAGCATTATCGGCAGGAGTGTTCTTTGACGGGAAGTTTACTTCAACCACTTGTCCATGAGGAACATTCTTGTATGCGAAGAAGTCCTGGTCGGCACATGGTATCTCGATGCCGCTCTCCCAACGAATTGAACCATAGTAGTTCTTTGCGCCTGGGTCGTTAACCACACCACCATCGATAGTTAAGTGATAGTAGTGGAAACCAGGATCCATCGGGCCTTCGGTGGTGCCTGTCCATACTCCTTCCTTATCCTTATGAAGCACAGTACCGCCAGAACCACCAAGGCCGAGGCTTACGATGACCGACTTGGCATCGGGAGCCACAACCCGGAAGCGGGCATAACCCTGAGAGTTGACCATTGGATATTGCTGGCCAGGCTGGTTCAATGGCGACGGCCGGAAGTCTTCCTTCACCACGGCATTGTCGAGAGCTGGATTGAAGTTCTTCAGAGCATAATATACCTTTTTATATTTAAGGTTCTTGTCGATAGGCAGAGGATAGTTGTTTGCACCAATCCAAGAGTCGGCGTCGGAGAGGTTCCAGAAAGTTACATTGGTGATGACATCCTTGTTGCGACGCAACACGCGGAATAGGTTCTCATACTGAGACTGATGAAGGGTCTTGATATATTCGGGAACATCATAAGACTTACCTCGGCTGAACTGCAGCTGACCACCCATCTCCTCGTTAGTGCGGAGGTCGAGCTCGGTGATGTGTATCTCGCCTACTATCTGCGAATATTTCTTAATGGCTGCCTCGAAGTCTTCCATCGAAGGGCCATAGATGTTGTAGTGGCCCTGCATTCCGATACCATCGATTGGTGCGCCTTGTTCCTTCATTTTCTTCACCATATTATATATACGGTCGCGCTTGGCTGGTTGGGCTGCATTGTAGTCGTTGTAGAAGAGCTTTACGTTAGGGTCGGCCTCGCGGGCAAACTGGAACACCTTGACGATGAACTCCTCGCCGCAAAGGTCCATCATCTTCGTCTTGCGGTAAGGGCTCGGTTCTTCCTTCATCCATGGCGCACGACGTCCGTCGCCGTCGGCAATGGCCTCGTTAAGCACGTCCCAGGCATACACTATGTCCTTATAACGGGTTACCACCTGGTGTATATGGTCTCGCAGACGCTCATAGAACACCTCCTTGCTGACAGGCTTTCCTTTCTTGTCGGTAAACATCCAGTTGGCAAATTGGCTATGCCATGCTAAGCAGTGGCCGCGCATCTTCACACCATTTCTACGACACCAGTTGGCAATGCTGTCGGCACCAGCCCAGTTCCACACATCCTCCTTAGGATGAATCTCACCTGGCTTCATGGCGTTCTCTGCCGTTACGCTATTAAAGTTCTTCTTCACCATCGCCATCTGTTCTGAAGAGGCGATATTACGGAAGTTAAGGGCTACACCTACGGTAAAATAGTCCTTATACGTGTCTTTGTAGCCCGTAGGTTCTTCCACGTTACCAATGTGTCGTGGTTGTGCAAGGGCAGTAGTAGCTCCCACTGTCAAAAACAGTGCGAGGCAAGCATTTTTCAGTATTTGCATTTTTTGTAGCATATTATGGATTGTAAGTTAATAAAAGTCTCATTTAATGGTTTTCTCTACTAATACCGCCCCATTCGTCATAGTAAGACGTTTGAGAAGCAGTCCTTTAGCCTTGGCATCCACCTTACGGCCTGTAGCGTCAAACCACTCTTCCTTGGCCACTTTGTGGCTTTCGGCAGTGGCATCGTCGATACCAGTACTGGTCAGCAACTTGAGCATGCACTCGGCATAACGTTTTCCAATGGTGCGATAGCCCTCGGCAGTAAAGTGTAGTCCGTCACCCTTCTGCGGACATCCCTTCGACGAAATGACATGGGCTGTCGGTATCACATTAGGCAGTGTGGCAATGACAGAATTGAATCCGCCGCAATATCCGCCTTGGTCGGTCTGTACTGTCTCACCGGCAAGCAATGGCACATTATCTGCTGAAAGATTGAGTTCACTGAGCAGACGCTCGTATACCTTCTTCACATTCTCAGTCCAGTTTCCCATGCCTCCGTCAGTCTCGCCCTGGTGCATGAGTATACCGCGTATGATGCCATAATTCTGTGCACGTTTAGCTGTCTCAACAAGCCGGCGGAAAGGATTGTTGTCGTAGTTAGCCATATAGTTCTTGAACCAGTCGGGCTCACCAGCCACATAGTCGGCTACATACTCTTCCATGAATCCCTTGATACTCGTTCCACCCACTGCCACGTTGATGACTCCCACGGTAATATTATCGGCCTGCTTCTCCACCATGGTGCGTCCGAAATAGTCGGCTGGTGTAAGTCCTGTGCCTTGACGGCAAAGAGGCGGGATTGCGGTATACCACTCGCCACGCTTTCTCACTGGATTGCTGAAGTCCACGGCAGCCATCATCTTAAAGCGTTCGGACACATTTTCGTAGTCTTGAGCCTCAGGAGTGGCGTTACCCTCCATGTTTGACTGTCCGAAGCATAGATATATTTGGAAATTAGGGTCGGCGGATTCTGGTACACCAATCCATTGGGAGAGATTGGCTGTCGCTTTTTTCAGTTTCTCGGTCTCTGCAATATAGTCTTCATCGTTCTCTGCCACAAAAGCCTCAGCGTCGGCAATGGCCTTCTCGAGTTCTGCGCGAGCGGCAACGGCCTCTTCACGTTTCAAATCGGCACTTTCCTCAAGAGTTGCCTTGGCGTCCTTGATGGCCTGCAGGAGGTCGCCCTTATACGATGTGCTCACTACCTTAAAGCTCACTCCACCTTGCCATGAGATTTTTTCCCAGTTGGCGGTAAGTGTGCTCTCGAAGTCACCATTTACAATAAGCTCCTTGTCACTTCCCACTTCTTTCAATGTCACGTCGTCAAAGAAGATGCTTCCGCCATACTGTCCGAATACAAAGTCAAGTTCGTTGAGCGGAAAGCGTGCAGAGAAGTTCCAAGTGAACGTATTCCATGAAGTGGTGAATTTGTAGTCTTTCTCATACTGTACGTCGTTGCTTCCACCCCACTGGTTAGTGTTGGAAGAAGCTGTGTCGATAGGCCACAGTGCCAGAGTACCGTTACCAGACCCCTTGACACGTGCCTTGAGTTCATACTTCTTGCCAACTGTCAACGGGGCATCGAGCTTGTAGTGCATCTGCCAGTCCCATATATTTTCCTTGGCTTCGGCTGTAGTCACCTCGAGGGCATGGTTGATACCTTCTGACATACTTCTTGTTGTGCCATAATTTCCAGTATCCTCCGACTTGGCATTGTCCTGTGAATGTATGCCCATCACGGCACAGAACAGGCTGATAGTTACTAATAATAGTTTTCGATTCATTGTAATTTTTTAGCTAGATATTATATTCAGAGTTTTCGGGTGCAAAGTTACAAACATATCTCTTATCTCAACAAAACATTTGTAACATAAACATTTGGAAATGTTTCGTATTTTGGAAATACACTTATTTTTGCGCGAGAGTGTTAATAGGGTTTAAAATATATAGATACATTACATTAAAAAACAAAAAAAGTGAGGTATATATATTATCGGTAATCCAAAAAAAATGATTATATTTGCAAAACAATTAAGTAACGTAAATCCAGTTGTATTTATGCGATTAGGCTGCAAAGGCCACCTATTTTATTTATATATGAGAATAAGCTGTAGCAGGATTTAACATAAATTGGGCAAAAGTAAAGAAAGATTACAATAAAATAATATAATCGCCAAATAATTATAAGAAAATCGATAAATAAATACGGTTTTATTGGGTGGAATGGAAAATTATACTTACCTTTACGGCGATTTCTGAAAAGCTTAGCTATCGGCTTGCGACAAATGGAATATTATCTAATAATATACACAATAATTATGAAAATAAAAAAACTTTTAATCTCTACATTTATATGTTTGACAACATCTTTGGCAAATGCACAGAACGGATCTTGGTCGGGCGAACTGAATATTCAAGGCATGAAACTGCCTTTGGTGTTTAACTTCACCGACAAGGGTTGCACCATCGACTCTCCATCACAAGGAGCAAAGGGAATAAAGGCTGAAAAAAGCATCACGCCCGAGGGAAAGCTTAAAGTGACAGTCGGAATGATTGGAGCAACCTTTGAGGGCACAATGGAAGAGCAAGCCATCACTGGCACATTCACTCAAAACGGCATGTCATTTCCACTAACTCTCAAGCCTGGAAAGCAAAAGAATAATCGTCCGCAAACTCCAGTGCCGCCATTTCCATACACTACAGAAGAAGTGACATTCTCAAATGGAGACATAACGCTCAATGGTACACTTACTCTGCCCGAAGGATGGGATAAAAACACCAAAGTGGTGGTGATGGTTACTGGCAGCGGACAGCAAAACCGCGATGAGGAACTCTTCGAGCATAAGCCATTTGCAGTGATAGCCGATGCATTGGCACGCAAAGGCATAGCCTCTTTGAGATATGATGACAGAGGTTGGGGAAACAAGGGAATAACATTCACCAACTTCACCACAAATGACTTCAAACAGGACGCCGCAGCAGGAATCGACTTCCTGCGCAGGAAATTCAAGTCGGTTGGAGTAATCGGGCACAGCGAGGGCGGCACCATTGCACTTATGCTCGCCAGTGAAGGCAAGGCCGACTTTATTGTGTCGTTGGCAGGAATGGCCATTTCGGGAAAACAGACATCATTGAATCAGAGCATAGCATCCCTACGCTCTATTGGCATGCAGGAAGAAACGGTGAAAAAATACAGCGACGCGATAAGCGACATATTCGACAAAGTGGCGGCAGGACAAGACATTGACGAATATCTCAAAGGCGCTGAAAATATGGAGAACTTCAAGCCCATAATTGAACAGGCCAAAAAACTGCTCACATCGCCATATATACGTCATTTCATAACAATAGACATCCAGAGCTCACTCCCGAACATCAAATGCCCCGTACTCGCACTCAACGGCAAGAAGGACACACAGGTGGAATACAAACAGAATCTCGAAGTGTTAGAAAACGGGCTCACCAACTGTATTCACGAGACTATAGCATACGATGATCTCAACCACCTGTTCCAGCACTGCACTACCGGCTCGATAGTGGAATATCACCAAATCGAGGAGACCATATCACAAGAAGTGCTCGACAAAATTATTTCGTGGATAAAATAACGTTCTGCATTTCTTCAGGCAGATATTCCATCGCCTTCTGACAGTGGATGATGTCAACATTTTCTTGTATCAGGCATGATTATTGAAACCGGGGATTGGCGGCAATCACATCTTTTGCCGCAACATGATATATCCTTCCGTTGTCGTCTTGATAGACACACGTCTCTCCCCTCGCCGCCTTTTCATGCAGCATATTGCGCTCGGCCTCAAGAAGGCCTGCCCTCACTTTATTACGGAATATCTCAAGTTCTTTTTCTGACATAGCTTTTAATCGTTTCAAATTTTGCAAAATCTGTAATATATGATACATCCTTTGAACCAACAGCAATTTCCACTCTGGCATTATCACTATTGTCGTATATCATCCAACTGTCAACCTCATTCATAAACAGATTGAAAAGGTTGGAGATACCAGCGGAATATCTTCTGATAATGACATCCTGAGGAATGTTGTGGCCACCATGGGCAACTCGCTCAGCCACTCGCTGCATAGCCAGTTCTGGGGATTTCAACCAAAAGTAAATAAGATGCACTTGGTATCCTTCGGTATGAGCACGTCTTACAAGATTGATATATGAGCGTGTGGCAAGTGTAGTCTCGATGGAAAAAGACTCTCCTCTTCTAATCAGACAATCTATCCTTTCAAGCATAAGTCTTCCAGCCTCTATTGCCACTCCTTCAGGGTTGAATGGCGACAATCCTTTGGCGATTTCATCAGCATTCACGAATTCCCTTACCAAAAGAGCTTTTGGTAGTATCGTCATGGAAGCCGTGGTCTTTCCTGCCCCATTACATCCCGCTATGATATATAACAATCGAGCCATAATGCCGCAAAATTACTATAAAAAAAAATAATCTCCAAATAATTATAAGAAAATCGATAAATAAATACAGTTTTATTTGGTGGAATGGAAAATTTAGGCACATCGCTCATACCCCTTTGGCGGAATTTAATATGTATATTCCGCCAGAAATGGTAAATATTGTTATAATTTGGCGGTTTTCAGTATATATATTCCGCCAAATCAATTCTTTTTTGTATCTTTGTGACGAAATTGCAATAAAAGAAGTATGGACACATTAATAGGCAGAAACGAAGAGATTAGAGAAATCAACGAACTCTACGATAGTGGGAGAGCGGAATTTCTTGCAATATATGGAAGGAGACGTGTGGGCAAGACATATGTATAGTGGTATAGTACAATACGAAATAACACTGAATGACTTAATGAAGCCATAATGAAAAACCACTTAGCCTCTAAGACAAATCCCGGGCTGCTTGACATCCTCGCTACCGGGAACCCTTTATATCAATTCGGCGCAACCGACAAACCCTGTGGAGAGAGCGTACGGACGCTAACCAAAAACTGTTGCCAAACGATACATGAAGAAAGGGACATCGAAAAATTAAGTACACAGCATTGTTTAAACAAATTTAAATGTCGAAAGCCCATCAATATAAAAAACCGAAAAGCCACAGAGGGAGTTTGTTACCAATGGCATGCTCTACATCATCGGCAGCTATCCAAGCATTTGACACTTCGGCAGTTTGCCGTCCATCCTTGGCACTTCCACCTACTTCAAAGGTGTATTTGCCGTCAATAAGGAAGTCGGCAGCCGTACTGCTGTATTCCACTGTATGGGCATGCGACAATTGGTTAGCAAAGAATGTCTCGCGGATATTCCCCATGTTCACTTCCATTCCACCAAGCGCATACTGCATATTGGTGTTCTCAAGATAAACCTTGTCGGGTTTCTGCATCCGCTTCACACTGTGATTATCGGAATAGAGAAGACGTATTATCTTGGCTGCATCAAGATGTTGCAGATAGGCAAGCAAGGTTGTTCGTGACACCTCTGCCATTTTTGAGAGTTTTACAGTGTCTATTGACATTGGCAATCCTGATGCAAGTATAGACAACAGAGCCTTTATCTTGCGAATATTCCCACTATCCAAACTCCTCATAATGGGCAGTTCGGTCTCAATAATCATATTCACGATGTTCTCTATTCTCATGGCATACGACTTTGCGCCCTCCAACAGAAATGGATAATACCCGTATTGGAGATATTCATTGAAGAACTGCAAAGGCTTTACTTCCGAGCATACCCTTCTGCACATCTTTTCTGGCTCACTGAGAATTTCTTCCAATGGCATTGTGGGCATGTTAACACCCTTGAAAAGAGCAAGATACTCCCTAAAAGAAAGTCCCTGCATATCGTATGAAATACAACGTCGGGAAAGATCCACCTCCGAATCAAGAATATTGATAAGCGATGAACCGGTGAAGACTATATGAAGGTCAGAATATTCGTCGTATGCATTTTTCACCTCCACACTCCATCCTTTATATTTATGCACCTCATCAAGGAACAAGAATTTACCACCTCTTTGATGGAAAGTCTCAATGAAATCAAGCAGACCGTGATTGGCAAAATAGATATTGTCGAGACTGACATATATAACACTTGTGGTATCACAGTCTCCAAAGGTTTTAAGAATATGCTGAAGCAGCATGGTTGTCTTGCCAACACCACGCTGTCCCCTTATAGATATCAACCTGTCGTTCCAATCAATTTCGGACTCCAAGTCCCTTACATATTCAAGGCTGACATTACCCAAATAATTCAGGTATCTTCTAATCAAAGTTTCCATCTTTTCCAAAATATATTATTGTATCTCGGCTGCAAAATTACAAAATAAAGTTCAATGAACAATACACTTTATAGTTAAAAATGTTCAACAGACTGAACACTTTTGGCACAAAACTGTTCAACGGACTGAACACTTAGGGGTGTAGAATTCTTTTGTCTGAATATCTTTCAAAACGATAATCTCTCATCCACTATTTATATCCCCGTTGAACCGTTATGATTCGACGAGGATAATATAAAACCGAAAATCCCCAAATCTTTTTCTCGAAATTGTCGGAAAATCCCCAAATCTTTTTCCCGAAAATGTAGGAAAATCCCCAAATCTTTATCATAAGACACTATTGAAATACATAATTTATCGTAACGTAACGTTTCGTTACGATATTGAACAATTAACTAGGGTGTCCAGTTAACGGTTCCTAATTCAGATTGCTTTTCTGAATATTTTGGTTCGTTATGTAAGCCAGTTTGTGGACATGTTCTTGACAGTCAGCAATACATAAGCTTACGTTGTCCAATACATAAGAGTTATGAGGAGAACACCAATTGGTATGATTAACACAGTACTCCGTACTGAGTACTACAGTACTCTGCCTTGGATTACATCAGTACTCTGCCCAGAGTACTGCGGTACTCCCGCCTAAGTACTGGAGTACTCTCGCGGGAGTACTGCCACAAGAATAGAGTATCAGTAAGTCACAAGGACAGGCATCTTTGGATTGCAAGTCACAGGGGTTGGTATCTTTGATTCGTGTACGCCTTGGGCTATGCGCTCGCCGGGCTATTCAGAGACAGCATGGCATTATCCATAACATACTTACCTTAGGGTTAGTGTATTCTTTGCCCGTTTGTTTGCAAGACCATTGGATAATATGTAATTTTGCGGCAAAAAAAAACGAATTAAAATCTGAAGTAGCACTCCAAAAAATCCTTGGGCAGGGAGATGTTTTCCACTGCGGCTGCCTCGGCAAAGAGGGGAGCTATCTCTTCGGGAGAGAAACCGGCGATGCCACAGTATTCTTGAGTACTTAACTCTATTCAAAGACATTCTGCTTTTATCAAAAAAAAAAGACTATCGCCAATATACAGGATAATTGATTCCTGTGAAAAAGTGAACAAATTAACAATTATACACACCATTTTCGTCCCTCCTTCTTGTTAATCAGAGAAAAAAGACGTATCTTTGCCACCG
>NZ_NPJI01000077.1 GCF_002251435.1 Prevotella sp. P2-180
TATTTCGTGGCAAAGGAATCCACGACAGAACCATCAGAGGGAGGCTCCGGCGCATTCAGCAACGCCAAAGTGATTCACTCCGACGGCACCTCCACCGACCTGCGCCTTATAGACGCAGAAGCTACGGACGACACCGATGCCGTTTATGACCTGCTCGGCAGAAAGCGCGATGCGCAGACAAAGGGACTGGTCATTAAGAATGGAATTAAAGTATTAAAGTAATGTCTTCTACTACTGGAGCACCAAGCCAGTTGCGTGCCAAGTCGATTGTTATCACTTATGCGGAATAAATTCATTATTAACAAATTTAAATATTATGATTAAAACTTTACGTTATTCATTGCTGAGCATGCTGATGCTCGTATGTGGAAGTGTGGCTGCACAGAAAGAAACCCTTTGGGCAGAAAACTTTAATTCTTATGCTGCAAATGATGTGCCGGCAGGTGGTGATTATGGCTACGCTTGTAAAGATGGAGAATCTTCAACCAAAGTCTTTATTGAAGCGATAGCAGGAGGTGAGGCACCTGAGTTACTTATCAGTAAGAAAGGAGGTTCATTCTCAGTTACTATTCCTATGAAAGGAAAGAGTGGTGAGATGACATTGAATTTTAAGGCAAACAGAACCCTTTCTGTTACATCAGACGACGCTACAATAGGTGATAAGACAAACACAGGAAATGATTATACTATTCCTGTAACAGTAGCAGAAGGAACAGCCTCTGTTACTCTGAAATTTGATAATACTTCATCAAAAAATATCCGTTTTGACAATGCAGAACTGTTTATTGGTGAATCAAAGAAAGCTCCTGGTCTTTCATGGGGAGTTGCTTCTCGTGATGTGACTATTGGTAGCGAGGAGAATAATTTCCCAACTCTTTCCAATGAGAATAATCTCGCTGTTACATATAGCAGTGACAATACGGAGGTGGCAACTATTGATACTGAGGGAATTATTACTCTTGTAGCTGCTGGTACAGCTAATATTACAGCTGAATTTGCAGGAAATGATGAGTTTGAGGCTGGTTCTGTTTCATATAAACTTATCGTAAAAGCAGCGCCCGAACCATCAGTTGATATCACAAACACTCCAGAGACAGCTTATACTGTAGCAAAGGCTAACGACCTCATTACAGCCGGTCTGGGATTGGAGACTAAGGTTTATGTAATAGGTACTATTACCAAGATAAAAGAGGTTAGCACATCGTATGGTAACGCTACTTATTGGATTGGTGATGGTACTGAATATTCTGCCAATGATTTGGAGATATACAGAGGCTATTATCTTGAAGGTGAAAATTTTACTGCTGAAGACCAAATCAAGGTTGGAGATAAGGTGATTGTTTACGGTAAGTTGGTTGATTACAAGGGAACAAAAGAGATGACTGGTTCAAGCATCTACTCTCTTAATGGTGTTACTACCGGCATCTCTAACATTAAGGCTGAGACAATCAATGACGGAGCCGTATATAACGTAGCAGGACAGCGTGTCAACAAGCTCTCTAAGGGTATCAATATCGTTAACGGCAAGAAGATTGTGAAATAATCTGTTGCCCAAAACGTAATTATTTAGTAAATGAAGATATTTAAAATATATTCACTGCTCGCCGCCACCATGCTCATGGTGGCGGCTTGTGGCTCTGATGATGACGACCTGGGTGGCTCTTCGGGTAGTTCTATCTTACAAACATGCAACCCCAATACCCGAAGTTCAACCAAAGACTTTGGGCCGATATGGAGAACAGAATGAGAAAATGGGTTGACCGGGGAGCAACCACCGATACAATGTATGTATGTAAAGGCGGTACTATCGACTCAGAGGAAAACATTATTGAACGCATAAAGGGAAAACTCATAGTGCCGAAGTATTTCTATATGGCCATCCTGTATAAAAATGATGAAGGCTACAAAGCTATAGCTTTCTGGGCACTGAACGAAAACGTGGACAGAAGTGGCGACGACCTGAAGAAATATGTAGTTAGTATCGACCGCCTCGAAGAACTTACGGGCATTGACTTCTTCTGCAACCTGCCCGACGACATAGAAAACAAGGTAGAGGCACAGACATACACCGTGTCGTGGACGTGGTAATCTGGTTTAGTTGACTATATTCCGCGAGTGTCAGCACCCCACATCAGTTTCTCCCTCAGTGTGGAGAAATAAGTGGATTGCTGGCGCTTTAATATTTTTATCTGGTATGGAGCCTTGCGCAAAGTAATGGTAGTACCTTCGCTACATTTCTCGCTTCTACCATCTAATGCAACAAGAAAATGATGGCTGCGGCACTCTACACGAAGCGTGATGACAGAATCGTCGGAAATGACTATCGGACGCATGCTCAGACTATGGGGAGCTACGGCAGTGAGCGAGAAAATATGGGTGCCGGGAACGATAATAGGACCGCCAACGGAAAGCGAATAGGCAGTGGAGCCGGTAGGGGTGCTCACTACAAGACCGTCGGCCTGATAGGTGGTGAGACGCTCGCCATTGATGCTGGCATGGATGGTTATCATCGAGGCGTTGTCACGTTTTAGTATAGCCACGTCGTTAAGGGCACAGTCGCTGCCTGAAAAGTCGCAACCCTCGGCTTCCACCTTTATCACCGTCCTGTCCTCAATGGTGTATGTACCTTTGTAAAGGTCAGCTACGCAGTTATGGAACTCCTCAGGATGAACGTCGGCAAGATATCCAAGCCTGCCCATGTTTACTCCAATGATGGGTATTTCCTTGTTACCCACTCGACTTGCCGCTTTAAGAAAGGTGCCATCGCCTCCCATAGACACAACAAAGTCGGCCTCGAAATCGTTGCCACGAAACACACGGTCGATGGGCATATCAAGGCGTCCGCCATCGATGAGAAAATGGTAGAACTCGCTATCTATGCTCACCTCGGCCCCGCTTTCTTTTAGCGTAGAGATGATCTCGTTGATGAAGGCCGACTTTTTGGCCTGGTAAGTGTTGCCAAAAATGGCAAATTTGAGTGTACGTGTAGCCATAAGTGTATTTATATTGGCAATTCTTTAGAAAAAAATCCCGAAATACTTTGTCATTTGCTCGGTTTTCATTATCTTTGCCGCATGTTTTTGTGGCAAAGATAGTGGAATTTGGTAAAACTGCAAAATTATTGCACCCTTTTTTATTATCACTACCACATTTTTTATTTTAGAACAATTTATATATATACAAAGAAGATGACGAAATTGAGCGTAAACATCAACAAGGTGGCTACAATCAGAAACGCACGAGGGGGCAACAATCCAGACGTGCTTCAGGTGGCACTGGATTGTGAGGCTTTTGGAGCGCAGGGCATTACGGTGCATCCAAGACCTGACGAAAGACATATCAGGTATCAGGATGTGCGCGACATTAGACCAAGGATAACGACTGAACTGAACATCGAGGGCAACCCTATTGACAAATATATTGAGCTGGTGCTCGAGGTGAAACCTACACAGGTGACTCTTGTTCCAGACACAGAAAACCAGATTACCTCAAACCATGGTTACGACACAAAGCAATGCAAGGCTTTCTTAACCGATGTGGTGGGAAAATTTAAGGAAGCTGGCATACGAACTTCCATATTTGTCGACCCTGACGCAGAAATGGTGGCTCTGGCAAAAGAGTGTGGCACTGACCGTGTGGAACTATATACCGAACCTTACGCTTCTGGATATGTCGAAAACCGCGAGGAGGCTATAAAACCATTCGTTGAGGCTGCCGTGGCTGCACGCGAACTGGGACTCGGACTTAACGCTGGTCACGACCTCAGTCTTGTCAACCTCCACTACTTCCACCAGCACATTCCATGGGTGGACGAGGTGAGCATAGGTCATGCCCTTATATGCGACGCTCTGTATATGGGACTGCATGAAACTATAAAAAAGTATTTGGAGGCATTGAAATAAATTATTATGGCTAAAATATATCAATTCATGGCCGAAGGCTTCGAGGACGTAGAAGCATTGGCACCGGTAGACATCCTCCGTCGCGGAGGACAGGATATAGTAATGGTAAGCATTACTGGTAGTGAACTCGTTACATCGGCTCATGGCGTGACGATTAAGGTCGACGCCCTTTTTGAGGATGTTGACCTTGGCGATGCCGACTTGCTGATGTTGCCTGGAGGAATGCCTGGATCGACAAACCTTAATGCACACGAAGGACTGCGCAAAGCTATCGTAAGGCACTATGAGGCTGGCCGACGCATTGCCGCAATATGTGCCGCACCTATGGTGTTCGGGTCTCTTGGCTTGCTGAAAGGCAAAAGGGCCACTTGTTACCCCGGATGTGAGGAAACCATGATTGGGGCGGATTATACAAAGGAACTGGTCACCATCGATGGCAATATCATTACTGGCGAGGGACCTGCCGCCGCTTTCCCATATGGCTATGCCCTACTTGAAATTTTCGGAGGCAAGGCTATTGCCGACCAGCTGCGAGAAGGCATGATGTTCAACCACCTGACTCGTAAGTGATGGACCATGCGATAATTGTTGCCGGAGGCAAAGGACTACGTATGGGAGGGGAGATTCCAAAGCAGTTTTTGGAACTTCAGGGACTGCCTATCCTGATGCACACCATAAACCGCTTCCGTGACTATTCCCCAAAGCTCGACATCATTCTCGTGCTGCCTGTTGACCAACAGGAATACTGGCACGAGTTATGCAAGAAACATTCGTTCAACGTGAATGTGCGTATTGCCAATGGTGGCGATACAAGATACCAGTCGGTAAGAAACGGACTTGCAATGATTGCCGACAACGAAAGTGGTGTGGTGGGCGTTCACGACGGTGTGCGACCCTTGCTCACCGTCGACCTTATAGAGCGTTGCTTTGCCGGTGCACGTATGTACGACATGTGCATACCAGTAGTGCCGGTAGTAGACACATTGTATCATATAGGCGAAGGCAATGTTCAGCGTGCAGACTATAGACTGGTGCAGACTCCGCAGTGTTTCCCGCTCAGTGTGATGCGTAAGGCATACAACCAGCCTTTCAGCGAGGCCTTTACCGACGATGCGTCTGTATGCTCGGCATTCACCGATAGCGAATCGCATATAGATGGCGAGCCTACAAACATTAAGATTACACGACCTGTTGACATGGCATTCGCAGAGGCCATACTCAAGGGCGGACTCAACAAGCCTGTTTGCTGATGGTAAACCTCGAAAGCGAGATAACATACCTGCCAGGGGTAGGACCCAAAAGGGCGAAGGTCTTAGGTGACGAACTCGGCATCAAGACCTTCGCCGATTTGCTCATGACCTTCCCATACAAGTATATAGACAGAAGCAAGGTCTACAGAATAGACGAAGTGAACACTGAAATGCCTTATGTCCAGATACTTGGTAGAATATTGAGTTTCGAAACTTTCGAAATGGGACCAAGGAAGGAACGCGTGGTGGCTCACTTTACCGACGGAACTCACCTGATGGACCTCACTTGGTTTAATGGAGGAAAATATGCGCGAACACATTACAAAATAGGTGAACAATATATCGTGTTCGGTAAGCCTACGGCATTCAACGGAAGAATTAACGTCGTACATCCAGATATCGACCCCTCTTCAGAACTGCAGGTCTCGGGAATGGGCATGCAGCCTTACTACACTCTTACGGAGAAGATGAAAAAGGCGGGATTCACCTCTCGCTCGCTTGAAAGACTTATAAAGAATCTGCTTGCGCTGCTCGACAACAAACTGCCCGAGACCTTGCCAGACTCTATGACACAAAGACTGAATCTTGCCTCACGTGACGAAGCCTTGAGAAATATCCATTTCCCAGAATCGGCAAAGACTTTGGAAAAGGCTCGTGTAAGACTGAAGTTTGAGGAACTGTTCTATGTACAGCTGAACATAGTGCGATACGCTTCCGACAATAGAAGAAAATATAGGGGATATATTTTCCAAAGCATAGGAAAGACTTTCAACGGTTTTTATTATCACCGCCTGCCATTCCCGTTGACTGGAGCTCAGAAAAGGGTGATAAGGGAAATATGGAACGACATGAAAAGCGGAAGGCAGATGAACCGGCTGCTACAGGGCGACGTAGGCAGCGGAAAGACTCTTGTGGCGCTAATGTCGATGCTCATTGCAATTGACAATGGATACCAGGCTTGCATTATGGCTCCTACTGAAATACTTGCAGAACAACATCTTAAAACCATTGCCGATTTCCTTGGCGACATGCCGGTAAGGGTGGAACTGCTCACGGGAATAGTGAAAGGGAAAAAGAGAAACTCCATTCTCGAAGACCTTGCCGTTGGAAAAATTGACATTCTTGTCGGCACGCATGCCGTGATAGAAGACAACGTAAGGTTTGCCCGACTCGGCATGGCCGTAGTTGACGAGCAACATCGATTCGGAGTGGCGCAAAGGGCAAAACTATGGCAGAAAAGCACCAATCCGCCACATGTGCTCGTCATGACCGCAACTCCTATTCCAAGAACCCTCGCCATGACTCTTTATGGAGACCTCGACGTGAGCGTAATCGACGAGCTGCCACCGGGACGAAAGCCTGTGATGACACAACATGTGTACGACGCACAGCTACCACAGCTATACGAAAGCATAAGAAGGCAAATAAGGATGGGAAGACAGGCATATATAGTATTCCCGCTGATAGAAGAGAGCGAACACATAGACCTGAAGAATCTTGAAGACGGATATGAAACCCTGAGGCAGGCCTTCCCGGAATTCAAGATGAGCAAGGTGCACGGAAAGATTAAGCCGAAGGAGAAAGAAGAGGAAATGCAACGTTTCGCTTCCGGCGAGACACAGATTCTTGTGGCTACAACAGTGATAGAAGTGGGAGTGAATGTGCCAAACGCCTCGGTCATGGTAATACTCGACGCACAACGTTTCGGACTTTCGCAGCTACACCAACTCAGGGGCAGGGTAGGGCGTGGAGCCGATCAGTCGTATTGCATCCTGGTCACAGGACATCAGCTGAGTGCCGACACAAGGAAGCGTATCGACATCATGTGCGACACCAACGACGGCTTCCGCATTGCCGAGGCTGACCTGAAACTCCGCGGCCCCGGCGACCTTGAGGGAACACAGCAGAGTGGCATGGCTTTTGACCTGAAAATTGCTGATATAGCACGAGACGGACAACTGGTGCAGATGGCACGAGACGAGGCACAAAGAATAATTGATACAGACCCAACGATGCAACATCCTGATAATGCAATATTTGTGCGCAGATTGTATGAATTGCGCAAAACTAATGTTAACTGGTCGGCTATTTCTTGAGAAAAGTGTTAAAATACACATAAAAATACGCTAAAACCATACGACTTTAGAAAAAAATGCCTACCTTTGCAATGTTGATTTTACAATAACCGAAGTTTTACAGGCATAACCTATAATTGGATTGTAATTATTGTTACCCTGTAGAACCGTGCATATCGCACGAATAACTATAAAAATTTATGATTTTTAGAAAACTAAAGACAATTGCAATAATGGCGTTCATGTCCGTTACAGCTATCCCGATGATGGGACAGGATCTCATAGCACGCCAGGCCCCTATCGACAAAAAAATGAAAGCTGTCGATTCTGTGGCTCTCAACCGACTGATACAAACAGAACAGATGGAGACACCTGCTGCTGACTTGTATGAAGACTGGAACAATAAATATGCACATCGTGCAACAGAACTGCCCGACACTTTCAGAATCGACTTGCGAGACTTCTGCATGCCTACTACCAACAGGGTAGTGACTTCAAACTTCGGAAGACGATGGGGAAGACAACATAAGGGTATAGACGTAAAGGTGTATATCGGCGATACCATTAGAGCTGCATTCAGCGGAAAAGTAAGAATGGTAAGATACGACAGAAATGGTTATGGCAATTATGTCGTTATACGTCATGGTAATGGACTTGAAACCATATACGGACACATGTCGAAGCAACTGGTGGAAGAAAACCAAGTGGTGGCTGCAGGAGAACCTATCGGACTCGGTGGTAACACAGGACGTAGCACTGGATCGCACCTGCATTTCGAAACAAGACTGTGTGGAGTGGCTCTTAATCCCGCCATTATGTTCGACTTCCATAACCAAGACGTTATAGGTGACTACTATATGTTCTACAAAAACAGATTCGAATCTGAATCTGTGCTTGCTAACAGACTTCGTGGTGTCGGAGGCGGCGGAAACATCGGAGAGAACGAAGAGGATCTCGAACTTGCCATTGCTGCTCCAGAGGCTAAATATGCAAAGGATGTGAAGTTCCACAAGGTAGCTGCAGGAGAGACTCTTTCTTCAATAGCAAAGAAACGTGGTACTACTGTTGACGCTCTATGCAAACTCAATCACATAGGAAAGCGTATACGCCTAATGCCAGGCCAAATCTTGAAATACAATTAATCTTCATATATAAATATAAAGAAAAGAGGTGGAATTAACTTTCCACCTCTTTTTTTTAATACTATTATTCGACTATTATAATCATTCCAATCCCCCTGTTAGTATTTGTTTAACATAGGCTATATGATTATCCCATATAGGCTATTCCTATTTATAAGACATACGCCATGAGTTTATATTCCGCAGTGCGGAACTTACATCCCCCACTGCTGAATGTACGTTCCGCAGTGCTGAACGTACATTCAGCACTGCGGAACATAAACTCAAGGCGCTATGATGATAAATCAAACACGTCTGTTTATAATATTTTGTTCCAGTTGTCCTAAAACTTTCATACCTTTTGGCCTGATGTTGTCATTCCCTCGTTCTTCGTCCGAGCTATATACTGTTGATTATTGTTTCTTTTATCATTATCTGCAAAAATAGACGATAGATATAAAAAAAACTTGGATTTCTTTGGATATTTTTAAGAATCCTAAATTCCGCAGCACTTTAGTTTAGGCAAAAGTAAGCATAAAATCTGAGAAAATCACTCCTTTTGGAGGAATATTTCTCGTGAGGGAGCATTTTCCCCGTTTTGTGGGTCCGGTAATCAACAAAGTCCTGGGACTTCGGTGCACATCGTTCGGCTATCAAAGCGCGAGATTGTGGGTTCTTTGTCAAGTGTCTACTTCTGTGGCGGCGACTGTGTGGAGGAACAATGGCTTCGGATGGGTAAGGCTGCCAAAGTCCTTCATGGCAGAGAACACTGTGTTCCTGATGCTGATAGCACTCATACGCAACCTCTACAAGTTCCTCATGGACAGGATAGACGCAAAAGCCTTCGGACTAAAGAAGACCAGCCGCATCAAAGCCTTCTTCAGGGAGTTGGGCAAACAATTCTGTTATATCTTTGACGGTGTGACACTGACAAAGGATAAATAGTATACGCTATATATATAATAAGGTGTAATACGAATAATAGTCTATTTTACACTTGTTATTTGCAAATAAACGTTAAAGAAATGCATTTTTCTCTTGAAATGTTTGGAGTGTATTGAAAAAGTCCGTACCTTTGCACTCGCTTTTGAGAACAACGCTTCTCTTGAGCGACTAGAAAAAGAGTTCTTTGAAAGATTTACATAACAGAGAAGTAGTAGTACAAGAAGCAATTGAGAAATCAATTGGGTAAACGAACCGTCAATTGTATGATTGATAAAGGTTTCTTTAGACTTGATATTATAATGGCGTCCTGAAAACAGTCAGACAAAGGTTTCCCATCCGTTGCATTATATTTGTATACGGTTGGTGATCTAAAGATATTATTTACAATGTAGAGTTTGATCCTGGCTCAGGATGAACGCTAGCTACAGGCTTAACACATGCAAGTCGCGGGGCAGCATGAATTTAGCTTGCTAAATTTGATGGCGACCGGCGCACGGGTGA
>NZ_NPJI01000079.1 GCF_002251435.1 Prevotella sp. P2-180
AGGGACTGCGTACCGGCATGTCCGCCATTCTTCATACGTGGGGTTCCAATCTGTTCTACCATCCGCACATTCACTGCATTGTGCCGGGTGGCGGGATGGACAAACTCGGTGTGTGGCATCATCTCAATGGTTGTGAAAAGAGTGACTTCCTTTTTCCCGTGCATGGCATGAGCGACAAATTCTATGGCAGGTTTATGAACCTGCTAACACGGAGGCTAAAGGAAGAAAACTACATTATTGCCGATTACATACGCTATCAGTGTAAGAATAAGCACTGGGTCGTTTACTCCCGCCCTCCCGCAAAGGGAGTGAATCAGGTGTTGGAGTATATTGCCAGATATGCATATCGTGTGGCGATAACCAATTCCAGGATTCTTGACGTGACAGACAACAGCATCTCATACGACTATAAGGACTACAGGAAAGGCGGCAAGCACAAGGTCATGGAAATGGGTATTGACAAGTTCCTTGGCTTGTTGTCACTGCATGTTCTTCCCGACAGGTTTGTAAGGATACGCCACTACGGCATACTCTCACCTTGCAACAGGGATGCACTGCGCAACATACAGAAGCAGCTCGATGTGCCGCCCGTGCCGAAAGAAAGGACAAAGAAGTCAT
>NZ_NPJI01000008.1 GCF_002251435.1 Prevotella sp. P2-180
TGATATACCTCCAGCTCCCTTTGTTCAAGAAGGAGGCTGATGAATGTGAGAATCAAGTAGAACGTTGGATTTATTTGTTAAAGAATATGGAAACATTAAACAGATTGCCCTGGGCGGCTCAGAGTGCCGTTTTCAAGAAGCTCGAGAGCATAGCCGACGTTGGCGCTATGACCCGTGCCGAGCGCCTGCAATACGACGAGGCGCTGAAGAAATACCGCGACACCATCAGCGTGTTTGAGGGTGTGCGTATGGAAGGACGCATGGAGGGACGCGAGGAGGGACGCGAGGAAGGTCTGAAGGAAGGAGCGATTGCAAATGCCCGCAAGATGAAGGCCTACGGTTTGACATTGGAGATGATATCTGATATAACGGGTTTGACAATAGATGAAGTGAGGGGCTTGTAGTTCTTCACTTTTTGAGCGTCGGGACAGGGGACAGGTCCGTGACCTGTTTCCTCAATTATTTTATAACATTTGAGATTATATTTTTGACTATTCCTGCGGGACAGTGACCTGTCACCTGTCTTTAGTGACCTGTCCCCTGTCCTTATAAGGGTTTTATTTAAACCAAAGAGATGAAGAGAAAAAGAGATTTATCGTTTTATAGAGTAGGTCGCAAGCGACGGAGGACACAGAGTTTCCATGCGGCAAACATAATGCGCAGCTCTCTATTAGCTCTAAATGCCTTGGCATTCAACCTCTTTCGTTAGTATAAAAACTCTTTATCTCTTAAACTCTGTGGTTCAAAATCATTTGCAAAACGGGACAGGGTCGAGTAGAGTGAGGGTGAAACTCCCTCGCTCTACTCGACCTATGGTCACTCCCCACGTGGGAGTGTGGATTGAAACTATCGCAGCGTCGTGGACTCCATGAGGCGCGTGTGAATTGAACCCAAAATTACGGGGCTTACATAAAGTAAAAAAACTACAGAGGCGGGAAGAGGCGACACCATTATGGGGTCACCTCATCCCCAGGCCTTCATTTTGAGGGATGGTTAGCTAAATCTACGGTCGCGAAATATGGCTTCCATGCAGGTGGCCAGGAAGAAAACTTGACGGGGCTCGGGAAGGAGACGGGAATAGTAGTGGATGAGAGGAAAATAGGCATCGGAAGAGCGTAGACGGCCTTTTTAGACGTTGTAAAAATTGGTGCGGCTGATGTTCAGCGACAGCCATGCCTGTGAGTCGGTGTAGTCGCTGTGGAAGCTCTTCACCTGTCTCTTCACCTTCATCAGCTCTGCTGAAAGATGAGGATAAAAAATCTTGCTTGTTGTCATTTTTTTTTGTTTTTATACTGTTGTTTATAACGTAGTAATTTTTTCAGAGGTGCAAAAATACAGATAAATTTGAAATAAGTGAAGGATTCTCTATTAATAAATGTTTATTTCCTTAAATTTCCACAACAAAGTACACACTCATGGGGGTGTACTGCCATTTGCGTATGTCGCGGGATATATGTATTTTCGCAGCCAAAATATTTTCTCAAATAAATACCGAATGACATGGACTACAACAAATTATTGATTCCGGTATACTCCAACTGCAAGCAGGTGGCGACATACCAAATGGTTCCGCTGAAAGAGATTTACGACAAGGTGAAGAACAATACCGAGCTGCGGCACCGCACAGAGGCTTACCGCAACGCGCTGATGCTCAACCTGCCCGCCTCGCAGCTGAAGAAGATGAAGACGGAGACGTTTCCGATGCTTTTGCCCGCCGTCTACTGCAAGGACGGAAGGAGTGCGAAGGACATTATGGGATGGACCAACATGTGCCAGGCCGACTTCGACCACATGAACCCAGACTGCATCGACGAGGCGAAGCGGAGGCTAAGGGAGCTGCCGTTTGTGGCTATGTACCACACGAGTATGAGCGGAGAGGGCCTTCACGTGTACTACGTATACCTCACGCCCAATGCCGGACTGAACCCTAAGACCTACGAGCAGGCTTTCCGTCAGGGCAACGAGCTGATTGCGGCGGCGGTGAACTGCGACTACGACCGTGCAGCTGAAGACCCGGTTCACGGTTCGTCAATCTGCCACGACCCCGACGCCTGGCTCAACCCTGAGATAAGCCCATTGAAGGTGGACATGAAGCGCAACATGGGCAAGAGGGCAAAGGACGACACGATAGGCAACAAGAAGGCGGTGACGCAGAAGGACTGGCCGGTGGAATGGACTCCCGAGCGCGTGTATGAGATGGCAAAAGAGATGGTGGAGGCGTCGGCGGCGGGCCCATTCACCCATGGCAACCGCAACCACTACCTTGTGGCCTTGGCCGCTTTGCTTTCCGACTTCGGCATGGACTTGGAAACGGCGCAGCAGCTGATGGAGGACGAGTTTGCAGGACAGTATGGCGAGGAGCCTATACCCTCGCTCGTGGGCGGTTGTTACCGCACTGTGGAGAAAATGCACGGCATGAAGGCACTTCCCTCTAAGAAGAAGAAAAAAAACGGGGAGAAGAAGTGCGACGTGAAGATACTTGTGTCAGCAGAATTCATAAGGCGCCAGTGTCTCCGTTTTGACTCCGTCTCTCGAAAAATCGTGAAACCCGACGGTTCGGAGATTACCGACCGCGACATCAACTCAATGCTCTTGGCCTGTAATGTGGAGACGGAGCATAACATCTCTACGCAGGTGTTTCGTGCGGCACTCATGAGCGACTGCATACCTGAGTTCAACCCCTTGGTGGACTACCTGAAACCTTCCGACAGGAAAGGCCAAGAGGCCTCTGAACCCGAAATGGGGGTGATAGAGAGGGTGGCTGACATGGTGCATGTGTCGTTTTCGCCAATGGAGTGTGTGGGAAGGAGCGAGGAAGGTGGAGAGAGGAGTGGGAATTCTCCCGCCCCTCATTCCTTATGGCGCACTTGCTTCAAGAAGTGGTTTGTGGCGATGGTGGCGTCGTGGCTCAAGCCGGAGGTGGTGAACCATCAGATGCTCGTGCTCATAGGAAGGCAGGGAATATTCAAGAGCACGTGGCTCGACGCACTCATTCCGCCAGAGCTCGCCAGGTACCGCTGCCGACAGTCGGCCACCAACTTCAGCGACAAGGACGAACTACTCAGGTGTGCGGAATTCGGACTGGTGAACTTCGACGAGTTTGACCGTCTCACGGGACGAGACCTCGACAACCTTAAGTCGCTCGTGACCACTCCCGACGTGAACGTGCGCGCACCATACGGCACCACCAAGGAGCGCCGCACCCGCATAGCCTCCTACTGCGCCTCTGGCAACAAGCTCCAGTTTCTTACCGACCAGACGGGCAACCGGCGCTTCCTCCCGTTCTATGTGGACAGCATCGACTCGCCCTTCGATCACAAGATACCTCACCGGGCGATGTACGACGAGGCGGTATGGCTGATAGAGCATGGCAACTTCGACTACTGGTTTACGCTCGAAGAGATAGACCGCATAAGCGGATACGTGGAGCAGTTTGCCGACAACCCGCCGGAGGCCGAGCTTCTCGACGTGTATTTCGACGTGCCGCGCACCGACCCCGACAATCCCGAGACGCGCCAGGTGACATTCCTCACCCCCGCTGAAATATCCGCCAAGCTCACCACCTGGGGCAACCTGAAGAAGCCGATAAGCATAAGGAAGCTGAACGTGCTGATGGAGAAGAAGGGGTATGTACGTTTTCGAAACGGGCGAAAGGGCTCGCGAGGATATATGGTTGTGGAACTTGACTCTGCCACAATTCAAAGCAACAGAATAATATCCACAGGCCCTGCTGTGTTCTAAGCCAAAAATACGTCGTTTCTCACTGTTGCGCCACGTTTGCCATCAATAAAACAACATTTTTAATTTATATAAGAAAAAGAATAATATATTTTATTTTTTATTTATATATATAATATGTTATAAAGTAACTTGGCGAACTTGGCGCAACTCTTAAAACACCACCAAAACTATGCCTACAAGAAGAAAGATTGCCATGGAGTTATATCCCGACCGCAGTGTGCGCAATGCGGTACGCCAGCTGCATGCCGACATCCTCCGCTGCAAGGAACTTCACCAGAAACTGCTCGCCCGAAACCCTGACTTCGATGGTATGCGTAATCTCACATACCGGGAGCAAAGGTTGATTTGGGAGTATCTTGGGGAACCGTAGTTGTTTTCTCACTCCTCTCTCCTCATTCCTTAACTTTTCACGGTCTCATTTGTTAAGGTTTCGGGGTGTGATTTGTTAAGGAATGAGGACCTCATTTGTTAAGGAATGAGGGCGGCATTTCAGCTGAAATGAAGTTGGTGTTTCAGTTAGGGTCAATAAGCGACAGTTAAGGCCAATAAAGGCCAAATGGGTTTTCGGGATTTAGTAACTTTGCATCGTGAAAAGAAACATGTTTAACCCATTAAAACAACAATCATTATGAGCAAAGCTTACAAGGTGACACGTCACACCATCAAGTTCAACAAGGACAACATCCATGACGTATTCAGTGTACAACCCGTCAGCTATGGACTACTCACCACCGACGACGTGGCCAACCAGATTGCCGCCGAGTCGTCTGCCACACCAGGCGACGTGAAGAACGTGCTCGACCGATACGCACACTACGTGAAGCAAAACCTGAAGAAAGGTTACAGCATCGAACTGCTTGGCTTCGGAAAACTCGACATCCGATTCGTGAAGTCGGGCACCGTGGACGACGAGAAGAAAGCCACCGCCGCACTGGTGAAAGGCATGATACCCGACTTCTCGCCCTCGTTTAAGATCGTTAACGGCAAGCGTATCTACGACCTCATGCCGGAAAAGATCTCACTCGTGAAGTACACCGGAGTGGTGCCGCCAAACAACACCACCGAGGAGACTCCTACTGAAACGCCTGGAGGAAGCGGCGACGATAGCGACCTGGGAAACTGATCTTCAAAATAACTTAGAAAACAGCAAATTTGTTAAAGCTTATGTCGAAACTTAATTTCAACTGGACTCAGGTGCTGAAGGCAGTAGGCACGCTGATAATCTCAATCATCAGTGCAATAACCATCACCTCATGCGCAAAGGGACTGATATGATTGACTACTTGTATCCAATGACGCTTGCCGGCGACGAGGTGGCCGGCGAGCGCGTCCTCGCCACAAAGATTGAGGCGGGACTGATGATGGACGGTGTGAAGTCGGTGCGGTGGATTATTCTCCACTGCTCCGCCACACGCGAAGACCGCGACTACACGGTGGAACAGATGATGCGCGACCACAAGGCACGTAAGTTCCGCACCATCGGCTACCACTTCTACATCAGGCGCAACGGCGTGGTGACACAACACCGCCGCCTGCTTGAGGTAGGCGCTCACTGCCGTCCATACAACCGCTGCTCCATAGGCGTGTGCTACGAGGGCGGTCTCGACGCGCAAGGCAAGCCGAAGGACACGCGGACTGAGGCACAGCGTCACGAACTGCTGCAGTTGCTGATAAAGCTCAAGCGACTGTTTCCGAAGGCTCTCATACGCGGCCATAGCGAGATGCCTGGTGCCACGCCGAAGGCTTGCCCGTGTTTCTCCAGCCGCTGCTACCGCTATCTCGACGAGGTGAACATAAACTGTTGAAAGATTAAAAGATTAAAGAATTAAAGTGGCGAGGAAGAATTAAAAGGTGAACCTTAAAGATTAAAAGGTAAACTGTGTGCTTCTAAATGACTCGACTTTCAGGAGTTAGCCAAATGTTGTTGCGCTTATATCCAATGACACCAGCGCCTGCTTACTGGGTCACAGGGTCGGGTATCAATGATTCGCGATAAACTAACGAACCAACGGACCTGTCTGTGTGACCCTCTTTCATCTGACAGAAAGTAAAGAAAAGATTTCTCTGCTGCGTGCTCAGAATTTTACCATGTCAGATTTTTCACTTACCTTAGTGCTGCAAATCAAGACAAGCAAAAATCATCAATGACATGGCAAAGGTAAGCATAAAATCTGAAAAAATCACTCCTTTTGGAGGAATTTTTCACGTTAGGGAGCATTTTTAATACTGTCCTGCCCACAATTGTTTGAAGAAGTCGAGGACATGGATACATTCCACATCACCTATGCGACGATTAAATGGGTCGAGACTGACGATTAGCAAGCGTGCAGAAGGATAGTCCTCGGCAAATGATTTCAGTCCTTTCAGATGCCGGGGAAGAACTTCCTCTACCGATTTAATCTCAATGGCAAGACGGGCATCGCCTACCACAGCATCAACCTCAAGACCAGTGTGGGTGCGCCAGAATGTAAGTTGCTCTTCACTATCATTATAAGTAAGCCATGCCTTCAGTTCCTGTATCACAAGGTGTTCAAAGGCGTGTCCGTATTCGGATGTGCCACGAACAAGATTACCTCGGTGTAACAGATGATTTACTATTCCCACGTCAAAGTAATAGAAACGTGGTGCCTGAATAAGACGACGCTTCATCACCTTGGTAAATGCTGGCAGGCGAAAGCCCACAAGAGTGTCTTCAAGTATATCAAAATAGTTGGCAACGGTATTTGCACTTACCCCACAGTCCTGTGCTATATTGTTGTTGTTGACCATTTCGCCGTCTGTAAGCGCTGCCACTTCAAGAAACCTTTGAAATGCCGAAAGATTTCTGACCAGCGCCTCTTGCTTTATTTCCTCCTTCAGATAGACATCTATATATGCAGACAACCGCTTTGTGGGATTCTTCGCAAGATAGTGAGGGGGTAGCATACCATAGTTTATGGCATGATCGAGGTTGAAGTCGGGTAGTTCAGCACTGACGAATGGACATAAATACACAGGATATGCCCTTCCGCCAAGGGTGTTATACCCCTTGCGCTTCAGTTTTCTGGCACTCGAACCGCAAAGAATGAAGACGTGCTCCCTTTCCGACATCAGGCGATGCACTTCATTAAGCATCTCGGGCACTTCGGGTATCTCATCGATTATCACAAGTGTGCCTCGCGGTTTGTCAATGAGAGTGTCATACAACAATGATGGCATACGCTTGAATCGTGATGCCACTGATGTATCGAGCAAGTCAATATATATGCTATCGGGGAATTTCTCTCTAAGAAAAGTGCTTTTCCCCGTCTGTCTTGCCCCAAAGAGGAATATGCTATCCTCTAATTCATTGTCTATCTTTAATTTACGTTCTATCATACCTATGGCTATGGAAAGTTTATACTGAGGATTTCCAATGAAAATGCTCAACTCTACTGAGGATTTTCAATGAAAACACGCAGCGAAGATACATATTTTCAAGCATCGCAGCAAATGTTAGGGCAAAGAATTATTGATTATTAACAGAGATTTTAAACTGTTATTAAAGAAGGACAAAGCTTGTTAAAAACCTTCAAAAAGGGTAGAGAATGAGTACCCTTTTGGGGAGTTGTCACGTAATATATATGTCAGTGAGACAAAATAATAATAGCATATACAATCTGATCTCTCTCTTAATACCATGACAAAAAAGAAGGGAACTCGTCGTGATGTCGGGTTCCCTTTTATCATCCTGCTTCTACCAGAACTTCACATAACCATGACAGCATTGACTTGTGTGCGATTTTGCACAAGGACTGGGATTTTATATTGAAAGGACAGCTTCCAATGCCAAAAAAATGAATAAAATTGCATGGATTTATTATTTTTTTTCTCTCTTCTTAACAAAATATCATTTTTTTTATTTAACTTTGCAGCCGCAACCTCTACACTATCCTAATCCAATTGTAAGGAAGGATAGTCATGGTTTGGAAAAACCACAAGTTAGAGGATGTGTACTTATAACTAAGGCGTTTATGCGTCTTGTCAGCAAAACTTCGGAATCTCGCACGTTCAGAACACTCGCAGCCAAGACAACCCATAGATGCCCGACAGATGTTACAGTGTATTCAATAAACGTATTATGCCCGTATGACATGTCTACGGGATTGGCGTTTAGTATACTGTATACGTCAGCGTGGGGCTATGCGTTGTTCGTTCTGCGAGTATAGGCATTGCGAGAGCCCCGGAGTTTGGAACGGACATGTGTGGTTCTCACGCTTTATTATTTGTACTAAGTTGACAAATCTTACTACACCTATTAAGACTTTAGAGAATCAGAAGTCTCGGTAGTGCAGAGCCGTAATACTGCGATGCTAAGTTGTTATGCAAACAAATATCAGTTTTTCTACCTATAACGAAATGTATATTGTAGATTGTGAAAAAGTAATTTATTTGGAAGCCGACGACCACTACACTCATGTCCATTACCTTACTGGTGCCCATTTCATGGTGCCTTTCGGACTTTCTGAAGTTATGTCTTCCGTTGACAATGTATTGTCCAACGACTCGTTCCTATTGCGTTTAGGAAGAAAATATGTTGTTAACCTGCGGGCCGTGTTCCATGTTAATACCGTGAAGCAAGTGCTTGTGCTTTCCGACAATCATGGAAACAGCTATTCACTAAATCTGCCTAAGGCCACGCTCAGGCAACTCATAGACATTATGAGCGAAAAAACAGCCCATAGGCAAGTCTGACGCTCCTGTAATTAAGGGACATTGAAGACATAAGATTTTCGACAACGGAAAATTTCACGAATAAAATCGTAGGGTTCACGAATTCCGTCTGTTTTTATAGTTGATATTAGTCAATAAACAACTAAATTTGCCGAAAGAAAGCGGACTGCCTTACATTACCTATTATTATTAATATAGGTGAAAACCATCGAAATAAAGTCTGCTTACAGTGGTAAATAAACAATAAACAATAAATTATAGATAATATTATTAATTAAAAAAAACGGATTATGAACAAAGTTACACTTTCTGTTGTCGCATTAGCGGCTATTGGAGCGCCTGTACAGTCGCAGGCTGCCGACCAAACGGAAGCGGAGAAACTGCAGGCTACCTATGATGAGGTTTGCGGTATTCTTAACACCGCTATTAATGAGGTGAACGGCTATCATGAAGCTGTGAAGGCAGAGTATCTTAACAAGCTCAGTAACATCCAAAAGGAAATTGATGCTGCAAAAACTGCCGGCACAATCGACAAGGCTTACTTCGATGGAGTAATCAGCACCGTAAAGGCTGATGCCTTGACCCGCGAAAACCAGTATGATGGATATGACGTGATTAAAGTCGAGTTTGACAAACTGACTTCAACCTATGAGAAGGCTTTGACCACCGTACAGAATGGCAGCTATCCTAACGTTGGCGCAAAGAAAAAGGCATGGCTTGAGAGCGACGAACTCGGCTATCCGGCACTGAAGGCAAGGGTTGATGCTCTCGACCCTGCTACTCAAGACGACATTTTTGGCGACAAGATGTTGAATATGTGGTTTGAGTGCTATAATATGAACAAATCTGTTCAGACCATGCTTAAGGGTCTTGATAAGGAAGAGGCTAATGCCGCTGACAGCGAGGCTTCATATCAGGATGTTGTTGATGTAATCACGGCTCTTAAGGAAACATATAATGTGCAGCTTCAGGCTCTTCTCAAGATCCTGCCTGGTGATCCTGATGTTTATGGAAACTGGCAGGCTAAGGCAATCGATGAGCTCAACGAGGAGTATCGCAAGATTCTCGACGTGGAGAAGAAGAACGCTGCAGCCCGGGAAGCTGGAAATGCGAATGTAATATCTTCAGAAAACATGAGCACACTTGCCATAGTAGAAGGTAATATCGGAAGCATATCTGACAAGTGGGAACAATTAAAGAATGCTGAGGAAGCTGCTTACAAAGCACGCAAGGAAGACGTTGATACTCTCAACAAAAACCTTAAGGCTATCACTGACGAACTTAGCAAGCGTAGCCTCTCAGAACTTGATGGCGACATCAACACAATCCAGACAAAGATAAACACTGTGGCTTCTACAGTTGAGTCTCGCTATAAGGCTAATACTGTAAGCAAACTTAACATCACAAAGTCTCAGACAGAGATTAACAAACTCATCTCAGAGTTAAATAAGAAAGCAAAGCCTATCATCGACAATTACGATGCTAACGCAGATATCATTGCGGAATTGGAAGCTCAGTATAAGACTCTTGAGGATGCAAAGAAAGCTGCAGACGCACTGTCTGACGATGGCAATTACAAGGCTTCTGACTATTTCACAGAATCTTACAACACTATTAACACCAAGCGTCAGGCTATCATCGCTGCTGCCAAGAATGCTCTTGATACCAAGACTTCCGTAGACTACAAAGCCAGCGCCAAATATAAGAAAGCTATGGCTGAGGTTGATGGTCTTATCAAGACATACGCCGCTAACACCACCGCTTCTCTTAGTGCATACAATACAGCCGCTAAGACAATTGCCGACGCTCAGGCTCTTGTAGATAAGTACGCAAAACTGGCTGATCTCACTGTAACTACCGATGGACAAGTTAAGAATGCAGACAACGAGACCTATCAGGAAGTTAAGGAGGATGCAGAAAATGAGATTGGCGATATAAAGACGCAGATTACCAAAGCTAAAGCTAAGAAAGACGCTGCCCATAAGGCTGCGATGGAGCAAGCTGCTGCTCTCTCTGTAAGAGGCGACCTTCAGACTTATCTTGACAAATATGATAATAACAAGGCCGAATTTGATAAGAATTCTGCCATTGCTGCAGCAGACAACATTCTCGCTGAGGCTGACGCGCGCATTGATGACCTCAAGGCTAGAATTGCAAAGGCAGAGGCTGGTGATCTCGGCAATATGGCAACTGAAGTGACAGAAAAAACCACTCCACTGCAAGAAGAGCTTGGTAAGCTGACAGACGACGTTGCTGCCACAAGAAAGACTTACAACGATGCAGCTGATGACAAAAAGGCAGAAGAGGCTCAGAAGACTATCTCTAAACTCTCTGACGTGAACAACGCTCTTGATGAGTTGGAGCCAAAAGTAGTGGAAGCCGAGAACCTTGCCATCAAGGCTAAGAACAACAAGGCTGCTTACGACGCAACAAAGAAGGCTGTGACCGACTCTTCTATTGATGGCAAGCTCGTCGCAGCTCAGACCTATATCACGGCAAACACAAACGGTGATGGTCAGATGTTCTACCTCCAGGAACTGGCAAAACTCAAAAACAGTGTTGATGCCCTTAACAAAGCCATCGAAAAGTCATACGGTGAAAAGAAGTCAGTTGACAACAAGGATGGTCACATCAACACCCTTAATAGCCTCGTTACAGCTGTTAGCGACCTGCAGACCAACGCTCTCGCTAATGAGACAATGCATAGCGCTCAGGTTGAGAAGATGAAGACCTTGCAGAGTGACTGGCAGAAGGCATACACCAGCATCTCTGAGAAGGACGAGTCTACACAGGCTAAGGACTACCTTGCACAGCTCGGTACACTTCAGGATGGCATTAATGCCCTCAACACCAATATCGCAAAGGCATTCGCGACTGGTACAAGCAAGGCTAAGGATAGCGAGTTCGCAGCTGAAATCACACGCATCACCAACGAGATTAACAATATCGTCAAAGCACAGGAGGAAGGCTACGACGCTGCCATCACTGCCGACAATATCGCTCAGCATAACAAGTTCATAAGCCAGTACAACGCTGCATACAAGATGTATCAGGACGCTGTGGCTGCACTCAACGAGTTCGCAAAGATTCAGAACCCTGTTCTCGTGAAGGCTCTCCAAGATCTCGTGCCTACACACGACGCCATCTACGAATATGCCGACAAGCTCCGCCTGCTCAATGCCGACGAAAGTGCCGACTATGCAACGTATAAGGCTCCTAAGCTCTACAGCTCTGCAACTTGGGTTGACAAGGCTGACCTGTACGAAGCTGAGATTGATGCTAACCTGAAGAAATATCAGGATGCTGTCAACAAGATAGCCCTCGATAACTACACCGATGAAATTAAGGCTGCAGTCAAGAAGTTGGCTGACGCTAAGGACGCTATTAAGGACTACACATATAAGGACAAGAAGAACGCATTCGCGGATGTTGATGCCTTCGTAGGTGCTGCCCAGACTGCTGCCGGACTCACAGACAAGGAAGTTGACCGCATGTTCGCTACCAAGATCGACGGCTGGCTCTCACAGTTCAAGAATGTTGACAATATGATTGATGCCGACAAGGAAGCTGCTGCTGACAATGAGTTCACATATCAGCACACCAACTTCACAAACCTCTATAATTCAGAGAAGGCTGAAATCGCAAAACTTGCAAACCTCACTCAAGACTATCTGGCTCAGCTTGCTAAAAGAAAGCAAAGCTCTATTAATTATGCCTACGATATGTTCGTATATCGTGTTGTGAATAGTGGCAATCCTCTGCCAGCAGAGAAGAAGTTCGTCAGACTTCCTGACTGCCTCAAAGAGCTTAAGAAGTACTACGCAGAAAATGGCACACCAGTTGTTGTAGACAAGAAGAACCACTCTGACATCTACAAGAAGGCTGTTGACGAGTCGAAGTACAATACCGCCAACCTTGAAGCATACGATGCTATCATCGCCATTATTGATGGTGTATCAGATAAGGGTAGCGTTGGTGCAGAGGCCATCGACCCGCTCTTCAACGTTCATGTTGCAGGTAGCAAGATCTACGGTGAATATTCAAGTATTCTCGAAGATATTGAAGATTTTTATAAAGATGCAGAGACTTGGAAGGGAAATGGCTCTTGTGTTGCAAACAAGACTACTGCAGAGAACAGAGCTAAAAACATCGAGAAAGCTATCAACGACATCAAGATTCCAGCAATCGATGCTGAAATTCCTGCTCTCAGAGGCGAGATTGACCGCGTGAAGGAAGAGTACAACAAGGCTGCTACTCAGAGTGCAGACCTCCTCGAGAAGGTTAAGGTTTACGACGCACAGATTGAGGCTCTTTACAGAACCTTGGATGCTACTCCTACCAAGGAGAACCCGAACAATAAGGGTATCCAATATAAGTGGGCAAACGAACGCAGCAAGTATGGCTTCGACGCTGCCAAGGCAGACCTCGTTAAACTCCAGAGCGAGATTTCACGTGTTGGCCGCGAGCTGACCGCCCTCTACGATGCAGCAGCACAGGAGACTGCTCTCGCTGAGCTTAATGCACGTGCCGAGGAACTTGAGGCACTCCTCAAAGACTTCACCGAGAAGGCTGAGTATCACAAGGACATCAACGACAAGTATGGTGCTGACCTTGATGACTTCAAGGCATATCTCGAAGGTGTTAAGGCTGACGTGGAGGCAAAGAACGCAGCTGGCGACATCCTGTTCCACAAGAACAACCTCCTTGCCGACTTCGACCGCGCTGAGGCAGAGTTCAGTTACGTTGCAGGACTCAACAAAATGTACAACAAGTATGTCACCAACGACAAAGTCTACAACACCCTCAAGGCAGGCTTCGAGGCACTGCAGAAGCAGCTTGACGATCTTAAGACTCTTGCCGACGGATTCCACGCTTCGTCCTTAGTAAAAATTAAAGATCCTGTTACAGGTGAATTCGTTTATGTTGAATACCGCAACAACCAGTATGAAGTGATTAGCGCAACTATTAAGACTGAGCTTAATGATCTTGCAAAATCACATGACGCAATTAATCTCACTGCCAAAGATCTCAAGGGAGCAACTGACGAAGTAAGTGCAAAAATAGTTGAGTATGAAAAGACCATCAAGTACGATGAGGCTAGACTTTGCTGGCTGAAGGATCTCCATGAGACATATCTCGATGCAGCTAATAACTTGAGAAAGAATCTTGCTGACAATCAGTTGTATGGTGGAAACCGTTATAATGAATTAGTAAACAGAATGAAACAGCTCGATAACGCTCATACCAACGCAAAGGCATACAACGATGCAGCATTCTGGAATGGTTCAATTGCTAACGACATTGACGGCAAGGACGTTCGCGTCAAGAACGAGGAAACTGGAGATCTTGTGAACATTGAGATTGACTACCTCGAAGAGGCATGGCCAACTCTCCAGGCTAAAGTCGAGACTCTGCTTGCAGAGGCTAATCAACTCGCCAAGGATGTTAACGACTTCGCATATATAAAGGGCGATGCTGACAACGACAAGAAGGTGACAGTGAACGACTACTCAACAGTTCGCAACTGGATTCTCACCGCTACCGCATTCGAAGATGTTTCAGAGTCTCAGCGTTATGCCGGCGACGTGGACGGCAACAAGCAGTTCACAGTGGCTGACATGACTCAGATTTCTAACATCATCTTCTACGGCAATCCATTAGGAAAGCAAGAGGAAGCTGCAGGTGCCAAGGGTCAGCTCACAGTTGTTGACAACGACGAGATCACACTCGTGAAGGAGTCTGAGGAGACATCTGTATTCGGCAAGACCATCCGCGTGGCTGTAAACGTTGCACACAACGTTGCGTTCACCGCAGGTCAGTTCGACGTGAAGCTGCCAGAGGGCATGAAGATTGCTTCTCAGAGCCTCACAGAGCGTGGCAACGGCCATGAGCTGCTTTGCAACGAGATTGGCAACGGACTCTACCGTATGGTGGCTGCTACCATCGACAACACCAAGTTCAACGGCCGCACAGGAGCACTCGTGCTTATCGACGTTGAGGTGTCTGGTAGCTACACCGGTGGCGAAATCTCTGTTTCTAATGTCATCTTCTCAGATGCCAACGGTATTTCCTACAGCATCGTAGGTCCAGGCAACGATGGCGAGACAACAGGCATCGATGGCGTCACAGCTCCTACCGTTAAGGAGCGCATCTACTCTATCGGCGGTCAGATGAAGAAGGCTCTCAAGAAGGGCATCAACATCATCGTCGGCGAGGACGGAAAGGGCCATAAGGTGGTTAAGTAAGAATAACATTTTCCCCATAATGTATTTGTACAGGCTGCCGCCAAAGGGCAGCGCCTCGATGGCGGCAGTCCTGTATTCTCAAAATGGAGAAAAGCTGTTCCTACGTTATTTCATTCAATCAAAGTAAACAAACAGAATTATGAAGAGATTATTCAATACACTCATGCTGCTAACCCTTGGCTGCATCTTCACATTCGCCGCTGAAAACCATCTGTACATCAGTGACTTCAAGATTGTGCCCGGACAGCAGAAGACAGTAGAGATTGTACTCGACAACGAAACTCCAATCTCCTCGCTGCAATTTGATCTGGTACTGCCTGACGGTCTTACTTATGTCGACAACAGCTTGGCAAAGGTTACAAGCCGCATCACTCGCAGCAGCCACACTGTCATGGCAGCTAAGCAGTCAGACTGTGTGCGTTTCGGCGTGCTTTCAGCAGCTACTGACCCAGCTAAGTCTGCCATCAAAGGCAACTCTGGCGCCATTCTCACTATCGATGTAAAGGCCGACGCAAACTTCACTGGCGACTTCATTGAGATTGTCGAAATCATTGGCAGCAACGCAACAGTGGCTGAGCCAGTGCGCGTAGACATGAACGGATGGGTTACTAATGTCAGTGTAGACCCTGGTCATGCAGGTGTTGAAGAGGCTGCCGTAGAGGTGCGTCCTAACGAGCCTGCCTTACTCAATGTCACTCTCGCAAACAATATCGACATTGTAGGTCTTCAGGCAACAGTCACCATTCCTGAGGGTGTTTCATTCACAGAAGGTGTAGACGGAGAGTATGTTACTTATACCGGCCGTCTGTCAGACAACGTGATTGCAAACTTGGAGCCAGTGCCTGGCAAGCCCAACACATGGACTCTCCTCGTTTCTTCTCTCACAAACGACGTGTTTGAAGGCACAGAAGGCGTTCTGCTCGGTCTCAATATTGTTGCTGACGGTACAGTGGCAAGCGGCGACGTGGTGATCAACGACATTAAGGTGGTTAACCCAACTGGAGTAGAATACATCCTTGATGACGTTCTCACTTATAATGTGAAGTGCATCACCGACCCAACGGGTGATGGTGTGGTTGACATTGATGATGTTTATGCTGTAAGCTCAGTTATTAAAGGCTTAGATACAAATCCTTATACTGACATAAACGGCGATGGCGTAGTAGATATAGATGATGTTTATGCCCTTATTGCAATTATGAAGGAATAAGAAACAGACAAATTTAAAACCGAAAAACATGAAAAAGTATATGAATATAGCAAAACTCGGCTTGATGCTGATGATGCTCATTGGTGGAGTTTCTTTCGCCAATGCCCAGGAAGAAAATCCTGAAAAGGTTTCCATTGACCCAGTGACCATAGCTGCTGGTGATGAGAAGGAGTTGACCATCAATTATGAGAGCTCAGTAGAGCGTTCTGGATTCCAGATGAACATCCTGCTACCAGAGGGACTTAGTTTTGTAAAACAGGAAGGTGTTGACGAAGACGAAGAGCCTATCACCTTCTATGCAACCAAAGGAACAGCCCTTAGGACAACTCATGCTTTCGATGTTACATATAAAAGCGATAAAGAACTGCTGATTATTGTCTATCATTTGGACCTTAAGCTGCTGAAGTCTCCAGGCAGCCTGCTTTCATTCAAGGTTAAGGCTGACGAGTCTCTCGCCGACGCTTCACAGATTGTCTTGAAGAACGTGAAGTTTAATGGTGGACAGTATTTCGATGTTAATGTAGACGTGACCAAAGGCACTTCTACCGGCATCAATGAAGCTAAGGCAGAAGAGGCTGACAATGCTCCGGTATTCAATCTTGGCGGTCAGCGTGCTTCGAAGAATGGCAAGGGTATTCTTGTAAAGAAAGGAAAGAAATACGTTCAGACTCGATAAAAATCGAAAAACATTTCCTATTTTAGTAGTAGAGTGAAGAGGGAGATGGCGCGTAGATGCGTCGTCTCCCTCATTTTTTTCCCCTACGATTTTCATTCTTCATCTTCAATCTTTCATCCTATATAGAATATTTCTATCGAGAAATAGATTATTTCGTTTGGAGGTTTACCTAAAAGTTAGTATCTTTGCAGCAGAAAAATCAATATTATAACATTTTAAAATTAAACAACAATGAAAGAACTAAAAGGAACAAAGACCGAGAAGAATCTTCTCGAGGCATTTGCAGGCGAGTCGATGGCCCGCAACAAGTACACATATTTTGCTTCACGCGCAAAGAAGGATGGCTACCAGCAGATTGCTGCCCTCTTCGAGGAGACTGCCGCTAACGAGAAAGAGCACGCCAAGCTTTGGTTCAAGCATCTTGAGGGTGGTGCAGTAAAGGACACCATGGCTAACCTGAAGGCTGCTGCCGAGGGCGAAAACTACGAGTGGACTGACATGTATGACCGTATGGCTAAGGAGGCTGAAGAGGAAGGCTTCATTGAGATTGCCGCACAGATGCGTGGTGTGGCTGAGGTGGAGCGTCACCACGAGGAGCGCTACCGCAAGCTGCTGAAGAACATTGAGGATGGCATCGTATTCTCTCGTGAGGGTGACACCATCTGGCAGTGCCGCAACTGTGGACACATCGTGGTTGGCAAGAAAGCTCCTGAAATCTGCCCTGTATGCAACCATCCACAGAGCTATTTCGAGGTTAGGGCCGAGAATTGGTAAAATCAATATATATTGAGTCAAAACGGGAAAAAAATGGTGAAAATCATTTTTTTCCCGTTTTGACTATATACTTTATAAAAAAATCACTATTTTTGCACCAACATTATAAACCTATAAAATTTTTTAATTATGAACGAGAAAGAAATGAATAAAAGTTTGATTAGTGACAATGAGTTACAGAATGTAGTTGGTGGTTTTGTTTATAAAGGCGTTGAGTATCACACCATGGCAGACTTGAGGGATGCCCTTCTTAGGGGGCTTATTACAGAGGAGGACGCCCAAATCATAGGCAAGAACATCTGATTATCTTTTTTTAGTATAGCGGCAGGAATTCGTAGCTGTTGCCTACGCATGAGAGATAGCGGAGGAAGGCGTCGAGGGTGATGACCACAGTGCCGCGGCAGTCGTTGGGATGAAACGACAGGGTGGCGGCGTGGAGGAGATTCTCGTCGAGGAAGAGATGTACGTGGCTTGAGGTGTCGTTGATGAGGCCGAAGGGCGAAACACTGCCAGGCTCAAGGCCAAGATAGCGTGCCATGCGTTCTGGTGAGGCGAACGACAGTTTGCCGCAGGAAGGCAGGCCGCGCGCCACGAGCGACTCCTTCAGCCGGCGTTCAAGGTCGTGGATGTCGAGGTCGTGGTCGCAATGAAACGACACGAGGTAGTGGCGGTTGCCTTTATGGTTGCGGAAAAAGAGGTTTTTGCAATGCACGCTGCCGTCGTCTCTCCACCATCGTTTCGCCTCTTCGATGGTTTTTCCCTCGGGATGGTTATACACCTCAAATGGTATGTCGTGTTCGCGCAAATAGTTGAGCACGGTTTCCTCACGTGTCATTTCCTTGTTGTTCATACTATAATTTTATTAAAGAAGTTAAAGAAGTTAAGGAAGTTAAAGAAGTTAAGGAAGTTGAGTTAATAAAAAAGGTTGACACCGGAAATGTCAACCTTTTTAATATATGCTTATTGATAAACCGATTACTGAGCGAGTTTGCCGTCAGAACCGAGTACGTTCACAATCTTGTGGATGTACATCTTCTTCATGTTCTCACGAGCAGGCTTCAGATACTGACGTGGGTCGAAGTCTCCAGGATGCTCAGCGAGGTGCTGACGGATTGCAGCAGTCATGGCCAGACGAGAGTCAGAGTCGATGTTGATCTTGCAAACAGCCGACTTAGCAGCCTGACGGAGCTGGTCTTCTGGAATACCGATAGCGTCTGGCAACTTGCCACCGAACTTGTTGATGGTAGCAACCTCGTCCTGTGGTACAGAAGAAGAACCGTGGAGAACGATTGGGAATCCAGGGAGCTTCTGCTCTATCTCGGCAAGGATGTCGAATGCCAATGGAGGAGGAACGAGCAGACCTGTCTTCGGGTCGCGTGTGCACTGTTCTGGAGTGAACTTGTATGCACCGTGAGAAGTACCGATAGAGATAGCGAGTGAGTCGCAACCTGTGCGTGTAGCGAAGTCGATTACTTCCTCAGGCTTTGTGTAGTGAGACTCAGCGGCAGAAACCTCGTCCTCAACACCGGCGAGAACACCGAGCTCAGCCTCTACAGTCACGTCATACTGGTGAGCGTAGTCAACAACCTTCTTTGCGAGAGCCACGTTCTCCTCGTATGGGAGGTGAGAACCGTCGATCATTACAGAAGAGAAGCCCATGTCGATGCAGTCCTTGCAGAGCTCGAAGCTGTCACCATGGTCGAGGTGGAGCACGATTTCAGGATGCTCGCAACCGAGTTCCTTTGCATACTCTACAGCACCCTGAGCCATATAGCGGAGGATAGTGGCGTTAGCATAGTTGCGTGCGCCCTTGGAAACCTGCATGATAACTGGAGACTTTGTCTCAACTGCGGCCTGAACGATGGCCTGCATCTGCTCCATTGTGTTGAAGTTGAATGCTGGGATTGCATATCCACCAGCAACTGCTCTCTTAAACATCTCACGGGTGTTTACAAGACCCAATTCTTTGTAACTTACCATAATAATTAATTTGTATATTTATTGTTATTATTAACCATGTTTTCTTTTCGGCCACAAAGTTAATACTTTAATTTCTGAAAAACAAGCGTTTTGTACTTTTTTAATTCCCTTTTCCAACACTTTTTTGCATAAATCAAACTTTTTCTTACTCTTTTTGTCTGATTTGCAAGGTGGAGTTGGCAAAATATTGTCAATGCCTGTAGTCGAACGATTTGAAGTCGGCGGAGCCGGTGCCGGTGACATAGATGCCGAGGACGACTCCGGTGAAGCCGCCTACCACTTCGGTGCTCATCAGCTGAGGGGCTATTGTACCTAGCTTTTGGAGCGACTTCTCGTCTTTTCCGAAAAGAAACTCGTAGTTGTCGGGGGTGGCTCGCAGTACAAGCGTTTGTCTTGCACTGTCGAGCCATACCTTCTCTTCTGTCTTCTCAAGGTTTTTCATGCGGTAACGTACTGTGGCATAGAACTTACCGTCTGCGCTTTTGCCTACGAGCACCTCACAGTGGCCGTCGTTTATCTGGTATGCGGTGAGTCCTGCCTCGTCGCCTGGCTTTAGCTGTGAGGCGTCGAGAGTCACGCTGACGGTCATGTCGGCATGCTGCTGCCGACGCCCTATGAACGTGGGCTGCTCGTTTTCAGTGAGTGTGCTCCTTGAACCGTGAAGTCGGAGGGTGTTGCCGCGCAGCTCATATTTCGTGGAGTCTGGGTTTTGGATATAGACCCATTCCGGTCCCATGGCCTTAAAGCCCTTTGCGGCGGAGTTGGCGATGGCTGCTTGGGGAAGAACAGCGAAATTGGTTTCCTTTGTAACTGGCTGAAGCGGCTTGCCGTGGTTTACCACTGGCCATCCTTCGTTGTCCCATTCCACGGGGACGAGGAAGGTTTCGCGTCCGAGGTGGTGATAGGCTCCATTATATATACGGAAGGCGAGGAATGTCATCCACCACTGTCCGTTGGCGTCTTCCACGAGGTCGCCGTGTCCCGTGCCTTGCACCTGGCTGTCTTGCGCTGCCATGCAGCAATGGGTGAATATCGGGTTGCGTGGGCAACTTTCGTATGGGCCGTAGATGTCGCGGCTGCGGGCGATGGTGAGGCTATGGGCTATCTCTGTGCCTCCCTCGGAGATGAGCAGATAGTAGTAGTCACCTTTCTTATATATATGCGGTCCTTCAGGGTATCGTCCGCCAGTGCCACGCCAGATGCCGCGGCTTTCGGTGAGCTGCTTGCCTGTTGTGGGGTCAATCTCGCAGAGAGTGATGGTGTTGTCGGGATTGCTCACCATATAGCATTTGCCGTTTTCGAAATACAGCGAAGGGTCGATGCCTTGTTGCTGCAGCCATATAGGTTCGCTCCACGGTCCTTCTGGGTTTGAAGCCGTGACCATGAAGTTGCCGCCGTTGCCCACGTTTGTTGTTATCATATAGAACGTGCCGTCGTGGTAGCGTAGGGTAGGGGCGTAGATGCCCAACCACGACGAAGCCCCTTTCAGGGGAAGTTGGCTGTTTCTGTTGAGCACGTTGCCAATCTGCTCCCAGTGTGTCATGTCGCTGCTTTTGAAGACAGGCACTCCGGGGAAGTACTGGAACGAGGAGTTGACGATATAGTATTCGTTGCCCACTCGGCATATCGATGGGTCTGGGTGATAGCCCGGTATGAGCGGGTGGGCATTTGCCAATGTCGCTTGTCGGGTTGTAGGCATTGGGTTAGGGCTTTGCGGGTAGCCCTGAGCCGAAAGCGTCATGGCGAGCAGTGTTGTAATGATTGTTTTCTTTTTCATAATTGTATTTTTTTTTCTTACTCCTCTTTTACTACCACGACTCCAATTTGCCTTTTCCCGTCCATCATGATTTTCAGTGGCTGGTTGAAGTGGACGTGGCGGACGTATTGGGTTTCTTCCACTGCAGGCATTTGGTCGAGGAGGTCTTGACGGAAGATGCCGTCGTTGTTGAAGGTGTTGATGGTGAAGTAGCCGACGCCGAAGGAGGTGAGGTTCTGGAAGAAGTGGGTTCCTTGGCTTGGGTCTACCCGATAGTTTTTCAGTCCCGACTCCACGATGAGCCTTGCGCCACTGATGTGAGGCCATTTTACAGGTATTCCGAGCCAATAGTCGCTTGAGCCCCATCGTCCAGGCCCTACGAGTATGTATCCGGTCTTATTGTCGAGGAATCGCCTGTTGATGCGTTCTATCTCTTCGGCTATGGCAGGATTGTTAGCCGCCGTGAAGTCGTCGCCTGTCTTCACATACACCACGTCGTAGACGTCTTCGCTGATGCCGTGTCCGAGGGAGTTGTTGGAGCGCAGCAGGCATTTTTCGTCGGGAATGGCCGCGATGTCCTCTTCGAGCATCTGTTTGCTGTCGACGATAGGTCTTATCTGCAGCAGGTAGAACTCGCCCGAGCGGTCGGCGTTGATATTGCATGCAAACTCAATCTCCACGGGGCGTTTCATGTCTCCCGCGCCGAATTTCTGTGCCATCTGCAGCAGTTCGGGCAGTGGGAAAACACCCTGCTGCAACACACCGCAGAAGGAGATGACCTTTCTTCCGCCCTCATAGATGCCGTCTCTGATGACTTGGTCGTATGGGTCGTAGGTTGATGCGATATAGTTGAGCGAACCGTCCTTGTCAGCTTCCTTCACCCTGAGGTTCAGTATGTTAAATCCATCGTCCACCTTAAAGTCCTCGCTCACGTTTTTCATGTCGAGAGCGTAGAAGCGCGTCTGTGTCTCACGCAGGGCCGTTTCCATCTCGCTTGTCTGCAGCACCTGGTGAGGATGATAAGGACTGACACGAAGCGTTTGTCCTCCGTCGACGATATATTTTCCCAGTCCGAGTGCGAGGCTTGCAATACCCTCTTCAGCTTTTTCGTCGCCTATTGGATAGTAGTTGATGGAGCGCAACACACCGCTGAAGTTAGGATAGTATCTGTCGCCGTATTGTTTTCCTACTACTTCCTGTAGGATGACCGCCATTTTCTCTTGGTCTATCACATTGCTTGTAGCAGTCATGTAAGCCTTTGAGTCTTTGTAATATACAGAGGCGTATACACCCTTTATGGCACATGCCAGCATGCGCAGCATCTCATATTTGTCGTCGCGGTAAGGCACCATATATGTAGAGTAAATGCCTGCAAAAGGCTGGTAGTGGCTGTCTTCGAGCAGAGAGGAGGAGCGCACGGCTATTGGCGACTTCACCGCGTCGAAGAAGGTGAAGAAGTCGGCTATGAGCGAGTCGGGCAGTTGGGCGCGCAGGAAGTGTTCGAGTATGACGTCGTCGGGAGCGTCGCTCAGTGCTATCTGGTAGAGGTTGTTGGTATCCATAAACTCGTCGAAGATGTCGGTGCAGAGCACCACGGTTCGTGGTATGGATACCTGAACCCCAGCCAATTGGTTCATCTCCGGATGTCGCTTTATGATGTTGTCGAGGAAAGCCAGTCCACGGCCTTTTCCTCCGAGCGATCCGTCGCCAATTCTTGCGAAGTGGCTGTAAGCGTCGAATTTTCCCCGGTCGAACACAGCCACCACACCGATGTTTTTCATCTGTCGGTACTGCACTATGGCATCGAAAATGATTTGTCGGTGTGCCTGTACATCCTGTAGTTTGTGCCATGTGACATGTTTCAGGAATTCCGATACGGGGAAGATGGCCCTTGCGCACAGCCATCGGCTCATGTGGTTTCGTGAGATATGATACAGCATCGAGTCGTCAGGAATTTTGAAGATGTTGTCTTGCAGTTCCTTCAGCGAGTGAATTCGCATCACCTCATTTCGGGTTTTCGGGTCACGAAAGACGAAGTCGCCAAATCCCATGTGTTTCTCCATGAGGTTTCTGAGGTCGATGTTCATTTTCTTCGAGTTCTTGTCCACGAACCTGAATCCGTCTTTCTCAGCCTTTTGCTTGTTTTCGCTCTCCGAGCTTTGCAGTATCAGCGGCACATATTCGTCCCGTCGTCTTATTTCGCGCAGCAGTTTCAGTCCCGCTTCAGCGTCTTTCTCACCGTCTTTAGGGAATCTTGTGTCGCTAATCACGCCGAGAGTATTTTCGTGATAGCGTTCATATAGTTCCATTGCCTCCTCGTAGTTGCGTGCGAGAACCACCTTTGGTCTGCCCCTTTTTCTTTGCGATGCGGCGTGCGGGTTGAGTGCCTCAGTAGAGAATCGCTTGCTTTGCAGCAGAATATAGTTGTATAGGTTTGGCAATATGGACGAGTAGAACCTGATGCTGTCTTCCACCAGCAGTATCATCTGCACTCCAGCCTCTTTGATGTCGTGGTCGATGTTCATCTTGTCCTCTATGAGTTTTATTATCGAGAGGATGAGGTTTGTATTGCCAAGCCAGCAGAAGATATAGTCGAACATCGAGAGGTCCTCGTCCTGCATGCGTCTTGTGATGCCATGAGAGAAGGGGGTGAGCACGACGCATGGTATGTCTGGCGAGTCGGCTTTCACTGCCCTTGCCACGTCGAAAGCGTCGTTGTCGGCATTGCCCGGCATACATATCACGAGGTCGATGTCGGTATTTTGCAGCACCTGGTTGGCTTCTTCCGTTGTGCTCACCTGTGTGAATGTAGGCGGGTATCTCAGTCCGAGGTCCATATACTCGTCAAATATTTTTTCGTCCACACGTCCGTCGTCTTCGAGCATGAAGGCGTCGTAAGGGTTAGCCACTATAAGCACGTTGAAGATGCGTCGTGTCATGAGGTTCACGAACGACACGTCGCGCAGATAGAATTTATTCCATTCCTGTGGTATGTTTGAGTTCATTCCTTAACCCTCCAATGCATTATTTTTGATACTTGCGGTATTAGTGCCATTGCTATTTTCAGTTGTCCCTGATAGTTTGGGTGCCAGTCGGACCCGAGGTCCACGTCGTCGTTGAGTATATTGTTCATAGTTGTGGCGAAGTGAAGGTTGGGAAATCTGTTGGCGGTGCGTTCTTTCAGTAGTTGTATTGCTGCCCGCAGGTATTCCGTGGAAGAGTGTGGGGTGATGCAGAGTATGGGCACGTTGTCGTATTTCTTGCTCAGTGTCTCAATCATTTTTATGTAAGCCTCGACATATTTCGTGGCTTCGGGTATTGCCGTGGGAGAGAAGTCGTTGGTGCCTAAGTTGATTGTCACGATGTCTGGCCGGCGTTGTGAGTAGTTGAATGGTGTTTTTGCGAAGTCGTCGTAGAGTTGAGTGTATCGGGTAGACATGTTCACTTCCGACTTTTGTTTTTTGTCGCCCCAGTTTCTTACCATGCCGTTGCCCGAGTGTGCAATGATTCTGTAGTCGGCATCGAAATATCGTGCCATGATAGGAATGTACGCCTTGTTGCAGTTTTCGGTTTCGAGTTTAAACTTTTCGCTTGCCGTGAGTCCTTCCGTTCCGTAGCCGCATGTGTATGAGTCGCCGTAAGCCTCAATGAGTCTTTTCTTTGGTGTGACGGGCGAGAGAGTCGCGTTGTTGTCAATATACAAGGAGTGAATGGTAGTGCAACCATATTCGCCTTCGGTGCATTTCTGCAGCATCAGTTCGTGTTCTCCCTTAGGCAGGTTGTCGGCGAGCAGGTAGTTTTGTGGATTATTGCCAGTTATCTTAATTTTCTTCATCACCTTTCCATCGACTATCACGTTGTAGTAGCTTGTTCCGGTTTCCGATGCCGTCACGCCAATTTTTCCGCCATTGAACTTAGTTCTCAGGTAAGTTCCCACCCAGTCGTACCTTACGCTTCCGTCAGCAAGTGTTTCTGTGCGTCCGATAAAAGAGATAGCCTTGTCGTTAGCCTTTACATGTTTGTCGGCAGCGGTTGCCATTAATGTCATCATCAAGAAAGCGATTGTAAAAAGTTGTTTCTTCATAAATTGCAGTTTTTTTTGTTATTTGTGGCTGCAAACTTACAACTTTTTTTTCAATTATGATGCATAATACCCGAAAAACTTCAATTATTCCTTTATAATATATTGGATTTTGTAAGAAAAAGGCATTACTTGTTGTTATCTTTGCTGTTGTATGGTTGTATTGACACCGTCGTATGTCTACCCTCTCTCGATGTCGAGCAATCCTTGTTTGCGCTTCAATCCAGCTGCATATCCCGTAAGACTGCCATTGCTGCCTATTACACGATGGCAGGGAATTATGACGGCAAACGGATTGCAATGACAGGCTTGTGCAACTGCTCTTGCTGCTTTTGGATTGCCTATGATGGAGGCAAGGTAGGAATAAGATATGGTTGAACCATAGGGTATCAATCTGAGTTGACGCCACACGGAAGTCTGGAAGTCTGTGCCGCACAGTCTTAATGGCAAGTCAAATGTCTTGCGTTTGCCACAAAAATATTCTTCCAATTGCTGCTTGGCTGCCTTGATACATTCCGGTTGCTCGTATTCCGATTGCTTACCGCATTCCTCGCAATATTCCTCATGGCACATATCGGTCCATGTACACGAAATAAGGGATTCTTCGTCGGCCGTAAGTATCAAGTATCCCCATGGAGACGATACCATATCAACGTATTTCTTATTATCAACCATGTTGTTTCATTTGTTTATTGGGTGTTTCACAAAGTTTACCTCGATGAGGTGGTCATCTACAACTTTTTTCCAACAGAAATAATAATAGTTATAAAATTATAAGTCACACACCAATTATGCCATGGTGTGTGACGGTTTTTTATAGACAGTCGCGCAGTATTGCGGCAATGTCTTCCTCGTGAAGCGGAACCCACGCATTGTCAAGTCCTTCGTTGTCGGCTATGTGACGGGCCATCTCGCCGATGCGGCTGTCGTCGATGCCAACCTCGCGGAGTGTCATCGGGATGCCGATGCTCTCATAAAACTCATGTATTGCCTGTATGCTCTCTTCGGGAGTGGATGTGCCAAACACATTCTTTCCAAACGACGTGATGCGCTCCACCACCTGGTCGTGAAGCTCGCCGGTTGTGTTGTTGAGAATATGGCGCATCCAGCGTGGAGTGACGATGGCAAGGCCTTCACCATGGGTGATGTCGTAATGGCCTGAGAGGGCGTGCTCTATGGCGTGCATTGGCCAGCCGCTCTCGGAGTTGCCTAAAGAGTAGATGCCGTTGCAGCCAAGTGTGGTGGCATAGAATATCTCTGCGCGGGCATTGTAGTTGTCCGGCTCGCCAAGCACAATCCTCACGTTCTTCACCAACGACTTCACGGCTCCCTCCATGAATGCGTCGTTCATCATGATATGCTCGCCGCAGAAGTACTGTTCCATAATGTGGTTGATACAGTCGGCAACGCCTGCAAGAGTCTGCTTCACTGGCAGGGTGAAGGTGTAAGAAGGGTCGATGAACGATACGGCAGGGAACACCAATGGCGAGAAATAGGCGAGCTTGTCGTTTGTCTCGGTGCGCGAGATTACGCCTCCAGAGTCATATTCCGATCCGGTGGCTGCGAGGGTTATGATGTCAACAATAGGTATAGCCTTGAGGGTCGGTGCCTTGCCCGTTACTATGTCCCAAGGGTCGGCGTCGGAACAGGCTGCGCCGGCAATAGCCTTTGTGCAGTCGAGCACACTGCCTCCGCCCACGGCAAGTATCACGTCGATGTCCTTCTCCTTGCATATCCGCACTCCGTCGAGCACGCTGGGATTGAACTTCGGGTTAGGCTCAATGCCTGGCAACTCGTATATCTCCTTGTCTTCAAGGATTTGCAGCACCTGGTCGTAAAGTCCGCTGCGCTTGATGCTACCGCCACCATAGGTGATTAGCACTCGCTTGCCAAACTTCTCCATAACGCTTTTCAGTTTCTTTTCCACCACGCCTTTGCCGAAGATCAGCCGCGTGGGTGTTTGATAATCAAAGTTCCTCATGTCTTATATATTATTGTTCAAGCATATAATTGTTTCTGCCTGCAAATTTGTCGGGACAGGGGACAGGTCAGTGTCCCGAAAAGAAGTAGCCATATATATGCTGCATTTATCATTCTTTTGAAATCTCGACGATAAGGTGTTTTACCTCATCATGGGGCAGACCTGTTGCTATGGCAATAATATCTACAGATGCGCCGGATGCCAACAATCTCTTGATTGTGGCATTCTTTTCTTGAGCTTCCCCTTCCACGCGACCTTCCATGTGACCTTCCCTCCTCGCCGTGTCAATGGAATTCTTGATGTCGCGGTAGGCCTTGAGGCTGTCCTCGTATTCACGCAGTTCCTCGGGAGTGAACGTGGCTATCTCGGCCTCCTTGAACAGACGGTCGAACACCTTGTCGCGCAACGCCTTGGGGCGGCGCTCCAACTTGTAAAGGTTCTTCAACACGAAGAGCCACTTGTCGTAGAGCGTCTCCAACTCGTCCTCCTTCTTCTTGAACTTGGCAATCTCAACGTATATGAAGTCGAGCTTCTTGTAGAACACCTTGTTGGTCTTGATGTCGCAGAGTTTCACGGTGTGGGTTATCTCCTTCTTGTCGAAAGCCTCCTCCTTCATGTCGAAGTTCAACAGCGCTACGGTATAAACGCGGGAGAGTTTGAAGTCCCAGTCGGCGCTTTTCTTGGCTTGCTCGCGGATGGGGAACGTGGAATAAAAAAGGGAGCGGTCCTTGAAGAAGTCCTGATAGGCATTCTGCATCTCGACGATGAACTTCTCGCCATCCTCGCCCTCGCAATACACGTCGAAGATGGCCTTGCGCGCCGAGGCGTTGTCGCCGAAATGCTCGGTGTTAAGATACTTCACGTCCTTAATAACCTCTTTGCCGGCGAACAGGCTATTAAGGAAATTTATCAGCAAGTCCTTGTTGGGGGCAGTGCCGAATATGCGCTTAAAACCGAAGTCGGTAAGCAGGCTGATGTATCTTTCTTCTATTCCATTCATACCACAAATATATTTTTTTCTGCAAAAATACAACTTTTATATTAAATCAGCAAATAAATCATCGGAATTTTTGCAGATTAAGATTTATTTATTTCTTTATGCAGATGTCGTTTCCTGCCCTCCAGGTTGTTGTGCTTGAAGAATCATAGAGACAGGTTCATCGACCATAAAGAGTCAATGTACCTGGCCCATGAACCCTGGCGGTCTTACATAAAGTAAGACCCTACAATGACTGGCGTTCGGTAGTTTTTACATGCGGGACAGGGGACAGTTATTTGGTTCCACCGCCAATCCCGTTTATGCCACCTTTTTGTACTAAATCGCATGAAAAAAGTGAGATTTAGTACAAAAAGCTTGCATATTTCGGCTTTTCTGCCTATATTTGCACAGATTTTAAAAATGAGCGATCATGGCAACAAACAAGAAGCAACAAAAGATTATAGGCCGAGAAATGGAAATGGCAGAGCTTAGGCGATGCATGGAGTCCGACAGGTCGGAGTTTGTCATAGTGTATGGCAGACGCCGAGTAGGAAAGACATTCTTGGTAGATAGATTTTTTGATGGAGAATACGATTTTTCCTTTGTCGGAAGAAACAATCAGGCAATGGCAAAACAATTGCGTGCCTTTGCCAAATCACTGAAAAAGCATGCCGCAATGCCCAAGCAACCTGTCTTTAGCGACTGGTTTGACGCCTTCGATGCCTTGGAGACATATCTTGAGTCGCTTGACGAAGACAGGAAAAAAGTTGTCTTCATAGATGAGATGCCATGGATTGACACCCCACAGTCGGAATTTGTAGAGGCATTAGAGGGATTTTGGAATGCATGGGGAGCACGTCGCAACGATATTGTGCTTGTGGCAAGCGGTTCGGCTTCATCATGGATGATGGACAAACTGGTGAAAAATCCAGGTGGACTTCATGCCCGTATAACAAATAACATATATGTTCGGCCATTCACTCTACGGGAAACCGAAGAATATTTGCAAAGCCGAGGATTCAGCTGGAGCAAATACCAGATTTTACAGCTGTATATGTCAATGGGCGGCATTCCTTTTTATCTTAGTCTGTTAGACCCCGGCAAGACTCTAATCAACAACATCAACCATCTGTTTTTCCGCAAGAACAGCGAGCTGAAAACAGAGTTTGACGAACTTTACACAGCAATTTTCAGCAACTCAGGAAAATATCTTGTGGTAGTAAAACTATTGAACAATAACAAGGAAGGGATGACATATTCAGAAGTACAGAAATCCACAGGCATCACTGGCTCCCGCCTCACCACAATATTGAATAATCTCGAAAGATGTGATTTCGTTCTGTCCTACTCCCAATTTGGCAATAAGTCGAAGGGCACCATCTATCGTCTCGTTGACTTCTACACCTTGTTTTACTTGAAATTCATCGAGTCCTCAGATACCAAAGACGAGGAATGGTGGCTTCACAACTACAATTCCCGTTCTGTGGCATCATGGCAGGGAACAACCTTTGAGTTAGTGTGCCTCACCCATCTTCCCCAGATTCGTCGCAAGTTAGGCATCGACGGCATATCCACAAGTGCCTCATCATGGAGATACGTCCCTCGTCCACAATCCTCCGATGGCGAAGAAGGTGCCCAGATAGACCTTGTAATAGACAGGGGCGACCAAGTAATCAATTTGTGTGAAATGAAATTCAGTACCGAAGAATACATAATCACCGGCGAATATGAGAAAAAGGTGCGCCATCGCATTCAGATATTCAGGGAGAAGACCAAGACCCGCAAGTCATTGGTCTCCACCTTTGTCACCACGTTTGGAGTGGCAAACGGCATTCACAACGGCATCGTGGGCAATGAAGTTACTATGGAAGACCTGTTCAAGTAATAAAAACCATTCACAACTATCTATTCCTCAATGTGATAGATATTTTGTACCTTTGTAGATGATAAGAAAAATCCCCCAATCACCCTCGAGAAAGATAAGCATACCAAAGCTCAAAGACAAGATGAATGCCCTGCCTAAAGACTGTTTCGGCAAGTATAATCTTTCTGTTCACGCATTTTCGTTGGAAGACATGTAAGGCGAAGGCGGTTTCGGGAGATTAGGTTGCCAAGTAGGGAAGTTAAAGAATTTCTGTTATTTTTTTGCGAAAAGTTGCAAATATTGCAAAGTTATTATTTATCTTTGCAGAAATTTTCAAATGATTATGACAACAAGCAAAAACAAGAAATCACAGCACCGACAGATGTTGCTATGGACAGGAGCTCTCGTAGCGGGTGCTGCCGTCGGTATGGTACACGTCGGATGGATTGACTCCGTAATGGAGTTTATAGCAAGTGTATATACCCGACTGTTCCAGCTGTTGGCTGTGCCCACCATCGTACTTGCCGTAATCACCACACTGTCAACACTCGGCGGACAGAAGGACTCGGGGCGTATCTTCCGTACAGCTCTTAAATACACTGTCCTCACCACTGTTTCTGCAGCAGCTGTGGGATTGCTGCTCTTTATCATTGTGGCTCCGGGCAATCTGCCAGCCGAACTGACCAAGGGGGTGGGCGATGTAGGTGAATCCATAGGTGTCGCTGAGACGTCCTATAGCGAGCACTTCCTTTCTGTTGTGCCCAATAATATCGTGCGCCCCTTCCTCGAAGGTAATGTGCTCTCGCTCATCCTCATTGCCTTTGCCGTGGGAATGGCTTTGTCGAGGATGAAGCGCACCGAGGGTGTAGAGGCAGTGCTGAAGTTGCTTTTCGGCCTTCAGGAATTGCTGTTTCATCTTATTCATTGGCTTATATGGACACTGCCCTTGGGCATTCTCGCCTTCTCGGCACAACTGGCTTCGCAGATGACCGCTGGAGTGGCTGCCGATTCGCTCGGCAAATATATCCTTGTCATCGTGGGTGGCAACTGCCTGCAGTTTTTCGTCGTGCTGCCTCTGTTCCTCCTCGCTCGCGGACTCAATCCGGTGCATGTCTTGTCGAAGATGATGCCGGCAGTGCTTATGGCGTTGTTCACCAAGAGTTCCGCCGCCACGCTGCCTGTCACCATGGAGACTTCTGAGAAGCGGCTTGGAGTCAGCCAGCGTGTGGCGCGTTTTGTATTGCCCATTTGTACTACGGTAAATATGAACGGTTGTGCGGCATTCATCCTTGTCACTTCGCTCTTCGTGATGCAGAATGGAGGGTTTCAGCTCACCCTTCCCGTCATGCTCTTGTGGCTTGTCATCTCGGTGATGTCGGCAATAGGCAATGCCGGAGTGCCCATGGGCTGCTTTTTCCTCACCCTTTCGTTGATGTCGGGAATAGGAGCACCGGTTGCCATCATGGGCATTATCCTCCCTGTCTATACCATCATCGACATGATAGAGACTGCCGAGAACGTATGGTCAGACTCCTGTGTTGCGGCAATGACCGAGCGCGACATAAAGGCGAAGGGTAGTGACGTATGAAAAATGGAGTTGGGAATATGGAAATAGAACAAACGATGACTGTTGACTACGAGGACATCGCGTCGGTGTTCAGCTACGAAATGTTTGACAGGCAGATGAAATCTTTCATCGCCATGTGGGACATGCTTATCGGCGCATGGGACGACTATGGCACACAGGAACTTACGTTCGACATACTGTCGCTCTCGCTAAAGGCATCGCGCTTGTGTCTCATGGCCGACGAGGACATGGCGAGGCAAAACCAAGACCTGAAGAGAAACCGGAAACTAAAGAATATGGAATATGCGGCTACTCTCGACAGAATGGTCACGGAGCGTATTGCGCCTTTGGTGCAGGATGTCGTAAAGAAGGTGAGGAGAGAGGGGCATTTTGAGGGTCACAAATGGAAAAGGACAACCTCTACGATACTGAGCATGTTGCCAAAGCTCGACGGCATTGCCAACGACGAGGACTATGAGCCTTTTGTGTCGGCTGTGGCTAAATGGTTTATCATTGACCAACAGATTTGGGATTAATGTGACATTGTGTTGTGAAAGAAAAAACATAAAAAATCTTTTTTTATTTTGTATTGTGTCCAATTTACACTAACTTTGCACTCCAAATGCACCAAAAACAATTTTTATAATGGCAGAATCGAATTTCGTTGATTATGTGAAGATATATTGCCGCTCGGGAAAGGGCGGCAAAGGGTCGATGCACTTGCGTCATGTGAAATACAATCCCAACGGCGGACCTGACGGAGGCGACGGCGGTAAGGGTGGAAGCATCTATCTTAGAGGCAACCATAACTACTGGACACTGCTCCACCTGAAATATGAACGCCACATTTTTGCTGAACATGGAGGTAACGGCGGACGAGACAAATGTCACGGAACCGACGGAAAGGACGTTTACATAGACGTGCCATGCGGTACGGTGGTATATAACGCCGAGACAGGAAAATATGTATGCGACGTGGCTTACGACGGACAGGAGGTGCTGCTGCTGAAGGGAGGACGAGGCGGACTGGGAAACTTCCAGTTCCGAACAGCCACCAACCAGGCTCCACGCTATGCACAGCCTGGAGAGCCGATGCAGGAGATGACCATCATTCTCGAGCTTAAGCTACTGGCCGATGTGGGACTCGTGGGATTTCCGAATGCCGGCAAGTCGACACTGCTCTCCGCTCTCTCGAGCGCAAGGCCAAAGATAGCCAACTATCCGTTCACCACGCTTGAACCATCTCTCGGCATCGTTGGCTACCGCGACCATAAGTCGTTTGTGATGGCTGACATTCCTGGCATCATTGAGGGTGCGAGCGAAGGAAAGGGACTGGGACTACGTTTCCTAAGACACATCGAGCGCAACTCACTGCTGCTATTCATGGTGCCCGGCGACACCGACGACATAAAAAAGGAATATGAGATACTTCTCAACGAGCTACGCAACTTCAATCCCGACCTGCTCGACAAGCATCGCGTGCTGGCAGTGACGAAATGCGACCTGCTGGACGAGGAACTCATAGAGATGCTCAAAGAGACACTGCCCGACGATCTGCCGGTGGTGTTCATTTCGTCGGTGGCAAATATGGGACTGACAGAACTGAAAGACTTGCTGTGGAAGGAACTCAACAGCGAAAGCAACAAGTTGCAGGCCATCACGCAGGAGGACATCATCGTTCACCGCGACAAGGACATGACCCGATTTGCCGCAGAGATGGAGGAAGAAGGCGAGGACGAGGATATTGAATATATTGACGTTGAGGATATTGACGAACTCGACGACTTTGAGTACGAAGAAGAAGAAAATGAAGAGTGAAGAATGAAGAATGAGGAATTCGTACCACGGTTGCACTATTATAAAGAGGGCGAAGCGGTATTTTTCTCTACTACACGCCATGGAGGAGTGAGCCAAGGGGAATATGCGGAGTTTAACATAAACGAGTATTGCGGCGACTTGGCGGAGAATATTGCAGTCAACCGAAGGGCGTTGTGTGACGAATTAGGAATAGACGAGGCGCATCTTGTAATGCCACACCAGACCCACGGAGTGGAGGTGAGGCAGATTGCAGCTGACTTCATATGCCTGCCCGACAACATCAGACGGATGATTCTCGAAGGGGTGGATGCCGTAATGACCAACGAAAGCGGCATCTGCATCGGAGTGTCAACAGCCGACTGTATACCTATTATTATATATGACGAGCCGCATCATGCAGTGGCAGTGGTTCATGCTGGATGGCGGGGAACTGTGGCACGAATAGTAGAGAAGGCGGTCAAGGCTATGGCCGTGGCATATAAGAGTGAGCCACAGGACTTGCGTTGCGTCATAGGGCCGGGAATATCGTTCGATGCCTTTGAAGTGGGAATGGAAGTGTACGAACAGTTCCGCCAGGCTGGTTTCGAGATGGTTACGGGATTTGTTCGGGGCAAATGGCACATCGACCTTAAGGAATGCAACCGACTGCAACTCGTGGAACTCGGCGTGAAACCGGAGGCAATAATCGTGAGTCCAATATGCACCTATAATGAAAATGCAGACTTCTTCTCAGCACGGAGACAAGGAATAAACAGTGGCAGAATATTTACCGGAGCACTACTCCCATAACATTTCCCACTCCTCACTACTTATAAAAAAGAATAATGAAAATACGATACCTATTATATATATATACAGTGATAATCGTCCTTACCTCAGCAGTGAAGGACGAGTTTACTGCACTCGAACGCCAGCAGATAAGCATCGAAACCCCAGGACTGTTTGACCATTCGGACGCTTTCACCATCGACTTTGGCGCTTACCGTACATCCGATTTCTCCTTCCCGCTGCCAGTGGGAAAGGCTATAATAGTGAATGGCACCGAAATGGAAATCTCTTCGCAGAAAGGCGATGCCGTGAAAGCTATGTTTGATGGAAAGGTAAGACTCGCAAAGCATATTGCAGGACATGGCAACGTAATTGTAGTGCGCCACGACAACGGACTTGAGACTGTATATGCACGCAACGCCGAGAACCTTGTGAAGGTGGGCGACAAGGTGGAGGCCGGACAGACCATCGCCATTGTAGGTGGAGAAAACGGACGTACGTTTCTCACCTTTTATATAATGGTCAACGGTGGACGGTTGAACCCCGAAATGTTAGTATTCCCCAAAAGCCATAAGCTCACAAGGCGGACGCTGATGTTTAAGTTGAAGGGGAAAAACGTGGAAACAATTGTTGTGGGTGGAAACCAGAAAACGGGAAAAGCCACCGAACAGGCTTTCTATCCGCTGCCCGACGCAAAGGTGATAAGCGCTTACGGTAAGCGAGGAGGACGAATGCACTCTGGAGTGGACATAAAGACAAAACCTAACGACGACATTTTTGCGGCATTCGATGGTGAGGTGACCATGTCGCAACGCTATGCAGCCTATGGCAACCTCATAAAAATCAAACACAAGAACGGACTGGAGACATGGTACAGCCACAACTCGAAGAATCTGGTCAGTGTGGGCGACAAGGTGAAGGCCGGACAGGTGATTGCCCTCACCGGACAGACAGGCCGTGCCTCAACAGCCCACCTGCATTTCGAACTTAGGCTGAACGGTCGTGCCGTAAACCCCTCGACACTCTTCGATCATAATGCACACAAAGTGAAGGAAGATGTGTACAAATCGTTCCAGAAAACAGGGAAACTGAGGAATAAGTAGATAAAATAGATAAAAAAGCGTATGTATATTCATGTTTTAACACTTATGTAACACATATATCAGAATATTTAGTTAAATTTGCACCCGATATATCTGGCAGGCAGTCAAAAAGCCTCCGGAAATAGGTATTAGGTATTAATTTTTTAACATTCAAATTTCTTATGCAAAAGAGATTGTACTTCCTAATCGCCACACTCATGCTGATGGTATCGTCGGTGGTGGCACAGGTTACTACGTCTGGGTTGTCTGGTAGAGTGTCGGCTGACGGAGATGACGTCATCGGCGCTACGGTGGAAGCCGTTCACACTCCTTCAGGCACAAAGTATGTGGCAGTAACAAACGCAAAAGGTCAGTTCAACATCAATGGTATGCGCTCTGGTGGACCTTACGAGGTGACCATAAGCTACATTGGCTTTGAGACCAAGAAGGTGCAGGGCGTTGTCCTCCAGCTTGGTGAGACCTACAACCTCAATACGACCATGAGAGAGGACTCACAGGTGCTCGGCGAAGTGGTGGTAAAGGGAAAGGCAACAAAGCTCAACATCGAGAAGATGGGAGCATCGACCAACGTCACAAGCGCACAAATCACGGCTCTGCCTACTGTCAGCCGCTCTATTACCGACGTTACGCGCCTCTCTCCTTACGGAGGTAACGGAATGACATTCCAGGGGTCTGACGGACGTACGGCAAACTTCACAGTAGATGGTGCCGACTTCAACAACAACTTCGGTCTTTCATCGGCTCTCCCTGGTGGTGGCAATCCAATCTCACTTGATGCCATCGAGGAACTCCAGGTGGTCATCTCGCCATTCGACGTGCGTCAGACAAACTTCATCGGTGGTGGAGTGAATGCCGTGACCAAGTCGGGTACCAACACATTTAAGGGTACTGCGTATGTTTATCACAGAAACGAAAACATGCGTGGCGACGCCGTGGACCGCGAGCAGATACAGAGTGCCCGTGAGAAAGACCAGCAGACCACATACGGTTTCACCCTCGGCGGACCAATCATCAAGGACAAGCTATTCTTCTTCGCCAATGGAGAGTATATTAAGACTCCAACCATTGCTAACCGCTGGAGAGCTTCGCAAGATGGTGTTGCCGATGCCGACAACTTCATTTCCAAGTGTACGGAATACGACCTTCAGCGAGTGAGCGAGCATGTGAAGAACAAGTACGGATATGACACAGGCTCTTGGACCAGTTTCCCGGCTGACGAGAAAAACTACAAGATTCTTGCCCGCATCGACTGGAACATCAACGACAACCATCACCTCGCGCTGCGTTACAACCATACCAACAACACCAACTGGAGTGCACCAAACGCTTCTTCAATGGACGGTGGTTCGCGTTCGGCTTATGCACGTACATCGCAGTATGCAATGTCGTATGCCAACTCAATGTACTCGATAAAGAATCTCGTACACTCTTTGTCATTCGACCTGAACAGCCGCTTCGGCGACAATATATCAAACCAGTTCCTCGCTACTTTCTCTAAACTCGACGACGTGCGTGGAACTGACTCTTCCGAATTCCCCTTCATCGACATTCTTGATGGTTCGGGCGACACTAACAACTACATAGCTCTTGGCTATGAGCTGTTTACATATAACAACGCCGTACACAACACAGTGTGGAACGTGAAGGATGACGTGACCTTCTATCTCGGCAACCACAAACTCATGGGTGGCGTAAGCTATGAACACCAAATGGCCGACAACCAGTATATGCGAAACGGTACTGGCTACTATCGTTACAACAGTGTTGACGACTTCATCAACGGTGCCGCTCCTGAAATCGTATGTCTCACCTATGGCTACAATGGCGAGTCGAGTCCTGCTGCACGAGTGACATTCAACAAACTCGGCTTCTATGCACAAGACGAGTGGAACGCCACCGACAACTTCAAACTCACGGCGGGAATACGTTTCGACGGATTGTTCTTCGACAACGCCGACCTGATGACCAACAACGCCGTGCTCGAACTTGACTACTTTGGCCGCCACGTTGACACAGGAAAATGGCCTGACTCACGATTCTCCATATCTCCACGTGTAGGATTCACATGGGACGTACTCGGCGACAGAAGCCTTAAGGTACGCGGAGGTACCGGACTCTTCCAGGGTCGTCTGCCGCTCGTGTTCTTCACCAATATGCCTACAAACGGTGGTATGGTGCAGTATCAGGCACAGCTCAATGCAACAGGAGTAAAGGGAACCAAAGTCGACATGAGCCAGTTTGAAGGAGGTCTTGTTACCGATGCCAACGGCAACGCCTCTATCGCAGCCCTGCGCGACAAAATCATATCTATGGGATTCCCAACTACCATCACTCCTGAAGAAGGAGCAATACCTTCAACCATTTGCGGCGTTGATCCCGATTTCAAGATGCCACAGGTGTGGAAGTCTTCAATAGCTATCGACTACCAGCTGCCAGTGTCATTCCCGTTCACCATCACAGGAGAGTATATCTACAACAAGACTCTCAATGCTGCCATGATCAAAGACTGGGCAGTGCCTGACGTGACTAATTTCCCACGACTGAACGGTGCCGACAACCGCGCCATATTCCCTAAGGGATTCCAGACCCTGCAGAGCGCATACGTGCTTGAGAACACTAGCCGAGGCTACGGATGGTCGGCAAGCATCCAACTTAACGCGCAACCATTTGAGTGGCTTAGCCTTATGGCTGCCTACACTCACTCTGTAAGCAAGGAAGTGACCAGCCTCCCTGGCTCAAATGCAGCATCGGTGCTCAACTATGTGTCAACAGTGGAAGGTCCTAACAACATGCACCTCCATAACTCACAGAACGTGACACCAGACCGATTCGTCTTCTCCGTAACCAACAACGACAGCCACGGCAACCACTTGAGCCTTATCTACGAGACATGGCGCGGCGGCTACAACTACTCGTACATGATGATGAATGACATCAACGGTGACGGCTATAACTACGATGCACTGTATATACCAACAGACCAGCAGGTTGCCAACGGCGAGTTCCGCTTCGTGTCAGAAGACGACAAGACCCGCTTTATGGACTTCGTGCACAATGACGGCTATCTGAGCAAGCACCAGGGCGAATATGCAGAGGCATACAGCCTCTACAACCCATGGGTTCATCGTGTTGACATAAGCTACAAGCATGACTTTACACTCAATGTGGGAAGAACAAAGCATACCCTTCAGCTCAGCTGCGACGTGAAGAATGTACTCAACCTCTTCAACTCGAAGTGGGGCGTGAGCAAGTATCTCAATCCGGAGATTGGTTCTGACCCACGAATCCTGAAGTATGAGGGCGTTGACAAGCAAGGATATGCTACATTCTCTACACCAGAAGCCATCAACGGTAATACTCAGACATGGACCCTCAATCATGCCGTGGGACAGTGCTGGTATGCTTCTGTCGGTATCAAGTACATTTTCAACTAATAAGAGAACAAAAAATATGAAACTGAAATATTTCTTCCCGATGGTCATCGCGGCTCTTGCAACATTTGTAACGAGCTGCTCTGATGAAGATGTCGTGAGCTATCTCGACAATGTTCGTGTCACCTCTTCTTACGTGGCACTGCCTGCAGAAGGAGGCTCGACAAGCATAGATGTAACTGCCTCTGGAGATTGGACTATATCTGACATACCTGAATGGGTGACTGTGTCGCCAACATCTGGCTCTGGCAATACTACCGTAACCTTCACTGCACCAGCAACTTCAAAGTCGAATGAGGCGTATGTCACTATTGAGTGCAACGGCGACAAGCAGATGCTGAAGGTAATGCAGATGGCAGAGAAGGTGGAACTGGCTGTCTCTACTTGTGCTGAAGTAAACAAGGGTTCTGACAACGTCAGCTACCGTATTAAGGGTGCTGTGACAAAGATTGAGAACACCACATACGGAAACATGTACATCAACGATGGTACTGGCGAGGTGTATATTTATGGTACTCTCGACGCTAAGGGAGCTGAGAAAAACTTCTCTTCCCTCGGTATTGAGGTTGGTGATGTGGTGGACTGTGAGGGTCCAAGAGTTACCCACAATGGTACTATAGAACTTAAGAATGTTACCGTGAACAGCATCACAAAGTCGCTCATCAAAGTTGACTCTACATACGTGGCTGGAGAAATGGGCAACACACTGCCTCTCGAAGGAGGTGAACTCACTGCCTACGTATCATGCAAGGGCAAGGGCGTGTCGGTTGACATTCCTGAGGATGCCAAGGACTGGCTCTCTATCGCTGCCATCAGAAACGGCGGTACGGAGGTTGTGTTCAAGGCTGCTCCTAACACGGGCGGCGACCGCAGCACCACAATTACCTTCACCACCACCGACGGCAAAAAGGAGTACACTTCTAAGGTTGACATCGCCCAGAAGGGTGCCATCGTGCCGGTTTCCGTGGCTGATTTTATTGCCACAGAGGTAGGTAATGCACAGTATCGCCTGACTGGTCTTGTAACAAAGGTTGACGACGCCGCCTCTGGCAAGTACTATATCAGCGACTACACTGGTCAGGTATATGTTTATAAGGCATCTGGCGAAGTCGCTCTTAATGATGTAGTTACTATCGTTGGTAAGCATGCCGAATATAAGGGTACACCTCAGGTGGGTAGTGGAAAGCTCGAGGAAATATGCGCCTCTGCTGAGCCTATCTCACTTGCCGACTTCAATGCTGCTGAGGACAGCAACGACAAGTTCTATGTCCTTACCGGTAAGATAACGGAGATTGCCAACGACAAGTATGGCAATGTATATATCGAGGATGAGACAGGTGAGAAAGTTTATCTCTATGGAGTATATGGCGACTGGACAGGTGAAAACAAGCAGTACTTCATTAAGGACAATGCAATCGCTGTTGGCGACACCATCACTGTAGTGACCATCAAGACATCAAATAAGAATGCTCCTCAAGGCAAGAACGCTGTTTGCTTCGGCGTAAAAAAGGCTGAATAATACGTCCTTTAGTTAATCTATATTATTTCGGCGACATAACCCTAATAGGTGTTATGGCGCCGATTTTTATTGCTTTTGCTGTTTTTCCCCTTTTATTTCTTGTGAATATTGAATAAATAGTGTATCTTCGCACCAATTATTCATATAGCATATATCTACGACCTGCTCGGTCGTCGGCGCAATGAGCGGACCAAAGGGCTGGTTATCGTGAATGGGAAGAAAGCATTTAGAAATTAAGAATTAAAAATTAAGAGTGAAGGTTGAATTAAAAATAACGGTGATTTTGTAACTTTTTCGCGTTTTTAATAAACATTTTGCTGTTTTGACAAATTGTTTTTCCGTTTTGACATTCCTGTTTCCCTTTTTTCCATTAACTTTGCAGCGTTTTTGACAATAACTAAAATAATAACGATATGAACTTGAATAGAATTATTAGTATTCTTTACCTCCTCCTATTCTTCACTGGGGAGGTTGAGTTGTATGCTTGGACTTATCCCACCTCTAAGCCGTCATACCCTTTTACCAGCGGCGACGGCTCATACTCCAATCCATACGAGATAAGGAACGCCCAGGACCTTGCCAACCTTGCCTATATGGTACGCGAGGGAGGGGAGGACTACTCGGGCAAGCACTTCGTGATGACCAATGACATCACCCTCAACGAAAACCTGGTCAATGCCGACTGTACAGACCGCAACACAGGCAACTTCCAGGTATGGACTCCCATAGGCAATAATGGGAGAGATAATATATTCAAGGGCAACTTCAACGGCAATAGCCATACCATCTCCGGACTATTTATCGAAGACAATGACTATTACAATGGTCTGTTCGGCGTGGTTGTCAAGGGCACAATACGCAACCTCACCATTGCCGACAGCTATATGCGCGCATCCAACTCCTACAGTTCCAACTTTTATGGCTTTATTGCCGGCCAGACATCCAATGCCACCCTCCTGAACTGTCACGTCAAGAACTCGTGCGTCACGAACACCGGCAACGACTCATGGAATAAAGTAGCTATTGGCGGCCTGGTAGGCAGCAGCATGAATTATGGTGTTTTCCGCAAATGTTCGTTCAACGGCAACTTCGTCCTACATTCCTTCCACATAAAATCCTTAGTCAATGCAGGCGGAATATTAGGAAATGGAAGCATAACCAATCTCTATTCCTGCTCTACCAAAGGTAAGTTCAAGGTTACAGGCTCTCCCGCCATCGGCGTCTATGGTATAGGATCAGATATAGGGGATGCATACGGCTGTGTGGCTGGCATGGACTTCGACATACAGACACACGGCGAATACTATATCGGAGAGACTAAGTATCATTCACTTGACGTGGCCAGCTTTGCTTATACATCAGGACGATGTACACTGTGCACCACATACGGAACCATCAAGGTAGGTGAGCCTGACAACCCGGTACGTGTGCAACCCTTGGATAGTCGATGTCGTGAGTGGTATAGCATACGTATAGGAACCTTCAGCTCTGTAGGAAAATTAGTTAAAGCATACATGAAAGACCAGTGTGCTGCATATACCAATGTGGAACTGTATCTTCATGACGACAGCAAAGGCAATGCCTTCATCACCTCTTTTGGACTGGCGATAAGTAATACTGAGTATCAGGGATTAAAGCTGAAAAACTGTATTGTGGCAGGCAACCACATCATTAAGAGCAATACCGCTATAGGTTACAACCCAGTAGTCCTTGACTATAATAATGGGGATTCACAGCAAGATGTTGACGACGCCTGGGAATGGGCAAAAGGAGTAAAATACTGTACCTACGTAAACGGTGTGAAGGACGAGGGCTTCTATTTCAAAAACGAAAATATAAAATTCAAGTCAATCACCCCCGAAGAGCTGAAAGGAGATGAGCTTCTCGCCGGGCTGAACGCTCTGAGCGATGGCGGCAACCAGTGGGGCAGGATAACCACTGAGGGCGACCTTAAAGACTACCCCATGCCCGTCATCTGCGGCGGCAGCCCATTTTATAACGGAGATGGAAGTGAGGGAAATCCGTACGTAATAAATACGGAGAGTGAACTCAACAAACTGAAGGAAGCTGTCAATAATGGCACAGATTTTAGCGGTAAGTATATACAGTTAGGCTCCGACATCCGTATAACTGGCACTCTAAACGAGTGCATCGGTAGTGATGAAAAGCCTTTCAATGGTCATTTAGACGGCAACGGTCACGCCATCATAGGCCTGCGCAAGAGCCTCTTCGGATATATGTACGGCACGGTGAAGAACCTTGCCCTCGTTGACTGCAACATTTGGGACGGCAATTATGCCACGGCACTCGCAAGTAGGGTTGGAGACGAGAGCAATAAGGCAGAGGTCAGCAACTGCTATATTTCGGGCACGATATCCTTCAATACGCCTTGGGACCAGTTGGGCTATGCGTCAACCTTCGCCTTCCAACTTGCCAATGGCTCTTCCATCCACGACTGCTATTTCAAGGGAAGGTTTGTCGTCAAGCAACAAACGTTCAGTACTTACAATGTGGCGGGAATTGCCTTCTATAACAACAATAGCACAGTAAACACATCGGCAGAATCCCCTGAGGGCATATTCAATTGCTATGCCTCGTTTGATGTCAAAGTGGAGGCAAGCGTGATGGGATCCCGAAATACATACGGAATCACCAATGGCCTTAATAACGAATCAAATGGCAACTATTTTGTATGTTCCGACTACAGAGTGAGTGACAACAATAACGGTGGCAAAAAGTTGGATTCAGAGTCGGAATTGAACAGTAAGTTCAATGGCAAGACAGGCTGGCTGCAAGGTGTCTATCGTCCATTGCTTGTTTCCGCCAAGCACTATAAGGCGAAGTCGCCGGAAGGAGCGGATGCCTATTTCGACGCCATCCCCGAAGCAAACCCGAAGAAGAACTATTTCTACAACATCAGCATTGATGATCCTTATTCCGACGTGTCGCTGTGGCAGCTGCCAAACATGGCGGTATATGTGCCGAACGATA
>NZ_NPJI01000080.1 GCF_002251435.1 Prevotella sp. P2-180
CTGTTTATCTTGTGGCTTTCCTTAATTTCAGCCCCCTGGATTTCAAGAAGCAGTTCCGCACTGATGTCGTTCTTGCCGAGAAGGATACAAAGGAGCAGTTCTCCGACAAGTTGCGTATGATATACCTCCAGCTCCCTTTGTTCAAGAAGGAGGCTGATGAATGTGAGAATCAAGTTGAACGTTGGATTTATTTGTTAAAGAATATGGAAACATTAAACAGATTGCCCTGGGCGGCTCAGAGTGCCGTTTTCAAGAAGCTCGAGAGCATAGCCGACGTTGGCGGCATGACCCGTGCCGAGCGCCTGCAATACGACGAGGCCCTAAAGAAATACCGCGACACCATCAGCGTGTTTGAGGGTGTGCGTATGGAAGGACGCATGGAAGGACGTATGGAAGGACGTATGGAAGGACGTATGGAAGGACGCATGGAGGGACGCGAGGAAGGTCTGAAGGAAGGAGCGATTGCAAATGCCCGCAAGATGAAGGCCTACGGTTTGACATTGGAGATGATATCTGATATAACGGGTTTGACAATAGATGAAGTGAGGGGCTTGTAGTTCTTCACTTTTCAAGCGTCGGGACAGGGGACATCGGGACAGGTCATAAAGTGAACCCGCAAAGTTGGACACAACACTTACCATTTGAAAAAGCTACCATTGCCTAGAGAACAATCCCCAAATTTTCGGACCTTTTTGGGACCTCGGTGCCAAACATCTGTTACCATATGGTTAATGTTCTGAAAAACAGGGAGTTGTACTAAAGTTCAGTTATCAAGGATTATTTGATAACTGCCTCTGACGGCAAGAAATACAATGTCGTTTGCTACTCATTGGAGATTTTTGCGGAAACGTAAAAACAAATTGCTCTATGCCGTCACTCACAATACGGTAGCGGAAATCGCGTCTTCACGTGCAGATGCTTCAAAGCCAAATATGGGTCTTACCCCAAGTTTGACATTTGCTTATCCGTTTTTCCTGCTCTCCAGTACTTTACGATTTTCATTTGCGGCGCTGTGTACTACAAACTTTTCTCGATTCTGATTTTTCTGAATGGCATCTTTTTGTACTTTAGTCGTTCATAAATATCATCTGCGGATTTGTTCGGCTCGCTACAAAGCCTCGTGTAGACCTTCTCTCCAAGGGCGTTGGTGGCTTCCGTGGTGACCGCCTTCTGCGTGGATAGCCTCCGGACAATCTCCGTCCAAAAGCATGTCTCTCCAGTTTGCTTGAGTTTGTAGCGTATGGTGTTGACTATCCAGTATGAAAGCAGGCCGAGGAAGAGGTGGGCATCAGACCGGTCGTCCTTCTTGTGATGTACTGGACGCAGGTTCAGGTCGGTCTTCAGCTGGCGGTTGGTACACTCTATCTCACGAGTAAGATTATAATAGTCCCATGTGGTCTTCTCGTCAAACGTGGGTACATTCGTCCTAAGGAAATAGATGCCGCTCTGCTTGTCCACGTTTTCTGGCACGGCAATGTGCCACTGTATGTCAGCCATGTTCTTCGGATTCTTCGGATCGTCAGCTACATAGTCAATGACGTAGTACTTTGAGATGGACGGATACTTCTGCCTTGCCCTGCCCACCCGCTCGATGACTTTCTCGTAGTTTTTCGTGCCGTTCTTCTTCGTCAGGGAGTCTTTAGCCTTCTGCAGCTCTTCTTCGAAGCGCTCCTTGAATTTGCGGTTCATGGATGTTTCCTTGAGCAGCTTGGCGTGGGAGTTTATCTCAAGATAATAGTCACCGTCCTCCTCATGCTTAACCTGCGTGAGTTTGATGGGCTGCTGCTTGCTGTCAAGTACGGTTACGGTCTGCGCATCGGGGGATATCTCATAGTCCGTGAGCCTCCTGCGGCTGACGCACAGGTAATTGTAGCCCTTCTCCTTTATCTTCAGCAGGTTCTCCTCAGTGGCTATTCCGGCATCTAGGCATACGAGTACCTTGTCTTTCGGATCATCCGGCACGCGTGTCTTGGAATTGAGCGTATCCACCATGTCTGGCAGAGAGTTAGGGTCTGCCGTGTTTCCCGCAAGGATGGAAGAGTAGCGTATGAAGCCTTCCCTGTTGATGCACAATGCCAATACTAACAACTTGCAGTCAGAGCGTTTCTCCTTGGAACGGCCGAACTGGGCCTTCCTGCTGCCTTCCTTACGTCCTTCGAAGTAGAAGTTCGTGAGGTCGAAGATAGCTATCCTGTTCGTTATGTTGAACAGGTCGTCCGTCTTCTTGCAGAGGTGATTTTCAAGTCTGTCCTTCAGTTCAAAGAGCGACGGAGCCACCTTATATATGGAATGGAATCCGGGACGCCATTCCTGGTTGCCGCTGATGAGCTCGCATACTGCCGAGTTCTCGTCCATGATGCGCATGGACTTCAGTTCAGAGGGCGAGTAGATGGTGCGGGTGATGAGATGTGCAAGCGTGGTGTTTATCTGTATCTCACTCCAGCCCTCGTTCCTGAGGAATTTATCTATCTCAAGCTCGCGTATTGCCTGCAGGCATACCCATTCGGCACCAATCTCACGGGCATCGGTATGCTGGATAGTATTCACGTCAACGAGGCGTTCCGCCTTCTCGCGTGACTCTTCCATGGAGGCCTTCACTGCGTCTATGCTGCCGTTGTTGACCATTTCATGCCAGAACTCCCGTGTCTTTCGCTGCACGAACTCGTTGTAGCGTGACAGTGGATTGCCGAACAGTTCTTCCTGTCCCTGGTGTTCGTGCAGGTAGGTCAGACACTTGCCGATATCGCGGATGTCCTCCGGACGGTGCGGCTCCTCGATGAAGCCAACGGTCAACATAACACGACTGCGCACGCGGCCTGTCAGGTCACGGAAAGACTACTTGATGCGGTAGTACCAGTCATCGCGCTGAGTCCTCGGGTTGTATCTTGGCTGAGACATGAAGTGCATATCGGATGCAAAGGTACAACTTTTCTGCGAGACTTCTGTGTACTACAAATCGATTTTTTAGGATGCCGTTGCTGAAAAACAGATAGTTAGCCCTATGAATACCACTAAAAATAGTTGAAAATAATTTTAGGGTATCAAACTTGGGTTACATCATGGAAGGGAACCAAGGTACTTTCTTTCCAGTCTTCGAGTGTTTTGTCGATATTTCTGCTGATATATTTCATATTGATGCCATATTTTACTGATTATCAGCTGCAAAGATATAAAAAATGTCGAAATCCGACAAATAATTCTCGTGTCATAGGGACAGGTACCTTGGTTCACCATTATAAAACCCTCTATTAGCTCGCAAATATTCCCTTTCGATTCAAAAAACCGTCGAATAATTTGGAGAAAAAAATTAAATCCTTATTTTTGCAGTATCATTGCTTTTAGATGAAAACAAATGGCAATTAAAATGGGACAATATGACAAAACGTGAAATATCCAAATTGTTTGAAGATAAAAAGATTCGTACCGTATGGGACGATAAGGAAGAGAAGTGGTACTTCTCGGTGGGACAGGGGACAGGTCAGTGTCCTGCCTCCTCAATTATTTTATAACATTTGAGATTATATTTTTGACTATTCCTGCGGGACAGTGACCTGTCACCTGTCCTTTCCTTCTATTTGCGAAGGATTCAA
>NZ_NPJI01000081.1 GCF_002251435.1 Prevotella sp. P2-180
CAATGAGATACACAAATTTTCAAAGAACTAATTCTATTACTAAAACGTTAAATATCAGAGCTTTAAATTAACATTTCAAACAGGGCTAATCCAGTGCGTTTTTGGAACGACAAACTGGACACCCTAGCAATTTTCTTTCTTTCCACCAGCCAGAACTTGGCAATACAACAATTTTATCAACGTCTGCCAATTCTGCTGCTGTGCATTCTATCCAATCTGACTGTACTGTACCACGGGCTCTTCTCTGTTGTTTGATGGTCCAACAAGTCTGGCGACTATAATTATTGTTTGTTGTCTTTTGTCCTTCAATACTATTATTTCTTAACAGAAATTCCTCAGGTGTCTCTGTCGCACTTTTTACATCAAAATGTAAAGTGGCTGAAGGGTATCGATACTTGTTGTATCTACCTGCTAAACTTGGTGAAGGTTCGATGTAATATGAAAGTGTAATTCTCATCCTAACTTTCTCTTCCCCCATTTGCGCTAAGTACTCTGAAGGCCAAGGCAAATCATAATAATGCAGTTGGTTATATTTATTGGAACCACTTGCTTCTACAAATGGCTCCAAACAATTCTCAAAAATATAGGTTGCGCACCGTTCGTTACTGAAGAGAGCAAGTTCTTCATCAGGAACTCCATATCCACACAAAGACATTCTATCGTCTAAGTTCTGAATTCTTTTCATTTCATCTGTCCAGTGCGCTGTATGTACCATTAATCCACGAACCGATAGCATAGAGAGTTGTGGATTAGTGGTTTTGATCCTTGCTGCCAATCGTGCAGCCAATGCAGTTGCCGCACTAGTCGCTTGGAATGTTTCCAATGGCTCTGACAAATCTGCACTCGTCGTAACCAAACTGACTTCGTGGTGAGACCATGTAGCACCATATTGGTCAGAAACGACGTTTCCTCCTTCCATGACGATTTCAGGCTTGTTACACTTGTTGCGCCACATCCAAGAACTTTTGGAATAAGGTGAGACACCACCAGGAGCAGCTATCGCCGTATATGTAGTGTCGTTAAATATAGTCTTTTCTGTATATGCGCCTATAGTCAATGCATTCCATGCTTGCGCTGGACTTTGCACAGCGTTAGCCTTACAGGATTCAAGATAATCTATAGAATCTACTTCTAAAGAATTTATGTTTCCAGCTGAAACCACGACCAACCTGTCACATGCCCCATGATTGTATATGCTCATGTCCAATGATGCGGAACTTGATGTGGCTGTTCCATCGTAAGAGTCATCATCGGTCACTGCCATACAATGGATACTTGCACCAAAGTCTGTAGCCTGATTAATGGAATCCTCAATAACCGCGCCATATAAATCTTTATCTGTCTTATGGCCATTTTCGAATATCTTGACTGATGACAAAACATGAGTAACAGGCTCAATCTCTCTTCGTTGGTAAACAACATCTGTCAAATCACCATACAAAATCAGTCCGGCCATATCTGTTCCATGAAAACTGTGGTCAATCGAATCTTGTACATTAATGGCAGTTGACATCCTGTCATCAGGTAATGCTGCACTGAGCAATTCATGGGAATTGTTCACACCACTGTCCAACAAGCCGACTCGTACACTGTTGTCATCTATGGCTAAAGGAGCAGCACTAGCCAATAGCGAACTCCACAGTCTATTATTCTCTTTATCCCCCACAAGTATGGAAGGATGTCGGTAGGGTCTCACTCCTTCAATGAAATCCAACGCATAGGGTAGTTCTTGCAGTTGCGACTTTGTTCCACTCACCAGCCATATGGCTACGCTTTCAAAGTCTAAGGGATGGTCATTTACTCCAAAGCCAATGCTACATAAGGTAAGCTTGACTTTCTCTGAATTGTAAGAGGAATCTATGTTAATCCATACCTCGTATTGGCTAACAAGGTTGTCAGGAATTGCATTGAACTCGTCCGCTGATGTGTAAAGAGAATAAATGTCCGCAGTTACGACATTTTCTATAGGTACAACCGTTGTGGCGAATTTGGGATGACCCTTGGTCGTGTCTTGTCGCTTATAGGCCTCTGCCTTCTTGGAAAGCCAATCCTTCTTCTCTTTTTTTACGAATACGGTTACATCAACATTCCCATCCTCTCTTTGGGGCGATACCTTCATGATGGTTGCGCCTTCTCTCTCGGCATATTGGTCTTGCACAAAATTGTGCTGCATCTCCAGGTCAACGTAAATGCCATTAGCAGAAGGCATTCCTCTTCTTTCCCTCTCTTCCAATATGGAAATGGAGTTTTTCACAGCCGTCTCGTAACAAGACTTGATTAAATCTGCATGGCCTTGCCTGTCTCTTTTGGGTAGCTCTTTACCAGCGAATCCCTGTCTACGGGGCTTATAGTCTCTTGCTTCTGCGATTTTGTCGCCTAAAAAGAAATGATTCTTTCTCATACCAGCACCTCTTTTTATACTATCTGACTATTCAATTGATGGCGCATGTTGACAATGGACTTCACCAAGTCCATATTAATCTCAACCCCCTCATTAAGCAATGATTCCTTGAAGATATCAGAACATATCATCTTTATTTCAGCATGGCTCATGCCTTCAAACAGAGGCTCAGCCATAGAGAAATCCAAGTCTCTCGCAGTGTAGAGATACTCTTTTATTAGCAGCAATCTCTGCATTTTATCAGGATAATTATACTCAATTACATCATCAAACCTACGGAACAATGCTTTATCAATAGATTTAATATTATTAGTTGCTGCAATAATAAAACTCTCCGATTCATCCCGTTCTAACAGCTGGAGAAATGTGTTTAGTATTCGACGCTGTTCACCAACCTCATTGTCCATGCCACGTTGCGAACCGATGGCATCGAATTCGTCAAACAAATAAACAGCAGGCACTTCACCCATAAAATCAAAAATACGAGCGAGCTTCTGCCCCGTTTCACCCATAAACTTGGTTACGACTTTTTCAGTCCTTATAATAAAAAAAGGTAGGTGGAACTCCTTGGCCAAAACGCCAGCAGTCATGGTTTTCCCTGTACCTGATGCGCCAAAGAGCAACAGCTTACGGCGGTTGGCTAACCCATGTTTGATAAGGTCATCACGACGCACGTATTCTTTAACTATCCTTTCCAGTTTATCCCTTACTTCTTTATGGACAACCATGTCCTTCAATTCAAAAGAGGATTCTGATTGTATGAGCAAATCATCCACATCCTTATTCCGGGATGTCAAGCTCAGAGTTCCAAAAGAAGTTTGCTTCTGTTTGAGCATATCCTGAATAGTCCGTGCGATGACCACATGACCATTCTTTGCCTCTACAGCTGAAATCTGTAAGGCTATCTTTCTGAACTGCGCATCATCATTATTGATATGATTGCGAATCAGTGATAGTATCTGCTCTGCATTAGCCATTTTTATAGAATACACAATTTTGCGTTGCAAAATTACGTATTTTTATCCAATTCAAGGTTTTTCTATGCCAAATATTGCCGTTAATTATGCTTTTTTTGCTATTCTTCTTGGTTTAGACACCAAATTGCTTCGTTTTTGTGTCTTGTTCCTTTATCCGCTTCTTCTCTATCTCCTTGCCGTATTTGTTGATAATCATCATCTGCACATCAATAGTCAGGGGCCTCTTTTGGGAGTCCTCCACCATCATAGGTTCATTGACCACAAACATCTGGAAATCGCCGCTGCGCTTCATTATCCACAATGCCTTGCCATCCTTGTTTCTTTTCAGGTAAAGCTTATTGCCGATGGTGCAGATGCCGTCATCAGCCCTTATCTCCCAGTTGTGATAGGCAATGAACCGCTCTTCGTGAATGTTCATGATATACACCAAGTCGCCGTCATACACCAACTTCACAAAGCCCCTGTAACGCACTACGGGACGATGATGATAGACAAATCCCGTGTTCCCGTCAAACCATCGTTCCCCTTCTGCGCTTTGCTGGCACTCCCCCCCAATGGACTCGGAGGCTACTATCCGAAAGAACTCTCCATCCTTCTCTACCTGCTTCCCATACAGACTCCATTCTCCCGTTGTCACGTCAGCATGCAAGAAACCGTTTCTCCTCCTTTTCAGCACCTTCGTCTTCCATTCCTCCAGCCTTTTGTCACACAGAGCCATAAAAGCCTCCTTGCCTCCAGCTTCTTCCTCGCTGACCAAGGGGCAGTCAAGGTCTTGCTGAAAGTACGTCTTGCTCTCCTCGTCCTTATACACACGCATACCATTGTCCATCACCTCCTGCAGCTCATACACTTTGTCGGGTTCGTGCAACGACATATAGCGTTTCATCCACCCGAAGCCGTCGCCTACCTGCGTCTCCAACGCCTTGCGGTTGATGCCACACTTTCCGTCCACCCACTTCGACCGTATGCGTGGATAGAACGTCAGACCGTCATCGGTCATCATCTCCACGCCCTTGAAGTCAACAGCAACGGGATTCCTCTCGAATGTGATGCCAGTCAGTGTGTCAACCCACACCCATACCTTTTTGCGCTTTCCGCTCAACAACACGTCCTTCTTCTTCCTTTCAAATCCCGCCCTGCCAAGTCTTTCAAACCTCGATGCCATTCCCTCGTGCCCCACAATCTTCACCAGAGCCGCATCCCCTTCTTTCCTGAAAGAGCCACTGTTATGGTTAAGGTCAAAGTCAAGGTTATTTAATTCTTTCATCCTTTCATCCTTTAATCCTCCGAAGTACACCTCCCAGTTTCTCTCTCCCGAAGGCAACCCAAACCTCCTGTACAGCCCCACATTGTCGATAATCGTGCAGCACACCTTCCCCTCATGCACTCTCAATCCCCGTCCCACCATCTGCAGATACTTAGCCAACGACAGCGTAGGACGCGCCAACTGTATAAACTCCACATCCGGGCAGTCAAACCCCTCAGAAAAAAGGTCAACACTCACCAATATCTGAATGCTATGCGAAGCTGCCCCAGAACGCCCCTCCGCCCCAGAACGCGCAGCCGCCCCTGTATGCGCAGCCGCGCCCTCGGCGCATAAACACTCGCAACTCTGTTGCGTAAGCAATTCACGAGCCACCCCTTGTGGGCGAGAGCTTGTTTGCTCGTACAGGCCCAGCCGGCCAGGCTTTAAGTCCTTTCCCTCCTGAGGAGGGAGAGGATTTAGGAGAGAGAGGTGGAGCCCCTCTTCAGGGGAAAAGTCCTGATTAAGCGAGAGCAATGACAAATGTATTTGATCATTGCCGAGCGTGAAGGACTTCGGCGTAGCCAAAGAGGGGACGGGGGAGTTTTCGAAAAAAGAATTTTCTAAAGAAGAAGACGAGCTATGCTTTTCTACAGAAGAAGCCTTCCTTTCGAAATCGCAACTTTGTTGCGTCAAACACTCGCAACTCTGTTGCGTAAGCAATTCACGAGCAACCCCTTGTGGGCGAGAGCTTGTTTGCTCGTACAGGCCCAGCCGGCCAGGCTTTAAGTCCTTTCCCTCCTGAGGAGGGAGAGGATTTAGGAGAGAGAGGTGGAGCCCCTCTTCAGGGTAAGAGGGGACGGGGGAGTTTTCGAAAAAAGAATCCTTCCCATTTCCAAAAACACTCTTTCTAAAACCTTCAATAAGAAGCTTCCTTTCAGGAAGCGGCGTCTTCGAACTTATGGCATAAGCCGCAACCCCCTTCCCCCTAAAAAACTCCGCAATATGCTCAGCATGAGCAATATCAATAGCATACACAATCCCCTTTTTGTCGTAAGCAAACCGCTCAAACGACTCGAACAGCCGTTCGATACAAGGCGCGATATCCAAAGTCTCATGCAGCTCCTTCATCTGGAAGTCACCGTCAGCCCCTCGTTTTTTCAGGTTGTCGATGAGTTTCTGCTCATCACTCTCTGGTCGGATAGAGTAGTAGTCGAAGGCCGACAGCCACCCCTCGGCAATGAACCGCTTCACGGTCCACGAGTCAACCAGCATGTCAAAAAGATCCGTGAATCCCTCGCCAGAGAGGCGATACGGCGTTGCCGTCAGTCCCAAGAACCTTGCCTCAGGCCATGCGTCCCACAGCTGTCTGTAGGTCTGGGCTACAGCATGATGCGCTTCGTCAATGATGATAAAAGAAGGAGAGAGGCAGGCAGTCAGAGCATTTAGCTTAGAACTAAGAGTTTGTATCGACGCAATCATCACCGGCTTTATCTCTTTCACCTTCTTGCCGCCGGCAATCACCCCATAGTCGATGTCATATCTCTCCAGATGTTCCCCCGTCTGCTCAATCAACTCGATGCGATGAGCAACAATCAGCACTCTTCCCTCATAGGAGTTGCAGTGTTTCACTGCAAAAGAACCAAGATACTGCCGTACCATTTCCGCCAATACCACAGTCTTTCCCGTTCCCGTAGGCATCTGCATCATCACACTTCTGTGTTTCTCAAACGCCTCCCTCACCCGTGAGCAAATATCAATCTGATAGTCTCTGAGGTTCAGACTTACCTGTCCCTCAGATCCGCTTTTAATCTTTAATTTCAATTTATTAGTCTTTTTATCTTTTATCTTTAATTTTTATTTTTTAATCTTTAATCTTTTAATTTTCCCTTATGGTTTGCCTTTTAAAATCTTTAATTTTTTAATCTTTAATTCTTTAATCCTTCTTTAAGGTTCACCTTTTAATCTTTCTCCCCCTTTTAAAATCTTTAATTTTTTAATCTTTAATCTTTTAATTTTCCTTCTTTAAGGCTTGCCTTTTAAAATTTTAATTTTTTAATTTTTTAATTTTTAATCTTTTTATCTTCCCTTTCCCCACCGTCAGCTCCACCGTTCCGTCAGGCCGTATCTCCACCCTCTCATATCTTGGCTCTATCTCCACCTTGCCATCAATGGCAATCACGCCCCAGAAGCCAGGGCATGACTCCACGGCACAATACTTCCCCACGGGCGTAAGTATGTTGCGGTACATTGGAGGAACCACCATTCGTCCGTTGCTCCTCAGTCCCCATTTGCCGCCAATGCGGATTGGCTCGACAATGGTCATGGCTTTCATCTCTTTCTCGCGTGTTCTCTCTTCCTCCCTTTTAGCCGCAGCTTCCTTCTCGATATACCTGTCAACGGATTCCCGCTTGATGTCGTTCAGCGTAAGGGTCATCACAGCTCGCTCGGCTTCATTCCTCATGTAACCCAACTCCCGCCTTGTCACCTTGCCCGTCCTCCCGTCCATCCAGACATAGGTGTGCAGTCCATTCTCATCCATCACCAGGACTGAGTCATCCTTATACTTCCTCAACAGCCAATAAACCTTGCTGTCATCGTTCTTCAACAGGCACACTTCAAAAACGCCATACCACCGAAAGACATCGTTGAGGCTTTCATCGTCTGGTATGTCGAAGCAAGTCAGTGGCAGGTACAGTCCATTGGGGCTTGCTGCAATGAGGTCAGGCTTCCGCTCCACCATATAGCACTTCCGCGTTCTGGTACACAGGAAACCTCCGACATACAGCAGCTCAAATTCCTTTCGATGCAGGATCTGCGGCATACTGCCATACATCTGTCCCGATTTCATATCGACATAGAAGACAGACCGCAGATAGCCTTCATCGTCACTCGGCGCATTCTTCAATGTGGGGTTAGCCAGTATCTCCGCAACGCCGAACTTCAGTTTCAGAAAGTCATGCTCCGCAAATTCTATATGCCGACATTTATCAATCTGGTAGATGACTTCTCCGTGCTCATCCACCACACCGACATTCCCCGACTCGAAGTGCACACACTTCAATCCGTCCTCCCGGGCATCAAATACCTCTATATATCTGTTTTCGTTATCCATGTATATAACCCTTTAACCCTTTAACCCTTTAATTTTTTAATCTTTTAATTTTTTAATTTTTTAATTTTTCAATCTTCCTTCTTTAAGGCTTGCCTTTTAAAATCTTTAATTTTTTAATTTTTTAATCTTTAATTCTTAATCCTTCTTTAAGGTTCACCTTTTAATCTTTCTCCCCCTTTTAAAATTTTAATTTTTTAATCTTTAATTTTTTAAGGCTTGCCTTTAAAAATCTTTAATTTTTTAATTTTTTAATCTTTAATTTTTTAATCTTCCCTTTCCCCACCGTCAGCTCCACCGTTCCGTCAGGCCGTATCTCCACACCTTCATATTTTGCCTCTATCTCCACCTTGCCATCCACGGCAATCACGCCCCAAATACCAGGGTATTTCTCCACTGCACAGTACTTCCCCACGGGTGCCTGTATAGTGCGATAGGTGGCAGGAACAACAATGCGCCCATTCTGTTTCAACCCCCATTTTCCACCAATTTGGAATGGTACACCCCCCGTCATGTCATCCAATCTTTTCTGCCGGTAACGTGCAGCGGCCTTCTGCTCCTCTTCCTTATCGCGCTGCATCCTGTTTCTCACCTCCACCTTAATGTCATTGACGACCATGTTCACCACACTTTTCTCAGCCGAATTACTGGTACTTCCCAGCTCTCGCCATACCACCTTGCCAGTCTTCTTGTCAAGTCTCACATAGTAATGCATCCCTTCGTCATCCATCACCACCACCGACTCGTCTTCAAACTTCACCTCCAGCCAATACGTCCTCTCTTCATCGCCCTTGAAAAGACATTTATTATAAAGGGGCTGTTTGTACAACAACTTCTGGAAGACATCCTTCTCCGTTCCGTCATCGGCGACAAATTCTAAATACAGCCCATTACGAGATGACCGTACAAACGAAGGATGGGTATCAGAACTATAGCACGGCTTGGTTCTGGTGAACATGTGTTCGCGAATAAAGGCCACCTCAAAATCTCCATACCGGTGCAGCTTGGGCATACTGCCGAACAGCTGCCCCGACTTCAAGTCAACATAGAAGATATGGATGCACGAACAATCCTCGTCACGGAGCATATATCGCAACTCAGGATTGTTCATCACTACCGGCCTGCTGCTTCTCAGTTTCACAAAGTCATGGGCAGCAAACGTCGCATGCTTGAAATTGCGCTTTGCAAAGAGTACTTTGCCGTGCACGTCCACCACACCGACCTCTCCCGACTCGAAGCGCACGCACCTCAGTCCGTCCTCCCTTGTGTCAAATATCTCAGCAATTCCGTTCCCTTCACTCATCTCTTATCCCTAATCACTAATCAGTAATCAAAACTTCCCCACCTCGTCCTCTTGCGGACCTCCGTTCCCTCCCCGGGACACTGACCAGTCCCCTGTTCCGATTCGACGTTTTAAAATCTTTAATTTTTTAATCTTTAATTCTTTAATTTTCCTCCCCTGTCCCGATGCGAATAATCTTTAATTTTTTAATCTTTAATTCTTTAATTTTCCTCCCCTGTCCCGATGCGAATAATCTTTAATTCTTTAATCTTTAATTCTTTAATTTTCCCTTATGGCTTGCCTTTTAAAATCTTTAATTTTTTAATCTTTAATCTTTAATTTATCTTCCCCCTCCTCTGCCTCGCGTCTTTAATTTTTAATTTTTAATCTTTAATCTTCATACCTGTCCCCCGACTCTCTCAAGTTAAATATTGCTAAATATGGAGACAAATACCACAAAAACTTTCCATATATAGAATCTTTTAATTACTTTTGCAGCATGGATAGAAATATACAATATTATAAGAACTATTTCATAGACTTCTACAATGCGCTTGATTCTGCCACACAGCGAAAGCTCGCTTATGTTATTCAATACGTTAAGACTGAGACAAGATGGAACGAGAAGTTTGTAAAGTTTATCCGTGATGGTCTCTTCGAGTTAAGAGCAATGCATAACGGGAACATATATCGGGTATTTTTCATACTTGATGAGGGCAATATTATCATTTTGTTCAATGGTTTCCAAAAAAAGACTCAAAAGACTCCCAAACAAGAAATTGAAAAAGCAATAAAATTAAAAAATCAATATTATGCAGAAAAACAATAATCTTCACAGTTTTGATGCCGTTATGAACGAACAGTTTGGCGTTCCGGGCACACCAGAGCGAGAGGCATTCAATAGAGATGCAGAGAACTATTGCATCGGTCAAATTATTCTTGAGGCTCGAAAAAGAGAGAAAGTCACTCAAGAGGCGCTAGCAAAACAAATTGGCACAAACAAGTCATATATATCAAAAATTGAGAATGGACTTGTAGAGCCGAGTGCATCTCTTTTTCTTCGGATACTCTCATCTTTAGGGCTCCGTTTTGACATTGTCAAACCACTCGTACAGTTATAAGTTTATCACGTTATGAAAAGCCCTCGGCGCTTAGATAATCGCAACTCTGTTGCGTAGGCAATTCACGAGCAACCCCTTGTGGGCGCAAGCTTGTTTGCGAGTACAGGCCCAGCCGGCCAGGCTTTAAGTCCCCTGTCCCCTGAGGGGAAAGGGGATTTAGGGGAAAGCGGTGGAGCCCCTCTTCAGGTTAAGAGGGGACGGGGGAGTTTTCGAAAATGGTACCTGGGACATGTCACTGTCCCGTCTAAAATATAATCTCAAATGTTGTACTAATTTTTCACTGCGGTGAAAAAAGCTAAAGTCCTGCGGCTTATAACCTTCCACTACAATATTTCACACTTATTTTACGTTTCTCTCCACCACAAATAACCATGGCCAATAACACATTGGTCATCCGTAAGTTGCCACTTGCCTTTTGGAAACCATGCAAAAACCGACATCTTTCCCCATAATATTCTGATTACATTTGCGGCGGACGTACAACCGTCGGCGCTTCATACCACCTTGCAGGCGATACGAAGCCTATCTTGTTTTAAATTTTAAATATAAATTCACCGAAGTCCCTTTGACCCACTCTGACCCGTCTATTGATGCGGCATCAATCAATTTGTCCGACGTGATACTTAGCATCTGTCACACCATTCCCATAGTAGAATTAAAGTACCAGTCCCATGACCCTCTAAACCAGCTTACTTATTTTGCAACCAATACTGATTGTATAGAGGGTATAAACGATCGATGATAATGCGCATTGTTTCCTGGAAAGTCGCAGCGTCAGCGACATTGATCTTTTTGAGGAACGAATTCCAACGGACGTTGCGTTTGGCATCAGCAGCAAATTCAGGAGTGAATAGCTGCAAATCAGGATTGTATTCCAGTTGGCGGTTGTCGAAAGTGGCACATATCGCATCATATAATGTTTGATCGTTTATATGGTGACAGGCTTCTTCATGACAGGGATATTTCAAGATAGTTGTTAAGGACATTGGCTACGCGCAAGCGTCGGGCATAGTCGGTGAGTCGCGATAGGTTGTGGTTGGGGCGTGATAGATAGGAACGTATGACCTCGGCGCAGAGGTCGAGACCTATCTTGTTGCGATACTTGACGGCATCGCATACGCTGCGCTCGATGTCTGTGATAAGGACTTCATAACCCGATATGTTCTTCCGTTCAATGCCGAACTCAAGATTCTCCGGTTTCCAATAATAAAGATTGACGGGCACTGCTGTTGGCACTTTTATCCTACGCTTGCTACCGATGGCGACACAGAAGGCTGGCGGCACCTGAGTGGATAGCTGGTAATGCATCCAAGCGGAATACATACATACCACTCCTCCAGGCACGATTTTGTCTATGTCTATCATTGTACCCAATGTTGCTTCGGGCACGGCATACACACCATGTCGAATCCTGATGAGTTCTCCACGGTCAACAGCCCGAAGGACACGCTTGTATTCAGCCTGTCCTGTCATGTTGTCTGTTGTTATGATTCCGCCTCGTGAGGCTACTGCATCTGATATGTTGCTCATCGTCCTTTTTCTTTATTCGGGTACAAAGGTAACAATTTTATTTCATATACGTACAATTTTACACGGAATATTTTTATTTTCACCGCAAATAAATGACGTAAAAGTGTCAAATAGGCGAACCACGGACAATCATTAATCAGTAATCTTTCATCAGTAATCAAAACTTGTTGTACTAATTTTTCACTGCGGTGAAAAAAGCTAAAGTCCTGCGGCTTATAACCTTCCACTACAATATTTCACACTTATTTTACGTTTCTCTAAAAGGTGAAGGGAGATGACGGAACTCTTTCACACCCCCGTCATTAATCCCCTCCACCACAAAATAATATGCCCAATACAACATTGTACAAGGCGATCGCGGCTGTACCTAAATTCAGGGACCGCATTTCGCTTTTTACTAAGAAACTGCGTCTGGCACAGTATGCAGACGGCAGTATCTATGACTATCGCCTGAAAATTGCTCAGGCAGTGTTTTTTTTCAATAAGTTGCCGGATGAGTTCACACAGACGGACATCGACTACTATCTGTCGACACTCCTGGACAAAAACCGTTGCAGCCTGTCCTTCTTCAAGCACATGATTTTCGGACTGCAGGCCTACTACAAGGTGATGGGGCTTAAGCAACCTGGAGGACTCGTACTCCCTCCAGTGCGCAAGCCGAAGAGGCTGCCGCGAGTGCTCTCCCAAGAGCAGATTGCCCGCCTTCTCCGCAACTGCTCCCTGTACGACAAAACCCTGCTTGCCATCATCTACGACTGCGCCCTCAGGGTCGGCGAGGCATGCCGCCTCAGATGGGACGACATCTGCTTTGACCGCAAGAAGCTGTTCGTCTTCCAAGGCAAGGGGCGTAAAGATCGCTACGTGCCCATTTCCGACCAGATGCTCGTCGTGCTCAAGGCATATTCTCACCTTGCAACAGGGATGCACTGCGCAACATACAGAAGCAGCTCGATGTGCCGCTTTGTGCCCTAACGCGTCGTAAAACACTGTATATTGTATCATTTGTGGCATGATTTGAGATTGTGACATCTCTGTTTGTATATATTCTAAGAGGTACAAGTCCGTTTTTCTCATCCGTAAGTTGCCACTTGCCTTTTGGAAACCATGCAAAAACCGACATCTTTCCCCATAATAATCAGATAACATTTGCGGCGGCAGTACAACTTTTAGCTTCATACGGCCTTGCAGGCGATACGAAGCCTATCTTGTTTGACTATTTATTATCATCATTCACATTCTCTTGCTTATATTTTTTCACAATATCACAAACATATTGAATGAACTTCATATTATCGTCAACATATTCTTCAGATTTTGACAATAGAGTAATAATTCCTGCCATGATTTCCCCTTTGTCCTCTTTTATCCTTTGATCAACTCGCTCTTCAGCTAAGTCCACCCTATATAAATGACACGTATCAATTGTAAAACGCCCCTTGGGAGTTTTGCCTCTATATAAGATTCCACCTACCAATTCTATATGGTCTGAATATCTGTCATACATTGGATGGATAATATTAAAACCTCTACCGTCTTTAGGATATTCTTCAATATTTTTGTTGACCAACACCTCTTTAGTGCCTTTGTAATCATTACATACGGGACAAGCAATACATAAGTTCTGCGGAAGAAACATCCATTTTGGATGTGCATCTTTATGTACGATATGCTCGCGATGCATTGGTACACAAGCTAATGGAACATGAATTCTACAATAGGCACACAGTTTATTCTGTTTTTCATACATGTCCTCCCTCAGGTTTTTCTTAAAACTTACCACATCCTTCTTCTTCGAATTCCAGTTTTTGGGCGCAATACCTTTTGCCTCCAATTCCGCAATGGCCTTTTTCTCACCCTCTGAAGGCATATAAGGTTCCGTCACGATGAAGTCTTCTATCTCATTCATAACAGGTTATTTGTAAGCTTTGACAATGGTATTCAGAACCATCTTCATAGGGTCGATATCGCTAAGATGCTGAGAAATCTCTTGCAATTCTTTCAACTCGTCAGCTACCTTTTCTGGTGAGATACTGTTATTCCCCATTTGTTCAAGTAAATTTCCAATCCTTTCGCCAAAATATCGATTTCTGTCCGTAGCAGTCCTAAACACTTTCAACAAGACCTCTTCTGCCGACCAACCATAAGTACTTTCCGAAATCATATTCGCTATCAATTCTCCATTTTTGTCGTTTTCCAATTGTATAACGGAAGAGCGTTTCAAGGGAAGGTCCGATACAATCATATGACTATGAGTGGCAATAATAAGATGGCAGCTTAAGCCTTTCAAAGCTCTGTTGAGGTTGTCTATCAACGACATTTGCCAGTTCGGATGCAGACTCAATTCTGGCTCATCTAATAAAATGAGAGCATTCGAATTACTGACAGCAGCAGATATACTCAGTATTATTGAAATTAGTGCGAACTCACCAGAGCTTAAATCATCAGACATCACTTCGCATCCATTCTTGTGAAATTTACAATTTATTGAGTTCACTAACTCATATTGTTTCAGCTTATATATTATCTGTAAATCCTTTAAGGCATCCTCAGATTTAGTACTATTGTCAATATCTATTTCGAAAACGAATTGATTGTTTCCGGTTGATGTCTTCTCTTTGTAAAAATTATATAATTGGTTGGATTTTGATAGCTGTTCTTGCTTCGTTAGGTTTTTGTATTCCCGGTCATTGTATACACGTTGAATTATCTTTTGCATGGCAGTACCATTTTTTCTGGTATTCATTACAAAAGTATATGCCAATGATATTTTATGGTCATAACCTACAAAATCTAAAGTCGAAAGTATATTCTGCCTTTGTCTGTCATTCATATTTTCGCTCAGCGCAAACAACATACGAAAGACGATTGCCGAAGAGGAAATCATATTTCCATTAACATGTGCACCTACATATTTATCCTCAAATCCGCAACCGCCCTCATAAGATGACACAGAGGTCAAAAAGGTAGCGGCACTGCGGCAAAAGAGGGCGCAACGCAGCAAAAATCGCCACAAAGACGCATAAATTCCCCTTACCCCACCACG
>NZ_NPJI01000082.1 GCF_002251435.1 Prevotella sp. P2-180
TATTCGACCGTCTGTTTCAGGTGGCTGAGATAGCCAAGTTCACTCCAGTCGAACTGAAGGAATACGAGGACAGCCTCAAGACCTATCGCGACCTCAAGAACTCGCTTGACACGGCGGAGGAGAAAGGTCGCGTGGAAGGTGCAGCAAAAGCAAAAATTTCCATTGCACGCAACCTCAAGTCGATGGGCATGTCGATTTCCGACATCTCAAAGGTCACAGGCTTGCAGGAAGAGGAAATTAAGGCGTTGTGAATTTATTGTAATTAGCCAATTTTTGGAATATCTCATCGTTTACCATTAAATATATAGATAATTATGAAAAGATTTATAGTATTGTTGACCATTTGCTGCTTGTCATTTGCTACAGTCAATGCAGATGATGACGTGAAGGTAGTGATTTCAACGAGCAAAAGTACAAACTATGTTCTTTATCCTGCTATAACAGGTGTTTTTCTGAGGCTTGACACAAGAGACGGAACAATCCAAGCCATTGTTCCTTCAAACCCTAAGAAAAACCGAGTGCTTAATGCAGAACCTCTTGCACTTGACAAAAAACCGGGCCGTTTTGAAATGTATCCGACAGACAGCAGTTGGGTCTGGGTGCTGTTTGACTCTGAGACGGGCAATATGTGGAATGTCAATTGGAGAGCAAAAAGCGATGTATTGTCAAAAATTCCAGTCACAGAGGCAGCTTATTGAGGTCATAAAGATAAAGGAGGCATATAATCAACTGACGTGAACTCAATACATAAAAGATAAACAAATGATATTATGAAGACAATCAAATTATTTTTTCTACATTGCTTGTCGTTATCATTTCTGCTATCGGAATGGTATAATGCAATGACGATGATGAACTCAAAGACAAGGTGATTGAAGTTACTATGTCGGTTTCTGAGAACACAGACATCATGTATTTGTTATTTGAATGGACTGGCTTTTCCCGTAGAGAAAAAAAAATGGTAAGTTTTTTCATAACATTTTAAATTTAAAGGAATGTATAAAGTTATATTTTTCTTAATATCGATAACTCTCATATGTCTTTCATGTAACAATGAAGGCTATAAGGAGACAGACAGGTACATGGAGATAGACAATCAAGATTTGAAAAGGGAACTGGCTTTTTATGTTGACTCCTTGGATTCCATTCATAAAGGCGAGGACTATGTCATAAGAGTATATTGTCGGGATATCAGCAACATTCTGAAGCGATATACAATATCCGATGAGATTGATTATGATTCGTGGAATAGATGTCCATATAATTTTAAAAGCAAAGTTCATGGTAAGGACATCTTGTTTGTGATGTGGACGGCGAATCCGAGACAATCGCTGGCTATGAGCCCCGTTTTCAAATTAGATGACAAAAGCTTTGGCAAGGAGGTAAAGAAATACTTTCCAAAAATATACAAGAAATATGGCTTGAAAGATTCTCGTTATCCTCAGATAATATACGAGCCAGACTTGATATATCTTACTTTCTTAGGTAATAAGCTCATTGGAAAATATGTAAGTAGAGGACTGCCTGGAGACCATGTTCCCGTCAACATTAATAAAAAAATAATATATATGTGACATCAATCAATAGTCTGTTAAGTTTTTGTGGTTTGCGGCGTAATAGACATTTGGTAGGCCGAAAAGCTCCAAATGTCCTTTATTTAACCCGTTGGTTGAATTAAATTCGAGCGAATTTGACTTGCCCGGTAGGCCTATAGAAATGCACTCCCAATAAATTTAAATGTATTTGGAGGTTGGAATTATCGCACACCTAGAGGACACAGGATAGTTACTGGACCGACTATCATTGGTTTCATCACTGGTGCATGGGGAAGATATAACCATGAATTCAGAATTAAATAACAAGCCAATAAGTTTCTATGAAAAAAATATCGTATTTTTTTTATTGTCTTCGTATTGATTGTAGGATGCGTCAAAGGACAGAATAAAGAAAATCTCAATAATCTTCGTGATAGTTTAGAAAAAATGGTCCTTGAGGGGACTCTGCGAGAGGGTCAGGTACCTGTCCCCTGACCCTCATGTCTGCGCATTGGCTTGTAATGCACAGACCATGAGCACTAAGAATAACACCTCACGTCTTTTCACTCTTATTCTTTTTATGTAACGGATAAGAGGGAAAAGTATTGCAAATGTTATGGCATAAATGACAAGTTTCATCCAATTCTGAATGTCACCACTCAACATCCACACTGCTATGCATATAATCAAACAGATAAATGCAAAGAGCACGAAATTTATTATAGTTCCCCAATGTTTCATAAATGTCATTTCTAATATTACTAACCTATGTCTTCCTATCTCATCTCCATATCCTGCAATTAAAATTTATGCCTAATGAACGGACGAACTCTGCCACTTGATTTGATAGTCATATAGTTGTGGTAATCCATCAGATAAGGTAACTGTAGATTTCACATAAAAGACCATTTGCTGCTCGTCAAGCAAGTAGCCTATCTGCGTTTTAATCTCGTCAGATTCTATGCTTAATAGCAAGTTGTACGGTTCGAAACCAAAGAAACCAGTAGAGAAGAGCGGCATGAGGTCAAATAAGATGACTCTGGGGTCGCTGCCTGGCATTGTGCCAACCAATTCAGAATAGCAATAGTTCCATATCATCGTCTTCTTTTGCTGTGGAATGGTGCAGGTTCGTCTCGTGATGTTCCCGTCCTGCCATTCCAGCGTGTATAGTTCCGTGTACCAAGGCGTTTCATTTATTTTGTCCTGATAAATATAATTGAAGTTGTCGTTCCTTATCCTGTATTGAGGTACGTGTGAGGATGGTCAGGGGTCACAGTGATTTCGTCATTGTTGGAACAGGCAGCCAGCAGTGACATTGCGAAGATAATGACAAGAGAATATTTCATCGTTCCTTTTTTAATTAAAAACGCGTGTTGCACAACATTTATTATTTCAAAGGTCATTTGTAGACACTTCATTTTAGACTTTTTATAACCACCACATTTCTTATGTCTTCGGTACTCCTTCACGCTTTCAAGTTGTGCCGATGCAGTAATTGGAAATACAAGAGCTAGTAGGAAGGTGATGATGGTTTTCTTCATATCTTGGCTATTCCTTGTTATAGCTCAAATCTGTACCCAACGGTCAACTGAACGACCCTGTTGTGAATCTTGACTGCATCAATTTTTGTAGCGTTCGTCAGGCCGAGGTTATAGCGGGCATCTATCCGTATGGCACCTATCGTGTACGACAGGCCAATAGGGATGCTGAGGTCAAAGGTCTTGAACCAGGTGTCATCGCTCGATGTCACAGTCCAGTTGCCATGTTCATCAAGCATTTCCTCATGGATGTGCTTCTTCAGTGCAAAGCCTGGCTGTAAGCCCAAGTGAAAGGCAAAGTCGGGAGTGATGTAGAAGTTTGCCGTCAAGGGGATATTAAGGTAATGCAGCGTGGATGAAGAGTTATGGAATTGTGAATTGTCTTTCATCTTCGTTCCCTGGTTGGAATAAAGGAGTCCACCCGACAGGCTGAACCTTTCGCGCAGCTGATACTCTAATTCTGCACCAGCCACAAGCCCAGCCTTGCTGGTGTATTCCATTTTCTCCCCGTCAATGCCGACATAGATGTCCGGATCTGTCAACTTGGCGATGTTGATACCAACTTTTGGCGTCAGTGTCCAACTACCTACTTCTCGTTGTGCATTGCCAATCAACGGCATTGCAAGCATTGCTAATATGATAACGTTTCTCTTCATTATATTTTATTTTAAGTTATATCCATAAATATAAACGGAAACCCTGCTGCTTTTATTATACTGCAAGGTATGCTTTTATAAGATAATTATCATCCAATACAGAAGCAATGATTCCGATGTCGTTGGAAAAGTGGAACTTAACACCTATGCATGGCGAAACAAAGAGGCTGAATCCTTGCTTTTCCTTTGAGATGGAATATTTCTCGTTGGTCCCGACATTTTTAGCGTTGAACATCGCGTCACCGATGATTCCTTATTTGATATTTAATAAAGACTCTATCTTCAAAAGCAACTCTTCTGTACGTTTGAAAAAAGGAAAAACATCCTCTTCCGACCATTCAAAACAATCGTCATAATCACCTGATTGACGCATATTTTGAAGTATGGAGATTGTTCTTCCTTCATCTCTCGAAAGAATTCCAGTCTTTACAAAGTGCTCGTTAATCTTTGCAATCACACCTGCATGCGTTTTTGCAAACAAGCCTTTGTCAACAAGCAAAGCATTAGAAATATAGAAGAGAGTGTAATAGATTGATTTTTTGTCTTCTTTATTTAATGGCATATCTCAATAGCTTCTCGTTCAACAAATTCATGTAATGATGTAAACCTGCGATTATCCCATTCAGTTTTTGTATATACAATGGGATTTATTTCTTCGCCAATGCTATATCCTAATTCCATCAAAGGGCATGCATAATCATTAATGTCCTGCACAGTTCTTTTGTTCTTGTTCAGGATAATAAGGATGTCCCAGTCTGAATCAGGACGGGCATCACCTCTTGCGCGCGAACCAAAAAGAAGGATTCGAGCGTCCAAAGGCATAATATCCCTAACAGTATCTTCAATATGTTCTAAGACATCTTTATTCATCGCATTAATGATTTATCGCCGCAAAATTACAAAGAAAAATTGAAAAAACAAAGAAAAAGGGAGAAAACTTAAGTCTTGCTCCCTTTTAAGGGTCAAGGGGACAGGCATTCGAACAGGCTCACAGTTATTAACCCGTCCAACTTTGTGGGTTCACTTCAGTACCTGTCCCCATGACTCTATCAGAACTTTGACAGATTAATGGGAGCTGGTGTAAAAGATGGCACGATTTCGGTAACAGAAAACATAATTGAAACTGATAAAACATTTGACTTATGAAGCGGATTAATACATCATTTGACGAAATGTTGGCAAACACCTCTCCTGCCATACAGCAGGAGGTGGCAATGGAATTTGCCGTTTCAAACCGAATTTATGAGTTGATGACACAACGCGGTTTGACCAAACTACAGTTTGCTCAGGCTCTTGGCAAGAAACCGAGTGAAGTGACAAAAGTGATTATATTCAAGATGGGAACTGAAGCATTATAGCCAATTTTTGGAGGAACAATCCAAGCCATTGTTCCTTCAAACCCTAAGAAAAACCGAGTGGCTCAGTGGCTGAACCTTTCAACAATCTGCCTCACGAAGTTAAGCTCACGCCGTTCGAGCAGGTAGCGGCTTATGCCGTTGTATCGGTTGGTGACACGATTAGTGCCTTCGAGGCGTTTGTGGAGCTGAACGGCTGTCATGTCCTGCCTGTAAACGCCCTTCTCCCGCAGCACAATTACCACGGCAGTCACTCGATACCAGTTTATCTGTCCGCGCTGGTGGGAGTAGCGGGTGAGGTAGAACAGTGGCGCGAGCTGCTCGTGACTGAGTATGGCTTCCCATATCTCGCGCACATGGGGATTGGTGGCATACTCCCGGATGCGCTCCACATAGTCGAGCACTTCCGTAAGCGGATGCTTCTCTACGGCAGGCGCAATGAAGAGCCTTCCCTCGCGTGCTGCACGCAGGAGGGCGTCGGCGTCGAAGTCCTCAGGACGGACTTCCCTTAGTTGTTGTTTCCTTGTGTCCATAACGTTTTTGGGTTATGAACAGGGAAACTCCGGAGCTTGACCACGGTGGCTTTTTATTGTCGCGACTGCCACCACGGCACCCTGTTCGGGTTAAACATTGATGCAAAGTTAATGGCCTTTCCGTCTATTGCAATGCGTTTTTCTGAAGAGGTACTCAGTAGGGTAGCGACATTGTACGGAGGTATGCCATCGGGTACGAGTTTAGGTACTCAAAAAAAATCTTATCGAAAATTTTGGTAATTTAAAGAAAATGATTATTTTTGCAGCCCCATACTTGACATGGCAACTAAAACAACATAATAATATGGAAAATAACAAAAAATCAGATATCCTAACGATCTTGGAAAACATCGACAAGATGCTGCAATGCTGCACCACTATGGTAAACAGCATTGCTGGCAACATGCAGATGTTGGCAATAGCCGTGGAAGCCCAGTCGCTGGCTTCAAAGCTAAAACTCGCAGCCGAAAGATGGAGGTATAAACTTCCGTTCAAGGAGGCTTGCGACGTTGACTTCAAGTTATGGGAGGAAAAAATTATTGCTTGGTTTGATGTGTTTTTAAATCACGATAGCGGCGAGGAAGCTGACGGGATAGAATTTTTCAAGCCAAATGCAGACCATTTCATTGACCAGTACTTCCATGAATGTCAAATGACGAACACGGATGACGAAGGATATCCCTTCTATATGATTGACGATGCTGAAGAATATAATGATTTGATATGGAAATATAATAGTGACATCGAGGACGAAGAGAACGACTGGAAAAACTTCATCGATAATGCCGCCTTCGACGAAATTGCGAAAAAAATAAATTTAAGCGTTGAGGACTACTCGATATTTAATGATAAAACTCGCCCTTATGAATGGACTCTGACATACGCCTTGAGGCTACTGTTCGCGGCCTTGTATAAGGCAAACAAGGCACTGCTCTGCCCCGAGGAAGCTGCATACAAGAGCCTCTACGAACGCCTGTCGGTCGAACATTTCGTAATATACATAAACGAAGCGAAAGCCTCGTTCCAAGGCTGGCTGAGCAAGGCACCAAAGAAAAGGCAACTGAAAATGCTGAAGGAAAAGCTGGAGAAGGAAAAGGCAAAGTTCTTCAGCGGAAAGTGGAAAGAGGCGCTTGAGATCTATTTCGACATCGACAAAGTGCTGGAGGGTACGGATGCGGGCAAGTTCATCTTCAAGTACAGGAAGGACCTGACACTTGAAGAGGTGGGGCAAATCGTGGGACAGTACCACAAGATAGCTTGCATACTTGAGGAAATATCACGCTTGGAAAACAAAGCGGAAGTAAAGCCTGTGGCAAAAATCGCTGAGACTCCACAGGAAACCAAGATAATGGAGCTGTCGCCCATCTTCGCCAGGGGGATTAGGGAGAGCGCAACGGCAACCAACCAGATTGTGGAGGCCATACGCGAGATCGCCGTCACAACAAGCACACCTGACAGGAAACTGTCGGGAGGCAAGACATGGGGGCACGTGAAGGAAGCACTTTGCTGGATGGGAGTCATCGACTGCAACTGCCTTGGGACCGAGTTCGGCAGAGCCATCGAGGCCATCTGTCCAGACAAGAAACACACCAACGTGGAACAGGCGCTGAAGAGATACAACTCAAGGAAGAAAACCACAACGGACGAAAACATCGTGACGGACATTGCGAAGAAGCTGAAAGCCGTAGCAAAAACCTTAACTGAAAACGCATAGTTACCCCGGTTACCTCGGTTACCCCGGTTACCCGCTATGTTTCCGTATAGGGGGATAGTGGATTAATAATATATAATATTATTAATCCACTATATATATACGACCCCAAAAAAACACAAACACGTGGGGTAACCGCGGTAACCGGGGTAACCAGGTAACCCTATCAAAATCCAGCCCCTCGCGAGGCGAAAAATTTTCTCTCCCGAGGCAGCAAAACCACAGCCACCGGTTACCGCGGTTACCCCGGTTACCCCACGTGTTCTTATTTCTGCACAATGCCCCATTCCTAAAATCCGGGACAACCTTGACCGCCACCACGGGACAACTATTGCTGAAACAAGAAAAAAGCAGTAACTTTGCAGCGTGAGAATTGTTACTACTTATTGTTTCATCTATTTAACCTTTTACGACTATGAGCATCAAAGTGAAAGCAGTCGAGCGCAACGTGTCGTTCGACAAATCGAAAGAGAAGTGGGCTTACGTCATGCAGACCGAACTCTACAGCAAGCTCACCCAGAGCAAAGTGATTCAGGAGGCTGCCATGCGCAGCGGCATCTCCAAAGGCTCCATCAACGCCGCATGGGACGCCATCGGTGACGTCATCAAGGCATGGGCCACCGAGGGACACTCCGTAGCCATTCCGGGACTCGGCTCCATGCGCTTCGGACTTCGCGCCACCTCCGTCAGCGACGTCAACATGGTGGGTGCCAACCTCATCACCTCCCGCCGAGTGATCTTCACCCCCAACACCGACATCAAGGACGAACTCGCCCGCACCTCGGTGAACATCACCTGCTACGACCGCAATGGCGACGTGGTGAAGCGAGTGACCTCCAGCGACGACGGCAACGTGGAGGACCCTGAGGGCAGCGGAACCGACAACACCGAGACCGGCGGCGGCGGTGACGACCTCGGCCAGTAACGAGAAGGGCGGGTGTCTTACCCGCCCACTAACCTAAACATGTTTTACTTTTAAAAAATTTTACTACTATGAGTACCGAAACGAAAAAGAACACCTGGAAGCTGATTATTCAGCTCATCGTGTCGATAGCCACGGCTATTGCTACCACTCTTGGCGTTACAAGCTGCATGGGAGCCAACGTCTATTTCTAACAGAGTGCCCTTGGCGCACTATCCCTGAAAGGGTCGCCCCTTTCAGGGATTTGACTATAACTCCTACATCTCCACCTGCGACACCACCTCTCCATCGAAGAGGTTGACGATGCGGTCGGCATAGTTGGCGTCGTGCTGCGAGTGGGTCACCATGATTATTGTTGTGCCCTCGCGATGCAGTTCGGCAAGCAGGTCCATCACCTCACGTCCATTGCGTGAGTCGAGGTTGCCGGTAGGCTCGTCGGCAAGGATAATCTTCGGCGAGGGGATTACGGCTCGCGCTATTGCCACACGTTGCTGCTGACCGCCCGAGAGTTGGCATGGGAAATGCTTTGAGCGGTGGGCAATGCCTACGCGCTCCATTATCTCCTGCACACGTCGGCGACGCTCACTGCGCGAGATACCCATATAGAGCAGTGGCAACTCGATATTTTCCACGACATTCAGTTCCTCGATGAGGTTGAAACTCTGAAACACGAAACCAATCGTTCCCTTGCGCAGTTCGGTGCGCTCGTTTTCCTGCATACGGCTCACATCGGTGCCGTTGAGTAGGTATGTGCCCTCCGTAGGATTGTCGATAAGTCCGAGGATGTTGAGCAGCGTTGACTTGCCGCATCCCGAAGGACCCATAATAGCCACAAACTCACCTTCTTTCACTTCGAGGCTCACGTTCTGTAAAGCCCAGGTCTCCACATCGTCTGTGCGGAAGACTTTCTTGATGTTGTCTAATTTGATCATATCTTTATTATTTTATTCCTTAACTATTTCATTTGCCGGATTCACCTTCATCGCACTGCGAATATGCCTGAAGACGATGACGAATGTCACTGCCACCACTATCAAGATGCCGAGCAGGAGGGAGACAATCGCGCTTTGTTGAGGATCATCCAACGAACCTCCGAATGAACCTCCGAATATATCTGCAAACATGAAAGCGGCAGGTATGTTTATCACCGAAGCCAAGGCTATGGCAATGACATACGTCTTGCCGAAGATGAGGGCGATGTTGCGGGTCTTTGCTCCGTTTATCTTGCGTATCGCCATCTCCTTGCGTCGCCCACGGGTGTCGAGAGCCACCGAACTGTATATGCCCATGGCACAGACAATCAGACTCACTATCGAGAGTATTATGGTAACGGTGTCCGTACAATCCGTTACGAATGCATCAATGCACATGGTGTCACGCATATTTCGTACAATACTCTTACGCAAGGCGGGATAGATCTTGTTGACCAATGCGTTTGTTTCTGCCTTCAGTTCGTCGTATTTCCCCTTCTTCGGCACCATGATATAGTCGCAGTCTTGCATTGCTTCCTTGTCGATGACTACAGCAATGTTGTCAGAACTGTTGTAGGGGAGGAAACTGAATGTACCAACCACAGGATAGTCGGTTCCCATTTTCAGCATACCGTTGTGTATAATGCCTAATTCCTTGTATAACCTATACGTGCTCTCGGCCAGCAATACGCATCTGTTTCGGTCGGCATTTCCTGGCAACCATTTCACGTCGAGATTCATGAATTTCACAAACGACATGTCACCTACTACATACGATTGTAAGTGAGTCGTGCTCACTTTCCCTTTCAGGTCCTCCCTTTCATTCAGTTCGTCTACATACAGCCAAATTGATTTCATGGGAATCAGTTTGTCGATGCTCGGCAACTTACTGAGACCATCCCTGAATTCCATGCTGTTGAACTCTTCAAACGGGATGCACAACATACATTGCTTATAGAAGCTGTCGTTGTCAGGAACATTGAATTGCTTATATGTTATCTTTGTCAGCTGATAAATCTGGATTGTGGTGCATACGAAGAAGATGCTCACAAACAACTGTATGGTGAGCATGGCATTGCGCATAAAATGGGTGCGACTGCGACGCAACGATGCGGCAAGTCCACCTTCCGACTTGCATATACGCCTGATGGTGAGCCAAATAATGAGTGAGCTGATGACAAATAAAATGGCTACGATGATCAATGCGGAAATATATATCGAGGATGTATCGATAAAGTTGTATCCTATGATTTGCAAAAGTGTAGATTTGTAGAAGCCTTCAAGCCATACGCCAAACAATATCGACATAAGCATCGAAAGCAGCAAGACAATCGTCACCTCAGTGGAAAGAGTGAGGAATATCTGACTGCGCCTTGCCCCGTTGACTATACGCAGGGAAATCTCGCGCCGGCGCATCCACAGCAGTTGCATCTGCATACGCAGGAAACCGATGACGGCAGCGAGCAAAATCAGAGAGCCAACCACATACACGCCGCTTTTGATGGATATATATGCGCTCTCCGTATCATCTCTCCAAAATATGGGTACTCCCACTTCGAATGAGTAGTTGTGTGGTTTCAACACTCGTTCTATCTCTTTCTTTAGTTGCTCCACGGTACGTCCTTCGCGCAGTACAACATACATGCGGTAGCAATAATAAATTCCCGTCTCAGGCATTCCTGTATATTGGGTGGAAACATGCAGGGGACCGGCACTATAATAAATGTCCCTTGACTCAATGAGGTGTTCAATCAGGGAGACATCCTCAAAGACATCACAGATGGTGAGTACTGGTTTTTTTGACCACGTCTCATCGTCGTTCTTAATCTTTATTCCCACGGGATTGATGTCGCCGAAGAGCTGCTTTGCCATACGTCTGCCTATGACAGCCTCACCGGGTTTCAACACCTTTATCTTCTCTCCAGTGATTGCCGAACGGACGCCGAAGACGTTCATATAGTTGTCGTCTGTGGCAACAAGCGCAATGTCCTGTTTGGCTATGAGTTTGTCTCCGAGATAAAACTCCGGCATGGCGTCTGTCTGCAAACCGTTTGGAAACGTCACTTTTTCTGCTGAGGGCAATGCTCCCGCTGCCTTCATCTCGCGCATTATTTCGAACGAGATGTTGTTGCGCCAATTGTTTTCGCCTGACTGTTCCTTGTCAATAATTGCCACCTCATACAGTCGGTCGTAATAAGGCTCGTTTATCACGGCTGGTCTTTTGAACTCGTGAAACACGGTATGCACGATGGCGAGGGTCAATATGCCGATGGCTATCGACAGTATGCTCACCACGGTCTGCAACTTGTACTTCATCAAGTTGCGCAATGCTACTAATAAATTGTGTCTAATCATATTTTTAACTATTTCGTTTTGGGGAAGTCTTCCCATCATTTAACATATACTTCGTTTTCCCCATTCAACTTGTCGTAATCCCCGATGATCACTCGGTCGCCAGCCTTCAATCCTGACAGGATCTCTATCTGCTGCGGATTCTGACGTCCCGTCTCTATCTCCGTCTTCACGGCACGACTACCGTCGGCATCGAGCTTGTATATCCACAGACCTCCGGTGATGGAGAGGAAGTCGCCTCGCGGAATGACGAGAGTGCGCTCCTTGCTGCCAAGTTCTATCTGCACACGATAACTCTTGCCGATGCGGATATTCTCAGGCATCTCGCCCGTGAAGACGAGGGAGCAGTCGAACTTCTTCTCCTTCACCTCGGGCACCACCTGCGATATGCGCATGGGATAAGTCTTCTCCTGGTAACGTACACTCGCAGGCAGTCCGTTGGCTATGCGGTCGATGTAAAATTCATTCAGCGATGCCTTTATCTTGAACTGCTTCATTATCTTTATCTCGCCCACCTTCGTTCCTGCGCCCACTTGTTGCCCAAGAGTGACGGCAAGGAAACTCAGTTGACCTGCCACTGGTGCCCTCACCACGAGATTTCTTGTGCGAGCGGCGGAGCGTGCCCTTTTCTTGTCGCTTGCCTCACGATTGGCGGCAGCCATCTCGCGCATCAGTCGGGCGGAGACGGAGTCGTGTCCGAGACTCTCCAACTGAAGCAATGCCTTCTTCTTCTGATACTCATAATTCTTCTCGGCAACATCCAGTTCTGCCTTGCTCCTTATGCCCATGCGATACTCCTCGCGACTCTGTTTCAGTGAGTTCTCGATGCTCGTCAACTGATAGTTGGCATCGAGAGCCTGCTGTCGAAGCACTATCGACTTCTGTTGCATCTCAATCTCCTGTTCGCGGTATCTCCTTTGACTGTCCTCCCAAGCGTCGTTCTCATCCTCGATGGAGTGGAGCAGTTCGGGATTGCCCAATATGAGTATTGTGTCGCCCTCGTTGAGCATCGCCCCGTCTTCTGCCACTATGCGCTCCACGAATCCGCTTTCCATCGTGTTCACCTGTATGGTCATTATCGGTTGGACAATTCCCTCCACGTCGAGATATTCAGTGAAATCCCTCATTTCCGCCGAAGCCAGCACCTCCTTGGTGTCGGATAATTTCACCTTATGAGGCTCAAGGCTTATTATAGTGGCATATATCACCAATGCCGCCAACGTGGTGCCTCCTGCGATGTGGTACAAGTACCGCCTGTACCAAGGCTTTTTCTTTATTCTGATATCCATAATTCCGTATTGTTTTCAAAGTCATATCCAGTGATGCTGCGCAGTGTGTGATACAGTGTCCAGTATGTCTGCTGCGCTGAGATGCAGTTGCGGCGGGCCGCGTTCTTCTCGCTGACGGCGGCATTGAGGTCGAGGATGGAGTTGCGCCCCATCACGTAGAGCCTTTGCGCCACAGCATGTCGCTGGGTGGCTCGCTGGTCGGTGAGGCGCGACATCTTCACTCTTCGCACCTGCATGTTGAATTGCGCCACTATGCGCGCCACGTTCTGTCGGAAGTCGCTCATACCCTGTTCCACCTGGGTGTTCGTCAGTGCGAGTTGCGACTTAGCCACTCTTATTCGTCCTTTCCCCCGTCCCCAGTCGATGATGGGCAGTGAGAGTGTGATGTTGGCATACTCCTGCTGCATTGGCGAGCGATAGGAGTCAGAGATGTTAGGTCCTGTCTGCGAGAGTCCGAACTGCATGTATATGTCAGCCCTTAATCCCGCATTTGCCCTTGCCACGGCGAGGTTGCTCTTGCTCTCCTGCATAATTCTGTTGTAGTATTCTGGGTCAGGACTCTTTTCCATTGCCTTGCTCATTGCGATGTCTATCGGCACCTCAAACTGCGGCACGGAGTCGGGCAGGGTGAGCGCAATATCCATGTCGTTATCTATTCCGAGGAAGGAGCGCATGGCGAGGGTTTCTTCCCTCAGTGCGATGTCAGCGTCCATCACGTTTGTCTCCTCGTTCAGTCGGGTTATTTCGAGTTGAAGCATCTCGTTTTCGGTGATTGTGCCGATGGCATATCGTCCCTGAGCCATACGGTAGAGAGTGTCGGCAGCTGCATAGTTCTGCATTGCCATTTCAAGTTCCATCTGTGCCGAGGCGAGGGTGAAAAAACGGCGGCAGGTATTGGCAGCTACGAGTTCGATAGCCTCGGCATACCGTTTTCTTGCCTCGCGGAATCTCACCGGCTCTATGCGCTTGTCCCATTTCAGTGAGTTATATCCGAAGAGACTTTGCTCATATCCCACGACAAGCGGTTCGGCACTATACTCCGTGGTGTTCATCTCTCCCTCATGCAGTCGCGATAATCCGCTCTTCAGAAACAGGCTGCCTCCAGTCATTGGTATGTTCTGTGTTATCTTCAATGTAAGGTCGTTGCCTTGCTGGTTTTGTTTCAGGAAGAGAGCCGTACCGTCGGCTTGCGTGATTTTGTTGACCACCTTGTTTATATAATTCGAGGATGAGAGAGTGACAGATGGCAGATAGTTGGCAAGGTGATAGCGATAGTTCCACTTTGCCGCAAGATACGCGTTACGCGCACTCTGCACAGATGGCGATTGCCTTTGCGCAAGCTCCACGGCATCGCGCAAGGTGAGTCGCAATGTGTCCTTCCCCGTTGCCACTTGCCTTTCTGTTGCTCCGTATATGGTTGTCATCACCATAAGGAGCACTCCCGATACTACTATATGTTTCTTTATCTTCATACCAATGCCTAAGCAACATCCGTGCCAAACTGATAATTGTCTAGTAATCAGTACATTAATGCATCTTGGGCGATTTCTGCGGCGTGCGAATCCGCACGATGAGTGTGCGAAATCGCACGTTCTGTCAGCCTATAATAATGAGCTAATAACACGCAAGTAATTGATGTCAGGATGCCTATTGTCACAAGTGTTCCATGCCTGTTGTCACGATTGTTCCGGTCCAATACCTATGAAAAGACATTAGTACTAAGGTAGTTTTTTGCACTGAAAATTTCTTTAAGATGACAAAAATATCTTTTGTTGGTAAGAGGCGACCTTAACCGCATATTTTTCACTAATCGCAGGCATAAAAGCCACTTTTGTGTTTACCGAAACTAAAATTTAGACTTGTAAAAAGCAGTTAGACACAAATAATCTGCTGTGTATCAACAAGATAATCGCTATGATTATAGATGGCAATTTAGATCTTATTTCTAGTCGTATTTCTCGGAAAATTTGTATTTTTGCAGACAAAAAGCATAAAGGAATTATGTTATGAAAAATTTTCACATTCACATCAGTTCATTGATTATTGTGGCTTTGGTGTTTATGTCGTCTTGCCAACACAAGCCTAATACCACGATAGCACAAGCATTGCTACTGGCAGGAGAACACCCGGATAGTGCCCTCGCACTCCTGAACAACATGCAGTTCAGTGAACTGGGCAAGTCTGAACAGGCAAAGTACGCTGTTGTGTACACAATGGCACAAGATAAGTCGGGGTTGGATGTGGACGAAGATTCGCTACTTCGCATTGGATACAACTGGTATGAAAAGCATCCCGAAGATTCCCTTTATGCAAAATGCCAATACTATATGGGAAAATACTATATGCTAAATGATAGCACGGAGTTTGCCATCCGTTGTCTATATCGCTCATATAAAGCGTCTGAAAAGATAGACGACATCCTTACGGAATGCCTTGCTTTGGAAAAACTTTCGAAAGTAGAGAAGATGACGGATGCCCAACAAGCTTTGCTTCATGCAAGAATGGCTATTGACAAATGTGAAAGAGATACGAGAACATCACTTGCCAATAAGATTTACTTCAGGTTGAACCTATGTGAGGCCCTTGAGTTTGCTGATAGCTCTGCTATAGCCCTAAAAGAATGTAAAACAGCTTTGAGCTTGGCAGAAGAATTAGGCGACTCACTAGTTTTTGCTGATACCTATCAAGACATGTCGCGGTTCTTTCATGATGTAGGAATGTACCAAAAGGCACTTACTTGTGCAAAGGAAGCCTATTTATATAGGAAATCGATGTTTGATACTTCGAACGCCCTTGCCCTAGCAGATGCATATTGTGATGTTGATTCAACGCTACAGGCAAAAGAAATTCTTGCAAAGGTCAGTAAAGATTCTCATGCTAGCCGACACCTTATTTATTATATCAGATGTAAGGCGGCAATAAGAGAAGGACAAATACAACCGGCTATTGTTTGCCTTGACTCGTCAAACTACTATTTAGACAAAATGTACTGTACAACCATGCAAGTCAAAAATGACTATTATGTCTCTGTTCTGCAAAAAGAAAAGGAAGAAGCAAGATTGCAAGGTGAGATTACATCGCAAAAAACTGCAACAGTATTGACGGTTGTACTGGCACTAATTGTTATCATTTTTGTACTCTACATATATAATACCAATAAGAAGCAAGCAAAACAAAAGGCTGCAATGGCAGAACAGCTCCATGCGCAAGAACTCTCTCACCGAGATATTCAAATTTGCACTATGAGGAATTTTCTTCTAAAGAAAATTGATATAATGGAAAAGATAGAGTCAATGAGAAACGAGAAAGAGAAACACATACACATATCAGAAGATGATTGGAATGAAATAGAAGTGTTTTTAGATAGCGTCGAGAATCTCTTTGTGTCAAGATTAAGAGCGCAGTTCTCGGGATTGACGAAGAAAGACCTACGACTGATGATGCTGCTCCGTCTTAAAATGCCACAGAAGGCACTTGCACTAATCTATGGTATCAGCGAGAAAGCAATTAAGCAGAAACTATTTCTCTACAAGGCAAAAGTAGGCATAGAAAAAGAACAAAAATCTCTACGAGAATTCATGGAAAACTACTAAAATCAGTAGCAAAACTTCAAATTTAGACCTATATTTTTCTGGGGAGGATATATAATACGTTGATTATCAGTAAATAATAAAAATGTTACAAAATTAAAGAATTAGACCCAATTTCTTTGCTGAGCGTTTGGAATTGACGTAACTTTGCACCGAATTTAACAACAAACGAAATCAGCATGAAGAAAATTATCATTTTTACATTATTGTTGTTACTAACAACATTGCCCTCTACAGCAAAGGGCATAAAGACCCATATGGACGGGATGCGGCAACATGGTGGTGCACGCAGTGCTATTCCTTCAGTAAAATGGTTGACCAAGAGTCTGCATATGTTACATTATAAAATTATGAAAATATATAGCATATTAAGTGTTATCTTAGTTACGTTATGCTTCTTTGCATGTAAGAGCAATAAAGAAAATGAGTATGAGCCTGAGTATGAGCCTCTGACTATAAAAAATTATGCAGAGGTATCCTTGGGTGATACGACAAATCTCATAATAACTGGTGGCAGTGGAAACATTATTGTTGAAGGAAACGACAAAGTGGACATTTCTACAGCTCAGAATGACAAACAGAAAATCACTCTTATCGGCAAGGAAATAGGTACTACTAACATCTTCGTACGAGATAAAATCACGAACGAGTCATGTAGCATTGAGGTAAATGTGATTTTCCCATTTCTTACGTTGAACTTTGAAAAGGAGGAAGGAAACCATCTCAATATAAGGTCAAATAGCTTATTCGTATTGGTTGCAAGTGAGGATAGCATATGTTACGCTTTTAGCTATAATAACATGCAGTTTAAATATAATGACATACCAATTATGAAAGGAATATACCATATATCTCAAAATGGAACCATGTTGTCTTTCGACTTAAAAGGAGGAAATAGTACCTTCGAACATACCTTTAAGTTAAAAAACGATAATGTTGCATACCTTCTGTCAAACATGTCAAGCATAAACAAGCTACCGAAAACCTATTTAACGGCAAGTTTTACAGACATAGAAACGGGCATTGACTTTCCGCATGTGTTCATAGGAAATAAAGTCTACAAGACTTTACCAAAAAGAGAGTAGAAGGTCGTATGATAGAACTTCTTTTTCGATAGCATTGTTTATGTCTGAAATAATTGCTACATAAGCAACATTATTGAATTAAATTCAGAAAATACGTATTTTTATTCGTTTGTTATCGCACAATCCAAACGACATGAAACAGTGGCACGCCACCATTTCATGTCTCAGTACCATTTTGTTTGCATACTCCACCGCAAGAAAGAAGTCATTGATGTAAACCCCAACGACCACTTTCATGCTTGGCTACACAGCCTTTGTCACACTTGTGACATAACGGATATGTTGTTTAAAGCATTGTTCTCTTGGATATCCCTCCTATTCTATGATATCAATCCATTTATGTCGATTTTGTATATTAATGCTTGGGGAGATTTAACTTTTGATATGAACATCAACATATATATAGGCAGATATATGATGCGGTCGGCTACACGGAGATTGTCATTACACAATACGAAAGCCTGGTTTATGTTGTATTCTGATGTGTTCAATACATTGCGCAAGGCATTGTGTCGTTCGTATGCCTTGCCTGACTTTACTTCTACAGGTATAATCCCTGTATCATTCTCCAACAGAAAATCAAGTTCGCCTTGCTTCTTGCTGTTGAAATAATACAGAGGATAGCCATGGGCATGTAACTCTTGCGCCACCACATTCTCATAGATGGCACCGTAATTGATATTGACATTTCCCTGTAATATCTGAAGCTGTATCCCATCAGCATATTGACAGGCAAGAAGCCCTACGTCATTCTGGAATAGCTTAAACAGATTTCTCTGTTCGCTGAGTTTCAGCGGTAAACATGGTTCGGAGACATTATATGTGGGCAAAGCCATATCAGCATCTTTCAGCCAAAGGAAGTCATTCTCGTGCCGTGAAAATGTTTTGTGTTCATTCAGCCTTTTGAGAATGAAACGTTTGTTCTTGGCATTTAGTTCTGACGGGATAAGTTCGAAAATCTCATTGATATATAATTTTTGAATGGAGTCGTATCTACTGATATCACGCTTGTAAAGTGTCAGGATGTCTTGTTGCTCTTGAAATACACGCTGCATATTGTTGGTGTCTATGTATGCCTGCACTGCTGCCGGCATTCCTCCCACGATAAGATAGAGATGAAACAATTGCATCATCTTGTCGTGGATAAATCCATCCACTGGCTTATGGTTTTCCCAACATTCACGTATGGAGTCAATAATTCGGTCACTTATTCCTACTGCACGTATGAACTCCTCGAAGTCAAGCGGAAATAGTTGGTATTCTGACATATAACCAACTGGTACGGAACGAATGTCCTTTAGCTCAACGCCAAGCAGTGAACCGCTGAGGGCATATTTGTAACTGCCATCATCTACAAGCGCTTTCACCCATGTCATAACGTCCGCACACTCTTGCACCTCATCAAAGAACACAAGAGTCTTGCCTAACTCCAAATTTACATTTGAATATGCCGAAAGACGTATCAGCAAGTCCTTGACATCTCTTGTACCCTTAAACAATGCCATACTGTCTGGTTGAAGCAGGAAGTTCACTTCCACAAGGTTAAGACCATTATTCTTGGCATATTTTCGGATAGCATACGTCTTGCCCGACTGTCGTGCGCCAGTCAGGAATAGAGCCTTTCGTGAGCTTTTGAAATGCTCCTCAATAACAGTGTCAATCTTTCTTTTTATCATACAAATGTAACTTTTTCAAGGTATTTTACCCTCATTTATGTAACTTTTCCAAGGTATTTTACCCCTGTTTGTGTAACTTTTCCAAGTTTTTCTGCTGCAAAGATAAGGTTTTCCCTTGAATAATCAATAAAAATAATGAGTAAATCATTCATTATTTACATATCTTTAACGGACATAATTTTTGAAGTGGTCTTCTGTTGTCTTTTTTGTCGAAAATTACATTGGCAACTGCAAGGTGAAGACGGTTTGCTTAAGAGGTGTGGATGACACTGTGATGGAGCCGCCGTGAAGTGAGGCTATTTGGCGGCAGACACTTAGGCCGATGCCTGAGCCACTGGGCTTTGTGGTGAAGAAGGGGACGAAGATGCGTTCGAGCACTTCGGGCATAATACCGCAACCATTGTCCTCAACATTAATTGTGATAATGTGTTGAGGCTTTTCCGCTCTTGCTGAAATGGAGATGTTTTTGTCCTCGATATCCCTTACCGCTTCTTCAGCATTTTTCAATAGATTGATGAGCACTTGCTCAATCTGACTGCGGTCGATGCGTAGAATTTGTTCTGTGTCTTGAATGTAGAAGTGGAAGAAAGGGGCAGGGAATAATTGCTGGAGGTCGGTGATAAGCTCTCCGAGCTTTACGTCGGTATATTGTGGAGAGGAGATATATTGCAGTTTGCGGTAGTTTTCCACGAAGTGCAGAAGTCCGCTGCTTCGCCTGTTTATTGCCTGCAATGCCTGCGTGATGTCGTCTTGGGATAATGACTCGTCTTTCATACCCTCAGTGAGTGTGTCGCTCAACGAGATTATTGGCGTAAGGGAGTTCATTATCTCGTGGGTGAGCACTCTTACAAGTTGTTGTTGTGCCTCGCTTTCGCTCCTCTGCACCACATAGTGAATGTTTTGCAAGGAATAAAGTTTATAATAGAATCCTTTGTCAAAGAAATTGGTAGTGGTTATTGAGTATTCTCTTTCCACTACATCATTCCCGTTTCTTACTCTAAGCCTTGCCATTTTCTTGGCTCCCGCACGTAATTCGAGCATCATTTGCGGCAAACTGCTGTTGACAGGCGCAAGGTCGGTGATGTCATATATCCTAAATCCGCAGAGACTGTTGATGGCAGTGCGGTTCATCCAATGTATATGTCCTTTGTCGTCAGTCACTATGAGGCAGTCGCCCACGGTATTGAGCAATGTGTCGAAATATTGGTATTGCGATTCCTGTTTTAGTGTCTTCTCCCTGAACTCATTCACCACGGCATTGATTTCCTCGGCAAGCAGACGCTCTTCTCCCTGCAGTTTGTCGAGAGCAAAATGCAAGGTGAAGTCGCGCATTCGGATGGCATGTATCATCTGTCTGAGGCGACGTATGCTTTTGTTGTAAAACGGATTCAAGTGTAAGAACATAAATTAGATTCCAAGTTTGTCAATCTTGCGATATAATGCGAATCGGGTGATACCGAGCAGTTCGGCTGCCTGTGTGAGATTGCCGTTGCTCATTGACACTGCACGCTTGATGGCATTTCTCTCCAGTTCCTCAAGGTTGAGAGACATCTGGGTTTCAGTCGTTTCCCCGTTATTAGGAGATTGTAAATCATGAGTGATCTGAATGTCAGAAGCAGACAGTGTAGAGGAATTGCTGAGCACTATGGAACGCTCGATGCAGTGTTGCAGTTCGCGCACGTTTCCAGGCCAAGAGTGTTTGAGCAACTTTGCTCGTGCGTCATACGACAATCCTACACCTGACCTGTCATATCTCATGGCAAAGATACTGAGAAAATGTTCTGCCAAGAGGATAATGTCCTCACCACGATCGCGCAATGGAGGGATATGTAGTTCGATGGTGTTGATGCGGTAGAATAGATCCTGACGGAATGTTCCTTCGCTTATCCTTGCCGCAAGGTTGGCATTGGTGGCAGATACGATTCTTAAATCCACTTTCTTTGTCTTTGATGCACCAATACGTGATGTCTCCTTTTTCTCAATCACAGTGAGCAATTTCTGTTGCATTTGCATTGAGAGATTACCAATCTCGTCAAGAAACAGCGTTCCGCCGTCAGCCTGTTCCACACGTCCTTCCTTGGCATTGCGTGCATCTGTGAAGGCACCCTTCTCATGTCCGAAAAGTTCGCTTTCGAATAGAGTTTCGGGAATACATCCAAGGTCGATATTCACAAACGGTTTGTCTGACCTTTGCGACAACTGATGTATGGCATGAGCCACTACATCCTTGCCGGCTCCGTTCTCGCCGGTGATGAGTACATTGGCATCCGTAGCCGCCACTCTTTTTATTTGCTCTTTCAGTTGGCGCATCGCGTTACACTCGCCGATAAGGTTGGGGAATGAGATTTGCTTTTCAGATACTTTGCCCTCAAGAGAGCGTGATTGCCTGAGTTCGATGGCACTCCTCACAGTGTCGAGCAGTTTCTTTCTATCCCATGGCTTTGGTATGAAATCCACCGCACCGGCCTTGATGGCTCTTACCGCCTTTTCGGTATCGACGTAAGCGGTGATGAACAGCACCACGCTCCTTGGGTCGTGCTCCAATATGCGTGCGAGCCATTCATATCCCTCCTCGCCGCTGATGGCATCGCGATGGAAGTTCATGTCGAGTATGATGACATCGGGATGGTACGAATCCATAAACTCGACGATACGCTCAGGATTGGCTGTCACTCTCACTGCCTCCACGTATGGCTTGAGCAGCATGTTGAGCGACAGAAGCACATCCTCGTTGTCGTCCACGACGAGTATTCTTCCTTTGGGACATTCTATAGTATTCATCACTATGACTAATATATTTTATAATGTATTTACACTCTTATTATCTCAGCATAATCATCCTTTCGAGAATCAAGCGCTTGAAGCGGCGCTTCATATCGTCGGGCAAGAAAGAGGCGTTGATGAGGTCTATCCATTTGGGGAACGCGCGACGGAACTTCTTTGCCATATTGTCAATCACTTTCTCGCTCAGCCCTGATAGCAACATGGCCTTCACAAAGTCATTTCGGCGCAGCTTGCGCTTCTTGCCGTTTAGTGTGAGGGCGAGTTCCTCTGGGTCGTCGGGGATGACGAGCGTTGTCGAAAGCAGATCGTAGGCGGGAGTGAGTGTATAGCCCCTGCCGGTGTTATAGAGCGAGAAGTTCTTGAGGTGCATGTCTGAGTTGCCTGTCAACCACGAGAACACCACCACTTCCCAGTAGTTCACGATGTCGAGTTGCGGTACGGAAGAGTATCTGCTTATCACCTTCGCTATCTGTTCATACGACCCCTTGTATTTATATTCCGTCAACCTTTCCGACAGCTGGCACATGTCCTCCATGGCCACCTTGCCGCCGTCAGGAGTCCGGTCGATGCGTCTGGTGATATAGCACAGTTCGCCATCGGCAAAACGTATCATGCCGTGTGGTACCACTGCAATGCGTGCCGCCTCGGCAAGGTGCATCGTGAGGTCTTCTATCTCAGGCAGGCAGCGATAGCGGTCGGTTTGCGGTTTGAGTATAAACCGTCCCCAAAGGCCCACGATGGTGAAACGGTCGGGTTCGTTCTTTCCGCCGCGGTTGACGTCGAGCGACAGTTTTGCCTGCACACCAGTAAGTGTGGTCTGGCTGCGCACCACCTGTTTGGCGAGCTCTCCGATGTCGTCTCTCACGTAAGGCAACTGCGGCGGTGTGCTCACTCCAAAGAGTTTTCGCGAGCATGCGGGGTGGTAGTCCCTTTGTCCTTCCCTCAATTCCTTATAACAATACAGGCATTTCATTCCTCTTCCTCCGATATTACGCTCACCGCCCCGATGCAATCCTTGCAGCATGCAAGTAATAGCGACATACGGTCGCGCTGATTGATTTTCCAGTTGTTTTCGGCAATGTTCAGAAGCCATCCCTCGGGAATCAGTCCGTCGAAGAACGGAAACAGCACCTTATCCCTATACTCCTCTCTACGCAGAGGAATAGTGAGGCTTATTGCCTCGGCTCCCTCTGAGTCGAGATACTGGTCGAGATAACGGAAAGAAAATCCGTTCTCGTCTTCCGTCAGCACTCCAGCTTCCCTGTCGTGCATATATATCTTAGCTTTCTTCATTCTTCACTCTTCATTCTTCACTCTTCATTCTTCATTCTTCATTTCCTTAGCCCCCACTTCATGTCCGAATAGCATCAAGACCTGATTGACTTTGTCCATCCGAAGCGTCTGCTTGCCCTGTTCAAGTTCGCGTACAAACCTTAGCCCTACGCCTGCCTTGGCAGCGAGGTCTTCCTGCGTCAAACCATGCTCCTTGCGCATATCCTTGACGAATATTGCCAATTGCATATCCATAATAAATGTGTTTATTATACCTTATCGGGTGCAAAAATAATAAAAATTGCACATACTACACCCGATAAGGTATAAAATATATAAATATTTAACACAATTATACCACTTCGGGTATAATCCATTCATTTTTCACTCCACATTATTTATAGCAGTCTACGGGAGAAATAGCGTACGGGATACCATACCGCAGCGTAGCCTACGGCAAGCACGGTGATGAAAATCAGGATGACATCTTCGGGATGGACACTCACCGGATAGCTGTCGATGATGAAAGAGCCACTTGAGCGGCCAAGACCTACCAAGCCCCACTGCTGCTGTATCCAGCACAAGAGCAGGCCTACGGCTATGCCTGCCAAGGCTCCAAGGGTGGAAATCATACGGCCCTCAAAGAGGAAGATACGCACTATCTGACTGTCGTTTGCTCCAAGATTCCTTAGCGTCACCACGTCGTTGCGCTTGTCGATTATCAACATCGAGATGCTGCCAATGAGGTTGAAGCATGCCACTACGAGGATAAAGGTAAGGAAGATGTAGGCTATGAGCTTCTCTATCTTCATTATCTTAAACGTGTCTTCCTGCTGCTCATAACGGTCTAAGACCCGGTATTTTCCCTCGCCTATCTTGTTCATCTCCGCCTTCACGCCGTCGAAGTCGCTTCCCGGCTTCAGCCTTAGCTCTACGGCCGACACCATACCCTGCTGTGCAAAGAGGTTGCGGGCGAAGGCTATGCTAGTCAGTATGTAGTTCTTGTCGTATTTGCCCTGTTTTACACAGAAGAGTACGCCAGGCGAGTAGAGATTGCCCTCAACGAATCCGTCTTGCGGATTGGCAAGGTTGAGCTGTCCCTCACGTTTTGGAGCATAGATTTTCAGTTCGTTCTGAAAGGTGTAACCCATGCCAAACCTCTCAGCAAGGCGTATGCCCACAATGCCATAGTGCATGTCGGCAGCATGGAGGCAATACTCGCCATCGCCTTCGAGTATTTCCCTGATATGGGTAAGGCTGTCGAAATTGTCTTCCACACCCTTGATTTTCACCATGGCCTGTCGTCCGTTGTATGTGGCGAGTGCCATGTCTTCCACTATTTCCGTTGCCACTTCCACTTGCTTGAGGCTACAGATGGTCTTTAGTGTAGGGTCGTCTGCCGCCACGGTTTTTCCACTCACGGGGACTACCTTCAGTTGTGGGTCGAATGTGGTGAAGAAAGACGCTACGAGGTCGTGGAATCCATTGAACACACTCAACGTAACCACCAGCGCCATAGTTGCCACCGCCACGCCGACTGCACTGATGGTGCTGATGATATTTATGGCATGAGTACTCTTTTTTGAAAAGAGATAACGTCTTGCGATATAAAACGGGAAGTTCATTCCTTATTCTTCAATAGTTCGTCGATGCGGTCGATGTAATCAAGTGAGTCATCTATGAAGAACCGCAACTCTGGTATGATGCGCAGTTGGTATCTCACTCTTGTACCGAGATCGTAGCGTATTGTTTTCTCGTTGGCTTTGATATTGTTGAGGATTTCCTCTCCCCTCTCGCTTGGGAATACACTGAGGTATGCCGTGCAGACGCTGAGGTCGGGAGAGACCTTGGTTCTCGTGACCGACACCATTACGCCGTGCATGGCTCTTGTCTGCTGTTGGAATATTAAGCTGAGTTCCTTTTGCAGCAGACGCGCTATCTTGTTTTGTCTTGTTTCTTGCATAGAAATGAATTGTTTAAGTTTCTATATTGCCAAACAAATGGAGGTTTCTTAACTCCTAAAAGTGGGGGTTATGCCTCGCCTTTTGAGAACGGGGCAATGGTGCGTGGCTCTTGGTTTGGCAACTTGATTGGTCCGAACTCACGCTCATATCTTACTATGTTCTCCTGAAGTGCGAGCAGAAGGCGTTTTGCGTGCTCGGGAGCCAGTATGACGCGGCTTTTCACTTGCGCCTTTGGCACACCGGGAAGAAGTCTTGCGAAGTCTACCACGAAATCGCTGCTTGAATGGGTGATGATGGCCAAGTTGGCGTATTCGCCTTGTGCTATTTCGGCGGGCAATTCTATCTGGAACTTGCCGCCCTGTTCGTTGTTGTCGTTCATTGTCAATTATTGTCTTTTAAAGTTTATTCGGATTATTATAGAGTAAAAAGGAGTTAAGACAACAGCGCTAACATCTCAAAAAAATGTCTTTGGGCGCAATATCGTCTTAACTCCTTTGCTATTTATTTTCCAGACTTATCAGTCACGATCGGCTTCCGCCACTTCGTCGTCGGCAAAGTCAAGCACGTTTTTGCGGTTTGCCTGCATGCGCTCATACTCTTCCTTTGAGCCTACAACGAGTTTCTCAAACTCGCGCAGACCGGTACCGGCTGGTATGAGGTGACCGCAGATGACGTTCTCCTTCATGCCTTCCAAATGGTCTACCTTTCCGCGGATGGCTGCCTCGTTCAGCACCTTTGTTGTTTCCTGGAACGATGCTGCCGACATGAAGCTCTTGGTCTGAAGGGCTGCACGCGTGATACCCTGGAGTATCTGTGTTGATGTGGCTGCCACGGCGTCGCGCACCTGTACAAGTCTCAAGTCGCGGCGGCGGAGAAGGGAGTTCTCGTCACGCAGCTTGCGGGCTGTGACTATCTGGCCAGGCTTGAGGTTCTCGCTGTCGCCGGCGTCGGTCACTACCTTCTTGCCCCAGATGCGGTCGTTCTCCTCGGCGAAGTCGAGCTTGTCTACCACTTCCTGCTCAAGGAACGAGGTGTCGCCCGGATCGTTGATCTGAACCTTACGCATCATCTGGCGAACGATAATCTCAAAGTGCTTGTCGTTGATCTTCACACCTTGCAGACGATACACGTCCTGAACCTCGTTGACGATATACTCCTGAACGGCCGTCGGACCCTTGATGGCAAGGATGTCGGCTGGAGTGATGACACCGTCAGACAATGGAGTTCCGGCACGTACGGCATCGTGTTCCTGCACCAGGATCTGCTTCGAGAGCGAAACGAGATACTTACGCTGCTCGCCAGTCTTTGAGGTGACGATAATCTCACGGTTACCACGCTTAACCTTACCCATGGTGACCTCACCGTCGATTTCAGACACGACAGCCGGGTTAGACGGGTTGCGGGCCTCGAAGAGCTCGGTGACACGTGGAAGACCTCCGGTGATGTCACCACCCTTAACGGCGGCACGTGGTATCTTCACGAGGGTCTCACCTGTCTTGACCGTCTGGCCGTCTTCTACCACGATATGGCCTCCCACAGGGAAGTTGTATGTACCGATCTTCTCTCCATTGACGTCGATGATGTCGCAGGTAGGCACCTTTGACTTGTCTTTCGACTCTGTGATGATCTTCTCGGTAAGACCGGTGGTCTCGTCGGTCTCGGCACGGTAGGTGATACCTTCCACAACATCGTTGAACTTCAGTATACCTGCATATTCCGTCACGATGACAGCATTGAATGGGTCCCACTGTGCAATCTTCTCTCCCTTAGGCACGATGTCGCCCTGCTTGTGGTAGAGAGAAGAACCGTAAGGCACGTTCATGGTAGAGAGAATAATCTTGGTATTAGGGTCGACGAATCGAACCTCGCCAAGACGGCTGACTACCATCTCGCACTTTCTTCCGTCTTCGTCAAACGGCACGGTGCGGAGTTCCTCAAACTCGAGCAAGCTGTCGTTCTTTGCCACGATAGAGGCGTTGGCTGCAGCGTTGGCTGCCACACCACCGGCGTGGAACGTACGGAGAGTAAGCTGTGTACCAGGCTCACCGATGGCCTGGGCGGCGATGACACCCACTGCCTCACCCTTCTGTACCATCTTTCTTGTAGCGAGGTTGCGTCCATAGCACTTCATGCAGACTCCGTGCTTGCTTTCGCAGGTGAGCACCGAACGAATCTCGACGCTTTCGATTGGCGAGTCTTCTATTTCCTGTGCCACTTTTTCAGTGATTTCCTCACCGGCAGCCACAATGAGTTCGCCGGTTGTAGGATGTATGATGTCGTGTACTGACACACGTCCGAGTATTCTTTCAGACAAGGTAGAGATTACCTCGTCGCCGTTCTTCAGTGCTGTGCATACCAATCCGCGCAATGTACCGCAGTCTTCCTCATTGATAATCACGTCGTGAGAAACGTCTACAAGACGACGTGTGAGGTATCCGGCATCGGCAGTCTTCATGGCGGTGTCGGCAAGACCCTTACGGGCACCGTGGGTGGAGATGAAGTACTCGAGCACTGACATTCCTTCCTTGAAGTTCGAAAGAATTGGGTTTTCGATAATCTGTGCTCCCTCGGCACCTGCCTTCTGAGGCTTTGCCATAAGACCACGCATACCTGAAAGCTGACGAATCTGGTCCTTAGAACCACGGGCACCGGAGTCGAGCATCATAAACACGGCGTTGAAGCCTTGGTCGGCCTCTGTCATCTCCTTCATCAAGACGTTGCCCAGGTCGTTGTTGACGTGGGTCCAGGTGTCGATTACCTGGTTGTAACGCTCCGTGTCGGTGATGAATCCCATGTTGTAGTTCTCGGTAATCTGGCGCACTTCCTCGTTACCACGCTCCACGAGAGCTTTCTTTTCCTCTGGAATGATGATGTCGTCGAGGTTGAACGAAAGTCCGGCAAGGTATGCCATGCGATAACCAAGGTTCTTGATACCGTCGAGGAACTCGCATGCCTCGGCGAAACCTACGGTCTTGATTACGTCGGCAATGATGTCGCGAAGGCTCTTCTTTGAGATAACTTTGTTCACGTAGCCTACTTCATCAGGTATGATGCCGTTGACAATAACACGTCCGACAGATGTCTCTACCATCTTATCCACAAAGTTGCCATTCTCGTCGCGGTCCTTCACAACCACCTTCACAAGTGCATGGAGGTCGCAACGACGCTCGTTGTGTGCGATGATGGCTTCTTCGGGTCCGTAGAATGTAAGGCCCTCACCCTTTGCGCCTGGACGTATCTTGGTGATATAGTAAAGACCGAGCACCATGTCCTGAGAAGGCACGGTGATAGGTGCACCGTTGGCGGGGTTGAGGATGTTGTGGCTCTGAAGCATCAGTATCTGTGCCTCGAGCACTGCCTCATTGCTCAATGGGAGGTGAACAGCCATCTGGTCGCCGTCGAAGTCGGCGTTGAAAGCGGTACATGCCAGCGGATGGAGCTGGATGGCCTTGCCTTCGATAAGCTTTGGCTGGAAGGCCTGGATACCAAGACGGTGAAGTGTAGGAGCACGGTTGAGAAGCACTGGGTGACCCTTCATCACATTCTCAAGAATGTCCCAGATGACCGGTTCCCTGCGGTCGACTATCTTCTTGGCGCTCTTCACTGTCTTCACGATACCGCGCTCGATGAGCTTACGTATGATGAACGGCTTGTAGAGCTCGGCAGCCATCAGCTTTGGCAGACCGCACTCTCCCATCTTAAGCTCAGGACCAACGACGATAACCGAACGGGCTGAATAGTCTACACGCTTACCGAGGAGGTTCTGGCGGAAACGTCCGGCCTTACCTTTCAGCGAGTCGCTCAACGACTTCAGCGGGCGGTTGCTCTCGCTCTTCACGGCACTGCTCTTGCGGGAGTTGTCGAACAAGCTGTCGACAGCCTCCTGCAGCATACGCTTCTCGTTGCGGAGGATTACCTCTGGAGCCTTGATTTCCACAAGGCGCTTCAGGCGGTTGTTACGTATAATGACGCGACGATAGAGGTCGTTGAGGTCGGAGGTGGCGAAACGGCCACCGTCCAGGGGAACGAGCGGTCGCAGTTCAGGAGGTGTGACAGGGAGAATCTTCATGATCATCCACTCCGGACGGTTCACGTCCTTGCTGCCACGGAAAGCTTCCACTACCTGAAGGCGCTTGAGGGCCTCGTTCTTACGCTGCTGCGAAGAGTCGCTGTTGGCTCGGTCGCGAAGCTCGTATGACAGTGAGTCGAGGTCAAGACGGATGAGCAGGTCGTAGATAGCCTCGGCACCCATCTTGGCAATGAACTTGTTAGGATCGCTGTCTTCGAGCAGTTCGTTGTCCTGTGGTATCTTGTTGTCGACTATGTCGTTATACTCGTCCTCGGAAAGCAGGTCGTAGACGTTGGAGCCAATGGCGTCGTTGCCTTCGCTGTCTTTCTTTCCGGCCATAAGACCTGGCTGGATAACGACATAACGCTCGTAGTATATGATAGCATCGAGCTTCTTGGTAGGAAGTCCGAGAAGATATCCAATCTTGTTGGGCAGTGAGCGGAAATACCATATATGAGCCACCGGCACAACGAGCTCGATATGTCCTGTGCGCTCTCTTCTCACCTTTTTCTCAGTCACCTCGACACCGCAACGGTCGCACACGATGCCCTTGTATCTGATACGCTTGTACTTACCGCAGGCGCACTCATAGTCCTTCTGAGGACCGAAGATGCGCTCGCAGAACAAACCGTCGCGCTCAGGCTTGTAGGTACGATAGTTGATGGTCTCGGGTTTTGTCACCTCGCCGAATGAGCTCTCGAGGATTTCCTCCGGTGAAGCCAGACCGATGGTAATTTTGGTGAAATTACTCTTTATCTTTGATTCTTTCTTAAAAGCCATATTCTTTTATTTTAATGTGTCAACTCGTCAACTTCTCAACTTAATCCAATTTGATGCTAAGTCCAAGACCCTTCAACTCGTGAAGAAGCACGTTCAGTGACTCGGGGATGCCTGGAGTTGGCATTGGGTCGCCTTTGACGATAGCCTCGTATGCCTTGCTTCGTCCTACCACGTCGTCGGACTTGATGGTGAGAATCTCCTGAAGTACGTGGCTTGCGCCGAATGCCTCAAGAGCCCAGACTTCCATCTCTCCGAAACGCTGGCCACCAAACTGTGCCTTACCTCCGAGAGGCTGCTGTGTGATGAGTGAATACGGACCGATGGAACGTGCGTGCATCTTGTCCTCAACCATGTGACCGAGTTTGAGGAAGTAGGTGATACCTACTGTGGCCGGCTGGTCGAAACGCTCTCCGGTCTCACCATCGTAGAGGTAGGTTGAACAGAGATGTGGAAGCCCGGCCTTGTCGGTCCATTCTGCCAGGTCTTCGAGCTTTGCACCGTCGAAGATTGGTGTTGCAAACTTCACGCCGAGTTTCTTTCCGGCTGCGCCGAGAATGGCTTCGAATATCTGTCCGAGGTTCATACGAGAAGGCACGCCAAGAGGGTTGAGCACAAGGTCTACAGGACGGCCGTCCTCGAGGAATGGCATGTCTTCCTGACGAACCACCTTCGACACGATACCCTTGTTACCATGACGACCTGCCAGTTTGTCGCCCACACCTATCTTACGTTTCTTTGCCACATATACCTTGGCCATCTGGAGTATGCCTGAAGGCAGCTCGTCGCCGATGGTGATGGCAAACTTCTTCCGCTTCATCTCTGCATCGAGAAGCTTGAACTTCTTCATGTAGTTGATGATGAGCTGGGCTATCAGACTGTTCTTGTGGGCATCATCGGTCCAGTTGCTGATTTGTATGTCACCATACTCCAGGTTGCGGAGGTTGGTCTGTGTGAACTTGGAGCCCTTGGTGATGATTTCTGCACCAGTATAGTCTTTTACACCATTCGACACCTCGTCCTCAGTGAGTTCGAGCAGCTTGTCGATGAGTATGTCCTTGATGTCCTCGTTCTTTGCAGCATATTCCTCGTCTATCTTTGCGAGTTTGATCTTGTCCTGCTGCTTTGTCTGACGGGTCTTTATGGCTCGTGCAAAGAGCTTCTTGTCGATAATCACACCTGTAAGTGACGGATTGGCCTTCAGTGAAGAGTCCTTCACGTCGCCTGCCTTGTCGCCAAAGATGGCGCGAAGCAGTTTCTCTTCTGGCGACGGGTCGCTCTCGCCCTTTGGAGATATCTTTCCGATGAGGATGTCGCCTGGTTCTACTCGGGCTCCGACACGGATGATACCGTTTTCATCAAGGTCTTTTGTAGCTTCCTCGCTGACGTTTGGTATGTCGCTTGTGAACTCCTCTACTCCACGCTTTGTCTCACGCACGTCGAGAGAGTATTCGTCCACATGTACCGAGGTAAGCACGTCGTCGCGCACAATACGCTCGTTGAGCACGATGGCGTCCTCGTAGTTGTAACCCTTCCATGGCATGTAAGCCACAAGGAGGTTGCGTCCGAGTGCGAGCTCTCCATTCTCGGTGGCATAACCTTCGGTGAGAATGTCGCCTGCCTTCACACGCTGCCCTTTGCTGCAGATAGGACGCAGGTCGATGGTCATATTCTGGTTTGTACGGCGGAACTTCGGTATTCGGTATTCCTTCAAGGCGGGCTCGAAACTTACGAATTCCTCATCCTCCGTACGGTCGTAGAGTATACGGATGGTTGTCGCGTCTACATATTCTATTACTCCTTCGCCCTCTGCCGTAATCATCGTACGGGAGTCTTCGCATATCTGCTTCTCAATACCGGTACCCACGATAGGAGCCTCGTTATGGAGCAGTGGCACTGCCTGGCGCATCATGTTTGAGCCCATGAGTGCTCGGTGGGCGTCGTCGTGCTCGAGGAACGGAATGAGAGAGGCTGCGGGAGATGCTATCTGCTGTGGAGAAACGTCTATTAGGTCGACGTCTGCTGGAGGAACAACCGGGAAGTCGGCGTCCTGACGACACTTCACCACTTCGCGGATAAACGTACCATCGTCGTTCAGAGGTGCATTACCCTGACCTATTACGTGGTTCTCTTCTTCCTCTGCTGTGAGGTAGATGATGTCGTCGTTATTTAGATTGGCCACACCATTCTCCACCTTGCGGTATGGAGTCTGGATGAATCCGAGATTGTTGATCTTTGCGTATACGCACAGAGAGGAGATAAGTCCGATGTTTGGACCTTCAGGACTCTCGATAGGACAGAGGCGTCCGTAGTGTGTATAGTGTACGTCACGCACTTCGAAACCGGCACGCTCACGCGACAGACCACCAGGTCCAAGGGCTGAGAGACGACGCTTGTGTGTCACTTCTGCCAGAGGGTTGGTCTGGTCCATGAACTGCGAAAGCGGGTTGGTTCCGAAGAATGAGTTAATGACGCTTGATATGGTCTTTGCGTTGATGAGGTCTGTAGGAGTAAACACCTCATTGTCGCGTACGTTCATACGTTCGCGGATTGTACGGTTCATACGTGCCAATCCTATAGAGAACTGGTTGCTTAGCTGCTCGCCTACAGTTCTTACACGACGGTTGGAGAGGTGGTCGATGTCGTCGACGGTAGCCTTCGAGTTGATAAGCTGAATGAGATACTTGATGATCTCTATGATGTCTTCCTTTGTCAACACGCGTACCTCCATATCGGTGTCAAGACCAAGTTTCTTGTTGATACGGTAGCGACCCACGTCTCCCAAGTCATAACGCTTGTCGGAGAAGAAGAGGTTCTGTATAACCTCGCGGGCGCTGGCATCATCGGCAGGGTCAGCGTTACGCAACTGTCTGTAGATATACAACACGGCTTCTTTTTCCGAGTTTGACGGGTCTTTCTGAAGTGTGTTGAATATGATGGAATAGTCCTGTGCCGTAGTCTCGTCCTTGTGAACGAGGATGGTTGCGGCATTGCTATCGAGTATATCTATCACGTTGTCATCGGTGATTTCGGTCTCACGTTCCATAATCACCTCGTTACGTTCAATTGATACTACTTCGCCGGTGTCCTCGTCAACGAAGTCCTCGTTCCAGCTTTTCAGCACACGGGCGGCAAGTCTTTTACCGATAACTTTCTTAAGACTGGACTTATTGACTTTCACCTCTTCAGCCAAGTCAAAAATCTGGAGAATGTCCTTGTCAGCCTCAAAACCTATGGCACGCAACAATGTAGTAACAGGCAACTTCTTCTTACGGTCGATATAGGCGTACATCACGTTGTTGATGTCAGTGGCGAACTCTATCCACGAACCCTTAAAAGGAATGATTCTTGCAGAATAGAGCAATGAGCCGTTAGCGTGTACACTTTGTCCGAAGAACACGCCAGGAGAGCGATGCAACTGTGACACCACGACACGTTCGGCACCATTTATGACAAAGGTACCATTGGCTGTCATATAAGGAATAGGGCCAAGGAAAACGTCCTGGATGACAGTACCGAAATCCTCATGGTCGGGATCGGTGCAATAAAGTTTCAACTTAGCTTTCAGAGGTACGCTATAAGTCAGACCACGCTCCAAGCACTCGTCGATGCTATAACGTGGCGGGTCGATATAGTAATCCAAGAACTCAAGAACGAAATTATTTCTTGTATCGGTGATAGGGAAATTCTCTGCGAATACCTTATACAAACCGTCGTTCTTGCGTTCCTCAGGTGGTGTGTCCAACTGTAGGAAGTCTTTGAATGACTTTAATTGCACGTCAAGGAAATCCGGAATAGGCATCGGATTCTTTACGCTGCCGAAATTTATTCTGTTGTCTATTACTTTAGAAGCCATAAATAATAATATGTCTATGGAAAGGGACTACAAAGAGTCCAAAAAAAATTGCAACCTTCGGGCGGTAAGCCCTCAAGTAATAAAAGAGAAGGTGTTCGTAATGAACACAAAAAGGTTAAGAATCTTCTACTTAAAGATTCTTAACCAATGTGTATCAATGATGTTCTGAATTACTTCAGCTCTACAACAGCACCAGCTGCCTCGATGGTCTTCTTCAGGTTCTCAGCCTCGTCCTTAGACAGACCTTCCTTCAGTGTAGAAGGAGCACCGTCTACCAATTCCTTAGCTTCCTTAAGACCAAGACCGCAAGCCTCCTTAACAGCCTTTACAACCTGCAGTTTAGCTGCGCCTACTTCCTTGAGGACAACATCGAAAGATGTCTTCTCCTCAGCAGCCTCAGCAGCACCTGCTGCAGGACCAGCAGCTACAGCAACAGCTGCAGCGGCGGGCTCAATTCCATACTCGTCCTTCAGGACTGTTGCCAACTCGTTTACTTCTTTTACTGTAAGATTTACCAATTCTTCAGCAATAGCTTTGATATCTGCCATTTTATTTTAATTTTTATTTGTTTTTAATTTTGTTAATTTATGACTTTAAGTATTATTCAGGACGCTCGCCTAAAGTCTTCAGCACACCATGGATAGTGTTTGCTCCTGACTGAAGAGCAGAGATAACGTTCTTTGCAGGAGACTGCAGCAGGGCCACAACGTCTGCAATGAGCTCGTTCTTGCTCTTGAGAGCAGCCAGCTCCTCAAGTCTGTCAGCACCAACGAAGATGCTCTCTTCTGCATATGCAGCCTTAAGAGCAGGAATGCCTTCCTTGGTGTAATCCTTAAGTAACTTAGCCGGAACATTTGCCGTATTTGCGAACATTACGGCAGTATTGCCCTTCAGACTCTCATACATCGGAGAAAAATCGATGTCAGATGCCTCGAATGCCTTGTGAAGAAGAGTATTCTTCACAACCATCAGCTTTATCTCGCTCTTGAAGCACTTACGGCGCAGTTCGCTTGTCTTTTCAGCATTCAAACCTGTAAGGTCAACAAGGTAAAAATGCGGATATTCCTTAAGCTTCTGTCCGAGTTCTACGATAATAGTATCTTTTACTTCCTTTTTCATTTTACTAAACTTTTAACGAGTTATTCAACTGATTTAGGATCTACCTTGATACCCTTACTCATAGTGCTTGAAATAAAGATACTCTTCAGATATGTACCTTTAGCAGCAGCCGGCTTGAGCTTGATGATGGTCTGGATGAACTCCTTTGCGTTCTCATAGATCTTCTCAGGCGAGAAAGATACCTTACCGATTGAAGCATGTACAATACCAGCCTTGTCAACCTTGAAGTCAATCTTACCCTGCTTAACCTCTCTTACAGCCTTTGCAACATCCATTGTCACAGTGCCGCTCTTGGGGTTAGGCATAAGACCACGAGGACCGAGGATACGACCGAGAGCACCAATCTTACCCATGCAAGACGGCATGGTGATGATGACGTCAACGTCTGTCCAACCTCCCTTAATCTTCTCAACGTATTCGTCGAGACCAACATAGTCAGCTCCAGCTTCCTTAGCTGCAGCTTCAGCGTCAGCAGTACAAAGACAAAGTACGCGTGTCACCTTACCGGTTCCATTTGGCAATGATACCACACCACGAACCATCTGGTTAGCCTTGCGTGGGTCAACACCAAGACGCACGTCAATATCCAAGGATGCGTCGAACTTGGTAGTGGTAATCTCCTTTACCAGTTCTGCAGCTTCCTTAAGAGAGTATGCTTTCCCTGCTTCAACCTTGTCAGCCACCAACTTTTGATTTCTTGTCAGTTTACTCATTTTTTGAATTGAAGTTTAAAATTATTTACCAGGGAACTCCCCTTGTACAGTAATACCCATACTTCTTGCAGTACCTGCGATCAGCTTCATAGCCGATTCTACAGTAAAGCAGTTCAAGTCAGCCATCTTGTCTTCTGCAATTGCCTTTACCTGGTCCCAAGTAACACTTGCTACCTTCTTGCGGTTTGGCTGTGCAGAACCGCTCTTCACCTTGGCTACCTCTTTCAGCTGAACAGCTGCAGGAGGAGTCTTGATGACAAAGCTGAAAGACTTGTCTGCATAGTAGGTGATAACAACAGGAAGAATCTTGCCTGCCTTATCCTGGGTTCTGGCGTTAAATTCCTTGCAGAATCCCATAATATTTATACCCTTTGAACCAAGTGCAGGTCCTACTGGGGGTGAGGGATTTGCAGCGCCACCTTTAATCTGTAATTTGATTAATCCAGCAACTTCTTTAGCCATTTCTGTTTTTAATTTTAAATTGTTAAGCAGCGGTCGTATTGTCCACTGCCGTGTATAAAGGAACTAACGTACCGTAACAAATTACGCCTTATTCCTTTTCTACTTGCGTAAAACTTAACTCGAGAGGTGATTTCCTTCCGAATATCTTAACCATAACCTTCAGTTTGCGTTTTTCAGCGTTCACTTCCTCAATGATACCACTGAAACCGCTAAATGGACCATCAACCACCTTGACAGCATCTTCCACATTGTAGGGAACTGCTACATCGGCTACCTCGATGACTGACTCGTCAGCTGAGCCGAGAATGCGATTAATGTCAGCTTGTTTAACAGGAGTCGGATTATCCAAACCTCCGAGAAATCCCAAGACATTGGGCATGAAACGAAGAGTATGAGCTACTTCACCCTGAAGTTTTGCCTGGATAAGAACATAACCTGGCAAAAAGAGCTTCTCCTTGATAACTCTCTTTCCATTGCGAAGAACAGCATACTTTTCAGTCGGGAGCAAAATCTCTCCTACATTGTCCTTAAGCACGTCGTTGTTGACTATTGCTTTTTCCAAGTATTCCTTAACCTTTGCTTCCTTACCACTAACGGCACGAAGAACGTACCATTTCATTTCAGTCTCAGACATCTCGAAAAAAAATTAATTAGGATAAATAGAACTCATAACAAACTTGAATACCAAATCCATTGCCCACACAACCAATGCAATGACTAGGGAAGCAGATAAAACAACCACTGCACTATGTGTAAGCTCACGGCCTGTAGGCCAAGTTGTCTTGTGCGCAAGTTCATCGTAACACGCCTTGCAATAATTAACGAATTTATTAAACATATTGTTATTCTTTTAGCACGGGAAGGAGGACTCGAACCCACGACCCTCGGTTTTGGAGACCGATGCTCTACCAACTGAGCTATTCCCGTAGATAGTTCCCGGAACAAAACCGGGAACTTGTATTATCGTGCAAATTAATCCTCGATAATCTCTGTGATCTGACCAGCACCTACTGTACGTCCACCTTCGCGGATAGCGAAACGGAGACCTACGTTCAGGGCAACAGCGTAGATAAGCTCTACAGTGATAGTTACGTTATCACCAGGCATTACCATTTCTACGCCCTCTGGCAGAGTGATTTCACCTGTACAGTCCATTGTACGGAGGTAGAACTGTGGACGATACTTGTTTCCGAATGGAGTGTGACGACCACCTTCTTCCTTCTTCAGAACGTAGATCTGAGCCTTGAACTTCTTGAAAGGCTTAATCTGTCCTGGGTGACAAAGCACCATACCGCGCTTGATTTCCTTCTTGTCGATACCACGGAGAAGAAGACCTACGTTGTCACCAGCCTGACCCTCATCGAGCAGCTTGCGGAACATCTCAACGCCAGTTACGACTGACTTCTTGTCTTCACCAAGACCGAGGAGTTCAACTTCATCACCTACGTGGATAACACCAGTCTCGATACGACCTGTTGCTACAGTACCACGACCTGTGATTGAGAACACGTCCTCAACAGGCATAAGGAATGGCTTGTCGGTATCACGTGGAGGCAGTGGAATCCAGTTGTCAACAGCATCCATGAGTTCCATAACCTTTTCAACCCACTTGTCAACGCCATTGAGAGCACCAAGAGCAGAACCGCGGATGATAGGAGTGTTGTCGCCATCATACTCATACTGATCGAGCAGTTCGCGCATTTCCATCTCAACGAGTTCAAGCATTTCCTCGTCCTCAACCATATCACACTTGTTCAGGAATACAACCAGCTTTGGCACGTTCACCTGACGAGCGAGCAGTACGTGCTCACGAGTCTGAGGCATAGGACCATCAGTTGCAGCTACTACGATGATAGCACCGTCCATCTGAGCAGCACCAGTAACCATGTTCTTTACATAGTCGGCGTGTCCCGGGCAGTCTACGTGTGCGTAGTGACGGTTAGCTGTCTCATACTCGATGTGAGCAGTGTTGATGGTGATACCACGCTCTTTTTCCTCAGGAGCGTTGTCAATCTGATCGAATGACTTGATTTCCTCTGTACCGAAGCCCTTCTCGTGAAGAACCTTTGAAATGGCAGCGGTCAGAGTGGTCTTACCGTGGTCAACGTGACCAATTGTACCAATGTTTACGTGTGGTTTGGTACGGACAAATGTCTCTTTTGCCATAGCTTTTCTTGTTTATTTTAATTTTAATGAATAATCTGTTTGATGTTTATTATTTAGAGCTGTATCTGAGAGTTGAACTCAGGACCTCTTCCTTACCAAGGAAGTGCTCTACCACTGAGCTAATACAGCAACAGAGAGCGGAAAACGGGGCTCAAACCCGCGACCCCCAGCTTGGAAGGCTAGTGCTCTATCAACTGAGCTATTTCCGCATTTCTAAAAAACCTAATCATTAAGTGGGTGCTGATGGATTCGAACCACCGAAGTCGAAAGACAGCAGATTTACAGTCTGCCCCATTTGGCCACTCTGGAAAACACCCATGACTAAGTTTCTTCTTTTGAGCCTCTTGTCGGATTCGAACCAACGACCCCGAGATTACAAATCACGTGCTCTGGCCAACTGAGCTAAAGAGGCTTGTACCTTCAGCCGATTACCGCTTTTATGCAGCTGCTGTCGGAAATCGGCTGCAAAGGTACGCATTATTTTTGAATTACCAAAACTTTTCGCCGTTTTTTTTAGTAATTTCTCGTTTTTTCTTTAAATTTCTGCAGTTGAACCCGCATGGAATCAACACAAAGGTCGATAGACTCCTCAAAAGTGTCACTTACCTTCTCAACGAACAATGTCGTGCCTGGCACATTGACTGAGATAGCCGCTTCCTTGTTTTGAGCCGTTGCCGGTTTTACAACTTTTAATTGCACCTCTACTTTCTGAATATCTTCGTAAGACTTCTCTAACTTGGCGACTTTCTTTTCGATGAACGCCTGTAACTTCTCGGTAGCGTCAAAATGAATTGACTGAATCTTTATCTCCATAAATTCAAAATTTAAAGGGTTATGCCCTTGGATGGGCTTGTTTATAAACTCGCTTTAGCTGCTCAAATGTGGTATGGGTGTAGATCTCTGTTGTAGAGAGACTCTCATGACCAAGCAGCTTTTTTACACTTTCTAATCCTGCACCGTTGTTGAGAAGTGCAGTCGCATAGGTGTGCCTTAGCACGTGTGGCGACCGTTTCTTCATCGTTGTCACCTTTCCAAGTGAGTTTTTCACAAGGGTTGCCAACAAGCTTTCCGATATCCTTTGTCCTTTTTCATTTGTGAAGAACGCCTCTGTTTGCCTTGAGCTTTTTGCGTCACGCTCCTGCATATATTTCAGCAACGTCTCGTGCAGTTCCTCGCCAAAAGGTATTATCCTTTGCTTGTTTCGCTTTCCGGTGACCTTTATGGTGCGCTGGTTGAAATCGATGTCGGTGTCGTTGAGTCCTATGAGCTCTGACCTTCTTACCCCTGTTTCGTATATCATTATTATAATGGTACGCGCGAGGATGCTTTTGTAGGTCGTGTCCCACATCTCCTCATTGTCTATCAGTCGGTCCATGTCGGTCTCCCTGACAAACTGGGGCAGTGGCTTTGCCTTTTTCGGAGCCTTTATCAGATGGGCGGGATTTTTGGTCACCAACCCCCTTTTCATTCCGAATCGGTACAAGGCTCGTAGTGCGGAAAGACGCCGGCATACGGAAGAGGCGCTATTTCCTCTGTCCATCATGCTTTCCATCCACCCTCGGACTATGTCCTGGTCGATGTCCTCCCACGTAAGATGGCTATCAAGACTGGTGAAGAATGCCATGAAGTCGTTGAGGTCAGCCTCATAGTCTTTCACTGTTTTCGGCGACATGTTTCGCTCGAATTGCATGTATTCAACAAATCTTTTAACCATCTTTCCACCGCATTATTAGTTTTCAGCAGCGAATTTACGGAAAATATTTGAAACTACCAAATTTTTTTGAGGTTTTTTTATTCCTCAGTAGCTCTCAGTTTCTGTACGTAAATGGCGCGCTCCATCTTAAGTCTCTTAAGAACAGAGGGTTTGTCGAACTGCTGACGTGCACGGAGTTCTTTTACGACACCTGTCTTTTCAAACTTTCTCTTGAACTTCTTGAGGGCTTTCTCGATGTTCTCGCCTTCCTTTACTGGTACAATAATCATTTTGCTTTTTTGTTTTAAAATTTTAAATTAAACTTATATTCTCTATGGGCTTTTGCCCGAAAGTGGGTGCAAAATTACTGCTATTTTACCAAATAGACAACTTTTTTACCAAATATTTTCAGTTTATTGTGAAAAAAAAGTCGTTTTGTGCGAAAAATCGACATATATCCCTATGTTATAGGCCTTTTTGAAGCTTGCTGCATGCTTCTTCAAGCCATACTAGATCATCGTCGTCAAGGTATGGCGAGAGCTTCTCATATACCGTCTTATGATATTCGTCAAGCCATTGTATTTCTTCTGGAGTAAGCATTTCTGCATCTATGGGCTTTTTGTCTATCGGACAGAGTGTAAGGGGCTCTATTTCGAGGAAGTCGCCGAACTCGGTGGTCATATAATGGCGTATGAGAGTTGTATTTTCCGTCCTTACACCGAATTTTCCAGCTAGATATAGTCCGGGCTCCACCGTCACGGTCATTCCTGATTTAAGAGGCGCGGGTTTCCATTCCATGCGGAACTGGTGCGGTCCTTCATGTACGTTGAGGTATGAGCCTACTCCGTGACCTGTGCCGTGAAGGTAGTTGAGTCCCTCGCGCCACATAGCCTGACGTGCGAGCATGTCGAGCTGTGTGCCACTGGCGTTAGCCGGAAACTTACACATCTGCAGATCGATATGTCCTTTCAGTACCAATGTGTAGACATGTTTCATTTCTTCCGTAAGTGATCCCAATGCTATTGTTCGTGTTATATCTGTAGTTCCATCGAGGTATTGCGCACCACTGTCCAGCAGCAGCAAGCCTTCAGCTTTCAGTTCTGCGTCTGTTTCTGGCGTTGCCTCATAATGTACTATTGCACCGTGTTCCCCGTAGCCTGCAATAGTGTCGAACGAGATGTCGCGGAAGAGTGGTTGTTGTGCCCTTAGCGCGGTGAGTTTTTCATCGGCCGACATTTCTGTCACACCGCCTTTTTCCACAGCTGGCAATAGCCAACGGAGGAATTTTACCATTGCCACTCCGTCTTTTATCATTGCGTTGCGATAGCCTTCTATCTCCACCTCGTTCTTTATTGCCTTCATTGCCGGTATTGGCGATGCTGCCATAATCTTCGGGCGCTCGCCGTAGGCTTTGTATAAGGTATAAGATGTTTCGGAAGGGTCCATGAGTATGTTATATCCCTGATAGTTTCCCAAGCCATTGACCACGTTAGGATATTCGTCGGTGGTAATGCCTGCTTTCTTCAGGTAGTCCTTTACCTCTTGACCGAGTTTCCGACTGTCGACATATAGGGTTACTTTGCTCTCGTCGACAAGCAGGTAAGCCACTGCCACGGGATTGCAGTGTACGTCGCTTCCCCTGAGATTTAGTGTCCATGCTATATCGTCGAGTGCCGACACAAGCATGCCCGAGGCATGTATTTTTTTCAGTTCTTCCCTTATCCTTCTTATCTTGCTTTCTGCCGTCTCGCCTGCATATTTCAGGTCATGTATCTCCACCTTGTTTTCAGGTATGGATGGCCTGTCTGTCCAGATGATGTCTAACGGGTCGAAATTGGTCCTTATGGTTATTCCTCCTTGGCGTCTAAGTTCGGCAGCGAGGCTTTCCACAGTGTCTACGGAGTTCACCATGCCGTCGATACCAACCACAGCCCCGTCCTTTTGTGAGAGTTTTTGTCCGAGCCATTCGGATATGGACGGTGTGCCTTCTATCTTTAGTTTCATCAGCGTGAATCCCGTGCCTTGAAGTTGCTCTTCGGCTGCAAGGAAATAACGTGAGTCTGTCCACAATGCCGCACTGTCCATGGTTACCACGGCAGTGCCTGCCGACCCGTTGAAACCGCTGATAAATTCGCGTCCTTTCCAGTGGTCGGGCACGTATTCTCCATTGTGTGGGTCGGTGCTGGGAAATATGAAGGCGTCAACCTTCTCTTGTTTCATAAGTTCTCTTAGAGAGTCTAACCTGCTTGTGATTGTTGTATTCATAGTGAAACTTAGTTTTGAAAATAATGAATCTCGCAATTCGAGTACATTCGCTTCTCATTGCAAAAATACTTATTATTTGTCCATTTTCCAAGACATTGACAAATATTTATCCAAATTTAACGCTTTTAGAAACATTATCTCAACTATATGATACGAAATAGGGTGATAATACCGAAAAACTTTCGTACCTTTGCAAGCAGAAAAAAACATAAAACATAAATATAATGAAGAAGACTTTTTTATTCGTATTGTCTGTTATGGCTACAGTGACAGCCACGGCGCAAGACCTAAGGCTATGGTATAGCCATCCGGCAGAGACATGGACCGACGCACTGCCAGTGGGCAACTCCCGCATGGGAGCGATGGTGTTTGGAGGCGTGGAACAGGAAGAGCTTCAGCTCAACGAGGAGACTTTCTGGGCCGGAGGTCCTCACAACAATATCAGTTCCAAAGGGTATGCGGCACTGGGAGAGATACGTCAGATGGTGTTTCAAGAAAAATTTGGAGAGGCACAGAAACTTATCGACGGAACTTTCTTCACCGGCCAGCATGGCATGCGATACCTGCCTCTTGGATCGCTGAAGGTAAAATACGACTACTCGGCTCTTGAGAAGGTTCCTACTACACTTGAGTCGAAACGCCCTTCATATACTCGTTCGCTAAATATCGGCACTGCAACAGCCGACGTGAACTATAATGTGGGGGCTGCAACATACAGCCGTAAGGTGTTTGCCTCCATGACAGACAACGTGATTGTAGTAAGGCTTGAGACAAGCATCGACAACACTCTCGCCTTCTCACTTGCATACGACTGTCCGAAAGAGCTTAACCCGCAGGTGAGTGCCAAGGGCGCAACGATGACCATGCGTTGCCATGGCGTTGAGCAGGAGGGCATAAAGCCGGCACTCAACGCAGAGTGTCGAGTGGCAGTACAGACAGACGGACGGGTGAAAGCCCTTAACGGCAACATCTTCGTGTCGAATGCCAATAGCGCCACATTATATATAATAGGTGCTACAAACTTCATAAACTACCACGACGTGTCGGGCAATGCCTCAAAGCGTTGCGACTCCATGCTGAAGAAAGCAATGAAGAAAAGCTATAACCAGTTGCTCGACGAACACATAAGGAAATACAAGTCGCAGTACGACCGTGTATGTCTCAACATTCCAGCCACCAAGGCTTCTGAGGCTGAGACCGACGAGCGTGTGAAGAACTTCAACACAAACGATGACCTTAATCTTGTGGCATTGCTCTACCAGTATGGCCGCTACCTGCTCATCAGTTCGTCGCAGCCAGGCGGACAGCCCGCTAACCTGCAGGGCGTGTGGAACAGTTCGATGTATGCTCCCTGGGACAGTAAGTATACCATCAACATAAATGCAGAGATGAACTACTGGCCAGCCGAGGTCACCAACCTCAGCGAATGTCATGAGCCATTGTTTTCGATGATAGACGACCTTGCCGTCACCGGACGTGATGCAGCTTCAAAACTCTATGGAGCCCGTGGCTGGACTGCCCATCACAATACCGACATCTGGCGTGTGACCGGTCCTATCGACATGGCATATTACGGCATGTGGCCCAATGGAGGCGCATGGCTTGCCCAACATCTCTGGCAACACTATCTCTTCACGGCAGACAAAGACTTTCTTCGCCGTCATTACGATGCCCTTCGCGGCACTGCCGACTTCTATATGAGCAATTTGGTGAAACACCCTCAGACCGGATGGCTCGTCACCGTGCCTTCCATGTCGCCGGAACATGGTTACGACAAGTCGGGCGCAAGCATTGTGGCCGGTTGCACGATGGACAACCAGATAGCCTTCGACGCTCTTTATTCCACACTTCTTGCCACACGTGAGCTTGGCGGCAACAAGGCTTACGAAGACTCTTTGGTGAGTGTGATAAGCCAGTTGCCTCCTATGCAGATAGGCCGTCATAACCAAGTACAGGAATGGCTTGTAGATGCCGACAATCCACGTGACGAGCATCGTCATATCTCCCATCTCTACGGTCTATATCCAAGCAACCAGATTTCTCCTACAGCCAATCCTCTTCTTTTCCAGGCTGCCCGCAACACGCTTTTGCAGCGTGGCGACATGGCTACCGGATGGAGCATTGGCTGGAAGATAAACTTCTGGGCTCGAATGCTAGACGGCGACCATGCCTTCCGTATCATCCGCAACATGCTCTGTCTTCTCCCGAGCGATGCTGTGGCGAAAGACTATCCCAACGGCCGCACCTATCGCAATCTCTTTGACGCTCATCCGCCATTCCAGATAGATGGTAATTTCGGATTCACAGCTGGTGTGTCGGAGATGTTGCTGCAGAGTCACGACGGTGCCGTACAACTGCTTCCCGCACTTCCTGAGGAATGGAAGGAAGGCTGTGTAAAGGGCCTTGTTGCCCGTGGTGCGTTTGTAGTGGATATGGACTGGCAGGGCAGCCAGTTGCTAAAGGCACGTATAGTGTCACGGAACGGCGGAACACTTCGTCTGCGCTCATATGTGCCTCTGAAGGGCAAGGCCCTAAAGCCCGCCACCGGCACCTGTCCTAACGCTCTCCTCGCACCAGCCGAAGTAGCTAAACCACGCATATCAAACGAAATCACGCCCCAGTCTCCAATACTTCCTCGTATATATGAGTATGACGTGGAGACTGAGGCGGGAGATGTGGTTGAAGTGGAGAGAGGTGTTTAATAGATCCTCGCCGCCCATCCGCCGCCAGAGGCGAGATGAATGTCGAGTTTTGTAGACTGGGTCACCGACTGCCTGCTGTGCTTGTAGTCGGTGGCCTCTTTTTCTGCGTTAACTCCGTCGGCGAAGATGTCGGCAGTGTAGGTGCCTTCGGGAAGGAAGGAGAGAGACAGCTGGATGTCGCGTGGAGTCCAGTCGGTGAGTGCGGCTACATACCATGTGTCGCCTTTGCGTCGCGCCAACACGGTGTATTCACCCATTTCTCCGTCAATGGCTATTGTCTCGTCAAACACAGTAGGCACTTGTGCTATAAAGTCGGTGCACTCTTGCTCGCGCTCGTATTTCGTAGGACTGTCGGCAAGCATTTGTAGCGGGGCCTCGAAGGTGGCGTACATGGCCATTTGGTGTACCCTTGTGCCTTGGCTCATGGGATGGTCGTTGTTGCCGAAGAAGTTGTCTCTGCGGGCATTGTCCATGGCTCCAGGGGTATAGTCCATAGATCCTGTGAGCATTCTGAGGTAAGGTATGGTCACGTCATATCTCGGCTGGTTATGTAGCGGTCCGTCTCCCACGCGTGGTTCCCATTTTGAGTTTTCCAGTCCTTTCACGCCTTCAAAGTTGAGTATGTTTGGATATGGCCGTTGAATACCGGCAGGTTTCAATCCGTGATAGTCGAGCAGCAACTTGTGTCTTGCGGCACTTTCGGCTATACTGTATGCAGACCTTGTCACCTGCTGGTCGTCACGGTCAAAGAAGTCAACCTTAAATCCCTTTATGCCCATGTCGGCATAGTGTTTCATTATTTCGTCGGTCTGTGCAATGTCGCCGTCGGGATTGTTTCTGATGAGATTTCTCCAGCTCGACCAAAGTATTATACCAACTCCACGTCTTTTGCCGTAGTCGATGAGTGTCTTGAGGTCAATGTCGGGGTTCAGTCCTTCCGTAAGCGATTCGGAGTTGCTCCATCCTTCGTCTATTATAATATACTCAATACTATTTTTTGCAGCAAAGTCGATATAGTATTTGTATGTAGGTGTATTCATGCCCGACTTGAAGTCCACTCCGGTGATGTTGGTATTGTTCCACCAGTCCCATGCCACCTTTCCCGGTTTTATCCACTGCGTGTCGCCTATGCGGCATTCCGGGGCGAGCAGCTGTGCCACGTCGCAGTCCATTAGCTTTCGGTCTTCTCTCGTCACCACTACTGCACGCCAAGGCAGTGTCTGTCGTCCTGATAGTCTTGCTATGTAAGCGTTACGTTTCTTAGGCACAATGTTTAGTCTCGAATATCCTCCTATCTCTTGTTCAGCGGGACATGGCGCAAACGCTGCTTTCAGCATGTTGCCCTCACCCTTTACAAGCATCATGCCTGGGTAGTTTTCCACTCCCGCATCCATCACCACGGCCTTTCTGCCCTCTGGAAGGCATACTGCGAGAGGTGCTATGGCCAGCGAGTCGGAGTACATTTCCGACAGGCGTTGTTCGTCGTAGTAAGACTCAAACGAGTAGCACCATCGTTCGCCGCCCCTGTTGTCGTTCACATATGGCACAAAAGCCTTGTAATCGTCGGCGAAGCGAAATTCTGCTGTCTCGTTGTCTACCACACGTTCCCGTTTGCCGTTGTCGGTCAAGATGCGGTAGGCCGCAAAATCGTCATAAGCCCTCAGTTCCACGCTCACTCCGTTGGCAAAGGCGAGAGTCACCGTCTGGTATTGTTCCCTAATCTGTTTACGTTTTGCATAAAACAGGTTCACGGTTTTGTCAACGTTTTTTCTTGCAGTTTCTTTTGCAGCCTGGGAGATACTTTTTTTCCCGCCGATGGAAATGTTAATGGCAGAAGGCAAAATGACATTTTTCCCGTCTTGTTCCACTTTCCATGTCATACCCTCCGTGTTTGTCACTGCGGTCACCTTCAGTGTTCCGTCAGGCGATGTCACTACAGTAGTTTTCTCTTTCGCTGCCCATAATGTCTGGCATGCAAACATCATGGCGATAATTGTGGTAATGGTTTTCATTTACGTTATTATTGGTTTGCGACGGCAAAGATAGCAAAAAATATCTTATCCACACACTAAATGCCAATTTTTTTTGGAATAATATATCTTCAATACCTTCAGTTTGCTGAAGTGTTTCAAGACATATGCTGGCTTTTCAATGTTTTTTGCAGAAAAGTTTGTTATTTTTTGGTGGTAATGAAAAATTTGTATAAATTTGCACACCTACAAATTGAAATATAACTAAATAAGAAAAAGGATGGTTAATCGTATTATCTATATTACTTTTTTACTGCTAATTACTGTGTTTTCATCTTGCAACAATGAATCAGTACACAAACACTATCGCATCGGTGTGTCGCAATGCAGTGGTGGCTACTGGCGGGAGAAACAGAACAACGAGATGCTTCGCGAACTATTGTTGCATGATGATGCAACGATGGAATTGTTGTGTGCTGTTGACAATGGTAAAAAACAGATAGAGGACATACAGTATTTTATAGATAATAAGGTGGACATACTTCTTGTATCGCCACACGACACAACAGCCCTTTCCGACATTATTGGCAAAGCCTACGATAATGGTATTCCGGTAGTGTTGTTTGACAGAACCATCAACAGCGAAAAATATTCGGCGTTTGTTGGTGGCGACAATACCAAGGTGGGACTGTTGATGGCTGCCTATGTGGCAACAAAACTGAAGAGCCAAGGTGGAAAAGTGTTGGAAATAACAGGAGATATGCAGACTTCACCTGCCATGCAAAGACACAAGGGCTTCATTAGTGGTTTGTCAAATTCTTCCAATATTGAAGTTGTGGCATCTGTGGATGCTGGTTGGTTAGGGCCTCGCACATCGGAAGCGACAGATTCGCTCCTTCGCCTTCATCCTGACGTGGATGTCATTGTCGCCCATAGCGACTATATGGCAAGTGAGGCAAAGAAAGTGGCAGACAAGTTATATCCCGACAATGACTATATCTTTGTCGGAGCCGACGGTTTCGGTTCGCCTGGGCTGGGAGTAGAGGCGGTAGAGAAAGGTCTGCTCAATGCTACCGCTATATATCCAACTGGCGGAGAGGAGATCATTCAGACTGCATTGAAAATTCTTCGGAGAGAGAAATTCGACCGTCAGACCCTTCTCCCAAGTTACTTGGTGAGTACGCCACAGGAAGCCACTCTGCTGATAAACATGGACCATGCCATAAACTCTGAGGTTGAGCGAGTGAAAAAGATGCACAACCTTGCCGTGTTCTATCTGAAAGAGAGCCAGATGAGACGTATAATGTTGTATGTGGCATTGGGAGTGCTGACTTTGATATGTGGCCTTTGTGTTGCGCTCTATCGTGTGAATACGTTGAGGAGAAAGTCGAACAAACGACTGCACGAACAACAAAACATACTGCTTGAAAAGAATGAGGAACTTGTAAATATGACCCACCAGCTGGAGGATGCAACGAATGCGAAACTCGTGTTCTTTACCAATATCTCACATGATTTCCGCACACCTCTCAACCTCATCTCAGGTCCTATTGACCAAGCAATGACAATGATGAAGGATAATGGCGAACTGATGGCACTGTTGCAGATTGCAAAGCGTAATGTGGGAGTGTTGCTCGACCTTGTAAACCAAATCCTTGATTTTAGAAAGGTGGAAAACGGTAAGATGAAGTTGAACATTCAAACGGTTAACCTCAACTCTCTGGTAAACTCATGGCACGAGTCCTTTATGTCGTTGGCGCAGAAAAAAGGCCTTAACCTTCACTTCGACATAAGTCAGGGTGAGTGTTTCGCCAACGTTGACGTGAAGAAGCTCGAACGTATGGTGTACAACATCCTTGGCAATTCCATCAAGTTCACGCCCTCAGGTGGCTCCATAAGTTTGCAGTATGGCTTGTCAGACGATAAACTCACCATTGCCGTAAGCGACACAGGTCCCGGTATTGACGAGGACAAGCTGAATAAAATATTTGAACGCTTTTATAGGTTGGAAAACTCCTCGGAGGAAGGCACTGGCATAGGATTGGCATTAGTGAAGAAATATGCAGAGCTGATGGGTGGAAGAGTGGAGATAGACTCGAACAGCGACAAGACAGCAGGCAAGACAGGAACGAGAATATCCATCATTATTCCATCAGTACAACCATACGCCTCCGCACCAGTGTCGAAAGTGAACCAAGGTCTGTCGCCGGAAAGTCTTTGGGTATGTTCCAACCTGCCTTCGGCACAACCCATGATACAACAGAACGTAACGGAAGAAGAGACGCGGCCCGTAGTGTTGGTAATTGACGACAATGCCGATATGCGGTCGTTTATCGGCAGCCTGCTAAGCGAAAAATACCGTGTCTTGAAAGCCTGCGACGGCGAGGAAGGTCTAAGGTTGGCAACAGAGAACATTCCGGACATTGTTTTGTGCGATGTGATGATGCCGGTTATGGACGGTTTGGAATGTTGCCAACAGCTGAAGAACAACGTATGCACCAGCCACATCCCGGTGATAATGCTTACGGCATGCGGTCTTGACGAGCACCGCGTCAAAGGCTTGCAGTCGGGAGCGGAGGCTTATCTGGCAAAACCATTCAATAGCTCGGTATTGTTGGCACAGATAGACACACTCTTGAAAAACCGTTTAAGGGTTAACCTGTTCAGGGGAAATGCCGCGGAACAAAGTAACGACGCGTCAGATTCGAAAAAGCCTGCCAGACAAGACACATCCGAACAGTCGTTGTCGAGATACGACAGGGGGTTCCTGAAGAAATTGCGGGAACACATAGAGGAGAACTACAGCGACAAGGATTTCAGCGTAGAGATACTTGCAGAGAAGATGTGCCTTAGCCGTGCCCAACTCTATAGGAAGTGTAAGGCGCTTACAGGCTTCACGCCTGTGGAGATTATCCGCAATACCCGCCTTGAACATGCGCGTGAGATGCTCCTCGACGGTTATGACCAGGTCTCCCATGTGGCTGCTGCTGTAGGTATTCCCAATGCAACTTATTTCACCAAGTGTTATAAAACTTATTTCGGTGATTATCCAAGCGACACTATGGCATAACCATTAGTGAAGAATAAAAATGTTACCTTTTTAATATTATTGTTTCATTTTGTAAAGGTTGCAACATTAGTGCGGAATGTTGCAACCGGTTTTTGTAGATATTTCTGCGATTTAGGCTAATTTTGCAGCGAAAACAATTTGAAACATCTAAATAACAAACAAATGAAACAGTTTAAAAGATTAGCAACAATGGCGCTATTGTTCGTGGTCGCTACCATAACATATGCGCAAACGATTGAAGCTACGGGACAGGTGGTTGACCCGACAGGAGAAACCATCATCGGAGCCACAATCATGGAGAAAGGTACCACCAACGGTACGATTACTGATTTCGACGGAAACTTCAAGATCAGTGTAAAGCAAGGTGCCATACTTGTTGTAAGCTATATAGGCTTCAACAATCAGGAGCTTCCTGCCGCTCAGGGAATGAAGATTACACTGATGGAAGACGCGTTGAATCTTCAGGAAGTGGTGGTGACAGGTTATACCACCCAGCGCAAGGCAGACCTTACGGGTGCCGTTTCCGTGGTAAGTGTTGACGAGTTGCAGAAGCAGAATGAAAACAACCCGATAAAGGCCCTTCAAGGTAGGGTGCCGGGCATGAACATCTCTGCCGACGGAACACCTTCAGGAGCTGCCACTGTCCGCATTCGTGGTATAGGTACCCTAAACAACAACGACCCTCTTTATATAGTGGATGGCGTGCCGACGAAATCGGGTATGCACGAGCTCAACGGCAACGACATTGAGTCTATCCAGGTGTTGAAGGATGCTGCTTCGGCAAGTATCTATGGTTCCAGGGCTGCCAACGGTGTCATCATCATCACCACTAAGAAAGGTAAGGACGGAAAGGTGAAGATAGATTTCGACGCAAGCATTGCCGCCTCTTTCTATGCCAACCAGCTCAAGGTGCTCAACGCAGAGCAGTGGGGACAGGCTTTTTGGCAGGCAAATGTCAACGATGGCCTTGACCCGAACAACAACAATCTTGGCTATCACTTCGATTGGGGCTACGACCCACAGGGAACCCCACAGCTCTACAACGTGACGATGCGCAAATACCTTGACGACGGTAATACCATTCCTGCCGCCGATACCGACTGGGTAAAGGAAACCACTCGCACTGGTGTTATCCAGAATTACAACGTAAGCGTAAGCAATGGCAACGAGAAGGGGTCAAGCTATTTGTCTCTTGGTTACTACAAGAATCTCGGTATCATAAAGTATTCTGACTTCGAGCGACTTTCCGCCCGTATTAACAGCGACTACAAACTCATTGGCAATGTTCTGACCGTAGGCGAGCACTTCACGCTCAACCGCACTTCAGAGGTTAGCGCACCGGGCGGGTTCCTTGAAAATGTACTTCAGTTCAACCCTTCGTTCCCGGTTTACAATACAAAAGGTGAATATGCAAACCTTACGGGAGGATATGCCGACCGCGAAAACCCTCTCGGACGTCTGGAACGCAACAAGAACAATCGATATACCTATTGGCGTGCATTTGGCGACGTGTACCTAAACCTCGCCCTTTTCAAAGGCTTTAACATCCGCACCACAGCGGGCATCGACTATGCCCAGAAGCAGCAACGCATCTTCACAATGCCTATTTCTAACGGTAACGTGGCAAATCCTGAGAATGCCGTGGAGGCAAAGCAGGAGCACTGGATGAAATGGATGTGGAATGCCGTGGCAACATACAACATGGAAGTGGGAAATCATCGTGCTGACTATATGCTCGGTGTTGAGGCAAACCGTCAGAATGACGTGTGGTTCTCTGGCAAACGCTACGACTTCGAGGCTCTCAACACCGATTATATGTGGCCTGACGCAGGCACAGGCATCGAAAAGGCCTATGGTTCGGGCAGTGGCTTCTCGCTCTTCTCTTTCTTTGGAAAGGTGAACTACACCTTTGCTGATAAATATATGGCTTCTGTCACCGTGCGCCGCGACGGTTCAAGCCGATTCGGTAAAAACAACAAGTATGGTACGTTCCCTTCAGTAAGTGCCGGATGGCGCATCACACAGGAAAAGTTCATGAAGTCCACCAGCTCATGGCTCTACGACCTCAAGTTGCGTGCATCTTGGGGACAGACAGGTAACCAGGAAATCTCAAACACCGCCCGCTACACTCTCTACCATGCTGTATATGGCGACTCAAACTTCGGAGGCAACAGCTTTGGTACCTCTTATGATATTGCCGGCACCAATGGCGGACAGATACTGCAGTCGGGATTCAAACGTGGCCAGATTGGAAACGACGATATAAAATGGGAAACTACAACCCAGACAAACTTCGGCTTCGACTTCTCACTCTTCAACAACACCCTTTACGGTAGTTTCGACTACTACTTCAAGACAACAAAGGACATCCTCCTCTATATGGCAGGTATAGCGGCGATGGGCGAAGGCAGCTCAATGTGGATAAACGCCGGAGAGATGAAGAACAATGGTCTTGAACTTAACCTCGGCTACCGCAACAACATAGGCGACTTTAGCTACGACATCACCGCAAACATTGGCACCTACCGCAATGAGATTACCAAACTGCCGGAGACAGTGGCTGCCAACGGCGACTTCGGAGGCAATGGCGTGAAGAGTGTCATCGGTCATCCTATGGGCGCACAGGTGGGCTATATCTACGACGGAATTTTCAAAAGCCAGGAAGAGGTTGACAACCACGCCATACAGCAAGGAGCCGGCGTGGGCAGGATGCGATTCAAGGACCTCGACGGCGACGGCATGATAACCGAGGCCGACCAGGATTGGATCTACTCTCCGGTACCTGATTTCTCTTACGGCATGAATATCTACCTGCAGTATAAGAACTGGGACCTTACAATGTTCTGGCAGGGTGTCCAGGGTGTTGACGTCATCTCCGACCTTAAAAAGGAAACCGACCTCTGGGCAGGCGTGAACGTGGCAAACCTCAACAAGGGACAGCGACTCCTCGAAGCATGGTCACCAACAAATCCGGACTCCAACATCCCTGCACTCTCAACATACAACAACAATAACGAGACACGCGTTTCAAGTTATTATGTAGAGAATGGGTCATACCTCAAACTGCGTAACATACAGCTTGGATACAATGTTCCAAAAGCGTTTGCAAACAAGCTCCAGATGGAACGTCTCCGCTTCTATCTTTCAGCACAGAACCTGCTCACCATCAAGAGCAGCGATTTTACAGGTGTTGACCCTGAGAACGCAAACTTTGGATATCCTATACCGGTGAATGTGACATTTGGTCTTAACGTAACATTTTAATTAGTCATGAAAAAGATTTTCAACTACATATTGGCTGCCTCTTTTGCCGTTATGGCAGCAAGCTGCTCCAACTTCCTCGATGAGCAGGTGCCACAGGGCACACTCGACGAGAACCAGGTGAAGGACCCTTCGCTGGTGGAGAGTACAGTGATTTCCGCTTATGCCGGATTCACCCAAAGTGAAGATATTAACGGATCGTTCTCAATGTGGAACTACGATGTGCGCTCCGACGACGCATATAAGGGAGGCAGCTCGGTGAACGATGGCGACGTGTTCCATCAGCTTGAGGTACAGAAGGGTGTGCTCACCACCAACTGGAACATCAGCGACATGTGGAACCGCCTCTATATCACCATCTCACGAATCAATTCTGCCATCAGCCTTCTTGAAAAGTGTGACGAGAGCTATACGCTCAAGGAGCAGCGTCTTGCGGAAATGAAATTCTTGCGTGCCTATAGCCACTTCCTGCTGAAGCGTCTCTACAAGAACATACCGTTCATCATGAACGCCAACCTTCAGTATGAAGACTATAACAAACTCTCCAATACCGAATACACCAACGACGAGGCATGGGCAGTAATCGCCAAGGAACTGGAAGAGGCTTACGAGGTGCTGCCAGTGAAGCAAGCGGACAAAGGACGTCCTACAAAGGCTGCCTGCGCGGCATTCCTCACCAAGGTCTATCTCTACAAGGCTTACCACCAGGACGATGCCAACAGCCATCAGGTGACAAGCATCAACACCGACGACCTTGAAAAGGTGATAAAATACTCCGATCCCGCGATTTATGCCGCCGGAGGATACGACCTCGAAAAGGACATCCACAACAACTTCCGTCCGGAAGAACAATACGAGAACGGATGCGAGTCGATATGGGCAATACAATACTCACGCAACGATGGTTCCACTTACGGAAACCTCAACTGGTCGAACGGACTTATCTGTCCTAATATTGCTGATGTGACCGACGGTGGATGCGACTTCTACAAACCTTCGCAGAACCTTGTCAACGCATTCCGCACCGACAACAACGGACTGCCTTTGATCGACAGTTTCAACCAGAAGGATTACGACATGGCTGCCGACAACGCCGACCCAAGGCTCTTCCTCACCGTCGGAATGGCAGGACTGCCATACATGTTCAACCCAAGCTATATGATGGACCGCACTTCCAACTGGAGCCGTTCGGGTGGACTCTATGGCTACTATGTCACCCTGAAACAGAATGTTGACCCTGCCCTCATCGGACAATACCTGATAAAGGGTTCGTTCTGGGCAACAAGCATGAACCGCATCGTGTTCCGCTATGCCGATGTGCTTCTTGAGCGTGCCGAGGCATTCGCGCAACTTGGAAAGACAACAGAGGCTATCGCCTTGGTCAACAAGATCCGCTCTCGTGCAGCTGCAAGCACACAGATGATTTCCAACTATCCTTCAAGATATGGGGTGAAGTTCTATTGCAAGCAATACACTGGTTCATACGACAAGCAGCAGACCATAAAGATTGTGAAGATGGAACGCCGTCTCGAACTGGCTATGGAGTCGGAGAGATTCTTCGACCTCGTAAGATGGGGCGAGGCTGCCCAAACGCTCAACAGCTACTATGCTGCAGAGAAAACGAAATGCACCGTTTATGGCGAGGCTGAGTTCACTGCCAACAAAGGCGAGTATCTGCCTATTCCTTTTGCCCAGGTGGCTGCTTCAAACGGATATTACACTCAGAATATTGGTAACTGGTAAAAAAACAAGTACATTATGCAAACAAAGATAAAAAACACAATAAAGGCATTGTTCGCCGCCATACTGCTGACGGGCTCCACTGCCTGCACAGACGACAACGTCAGCGACCTCCAGCTTTCGGGAGATTGCTCAATAGAGGCGCTGACCCTCGACAACTATGAGGGAAAGGTTGACCTCGCCTCACGCACCGTAACGGTAAATCTTCCTGAGACCTACGACACGCGTGAAATGACACTGACCGAACTGCAACTCTCCGAAGGTGCTGCGGCAAATGTCCAGAAAGGACAGAAACTCAATATGGAAGGTGTGCAAAACATCCATGTGACTAACGGCGATTTGTTCCTCGACTGGAAACTTGTGGCAAAGCGCGACGAGGCGAAGATCACCTCGTTCGTAATCAACGATGTCTATAACGGCATCATCGACCAAAGTGCAAAGACCATCACCGTTTATGTGCCGGGAAATGTTGACATCACATCACTCGTTCCTGCCATAGAGTACAGCGAGGGTGCCACATGCCAGCCTCTCGACGGTGTGACACAGGACTTCACCTCTCCTGTTGTCTATACGGTCGCAAATGGCACAGCCCAGTCACAATACACGGTATATGTCTATGCCATCGACAAGCCAAAGGCGGTGTTCGTGGGAAATGTTCCTGCAATGAGCGACCTCGATCCTGAGGCCAAGGAGGCATGCTCGTGGATGCTTGCCAACGTTGAGAAGTCTCTTTATGCTTCCTTTGCCGACATACAGTCGGATGCAATAGACCTCTCCGAGTGTAAGGTGATATGGTGGCATTTCCACTACGATGGCGGTGTTGACGGACACGACCAGTTCATGGTGAAAGCGCCATATGCGCTTGAGGCAAAGAACCAGCTGCGCACATATTATGAGAATGGTGGATCATTCCTCCTCACTCGCTATGCCACAAACCTTCCTTCCTTCATCGGTGCTACTGGCGACGACGAGTGGACAACTCCAAACAACTGCTGGGGACAGAATGAAGCTGAGGCTGAACTTTGCGGCGGTCCTTGGGATTTCAAGAAGTACAGTTCACAGTCATCCCATCCTCTATGGCAGGGACTCGTGGCAGGCGACGACCCAAATGCTGTTTATACCACAGATGCCGGATACCATATCACCAACTCCACAGCACAGTATCACATCGGAACTGATTGGGGCGGTTACGACAACCATGAGGCATGGGAAGCCCGCACCGGAGCAACCATTCTCGGAGTAGGTGGCGATGGGGCTGTCGTTGCCTGGGAATATCCCGCTCACGACGGCAAGGGTGGAATCATCTGCATCGGCACTGGATGCTACGACTGGTATTCCTACACCTTTGAGGCTGGCTACACCGAGAAGTTCCACAAGAACGTTGCCATCATCACCCAAAATGCTTTCAATTATTTATCCAAGTAATTAATAAATAAAAAAAATATGAAACCAATGATATTTTCAATAGTATTATTGTCTGCACTTTCAGTCTCTTCATGCAGCGAAGACAAATTTGCAGGAGACCCGGAGAAAGACTGGACCGCAACAACTGAATGTTTCACTCCTACAGAGGAGAACGGTTACAACACATATTGGAAACCTGCCATAGGAAGGGTGGGGGACCCAATGCCTTTCTACGACCAAAAGGAAGGCAATTTCAAGGTCCTTTACTTGCAGGAGTTCGACAACAACGACCCATGGTGCTTCCATCCCATTTACGGTGTCTCCACCACCGACGGAGCCAACTATCAGGGTATGGGAGAAGTTCTTGAGACTGGCAAGTCGAAAGACGAACTTGACGCTGCCATAGGCACTGGCTGCGCCGTTTATAACGAAAACGACGGTTTGTACTATATCTACTATACCGGACACACCTCACGCGAGGTTGTGATGCGTGCCACATCGCCCGATTTCAAGACATGGACAAAAGACAAGGCGTGGGTGCTGCGTGGCGCTGACCATGGCTACTCTGAGTCCGATTTCCGCGACCCGCAGGTGTTCCAGGACGACAACGGTCTGTGGCACATGATTATATCAAGCAATCTGAAGTTTGCGGAATACACCTCAAACAATCTCCGCGACTGGGATTATGCCGGACAGTTCTCGTGCATGATCTGGGACCGCATGCTTGAATGTCCTGACATCTTCAAGATGGGCGACTGGTGGTACATGGTGTATAGCGAGGCTTTCCGCAGCGACTGGAGCCGCAAGGTGAAGTATATGATGGCACGGTCTCTCGACGAACTGAAGAAGTGTTTCAACGAAGGCCCCAAATGGCCTGCCGATGACAAGGAGGGCGTGCTCGACACACGTGCCTTCTATGCTGGCAAGACTGCCTCTAACGGTACTGACCGCTTCATCTGGGGATGGACACCTTATCGCACAGGCACCACCATCCACGACAAGAACATTTCCGTAGGTGCTGAAAGTGAGCCTAACTGGTCGGGAGCGCTCGTATGCCACAAACTCATACAGCATGCCGATGGAACGCTCTCTGTCGGTGAGGTACCGGCTATGGCAGCAAAATACAACCAACAGACGGAACCGAAAGTCATGGCATCGGAAAACTATACTTCGGGTACCATTAGCGGCAACGGATATGCGCTTTTCAGCCGCTTGGGCTACCACAACCACATTTCCTTTTTGGTAAAAGCAGGAGAGGCCGACAAATGGGGCGTTTCCTTCGCACGTGGCACCGACGCAACAAAATATTATTCTCTCGTGGTTAATCCGGAGTGGGAGAATGGTCGCCGCAAGGTAAACTTCGAACAGGAAGGCAGCGAGGGAAAGGGATTTATCGTAGGTGCCGACGGATATATCTTCCCCCGTCCTGCCGACAATACCTACAAGGTTGATATCTACACCGACAATTCGGTGGTTGTCATGTATATCAATGGTGAATATGGTACCACGCAACGTATCTACGGATTGCAGAAAAACTGCTGGTCTATCAACAGCTATGGTGGTAACATCAACATTAGCGATATAAAGGTCAGCACATATTAACTTGCCCATTGACACATCCTATTTCTGCAAAACAGTTTGCAAACATGTAATAATTTGATTAATGCGGCAATTCTCAGCTCGATTTATTTTGTGGGTTTGGGAATTGCCGCCTAAATATTACCTTTCATCCTTGATGTGTGAGAACAATTCCTAATAATAACTTGGAAATTTATTAAAGAGAGCATATACTTCGCCGAAGGTTAGCTTATGCTTCACAGACTGTCAGCTTATGACAGTCGGCTGTCATAATAGTGACAGGGCAGCAGAAGACGTTATGCTTAATCGACGTTATCGTCTCCTTGCCGCCCGTATGACGCTAACTTGCGTGGCACCCTACACCCTACATCATTAGCACCTTACTCGCTGATAATCTGCATGTTGCAGAATGTATAGTACCTCTCAACCCTACATTCACCCTACATTCACCCTACATCATTCACATCCGCGTTAGCCTGTATTCCGCCATTACAACCATCGGGCCATAGGCGAACGAAGTGAAAATGACATGCTGATGCTTTGTGAATATTATTGACATTAGAGCAGAAAATTGCAGCGATGTGGTTTTATGTAGAGTGAATGTAGGGTGAATGTAGGGCTGAGAGGCACCCTACATTCACTAACTATCTGAATACAAGACACTTACCCTTAAACAATGTAGAGTGTAGGGGTCTGACGACATCCGTCTTGTAATTACGCATTGTCATGAATATGGATGAGAGGCTGAACCAAAGGATGAGTATTAAATATGATAGGAAGGACATTGTGAGAAAAGGTACTTTCTCTAATTGGAGGCAAAATACCAAATAAAAGCGGAAAAACTTTTATTTGGTATTGTCGTTATTCAGATGATGATCACTGTCTTACTTCTTCGTCGCCTTAACGAAATAGGCGATGAGGAGTGCGTAGGCTATGAGAGAGCAGACCTCGCTGAGAGGATTTGCCCACCATGACTCAAAGTTGAACGACACGCCGCCGAAACGTAGCAATGCACTTACAACTCCCATCAGCGCGCCACCGGCAATGAATCCTGAAGCAAGCAGATTGCCCTTCTCGCCGCGCTCCTTGTTTACTGCAGCGTCCTTGGAACGAGTGGTGACATACCAGTTGGCGGCACCACCTACAAGCAAAGGTATGTTAAGCTCCATGGGAATGAACATGCCAAGGGCAAAGGCAAGGGCTGGAATCTTCAGCATGGTGAGAACGATGGCTATGACTGCTCCAATGGCATACAACACCCACGGAGCACCAATGCCGTTCATCAGTGGGTCGATGACTGCTGCCATGGCATTGGCCTGAGGAGCGGCCAGCTGGCCGGAGGCGAAGCCATAGGTCTCGTTGAGAAGCATCATCACACCTCCTACAGTGGCTGCCGACACCAGGGTGCCAAGAAACTTCCACGACTCCTGCTTCTTTGGCGTAGTGCCAAGCCAGTAGCCTATCTTAAGGTCGGTGATGAAGGCGCCTGCCATAGACAATGCCGTACATACCACACCACCCATAATCAGTGCAGCCACCATACCGCCGGTGCCTTTCATGCCCACAGCCACCATTACCACAGAAGCGAGGATGAGCGTCATAAGCGTCATGCCCGAAACGGGGTTGGTGCCCACGATAGCAATGGCATTCGCGGCTACTGTAGTGAAAAGGAAGGCTATGACAGCCACCAACAGTATGCCTACCACGGCAAAAAGGAGGTTGCCTTCCATCACTCCAAACCAGAAGAAAAGGAATGTGACGATGATGGTAACCACTGAGCCCACGGCAATAAACTTAAAGGAGATGTCGCGCTGGGTGCGCAATTCTTCCTTATCGGCCTTAGGGGTGCCCTTCATCTCTTTAGCTGCAAGCGAGACGGCACTCTTTATGATGCCCCACGACTTGATAATGCCGATGATGCCTGCCATGGCAATACCGCCAATGCCGATGCTTTTGCCATAGGCACGGAATATCTCCTCAGGGCTCATCTCTCCGACAGCCTTTGTGATGGTGGGATCCCACTGGTTGAGCACCATGTCGCCACAGAACAGAGACATGCCTGGAACTATAAGCCACCATACGGCCAATGAACCGACACAGATGATGAAGGCATACTTTAGACCTACAATATATCCAAGACCGAAAACGGCAGCACCAGTGTTTACCTTAAACACGAGTTTCGCCTTGTCGGCAATCTGCTGTCCGAGGTCGAAGCAACGGGTGGTGAAATTCTCGTTCCACCATCCGAAGGTGCTGACAATGAAGTCGTAGAGACCTCCTATGGCACCTGCCATAAGCAGCGGCTTGGCTTGACCACCACCCTTTGCACCACTTACGAGCACCTGTGTGGTGGCAGTGGCCTCTGGGAATGGATATTTGCCGTGCATATTGCTTACGAAATATTTCCTGAACGGAATAAGGAAGAGGATACCTATGATACCTCCAAGCAGCGAGGCAATAAAGATATTAAGGAACGAGGCCGTCATCTCTGGATACTTGGCCTGAAGGATGTAAATGGCAGGCAGAGTGAAGATGGCTCCTGCAACCACAGCACCGGAACAGGCTCCGATACTCTGTATAATGACATTCTCGCCCATCGCATTTTTCCTTTTTGCGGCAGTGGACATGCCTACAGCGATAATGGCAATAGGAATGGCGGCCTCAAACACTTGGCCTACTCTCAGACCGAGGTATGCGGCAGCGGCAGAAAAGAGCATTGCCATAAGCACTCCCCATGTGACCGACCATGCGTTCACCTCTGAATAATTTTTTCGCGGGTCCATTATCGGCTGATACTGTTCCCCTTCCTTCAGTTCCCGGAAAGCATTCTCAGGCAACTGGATGTTTTCGTTTTCAGTCATTAGATTAAAGTGTTAATATTTTATTTGTTAAGCTTCCACACACATCCGTCTTTTGTGTCTTTCACTTCGAAACCGGCGGCTTTGAGGGCGTCACGAATCTGGTCGCAGGTAGCCCAATCCTTGTTGGCACGGGCTTTGGAGCGAAGGTCGAGCACCATGTCTACCACCTTTCCGTAGGCTTCCTCGCGTGCCTCGTTGTTGGCGGCCTTCTCGTCGGCAAGACCAAGTATGTCAAAGGCAAAGAGGCGCATGGTTGACTTCAGCTCTTCGAGACAATCCTGGCAGATGGTGGCCTTGTGGTCGAGCAGTTTGTTCACCACAGAGCATGCCTCAAACAGATGGCTGATGACAAGAGGAGTGGCGAGGTCGTCGTTCATGGCGTCGTAGCATTTCTGTCGCAGTTCGTTCACCATCTTCTTTGTCTCTGCGTCGCAGTCGGCCTGTGGCTGAATGCGGTCGAGGTCGGCAAGTCCGTTCATGAGCCTCTCGAGTCCCTTCTCGCTTGCCACAAGGGCATCGTTTGAGAAGTCGACGGTGCCGCGATAATGGGCAGAAAGGATGAAGAAGCGTATGGCCATTGGGCTGAACGCCTGCTTCAGAAGCTCGTGATTGCCGGTGAAGAACTGTTCGAGTGTGATGAAATTGCCAAGCGACTTGCCCATCTTCTGTCCGTTGATGGTAATCATATTGTTGTGCATCCAGTATTTTACCATCGGCTTTCCCTGGCTTGCCACAGCCTGTGCAATCTCGCATTCGTGGTGCGGGAAGATGAGGTCCATGCCACCTCCATGAATATCGAATTCGCTTCCGAGATATTTTCGTCCCATGGCTGTACACTCGCAGTGCCATCCTGGGAATCCGTCGCTCCATGGGCTTGGCCATCTCATGATATGCTCAGGCTGCGCCTTTTTCCAGAGAGCGAAGTCTACTTGATTGCGTTTCTCCCCTACTCCGTCAAGTTCGCGGCTATTGTTAATCACGTCGTCGAGGTTACGTCCCGACAGAATGCCGTACTTATGGTCTTTATTATATTTTTCAATGTCGAAATAAATGCTTCCGTTGCTCTCGTAGGCATAGCCGTTAGCCATGATTTCCTTTACGAGTTCCTCTTGCTCGATGATATGTCCTGTGGCATGAGGTTCAATGCTTGGCGGCAGGACATTGAGCGCCTTCATGGCGTCGTGATAGCGATTAGTGTAGTACTGTGCTATCTCCATTGGCTCAAGCTGCTCGAGCCGTGCCTTCTTCTCTATTTTGTCGTCACCTTCGTCGGCATCGTGCTCAAGGTGGCCCACATCGGTGATGTTACGGACGTAACGAACCTTATATCCGAGATGTTTCAGATAGCGGAAAAGGATGTCGAAGGTGATGGCTGGACGTGCATGGCCAAGATGCGGGTCGCCATATACGGTTGGTCCACAAACATACATGCCTACATTAGGAGCATTCAGCGGTTTGAAGAGCTGCTTAGTGCGGGTAAGTGTATTATAAATCAGCAAATTTTGTTCCATAATAGTATATATTTAAACGGTTTCAGCGTGCAAAGTTAAAATAAATTGCTGACAATACAAAATAATTCGCTCTCTTTTTCACATTTTTGAGGAGAGAGGAGAGGGAAAGAGGAGGGAGATATCAATTATTCTCCTCTCCACGACGGCGGAGTCAAAGTCTTTGACATAAACCATTCCTTTGTGTCGCGGCTGATGTCGCGTTTTGGCCAGGGCACAACAACAACTATCAAAGCACAAACGAGACAGGCATAGATGGTCCAACCAGACATTTCCTTTATTGCTGTAATAGTGGCTTGCACCTGCACTTTTCCCTTCGTGGAGATAGATGCCATTTGCTGGGCCTCGGTCTCACTCTTTCCCTGATACATCATCCCACGGGCAGCCTGGTCGTAATTAGCCGCAATTGTCTGATTCATACGGTCATACTCCTGAGCATAACGGGTGATATAATGCTGCTGGCGATGCTGGAACACGTTGGTATAGATAGCAGAACCAATGCCTGGTGCTATTATCATACGCACAGTGAGCATGATACATACCCAAGTTGACATCAAACGGTATGGCATGCGCTGGTTGGCATATACTGCCGTCAGCGAGTAAAGCAACATCATGCCCGTGGCACGTATAATGACAGGCCACTTCATACGTTCGTACATACCATCGGTCTGCACCTCGAAATACATATACAAGGCAGAAAGGCCAATAAAAACGAATCCCATGGAAAACAGCCACTTCAGATGTATGTGCTTGGCACTGGCAATGATGGCGGCCACCAATCCGAGGAAATAGCCCACGAGGGTCCAGTTGCCCAATTCGGCAATCTGCAGGTTGTCGCACTTCATTCCCACTCCAACAAAAATATTTACAAACATCTGGCTTGAGTTGAGTATCATCAAGCCGAGAAAGAGCAGAATGCCTCCCTGTATGCTACGCCACTTCAGTGCCTCAAGCACGAAATACGGCGACTGGCGTGTCTTCTCTAAATAGACAAACAAAATGGTTGAGACGATGCAGATAACCGTAGACCAGCGTATGGTCGGGTCGTCATACCAGTCAAGCGTCTTTCCATATACCATTATATATATAAAAGAACAGCACATGGCAGAGAACACCACAACATTGCCGAACTTGGAAAACGACAGCGGCGGATGTTTCGTTGGATAAGGATTGAAAGGCATTGCCACAAGTGTGACGAGCACTGCAACCAGCATAGATGCCATCATGACGTAATAGACATACTGCCACTCATAATAATAGGCAAACCATGCCGTAAGCCATGTTCCTATCTGTCCGAGCACCATGAAGAAGAAATAGATGGTGGGCATGGAGGTGGTCTTCTCGGTGTCGAGTTTGTCCCAATCCTCCTCTTTTAGAGGCTCATTACCTGCCGTGAGGTTGTTGGTGGCCTCAATATGGAATCCGTACTTTATAAGTGTGAACAAAGTGGTCATGAGCAGCGTCTGACGCACAAAACCCATAATCAAGCTGCACAGTCCGAGCACAAACACACTTTCAGTGCGTGCGCATACGTAGCTTAAAACAATAAGGATGGGAAATCCGATGAGACTCATCAGTTTTTGGCGTCTAAGGCACACCACGGTATAAAAGAACGGCGAGAAAGCCGCCATTCCCACCGAGGTGACAAATCCCACAAACGATATATGTTCAGACTGTATGCCCAGCCCACCGACCATCTCACTGCTGTTTGCCGAATAGACTCCACTGACGGTCATGATAGGTATGAAAAGCAAAATCAGAAAGATTATTCCGAGAGGCTTGGGCACCCAGTCATAGAACGGGAAATTCTTGTTCATATTATTATCTTCTCTCCGCTTTCACAACCACCATCATGCCCGCAGCCAGACGGTCGTTGTCTTCCTTTGACAGATTGACAAAATCAATGCGTACCGGCACACGTTGCTGTATTTTCACAAAGTTGCCTGCTGAGTTGTCGGTAGGCACGAGAGAATATTTTGATCCGGTGGCACCGGAAATGGCAGTCACCTTACCCTCAAACACTTTGTCGCTCAAAGCGTCAACAGTCATGCGCACCTTCTGACCCACGTAGAGATTCTCCACCTGAGTCTCCTTATAGTTTGCGACAACCCACTTCTGCGACTCTGGCAGTATGTAGGTAATGGTTTGTCCGGCATTGATGTACTGTCCTTCCTCAAGAGAGCGGCGTCCGAGTTTTCCGTCACACGGAGCAGTCACCACGCAATAAGAAAGGTTGAGCTTTGCCATTTCCAACGCGGCGGTTGCCCTTTCTATGGCCGCCTCCGTATTTGCAATACGGTTGCTCACCTCGTTAACTCCCGAATAAGCAGCCTTCTGCTGTCTGCGTGTGGCGTCGAGTTTCTTTTTCGTAGCAGCATATTCCGTCTCTATCTGTTCAAGCTGAATGGGAGTGGCAGCATTGCGCTCCACGAGATTCTGATAGCGCTGACGGTCTTTCTCGAGTTTAGAAAGGCGTATCTCTATCTCAGCTATCGATGCCTCATACACGTCGGCCGACTTTTCTGTAGTCTGCTTAGTGACTCCCATTACCGCCTTGCCAGCCATAGCGTCCTTAAGGGCGGCCTCTGCCTCCATCACCCGTATGCGATATTCGCTATCGTCGAGCACAAGTAGCGTATCTCCTTTTTTAACGCTCTGATGTTCAGTAAAATATATTTTCTTTATATATCCTGTGGCACGCAGGTTGACAGGTGAGAGATACTGTTCTATTTGTGCATCATTGCTGGTCTCGTTGTTTTTGAAATCGAGAAACATGAATACCACCTCTATTAAACCCCATACGAGCACAGCCACACCTATGAGGCTTACAATCATTTGTCTTGCACGTTGCTTTTTCAGTTTCTTAGCCTTCTCTTCGGCTGTCATCTGCTTTTCTTTATCTTCCATTGTTATGTGTATTAATTGTTTTTTATTCTCTTCCTTCTACCCTCTTCCCTCTTATCATTCCGTTAACTTACCCAGTTGTCCGGTGAGTTTCAAGACGTTAAGGTTTGATATCTTGAAGTTATAATTGGCGGTGAGATAGTTGTTTTGTGCATCACTCATGCTCATTTCATCTTGCAGCACCTCCACCATCGAGACGATGCCTTCACGATAGCGGTCGACAGTCACACCATAGATGTCTTCGGCAAGCTGATAGTTCTCGCGTTGCTTGTTGAAGTTACGACGATTGTTGGCAAGGTCGTTAATTGCGTTTGCATACTGTGTCTGCATGTTTTTCAACAAGTTCTCGTACGACAGTTTTGCATTGTCGATGTCTGCCTGCGCCTTACGTATTTTCGACCGTTTTTCGAATCCGTCGAACACGGGGACACGTAGCGACAGACCAATGCCATTAGACTGGTACCAATGGTTTGACTCTCCGGAGTGGAACCAGTTTTTAAACTTGTCGGTATAGGCAGTATATGCCCAGTTGGCACTCAATGCCAATGTAGGAAGATAACCATCCTTGGCCAACTTCTTTTGTTGCTCGGCCAGCTGCAACTTTTTCTGCATAAGCTGGAATTCATAAAGGCTGGTATTTAGTCCAGAGAGCTCGGCCATCTTAATTTCGTTTACAGACATTTCCTCCGCAACGATATCTTTCTCAAACGGATAGTCGATAACATATTTCAGCATGTTATATTGCTCAGAAAGCATCGCCTTGGCATTGTCGAGTTGAACGGTGAAATTCTCAAGGCTGACATTCACTCTCTTTAGGTCTACCTCGAGCGCCATACCATTGTCGAAGAAAGCTTGCGCGATGTCTTTCAGTTCCGTGAGCCGTCTAATGTTGTCATTTACTAGGGATATCTGTTCTGTTGTGTTTTGAATCAGATAGTAAATCTTGCAAATTTGCATTATCAAGTCTTCCTTGGCTTTTTCATAAGAAAGCTGGTTAAGGTTGTCAAGTGTCTTTGAGATTTCCAGTGCGGTGAGTGCGGTCTGGCTATACAAAGGCATCTGCAATGACAATGCCGCCGAAGAATTATACTGCAACGTTTTCGTCACGTTGTAGGTTTTGCCATAAGCCGTACCGTCGGTTACAGACACAGGTGGGTCGAAGTTGTCGTTTAGCGATGCCGCGAAATTTATCTGCGGCAACAGTCTTGAACGGTTTTCGCTGATGTTGTGTTTACCTTTTACAATCTCTCCTCTAGCAACTTTCAGCGTCAAATTATTCTCAATGCCAATATCAAGGCATTGCTTAAGTGTAAGCTTCTCCTGAGCCTCTATAGCTTTAGGGAAAAGCATTAAAGAAAATGTGAACAATAATAATTTCATATCAATTTAAATAAATCGGGTGCAAAGGTACTCATTTCTTTTTAGATACACATATTCATAAAAGGGAACAAACTGTTCATATTTTCCTTTTGTGTAAGAGGGAAGAAGGAAGAGGGTAAAAGGTAGAAGGTAGAGGGTAGAAGGTAGAGGATACTCCAAAAAAAAACACCCTGCAAGTTGATGCTTGCAGGGCGTTTGAAAATTTATAAGTACCCAGAGCCGGGGTCGAACCGGCACGGATTGCTCCACTGGTGTTTGAGACCAGCGCGTCTACCGATTCCGCCATCTGGGCTTTTCTGCGTGCAAAGGTACACATAATTTTGTTAACTGGCAAATTTTTCAGCTAAAAAAATTAAAAATATTACTATTATTCAATATTTATATGTAATTTAGTGGGCGAAAACGTCAAACCCATAAATATAATATGTAATATGAGCCTAAAAAACTATTGTATTATACTTGCAGGAGGAAAGGGTCGCAGGTTGTGGCCCTGTAGCCGAGACAATCATCCAAAGCAGTTTATTGACTTTTTTGGATTTGGCAGGACTCAGCTTCAAGCCACCTACGATCGTTTTGTCAAAATAATGCCAAAAGAGAATATCTTCATCACTACCAACACAGAATATGCATCGCTTGTAAAAGAACAACTGCCACAAGTATGCGATGAGAACATTGTTGTGGAACCTGTAAATAGAAACACGGCTCCCAGTGTGGCATGGGGAATGCTGAAGATTGCGAGCAAGGATAAAGACGCACGCGTCATAGTGTCGCCTTCAGACCTTTTTGTTCTCAACGAGCAGGCTTTTGCCGACAATGTAAATGAAGCCTTGGAACTCGTGGGACAGCACAATGTATATATCACCATGGGTGTGAAACCCACACGTCCAGAGCCTGGATACGGCTATATCCAGTTAGGCGACCCGACAATGACCAAGGGTGTTTACCACGTGCGTTCGTTTACAGAAAAGCCTGAGCGTGACTTTGCCCAAGTGTTTGTAGACAGTGGCGAGTTTTACTGGAACACTGGCATCTTCCTTTCAAACATCAGCACCTTCATAGAAAGTTGCGAAAAGCTGTTTGTTGAGCTAACGTCGCTTATAAAGGAAAAAATCAGTCCTGAAGAGGTCACCATACCCAATCTTCTCTCGTTTCTTGAAAAATACTACTCTTCATTTCCTAATCTGTCGATTGACTATGGCGTGCTCGAACGTCTCGACAACGTATGCGTAATGAAGTGCTACTTCGGATGGGCGGATCTCGGCACATGGCATTCCATATATGAATGTCTGCGACGCGACGATACCGACAATGTTGTGATTGACTCAACAGTGATAATGGAAAACAGCAAAAACAATGTAGTGAAACTACCCAAGGACAAATTGGCCGTAATAAACGGTCTTGAAGGCTTTATTGTGGCAGAGCACGACAACGTGTTGCTGATATGCAAAAAGGGCGACACCTCTGGACTTATGAGAAAATATGTGAACGAAGTTCAGATGAAGTTTGGAGACAAGTATATCTAGCTCTTCTTTTGCAAAAAGTAGCGGAACGAAGATAAAAGGAGATAATAGACATAACATTAAAAAGAATAACATAATGGACATTTTTTCAAAAATCGCAGCTGGTGAGATACCAAGCTACAAATGTGCGGAGAGTGAAAAATTCTACGCATTCCTCGACATCAACCCTGTGGCAAAGGGCCACACATTAGTAATACCACGCCGCGAAGTGGACTATATATTCGACATGGACGACGAGGAGATAGCAGAATATCAGGTGTTTGCAAAGAAGGTGGCAATGGCACTGAAAAAGGCTTTTCCATGCCGAAAGGTGGCTCAGGTGGTACTTGGTTTGGAAGTTCCCCATGCCCACATTCATCTCATTCCTATGAATTCAGAAGCTGACGTGGATTTCCGTAAGGACAAGCTCAAGTTCACAGAGGATGAGTTTAATCAGATTGCCGAAGCAATAAGAAACAATTTATAAAGAAGAGTGAAAAAATAAAGAGTGAAGAATAAGACAAACGCAGATTATGCACAACTTATTCTTCATTCTTCATTTTTATACTCTTCATTTTGGGACTATTGAGCAATAGATATGTTATCTATTCTGATCTTTATCACTCCACGCGGTATTTTTATCTCAACTTCATCACCCACCTTTTTTCCCAACAATCCTTGTGCAATGGGGGTTTTGATAGAGATTTTTCCTTGACGTAAGTCTGCTTCGTTTTCACTTACAATGGTATAAGACATCTTTGCCTTTGTAGCAAGATTAGTCATCTCCACCTTTGTAAGTATCTGTACTATATCAGCGCTCAAGCGAGATGTGTCAACAATCTTTGCCTCGCTGATAGCAAGTTTGAGTTTGTTGATTTTATCTTCTAAATGTGCCTGTGCCTCTTTGGCGGCATCATACTCGGAATTTTCACTGAGGTCGCCCTTATCACGGGCTTCTGCTATAGCTGCTGACGCTTTAGGACGCTCAATACTTTCCAAACGTTTTAGTTCGGCCACCATGTTATCGTAGCCTTCTTGCGACATATAAGCCATAATAATTGTAATAATTTAAGGGTTAAACAAATTTCGTATTGTTAGTTGGGCAAAGACGAAAAAAAACAGAATTCCGACATCCTTTAATGTCGGAATCCCACATAGTTTTATAATCATCTTACCATTTCTGCTGCAAAGGTAAGTATATTTTTTGAAACCACCAAATATTTTCGCATAAAAAACAATACGACCTGACAACGTCGCCGCTGCCAGGCCATATTGAGATACAAATTCTTGTGCAAATCAATAGTCTCACGACTCTATTTTTGCGTTACCTAAAATACTAACCTATTACCTAACTAAAAACTAAATAACTAACCTATCAAACGAAACAAATCAATCTTATTACCTAAATAACCTCTATAACTAAAAATCAAATTAATTTCCTGAACAATTCTTTACCTTGTAGGCTTTATTACCTATTTGTCTTTTGACGATGCAAAGGTACGACGTTTTTCTATAAGTCGTATCATTTACCCATCGATTTTTGATTTTTTTCTGATATATTTTGATACATATCAATATGTTGTGTTCGCACACAATCGTATCATCTGTGCGCATTCCTGTACCCACATTTTTCCTTAAAGCACTTTAAATCAGTCTTTTATATAAGGATAAAGATAATAAAACACTAAAAAGAACAAAACAGCAGAAATCCACCCGCCAAAAACATCTATTACATAGTGGGCATAGATATATACTGTGGAGAGGCAAAGCAGAGCATAGAAAGGCGTAAGCCAAAGCAAAAGCCTCCGGGTGTTGCCAACCCGCCATAGAAGTAGCAGAAGGATGGTGCTCACACCCACATGACTGCTCGGGAAGGCTGCCGTGGGACGCTCACCGGCATTATGGGCGTCGGTAACCATCTGATAGAAAAAACCGTCGGTATAGCCCGGACTTTTCATTGCCTCCTGGTGAGTGGCAAACCAATCGTGGACATCAGGGAACACTCCGCGGGCTATTTCCTCTATACCTACAGCATGATAATAATACTGCGGACCAGCCACTGGAATTGCTATATATAATATATAATAGGTGAAAAAAGAAGCAAGAATGACATACGACGCCCTGCCAAACTCATTGTATCGCCAAAAGAAAAAATAAACAATGACAACAGCTATCAAAGGATAATAACATGCATATCCCAAATCCATCAGCTCACTGAACACGGGATGGGAGAAAAAATCGGCGAACAACAATGAGGGCTGACAACCAAACAACCACTGCTCGCAACGTGCAAACAAATGGTCGAGATTAGGAAACATGCGGTTAAACTCATACGTGTCGGGATACCACCACGACAAAAGAGCCAGTTGAGCCGCAATACGACAGAAACGCGTGAAGCGACAGGGGAGCATCCTGTATACAGCCCAAAGAGCAAATGTCATGGCCAATATCCTGACTCTGCCAAAGAGCATCGACTCTGGATTATGCAACTTAGTGTATGTAAAAAACATCAAGATAAGCGTGGCCACAAGATAGTACAACATAGCATATTCAGCAGCCAGCAATCCTTTCTTTGGATTTTTTTCTTTTTGGAAAAGTATTATTATGTTCATAACCATTTATTGTCGATATACCATTTAATGGTAAGTTTCACACCGCGTTCGAGATTATATTCTGGATTGAAGCCAAGTTCACGACGGGCTCTAGTAATGTCGCAGCGCCAATTGCGCTGTTTCAAGATATGGTACTTATCGTTGTTAAGGGCAGAAACACTACCTGTCAGCCTTCCTGCATACTCGCCTACATATGTTATAATCCTAAGCAGCCAAAGAGGAGCTTTTATGCGCATTAGCCACGGATTGCCAAGTTCATGGCGTATAAGGTCACTGAAGTGACGGGAGTCGTAGTCGCATCCGTCACTTATGATATATGCCCTGCCTATCTTCCCATTCTCAAGTGCGAGAAACACAGCCTGCACCACATCGAGCACATAGATAAAGGTAAGTGCCTGCGGCTTGTAGCCTACAGCGAAATCAATGTGCTGTCTGATGCTCTTTGCCATCATGAAATAGTCGCGCTCCCGTGGACCATATACACCCGTAGGACGAAGCACGATATATGGCAAACCATTTACTGTAGCAAGCCATTCCTCTGCAGCCAACTTGCTTCTGCCATATTCGGTATTGGGTTGTGGCGGAGTGTCTTCACTGATAGGCTGGTAAGGCGGGGTCTCTTTTACAGCCCCACACACGCTAAGACTACTCAGATAAACAAAACGCCTGAGCGGCTGTCGTGTCTGTAGCAATGCCTCAACAAATAGCCTTGTTCCTTCGGTGTTCACACGGTGAAAGTCGGCGACGTCAACACATTTTGTAATGCCAGCGGCATGTACAACATAATCAAACCTTAGACCTTTCATTTGGGAAGCCATCTGTTCCTGACAGGAGAAATCTAGTGTAAGAAACCTTATACGCTCGTCGTTGAGATATTTCCGACTACTTGTGTTTCTCACAGCCACCCACACGTCCATGCCTCTTTTTACCGCTTCTTCAGCGATAAAACTTCCGATGAACCCCGTTGCACCTGTTATCAATATGTTCATAATTCAAGTTTCGTATTATTATACTTTCGTAATATTTGGTTTCACATATTGCCCATCTACTTTTTGCGGTTCAACATGAAGTCCAATATGTGTGTTTTCGCCAAACCTTTCACGCAGCCTTTTCTCTATCTGCGTGGCATGCAGATGCGACTCATAAAGAGTCATATTTCCAGGCATTCTTACATGCATCTCAATAGCTACGGCATTTCCTATGCGGCGGGTGCAGAGATGGTGTATCTCGCTTGCTACAGGTTCCTTACTTACAATGTCAACAATCTCTTTCTCCACATCCTCAGGCAGGCTTTTCTCCAACAGTTCGTCCGCCGACCGTCTAAGCAGCGTTAACGCAGTCTTGATAATGAATAGACTGACCAGCACAGCCGCAATAGGATCGAGTACAGCCCAACGATGTCCGAGCAGTACGGCGCCACCGATGCCTATTGCCGTGCCTATTGAAGAGAAGGAGTCGCTGCGGTGATGCCACGCATTTGCCACTACGGCAGGAGAATCCACCTTCTTCCCCACCCTAACCGTAAACTGGTATGCCCATTCCTTCATAGCAATGCTCACAAGAGCCGCCAAGAGGGCAATTATTCCCGGTTGGGGCAAATCTTCCCCCTTCATAGCCCTGAAAATGCAGAGTATTCCGTTATAACATATAGTCACTCCCACGGCAATCAATCCGAGACCAATAATGGAGGTTGCCAGTGTTTCATATTTTCCATGTCCATATTCATGGTCAAGGTCCTTAGGCCGCGCGCTGATGCGCACGAACACCACCACGACAATGTCGGTGAGAAAGTCGGAAAGGGAATGGACAGCATCGGCAATCATTGCCGCCGATCCTCCCAATACACCAGCTACAAATTTAAACGCCAGGAGCACCATGTTTATGATGCTTCCGGCGAGTGTAACGCGATAAATTTTCTTTTCGCGTTCTTTCTGACTAATGACCATTATTCTTCCACTGGAGAGAAATCGTCCTTACCTACACCACATAGAGGGCAAACCCAATCATCTGGAATATCCTCAAATGCAGTTCCGGCAGCTATTCCACCTTCAGGATCGCCTACTTCAGGATCATAAACCCAGCCACAAGTGTCGCAAATGTACTTTTTCATAATTCTTTCCTTTCTTTAAATTAAATAAGTGAATATTATTTTGAACCAATTATCTTCATAACCTTTTCCACAATATACTCCGGGGCTATATTTCGCAGACAAGCGTAGTCGCCACGAAGACAAGGCTTGTTGCCAAAGATGCTGCACGGACGGCACGGGAGGTCCAACTGCACGACATTATCCAGACTCTGCCCCCATCCCATGAATCCTGCCAAAGGATGAGTGGCGCCCCATATGCTTACCACTGGCGTAGCCACGAGCGAGGCCATATGCATGTTGGCACTGTCCATCGACACCATTACGTCAAGGTGGCTCATCAGTATCAGTTCCTGATGCATAGTTTCCAGATGCTTCGATACACTTACGCATCGCTGGTTTTTCGCACACCATTCCTCGAAGGTAGCCTCTTCCTTCTTACCCTTTCCAAAGAGGAATATCTTGACTTGTGGATCGCAGGCCAAAAGTTGGTCGACAACCTGCCACATAAGTCTCTCAGGATATATTTTCCCTTCATGTGCAGCGAATGGGGCTATGCCTATCCACCTCTCAAAAGAATTTTTCGGTCCGAACAGTGCCGGCAAAAGGTTCAAGTTGCCGCCTTCTTCTGAAAACAACGACTTGAAATTATTCTCGATGGGATAACCCAGTCTGGCAAGAACATCAGCATATTTCTTGAAAGGAGAATCTTGCTGCTTCAGACACTTTTTTCCCTTTGCAGTCAACTTTCTTCGCCCCGCACGGTCTTTATTAATATGAGCCACACGATAGCGGTCGAGATTAAACCTAAGTCTGAGATAGTCAGAACGAAGCACATTATGGAAATCAGCCACTGCAGTGAAATTTTTGGCCATCAACCTTCTGTAAAGGGCGTTAAGGCCTTTTACTCCGCGATACTCCATGTTCAGGTCTGCACCCATGAAATACACGTTAGGCGCCAAGTCATCAAAGAAGGCGCGCGCAAATTTCCTGCTCAGCACTGTTATTCTTACATCAGGGTAAGTCATGGCCAATGAATAGACCACAGGCACCATCATGGCTACATCACCTAATGCGGAAAAGCGCATTATAAGTATATGCTCTTTTTTCATCTCCTATTTCTTGCCGTAAAGCACGGGGTTGGTAGATGGGTCGTTATACATTTTCATCTGACGATACACCTTCATATACTTTCTTCCAGCCTCAATATCCTCAAGCAACTGGTCGATGGCAGTGCCAAGATCCTGCTGCTGCTCAATGAGCACACTTAGCTTGGCCTCGCACTTTTGACAGTGTTCCACCGTAGCATCAGTCCTTTCTGTCTGCTCTTTCATGTGATAAATCTTCAAGGCCAATATGGAAAGACGGTCAATAGCCCATGCTGGGCTCTCGGTGTTGATGCGAGCTTCTGGAAGTGGAACCACATGGCTATACTGCTGGCGGAAATAACTGTCTATCTCCTCCACCAAGTCAGTACGGTCTTGGTTGCTCCGGTCTATGCGCCTCTTTAGCGCCACAGCGTCGTCGGCATTAATATGAGGGTCGCGTATGATATCCTCGAAATGCCACTGCACTGTGTCTATCCAACACTTCATGTACAGACTATAATCAATAGTGCCTCTATCATAGGGATTATTCATCTGTACGTCAACATTGTCTGTCAGATGATAGTCTCTAATTGCTTGATTGAATACCTTGTTGCAATGTTCTGAAAATGACATTTTGTTATTCTTTTTTTCGTTTTTATCTGCAAATCTAAGCATTCTTTTTCAAATATCAAACAAAAAACGTACTTTTTCCCCTAAATATGGTTATTTTTTAGAGTTTTTATGTACTTTTGCGGCAGATTAATCAAAAAATCATCTTTTTTGTTCACCTAATCTATATAAAATATGAAAATTATAGTTGACGACAAAATACCATATATCAGGGAAGTTCTTGAAAGGATAACGAAAGATGTAAGATACATCAAAGGAGCTGACATCACACATGACGACCTAACTGATGCCGACGCACTCATAGTACGTACAAGGACACGCTGCAATCGCCAATTGCTCGAACACACCAATGTGAAGTTTGTGGCCACTGCCACCATAGGAATAGACCACCTCGACACCCAATATCTCGATAGCGCTGGAATACGCTGGGTCAACTGTCCGGGATGCAACGCTTCCTCGGTGGGACAATATATCGAAACCACGTTGCTCAGTCTTCAGCGCGACAAGCACCTCCGTCTCGACAAATCCACGCTCGGCATTGTGGGATGCGGACATGTAGGCAAACAGGTCAAACGCATCGGGGAAAAGTATGGCATGAGAGTAATAGTCAACGACCCCTTCATTCCCGACCCAAAATTCGTCAGTCTCGACGACATCCGCCTAAACGCCGATGTTGTCACCTTCCACGTGCCTCTAACACATAGCGGTCCACATCACACCTACCATCTGGCCGACCGCAATTTTCTTATGGGCATGTCACGCCCCGACATTACGATCATCAACACAAGCCGTGGCGGCGTGGTAGACGAGCGTTCACTGCTTGAAGCTATGGACTGCGGCATAATATCCAATGCAGTGATAGACACATGGGAAAACGAGCCTGACATCGATAGGGAGCTCCTTCGAAGAGCCTACATAGCCACGCCACATATAGCAGGCTACTCAGCCGACGGAAAGACCAATGCCGACAATATGGTGATTGATTCACTGTGCCGATTTTTCAACGTGCCCAATCCAGGTCTTGTGTCACCTCCACACTTGCCAGCCAGTTTCAGTTTCAACACACCACTTGACCTCTACGACCCTCTGTTCGACACAGTCCTTCTAAAGTCACATCCAGAAGGTTTTGAGGAACAACGTGGAAATTATCGTCTCAGACGAGAGAAATATGAAGTGTGACAACATACTGAAAAATGTATTATTCACACTAAAAAAGAGCATAAAATGCTTGATTTTGGTCAAAAAACATGCACAATCAAGGGTTGCGTGTGCAATTTTCATCACTTTTTCTTTAAAAACATTTGCATAATTGACTAAAAATTAGTTACTTTGCACCCGAAAACTTTAAGATAGAAATCAGTATTAACATTTTAAACAACAAAATTATGTCAGAAATTGAATCTAAAGTAAAGGAAATCATCGTAGAAAAACTCGGTGTTGACGAAGCAGAAGTAAAGCCAGAAGCAAGCTTCACTAACGACCTCGGTGCAGACTCTCTCGACACTGTAGAGCTCATCATGGAATTTGAGAAAGCTTTCGGTGTATCTATCCCAGACGACAAGGCTGAGAAGATCGGCACTGTAGGCGACGCTATCGCTTACATCGAAGAGAATTCAAAATAATCTTGAATCTATGCCAATTGGGAATTTCACATTCTGAAATTCCCAATTGTCTTCATTCAACTTTTTCAACAACAATTTTTTACATGGAATTAAAAAGAGTAGTTGTAACAGGTATGGGAGCTGTTACTCCCGTCGGCAACACTCCAGAGGAGACATGGAATAGCCTAGTCAATGGAGTGAGCGGTGCTGCGCCTATTACATTGTTTGACGCTTCAAAGTTCAAGACACAGTTCGCATGCGAAGTTAAGAATCTAAACATCACCGAATTCATCGACCGTAAAGAGGCTCGCAAGATGGACCGCTACACACAGCTGGCCATGATTTCGGCAATGCAGGCCGTAAAGGACAGTGGCATGGACTTGGAAAGCGTAGACAAAAACCGCATTGGTGTGGTTTTTGGTGTGGGTATCGGTGGTATAAAGACCTTCGAGGATGAAGTGAAGTACTACGGTATACACGAAGAAGACGGTCCAAAGTTCAATCCGTTCTTCATCCCTAAAATGATTGCTGACATCGCAGCAGGACAGATATCTATAAACTTCGGCTTCCACGGCCCCAACTATACAACGACTTCGGCTTGTGCATCTTCTACAAACGCACTTGCTGACGCATTCAACCTCGTACGTCTCGGGAAAGCCAACGCCATCGTTGCCGGTGGTGCAGAAGCAGCCATATGCGGTTGTGGCGTAGGCGGATTCAACGCCATGCATGCACTGAGCACTCGTAACGACTCTCCTCAGACCGCCTCACGTCCGTTCAGCGCATCACGCGACGGTTTCATCATGGGTGAAGGAGCTGGTTGTCTCATTCTTGAGGAACTTGAGCACGCAAAGGCTCGCGGAGCAAAAATCTATGCAGAGATGGTGGGCGAAGGCATGAGCGCCGACGCATATCACATCACAGCCTCTCATCCAGAAGGTCTCGGTGCTCGCCTCGTAATGGAGAATGCACTGGCAGACGCTGGTCTGAAGCCTGAAGACATCGACTACATTAACGTACATGGCACCTCCACACACGTGGGAGACATTTCTGAAGCAAAGGCCATCAAAGAGGTATTCGGAGAGGCTGCATACAAACTCAACATCAGCTCTACAAAGTCAATGACAGGTCACCTGCTCGGAGCTGCAGGAGCTGTTGAGGCCATGGCCACCATTCTGGCTGTGAAAAACGATATCGTCCCTCCAACCATCAACCACGAGGAAGGCGACAACGACGAAGAGATTGACTACAACCTCAACTTCACATTCAACAAAGCACAGAAGCGTGAAGTACGCGCCGCCATTAGCAACACCTTCGGTTTTGGTGGACACAATGCTTGCGTAGTATTCAAAAAGTATGCTGAATAATATACTCTTTGACAGATTAAGGCTCCCTTTCCGAAAGGAGAAGGAGCTTTTTTCTTCTCTTTACTCCATTTTGGGATTCTATCCACAAAATATAGAATACTACAAAATGGCACTTATGCACAAAAGCGTAGCCAAAAGAAACGCAAAGGGAAAACCAGTAAACAACGAAAGGCTTGAATTCCTCGGCGATGCCATACTCGACGCTGTAGTGGGCGATATAGTATACAGGCACTTCGAAGGAAAACGGGAAGGATTTCTCACCAACACCAGAAGTAAACTCGTACAGAGAGACACTCTCAACAAGCTAGCACAGGAAATGGGTATTAACCAACTCATACTGTCGGCAGGACACAACAACACTCACAACAGCTATGTTGGAGGTAACGCTTTCGAAGCACTCGTAGGCGCCATATATCTCGACAGGGGATACAACTACTGCATGAAATTCATGCAGAAACAGATTCTCCAAAAACTTATCAACATCGATAAAGTGGCATACAAAGAGGTGAACTTCAAAAGCAAACTCATTGAATGGAGTCAAAAAAACAAGGTGAGACTTGATTTCAAACTTATCAGTCAGGGAAAAGACAATACTGGTAGCCCAACCTTCAACTACAAGACTTTGATAGAAGGACTTGAAGGTGCATCGGGATTAGGTTACTCTAAAAAAGAAAGCCAGCAAAATGCTGCTAAGGAAACCCTTCAAAGACTGAAACGCGAGCCGCAGTTTATTGATGCTGTTTTTGAAGCTAAAGGCAACAGGACAAAAATGGAAGAAAGTCCTATACTTAACGTGCCAGACACCGAAGAGAAGAACGATTTCATCATTACTGCAAACAAGGAAGATAACTGTGAACATAAAGAAAAGGACATTAAGCCACAGGCTGTCGAAATGACTGAGACATCAAATCCAACAACCATCCAGAGCGACGAGTTCGACCTCTCTGACATTACGGCAAAGCCAAAGACACAGTCGCGTGAAGACATCATTGCCGCAGCCGAAGCTGCTGCTTTCGCCGAATAGGTTCTTCCTTATGAAATCCTTTCAATATCCTATATCATTAAGACAGGAGGACTATTGGGATTCCTCCTGTCTTTTTCTTGTTTAGAGACAAATTATAACCCAACCCTTTTTGCTGTCTCAGCCCATAACTTCTCGAGCATAGGACTTTGGGTATATTTCTTACCCAATTTCTTCTCATGACAGGAAAGGTTGAATGTACCAGTCTGCCCCTCAACATCCTTCGACAGAAGAAGACGGATAGCCGTGGCAGCTCCTTGGCGAGGCGTGCGGATGTAGGGAGCGAAAAACACACGTGTGAGACTGTCAAACCACATCTTGAAGTATATTATGTCTGTGGCCACAATGCCTGGATCGGCGCAATTAACCATTATACCCTTGTCTTTCAGTTCCTTGGCGAGTTTTATGGTGAAAAGCGTAATGGCAAGCTTTGAGTTGAAATACGGGAATATACGCCAATACGATCCGCGGCATCCTGAATTGAAAAACGTCGGGAAGTCTATCCTACCCCATCGGTAAGTGAGCGACGTCATCGACACTATCCTGCTTCCCCTTTCCATCTTAGGTACAAGGAGTCTTGACAACAGGTAGTGTCCAACATAATTCACCTGCACAGTACGCTCCATACCATCCTCGGTGATGGTGCGTCCCTGTTGTTCCATTATGCCAGAGTTGTTCATAAGCAAAGCCACAGGCGCTTCGCGCTTGAATATCTCCTCGACGAAAGCCCTTACGCTCTTCAGAGAGGCAAGGTCGATGTAAATAATCTCTACATCAGGATTTCCCGATTCAGATATTATCCACTTTCGCTTTTGCTTTGCGCGTTCAATATTTCTTGAAGCCATGACTACATGAAAGCCCTCAATAGCCACAGCCCGCGCTATCTCAGAGCCCATACATCCGTCAGCTCCAGTGATTATTGCTAATTTCTTCATATCAATTAAATAATGTTACAACAAATCTCGAGCCTTTATCCTTATAGCTCCTATCTACAACAATGGTTGCTCCTATTCGGCCGGCAATCACCCGTGCCAATGAAAGGCCGAGTCCTGGGCCTGGGACAAAGCTATCAACTTTGTAGAAGCGGTCAAAGATGCGCTCCTCATCACCCATCGGTATTCCAATACCAGTATCGGTGACAGAAAAAATCATGTTGCCTTCAACATTTGTGTTGCATTCCACCTTAATATAGCCCGAAGAAGTGAATTTCACTGCATTACCCACTATGCACAGAAGGATGCGCGAGAGTCCTTTGCGATTGGTTTTCAGCTCTGCAACGTTGTTACTGTTGCAGAAGGTAAGCTCCACTCCGTCAGCTGGTCGAGGCACAACGGAATTTACTTCATCAAACAATTCATCTATTGAGACTTTCTCGCATGGCAGCGGCTCATCGTTGCTCTCGTATTCTGAAATCTCAAGAAACTTGTTTATTAAGCGTGTCATGTATCTGGTTTGGTCACCTATAATGTCGTTATACTGTCGTTTCTCGTCATCGGAGAGCTGTATATTTGGATCGGTAAGCAGCTGCACGAAACCATAAATTTGGTTTAGCGGAGTGCGTATCTCATGCGACATGCTGCTGATGAACGAATCTCTCATCTGCTTCGCCTCTTTCACGCCCGTATTCTCCTGCTCACTGAGTTGTCTCGACCACTTGCGGTATTCCTCAGCGTGGATGCCGAAATGGGTGTAGAACTTCTTGGCAAAGTCGGCAGCGTCTGTAAAGCCCAATGCAGTGGAAATGTCGTCCATCGGCATGTCGTCCTTCAGCATTTCGAGGCTCTGCATTAGGCGCATTTCGTCGGGATCCACGTTCTTCGCGTCGTCGCTGAGGCGCAGTCGTGTCAGCTCACCCTCTTTCTCCATCATTTGGTTAATTGTTGAGACAATGGTCTTGTTGCGGCGATTCACCTTGCGGTTAAACATCAGCAGCATGACAATGAACACTAAGGCGAGCGCCAAAACCACCGCCACGACCACGAAGATGCCTTTATGCCACGACAACTGCGCGTCCTTCTCCGCCAAGAGGCGTTCCTTCTCCTGCGTCTCGTAGATTTTAGCCAGTCGTGCGCCGTCCTCCTCGTTTGTGCGCTTGGCTATCGAGTCCTTCACGCTGCTTATCACCTCCGCCTTCTCGAAAGCCTCGCGGTAGTTGCCCTGAGCCTTACTTATATATTTCTCATAGTCGAGCACATATTCCACGAAAAACTCCGAGAGGGTGTCGTTGTTTGCCACTGCGTTTTCCCTTATGCTGGCGGTCATCTCCGCAAGGCGTTTCACGTCGCCCACGTTTAGGTAATGCTCCGAAACAAGGGCCTCCACGAAACTCGTTCCCGCGAGCTGCGACTTCTGTATCAGTGCGAGATATTTCTCCGACTCCTTTGTGTTGCCCGTCTTGTCGTAGTACTTCATCAGCATTCCGTAGGTGTGGAGCTGGCGGTATTCCACCACCCCGTCCATCACGTCGTCCACCGCCTCCATTTTCTTTGTGATGTTGAGCAGGTCAGGAATCAGCAGTCCCGCCTCGTAGTATCTTTTGGCTGTCATGAGACTTTCCATGTAGTTGCCCACGAAGGAGTAGGCATTGTTAACCTTCCTGAAGTCAACGTCCTGATCCAACGACTTGAGAATTTCGTCCTTTCCCTCAGCAAAGAGTTTGAATCCATTTTCGTCGTCGCCAAGTTTTATGAGACTCAGCGCTAAGGCTTCCGTAGCCGACACCTCATACTCTTTGACATTGTTTTTTTTTGCCAGGTCGTAGGCCTCCTTCGCGTATTTTATGCTTTGGGCGTATTGGCTGTTTTGGTTGGCAATGTCGGCAAGTGTGTTCAAAATAGTGAAATGGCATTTCACGTCTTTCTTTAGCTCAACGGAGTCCTTCAACACCTGTTTGCCATAATATTCCGCCATCTTCATATCGGAGAAACCGTTTACATAGATAGCAAAACGCAAGTAATTCAGTTCATACGACAACGCCTCCTTGTTCATCTCCATTGTGTCGATGATGGCAAGGGCGCGGTCGGGCTCCTGAAGGCTTATTTTGGTGATATACTCTTTCGCGTGTGTGCTGTCAGTACCCTTAGTTTTGCCCGCAGTCCCCTTGTCGGAACAACCGATGAAAGTCAGTAGCACCAAAAGAGCCAATAGGGTCAGTAGCTTATTCATATATCATCCTTTTTTCTCTATTTCCTCAATCTCACGCTTCAGGCATCGTGGTAGTTCCTCATCCAAGTGTTGGTGACAAGCCATGTCGAGTGTGTACATTCGGGCAATGCAGTAGTTGCTGTGACGGCAGTTGCAACGGGCGTTTTCCTCTGCCTTCATTCGGTTAACGAAGCCTGGCTCATTGAGTAGTGCGCGGCCCATCTGTACTGCCTCAAAACCGGCATTGAGCACCTCGTCTATCTTGTCTCTTGAGACTAATCCTCCCACATACACAAGCGGCATATCGGGCAGAGCCATGCGGAACTTCAGTGCATCGTCGAGAAAATAAGCTTCCTTGAATGGCACCGAAGGTATCATCATCTTGCCCACTAATCTCACCATATACTTCAACCACCAGCAGTCCATGTAGTGTGTCATGGTGCGTATTGGCATCTCGCCACGCATCACATACATCGGAGCCTTGCTAACGAAGCCACCGCTCAACACCAGTGCGTGTGCACCATCCTGCTGCAGTCTTTTTGCCACTAAAAGAGCCTCATCGATATCCATTCCACCCTTGAATCCATCGCGCATATTCATCTTCACTAACACAGCCATGTCGTTCCCTGTTGCCTTCATAACCTCGTCCATACACATATCCATGAAGCGCATTCGGTTTTCGAGACATCCTCCAAACTCATCCTTGCGGTGATTAGTGGAAGGAGAAAGAAACTGGCTGATAAGATATCCATGTCCAGCATGCACCTCAACAGCATCGAAACCAGCCTCTCGAGCCAGACGCACGGCATTGCCATAGTTACGTGCCATCTCCGGCAGTTCGTCGGCACGCAATCCGCGGACGAAAGTGGGCGAATAGAGGTTAAAACCGCTACAGGCTCCCACGGGCAAACAACCACAGATGCTTTTGTGCGACATATTGCCGCAGTGACCGAGTTGGATAGATGCGGCTGCACCTTCCTTGTGTACGGCATCGGTTAGTTCCCTGAGGCCTGGGACAATTTCCGGGCGCATCCAAAGCTGACGGTCAAAGGAGAGTCCGCTCTGGCACACTGCGGCATATGCCACTGTGGTCATTCCTACGCCTCCTTCGGCTACCGAATGATGATAGTCAAGCAACTGTTTGCTCGGAACATTGCCCGGGCACATGCTCTCAAAGGCTGCAGAGCGAATTGTTCTGTTCCTCAGAGTCAGCGGTCCTATGTTTACTGGTGTGAAGAGTTTTGATACCATAATCATCTCTATTTATTAATATATAAATGGAATAATTCTTTTTCTTTTTCCCACGGCATCGCCGAATTCCTTGCGATAGCACTTATGTATGGCAGCTGAACGGGGAATTAGGTTGGCAGCTGTCCAGATGACGAAAACCCATGCGGCGGGTATGGTGGTGAAGAGAGCGAAACCTATCCATTCTATGAGTTCTCCAAAATAGTTTGCTGAGGTGACATAGCGGTATAGCCCCTTGGAGGGCAGATAGTGATTGGTGTCGCCAGGCTTTCGCAAATGGCGGATAACATGGTCGGAGTGTAGGTTGATGCCCATGCCAAGGAAGAAAGCAGCGATGCCAAATAGTGACAGTGGACGGAGGAAAAATGCCGTTCCCTCGTTGAAACTAGACGGAGGAAAGCTGAAGAGTCCCTTGCCCAAGAGGATGCCATTCACTACATTAAACGTGACACCCATAAGTATGATGGCAATGGGCATCCGGCTCTTTCCTTTCATCAGCAGGGGGAAGACAAACGATCGTTGAAAATAATGCATCTGGAAAAGCAGGAATGCAAAGAAAGCTGGCAAAGCGGTTGTCGCCCCATTGCTTGTCCACATCCATAGCATTATTATAAACACAGGTGCTTCCATTAGCACCCATGCCACCTTATTGTCTATCGACCATCCCCATGCCTTGGTTCGAAATATACCATAGCCTGCCTTCACGAAATAAAGGCATGCAAATACGAAGACAGCGATGACTGTCATCGTCCAAAGCGTCGCGTTATATATATATAAGGTATGATCCATAACGATTGATATTAATATGTTTCACTCAAACTGTCAATGTATTCTTTCAGTCGACGATAGAATGGATGCCGGATGAGAGTGGCAGAATCTCCAAGGATGATGAGTTTCATCCTTGCCCTCGTGATAGCCACGTTCATTCGGCGCAGGTCTCTCAAGAATCCTATCTGTCCTTCCTCGTTGCTGCGCACCATTGATATCACGATGATGTCACGCTCCTGACCTTGGAATCCGTCAACGGTATTTACGGATATTATCTTTCTGAAAGGTTTGTAGAAGTCGGTCTTCTTTATCAGATGCCGCAGATATTGTACTTGTGCACGGTAAGGTGATATTATTCCCACGTCGATACGCTCGTCAATGATTCGCTGTCTGCCTATGCGCACAAAATATTCAGCAAGCGAAAGTAGTGTAAGCTGAGCTTCCTCTTTGTTTATACGTCCGAAGTTATCGCCTACGAATTCCTCGTGGTAAGCATTGCCAGACGTGTCTTTCCATTCTATTGCCTTATCAAGATCGAGTATACCTCTATACTTCACCATTGGTGCCGCTTCCACTTGTCCATTGTAGAACCAGTCAGAAGAGAAGCGCATTATGTCTTCGTTCATTCGGTATTGCATTTTCAGCAGTGTTACTGCCTCAGGCTTGCATTCTACTATACGTTGCATAAGCGTCTTGTCGAGTCCGCCTTTCATGGCAGCAATGCTTTTTATTGTAGGCGGTAGCTGGCAATGATCGCCCGCAAGTATCACCCTTGTGGCACGCCGAATAGGAATCCAGCATGCGGCCTCGAGAGCCTGTGCCGCCTCGTCGATAAAGAGCGTACCGAATTTCATTCCGTCGAGCAGTCGGTTTGCACTGCCCACAAGAGTGGATGCAATGACCCTCGCCTCTCCGAAGAGTTTGTTTCTTATTCTCAGTTCGAGTTCTATCTCCCGCTCCTTCAGTCGTTCCATCTTCTGGTGGAAGCTGTTGTCGCCTCGCTTTCGGTTTGCCCGCAACTGGCGTATGGCTTTCCTTATAGCCCAAAGCTGTGGATAGTCAGGATGACTCTCAAAGCGTCGTTCGTAGGTAAAGGAAAGCATTTTGTCGTTCACCTTTGTAGGATTGCCTATTCGCAGCACATTAATTCCCCTGTCCACTAGTTTTTCTGAAATCCAGTCAACAGCCATATTGCTTTGCGCACAGACAAGAACCTGGTTCTCTCGTCGCAATGTCTCATAGATGGCTTCCACGAGCGTAGTGGTCTTTCCTGTTCCAGGCGGTCCGTGCACCACCGCAACATCCTTTGCCCTAAGCACCTCGTTTACTGCCCTTTCCTGTGACACATTCAGAAACGGGAAGCTTAGCGGGGCAAACGTAAATGTTTCGGCTTTATGGTTGCTATAGAAGAGGTCGCGCAGATAGCCAAGACGGCCTCTGGCACTGATGGTCCGGTCGAGAGCCTCAAACATAAGGCGATAGGTTGTCTCATCGAAGCCAAGCTGTACGTAGAGCGACGATGCAGTCTGCATTCCTACTGTGTCGGTGCCGTCAGGCACTACAACCACCATTCTGTCACCATCCACGTAGCTCACTGTACCATTTATCGACTTTGTCCTCTTTTCGTTTTTGTTGCTCGGCTTTTCAGTAAAGATGATATATACCGGTCGTCCGAACTCGAAATTGTGTTCAATCTCATTGTCTTGTGTTCTCAGTATTTCCACCGAGAGCTGGTTTAACGAATTGTAGTAGCTGCGGCCGAATCTTACGTTAAGCCACACATCGCCCCTCTTGGCCAAGCGCTCGAGTCCCTTGGCTTCCATTTGTTTTTTATGTTCCTCCTTGTCCACGTTATATTCTATTTCAAGGAGTATGCGTTGTTGCTGAAGTGCGAGTATGGGAGATTCTGTCATTTTTAACGATCTGAGATCTTTTCAATATTTGCATCGCCAGGGCGATAAACGATTCCGCTACACTTTATGTTGTCAGCCGAGCGGTAATGTTTCATTTCTATTTTGTCCCAACGTATCTGGTCTGTTCGCTGTGCGAGAGGAGCGTGAGGAATGATGCTTCCATCCCGAACGAGAATGACACAAGGAATCTTTCCTACGCTTATTTCCCTATAACCGCCCTCGTACACCTTTCCGCTTTGATAGTCAATCCACTTTCCAGCAGGCAGATAACACATACGCGACTTGCCAGTTTCGAGAAGTGGGGCAACGAGCATTTGTGAACCAAACATGTACTCATCCTCCACGAGCCATGCTCCAGGGTCATCGGGAAACTCCACGAGCAGTGCTCTTACCATTGGCAGTCCTCGCTCAGAGCAGTCTTTAGCCTGTGCATAAACATAAGGCATGAGTTTGTATTTCATTTCTGCACTCTCACGGAATGCATCGGTAAGTCCCTTGCTAATAAGCCAAGGTTCGGTGGGGGGAGCACCATGTGCACGGCTATGGCTTGACAGAAATCCAAATGGCAGCCAGCGCCGGTAGAGATCTTCGGGTGTTTCTGTCACAAATCCACCTATGTCATGACTCCAGAAGGAGAAACCGCTGAGTCCGAATGAGAGTCCACCACGCAGGTCACCAATGAAGCCAGTGTTGGTCGTGGCAGCATCGCCTCCCCAGTGCAATGGATATCGTTGCGACCCTGCCCAGGCACTTCGTGCCCATATCACTCCCTCGCTGTCGGCTGAGTTTTCTTTTACAGCCTCCCACAGAGCCTTGTTGTATCTCAACGGATACAGATTGTGCTCATAGAGTCCACCCTTTCCGCTATGATAGAATCCGTCGAGCGGTGCAGCCTCGCCGAAGTCACACTTTATGGCTCCTACGCCCTGCCTTACGAGTCCTGCAATCTTTTGCTGATACCAACTGACAGTTTTAGGATTGCTAAGATCAAGCACTGCATCTTCGTATGGAGACGATCCACATGCATTTTTCACTGCCATGCCACCATCGAGCAGTTCATCGAAAAATTTGTTTTTGGGAGTGAAATACGGTAATTGCCAGAGACACACATGAAATCCGTCGCTACGCATCTTCTTCATCATTTCTACAGGATTCTCAAAGCGGTCAGCTGCAAATTGGTAGTCACACTGCCAGTCAACTCCAAACCATCCGGTGTCGAAGTGTATCACATCGGCGGGAATCTTATATTTTCTCAGGTTGGCGGCAATGTCGAGTCCTTCCTTCTGTGAGAAATATGTGATGCGGCTCATCCATGTACCAAATGTCCATAGCGGCAACATAGGACTCTTTCCCGAAATGTCAGTATACTCGTCGAGAATGTCCTTTGGTTGTCCGAAGAACACGAAGAAATCCATCTTCTCGTCTGCCATATACAAGCTTTGAGTGCCGATGTAGCTTTTGCCGAAGTCGGCTGTGACAGGTGCGGAAGTGTGCATAAATACTCCATATCCGCGATTGCTGAAATAGAATGGCACAGGCTTGTACATTCCTGGAGTCTCAGGACCTTGCGGGTCGGTCACGAAGAGTTGCACTTTCTGTCCTACTTTATTAAGTGATGTGAACGACTCGCCGCAGCCATAGATTCTCTCCTGCGGTGCAAGTGAGAATACCGGGTTAATACTTCTTGAGTTGTCGGACCCTCTTTTTATGAAGTTAAACGGAAGGATTTTTACTTGTGTGGAATCGTTGTCAGCAAGTGTTCTTGACTCAGTGAGAACTCGTCCCTTGTTGTCTTTCAAAACGATGCGCCAAGGGTATTTCTGCACCTCTATGGTTCCGTAAGGCGACGACCATGCAAAGGCCTTTCCCTTGTCGGTCATTTTCCACGACTTGTCATTGTCTTTCGGCACGGAACAAAACATCAGGTCATCGGCATCGTTGTCTTTTGGTTCTATAGGTGTGGTGAGCATGGTGATGCGCACAGTACGCGGGCTGACAAACCTCAGTTGGAACTTCAGCTCCGGCGCATTATCGTAAGCTGTTTCAGGAAAGTCAAGCATGTGTTGCTTCTGTGGCCAGAACCCATTAGTATTAAAGGCCTGTCTTGGTGCGATACGATATCGTTCCCACTTCACCTTTCCAACGCCCTTTTCAGCGTCGAAGGCCGCAAGGCTATCGGCAAAAAAGTAGGTATTGGCAATATCGCTGAAGTCAGCCGACACATCCTTTGGTTGATTCATGAGGTAGCTTATTCCCTCATTAGTTTTGATTTGGGCCTGCGTGTTAAGCATAGTCCCGAACAGCAATGCTGCGATGATAGATGTTTTGGTCATTGTTAATAATATTGTTTCGTTTTATTCAAGTCATTTATCTCTTTTTATATCTTAGCATGCAAGTCACTCCCAGTATCACAAATGGTATGCTCAGCAATTGTCCCATGTCGAGCGGGAGAGAGGCTTCAAAGGCTTCCTGTATCTCCTTTGTATACTCGATGAAGAATCGGGCGGTGAAAATATATGTAAGACAAAGTCCGAAATAGAATCCAGTGCCCACACGCCCAGGGTGCTTCTTGTATATGGCAAAACCAATGAAAAGAAGTATGAGATAGGCAATGGCCTCATATAGTTGCCCTGGATGTCGAGGCAGCATGTCCACACGCTCAAACACAAAAGCCCAAGGCACATCGGTCACCTTTCCTATTATCTCTGAGTTCATCAGGTTTCCAATGCGTATGAAGAAGGCTGCAATAGGAGTCGCTATTGCAATGTTGTCAAGCACTGTCCATAGGCTCAGCTTGGTCTTCTTCACATACAGCCACAGGGCTATCATCAGTCCGAGTGTTCCTCCATGGCTTGCCAGTCCCTCATATCCGGTGTATTTCCATCCTCCTTCAGGCATGAAATGTATAGGAAGAATCATTTCCACTAAATGCGGGAATGAGGTAAGATAATAGTCGGGTTGGTAGAAGATGCAGTGGCCGAGTCGTGCTCCTACAAGCACTCCGAAGAAGCAGTAGTAGAACAGGGGCTCAAAGAGTGAGTCCTTTAAACCCTGATGCTTATATAGCTTCTTCACTATGAGGTAGGCCCCGAGCAGTCCGAGCAACCAGCACAATCCATACCACCTGAGTCCGAAAATGGTGGTAACACTGGGATTCCAATTAATGTATAGTTCCATATTTTCAAAAGTTGACAAGTTGACAAGTTGACAAGTTGACAAATACTAAACATTAAACCTGAAATGCATGATGTCTCCGTCCTGCACTACATATTCCTTACCCTCAATGCCAAGTTTTCCAGCCTCTCGCACTGCAGCTTCCGATCCGAACTGGATGTAGTCATCGTATTTTATCACTTCAGCACGTATGAAACCCTTTTCGAAGTCTGTGTGTATCACTCCTGCACACTGAGGAGCCTTCCATCCCTTGTGATAGGTCCAAGCCTTCACTTCCATTTCTCCGGCAGTGATGAATGTCTCAAGGTTGAGCAGTGAGTAAGCCTTCTTGATGAGACGGTTTACGCCACTTTCCTCCAGTCCGAGTTCTTCTAGAAACATCTGCTTGTCTTCGTATGACTCGAGTTCCGCTATGTCTTCTTCTGTCTTTGCAGCTATAACCATAGCCTCGGCTCCTTCCTCTTTTGCGAGTTGCTCTATTTTTTTTGTGAACTCATTTCCACTCTTAGCAGAAGCCTCGTCCACGTTGCACACATAGAGCACTGGTTTTGCGGTGAGCAAGAAGAGGTTGCGCGCAGCATCTTGTTCTTCTTTTGAGTCAAACGCTACAGTTCGAGCGTTTTTCCCCTGTTCCAGGACTTCTTTAAAAGCCTGTAACACCGCCACTTCAATCTTTGCGTCCTTGTTGTTGCCGATGGCCGCAACTTTCTGTTGTTTCTGCAGCCTCGACTCAATGGTCTCAAGGTCTTTAAGTTGTAGTTCGGTGTCAATAATTTCTTTGTCGCGCACTGGGTCTATTGTCCCGTCTACATGGGTAATATTATCATCCTCGAAGCATCTGAGTACGTGGATGATTGCGTCGGTCTCCCTTATGTTTCCCAAGAATTTGTTTCCGAGACCCTCTCCCTTGCTTGCTCCCTTCACAAGTCCTGCAATGTCTACTATTTCACATGTTGCCGGCACTATTCTTCCTGGGTGCACCAGTTCGGCAAGCTTTGTAAGCCTCTCGTCTGGCACAGTGATTACTCCTACGTTAGGCTCAATAGTACAAAAGGGGAAGTTTGCTGCCTGTGCCTTTGCGCTTGACAGACAGTTGAACAGTGTTGACTTGCCTACGTTAGGCAGTCCTACAATACCACATTTTAATGACATAAATTTATTATTTAGTTGACAAGTGAACGAGTTGACAAGTCGTATGTCCACCTTAATCCTTTAATCCTTTAATTTTTTAATTTTTCAAGCTGTATCCTACAGCATACATTTTCATTTGCTTCATCATTGCGAGCAGTCCGTTGCTTCTTGTGGGGCTCAAATGGTCTTTCAGTCCAATTTGGTCAATAAAGTACAGGTCTGCATCTACTATTTCCTTTGGAGTATGACCGCTAAGAACCCTTATGAGCAGGGCCACGATGCCTTTCACTATCAGAGCGTCGCTCTCGGCAGTAAACACGAGTTTTCCATCTTCATAGTCACACTGAAGCCACACACGGCTTTGACATCCGTCTATAAGGTTACTCTCAGTCTTGTACTTTTCGTCGAGCGGTGCCTGTTCGTTGCCCAAGTCTATAAGCAACTGGTATTTGTCCATCCAATCGTCGAATCCAGAGAACTCTTCGATTATTTCATCTTGAATTTCATTTATTGTCATAGTTCTTCTTGTTTTTCCAATTTAAACAATTTGTCGCTGGGGCGTATCTTTCCAGGAACTGGTATAGACACATGAGTGCCTTTCGGAGCCTTGTCCACTGGCTCAAGTTCAAGGCGTATTTCAGTAGCATCTAAATATATCACTCCAGTGGTTGGACCCGTAATAAGCAGTTTGTCGCCAAGTTTGAAATCGGCAGCGTCAACAGTGAATTCAGCCACTCCTAGTTTACTGAAATACTTCACACCTCGTCCGATATACACCTTCCTTTCCGTGGCACACGACCCATAGTGTTTGTTCCATTCCCCGATCATCTGTCCTTGATAGTATCCGTCCCAGAATCCCCGGTTGAACACCGTTGCCAGCCTTTCGTCCCACACATCTTTCTTCTCCTCTGTGAATGTGCCATCAATCACGCTTTGTATAGCATCTTTGTAGCATTTCACCACTGTATAGACATATTCCGGCCCACGAGCTCTTCCTTCAATTTTGAACACTCTCACCCCGGCATTCATCAGACGGTCGATAAATCGTATGGTCTTCAGGTCTTTAGGACTCATCACATACTTGTTGTCTATCTCGAGTTCGTTGCCTGTCTCACGGTCAGTCACGAGATACGACCTTCTGCAAATCTGCACACATTCCCCCCTGTTGGCCGACCTTCCGGCATTAGCGAGGCTCAAGTAGCATTTTCCGCTTATTGCCATGCAGAGAGCCCCATGACAAAACATCTCTATCCTAATGCGCTTGCCGCTTGGTCCGCAAATATTCTGTTCCTCTGCAAGCCGGAATATCTCAGCCACCTGTTCTATATTCAGTTCACGCGCCAGCACTACTACGTCAGCAAACTGAGCGTAGAACTTCAAGGCCTCAATATTGCTAATGTTCAGCTGAGTAGACAAATGCACCTCCTGCCCAACCTGCCGGCAATATGTCATTACAGCCACATCGCTTGCGATTACTGCGGTTATGCCTGCCTTGTATGCCTCATCCACTATCTCTCTCATCAGAGGAATATCCTCCCCATAGATGATGGTATTGACGGTAAGATATGATTTCATTCCGTGCTCTTGACATTGGGATGCAATGTCGCGCAGATCGTCGATGGTAAACGTGGAAGCCGAATGAGCCCTCATGTTCAGCCGCTCAATTCCAAAGTATATCGAGTCGGCACCAGCCTGTATAGCAGCTTGCAGACATTCCCTTGACCCCACAGGAGCCATTATTTCATATTCGTTTCTGATATTATCCATTAAAACCGATTTTTCTTTATGCGACAACAAGATAGTTGTTTCGAGGGTGCAAAGTTAGCTTTTTTTTTCGTAATAGCCAAGGGAATAAGGTTATTTAATACATTATTTATTGCGTACTGGGTAAGTTATGTAAAGTCTACATTGCAGTAATCTAAAAAACTGAGAAATAAGAATTAAAAAAAGATAAAAAATATCCATAGTCAAGTATTTTTTATTACCTTTGCAGTTGAAAGTGCGGGAATGTGACAATGACACCACCCGAAACACGAATAAGAAGGCATAAACTTTTTAAATTAATAAATAAAATGGCATTTTTAACTAACGACAAATTAGTGATTGTTGGTGCCGGCGGCGCCATCGGTTCAACAATGGTTCAGACAGCTCTTACAATGAAGCTGACTCCCAATGTGTGTCTTTACGACGTATATGCTCCAGGTATGGAGGGTGTGATGGAAGAGATGTTCCACTGTGGATATGACAGTGTGAATCTCACCGCCACGACCGACGTTGCCGAAGCTTTCAAGGATGCAAAATACATCATCTCTTCGGGTGGTGCTCCACGCAAAGCAGGAATGACACGCGAAGACCTCCTTGCCGGCAACTGCAAGATAGCTGAGGAACTGGGCCAGAATATCAAGAAATACTGCCCTGACGTAAAGCACGTGGTTGTAATCTTCAACCCTGCAGACCTCACAGGCCTTGTTACTCTTCTTTACTCTGGTCTGAAACCATCTCAGGTAACTACATTGGCGGCTCTTGACTCTACACGCCTGCGCAGCGAGCTCTGCAAGAAGTTTGGCGTAAAAAGCGACGAGGTTACCGGTTGCCGCACATTTGGCGGTCACGGCGAGCAGATGGCTGTATTCGGTAGCAAGGTGAAGATTCAGGGCAAGCCGCTGAGCGAAATAATAGGTACAGACGCACTGCCACAGGAAGAGTGGGAGAAACTGCGCAACGATGTAGTACAGGGTGGCGCCAAGATTATCCAGCTCCGCGGACGCAGTTCATGGCAGAGTCCAGCATACTGCTCTGTTGAGATGATTCGTGCCGTCATGGGCGGTGAGCCTTTCGCATGGCCTGCTGGAACATACGTAAAGAACGAGAAGTACCAAAACATCATGATGGCAATGGACACCACTCTCGACACCAACGGTTGCAGCTACAAGATGCCGGAAGGCACTGCTGAGGAGATGGCCTTGCTCGATGCAAGCTATGCTCACCTCTGCAAGATGCGTGACGAGCTTGTTACATTGAACATTGTACCTCCAGTAGAAAAGTGGAATGAGATTAATCCAAATCTCTAATTTTCACATTGCATTGGTCAAAGACGAATTGTAAATTTTGTCATAACACATTAATTTTTTTTTCATGTAGGAAGAGGTAGATCGTGAGATTTGCCTCTTTCTTTTTTATATGTACTCCATAAGCACGTCCCACACCGCAACTATATGACAGATGCTGCCTGCAAGCACGAAGAAGTGAAACACTGAGTGCATGAAGCGGCGGCGGTTGAGACTATAAAACACGGCTCCCGTGATATACATCACGCCTTCGGCAATAATCCACGACACAGCCGCAGTACTCACGCTATTAATAAGTGGTTTGAAAGCCACGAGCACAGATAATCCCATCCCCACAAAACAAAACGTCTCCAGGTTACTGTGTTCCTTTAGTTTTCTAAAACTCACAACAGTGCCCGCAATGGCGCAAAGCCATACAAAGGCGAACAGGCTCCAACCCCAATAGCCCTCTTGTCTCAAAGCCACAAGCGTGAGCGGTGAGTAAGAGCCGGCAATATGCCAATAGATGGCTGCATGATCCCATTTTCTCAATCTCTCCTTCCATTTGCTCCTCATCCGTGTGGCATGATATGCCGTAGAGGCGACATACGAGGCGAGCATGCCGAAGAGGTATAGAATAACTCCTGTACGAGCCCAAGGATTGTCACCCTTAAAACACAGATAAAGGAAAATGGAACCCACGACCACACCCATCACAATTCCAGCTGCGTGCGACCATGAGTTCCACTGTTCCTCCCGTTGTGTATAACGTATCATTTCTTTTCAAGTGTAAAGTCCAACAGCTTGCGCTCAACGTTTGCGCCAGCCACTTTTATGCGAACAGGATCACCCAACTGGTAGACATTGTGACGGCGGCGTCCCACGAGACAATAGTTTTTTTCGTCAAACTCATAATAGTCGTCGTCGAGGTCGCGCATCGATACAAGACCCTCGCAGTGATTGTCGTCAATCTCACAATATATGCCATAGCTCTGTATACCGCTTATATGGGCATCATACACTTCGCCAACCTTGTCGGCCATAAACTCCACCATTTTATATTTAATAGAGTCTCGCTCAGCATTCTGAGCCACCTGCTCCATATCGCTACAGTGTTCGCAAAGCTCTTCGCAGTGGTCTTTGTTCACTGACCGTCCGCCATTCTGGTATTTCGTGAGCAGTCGGTGGACAATGGTGTCAGGATATCGTCTGATGGGCGACGTGAAGTGAGTGTAGTAGTCAAAAGCGAGTCCATAGTGTCCGATATTATGTATGCTGTATTTCGCTTTCATCATAGCTCTCAGGGCCACAGTCTCTATGAGTTTCTGCTCTTTCTTTCCCGCACATTCGTCCATCAGCGAATTAAGGCTCTTCGATATTGCACCCTTGGTGCCCGATGTTTTCAGTTTGTATCCAAACTTCACTACAAACTGCCTTAGAGTCTCCAGTTTTGTAGGGTCAGGTTGGTCGTGTATTCTATAAGGCAGTGTCTTTGCCTTTGTCCCCTTCTTCACCTTTCCTACGCTTTCCGCCACGGTACGGTTAGCCAGCAACATAAACTCCTCTATAAGCTTGTTAGCGTCTTTCGACTTCTTGAAGAAACAGCGTATTGGTTTTCCTTTCTCGTCAACGTCGAAGTGCAGTTCCTCCCGGTCAAATTTCACGGCCCCGTTCTTAAACCTCTTAGTCCTGAGCAGTTTGGCAAGTTTGTCAAGTTGAACAAGCATTGCGGCATTATCTCCTTTGTACCCACCCTTTGGAGCTGGAGGAGCAGGCATTCCCTGTCCGTCCACCACTCCATTGTCTTCAAGTATCTGCTGCACCTCTTCGTAAGCATAGCGTCGGTTACTCTTTATCACTGTATGTGCCAAGTGCCACCGCTTTATGTCTGCATTGTTGTCCATTTCGAATATCACGCTGTATGCCAGTTTTTCCTCGTCTGGCCTAAGCGAGCAGATGAAGTTGCAAAGCCTTTCCGGAAGCATCGGTATGGTTCTGTCTACGAGATATACGCTCGTAGCCCTCTTTACCGCCTCTTTGTCAATCACCGAACCCTCTTTAACATAGTGCGACACGTCGGCAATATGCACGCCCACTTCCCATAGACCATTGTCTAACAGTCTGATAGACAGGGCATCGTCGAAGTCTTTTGCGTCGTAAGGGTCGATGGTGCAGGTAAACACATCTCTGAAGTCTTCCCTCTCGGCAATGTCCTGTTCGGTTATCTTCTCTGAGATTTTTTCAGCTGCAGCTTCCACATTCTTCGGATATTTGTATGGCAGTCCATATTGAGCGAGAATGGAGTGCATTTCCGCGTTGTTGTCGCCCTGAGGTCCCAGTATGTCCACCACTTCGGCAATAGGGTTCTTATGTTCGGCGTCGGGCCACGACTTTATCTTCACAACAGCCTTGTCGCCTGTTTTACCACCCTTAGTCTTTCCCTTTGGTATGATTATGTCATAGGGCAGCAATCCGTCTTGTGTAATAAGAAAAGCCAAGTCCTTGTCCACCTTCAGCTTACCCACAAACTGGTCTTTCGCTCTCTTAAGAATAGCTATAACCATGGCTTCCTTCATATGTTTCTGCCTCCTTGCCATAAAGGTCACCTTCACCTTATCTCCGTCAAGCGCCGACATTGAGTTACGTTCTGCCACGAATACAGGTTGGCTTCCGTCGTCAGGTATAAAACTGTTTTTTCCGTTTGACTTACGCCTGAAGACTCCCTCTTGCACCTGTGTTTTGGTATTGAGGCAATAGGAGAACTCACTCACTTTGGTAAGGAAGTCATCCCATGCCATCTCCTCCATTATGTCGATGGCCATCATCTTAAGCGGATGTGTGTCAAGACCGAGAGTCTTGAATATATATTTATAACTGAAAGTCGACTCGGGATTATCTCTGAACAACTTGGTCAAAGCGTTCTCCAAGTCTTTTTTCTTCATTCTTTTTCCACCTTTTTTCTTTCCCATAGTTATATTATTTGCAAGTTTTACTATATTCCTCACTGTTCATTCACCACCACAGTCTTCAACCAATCCTTCAAAACACCCTGCATCTGGTTTTGCGAGTCAGCCATCATTACTATCACCTGTCTTCCGTCGTTAAGTTTCGGTCCGAGACACATTCCCTCATAGTTAGCGAAATCTTTTTTCAAGCCGCTGCTGGGGGTCTTAAATCTAAGAAGGAGTTTCTTGTGGAGCGATGTGGCATAACCTGTTTCCTCAGGATCGACCACATAGAGTTTACACACCACAAACGAGCCTAATATCAGTCGCGGTGCATAGAGTTCGCGTTCCAGCACTATCAGGCGGCCGTCATCCAAGGCACAGAGGTCACTTACTCCAATACAATAGTTTTCGGCAGAATTTGATTTTAGTTCTGGCATATCCATCTCATAAGGATATTGCGCCACCAGTTTTAGGCTCTCGTCGAAACATAGCAGGCGTAAGCGGTTCTTTGTCTTGTATTTTGGTGTACATGGTTTTCCATCTATTGGCAGCACACTCTCGCTCACGGTCCAGAAGCGTCCAGTCTTTGCATTATATGTCAACGCCTCAAATCCCATGTTCGGATACGACTGTTTGAGACTATCTGGAATATCCAGTTCCCGTCCTGTACGTTCTCCGGTTTTGAGGTTGTATTCCCTTATTCGGTTGTCGCCCTCACCGCTAATCCATATAGCCGAGTCTTTAGGCACATAGCAAATACCTTCTTGGTCGCGATTGGCCCTATCAGCACTTCGAAACTCGTCACAATAAGCATGTGATATCTGTCCCGTATCAGGATCGGTATTAATGTGGAAAACGAAGAAACCATCAGACCTCGACTTATCGCACACGACGGCATATTCGTTTCCCCCGAGCCATGTTATTCCGCTATAGTTTCCGGCAGCCACTGTTTGCGGGAAAGCCACTTGAGTGTTTTCTTCCGCCCTAAGTTCTTTCTTTATTTCCTGAGCCTGCAAAGAAAGTGAAGCCAGCCCCACAAAGCATGTAAAAACCAATTTCATATAATTCATTGTCATATACTTTTATTTTTTGCAAAGATAGCTAATGTTTTTGACAATGACTTTATTTGTAAATATAAGAAATGCAAAATCTTCACTTATTTAACGTTTATTGTTAATTCCTTATATATTAATAAAGATCCCTGCCATACGGACAAGAGTCTTTTATTTTGTATTATCATAAAGACACATGAAAGGATATTCTCAGGCGGCAGTACGTCGGCGGGTAGTGAAGCGAAAGTCTCGCGTGGAGGAATCTCGCTTGAGTATTCCAGTCCATTTCCTGTCCACACCTGTCCAACGGCATTTTGGACTTTTATCGTCAAAAAAACATCATTTCGTCACATTTTGGGGCTTTTCGTCACAATTTCGGTCTTTTCGTCACATTTTTGTCGACAGTTTGCAGCTAATCGTATGTTTCTAACGTCAAAAGAACAAAAACATAATGAATATCGCATTTATGGAAAAATTAAAAAGAATATAATTATAATAGAAAAGAATATGAAAGCAATTATGATTTTGGCTGTCGCAATGATGATGACCACACAGGCAGCTGATGCACAGACAGAAAAGAAGTTGACCAACTTCAACGACACCACTTTCACTCTGAATGAGGTGACAGTGAAAAGCAGTTTGCCTAAGTCGAGGGCGAAGGGCGACGCCATGCGCACTATTGTCAATGGTACTATCCTTGTGAAGGCCGGTAAGGCAACCGATGTGCTCAACCGCATACCACAACTCAAAGCCGACAAGGACGGTGGCGTGGAGGTGTTCGGACGTGGAGGTGCCGAGGTGTATATCAATGGCAGGAAGGTGCAGGACATGAAGGAACTCACCCGCATCTCTTCGGAGCAGATCAAGAGTGTGGATGTGGTGCAGAATCCCGGTGCCCGCTATGCTGCGAGCGTGAAGGCTGTGGTGAGGATTCAGTTGAAGAAGGCTCAGGGCGAGGGATTCAGTTTCAGGGAGAATCTTGGCACTCAATATCAGTATGGTCCGGCCATCAGTAACAATCTCGACCTCAACTATCGTGTGGGTGGGCTCGACGTCACGGGTTCGTTCTGGTGTGGCTCTTACAACAGTTATAAGTCATATCAGAAAAATGACCTTACTTATTATGCCGGTAATGACTTCTATGTAGGCCACAGCAATCAGAATATGAAGAACAAGTGGAGCGCATGGTCGCCACAGCTGCAAGTGAACTATATGTTCGACGATAATCACTCGATAGGTGCGTTCTACAAATACGACCGACATCCGAAGGATAGCTATGACGGATGGTTGCACACCGACACCTACGAGAACGGCATATTCATAGAACGTTCGGAGAGCGACATCTTCAAACACACATCATCCAAGAAGCATATCTTCAACGCTTATTATAATGGTAAGGTGGGGAAGCTCGGTATCGACTTCAACATCGACGGACTCTTCGATGATGTCAACGAACCCAACGGCACCACCGAGACTACTATCGACCCTCAAGGCAACAAGACGATGCGCTCTGTAGATAATCTCACTCTCAGCGGCAATAACTTCTGGGCCACAAAGCTCATCTTCACCTATCCCGTGCTCAAGGGAAATCTCTCGGTGGGAGGCGAATATAGCCACAACAACCGTAAGGATGCCTACTCGTATGAGACAACGGAGACATTGCCCATGAAGGCTACTGACAACAAAATCAAGGAGACGGCAACATCGGCTTTCGTGGAATATGGAAGACAGTTTGGACGTGTCTTTGCACAGGTGGGATTGAGATATGAGAATATCTGCAACGATTACTACAACTTTGGTATAAAGGAGCAGGACGTGAGCAGATCTTATGGCGATTGGTTTCCTACGGCTGTAGTGGCTATGCCTATTGGGAAATGGCAGTTGAGCCTCTCCTACCGCAAGGACATCAAGCGACCGGCTTACGACCAACTCACAAGCTCTACCTTATATATCAATAAATACAACTATCAGACGGGTAATCCCTATCTGAAACCGACATATACGCACAATGTGGTGTTGAATGCGGCTTACAAGGCATTTAGTATGATGATTGACTATGCTCGCACAAAGGACGTGGTTACTCTGCTCACCGAACCTTATCCTGGAAGCGATGATCCACTGCTCAGTATCTTACACCCCAAAAACTGCTCAGATGGATATGACCAACTCGTTATCATGCCGTCGTATAAGCCCACTATTGGCAAGTGGCACCCGATGTGGTCGGCTGGCCTGGTGATGCAGAACTACAAGACATTAACCGTCGATGGCACGGAGAAGAAGATGAACCATCCGTTTGTGCAGGTGCAGTGGAACAACGACATCGAATTGCCAAAGGGATTCCGTATTAATGCTTTTATGCAATATATCAGCAAGGGCGACTATGACAACTTCCGCATGTCAACCCAGGCGTTCAATGTGGCTATAGGTGTGCAGCGCGACTTCAATCTCAAGGCTCTCGGAACACTTACTGCCGACATCCGTTGCAATGACATATTCAACACCAACAAGACCGGTACCACCGTATATGGCATTCGCGAACTGACCATAGAAAACCGTGCCCGCAGAATGTTCTCGCTCGACCTCACCTGGAAGTTCAATGAGGCTCGAAGCAAATATAAGGGCACAGGAGCCGGTAAGAGTCAGAAAGCCAGAATGTAACCCGATGTCATTCGTCACATTCATGGGCTTTCTGTCCCAGTTTTTTTGATATTTGCGAGGAACGCAGTACTTTTGCATCCGAATTTAATATAATAATTAATATGAAATTTGAAATTATTGAGAACAAAGGCCTTGAACTGATAGGCATCGTTAAGAAGATTGAGATGAAGAAAGGGGTGGAGGAATGCCCTGCTTTCTGGAAAGAGTTTAGCGAACAACTGTGTATCCCGATGATGCAGGCCGGCAAGCCGCTCGACGACAAGCAGGCAGCTGTGGCTGAAAACAACATCGGTGAATATGCACTATGCGACTGCGATATGGCAGCCGGCACTTTCGACTATTTCATCAGTGGCAACTACAAGGGTGGCAATGTGCCCGAGGGAATGGAAGTGCGCAAGGTGGATTACAAGAAATGGCTGAAATTCCATTTTGAGGGCGGTATGGCAGCTTTCCACAACAACTACACCTATGTATATAATGAATGGTTGCCGCAACATCCTGAATACAAGGCAGTAATGGCAGTGAATGTGGAATGGTACACGATGGGTGACTTCAATTCTCCCGATTATAAGTGTGGACTGATGGTACCTGTGTTGGATAATTCCCACATTTGCAGATGTTGACAAGGAGTATGAGCGTGCGGAAAACATGGGCGCAAAGCCTGTTTTTGCCCCTACTACAGAGCCATGGGGGCAACACACCTACTATGTGGCTGACCCGGAAGGCAACTTGATAGAGATATCGTCGTTTATTAAATAAAAGAGAAATATGAAATACCAAGAAGTAATTGACAATATTAAAACGGTTATGAATAGGGAGATTCCAATGTTGCTCTCCCTCTCAGAAGAGCAAGTGAGCCTGAAAAGGAACAGCCAAAACCGTACGGTGAAGATGCTCGTGGGACATCTGATAGACTCGGCATCCAACAACCACCAGCGTATGGTGCGCCTGCAGTATGCACCTCGTTGCGGACACTCGATGCCAAATACAGAGATGGGCATGCTCGTCTTCCCTGACTACACTCAAGACAACGACCTCTGGATAGCTTTACAGGACTATCAGCATGAGGATTGGCATACGCTGGTGATGCTGTTGAAATATTACAATGAGCACATCTGCCATCTTATACGCTCCGTGGATGAGAAGAAACTCAACAACTACTGGATTGACTACGAGGGTTGTAGGGTTACGCTCGACGCCATGATACGCGGATATATCAATCACCTGAATCTACACTTTGGGCAGATACACGAATTAATATGAAATTTAAGTCATTTAATTGATTTTCGGAAGTAGTATTCGTCCTGAAAGGTAGGGTGCAATCAGACAAACGAAGCTTGAAATGGAAAAAATAAAAAGTTACAAAACGTCTGTCACTGTCACCTTGCTTTATTAAATATCTGTTTATCAACATGTTGACTTTCCGTCGTGATGACAGAGGTTCTGAAAAAGGGGCTAAGACCGCATAGCCATAGGGCTTTTTGATGAAAATGGTTGTGTCTTTTCTACCTTTTTTTTGCATTTTCGCTGTTTTTGGGGGAAATTTTGCAAGGAAAATACTCTATAACCTATGGAAAATGAAGAGTTGATTAAGAACCTGTAGACGAACATCACGATGCGCTTCCTTTACGGATTGGAATCCGCAAGGAACGCTGTTGAGACGGTCGTTCCATAACTGTTGAGACGGTCGTTCCATAACTGTTGAGACGAGTGTTCCATAACTGTGGAACGGTCGTGATACTAGCTATGGTACGACCGTGATACTAGCTATGGTACGACCGTGACACCAGCTATGGTACGACCATGACTGTAGTTTAACTATTTATGTTGACTACTTATCGTCTTATTCATAAAACAGGTTGACAAGTTAATTTATTATTTATGATACACGTTGACTCTACTTGTCATTGTTCACTCTGAAGGTTGACCACCACAACATAACGAAATAAAGAGTAGGCGGTGGTGTAGTGAGACTGTCCGGCAATATGAAACACCAGCTTGCGCCAGTAGGTACGGCCATCGTTGGGGAACCCATAGAATGTAAAACAATAGTGCTGGTGGGACTCGCATTTCCGCCGTTCATTCTTGCGGTAGTAATGCTTGTAGTGGAATTTCTGTTTGTGTTTCTGCTTGCTTATGAGAACAAGAAAATATCAAGATGAAGATATTTCCTTTTAGAAAAACAAAATAGGTTATGCAAGGCTTGGGACTTCAATTTGAGTTTTTTTTTCATATCGTGTATCTTTCTATCTTACAAGTATGCTGCTTTGTCTCCTTGTCGTAGTTGATGCCCACGAGGAGTAAGTCGCCTGTGTATTCGGCTATCTTCGTGGGATATTCTTTGCGTTTTATTTGGTCGATGGCAGTGTCGGCGGAATGATTGAACTTCAGTTCTATTACCAATGCTGGCTTGCTGACGTTGCGACGGGGAATCATCACGAGGTCGGCATAACCCTTGCCAGAGGCGTATTCACGGTGAATGACATACTCGTTCCTTGCCCATATATATGCCACAGAAAGAACACATGCCAAGGAATTTTCGTCATTATAGGAGAGTATGCTGGTGTGCTCGTCATGAGCCTGGTCGATGCCTTTTGCCACGGCTTGCTCATTGCCAGATAGGGTGGCGGTGAGAAGGTTCCGGGAAGCAGTGAGTGCTTCGACAAGCCGTACCCATGAGGTATCCTCCACCGCATTAAGGAATCCATCAGCCACCTCCTTGTTTGGGAGATAACATTCCTGTGCGTCTCCATCGTATGCCAAGTAGCCAAGGTGTATCAGCACGGTGAGAACATCGTTCTTGCTCCTTATTATTCGCATGTCATTACGAAACTCCGTTGTATCAACATATACATGCTCCCCCGACAACATACGTATGATATCATCCTTCAGTCCATCGAAATTCATCTGAATGTAGGTAATAACAGAATCGTAGGCTCCCGTGGTTGTCCAGTAGCTTCCAAATTCCTCGTCGTTGATTGCCCTCATGACAGAATATGGATTGAACATACGTGATGCCTTTCCGATACGGTATCCGTCATACCAACTCTCCATCTCGTTCATGTCCATTCCGTGTTTCTTGCATAACATCTTCACTTCTTCCTTTGTAAATCCAAAGCAGGGGGCAAGGAAGGCTGGGTCAATCATTGAGTACTCGCAGAAGTTGTTCAATCCCGACTCAGTGTCGTATTTCTTGATTGGCAGAATGCCGGTGAGATAGGCTCCGGCAAAGACGGTGTTTGAACCTGAGCCCTTGAAGAGGCGGCGAAGCAGGTCAACGTATGATGTAGTGATGAATTCGTCTGTTCCCATCTCACGCAGTATCGCATCCCACTCGTCTATTATCATAAAGAAACGCTCGCCTGTGCTCTCGCTGATGCGATAGAGGATGTCCATCAGGTCATCCCGATCTTTTACCTTTATCTCAGAGAATATCTCCAACACCTCATCCATGATTTCCTGTTGAATGAGTTTCACGATGTTCTTCTCACCCCTGTATTTCGTAGTGAAATCGGTCATGTCTATGCTGATGACATAGTACTTGTTCAGATAAGTTCCGAACGATGCGTCCCTTTCCGCTTCCAATCCCCGAAACAGCTCCCGTGAGTCGCACGACCTGTCGTAGTAGGCACACAGCATCTTTGCCGCCATCGACTTGCCGAAGCGGCGGCAGCGTGTAACGCAACTATATCGGTTCTCAGAGTTGAGCATGGCATTGATGAGTGGTATCAATGACGACTTGTCAACATACTCGTGAGTCACGATGTCACGGAAATCATTATTGCCTTTATTGATGTACATACCCATAGGTTTGCGACTGTTGCAGGAGAGGTAAGCCTGCGATTTGGTGGCAAAGATACAAATAAAAAATAAGAAATCATCCAATGAAGAAAGATTTTTTCTTTTTTGTCTCATTTCGCCTGGTTTTCTGATATTGTTTATACCATTCGTCTACAGCGATTTTTATCACCCGCAGCTTTGTAATTAACAATAGTAGATAGTCTTTAGATGCCAACCCAACTGGAGAAACAGCCTTTTACAGCAAACTTTATCACGGGGGCCGACAAACCGATAAGGGTACTGAGATTGGATTCTTAGGAATTAGTATTTCTTCACAACAATAGGTAATCAGCCGCAATGTCGGCTGATTACCTATTAGCTGTGAAAAAATGGTTGGATTATTTGATGAGAATCTTCTTTCCGTTCTGGATATATAGACCCTTGGTTGGATTGGCAACCCGTGTGCCGCCAAGTGAATAATAAGAATTGTCTTTACGCTCATTGTCGCTGTCAATGACATTGCTTATACCCGTGGGGGCTGACAAGGTGTAGTAGATATTGAAATAGTGCGTTCCAGCATATTCTGCCGCACATGTTTGGGTAATGATGAGATTGTCTGTACACAAGTGCGATACGCTTTCGTCTAAGCTCAGTTCGTATGTCTTGTCATTTTCTGCAATAATGAAACTTTCGTCAGCACCTGCAAACAGTCCCTGCATACTTAACTTTGCAATCTCGTTGTCTCCGATTGACGCAGTAATCTCAGAAATACCAAACAAATCATCTATAAAAATATTGGTTTCTATTTTTTGTATTTCCATATTTGGCGAAAGACCTTCAATAGTTATAATATTGTTATCACCGCCATGAAGATAATGTTGTAAAGAAGACTTTCCATTGTGAGTTAATGAAATTTTAACATCTGTCGGTACATCGCCTGAAAGAACACATCCATCTGGATCGGTTGTTACAGTGAAACACCTCAAGGATTCATCCGATTGGCTCGCATTGTTTTGACGTGTCATTATTGCAGATGAGAAAGAACCCTCTTCATTATTGACTCTGACGGTTACATCATCATAGCAGAAATAGGCAGGTTGTGACATTCCGTATTCATTTTCACAATTGCTGACTATATTAAATGTCACCTTATAAACACTACTAAGATCACTAAGATTCCAATAGTCCCAATCGTTTATAAAACTATTACCCACTGCAAGATTTTTGCTCACTGATTCAGTTTGTGTTCCATCAAGTTTGTATCCGGTAGCTACAACTCTTACATATTGTGTGGAAGAAAGAGATGTGGTTAATCCATTGCCATTTGTAATGCTATTGACAAAATATGTTGTATTGTCTATGTACATGCCTTGTATAGTACGTTCTACGCTATCAGCAAAACAGATAAATGGCAAATTGTCAGCTGAGTAACCTGAATCATCATGATAGCCATAGTGTACACAGAAATTGTTTGAACCGTTATGCCCGTGTCCTCCTTGTCCGTTTCCGCTGTTGTTGGGAACATATACGGAAAGTTGGTGCGAATAATCTCCGTCAGACAGGTTACCATTCCAATAGTTGGAAATGGCATGTCCACCACCCCAGTACATCTTAGTTCCCCAGTTCTCGGGAAGTTCAGAGTAGAGATAAGTATTTCCGTTGTCATACCAGCGATAGTTTACGTCTGAATACTGTTGTGTGGTATCTCCATGGTTCTCTCCGTAGAGGAGGTCGCCGCCATACTGCGGTGAGTCGATGAGCGATGACCAGTTGTAGAAACCAAGATAGTTGGGGGTTGTGGAAACATAGTCTGCGTCCTCGAATGTGAGGGTGCGGAGCGTGTAGTTCTGTGCATAAGCGCACAATACAAAAAGGCATAATGCCATGATAGTAAAAATCTTTTTCATAATGTTGAATTTTTAATGATTATTTAATATAAACCTTTTTCCCGTTGCGTATATAAAGTCCTGTTGTCGGCTTGCTCACCCTGCGTCCGGTGAGGTCATACCACAAGCCGTTGGCAGGTGAAGGTGTTGACGTTGACACGCTCTCTATGCCAGAGGGTTTCTCTCTTGGAGTGATGATGATGGGATTGTCGTCATAACCTTCCACGAGGTGAAGATCCTGAACCCCGCTTACCTCGGTACTTGTCTCGCCAAGCCAGCCACAGTATTGGAAGATGCCGCACACCACCTTGACAAAATTTATCTCCTTGAGGTCAACATGGTTGCCGTCCTTGTCCACCGCCCAGTCAATGTCGAAGGTCGAAGCGTCCTCGTCATTACCTGCCGCGTCAACATATCCGTATGAGTCGGCCGAATAGCGATACTGCACCCAGTAGGTTCCATTGCCCGACTGGTCGATGGCGTTGTTGGGCAGTTTGCCACCGCTGAATGTCAGTGTCTCGCCCTCTTCCCATAGCGGCCAGTAGGTCTGACGGTGGAAGGAGTTCTTCATGTGATAGCCCGTGGAGTCGCGACGCTCACCGTTCTCTGTCCACGTTGCCTCCCATCGGATGTAATCATCATAGAGAGAGGATGACAGGTGGTGCTCGCCAGTCTCTGCCGTTGGCTTGTAGTAAGTGATGGAGAAGTCGTGTATCTCACTGGTGTAATACTCCGAGCCTGCCAGTTCATACCATTGGCAGGTCTCCACATCGTCGCCGACTCCGACATAGACGATACCCGGTTCTATGCTTCCGCCGATGGTCTCGCTGCCATATACAGGGTCGGAGGCTGCATAGAAGGCATTTCCAGTGATGCGGAGATCGGAACCTCGGAGATTCTGTACGGCATGGTCGAACTTGACGGTGACGTAGCCGCCATACGTACCGAGATGGACCAACTCGTTGTTGTTGAGACTCTCAGTGGCCCTTTGGCACATTTCCTCGTGGGTTACCTCGATGCCGTCATCAAAGGTTGGCAGCTTGACACTTTCGCTTGCCACAGGCAGCGTATTGACAAACTGCCCCGGTGCGGGATGCAGTTCAACGACAGTAACTGTCTGTGTCTGCGCCGTCATCCCAAGACTCATGAGCAGGGATGACATTGTAAGGAAAATTTTTGTTTTCATCTTTTATTTATATTTTGGTAATGCAATTATGTGTGCAGGATTGATATATACTTTCTGCTCGGCAAACACCGGCGTACCGTCAGGTCTGTAGCCATAGAGGTAGCCAGCCGTGGCATAACTCCGGGCATCGGTAAAATAGATGTTTCCCGTATAAGGCGACATGTATATTTCATAGGGTGACACCAGCGAACGGAGTTTCTCCGTGATGGCATCGCATAATATTCCGTCGGTCACGGTGCCGTCCGTCGGGTTGATGGTCTTCTGATAATAGTTGTATTCTCCTGTATCATAAGAGAATTCCGACCCTACGGTGTAGAATTTCTCCCCGTCGGTGGTATTGTAGGTGCAGGGGAAGTCGTATGTGCGGAATGTCTCCGTCCTACAGTCAAGGACAATGGTATGGGGCTTCACGCTGTAATAATCGCCGCAGGAGTTAACACAGAGATATGGCCCGGCCTGGGAGGCTTCAGCATAGAGGTTGATGCACCCTGTGTCAATCTTGCGCAGGGACTGCATCGTCTTAGCATCTACAACCTCTATCGTCGTCTCATATTCATGATTCTCCGAGAAGGCGTATCCTCCCGTGTTGCAGACATAGAGTCGTCCTTCATAGAGTTTGACGGCTTCGGGTTCCCATCCCACCTCACACGTGGCCACCACCTCCTTTGTCATGACATCTATCTTGGCAACATAGCCTTTTTCGAAGGTCTTGTCGCCACACCGATGGGCATAACTGGTGATGTAGAGATACGTTCCGTCGGAACACATGCGGCGGTTGTTGGGCACGTTCTCTGTGGCACCGCAGGCTGTACCATCGGGGTGGATGTACTGGATGATGTTCGACCAGTTGACGGCAATAGCTATCAGCGTGTCGTTCACCTGAAGGATGTCGTTGGGAGTGTCGCCCAGTTTCATGCCGTTGATGGAGCGGAACCACTGGTTGGTCAGTACTCCAGTTGCAGAGTTGTAGTAGGACAGTTGTCCGTTGTCCGACTGCCAGTTGCCCTCGTTGCAGACAATCAGGTCTTCACCCGTCAGCACTGGGTCGATGACAGGTGTCTCATTGTCTGGAGCATCGTCTGAACTGCAGGATGCAAGGAGCATCAAAGGCAGCAAAAACAGTAAAAACTTCTTCATCTTTATATATATTTATAGTGTATATTTTATCGTTATGCCGAAACGCCTGCCTGGCATTGGCCATCGCTGTATCATCTCGTATCTCACATCGAAGAGGTCTTGACATTCTGCCTCGGCTGTCAAACTATGCCCATGCCATGCTTTTGGGGCAAAGCGATAGCCAACCTTTATGTCCGTACAGTTGTAAGCCGTGAGCGGATCATCGATGGCATTCTCGGCTGTCCAGTATCGCTTGTCCACAAACATGTGGGAAAGCGAAGCTGTCAGCCCCTTATATATAAAGGTATAGACGGCGGTGAACGACCACCGGGGTGAGTACGCTATAAAGTCGTTATACGCATCCTCTGTTGGGTCGGTGCGGTTGCGGTCGTCCTGAAAGGTGCCTGTCAGCAGGAGGGAGTGGTTCTTGTAATGCGCATTCACCGAGAGGTCTAAGCCGAGGCATCGGGTATAGCCGTAGTTGAGCATGGTCCATTGGTAGGAGCCTTTAAGGGGAAGGCACACGATGCGGTCCTCTATACGGTTGTAATAACCGTCTAACTGGATGTTGAAAATGTTGTCCTGGTAGGTTATCCCCAGATCCAACTGCTTTGTGTATTCCGGTTTAAGATTGCGGTTGCCCACGAGCGTATAGTAGAGGTCGTTGAGAGTAGGTACACGGAAGACACTCTTGTAGAATGCGCGCGCTTGCCATCGGCCAATGGCGTATGAGGCAAGCATATTCCATGTACACCGGGAAAGCGGCTTGGCACTGCCCTTCGTGTGGTCGCTCACGAGGGTATATAGTCCGCTTGCCGTGAGGTTCAGTCCGCGATGGTTGTAGAAGGCGGAGACGGAAGTCTTGCTGTCAAGACGATAGACATAGTGGAAGTTTTTCACATCGCACGTCAAATCCGACCAGCGGAGGTCTGATGACACGGAGACACCGAAATCTCCGAAACGGTATGCTCCCGTTGCGGCACCATAGATGTCCTGCTGGTGGTACTTGTTGTTGGAGTGAACGGAAATGTTCTCCGGATAGTCGGAGCGGTAGTGCAGGTAGTCATTGGTATATTTGCCGATGGCACGGAGGCTCAGGTCGCCATATTGCTCACGCCATGTGAGCTGGGAGAAGAAGTTGCGGTCCCACTCGCGCCCCACATCAGTATAGGTGTCGGAGAGTCGACGGACAATACCTCCTGGCAGTCCTCTTTGAGAGTCGAAGTAATACGTGTGCCATTGGAAACCCTTCCAAAAAGCACAGGTTTCTATGCGGAACATCTTGATGTCTGAATTGCGTCGGGTTCCCGTTGTGTCTTCATACTCTGTATGATATTCAAAGGGATAATCACCAACCGATGATGTATATGCAGCATCGAGAAGAAGCCAATTCTTGTAGCTGAAAGTTGCCGCAGCCTTATGGGTGTGAAACGAAGAATAAGCGTATGAGGCGGAGAGTGACGTGGAGTCGGGGCGGTGTGTCTTCAGATAGACCGTGGAAGCGGAGGCGTATTCCGAGGCGGTCATGAGCATCTCGGTCTTGTTGGCATTGAAGAGGCTGACCGACTCAAGCGTTGTCAAGGAATATTTGCCGAGGTCAACAGTGCCGTTCTGTGCATTGGTGATGCGCACACCGTCAAGATAGACCCCTACATGTTGGGAACCAAGCGAGCGGACGTTGATGGTCTTCTGTCCACCCAGACCACCATAGTCCTTGATTTGCACGCCCGCCATGTATTTCAATGCATCGGCAACAGATGACGATGGCAATGCCTGTATCTGCTCATAGCCAATAACTTGGTTGGCACTCACCTCCTTATGTCCATCAACGACAATCTCATTGATGTGATACACGGAGTCAAGACGCACGTTTTGCGCTTGCACAGTAATACTGAACAAGAACAAGAGCATAGCCACAACGCAAGTATGGGCAGTACTATTGCCACACAATAACATCATAAATATTGTATTTCCGTGTCCGTAGTCCCGCAGACACATGTTATTACTGGCAAATGGCAGGTCTTCTGACTTATCCTCGCTGACACGGTCTTCCCGGACATCTGCAAAACTCTGGTGTTTTGCTATCCAGTGACACAATTGGTCAGCCTAAAAAGGATTTACAGCATCGGGTAATGTCGCAGATTCTCACTGCGTTCCCATCTTAGCTCCGTAGCCTCATAAATAATATCTATAAGGGGGAGAACCAAATGCGGTTGCAAAGTTATAGTTTTTTTTGAAAAAGATAAAATAGGAAGAGAAAAATGATGATACTTTTTGCTTTTTTTAATAAAATTCATACATTACCTATTGGGTAATTACTTTCTATCTTGCATAATGGTTGAACTTCAATTCAATGACGAGTGCCGGCTTGCTGACGTTGCGGCGAGGAATCATCACAAGATCGGCATAATCCTTGCCAGTGGCGTATTCACGGTGAATGACATACTCGTTCCTTGCCCAAATATATACCACAGAAAGCACACATGCCAAGGAATTTTCGTCATTATCGTGAGCCACGATGTCACAGAAATCGTTATTGCCTTTATTGATGTACATACCCATAGGTTTGCGACTGTTGCAGGAGAGGTAAATTTCACTTCTTTTTATCATGTTGCTTCATACCATTCGTCACATATTCTTGCTTTCTGTCCCAGTTATTTTGATATTTGCAAAGAACGCAGTACTTTTGCATCCAAATTAAAGAATGATGAAAACAGAAAGAATAACCCTTCGCCATTGGCTTGACACAGATGCCAAGGCTTTGTATAAGTATGCCAGCGACCCTGAGGTAGGGCCGCGGGCTGGTTGGCCTCCGCATCTTTCAGAAGATGATAGCCTGGAGATAATCCGCAACGTGTTTAACAATCCCACCACATGGGCTATCGTATGGAATGAGACAGGCGAGGCAATAGGAGCCATGGGCTACGGACCGTCGTGCGAATGCTCTCTCCCTGCTCGGGAAGGAGAACCGACAGTGGGCTATTGGGTGGGCAAACCATATTGGAACAAGGGCGTATGCACCGAGGCGCTTCGACTGATGATAACGCATATCCGCAATACAACCGACATCAAGTCTCTCATCAGCGGACACTTCATCAGCAACCCAGCTTCGGGACGAGTGATGGAGAAATGCGGATTCATACCTACTGGTGAAACCGCCTTTGACAATAAACTCTATCAAGGTGCCGACAAACCGATAAGGGTACTGAGATTGGTTTTTTGAATTATCTATCTTGGTACAAAAAATCGAGAAAAACTGTAGTATTAACATGCATGAAAGCGTCTAATGAATAAAAACGAAAAATATGAATAAGGACAAAATGTTTGTAATAGTCGTTGTGGTTTTATTGGTATTGGGCGTAGTTTTCCTTTGCATCTCAATGTTTGGTGATAATCAGGAAAACCACCATCCGTTGCCAATAGCCATGTGCTGTATCTTGTCGGTAAATGCACTATTGTTGGTAAAGAACAAGAATAATAAATCAAAAGAAAGTTGATAACAGAATAGAAAATTTATATTATGATAGTAACAACAACTCCCACTATTGAGGGACATCCAATCAGAGAGTACAAAGGCTTGGTGACTGGTGAGACCATCATTGGCGCCAACTTCGTGAAGGACTTTTTCGCCGGCATCCGCGATATTGTGGGCGGACGAAGCGGATCGTATGAGAGCGTGCTGCGTGAGGCCAAGGATACAGCGCTACGTGAGATGCAGGAGCGTGCGCAGATGATGGGGGCGAATGCCATAGTAGGCATCGACCTCGACTACGAGGCGCTGGGAGCCAATGGCTCTATGCTTATGGTTACGGCAAGTGGAACGGCAGTGGTGATTTAATATCCATAAAGGGTCGAGGTACCTGTCCCTCTGACCCTTTGTCCCACTGACCCTTTGAGAGCAGTTACACTATCCCCTTGCGTCTCTTGATTTCCTCCAAGTCGCCCAAATCCACTCGTCCTGTCTCGGCATCATAGCGGATATTGTATTCCTCATGGGTGCGCTTCCAGCGGTTGTGAGTCCATAGATAGAAGGCTGGTTGGCGACGGATGCTTTTTTCCAAAAGGCTGAAATAGCGTATTGTCAACTCTGACTCCGACGACTGTGAGGCGTGCTCGGCCAGAAGCTCATAGCGTGCCACATAATAGCCTCGACGCTCACGCCTAACGTCAAGATAATAGACATCGGTATCGAATTTGCGTGCTATTCGCTCTGTGCCGGTAAATACAGGTGTGTCGTGATGGAGGAAGTCAAGCCAAAGATGAATGTTGTTCCACATCGGCACCTGGTCAGCTATGAATCCTATTATCCACTGTTGGTTATGTTTGCGGATATCGACAATCTTGCGCAAAGTCTCTGCCATAGGTATAGACACGGCTCCCATACGTCCACGGAGTTTCAGGAACACCTTATCCATCGCCTCATTCTCCAACTTATGATATATTTGTCCAAAGACAACCTTATCGAGATAACATTCATAATTCACTGTAATTGACGACACCCACTCCCAATTGCAATAATGACCAAGGAAAATCGACACGTTTTGCCCTTTGTCGAAACTATGCTTCATCATCTCGACATTCTCAAACCTCATCCTGCGCTTCACGTTCTCCTTGCTTATTGTTAGCAGTTTGAGCGTCTCTACAAGATAGTCGCAAAACCAGTGGTAAAACTCCCGCTCTATCTTCCTGCGCTCAGCCTCACCCTTCTCAGGGAAGCACTCCGCCAAATGTTTACGTACCAATTTCTTGCGGTAACCCCACAACCGATATACTATCAGATAAAGAAAATCGCTCACGCCATATAGCACCCAAAATGGCAGCAATGACATGAGATACCATATCGAGAGAAGGATATAATAAAGAGTTTTTTTCATAATCGTTATTTCGGAGAATTGTTCTGTTCATATTTACACCGCAAAGGTACAAAAAATATCCATTATCGCAAAATAATAACACGCCATTATAACGCAACGTCGGGTTTATTTCCACCATTTTAACAATTCCAAGGAACATCCCCCCAAAAAAACGCCCTATCTTCTCACGGAAATCATCGGGCAGGGAGATGTTATCCACTGGGGCGGCTGCGGCGAAGAGGGACACCCTTACATGTCCCCAGTCCCGCTCAACCTATCAAACCATTCCGTTACACCTCTTTATGAGGAAAGTTAATCCTTTATACATCCTATCGGCAATACTATCACACCATCCTTTCTCTGGTATGCATATTGCCCTACTGCGGTAATAACAGCCATGAACGACGGCGAAGGCATCTTGTTGCGGTCTATGATATTTGCAAGAGCCAGCATATTGGTAGCCCCCTCATTGATGCGTTCCTCACCTCCAAGCTTCACCTCAAACAAAGCATAGCTGCCGTTGCGACGATGCAGAACGGTGTCGCACTCCAAACCGCTACTGTCCCTGTAGTGATATAACTCACCGTCCAAAGCATCGGCATACACTCGAAGGTCACGTACGACAAGGTCTTCAAAAAACAAGCCAAATGTTTGCAGGTCATTCATCAGGTCCTTCGGTCCCAAGCCCAATGCCGCAGTACCGATACTTGGGTCAACAAAATGCCTCGTATCGCTTGTCCTTATGGCAGACTTGCTTCTGATGTTTGGATTCCATGCCGCGAGGTCTTCTACGACAAACAGTTTTTTCAATGCCTTTATATAGTCAGCCACTGTGTCTTCGTCAAGTGTGCTGGCATCATTGGCAAGCATATCCTTGCGTATTGTGGCGTATGAAATTTGTTGGGATATATTTCTTGCATACGACCGTAAAAGAAGTTTAGTGCGTTCAGGACTTCGTCTGACTTTATCCACACGCAAAATGTCGCTGTTTACAACAGAATCCACATAGTCAAATGCTTGGTCGAGTGCCAAATCCTTGGATATCAACGTTGCCCACGGCCATCCACCACGACAAGTGAGAAAAGCAATGTCGTTTATAGTAAGCTCATTACGTTGCAGTTCAAAAGGTCTGTTTTCAAACAAGTCCAACAGGCTTACTTTACCATTTGACTCTCCTGACTCGAAAAGACTCATCGGGCGCATCCTTATGTGGCCGAAGCGTCCTGTACCGCTATGAATAAGAGTGTTTGCCTCAGGTAATACTGATGATCCCGTCAAGATAAATTGAGACGGCTCACCTCTGCTGTCCACCTCACTTCTGATGGAATCCCATATTGGTGGCAAGGCTTGCCATTCGTCAATCAGGCGTGGAGTGTCACCGTCGAGAAGAGCCTTATGGCTAATCTCTATCATTTGCCTACTTTGCATAAGCACAGTGGAGTTTCCCAAGTCAAGAACACTTTTAGCCAATTGTTTGGCTGTCGTGGTCTTGCCACACCATTTGGGACCTTCAATCAATACAGCTCCCTTTCCTTGCACCTTACGTTTTAATATCCTGTCAGATATTCTTTTCTTATATTCTGCCATATTCTGTAGTTTTGGGTGCAAAGTTAATAAATAAAATACTATCTTCCAAAGTTTTTTGTAATTTTCGGTGATTTGTGAAAGATTTATTCGGTGATTTGTGGAAGATTTATTCGGTGATTTGTGGAAAAGATCACTGACCTGTCCCCTGTCCCGCCTAACCAACATATTCATTGGGGTGCGGTGAGACACCGCACCTGCTTTTATTTTTTCATCCTCGACGTGTCAACAGCCTCGCGGTTCTTTGCTTTGTATCCGCCGAAGCGGTAGGTAAAGGAGAGGCCTACGGTACGGAAGCAGGAGTATTGGCTGCGCATGTTCTGTCCAGCCCAGTGACTCTCAGGAGTGATCATCATTGTCTGGAAGATGTCGTTGCAGTAGAGGGTGAGGAAGGCGTTGCCTCCGAGGAAGGCATAGCGGAGTCTGAGGTCGAGATTACCAGATGCGGGAAGGTCGAGCGGTCCCTGATACGACTTGGTGCGCGCAAAGCCGTTGACGGTGAGCGAGAGGTCGTGGCTTCGCACAAAACGGAAGGTGGCGTTGGCCGACAGCATTGCGTAGGCAATGTTGCGGTCGAAGGGACAGTCGTAGTAGTCGCTGTCCTTCACGCGCATCCATTCGCCGAAGACGGTAGTCTGTGTGTCGAGCCACCAAACCGGTCTCCATGGTGAGCTAATCATTATACCAGCATTCTGGTAGAAGTCGAAATTGTCGAACTTGGCTATCTCCACAAGTTGGTCACGATTCTGGAACATGGTCTGTGTGAAGTAGTCCTTGGTATGGCTGAACCATCCGCGGAACATATATTTGTTGTGAAGCACATGTACGAGCGAAAGAGAGTACTCCTTCGACGGCTTGAGTGCAAGATTGCCTACAATATGCTCGTAGTAACTTCCGTAATATGATGTTACATTCTGCATTGCCCAGAATTCGGGATATTTCTTCTCGGTGGAGAATGAGAGTTGCCACATGTGTCCTGAGCTTGGCATGTAGGTGGCTGACAGTGTTGGATAGAGGTCCCATTCGTCCCATAGCGTTGTCTTGGAATGTTCAGCGGCAAGCGACAGTTCAGCTGATAGTTTGTCGCTCAGATTCACAGTTCCTCCGCCATAGATGTTCAATATGTTTTCCGTGCGGCGGGAAGATAGTGAGGCAGGGAGTTTGTCGGCGGTCGTCTCTTCTGTCGGCTCATAGTCCTGCCGGCTGTGGTCGATGATGTGGGTATATACCAAGCCATAATTTATCATAGCCCTCTTGCCCAACTTATGTTCCTCACGCGCAAAGAACTTTGAGCGGTTGATGCGCTGTTGTGAATTGGTGATGAAGTCGAGCCTTTCACCTTGCAGTACACTCTTCATGTCTTGTCTTACATTATCCTCGTAGTAGGTGAAGTCGGCACCAAGATTGAGACCTATGGGAAGCGTGTAGTCGAGGTGGGCATTGTGCAGTATGTCCTTAATATTGTTGTCAAGCAAAGACGTTTGCATACCGGTCATCTCGATGTGTTGTCCTTTTTTCTTATAGTTTCCCGAATAGCTTACGCTGAGTTGGTGGTCCTTGGCAAAGTCAAGGTCGGCAGAGATGCGATAGTCGTGAATGGGGCGGCTGTCGCCACGTATCACCATGTGCGTGCCGATGTCATGCTTTTCGCCGTTGGCGAGTGTGTGGATACCGGTCTTGTCGGTCGTATGGAACAATTTGCCGTGGCTTAGTGAGTAATAGCCGTCGATGGATACGATGCCTTTGTGGAAAGCGAGCGATGCTCGCTCGTTGAAGTTTGCCTCGTGCTTGCTCTCCGCCTTGGCATATAGCTCTCCTTGCAGCGAGGTGTCCTTCGAAGCCTCCTTGCTTAGGGTGACGTTTATCAATGCTCCACGCACCTGATAGCGTGCTGGAGCGGAGTACATCACCTCGGCTGTCTTCACTCTGCTTGCCGGCATCGACTTGAGCAGTGTTATTACCTGCTCGCGAGACATGGAAGTCAGCTTGCCGTTGACCATCAGAGCCACCTGCATTCCTCCAAGACTGATGTCGTCGTCTTGCGGTGTCACTCCTGGAAGATGTTTCAAGGCGTCGAAGGCGTTGTCAACAGGTTTGTCCTTTGTCAGTTTGTTGACGTCGAACACGAGTTTTGCTCCTTCCACCTTCACTATAGGCTTATTGCCGGTGACCATCAGTTCTGGTAGAGATTGAAACAAACTGTCGTTGAAAGCAACGGCAGCGGAGTCTGCCACTTCCTGTGCTGTTGCACTACTGAGTGACAATAGGATAATAACGGATGTGAAAATTCTCTTTCTCATTGCATTCATTGTTTTATTTTTTTTTTTTGACTGCAAAGGTACGGCGAAGAAATAGAATGGCGAAGCCTTTCCTGTTATGTAGTCTTATCGCCTAAGAAGAAAAGTGTTATTTAGTCTTACCATTCCTTTGCACTTATTGGAAAATGTGTTACCTTTGCCACATGAAACTGCCATTGAAGACCATAACAATATTGGTATGCACTGCCCTCGCCGCAATTTTCGCATATCAGGCATACTGGCTCTACAACCTCTACATCACCCAAAAGCAGGAGATGGAGACGGCTGTCAGAGAGGCTATGCGCATCAGCGACTACAACGAGCTGGTGATGAGAATTGCCAAACTGTCAAACGACAAGAAGTCGAAACACGGTGAAGTGTCGTTTCAGACAGGATATGCCCTTGACAAGCAAAACCGGCTCGTAAACCAAGGAACTCAGACAAAAGTCTCACGAAACGACACCGACGCCATTGTCATCCAACAAGGCGGATGGCGCGACAGCCTTACCGTAAAGCGCAATCGTAAGGGACAAAACAGATTCATATCGGTAAATATCAACTCGCAACGAACAAGCAACGCTCCAAAACCCGCTGCTAAAAACAACAAGAACACGTTGTTTTCGGGATTTGTGGATAAGGGACAGACCGAGGTCGATCTAACGAGGATGATGCAACAGGGCATACACTCAGGAGTCGATATGGTGAGCGAACCCGATGTCAGAGTGTTCGACAGCCTTCTCACCTCAAGATTAAACGACAGGCATATCGACGCAAGGCATCAGTTGATACAATTGAGCATTATACCTCATGGCGTGGCCGGGATAAAAATTGACACTCTCTCAACAATTTCCACCCCCGGCTATGTGCCTTCGTCGGATGCTCTCGTGTTCGACTATAAATACGACATGTCCACCAACCGCCTCTACCGCCTGCGCATCGAGCCACTCGGCGAAAGTGTACTCCGCCAGATGACAGGCATCCTCGCCAGCTCCGCCGCCACCTTCCTCGTCCTTGTCTTCGTGTTCTGGTATCTCATCAGGACTATGCTCCGCCAGCGCTCACTTGAGGAGATGAAGGACGACTTTACGCATAACATCACCCACGAACTAAAGACCCCCGTGTCAGTGGCTTACGCCGCCAACGACGCACTGCTGCAGTTTGCCGACGACCTCGACCGCGAGACACGCGAAAACTATCTGAAGATGTCGCTCGAACAGTTGCGGAAACTTGGCGGTATGATAGAGCAGATTCTTTCCACGAGCATGAAGCGCCGAAAGACCTTCGTACTCCATAAGGAAGCTATTGACTTGCAGAATACTCTTACCGAGATAGCGGAAGAACAACGCATGAAGGCGAAAAAACAGGTTGACATCCACATTAAGGTTGTTCCCGACAACCTTCGGGTGAATGCCGACCGCCAGCATTTTATGCAGATAGTAAGCAACATCTGCGACAATGCAGTGAAGTATTCGCATGAGGAAGTCAGGATTGATATCTTTTGTACTAAGGACACAGAAGGCAATGTCGTTATTATCATTAGCGACAACGGCATAGGAATATCAAAACCCCACCTGCAGCACATCTTCGACAAGTTCTACCGTGTGCCCAACAAGAACCTGCACGACGTGAAGGGCTACGGATTAGGACTTTACTATGTTGCCACAACGATGCGGCTCCACGGCGGAACGGTCAGCGTGGAGAGCGAGAGGGGCAAAGGAACAAAATTCAAACTTCTTTTCAGATGAACAACAAGACCAAGATATTATTAGTGGAAGACGAGGCAACACTTGCCGTCATCGTCCGCGACACACTCAAGCTTCAGGGCTTTGAGGTGATCACTGCCGACAATGGGGAGCAGGGGCTGCAGATGTTTTTCCGTGAGCGCCCCGATGTTGTGGTGGCAGACGTGATGATGCCAAATATGGACGGATTTGAGATGGTGAGGAGGATAAGAAACAAGGATGTATCCACCCCTGTGCTTTTTCTCACCGCCCTTTCCGAAACGGAGGACGTGGTGAGGGGATTTGAGGCAGGAGCCAACGACTACCTGCGCAAGCCCTTCGGCATGCTCGAACTGATAGTACGTATAAAAGCTCTCGTAAGTCGCGTCTTCATTTCCGCAGAGGCTCCTCAAGAAGAACCTACAAAATACGTTATTGGCGACTACCAACTCGATACGATGAAAGAGCAGTTGATATATGCCAATGACAATATCACAGCCACCGTCATCCCACTCTCTCATCGTGAATCTGAAATTCTCCGCCTATTGTGCAGCAACAAAGGCGAAGTGGTTGACAACAAGGATGTGTTGCTCCAATTATGGGGCGACGACAGCTATTTCAACACCCGCAGCCTCCACGTGTTCATCACCAAGCTGCGCCGCAAACTCTCCCGTGACTCTCGCGTCAGAATAATCAACGTAAGGGGAATCGGCTACAAGCTGATTGGCTAAAAGTTTAGTTTTCCCCTGTTTTTCCTTGCAGGTTCAAAATATTATCACTATCTTTACACCGTCATTGCCAAAAGTATCAGAATGAGCGCACTAAGTGTATTATATCTCGTCTTGTCTCTACCCGTCGCTTTCATCCTCCACGACGCTGAGGAAGTGGCTGTGCAGCATCGTTGGATGTTGACACATCGGGAGTCTTTGGCTTCGAGATTTCCGAAGCTTCGCCCCATGATTGAACGTCTTTCCCGACTCGGCACCACGGCCTTTGCCATTGCGGCAACTGAAGAATTGGTTGTGCTGGTCGTCGCCACCTGCTATGTGCTCGTCGACGGCATCTTCTCCACTCAGATTTGGTCGGTACTGTTTTTGGCGTTCTCCCTCCATCTGTTAGTCCATTTCGGACAAGCGATACTTTTTCGGGGATATGTCCCAGGCATAGTGACCTCCCTCCTCCTTTTGCCCTATTCCGCGTATGGTGTGTGGAGCATCTGGCTCACCACAAGCGCCGTAGAGTTCCTACTCTTGGCATTGTGCGGCATGGTTTTTGTGGCAGTCAACCTCAGGTTCGCCCATTGGTTGGGGATGAAAATATGCCGATAGTGGTGGGGGATAAAAAAAGGAATTCATCCAACAAGTTGTCTTATTTTTGGAATAAGTGGGCATTTATGCACTTGAAAAAACGGAATAAGTCAGAAAAATAAGCATGCGGAACAGGGTCGAGTAGAGCGAGGGAGTTTCACCCTCGCTCTACTCGACCCTGTCCCTCTGACCCGTGCTGACCCGCGCTGACCCAGGAAAGGATGGGGGAAGTTTAGTCAGTAAGATATAACAAGGGTATTGTCGGCCGACGGAGAATCCACATACAAGCCGGCATAGAGATTCTTGATCATGAGAAGCAACTGGGCGGTAGCTGTGTCGCCGCTCATAGATGTCAAGTCAGCATAGCCCTGCAATATGGAGCATACTTCCTGAACCTTCTCCGTCATACTCTCATCGCCCTGACGATGGACTAAATACGCATCGGCAAGAGCATCGAGCAGGAGATAGCTGCCATCGTGAGATACAGGCAGCGTGGTGAGCATCTGCATTGTTGCCTCAAGTTTCTCACCGGCATAGCCCATTTTTCTTAGGTTTGACTCGATGAGCTGCATGAAGTTTCGGCGTGTTCCCCAAAAACTTTTCTCAAGTAGTGTCTCAAACAACTTCGTACCGTCAGCCAGTTGATCAATCACCTGCGACTCTAAACTCATGGTGCGCTTCTCAGAGTCGATGTCTATATACCTCAACGGACAAAGCGTAACGAGACTTCCTGTCTGTATGTCATAGAACGGCTTGCCGTCCTCTTCCACACTGGCAATGTCCTGCGCATGGTTGTGACCAGTCAGTACTATGTGCATACCCGCAGCAGCCAACTCACGCCTTGCCTCCTTGTAGTTGTCGGCAAGGAATTCGGACAAAAATACAGTCTGGATGTTTGGAATATGCTCAACAAGTCCGTGATGGAGCACTCCCACAGGCGTTCTGCCCTCGGCTATGGCCTTGGCGCACTGCTCCTTAGCCCATGCCATGGTTGAAGGCTTTAATGTGCCGGCAGTCTCTTGGTGCGGATTGGTCTTTGAGTCGTTGTAGATGTTTGAGTCGAGCATAATAAGCCTGATGTCTCTCCCCATATCCACAGAGTACGACAGTCCTTCCGTTTCCTGCGAAATGGCTTCTGCATAGCCAAAGTCATGATAGATACGCTTGAAGTCGGCACTTGTGGCAGTTTCTATAGGAAACGCGCCCTTTGCCGTGAACTCCTTTGCATCGGCATTCGAGAGGTCGTGGTTGCCGTTTATCACAAACACCTTTGCCCCGGCGTCTTCCATCTTCCTGAAGAACGAGGCGGCAAACTCATGGTTTATCACTTCTCCATCCTTGGTCAAGTCGCCCGGTATTATCACATACTTCACATTCTGACTCTTCACCTTCTGCACAAGTGCCTCCATGGAAGCAGCACAATAGGTGTAGTTTTTATCCTCCAACAGGAGACGCTGCTCCCATGCCTCACCCTCATGACTTATCCTGTCCATGTCGAAGAGGTGGATGTCAGAAATCACCATCACTTTGTAACTTCCCGGTTCCTGAGACATAGTAGGGTTATCAGAATTCACCACACAACTTGAAAGTGTTGTCAATAGACCTAATGAAAGTCCACAAAAAACTCGTTTAATAATTTTTTCCATAATATTCTCTATATGTGTTAATTTTATGTTATTCCGCATCTCTGGTGGCGGGGTCGCCGCTCAGACCCTACATATTTTCTCATCAATATAAATTACAAACGCCCACTGGTCGTCGGCAAGTCGTTCGAGGGTGATATTGCCTCCCATGGCTTGCATGAGTTTGCGGCATAGTGGGAGCTCGAGATTGCTGCGACCGCTATTGGCGGGATTGGTGCGGTTGTTGAACACGTCGAAAAGGGCTTCTGTATCTTTTTCTGTGAAGTTGGCGATGCATCCCACCTGTACTACCACCTCATTCTGATTGCCCCAGAATTTCACGGCCACCTTGCCTGTCATCTTGTAATAGTCGGCATTGACGATGGCATAGCTCACTACCTGTGAGAAGCGCTTGGGGTCAACCTTTACAAAATGAGTTTTGCCGTCACCCTCAATAGTGAACTGTATGCCACTGACACTACCCAACGCTTCCTTAATATTCATTATTGCAGGCTCAACATCCACGCTGGTAAGTGAGAGGTTGAGGTCGTTCTCGCCAGCCTTGCCGAGGTCGATGATGTCATTGAAGATATTCAGCAGCATGCTCTTGTTCTGGTTGATGAAGGAGAGCAGTTCCTTGTCGTTGTCGTTCATGTTCGACTTGTCCAGCATGTCTATCGACATCTGTATGGCGTGGAGCGGCGAGCGCATCAGATAGCCCATATTGGTGATGAAGTTCGACTTGCCCTTTTCATTCTCGCGCGAAACAAGAAGCAGCATCTTTGCCTGACGCTTGAGCTTGCGCTCGAAGAACGCTACCACACTGATTAGGATAACAATGGCTATCAGGGCACATACTCCTCCAAGAATGTATTTCTCATTACGCTCAAAGAAGCTTATGGGTTTGCCGAAATAGATGGCATTCTTGGGATAGAGATTCTCGGGGATGCCGTATTTCTTCAACGTCTGGTAGTTCAGGTATGTGTTGGCGTTGTCCAACTTCACCAAGGGCATATCCTTGGGTTGCACACCGTTCTCTATTTTCATAAGCACATCAATGAGTTTAGATTGCAGTTCCTCGCTAGTGGGATATACTCCTCCGGCAAGCACACCGTCGCGTATGCCCACATCGTAAAGGCCGAACACCACATCACCCGTCAGCGAACTGGCTATATATCTCATGGCGTTGTCGGGATAAAGGGCACGGTTGGCGGTGTTTTTACTCTGACTGAACCACGAGTCGAAAATAACTGCCGTATGCTTTGGAAGCGTGGCCAAACGGGTTTTCAGTTGGGCTGTGGTGAGCTCTCTGTTGTTGAGGTCGATAAGGTCGAGACTCGGATATTTCTCCCTAACTATCCGTTTGGTCTTTTCCCTCACCATAAATCCTATCTGCCATGTGTCGCTCACGAGGGCAAGATGCTGGGTCTGCGGCCTTAGGCTCAGGGCAAGTTCGATAGTTGGTTCAACAAAATACGGGTCGTTGATGAGAGTGGCATTTATTCCCTTGCGCGAGTTCTCCAATGAAATCTTCATGTCGTCGGTAATCTCGCGGCATGAGCTGTAGTCGGAGGCACTGATGGTGTAGGTGCCGGAGAAAAGGGCAACGCAGGGCACATTCTTCCATTCCTCAGACATATATGTACGATACATTATCCAGGCTTCCTCGCCAAGCAGCACCACGATATTCTTCTTGTTGGCATCGTGTTCGGCCATCAGCCGCTCAGCCTTATTATGCATGAAACTGCTGTCGCGATTGGCTACGAGGTCGAGATAATCCACCTCGACACTCCATTTCCGGTCAACCGAAAAGTGTGACACAATGGAACTTTCGAGAGTTCCTGCCCAGCTGTATCCTTGATAATACGAACTGAGCACGAGCACCTTGTTTTCTTGTCTAACAGATGTTTTCCCGCCGTCGGCCGCCAAAACATTCAATTTGGCCATAACGGCAATGATAATCAATAACAATAGTTTTTTATTCATGATATTTTATTTTTATGCTGTGGGTCTTTAGGTCAGAGGGTCAGGGGCGGGCTTCACCTCATCAAATCCTAGTTATTAATTATTTCCTTCCTTATCTCCCCGCTCTTCATCCTGAAGATATTCATTCCCTTGGCAGCTTTCGTCGCCTTGCGACCCGAAAGGTCGTAGATGTCGCGGACGGTGTTGCCATCAGCTGCTTCGGGCGATGAGAGGCCTGCGGCTGTCAAGCCCTTCACGGCAAAGAAGTCCTTCCACACGTCGGCTGACCTATATGCATCGAGAGAGGCATCGGGCACATAGAGAGTGGCTGCCGTCTTGACGGCATCGTCGAAACTGTATTCCTTTGCCACAGGAGGCTCCGGGGCTTTGCATGTCACTGATGTAAGAGCGGTACAGCCATAGAAGTTGCCTTCTGCCAATTTCTTTAGCGAGGCTGGCAGTATCACGCTCTTCAACGACTCGGACATGACAAACAAACTGCGATACATCTCGGTGAGGGATGTATTGGAGAGGTCAACTGTTTCGGCGGCTATTCCCTGGAAGCAGAACTCACCCACACGCTCGACACCGTCGGGCAGAGATACTGACTCAAGACCGGTTGCGGCAAAGGCTGCATACTTGAGATTCTTGACCGTGGAAGGCAATGTGACCTGCGCCAGTGAAGAACAATAGACAAAGGACATATGACCTATTTCCTCCAGTCCCTCGGGTAGAGACACTGATTTCAGGTTTGGACACTCCGCGGCAAAACGATATGGCAATGACTTGACTTTAGCCTTGATGTCGATGCTCTCCAAGTTGGGGCAAGTGTAGAACGCATTCATTCCAATCTCTTCTACCGACTCAGGTATCACAATAGACTCTATGCCTGACTCTGCGAAAGCTGCCGCACCAATGGTTTTAACTCCCTCGGGGATGGTAAGGCTCTTAAGGCTTGTGCAGCGCCAAAAAGCTGTTTGGGGAATATCGGTGATACCTGCAGGAAGCGTGACACTTACAAGGGAGGGCATTTCTGCGAAACCGCCTTTAGGCAACTCCATCAGTCCTGCGGGTAGTGTCAGTGTAGTCAAATTGTCCATTCCAGAGACGTCGAACTTGGTGCATGAGTTTGGGATAGTCAATTCGGTAATACCTGTCCAACCCAATGCATGATCACCCATCTCCTCCAAACCCTCGGGCAACGTAATCTCCGTCAGTGCAGAACAATAATAGAAAGCATTATTACCAAGAACTTTTAATGACTGAGGCAGCACAACTGAAGAAAGGCTCTCACAATGCCAAAAACAACCATTGGGCAACGTCTCTAATGACTCTGGAAGAGTGATAATCTCCAAGTTCTTTGCATCGTGGAAAGCCTCTTCGCTCAAATGCCTTAATGTAGAAGGAGTGACAATCTCTTTAACCGTGGATTCAAAAAAGGCATCCTGACCAATGGAAGTGAGACCTTCGGGCAGGATAATCTTGTCTGCTTCGACATAACTGAGTGCTCCGACACCTAATGCCGTTATGCCTTCGGGGATGGTGAGTACACCATCTTCCACCATCTTTGGATCAACCTCCAAGAGGACCCTCGAACCGTCCTTGCGGTTGTTGACAAACATCTTGTCAACAATCTCCACACCATTTCCTTCGCCCTCAAACGTATAAGCAGCAAAAGAGCTAAAGTCCTGTCGGCCTTCGATGACATCAATGCTCTTAGGTATTCTCAACACTAAGTTGCCATTGTCATTCGAGGCAATCCTCTCGCCTATCCTCTCCACCGACTCGGGCAAAGAAAGTAATTCGAGTGAATTGCATCGCAAGAAGGCATTGCTATCTATGTTCTTCAAGCCTTCGGGCAGACTTATTGAAGTCAAGCCAGATCGTCCAAAAGCCCACTCGCCAATTGACTTGACAGTCGAAGGCAATGTGACAGACGTGAGCTTAGAACATCCAGAGAAAGCATTAACGCCGATAGTCTCCAATCCCTCTGGCAGGGTGACGTTGGTGAGCTTCGTGCAGTTTTCGAAGGCGCCTTTGCCTACTTCCTTGACACCGGCAGGCAGGGTTATTTCGGTAATCTTTGTAGAAGCAAGAATCCACTCCGGCACTATGGTGATGTTGGCAGGAAAAGTAAACGATGTAAGTTTTGTATCGGCAAATGCCCATTCGCCTATCTCTTCAATACTCTCAGGCAAGGTGACGGAAGTCAAACCTGTGTTGCTGAATGCGCTCTCTCCTATCGTCTTGAGCGTTGAAGGAAGCGATATGGACGTAAGACTAAAACAATAAGAGAAGGCATAATCTCCAATCTTTTCAAGTTGTGACGGAAGAGAGACTGATATCAGCGACCTATTGAAAAAGAAAGCGTAATCGCCAATAACCTTGACTCCATCGGGGATTATGACAGATTCCAATCCTAACTTGTAGAACGCATGAGAACCTATCTCCTCGAGCTGTTCGGGCAATGTGATTGTCTTCAGCCCTGAACCATAGAACGCATAATTGCCTATACGGCGTATGGTGTTTGGCAATGTGATACTGTTAATCTCATAGACGAACACTTCATCTCCGATGGATGTCACGGTATAGGTCTTTCCGTCTGCTTCCACCGTTTCGGGTATCACGATGTCCATCTCCCGGGTATCGTGATAATCTGAGCGTCTTACTTCAGCCGTCCCATCGTCAAAGCAATGAAACAGCAGCTGGTCTTGATAGATGTCCTTGTCGGCACTGGCCGAAAGACTTATTGCCGCGAGCAATAAAAAGGTAATCATTTTTTTCATAAGCAATCACATTATCTAATTATTCTTCATTTAATTATTCTTCATTAAGCTGTTGACGTAATAACTTTTGGGACTGATACCTTTTAACTTTACAAAGTAGCGATTAAACGACGAGAGGGAATTGAAGCCACTCTTCTGCGCCACTACCGACATCGATTTTCTGCCTCGTTCGGGCATCATCTCGATGATACGACACGCCTCGTTGATTCGGAAAGTATTGATATAGTCGAAGAATGACGTGTTGAGCGTATTGTTCAGGTAGTTCGACAGGTAAGTCTTGTTGGTGCCGATGGCAGTGGCCACGTCGGTTGTGGTAAGCTTCGGATTGAGATAGAGTTTGTCTTGACTCATCTTCTGTTCTAACCTTACTGCCAATATGTAGTTATGCGACACTACATCATCATCTGACTTGGGTTCTTCAATTTCCTCAGTAGCTTGCTCATCTTCGTTTTCGACCGGCTTCAGGATTCTAACCACCCGATGTCTTCTTGAAAAGAGGAAAAGGAATGTCCATAATGCCATGGAGAAGATATTGTATAGTGCTTCGCTTAGCCATGTGGTATGGGCGAACGCCAAGTTATACACAAACAGTGATAAGAAAAATGCCACACTCGACACCACAACCCAAGCTACATCGATATTTTCCTTATAAGAATAGTTAAGTTTTATATATTGTCGATACCTCACCGAGAACACTACAACGAGGTACATGGTTGCCACAGCCACGACAAAAGCAACTGAAAAAGCGCAAAAAACCACGATTTCATCGGGGAAAATCAAGAATAGCGGTATGAATAACGCCTGCATAGACAACAATGCGACTAACTGACGGCGAGTGGGATAACCAGGATTGGTAGCTTCGATAAAGAAGGCACAGACAAGAGGTATGAACAGAAGGTCGACAGTGTTGACAAAATCATCGAGCCAAAAGGAGTTTTTCCATTGCGCAAAGAGGAACACAGAATCCTTTATGTAACTGAAAGCAAGGAATATAGTTGTATAGAATAATAGTCTCATCATCCTGTTGCGGTGTCTGTATGTATATAGTTTAATACACCAGAACACGAAGAATATTGTTATGGCGCCCCGTATAAAATGGGCAAATGCTTCAACTGTCGATAATTGTTGTTCCATAAGTAAATTATGTAATATTCTTAAATAGATGAAATTTATTTTGCAAAGATACAACTTTTATTCATAATATACTGCTGTCAGGAACGAATAATAGAGGAAAAACCTTAGTTTTTTTTCTTTATTGACACATTTTTTCCGTATTGACACAATTTATAATAGCAATAAAGCCGCCTTCAAGAGCTCTCGAAAGCGGCCTTTTCTCCTGCGGTGCAGGGGACAGGTCAGTGTCCTGCGGAAAAGCCTCGTCTCGCCCGTAGCCTGAGAAAAATGGGTAGGACACTGACCTGTCCCCTGTCCCGCCCTTCGGCATTTTTTTTAATTATTTGACTTGTTTTTGAACGAATGACACACAAAAAAATATCAGAATAAATTTCTCCCATTTCAATAATTATTGCTACCTTTGCAATCGATTATTTGCATATTATGAAGAAAGACTATATAATCGACAAGACATTCCGCAGCTTTCTCGCGGTGTCGATACTTACAAGCATAATGCAGCAAGTGAGAACAATGACCGACGGCATAGTGGCAAGCCAGTTCTTGGGGTCTGACGCCTTGTCGGCCATCAACCTGTTTATGCCGCTTGACAGTTTTATGTATGCAGTGATGACGCTCTTTGCCTTGGGGGCGAGCTTCCTGTCGGCACAAGACATTGCCAAGCAGGACTTCTCTGCGGCAAGTAGGCAGTTCACGGTGGCATTCATATCAAGCATTGCCATCATATTAACACTTGTGGGTATCTGCACTTTGTTCTTCGACAATCTCATATCTTTGCTTGCCGACAGAGACATTCCTCACATTTATTCACTCACTCGGGATTATGTGAGTGTGATGCTTGCCGCCTTCGTTGTTCAGGCTCCAATGGCGGTGCTATGCTTGTTTGCCAACAGCGACGGCAATCCACAACGTGTCACTTTATCAATGTTGGTAACCCTTGTCGTCAATGCCGGTCTTGACTTCCTGTTTATTGGCTCTTTGGGGATGGGAATAAGGGGTGCAGCCTGTGCCACAATAATAAGTGAGTGCGTCGGATTCGGCATTCTGCTTACCTATCTCAGGAGCGGCAAGTGCAGTTTCGGTTTTACGAGGGTCAAGAATTTCCTGTCCGTATTCAGGCATATCCTCAGCGAGGGACTCCCACTTACGCTTGGTATGATGTCGTCGGGAGTGACAGCGTTGTTGCTCAACCATATCGTGATGGAGTATTATGGCGACTCAGGGCTTTTCGTCATCGCAGTGGCTATTCAGATATTGGCATTGTGTACAATGATTAACGAGGGCATCAACGAGATTTACGAGAGTGCGGGAGGAATGTATTTGGGCGAAGGCGACTATTCGTCGTTTCGCCAACTGCTCGGCAGGGGCAATACGCTGATGGTGGTGTTGGTGGGTGTCGTGACATGCGCAATGGTGTTCGTCCCCACCCTGTTCCTCAATATATTTGGAGAATATGACACCCAATCGGTAGAGCGCGAGGATAGATACCTGAGCATAATAAGCCTTGTGCTTATACCATATTTTATCATATACGTCAACGCCAGGATTCACGCCCTGTTAGGATTTAAGCGTCTGTCAATAGTGTTCAACATCCTGCAGGCCATAGCACTCATCGCCGTACCGTTTGCAGCCGCCACTGTCAACAAGCAATGGTTTTGGTGGGCGTTTCCAGCAGGCATGGCTATACTCGCCACTATACAGTTGCTCACCACTTTTGTCTTATCCAACAAAAGCAAACTCAGGAGCCGCTTACTGTTATTGCCACTGCTACCCAATGAGGTGTCCACAAAACTATGCATCAACTACGACATTGAATCGGTAAAACAGGCCTTGCTCGATGTGAGGGCATTCGCCACCATGGTGGAAATGGGCGAGGAAAAGACCAACAGAGCCATTCTCTGCTGCGAGGAACTGATATGCAATATCCTCAAACATTGTTCAGACAGGGTTAACGGTGGATGCTTCGAGGTACTGATAACCGACTTCCCCGACCGTATGGAGGTGCGACTGAAGGATGCCGGCAAACCCTTCTCGCCCACTGCCTTCAACAATAGTAAGACAACCGACGAGAGCAGCCAAGGCATCGGTCTCCGACTGGTGAAGGCAATGAGCGAGGATATATCTCATAAGTATATGTTCGGTCTTAACATTACAACATTAATCTTCAGAAAGAAAAAATATTAATAACAGATACAGACATTAACAACTGATTATGGGAATACAATATCATTTATACATGATGAATATCCCCGTGAGTTACGACACATCAATCAGGAATAACGCATGGAAGAAATCTGTGTCTCGAATGCCATGCAACCAGTATATTTCAAGATGGACGTGTATCTCAAGGGCGGTGGCTCACTCTCATGTTGCGTATTGCATGTTAATTGTATGACCCGATAATAACTTATACATACGTTATGGAAAACGAGAAAACTTATATGTTAACTCCCTTGCAAAGGGAGATGCTATATTTCTGGCAAAACGACCATTGCGACGAAGAAGTGCTCCTGTCTTTTGTTGTAGCTCTGCCATACTCGGCTGACGAAAATCGCATGGCTCAGATTACCACAGCCTATATGCAAGAGTCGCCTGTATGCCATTCACGTATAGTGAATATCTCAGGTGAACCGCGATTGTTCCCCGACATGAATATGCAATTGGAAGCCGAAGTAAGATATTTGTCTGATGATGATTGCGACAAGTACATAGAGCATACTGGTGTTGAACTGGATTATTATGCAGGTCCAATGATACGCATCTTTATACTCGTTACCCCTACACGTAAGTTCTATTCTCCTATTGTGGCAAATTTGCTACTCGACGGATGGTCATTGAGCAAGTTTACCAATCGCATAATGTTCGCCACTTTTAATGACGACTATACGCCAGTGTTTAATGATATGTCTTTCTTCAGTCACTTGGAACGACTGGAAGCCAACCGCCATTCAGAGCGATACAATGCCGACCGACAGTGGTGGCTTGACAAGGTGGGCGGTAATGGAGAACGTTTGCGTCTTACGGATTTCGCCATCAAGGAGCATTATGAGAAAGGACGCTTTATAAAGAAGGTCAGGGTAATCGACAGATTGGACACCGAGGCAAGATGCCAAAGGAAACAAATCACCGTGAATGAGGTGCTCAGTGTGGCGTGGGCTATGTCATTGGCTGACATGACGAATATGTCAAGTGGAGGAGGACAAGTATTGTTTTCCACCACTAAACGAGGCAGGACGCGCAATGAGCTGGAAAGCCTTGGCAATTTCCTGTTTGAGACAACAGTGTGCGTGGATATTAATCCTGATATATCCTTGTCGCAAATGGTCGAACAGATGCGCAGTGAACTGTTTGCCGCCAATCGCCATTCCCTCTATACCAATCAAGATTTGAGGGAAGAACATAATGCATACGATTGCGGCACTAACGTACTTTTCAACGAGAACATGTATAATATATTGGTGGATGGAAATACTGTCTTGGCGCAATGGACACAATTTGACTCCGCATACCAATTCCTGTCAGGAACGCTTATTGGATGTGTCGGACGATTTGAGATGGAATTCTTTTATAGCGAACCCCTGTACACCGAGGAGGACATGGAACGCTTCATCAACCGATTCATGCATTGGTGGCACGAACTGCTGAGCTAAACCATCTCCTTGCCAATTATGTCGCCCATCGGGGTGGTCATGTCGAGATAGGAGCTATTAAACAGACATTCGGTGCAATCATAATCCTCATCACTCTGATTTGTTGTCAGTGGGTAGTGCTTGATTGCTGCCTGCATACTTAATTTTTTTTTAAGTATAACGTCATTATTTGTCGTATAATGAGCAATATCGTCTTATCAATCCCATAATGGCCTCTTGCTCTATCAAGTTGGGGAATTGTACATAGCGGTTGTCTTTCCTACTGATAATATCCCTCTTAACTTTTCTATCTCCTCAATCGAAAGACCTGCCTTGTTTTTCAGATACGACTCCACTGCCGACGGCAGACGTTCCATAATGTCGGCAATAGGGAATGAGGTCATGCTGCACATCTCTGCTATATCCACATCACCCTCACAGCTCATAATATAGAGCGTGCGATGGAGAATCCTTGTAAGGAAGTCGTTATAAGATTCAGACGACGGCTGCAGGCGATGCCAGTTATAATAGCTACGCATATATCCCGACTCGATTTCCTCGTATGTCGTTCCAGCAAGCACCTGAAGGATTATGGCTATCAAACCAGTGCGGTCGCGACCCATAGAACAGCAAATAAGATAGGGAGGATTATTCTCTATCATTGCCCTTAACGTCCTGCCCACCTTCGCAGCTTGTTCGTCAACAAAGATGTCAACATTTAATTTGTGGAACAGAAGGGCGCCCTTACTATACCGTTCATTGCAATACTCTCCGAATCCACTGCCGGCTGCCACAGCCGATTGCCAATCCTCTTCAGTATTGGCGATAGAGATAATTGCGTTTATTCCGGCATTGCGCGCTAAACGGTCAGCATATTCATATCTTGCAGGATTATCGGATTCCAACAGTGGATCGCTTGACCTATACACCACCCCACTCTTCATCCCGTGACATTCCACAGGATAGAAATTGGCAAACATTTCGTCGCTGTCGTAGTCGGAGCGATTGTCCGTTTCCCAGAGCTTCATTCTCTCGTTCACATCACGGAATCCACCCTTTTCCTTCAAAGAGATGGTCAGTATGTCGCCCTCCTTACCACCGACACGGTCGGAGAAACTGGCATTTGCCAAACCTAATATCCCGAACTGCCAAACAATTCGGGATTTATTTGAGCAGTTGGATGTCGCCTCAGGCAATTATTCAAGAAATAATGAAATTTAACTATTAGAATTGCATTTATTGAATTATTATTGATACCTTTGTAACAAACTATAGACAAATAAGATATTGATGAAAGAGAAAACGAAGGAAAATATCCATAAATTGGCTTGGATGGCAGCTGCCGCCATAGTTGTTTGCACCTTCTGGTGGCTGTGGGACCAGTCGCAGGAGGAACCAGTGGAATATGCCCTCTGCAAAGTGGAGCCAAGGGACATCGAGGAGAGTATCACGGCGATGGGACACCTGGAAGCACGAGAGGAGATAATGGTGAGACCGCAAGCCACAGGCACCATTGCCGAAATGCTCGTGAAGGCGGGCGACAAGGTGAGCAAGGGACAACCTATCGCCCGAATCAGTGTGACGCCTAACACTGCCGGAGTGAGCGAAGCCAAAAACAGATGGGAGATTGCCCAACTGCAACGCGACGAGGCTAAGCGCGAATACCTGCGCATAAAGTCGCTGTATGAAAAGAAAGCCGTGGCCCGCCAAGACTACGAGAAGGCGGAGAGCGCATACCGTCAGGCCGAAACCGAAGTGCGCGGAGCAGCAGATGCCATGAGGGTGATGAAGACAGGCGAGAGTGTGGCTACTGCCAATGCCACCATCGTGCGCAGTCCTATCAGTGGCACAGTAATCGACCTGCCGGTGAAGGCGGGCGATGCCGTTGTAGCCATTAGTGAATACTCCGAAGGCACCACGGTGGCTATAGTGGCAAGTATGGACGAGATTGTCTTCAAGGGACACGTGGATGAGACCGAGGTGGAGAACATACGCGCAGGGATGCCCGTCAGTATCATTGTAGGAGCGAAAAAGGGCGAGACCATCAAAGCCTCGTTGGAATACATATCCACAAAGAGCACCGAACGCAACGGCACTACCCTCTTTGAGGTAAAGGCGAGAGCATCGCTGCCCGAGGGTATGAGTATAAGGTCGGGATACAGTGCCAACGCCAAGATTGTCACCAACACCCATCGTGGAGTGCTGAGCGTGGACGAGGCTGCGGTGGAGTTCGACGATGCCACAGGCAAGGCTTTCGTGTGGATTCTCACCTCTGCTCCCGAGGACAAGACCAAGCAGGAATTCAAGCGAACACCCGTGGAATTGGGCTGCAGCGACGGACTATACGTGGAACTGACAAGCGGAGCGAAGCGTGGCGACCTGTTGAGAGGATTAGCGAAATAACCAATTGCAAGGACTATGACTACAAGAATCATACTATCACTATACTTGGCGTGCATGAGCATTGCCGTGAATGCACAGAAGCAATGGACTCTCGACGAGTGTATTGCATATGCCACACGCAACGACTTGACGCTGAAACGCTCTGACGTGGCGATAAGGACGCAGGAGGAGACATATAAGACGGCAAGCAAATCGTGGATGCCAACTGTGAATGCCGACCTCTCGGCTATGCTCAACTTCGGTATGAGTCTCGACCTGCTGCTCCGACAGAGTTTTGTATATGCCCCGGCTGTAGTAACCGCCGAACTGCCCATCGACATCAGTGGCGGCAGACGATTTGCCAAGAATGCGGAGGGAATGCAGTTGAAATCACTTGAGGAGGCACGAAACAAGGCGGAGAAAGACATCAGTATGAAGATTGCAATGGAATATCTGCAACTGCTCTATGCCAAGAGCCAATACCGCATAGTGGAGACCGAGCGCAAACTTGCCGCAGAACGGGTGGAGATGGTGAGGACACTCGTGGATGGAGGCAGCAGGAGCGAGGGTGAACTGACAGAGGCCAACAGTTCGCTGACCGAGGCTGAATACAACTGTCTTGAAGCCATGCATCACATAGCCTCGGCACGATTGGCATTGGCACAAACGATCATGCTCAACGACACTGCCGACTTTGACATTGCCGACATCGCAGAAAGCAACACTATGGAATGCGACTCGAACGACGTGAACAATAATGCCGCCATACGACAACTCACCATGAAGATGGAGGCTGACAAATACCGACTCAAGGAGGCTAAGAGCGAACTTTATCCCAAACTGTCGCTCACGGGGGCATTGGGTATCTTCGGCTACTCGGCACTGAAGAGCGGTGAGTCGTATGAGGATTACAAGAAGTTCTGGAAAAACCACAACGAGGTGATTGCACTGAAGATGTCTATACCCATCTTCAACGCATATACCACAAGGGGAAAGATACGGCAGGCCACCCTCGCCGTGAGGGACACCCAACTCGCCATCGACGAGGAGAAGAAAAACCTGAGCGACAAAATCGCCCAACTGCAACTCGCCATATCGCAATACGACGGACAACTCGCAAAGTTGCAGACATTGAGCGCACAGCGCGAACAGGCGTACGAATACCAAAAGACAAGATATGAGGGTGGACTCGCCACTTGGCTCGAACTCATCGAGGCCGACTCTCGACTGCACGAGGCAAGACTACAGTCTGAACAGACAAGGATGAAACTCAATATGAGTAGGCAAATACTAGCGTTATACTTTGGAAGTAGGGGAAGTTAAGGACGAATGAGAAAAGAACTGTTGGCTGACGTCTTACTGTCGATGCGAATAAACAAAGGGCGCATACGACTCACCGGCTTTTCGATAGCATGGGGAATATTCATCCTCATACTGCTGATAGGAGCCGGAAGGGGACTTGTCAACGGTATGGAACGGATATACGGGTCGAATGTCAATGCCACAGTGAAGGTTACCACAGGAACCACTTCCGTACCCTGGAACGGTTATGGCAAGGACAGGAAGATATGGATCGAGGAGAAGGATGCCGCCCTATTGGGAGAGAAACTCGCAAAATATGTGGAGCACGCCATACCTATCAAGGCCATGCGCAACGTGGAGATAGCATGCGGAAAGGAACACGTGATGCGCACCGTGAACGGCACTTCAACAAAATTCATGGAGGCTATGGACGCAAGGATTGTGGCAGGACGAAGTATCGACGCCCTCGACATGAACATGGCACGCAGTGTGTGCGTTATTTCATTGACAACCGTGAAAGCCCTGCTCAAGACATCGAGGGCTGAGGACGCAATAGGCATGACTGTGAAATTGGCCGACCGACCCTTCACCATCGTGGGAGTGTATAAGCCCACCAAACAATATGTGGCACAAAACGACGTGTTCGCACCTGTCACAACCATCACCCAACTGTTTGTGCACTACAACCGACTGACGGCAATATGGCTGAAAATGAAAAAGTTGAAAGACTGCGAAGAGAACGCCACATTCACTTCCGCACTAAAACACATACTTGCCAACGCCCGGAATTTCTCGCCACGCGACCCGAGTGCACTGTTGATATTCAATATGTACGACGAATATCTCGTGACGATGGACACACTACATTCCATACAGTCGTTCGTATGGATTGTGGGCTTCGCCACACTGCTTGGCGGTGTGGTGGGTGTGTCGAACATCATGCTCATCACAGTGAGGGAGCGCACAAGGGAATTCGGAGTGATGAGAGCCTTGGGCTGCCACAAGTCATACATCTTCCTATTGGTCACAATCGAGGCATTGATAATATCATTCCTCTCGGGAATGGTGGGAATGCTCTGCGGATTGGGTTGCCTGAAGGCTCTTGGCGACATTGCCGAGATGGCTGCCGGCGACGGAACCTTGGTGTTCGTCAATCCCAATGTGCCGTTCTACACTACATTGACAATCACCGCCATCATCATCATCACAGGTGTGATTGCGGGATATATACCTGCACGCCAAGCCGGGAAGATGAAGATTGTAGATGCATTGGTATTCACTAAATAATTATTCGTTATGAGGGATATACTACAGAACATAATGCGACAGAAGACACGCTCGCTGCTCACTGGCTTTGGCGTGTTCTGGGGTATGTTCATGATGGTGGTGCTGCTCAGTGTCAACAAGGGCGTCGAACAGGGATTCGTGGGACGATCGGTGAGTATGTCGGGCAATAATATCGAGATTGAGCCTCAACCTACAACCATGAATTACAAGGGTATGAAGCGCGACAGGATATGGCATCTGCGCAACTCGGACATCGACGCCGTACGACGACAGTTTGCCGACAAGATAAGTTATGTATCAGGAATCAACTTCGAGGACTACAGCAATGTGGCGATAGGCAAAAGGAGCGGTTCGTATATCATACAAGGTGTCACTCCCGAATATCTCGTCTCGATACCACAACGCGTTATCTACGGCAGATATATCAACACCATCGACATACAGCGCAAGCGGAAGGTGTGCGTAATAGGCGAGGACGTATATAAACAACTCTTCGACAGCGACACCGACCCATGCGGACAGACCATCACCATCAGGGATATACCATACACGATCGCAGGTGTGGCAAAATGCACCAACCGCCAGTTTGCCGAAGACCTCAACGTGTCGCCTGTAATACAAATGCCTCTCACCACATGCCAATCCATCTTCGGGCGCAACAACGATATTGACCTCATCACCGTGGGAATGAAGGATATGTATCCCATGACGGAGTGGGACAAACCAGTCATCTCGTTTATCAAGGAACGGCATAAGATTCATCCTGCCGACGACGAGGCTCTGAAGGTGTATAACACAGCCCAATACCAGGAAGAGGTGGCAATGGCAACAATGGGACTTACTATCCTATGCTGGCTTGTGGGCATAGGCACACTGCTTGCCGGACTCATCGGAATATCCAACGTGATGCAGGTGTCGGTGAAGGAGCGCACCAAGGAGATTGGCATATATAGGGCTTTGGGGGCAAGTCCGAGGGTTATCATAAGGCAGATATTGACAGAATGTCTTGTCCTCGCTCTGACTACAGGATTCCTTGGCATGATAGCCGGTCTGAGCGCCGTCTCAGCCCTAAGGAGCAGTTTGGCTGCGGGAGCCACCGACGACGACATGCTCACCAATCCCTACGCCCCCTTCCTCATAACCATCATCTCATTCATCATCCTCGTAGGTGGAGCCGTGGCTGCCGGATGGCGACCGGTGAAGCAAGCAATGAAGATCAAGGCTATCGACGCCTTGAGGCAAGAATGACTGTTATTTTTCAATTCTCCCAGGGAGAAGACAAAGAGCCGGAAGGCCTTGATCTCGACATTCATCACCACATTTGGAGTGGCAAATGGTAGGCATAAAAGCATTGTTGACAGCGAGGTGACAATGGACGACTTGTTCGGATTATGAAGAGAAAACTAATAATTCTCAATAGCCTTCATTCGCTCCCTGCGTTTCTTTGCCGACACCTTGCGGCGGAAGATGCTCAGGAAGTCATGGCCTGAGGGCTTGGGCATCGACTTGCCTTGCTCCTTGAGCTTTGATCCCCTGTCCCGTTTGTCATCTGTAAGGTATCATTTGAACTTCCATTCGTCGAAGGTGATATTGTTTCCTTTCAGGATAAAACAGAGGTCCATTGTGCCTGTCATATTCGTTTGAAGTTGGGATTCTATGAGTTTCATTTGCGGGGTACCAACTTTGATTGAAGCTATGACTTCTCCGTCCGGCCTATCCCGGCGAACTTCTATGATTCCGTTTCCGGATGCCTTAATTTCCAGACTGGAAGGTACTTTGTTGAATTCCACACCTCTGACAGCAATGATGCCAGTCTTGTTGGGAACGGTAACGGCATACATGTCCCCGATGCTTTTTCCATTTGTGAACTTGACACCTTGTGTGGCTGCTGTGGTTTCGGCCTGCTGGATGATGAACGGGTTCATAGGCTGTATCTGTTTTACGCCTTTCAGAGTCTGATTACCCATGTGGATATTCACAGTATTCTCGTCAACTTGTATTTCATCGACACAAACATTACGAAAACCAGCTGTTGTATTGAAACTATGTTGCAAACTCATTGTGTGATAGAATACATACCATTTCCCGCGGAATTTGTGTAGATGTGTATGATTGTTGCTGTAGTCAAATCCATAATCTCCAGGGTTTTTCATATAGTTGTGCTGGTATTTCCAACTTTTGGTTACCAGCGGAGTTTTGCTAGTCATGTAACTCATGCAACAGGTGGTTGGTTTCTCTGTCGGGAGAGGCCAGTCGCTAAAATCTTGCCAATCTATGTTATAAGTATAAACGTATGTGCCGTTGATGTAGTTTAATTCGTTTGCTTCGAAATGATGGGGAGCCCGGATGGGCTTTATCGGGCCATCCACACTAATCATGTCTTTTCCCAAACGCATAATGCGAGCACATCCTCCGCCTACTGTCAACCAACCTTTTCCTTTGTCATCGATGACTACACCCGGATCGAAAGCAGCTTTGCATTCTCCTGCTATGCCGGGAGTGTTTGTGTCTACCAAACTATGATTCAGCGGGCTTGACCACGGTCCTATGGGGGATGTGGATGTCAGCACTGCAGTTCCACCCCCGCTATTGGAGAAATAGAGGTAGAAGTGAGTCTTGCCGTCCGCTTCCTCACGTTTTGCAATCGACGGTGCCCATGATGTTTGTATCCATGGGGCGATGCTGTCTGTTTTAATAAATCCGTGATAGGTCCAGTTTGTCATGTCATCGGTAGACATCATCACCAGAGATTTGATGTATTCGTAGGAGTTTTTTCCGTAACCGCCTATTATCTCATATTGTTGCTGATCGTTTGTTGCGTACACATAAAGTCTGCCATTATATTCTAATGCAGTTGGATCCGCTGTAAACATAAAATCCAGCAGAGGATTTCCATATCCTGTGGTCAGTTTAGGGGAAACGTCCGGCATGGTTACATAAGGCACGGAATCATTTTGCAGGGACAGATTTTCTCCGGCCCGCGCATTTTGCTGGTTAGATATCATACATGCAGCAATGACCATTGATAAAATGGGGGTCTGGATGTTTTTCTTTTTCATTGTATATTTGGTTTAAAATGGTAATATGTTCGTTTATTGGAAAAATTACTGCAAAGTTACGTATAAAAAGCCTATCTACAAACTTTTTTTATCCTCATTTTACCTTTTTTTATAAAAAAAGCATTACCTTTGCACAAATACTAAAATACAACTTATGAATTTCCTCGAAGAAAAAATCATTGAAGACGGTGTTATCAAGAAAGGTAACATCCTAAAGGTTGACAACTTCCTCAACCATCAGATAGACGTCGATATCATTCGACAGATAGCTTATGAGTTCAAACGTAGGTTCCGCGGCAAAGAGGTGAACAAAATCCTCACCATCGAGGCAAGCGGCATTGCCATTGCCACACTGCTCGGCGACCTCTACGACGTGCCCGTGGTTTTCGCAAAGAAAGGCGAGACGGCAAACAGCACCGACGACAAGTACGTTTCCCAAGCCTATTCCTTCACCCACAAGCGAATGAACAACGTCTTCGTCTCACGTCCCTATCTCAACGCCACCGACAAGGTGCTTATTGTCGATGACTTCCTTGCCGACGGACAGGCTGCCCAAGCCCTCATCGACATCGTCCATCAGGCAGGCGGCGAAGTCGTTGGCATCGGCATAGCCATTGAGAAAGGCCAGCAGCAAGGCGGACGAATACTGCGCGAAGCCGGCTACCATCTTGAGTCCATCGCCATACTGAACTCAATGGACTATGAGACACAGAAAATAGAATTTTTCAGTTAATCATGAACAGCATTTACGAACTCGACGGTCGTGTGTCCATAGCAAAGGCGTTGCCTTTCGGTCTTCAACACATTTTGGCAATGTTCGTTGCCAACATCACACCTATTATTATTCTCTCCACTGTCGTTGGCATCGACAAGGGGATAAGTGTCGCACTGATACAAAACTGTATGGTCATCGCCGGCATCGGCACACTCATACAGCTCTATCCCATTTGGCGCATAGGTTCACGCCTTCCCATCGTCATGGGCATCTCCTTCACCTTCCTTTCCCTCGCCATCATCATTGCCACAACCCAAGGCATGGGCACACTGATGGGAGCTGTAATCGTTGGTGGCATTGTGGAAGGCTGTCTCGGACTCTTCCCTAACAAATGGACAAAACTCATTCCCCACGTCGTGGCGGCAACAGTGGTGGCGGCTATCGGTATCTCGCTGCTGCCCATAGGCACCAACAGCTTCGGCGGCGGACAAGGGGCAACCGACTTCGGCAGCGCCGCCAACTGGACAGTAGGCTCCATCACGCTCTTGGCATGTCTGCTTGCCTTCGTCTTTGGCAAAGGCATAGTCCGTTCGCTCTCCATCCTCATCGGTTTGGTCATTGGCTACATAGTTGCTCTCTGTATGGGAATGGTCAGTTTCGACGCGTTGAACGGCATTCCTGCCTTCTCGCTCCCTCGTTTCCTTCCCTTCACTCCTGAGTTCCGTCTCGACGCCATTCTTGCCATAGTCTGCGTCTATCTCGTCTCCGCCACTGAGACCATCGGCGACACATCGGCAATCTGCTCAGGCGCACTCGGACGCAATGTCCACAAAAAGGAGATGGGAGCTTCGGTGGCTTGCGACGGTTTCGTCAGCACCATTGCGGGACTCTTCGGCTGCACGCCAATCACCTCGTTCTCGCAGAACGTAGGACTTGCCGCCCTCACCAGGGTTGTCAACCGCTTTGCCATTGCCACAGGAGCCGTTGTCCTTATTCTCAGCGGCTTTGTGCCAGCCATTGGCGCCATTCTTGCCACCATTCCGCAAGCCGTTCTCGGCGGCTGCACTATAATGATGTTCGGAAGCATTGTCTTTGCCAGTTTTGGCATGATGGCTCGTTGCGGTTTCTCCCAGCGCAACATGGTCATCGTCAGTCTCTCGCTTGCCATTGGCCTCGGCTTCACCTCCGTGCCAGCCATCTTCGACATCTTCCCCCAACTCGTCCGCACCGTCTTCGCCCAAAACAGTGTAGCCCTAGTCTTCCTAATCGCCATTGTCCTTAACCTCGTGTTGCCAAAGGAGAAGGAAGAAAAAGAAGAATAAACCATAAACGGTACAGGGGACAAGTCAGTGTCCTGCGGAAAAGCCTCGTCTCGCCCGTAGCCTGAGAAAAATGGGTAGGACACTGACCTGTCCCCTGTCCCGCCCGGGCCGATGAACCTGCCCCCAGTGATTCTCTTGACCCGAAAAAAAACAAGAAAAATCAAAAATAGTTTGGTGGTTTGATATTTAATTTGTAATTTTGCCTCCGAAAGAATTAAATATATAAATGTATGAACACGACATTGACTATTGAAAACATATACAATATGTTGTCTTCGTTGAGCGTAAGCAACAAGAAATGGTTAGCCGACCATTTGTATGAAGACATTTCTGGTGTTCAAGTCAGACATCGTCGTGGTGGAAAGTCTGACGAGGAACTCGAAGCAGAACTTAGTGGTTTCCCCTCTCTCGACATGAATGATTATGCTCCCTTAACGGACGAGCAATTCAAAGGATTGATTCATTCGCGACCTGTTCCCCAAAGTATTGAAAAATGGTTATGAAAGTAAGACAGAGGGAGATTGTGGAAGTCCCATTTACCATGCCCGATGGCAGAGTTTTGGTTCATCCTGGTTTAGTCGTTTCGTCAGATGAACTTCAAGAAGTTGAAGATGGTATGATTTATGTCTTGCTTATTTCATCAAAGAACCATCACCCGGAATATACAATAAGGATAGAAAACGAATGGCTCAGCAAACCAATGCCGAAGCAATCATATTTTATCACCCATATTTTGGGGATTTATAGGGTTGAAGAGGTTATTAGTCAAAAGAATTGTTTCATCAAGGAACGATATTTTGACAAAATAATAGACAAGATTGTCAATTCTATTTTTGGATAGTAATGAAAGTGCGAGACACTAATGAAATCATTATTATGAATATTCTATATATTTCGCTGCAAATATACTGCTTTTTTATGAATTATCAAAGGGGAAGTGTTAAAATTATGCTCTTCTGAGAAAATTATCCTCTAAAAGTTTTCTCTTTTCGTATATTATTCGTATCTTTGGTGCGGGTTTCATTCCGGTGAGCCAATGGCTCCTTCCAATGATTTCCAATAACATTGTGGGTAAACAAAAGCATTCGCTATTATTCGCGTTCAGCCAAAAGCGTAGGAAACTTTCATGGATATAACGTAACAAGAATAATATGTGACAGGGTGTCTGTAGATATATGGATGCCTCTGACTATTCTTTTAGCAATGCAATCACGCAATAGGCGTGATGCATTCTTATGAATAGTCTGAGGTTTCCTTCCTACGCTACCTCAAAGCTGAACGCAATAAGGTGCATCGCGCCATTATTGTGTCTCGGCGTGATTGATAGTTGAGTGTATTATTATAAAGATATTAATACATAATTTTTTATTTAATTTACTATTTATTATGAGAAAAAATCTTTATTGGGCATTTTTGCCAGTTGTTTTAGTATGTTGCTTTGTTATATCATCATGTTCAAGTGATGATAGTGATGAACAAAAGGAAACATCAAAAAGTATTGTGGGTGAATGGATTAGCAAGGATGGTATTTACTATCAATTCAGGACAAATGGCACAGGTAGATACATCAGCCTATCGGGTGAGCCAGGTTATGACCCTGAATATCCTCAAGCAATCATTGAACATCCGAATGATCCGTATGAGTTTGAGTATAATGTCAAGGATGGTATTTTAACAATGAAAGAATTCTATTCGGATGGTTATTCAGTATATGTTTGCGATGTAGTGGTTTCAGAAGATGTCTTGCAATTGCGACAGACTAAATATAATGATGATGGAGGTGAATGGATAATCGATTCAAAACCTTCTTGGAAGACTTATTTACGTTGGAAATAAGTGTTTTGCCTAACCATCTATAATCCTTATTCTGTTATGAAATCATTGTGGTATGGAATGTGCCGAAGTCTTTGTTTCGCATACGAGGTCGCTTTTGATTAACGCCATCTACCAGATAAAGCTCAAGGCATATATCAAAAAACCACTCCTATATGATGATGTTCAAGAAGTTTTATGAAAGATCTTGAATAGGCATTGTTGAACAAGTGACAGACACCGTTCACAACGATAATCGTGAATGGTGTCTTTTTTAAAACGCTTACTTTTTATGGATTGTTCTGTCAAGCACAACTTGACAGTAGCAGAACGTGTGTCTATTGGAATGATGAAATAGACCTTGCCAGTGATTGTATTTACGAATACGCTCGGGTCATGGGGACATGTACATTGGTTCATGGTTCACTCTTTAGGGTCGAAGAACCTGTCCCTATGACCCGCCGGCAGATGATAGTATATTGATTCTTTTTTGCCTATTATCTGCTTTATTATCCCCATAAAAAATGAATCAGTACATTCATCCTTCAACCTTCGCCCAATCTTCACCTTCAGCCAGTATAAATTTCTACTCGCCAATTAACAGTGTTATTTGCCGAATCAAATTGTTTGTCGGTTCTATTAATGGTTCGATGATTTCTTTTGAAGCATTGAAGGAGCAGTTGTAGTCGCTTTTCTCCCTCATAGTTTGCAGTGATGAGAAAAGTTTTGCCAATCCTGCAGACAGTTTGCCCGTCTTCACATATTGCATGTAAAGCATAGAATTAACCCCATGGTGAGTATGGACGCTTATACCGTCATATATTAGAAGGGCACATACAGCATGGAAAGCTGCATAATACAAACGATTGGCAGCTCCGTCCCAAAACTCATTGTTAGCCAAAACATAAACTTGCTCCATTGTCTTATGGGCTTTATTGAGTTCATGTTCCACCATAGTTCTTCTTTCTTCGTCACTAAGACTCATATCAGCACCATTTTATCTTGTTCAACATTCATATAGAATGGGGTATATGAGTAACCCTCCCATTCTTTTTTAGAATACACTTGCGGATTGATTTCTTCATTCATATCCCACCCCAAAACCCTGAAGGGATATGCGTATTCATAGTCTTCAGATGTTAGTTGAGGCTTGTCTAACAGGATAAGAATATCCCAGTCGCTATTCGCCTTTTCCTCATGGCGTGCCCTCGACCCGAATAGAAGCAATGAAGACTTTGGCGGCAATGTATCTCTTGCCACTTTCCTGATGCTATCTATGATATATTCATTGCTTGCCATACTCGAATCTTGTTTTATCCGCTGCAAATATACTCATTAATCGCGAAACGGCAAAAGAATTTGCGGAAAATAACTCTTTTTCTTGGAAAAGTGCGCCAGAATGTTGCTCTTTCACTTGTAATGTATTAACTTTTGCAAGTAGGGTCAGAGAGGGTCAGAGGGACAGGTTTGAAGTGAACCCAAGATGTTAATTGTGGACGGTGTCTTTCTTATGTCTAAGTTTGCGGAGGGTAATTGAGAGCCCCCGGTGCATCGCGCATCGGGGGCTTTGCTTTGAGTTCTTAATTGTATGAATTACCGCTTTGTCATACACGAAATGACGCGGCTTGTAGTTCCTATCTTTTGGACATAAATAGATTTATTAGATATTTGATATATTTGTCAGAAACACTGGATATTTCACTTTTGTCATAAATTGTCAATAATGATATTTCGCATTTGCCATTGTCATGATAATTGCATTTGTATGTTATGATTCTGGCTCCGCCTCTCTTTCCTTTACCTTTAGATTTGATGGATAATCTTATTTTTCGGACATTATGAAATAACTCGGTTCCTAAATCGGGGTTTGCTTTCAGTTCATCACTAAGCTCTTGAATGTCTGATTTTAGAGACTTGTATCTTTTCGACAGTTTTTGAATTGTATCTTGAATTCTTCAGATACACTTATCATCACTTCCATAACAACATATATCAAAATATCAACATTCCATCAAAAAATCATCTAATGATTGAAATTTTGCATTAGACCTCAAATCCGCAACCGCCCTCATAAGATGACACAGAGGTCAAAAAGGTAGCGGCACTGCGGCAAAAGAGGGCGCAACGCAGCAAAAATCGCCACAAAGACGCATAAATTCCCCTTACCCCACCACG
>NZ_NPJI01000083.1 GCF_002251435.1 Prevotella sp. P2-180
ATTCTATTGACTAATATCTTTAATTTTATAGGTTGGGAAACATTCCCAATTTTGAAAAATATAAGATATTCTCTATTGTTTTTGTTACCAATAGTTTCTTTGTTTGTATATAATAAGACAAAAAGAACTAGTGTAATGTATAATCGGAGAATGGTTTTGTATTTCATAGCAGCTTGTTTGTTTACTTTTACACTTCAAATCGTTGTGTTTGGAGCAAATTATGGCAGAAGTTTAGAGACAAATCTTTTTGTGGCATTCGTATTCTGTTGTTATATATTGTTCCATTATACAAAGATGAGCGAAGATATTCTGTTAAAAGGGATTACTTGTGTAGGAATAATTGTTTTCATCATTCAAGTTTTCCAGCAATTGAATCCGCAAATGGCAATCTTTGGCGTTTTTACAGAAAAAATGAAAGAAGAAACAGGTGTTGGTGACAATTTTATTGTAAGTATGCGCAATGGATTATATCGTTTCAAATTAATCACTGCACAATTACCCCTTTTATTATTCAGTTACTATTTTTCTAAAATGCTTTCTAAGTTTAAATATACATATATATTATTAGTCTGCATATTTGCTGCATCTTTGTATTTAATGTTGACACGAATGTTTATGATATGTATGTTTATATGTGCCATATACATTTACCTATCGCAAAGAAAACAGATTAAATCCAAATTTGCCATAGCTATATTAGTAACAATTGCATGTGCAGGATTAATCACATATTCAGATGCTCTTTTTGCAAATCTCTTTGACTCAAAAGAATCCGATATAGAATACAGCAGCTCAGCTCGTATTAATTGCTTGCCGTTCATCTGGTCACAAGCTGTATCCAATCCTATCTTGTTTTTTATCGGGCATGGTTATGACGAAGCGTTATGGGAGTGGGGATTTGGCTTAGGGTATTGGTGGAATGACTTAGGGGTTTTAGGGCAAGTGTATACTTACGGAATTATATGGGTATTAATATACTTTAAATTGGCATATAATTTATTGTCCAAATTTAAAAAACTAATACCTATTTATATAAGAGGTTATGTATTTGGGTGTCTGTGTATTTGTTATATGATGCCTTCTTATGCTTCAAACTTAACCCAAACGTTAATCTGGTGTGTCGTTTTGTATATATCAGACTTATATATAAGTAATTCAAGAAAAATAATTAATAACGCTGTTTGAATATGAAATTTACTATAGCGATTCCTGCTTACAAGCAAAAGTATTTATATGAGGCAATCCAAAGTTGTCTTAATCAATCCTATCAAGATTTTGAAATAGTTATTGTTGACGATGCATCACCTGAAGACTTGCTAAGTGTGGTGAGGAAGTTTGACGATAAAAGATTAAGATATTATCGAAATACAAAAAACTGTGGTGCAAGAGATGTCGTTGATAATTGGAATATTTGCTTGACGTATGCGGAAGGTGATTATATTATCTGTATGGGGGACGATGACAGATTGCTGCCGAACTGCTTAAAAGAATACGATAACTTGATAAAGAAATATCCTGCTGTAAATATCGTACATGGTAGAACTGTTAAAATTGACGAACAGGGAGACCAGATATCCATCACTTCAGAAAGAATGGAATTAGAAAGTATATATACTTTCGTCTGGCGACGTTTAAAAGGGCGGTCACAATATATAGGCGACGTGTGTATTAAGACAGAAAAACTGAGAGAATGCGGGGGATACTATAAGTTACCGTATGCTTGGGGGTCTGATGAGATTTCTGCTTTCATAGCATGCGGAAAAGAGGGAGTAGCAAACACTTTTGAAGCAGTTTTTGAGTATCGAGTCAACCGTTTTACCATCACAAAATCAGGGAATGAAGAAGAGAAGCTGGTTGCTTTGATGGATGTAATGAAATGGATAAGAACTTTTTTAGAATCCAATCCTCCACAGGATTATACAGACAAATTGATAGTACAAGAAATAAGAAATAAATGGGGTTATTATCTCAGTCATAAACAAGAGGGTACTATAGCACCTTCCGTCAGGAGAAACAAATTTGTAGTATTTAAATGGTTGCTCGTCCGAAAGAAGTATAATTTGGACATTAAGACCATCATAAGAACTCTTCTTCGTAATGTATAATATGTACAATAATATTATCTTGTCAACAAAAAGGCAGTAGCAATGAAAAAAATATTAGTAATTTCACATGTTTATTCCCATCCTACCAATGTAGGCAACAAGAAATACATTTTAGATTATTGTAAAGCACTCCAAGAAAAAGGGGCTGAAGTGTATTTTTTGTATATTGGTAAACAAAACAAGGAAGAAGAGTTACAGACTTCTGAAGCTTGGGGAAGCAAGGCTTTCTATATATATCTTTCGGGATATGACGTATTCTTGGGACGTTGTTTGAAATATTTCTGTAAGAAAATATTAAAGAGAGTGATGCTCGACTATTTATTTGTCAAATACGGTATCAATAATCAAATTCGTAATATAGAGAATGAAATTGACCCTGATACAGTCATAGTAAATTATTATTGGTTATCAAAAGCTTTAACGCTTTCAAATGCAAAGAAAAGAGTTATTGCAACTCATGATTGTTTTACCAATAAATTTGAAAGACTTGGTATTCAAGATTTGTCAATGACACCAAGTTTAGAGCAAAAATATTTGCGAAGAAGTAATATGATTATGTCTATCCAAGAGAATGAGAGTCAGTTCTTTCGGTACCTTGCTCCCCATATTCCTTGCATCACAGTTTACCCGCCACTTACGTTTACGAAGCAAGAGATAGTAAACAATAAAAATATACTATATATAGCAAGTAACAATCATCTGAACAAGGAGGGTTTAGTATGGTTTATAGATAGCATATTTCCACAAATTGTATCTTTGTCTTCCCAATATACTCTTATTATAGGAGGAAAGATTTCAGACTCCGTGAGAGAATATTCAAACCATCCGAATATCAAAATTTTAGGGATGGTTGACAACTTAGAAGATTTCTATGAACAGGGAAATATTGTAGTTAATCCTACATTGAAAGGAACAGGTTTGAAAATTAAAACGATTGAGGCTATCTCATATGGTAAACTTGTTATTACATCCAAGCATAGTAGTGAAGGATTATATGACAACAAAGATATTCCGACCTTTATCGGGGAAAGTTCATCCGATTTCGTAGAGATTTTTAAACGAATTGAAAGAGAAGGCAATAAAATATTTGAATCTCAGCAGTTGAGATGTTCTCAATACATCAAGGATGTTAATGATTATTCAAATAAAGCAATTGATAAATTAATATGAAAGCAATTAAGATTACAAGACCATGCGTGATAGAATCTGCAGAGTGTCGTGATTTTGTAGCAAAGAAACTGTACATTTGAATAACAAGTACTTTATTGGTATTATCTTTAAGTCTTTATTCGACACATGGTAGGTTCACAAGCAGCACATTGGCTTTAAGCTCAAAATGCTTATATAATTGAGGGCATGGACATAGGCTGGTCAGGGTAAATTGATCATTCTGAAAACAAATAATTGAAACTTACAAATTGAGATGAAAAACGTATTTATAATAAATTCGCATACAACATTTTTAACGGCAATAGGAACTATAGTTTTTCTAAAGCTCAAGAAAGATAATGTCATTCTTATTACAATGAGGCATTTTTCTTCTAAATTAATCCGATTAGAGTGTAGAACATACGACATATCTGATATAGAGGACAAATATGCATTACCACAAGTTTGGCGAAATGAAGCTATCAGAAAGGCTTATATTAATGACATTGATAATTTTATACAGGAAAAAATAAAAGATCAATTCATTTTATTTGCGCCTCATTTTTCACATCCTTTATTTCAATCTTTTTATACTTCACAATTGTGTCATAGTGGCAATTATATTCAAGAAGGCGGTATACCATTCAAAAACGCATATAGAATAAAATTGTCTTTATATGAAACAATAACATCGTTTTTTATAAACAAGTTATTCCTTCGAACATCCAGGATTTGGATGCCACATGGGTGGTATGTAGAAGGGAAGCTCTATAAAAACACTCAAATAAATTCTTACGCTACATCCGATCAATTTTTCAAATACTTGCCATCTAACAATCATATTATAAAATGGCCTAAAGTAGAAGTAGATATAACTATTGAAGAAGGAACTTGTGTTTTTATTTTCGATGGGTTTGTACAAAATAAAATCGTAGAAAGGGATTTTTACATAGAGTCATGTAAAAAAATGATAATTCAACATTCTAAAGAACATAATTATCTACGTTTTCATCCAAGTCAAACAATTGAAGAC
>NZ_NPJI01000084.1 GCF_002251435.1 Prevotella sp. P2-180
CGGGACAGGGGACAGGTCCGTGTCCCGATGTTCATAGTCCCGAAAGAGTGAACCAAGTTCTATCCGTTAATTATTTGTAACATTTCCATCCTTTATATTGCAGTTTCAACAAAAAGGATTATCTTTGCCATCAAAAAGCGAGATATGGCAAAATATATTAATCCTTTCACCGACGTCGGTTTCAAGAGAATCTTCGGACAAGAGCTGTCGAAACCGCTGCTGCTCGACTTCCTCAACAGCCTGTTTGAGGGAGAGAAGCGCATCGTAAACCTTACATTCCTCGACAAGGAGCAGCCTGCACTGTTTGAGGAAGACAGGTCGCTGATTTACGACATTTATTGCGAGACCGACGAGGGAGAGAAGATAATAGTTGAGATGCAAAACAAGTCGCAGCCATTCTTCAAGAACAGGAGCATATACTACGTGTCGGAGTCGATAGCCCGCCAGGGCGAGCGGGGTTCGTCATGGAACTATGAGATAGACTCTGTTTATCTTGTGGCTTTCCTTAATTTCAGCCCCCTGGATTTCAAGAAGCAGTTCCGCACTGATGTCGTTCTTGCCGAGAAGGATACAAAGGAGCAGTTCTCCGACAAGTTGCGTATGATATACCT
>NZ_NPJI01000085.1 GCF_002251435.1 Prevotella sp. P2-180
GGGGTTGCATCAGCCTCACCTCAGTCACGATTCCTAATTCTGTGACAAGTATTAGAATTTGTGCTTTCTTGGGTTGCAGCAGCCTCACCTCCGTCACTATTCCTAATTCCGTGACAAGTATTGGAGAGAGAGCTTTCTTTTATTGCAGCAGCCTCACCTCCGTCACGATTCCTAATTCCGTGACAAGTATTGGAGAGAGAGCTTTCTTTTATTGCAGCAGCCTCACCTCAGTTACGATTCCTAATTCTGTGACAAGTATTGGAAATGAGGCTTTCTATGGTTGCAGCAGCCTTACCTCCGTCACGATTCCTAATTCTGTGACAAGTATTGGAGAGAGAGCTTTCGCTTATTGCAGCATCACACATCTAATTATTGTAAATGATATGTTTGTCTTTTTTTCTCCAAAGGGATATGAAGGTCATTATTCTATACCTGAAAATATATCAACAATAATTGGAGGAGCTTTCGAAGGTTGCAGCGGCCTCACCTCCGTCACGATTCCTAATTCTGTGACAAGTATTGGAGATGCGGCTTTCTCTCGATGCAGCAGCCTCACCTCCGTCACGATTCCTAATTCTGTGACAAGTATTGGAGATTTTGCTTTCTATGAATGCAGCAGCCTCACCTCCGTCACGATTCCTAATTCTGTGACAAGTATTGGAAAATGGGCTTTCGAATACTGTAGAAATATAGAAAACGTCTATTGTTACGCAGAGGAAGTTCCATCAACCATTTATACTGCTTTCGATGATTCAAATATCGAAAATGCTACACTTCACGTCCCTGCATCTGCAATCGAGGCTTATAAAACAACAAAACCATGGAGCTCCTTTGGAACTATTAAAGCTATCGAAGACTCCAATGGTATTGAATCAGTAAAAGAGCGTGGCATTGACATCCAGTCGGTCGGGGGCTTCATCAACATCTCCGGTCTTGACAACAACGAGACAGTCAGCTTCTATGCTCTTGACGGAAAGGCTCTCGGCACTGCAAAATCAATAGATGGCAACGTTTCGTTCTCTGCCAAGCAAGGCACCATCGTAGTAGCCAGGATTGGTAAGGAGAGTGTAAAAATCGCAGTGAAATAACAACGCATGGATACCATAAGTTCCCATCAGACAGCCCGGGCTCTGCAAGTCCAGCATGATTACTGTGTCAACAAAAACAGGATGCTTTTACGGCATGTATCTATTGATTCAGTATGCATTTTGCAAAGCTTTCTACGGTTTCAGTTAATGAAGGGAAAAAGTGTCTAGTGAAATCAGGAAAAGACATATTGGTCAAGTGAGTTAAATATTAAATTAAATTATTATTGAAATTATGAAAAAAAGATTTACTGCATGTTTGACAACGCTCATTCTTAGCGTGTTTTTCTCAATTTCTGCATCTGCAGATGTTGTTGAGGTGGATGGAATTTACTATGACATTTCTGAAAACAACGCCACAGTAACGTCCGGCGGCGTACAATATTCAGGTGACATAGTGATTCCCGAATCTATTACTTTTGAAAATTCAATATATTCTGTGACAAGTATTGGATGGGCAGCTTTCTCTGGTTGCGAGAGCCTCACCTCCGTCACGATTCCTAATTCTGTGACAAGTATTGGATATATGGCTTTCTCTTTTTGCAGCAGCCTCACCTCAGTCACGATTCCTAATTCTGTGACAAGTATTGGAGAGAGTGCTTTCGTTGGGTGCAGTGGCCTCACACATCCAATTATTGTAAATGATATGTTTGTCTTTTTACCAGCGGGATATGAAGGTCATTATTCTATACCTGAAAATATATCAACAATAATTGGAGGAGCTTTCGATTCTTGCAGCAGCCTCACCTCCGTCACGATTCCTAATTCCGTGACAAGTATTGGAAATCGTGCTTTCCAATCTTGCAGCAGCCTCACCTCCGTCACGATTCCTAATTCTGTGACAAGTATTGGAGATAATGCTTTCTTGGGTTGCAGCAGCCTCACACATCCAATTATTGTAAATGATATGTTTGTCTTTTTACCAAAGGGATATGAAGGTCATTATTCTATACCTGAAAATATATCAACAATAATTGGAGGAGCTTTCGATTCTTGCAGCAGCTTGACATCAATCACGATTCCTAATTCTGTGACAAGTATTGGAGATTATGCTTTCTCGGATTGCAGCAGCCTCACCTCCGTCACGATTCCTAATTCTGTGACAAGTATTGGAAATGGGGCTTTCTGGGGTTGCATCAGCCTCACCTCAGTCACGATTCCTAATTCTGTGACAAGTATTAGAATTTGTGCTTTCTTGGGTTGCAGCAGCCTCACCTCCGTCACTATTCCTAATTCCGTGACAAGTATTGGAGATGGTGTTTTCTACTATTGCAGCAGCCTCACCTCCGTCACTATTCCTAATTCGGTGACAAGTATTGGAAATGAGGCTTTCTACTATTGCGAGAGCCTCACCTCAGTCACGATTCCTAATTCTGTGACAAGTATTGGAGGTGAGGCTTTCGCTCAATGTATAAATATAGAAAACGTCTATTGTTACGCAGAAGAAGTTCCATGGACCGGTTATTCTGTTTTCTATGATAATATCGAAAATGCTACACTTCACGTCCCTGCATCTGCAATCGAGGCTTATAAAACAACAGCTCCTTGGAGCGACTTTGGAACTATTAAAGCTATCGAAGACGCCGATGGTATTGAATCAGCAAAAGAGCGTGGCATCGCCATCCAGTCGGCAGGAGGTTTCATCACCATCTCCGGTCTCGACAACAACGAGACAGTCAGCTTCTATGCTCTTGACGGAAAGGCTCTCGGCACTGCAAAATCAACAGATGGCAACGTTTCGTTCTCTGCCAAGCAAGGCACCATCGTAGTAGCCAGGATTGGTAAGGAGAGTGTAAAAATAGCAGTGAAATAACAACGCATGGATACCATAAGTTCCCATCAGACAGCAATG
>NZ_NPJI01000086.1 GCF_002251435.1 Prevotella sp. P2-180
CCGCAGAAAAGTATTCATCTCTCTCTGAGAGCAAGATGATTGAGGAGGCTTCTCTTCGATCGGGTATCCAAAAAGGTGCTCTCCAAGCCGCGTTCTCTGCTTGCGGCGACGTGATTAAGGCTTGGGCCACTGAGGGCCATTCGGTGCCGGTGCCGGGACTGGGAACAATGCGATTCGGTCTGAACGCAAAGAGTGTGGAGGACGTGAACATGGTGGCGTCGAGCCTCATCACCACCCGAAAGATTATCTTCGTGCCTTCTAGCGACGTGAAGAAGGAACTGATGACCACCGCAGTGAGCATCACCTGCTACGACCGCAACGGAAAGGTGGTGAAGCGCGTGAACTCCAGTGACTCTGGCGTGATAGAGGACT
>NZ_NPJI01000087.1 GCF_002251435.1 Prevotella sp. P2-180
TTTATTTGTACCTTTGCCATGCCTTGTTACGATTTTCGCTTGTTTTCTAATTGCAACACTAAGATAAGTGAAAAATCTGACACGGCAAAATCCTGGGCAACTTTTTGTTGCTCAGGAACTTATAAATAAAGTTAAATTATAGTGTTGCGGAATTAAGGATCACGTTTTTTGTATTTATACTTTACACACGAATTTTGAAACTCTCGATTTTGCAAGTGTGCAGCTTTGTTTCTCTGTCGTAATTGATTCCTACGAGTAGTATGTCGCCGGTGTATTCTGCAATCTTTGCGGGATATTGCTTGCGCTTTATCTGGTCGATGGCAGTGTCGGCCGTGTTGTTGAATTTGAGTTCGATGACGAGGGCTGGCTTGCTGACGTTGCGACGCGGAATCATCACCAGGTCGGCATATCCCTTGCCAGTGGCATATTCGCGGTGGATGACGTATTCATTTCTTGCCCATATATATGCTACTGTGAGCACACAAGCCAAGGAGTTCTCATCGTTGTAGGCGAGGATGCTCGTGTTTTCGTCGTGGGCAAGGTCGATGGCTTGTGCCACTGCATTCTCGTTGCCCGCGATGGTGGCGTCGAGAAGGTTGCGCGAAGCGGTTATTGCATCTGCAAGTCTTTTCCAGGAGGTGTCTTCCACTGCATTCAAGAGCTCGTCGGTTACCTCCTTGTTGGGCACGTAGCACTGCTGTTTTTCATCGTCGTATGCCAAGTAACCAAGGTGTATGAGCACTGTGAGAACATCGTTCTTACTCCTGACAATGTTCATGTCGTTCTGAAATTTTGAGGTGTTGACATACACACTCTCTCCCGACAACATACGGATGATGTCGTCCTTGAGCCCGTCGAAGTTCATCTGTATATATGTGATGACCGAGTCGTAGGCTCCCGTTGTAGTCCAGTAGCTTCGGCATGAGCCTCGTTGAATGGCTTTCATCACGGAATAAGGGTTGTAGATGGATTTCTCCCTGCCAATGCTATATCCGTCGTACCACATCTTAAGGTTGTCCATAGATGCGTTGTGTCTCTCTGCCAGCATCTTAACCTCGTCTTCAGTAAATCCGTAGCAAGCGGCAAGGAAAGCCGGGTCGATCATTGAATATTCGCAGAAATTGTTCAGTGCCGATTCGGTGTTGTATTTCTTTATGGGCAGGATGCCTGTGAGATATGCCCCGGCGAATACCTCGTCGGAATCCTGTGTCTTGAACAGACGGCGGAGCAGCATGACATATTCATCAAGTATGGTGGGTGTGACAGTATCAGGATCTCCCTTCATCTTCTGTCGCCCGGGGAACTCGCGGCAAATGGCGTCCCACTCGTCGATGATAAAGAAGAATTTTTCTCCTGTGGCTTGGTGGATGGAGGAAAGAACATCCATAAGGTCGGAGTTATTCTTGTATTTTACATCGGGAAAAGCCTCTTTAAGTTCATTTATTATCTCTTCCTGGATAACTCTCACGATGTTTTTCCTGACTTCCGGCCGTGCGGTGAATGATGTCACGTCGAGATAGAGCACATTGTATTTGTTGAGATATGTCTCGAACGACTTGTCCTGCTCAGCCTTTAATCCGCGAAACAGTTCGCGCGAGTCGCACGACTTGTCGTAATAGGCACAAAGCATCTTTGCCGCCATCGACTTGCCAAATCGACGGCAGCGGGTGACACAACTGTACCGGCTCTCGGAGTTTAGATTAGCATTTATCAGCGGTATCAGCGATGACTTGTCAACATATTCGTGAGACACGATGTCTCTGAAAGCTTTATTACCTTTGTTTATATATGTACCCATGTTTTTCTGACTGTTGCAGGAGTGATATGCCCACAATTCGGGAACAAAGATAGTGCAAAAAATCGATTTAGCGAAGAAAAAGAGAATAAATTATCTTTTTTGAGCGTAAGATTTTTATTTAAATCGAAGACAAAAACACAATTTGCAAAGATAAGAATTGCAAATTGCAACCATATTTTATTTTTTTTGTTGAGATGCAGCCTATCTTATCTAAAGATAACCTGTAAGAGCAGAGCAACCCCTAAAAGCCATGAACCCTATTTCAGTAATATTCTCGCCCCCAAACCCCTCGGTGTTTTCTGGTATTAGATTATTTACTCAACTTTCTGAAGTGATAATTCCCAATGTATAAGGGGTTTATTTAAACCACAGAGATAAAGAGGAAAAGAGATTTTTGTTTATATAGAGTAGGTCGCAAGCGACGGAGAACACAGAGCCTTCGG
>NZ_NPJI01000088.1 GCF_002251435.1 Prevotella sp. P2-180
AATACTTAAAATTATTTGGTTGCTTAAAAAAATATGCCTAACTTTGCACTCGAAATAAAATAGGTGACACCAATGTCCCGTGTGGGACGGTCATACTTAAGTAAATAACTGGAGTAGAATAACGAATAGTTTATTATGAGTTGTTCATGGTCTTTGGGTAAGACTGATACTCCGAAAAAATTATGTTATGAATAGAGTATTAAGAATTGTATGTCTAAGTTTTATTATGATTTCAGTTATGCCGCTTTATGCAGCCACTGAGAAGGTAGAAAGACCAAAGTCAGAATTTGATTGGGAACCGGTGATGCAGGCCATCATACAAGTTGAGAGCGAAGGAGACTCAAATGCGGTAAGTGGAAATTCTTGTGGAGCAATGCAGATTACTCCCATATTAGTGAAAGAATGTAATCGAATTCTGGAGAAGCGAAACAGTAAAAAGAGATATACACTTAAGGACAGATTTAGTGTAACGAAGTCAAAGGAGATGTTTCTGCTTATCCAATCTTATTTCAACCCTACGAACAATGTAGAAAAAGCTATCCGTTCTTGGAATGGTGGTATGCGCTATAGTGTAAAAAGAACTCAGCGTTATTATAACAAGGTGATTCGAAATATGAAGAAATAGTATAAGAGGCCAATTGTCATGACAGACAGTTGGCCTCTTATGTTTATTATTGACTATTAGGAAGACTACTTGTTGATGTGTACCATTTCCACTGGCTGCGTCTTTCTCTTGTCAAGTGGTGCTGATTGGTATTTTACTTTTTTGAAGTTGATAGCTCTTAAGTCGATACATCGTATGGTATTATTATGCATTGTTTTGTAATAGATACGACGATTGGCTATGTCGGTTGCAACAGTCCATTGGGTGGCACTTGGGATGTCTGGCACTGTTTGTATTTCAGAAAACTGTATACCAACAGGTATGTCGAAGTTGTTAAGTAGATGGAAGGCTTGGAAGACTGCCTTTTCGCCTGTTGCTTGTTTGGGTGCTGTGGCTTGGAAGAAAGCTGACCGTACGAAGCGCGAAGGCGGTGTCATGTCTCCAGGGATTCCATGTAATCCTCCACCTCCACCGAATGCAGTAAGTGTAAGGTCGCCAATCTCACGTGAATAGATTGGTCCGGCGAAGAGGTTGGTGTAGTTGTTGAGATTTGTAAGATGCCAGTCAAAGCTGGGAGAGTTTGTTAGTACGCCAAGCTTGTTTTCGTAGAATCGCAATTGTTTCCCGATAATCTCTAGCACCACTTGTCTGCCTGAGGGCTCGGTGATGCGCCAGTGGACTGTAGAACCACGAGGGTCGATGGTAACGATATGAATACCGTAAATGGCCTTTTTCATTTCGTCGATAGATTTGAAGTTGCTTAGAATCCACGACACTAGTTGAAGGTCGCTTATTGACGATTCTCTACTGTCTTCGCTGTAAGATTCATATTCACCATAGGAAGGGAAATAGAAGAGTCCGGCAGTAAGTCCTGCCTCGTTAATGCCTTCCACTACAAATTCCGCCTTTTCCACTGACAGTCCAACATATCCGTAGAGTGATGTGAATGTCATACCGTCTTTCCCTCCTGAAGGAGTGAAAGAACGTTGTGAATAACCACGTGGTACAATGGTATAGCGGCTTTCCAGATCATTGCCTGCCCATTCTATGGTACGCGCTGTTACAGGCGAGCCGTTTGTTGTTCTCAGCGTGATGCCAGTGCATGCTTCCGCCTTTTGCTGGAACGATGAAAAAATGGCAAAGGCTACCATCAAAAATAGTTTTTTCATGTTTACCTCCTTTTTTATTGTATGTTATCAGCTGCAAATATAGCGATTATTGGGTATCGTTGTTATTCTCGCTTATGATTTTTATGTAATATTAGTTTTTCAACTCCATTAATTAACTTTTATATTTTGAAAACGGCTATTACCTGTTAAACTCTATTCTGAGCAGGTGAAACGTAACCTTGAAGAGCTGCGAAAAAAATGGAGGTTTGGAAGAGTTGATTAAGCAGAAGTGAGAGAGGGAAAAGGGGGGAAATCTCATAACGCATGGAAGAATTTCGTCCCACTTGAAAAAAAGAACTGGGCAACACGCTATCATTAAGCTTGTTACCCAGCTGTTGTTGCGGAGGCAGGACTCGAACATGCGACCTCCAGGTTATGAGCCTGGCGAGCTACCAACTGCTCCACTCCGCGGTGTTATTTCTTATTTGCGGGTGCAAAGGTACTGCTTTTTTTTTAATCATGCAAGAAAAATGCTTTTTTTTTTCAATATATCCTCTATTTTGCTTTGTTTTTCCAGTTTTTTTGCTTATTTCTTCCATTTTTCTTGTTTATTTCAAATATAATAATTAATTTTGCACACGGTAACATGAATGTGCAATATTTAGAAAATAGGAGGGAAAGCAGATGTCAATATCCAAGACTCGACAGAAATTGGTGGACGTAGCCCGCCAGCTATTTGCCAAAAATGGTTTTGAGAATACCACGATGAATGACATAGCCATTTCGTCGGGTAAAGGTCGCCGTACTCTTTATACATATTTCAAGAGTAAGGAGGAGGTGTATTATGCTGTCATTGAATCGGAGTTGGAACGCTTGTCTGACAAGTTGGATGAAGTGGCTGCAAAGAAAATCCGTCCGCAAGAAAAGATTATTGAATTGATATATACTCACCTTAGCATGATAAAGGAGACGGTGGTTCGTAATGGAAATCTAAGAGCTGAGTTTTTCCGCAATATATGGATGGTGGAAAAGCAGCGTAAGAATTTCGATGAGGACGAGATAGAACTGTTCCGTAAGGTTTATTCTGAAGGAAAGGCAGAAGGGGAGTTTGACATAGAAAATGTGGAACTTGTAGCAGACATTACACATTATTGTATAAAGGGTCTTGAGGTGCCGTATATCTACGGACGTCTTGGTCATGGCATGACCGAGGAGACGAGTAAGCCTCTTGTGGCAAAGGTTGTGTACGGAGCTTTGGGAAAGAGTTTGATTAAATAGTTGTAGTTGAATAAAGGATACAAAGAATATAATTATTTACATTTATAAAAAGAAAAGAAAAAATGGGATTATTATCAGGTAAGACTGCCCTAATAACAGGTGCAGCACGTGGTATCGGTAAGGCCGTTGCCATGAAATTTGCTCAGGAGGGAGCCAATATCGCATTTACAGATCTTGTACTTAACGATGAAATGGCAGCTGGTCTTGAGGCAACACGTAAGGAGATAGAGGCTCTTGGCGTGAAGTGCAACGCTTATGCTGGCAATGCAGCCGATTTTGCTGAGACAGAGGCTGTAGTAGCCAAGATAAAGGAAGACTTCGGTACCATCGACGTATTGGTAAACAATGCCGGTATCACTAAGGATGGTCTGATGCTTCGTATGTCTGAGCAGCAGTGGGATGCTGTGCTGAACGTGAATCTGAAGTCGGCTTTCAACTTTATCCATGCTTGTGCTCCAATTATGCTTCGCCAGCGTAGCGGTTCAATCATTAATATGTCGAGCGTTGTAGGTGTTCATGGTAATGCCGGACAGTGCAATTATTCAGCTTCAAAGGCAGGTATGATAGGCCTTGCAAAGTCTATTGCCCAGGAATTAGGTCCAAAGGGTGTGCGTGCCAATGCCGTTGCTCCCGGCTTTATCGAGACAGCCATGACAGCTCAGCTTCCTGAGGACATCCGCAAGGACTGGATGAAGAAGATACCACTCCGTCGTGGTGGTCAGGTGGAGGATATAGCCAACGTGTGTCTGTTCCTTGCCTCTGACATGTCAAGCTATGTGTCTGGACAGGTAATCCAGATTGACGGTGGAATGAACATGTAATAGTGGATTCATCAATTGATCATTTTTACAATTGGAAGTAATTTATGAAGATAACCACGTGATAGTGGTGAATAAGGAAAGCGGAGAGATCGTTCAGGGCGACAAGACTGGCGACGCTCCGCTCTCTGATTTTGTGAAGGAATATATAAAGGTGAAGTATTCCAAGCCGGGCAACGTGTTTCTTGGCGTTACTCATCGTCTTGATCGTCCTGTAAGCGGTCTAGTGATCTTTGCCCGAACATCAAAGGCTTTAAGTCGTCTGAACGAGATGTTCCGCACAGGTGAGGTGCATAAGACTTATTGGGCTATAGTAAAAAACCGTCCGTCTCAGACAGAGGGACGTCTGACGAATTGGATAGTACGCAATGAGAAACTTAACAAGAGTTTTGCCTACGACCATGAGGTGAAGGATTCGAAGAAAGCCGTTCTTGACTATCGGCTTCTTGCCTCTGGAGACAATTTTCATATATTGGAAATCCGTCTGCTGACAGGGAGGCATCATCAGATACGTTGCCAGTTGGCGGCCATGGGATGTCCTATACGTGGTGATTTGAAATATGGAGCTCGTCGAAGTAATATTGACGGAAGTATCTCGCTATTGTCGCGTCATGTAGAGTTCGTTCATCCAGTCAGCAAGCAAAGAATCGTACTGGACGCTCCCCTTCCCAAAGACCCCTTATGGAAAAAAATACTAAATAGGGAGTGATTTTTTGATATTTTCACTTCAATACTTCTTTTATTTGGGAAAAATAGCCTACATTTGCAGAAAAAAGAATCACTGATGAAAAAGTTTCTGTTGTGGACTACTTCTATATTGTTGACACCCATTGTATTGTTTTTGGTGGCAACATTATTATTATATATACCATCTGTACAGAATTATATTGTGCAGAAGGCAGTAGGATATTTGTCCGAGGCTACAGGTGCTGACGTTAGCGTGGAGCGTGTGACGTTGAGTTTCCCACTGGATTTACGGGTTGAGAAAGTCTGTTTTATCAAGCCTGACGAGAAGTCTGCAAATGTAAGAGACACAATAGCCGACGTGAGGTCTATTGTTTCAGATGTGCAGTTATGGCCTTTGTTTAAAGGAAAGGTAGTGATAGATCAGTTTAGGGTCAACGATGCAAAGTTTGACACCGACGGTTTCATATCTGCAGCGCGTGTAAAGGGATTTGTTTCGCAGATAGAGATGAAAGGTCGCGGTGTGGACCTATTGGATGAGACTGTCAATGTAGACGGTTTTTCGCTTGACGGTGGAGATGTAGACATAGCCATGTTGCCCGACACGTTGCCGCCAGACGACACGGCATCTGAAGCGAAATGGAAAATATCAATAGCCAAGGCCAGCATAGGCAACACGAAGGTGGCTTTTCACACCATAGGAGACACTATGAAAGTGGCGGCTGCCATCAAGAAGTTTGAGGTTCAAAAGACTTTTGTAGATCTTGGCACACTGCGTTATGAAGCCGGCCGTATAGCTTTTCATGGTTCAAAGTTGTCGGTTGACAATAAGTATGAGCCTTATGTGAATGGTCTTGACGCAAATCATATAGAATTAAGCGATATAGGAATAGTGGTAGATTCGTTGTTCTATCAAGACCCGAAGGCAGGCTTAATAGTGAGACAGTTTCGGATGAAAGAGAAGAGTGGCCTTGCCATTACGGATATGTTTATGCCAGTTGCCCTTGATTCCTCAAAGATAGATATTCCGGTGGTAAATCTATCCACTGCCGATTCGAAGCTTTCTGCAACCTGTAGCATTGACCTAAACGCTTTTGAACAACACGATCCCGGTAAGGTAAGACTACATCTATTTGCCGAATTGGGTAAGGGTGACCTTTTGCGTTATGCAGGGGCACTACCTATTGATTTTGTACATCGTTATCCAGAGCGGGCGTTACGACTTGTCGCTTCTGCCAATGGCAACCTTCGCCGTGTAGATATTGACACACTCTACGCTAGTCTGCCCGATGCCTTTGACTTGGAAGCAAAAGGATATGCCTTGAATCCTACACGGATGGAAAAGATGAAGGCAAAGGTAAAGGTAAATGCCTCCACTGGCAATCTGTCGTTTCTCAACAGTATTCTTTCTTCAGATGGTTCTTACCGTATACCGAAAGGTATGAAACTCAATGGTCAGTTGTCGGCTGACGGACAGGATTATCGAGCAGCCCTCACTTTGAGAGAAGGGCGTGGGAAAGTGAAGTTTGACGGGCGTATAATTATGCCTACAGAGAGTTATTCTGCAAATATTGACGTCGCAAATCTTGATATTCGTCATTTCATGCCACTCGACTCACTGAAACTATTTAGTGGCGATGTGAATGTAAGCGGTCGTGGCTTTTCGATGCTTTCGAAAAGTACAAGACTGAAGGCAGAAGCTAATGTACGGCAATTTGGTTATGGGCATCTGAATGTTGATAATGTCACACTTTCCGCACTTTTGGAAAATGGTGTGGCCCATGCAAGGCTCAATAGCAGCAATGCCCTTCTTGATGGCGAAATAAACTTTGATGCCCTTGTGTCAACAAGGAAGCTGCAAGCCACATTGAGCACCGACATACGTTGGGCAGATATGCAGTCGCTACGTGTTAGCAAGAAACCTTTGACTGCGAGTATGTGCGCCCATGTAGATGTGGCGTCCGATTTGCATCAGACCCATAAGCTTCAGGCTCTTTTCAACGACTTTACCATACGTACTGATAAAAAGACATACCGTCCCGAAGACCTTGTCATAGATCTCTCTACTACTCGTGACACTACATGGGCAAAGGTATATAGTGGCAATCTGGAACTTAACTTTGCGGCCCAGGGTGGATATGAGAGTCTTCTGAAACAGGTTGAAGAAATAGGCAACGAGTTGTCGCTGCACAAGTCACAACTCGTGATAGACGAACAAAGGCTGCGCGAGTTGCTTCCTGTCATGAGGTTACATCTGTTAAGCGGCAATGACAACCCCGTAGCAAACTTTTTGAGATACAAAGGACTCGATTTCCATTCGTTGTCGTGCGATTTGAAGTCATCGCCGAAAGACGGCCTGCAAGGACATGGTCATATCTACTCAATGGTATATGACAGCGTTCGCATCGACACTATAGGATTTCGTGTGAGTCAGGACGACGAGCGTGTAAACGTCTCTGCCTTGGTGCAAAACAACAAACGCAATCCGCAGTTTGTGTTCCGTGCCCTTCTTGACGGCTATCTCGACGGCAATAAAGCCGGTGCGGCAGTAAAGTTCTTCGATGCAAAGGACAACTTGGGTGTAGATGCCTCAGTGAAAGCCGAGATGCTCGATAGTGGCATTTGTGTCACCCTTGCCCCATACCGCCAGCTTTTAGGTTATAAGGCTTTTAACATTAACGAGAACAACTTCGTGTTTCTTGCCCGCGACAACCGTGTGACAGCAAAGGTAGACCTGATAGCCGACGACGGAACCGGCTTGAAACTATACTCGCCTGATGAATATGACGAGAACATGCTTCAGGACCTTACTGTCAGTCTCAACAAATTTGACCTTGGCAAACTATCGGATGTCATACCATATATGCCTCATGTAGGCGGATTGCTCAATGGCGACTTCCATGTGATGCTTGACAAGGAAGAGAAACTGTCAGTAATGTCAGACCTTATGGTAAACGACATGACATACGAACACTCTCCTATGGGCAATATAGGTTCGGAAATAGCTTATTTGCAGGGTGAAGGAGTGTCGCATGTAGTAGAGGTGATGCTGAGTCAGAACGGCCGTGAGATAGGCGCTTTGTCAGGAACTTACTTCGACGAGGTGAAACCGCGCCTTGAGGCCACTATAGAATTGAAACAAACACCGCTTGACCTTGTAAATGGTTTCGTACCCGACCAACTTCTCGGTTTAGAAGGACAAGCCGAAGGCATGCTTTCAGTTTCTGGCCATCTCGATCGGCCTGTGGTCAATGGAGAGATATATCTCAATTCGTCATTCTTGGTAAGTGTGCCATACGGCATGCGTTTACGTTTTGATGACGACCCGGTTCAAATAAGCGACAGCAGGTTGCTATTTGAGAATTTTACGGTTTATGCCCATAACGACAATCCTCTAAACATAATGGGAAATGTAGATTTTAGCAATCTTGATCGTATTATGGTAGACCTGAAGATGCGTGCCCGTGACTACCAGATTATCGGTGAGAAGGAAAACAACAAGAGTGTGGCTTACGGCAAGGCGTATGTAAATATTGACGGTACAATTAAAGGACTTATCGACAACTTGGTGATGAAGGGAAAACTCGACGTGCTTGGCAAGACTGACATGGGATATATTTTACGCGACAGCCCCATTACGACCGACAATCGTCTTGATGAGCTTGTGAGGTTCCGTGACTTTAGCGATACTACCCAAGTGGAGATAGTGCGTCCGCCGATAACAGGTTTCACTATGGATATGTCGCTGAACGTATCAAATGGTGTTCATGTCATGGCGTATCTTAATGCCGACCATTCAAACTACATAGATCTGAACGGAGGCGGTTCGCTACGAATGAGGTATAACGTTGTTGACGGATTAATGCTCAACGGACGATATACACTGAGTAACGGCAAAATGAAGTATTCACTTCCGGTCATACCTTTGAAGACCTTCACCATACAAGACGGCAGCTACCTTGAGTTCCATGGCGATATTATGAACCCGCAACTCAACATTACGGCCGAGGAAGAAACGAAGGCCACTGTGACAGGAACCAATGGAGCAGGACGCAGTGTGAAATTCGTCAGTGGCATAGTCATCACACGCACTTTGCAGGATATGGGGCTTGAGTTTACCCTCGACGCACCAGAAGACCTTACGTTGCATAACGAGCTGCAGAGCATGAGTGTAGAACAACGAGGGAAACTTGCAGTGACAATGCTCACCACGGGAATGTATCTTGCCGACGGAAATACAGAGTCGTTTTCTATGAACAATGCACTCAGCTCTTTCCTCAACAGTGAGATAAACCAGATAACAGGCAGTGCGTTGCGTACCCTAGACCTTTCCATCGGCATCGACAACTCTACCAATGCCCAAGGCTCAATCCACACCGACTACTCGTTCCAGTTTGCAAAACGCTTCTGGAATAACAGGCTGAAGATATCTGTTGGTGGCAAGGTGTCTACGGGAGCAGATGTACAGTCGCAACAGAACAATTCGTTTTTCGACAACGTGACATTCGAATACCGCCTTGACGACACGGCAAACAAGTATGTCACCTTATTTTATAATAACAATTCCTATGACTGGCTCGACGGTTACACCCAAGAGTATGGAGCCGGCTTTGTTTTGCGCAAGACGTTACAGAACTTCAGAGACCTTTTCAAGAAGGATGACGAAGTGATACCGATAGTCCATGATGAGAACAATCAGAAGGCAGACTCAACAACCAATAATCGAAAGGAAGCAAAAGAATGAAGAAATCAATATTTGCACTACTCGTAGCGCTATGCGTCATGACAAGTTGTTCTACAACGAGTGGCATACCCGATGACGACCAGCTATTTGTAGGCTTGACAGAGATAAAGTACGACAACTATAAGTCCAGCGACCACTTTATTGCTACACAGGCAGAGGTGGAGGCTGCACTTGCCACTGCCCCCAATGGTGCACTTTTTGGCAGTTCATACTATCGGACACCATTTCCTTATGGTTTGTGGATATGGAATGCCTTCTCAGGTAAGGATGATGGCTTTTCAAAATGGATGGTTAAGAGTTTTGGCAAACAGCCTGTGCTTATGAGTTGGGTCAATCCGGCATTACGTGCGTCGGTGGCCCAGACAGTGTTGCGTAATCATGGGTATCTTCACTCGAAGGTAAGTTATGAGAACGTGCAACAGAAAAATCCGAAGAAGTGTAAGATAGGCTATAATGTGAATGTCGGCGAGATCTTTACCGTCGACACATTGGAATATGTCGACTTCCCCGCCGAGGCCGACAGTCTTATAGCGTCTACGGTGACAGAGGCGAAGATAAAGAAAGGGTCGCCTCTCGACGTATCGTCACTCGATAGTGAGCGCCAGCGCTTATATACTCTCTTCCGCGATCATGGCTATTATTATTACCAAGCAGGCTATGCATCATATCTTGCCGACACTCTGTCAGAGCCAAACAAGGCCGCCCTTCGACTGCAGCTGGCCTCCGATCTTCCTGAGTCGGTTCTCCATAAATGGCATATCGGCAATATTCATATCAACATGCAACGCACTTATACAGAACGCCTCACCGACAGCCTTCGCTACCGCTTCTTCTCTATTAAATACAGCGGAAAGAAGCCGCCCTTGCGACCTCGTGTTGTAATGCGCAATATGAAAATGCGCCATAATGAAGTCTATAGCTTCTCTGACTATCAAGAGACTACAGTAAAACTCAGTTCCATGGGCCTTTTCAGTTCTGTAGACTTTAAGTTTACGCCTCGTGACACCACTATGGCATGCGACACTCTCGACCTGACCCTAGACTGCATCCTTGACCGGCCATATGACATATATTTTGAGGGAAATTTCAAAAATAAGACCATAGGCCGTATGGGACCAGAACTGAAAGCCGGTTTAACACGTCGCAACGCCTTCCGTGGCGGTGAGAAGCTCGACGTCAACATTCACGGTTCTTATGCATGGGAGACCAATAAACGCAATTCAAGCAGCAACTATGAGTATGGTGCCGACTTGTCTGTGGAGTTTCCGCGCATCATAGCACCATTTTTTAAGGAGTTCCGTGTAAAGCGCGACAGTGCCGGACGTGTGATACGTCGCCGTTTCTTCTCCCAGTCCTCCACCATGGCAAAACTGTCTACCAATACTGTCTACCGTCCAGACTATTATCGCATGAACGTGGTATCCGGTGAGTGGACATATCGTTGGCAGACATCACCCACCAGCAAACATGAGTTTTCGCCCCTGACAGTGAAATACCAGTTTACGAAGACCCTTTCAAGCCGTCTCGACTCCCTTATGGCCGAGAATCTGTATCTTGTAGGCATGATGGAAGACATGTTTGTACCCCAGATGCGCTATACCTATATATATACTAGCCCGTCTTCATGTCTAAATCCCATTCGTTGGGAGTTCACATTAGCAGAATCCGGAAACCTGCTTTCCCTTGGGATGATGGCAGCTGGCAAAGACTGGAATGAGGTTGGGAAGAAACTATTTAAGACCAGCTATGCCCAGTTTTTGAAATTTGAGACCGACTTCCGCAAGACTTGGACCCTTGACCTCAACTCCCAGCTTCTTGCCCATGTCAATGCCGGCATTATCTACAATTACGGCAATAGCGACTACATCCCGTTCAGTGAGCAGTTTTATGTGGGTGGCGCCAACAGTCTCCGTGCATTCCCCATTCGTGGCATAGGTCCAGGTGGAGTTGCCAACAGTGGCGATAACCAGTTGAATTATATTTTCAACAACGGCAACATCAAGCTTGTGGCAAACCTGGAATACCGCCGTCGAATCTTTGGCAGTCTTTCAGCCGCATTGTTTCTCGATGCCGGCAACGTTTGGAACTACAATGTCAATGTAGGCGATGACGAAGCGATACGTAATTTTTTGGAACCAGGCATATTCCGTTTCGACCGTTTTTATCGTCAGATAGCAGTAGGCACAGGCTTTGGCATCCGTTACGATCTTGATTTCCTTGTTATACGTCTCGACTGGGGAGTAGGTCTTCACTTACCTTTTGACACAGGGAAGAGTGGATTCTACAATATCAACAGTTTTAAGGACAATCAGACGCTCCATTTTGCCATAGGTTATCCTTTCTGATAAAAAAAGTCGCCAAAAGCTTGTAATTTAAAAAATAATATATTAATTTTGCAGTTAAAAAGGTTATCAACCGAAATTATAACTAATAAAAAGAAAAAATGAAACCAACTTTATTACTCTTAGCAGCCGGAATGGGAAGCCGTTACGGTGGCCTGAAGCAACTTGATGGTCTTGGTCCCAATGGCGAGACTATTATGGACTATTCCATCTACGATGCCATAAAGGCAGGCTTCGGCAAAATCGTTTTTGTCATTCGCAAGGATTTTGAACAAGACTTCCGTGAGAAAATCCTTAGCAAGTATGAAGGCCATGTGCCCGTTGAACTCTGTTTCCAGAGTCTCGATGCCCTTCCCGAAGGCTTTACCTGTCCTGCCGACCGTGTGAAACCTTGGGGCACAAACCATGCTGTGCTTATGGCAAAGAATGTAGTGAAAGAACCATTCTGTGTAATCAACTGTGACGACTTTTATAATCGCGACGCATTCCAAGTAATAGGCAAGTTCCTTTCCGACCTTCCCGAGGGAAGTAAAAACAAGTATGCCATGGTAGGATTCCGAGTAGGAAACACGTTGTCGGAGAATGGCACCGTAGCCCGTGGCATCTGTTCAAAGGACGAGCAGGGCAATCTCACCACTGTTGTGGAGCGTACAGAGATAATGCGCGTAGACGGTCCTATATGTTACAAGGACGAGGAAGGCAAGTGGATACCCGTAGAAGAAAACACTCCTGTGTCGATGAACATGTGGGGCTTCACTCCCGACTATTTCGAGTATAGTGAGGCATATTTCAAGGAGTTCCTTGCCGAGCCAAAGACAATGGAGAATCTCAAGGCAGAGTTCTTCATTCCTCTTATGGTCAACAAACTTATCAACGAGGGAACGTCAACAGTACAGGTTCTCGATACTACCAGCAAATGGTTTGGCGTGACCTATGCCGCCGACCGTCAGGATACCGTAGACCGTATCCAGCAACTTGTAAATGAGGGTGTATATCCCAATAAACTATTCTAAAAAAGAATAATGAATATTGACTTACTGACTTCGGAGGAGCTTGAAAAACTTCGTGAACTTATCTTGGCTGCAGACAATATTGTTGTCTGCAGCCATGTCAGTCCCGACGGCGATGCCATAGGTTCATCGTTAGCATGGTCGGAAGCACTCCGTTTGTTTGGCAAAAAACCAATCATTATAGTTCCCGATCAGTTTCCCGATTTCCTTCGTTGGCTGCCTGGTATAGAGACTATTGTGCGTTATGACAAGCGCAGTGACGAGGCCGATGCCTATATAGCCGATGCCGACCTGTTATTCTGTCTTGATTTTAACGAGTTATCAAGAACAGATGTCATGAAGGCAAGCCTTAGTGCGGCAAGAGGCGATAAAGTGCTTATCGACCATCATCTGAACCCTTCCATAGACACCGTTTTGACTGTGTCTCATCCGTCGCTTAGCTCAACCTGCGAAATGGTGTTCCGAATAGTGTGGCAACTAGGTCTGTTTGACAAGCTCGGCCGCAAGTATGCCTCGTCGGTATATTGTGGAATGATGACCGATACCGGAGGTTTCACTTTTGCTAGCTCTCGTCCGGAGATTTTCTTCATAATCTGTCAGCTAATTACCAAAGGAATAGACAAGGATAAGATATATCGTAACGTGTTCCATACCTTCAGCGAGAATCGTCTACGTCTTCAGGGATATGTCTTGTATGAGAAGATGAAAGTGCTGGCTGATGGCCATGCTGCATATTTCACCCTTACGCGAGATGATTTGAAACGTTTCCAGTATGTAAAAGGCGACAGTGAGGGTTTGGTCAATATGCCTCTGCAAATTAAGGGCATGCAGCTAAGCATCTCCCTTCGTGAAGATACCGAGCGCGACAACCATATCCTTGTGTCGCTGCGTAGTGTCGACAATTTTTCCTGCAACGAGATGGCAGCCGAATTTTTCAATGGCGGCGGACATTTCAATGCCTCAGGCGGTAAGTTGTTCTGTTCTATCGACGAAGCGGTAAAAATCACAGAAAAGGCTATTCTTGCGTATGAAAGCAAGTTAAAGTAGTGAAATATCTTTCTTGTTTGAGCTTTTTTTCTTATCTTTGCACCCGATTTTGTAATTAACAGAAAAGAAAATAGAATGAAACGAACAATTTTTTTTGCAATCATGGCACTTGCGGCTTTCACTTTCATGTCGTGCGACGATTATGAAACTTACGGCGAGAAGAAAGAGAAAGAGCGTGATGCCATTGCAGCCTATATTGCAGAAAACAACATCAAGGTAATCGACGAGGCCACTTTCACTGCTAACGGAGAAAAGACTTCCGTTGAGAACAATGAATATGTTTATCTTGAAAAGAGCGGCATATACATGCAGATAGAAAGACGTGGTGCCGGGGAGAAACTGGAAGAGAACAAGCAAGTGAACATCCTTTGCCGCTTTGCTGAGTATAACATCAACGACAGTTACTATCAGGCGGGAAATATGAATACCAACACTTATCCTGACAAATTCACCGTACAACGAATAGGAAGCACAATCACAGCTTCGTTTATACAAGGCGTCATGCAGAGCTATTACGGCAATTCTGTGCCCGAAGGTTGGCTCATACCGTTGTTGTATATCAACATCGGACGTCAGACATCGGCCGATGAGGAGATATCAAAGGTGAACCTCATCGTGCCTCATTCCAAAGGTCAGGCTTACGCCCAGCAAAGCGTCTATGCCTGTCATTATGTAATCACTTATCAAAGAGAAAGATGACATTAATTAAATCAATTTCAGGCATACGCGGTACAATCGGCGGTGCTTCCGGCGATACGCTTAATCCACTTGACATCGTAAAATTCACTTCTGCTTACGCCACTTTTATCGCTAGGAATGCAAAGGCAGACCATCGTCCTCGCGTCGTGGTGGGTCGCGATGCACGCATTTCGGGGGAGATGGTGAGAAGTATTGTTTGCGGAACATTGCTCGGTATGGGTTTCGACGTTGTAGACCTTGGACTTGCTACAACTCCGACAACAGAGTTGGCTGTGCGCCATCATAATGCCGATGGTGGCATTATCATCACTGCCAGTCATAATCCTACACAGTGGAACGCATTGAAACTGCTCAACTCTGAGGGCGAGTTTCTGACAGCTGCCGACGGAGCAGAAGTGCTTGATATCGCAGCCCGCGAAGACTTTGTCTATGCAGATGTAGACAATCTCGGTTCTTACACTACAGACAATGATTTCGACTCCTGTCATATAAAAGGCGTACTAGACCTTGAACTTGTTGATGTTGAGGCAGTAAAAGAACGTAAATTCCGCGTGTGTATCGATGCCATCAACAGTGTTGGCGGTGTCATTCTTCCTCGTCTTCTTGATGCCCTCGGAGTGGAGTACACTATACTCAATGGTGAGCCCACAGGTCGTTTTGCCCACAATCCCGAACCGCTAGAGAAGAATCTTCAGGGCATAATGAGCGAGGTGAAAAAAGGAGGTTATGACATGGGTATAGTAGTCGACCCCGACGTCGACCGTCTTGCTTTTATTAGTGAAGACGGTACAATGTTTGGCGAGGAATACACCTTAGTGTCAGTGGCCGACTATGTACTTGGTCACACTCATGGCAACACAGTCAGCAATCTAAGCTCCACACGTGCCCTTCGCGATGTCACCCTTCGTCATGGCGGTCAGTATTTTGCCTCTGCCGTGGGAGAGGTAAACGTGACAACGAAGATGAAGACAGTGAATGCCGTTATAGGCGGCGAGGGCAATGGCGGTGTGATATATCCAGCGAGCCATTATGGTCGCGACGCACTTGTAGGTATAGCCCTGTTCCTTTCTCTCCTTGCAGAGCGCAAGCAGACTCTGACCGAACTTCGTGCCACGCTTCCAGAGTATTTCATAGCCAAAAACCGCATCGACCTCACTCCCGATACAGACATCGACGCCATACTCTTGCGTGTGAAGGAGATGTACGCCAACGAGCAAGTGACAGATATCGACGGTGTGAAGATAGACTTTGCCGACAAGTGGGTTCATCTTCGTAAGTCAAACACTGAACCGATTATCCGTGTCTATAGCGAAGCCTCTTCAATGGACGAGGCCGACAATCTCGGAAAGAAAATAATGAAAATAGTGGAAGAAATGGTTTAATGTGAGCGCACCGCTCCTTATAGTCTACGAGTCCATCAAGATCATGGCCATTGTCCATGTCTTGATGGACAACCGACAGCCCGCCAAGACAATGGCATGGATGTTGGTGATTTATTTTATGCCAGTTGTTGGTTTGTTGTTTTATTTCTTTTTCGGTCGTAACACCCGCCGCGAAAAGTTGATGAGCCAACGTAGCCTTGACCAACTCACCAAGCGCTCCATGCTTGAATTTGTGGTGCAACAAGACCTTCATGTGCCCGAAAACCATCGTGTGACAGTCGACCTTTTCGCCAATCAGAATTTCTGTCTTCCGTTTAAGGATAATGAAGTTGAAATATTCACCGATGGCCATTCTTTTTTCCTAGATCTTATTTCCACTATTGGCAATGCCACTCAAAGTATCCATATCGACATGTATATTTTTGAGGACGACTCCCTTGGCAATCTTCTTTCCGACGTGCTCATCGACAAGTCACGCAAAGGTGTAGAGGTAAGGCTCATCTACGACGATGTGGGTTGTTGGAGGGTAAAGAGAGAATTTTTCGAGAAGATGCGCCAGGAAGGCATTGAGGCTTGGCCTTTTATGCCAGTAAGGTTTCGTTATTTCACGAGTAAGGTTAATTATCGCAACCACCGCAAGATTATCGTGGTTGACGGAAGGGTTGGATATATCGGCGGAATGAATTTGGCTCTTCGTTATGTGAAGGGTAGGGGAGACCGTCCATGGCGCGATACCATGGTGAGAATTACTGGTGGTGGAGTATATGGACTGCAGCGAGCGTTTCTGGTCGATTGGTATTTTGTCGACCGCACCATTATCAGCAACCGCCGTTACTATCCACCTCAGTCAACCTGTAATGTGAACAATTGTATTGCGCAGATTGTGACGAGCACGCCTGTCACCCCATATCCAGAAATCATGAACGGACTTCTCAGCATAATCATGCGTACCCGTAAATATATCTATATCCAGACACCTTATTTCATGCCCAACGAGACTATATTGTCGGCCTTGAAGGCAGCAGTGCTTGCTGGTATCGACGTAAGGGTGATGGTTCCGGTTTCTACCGATGCCTTTTTTGTTCAGTGGGCGCAGCAGTCATACTTGTCCGACCTTGCAGAGATTGGTGCTACGGTATTGTTGTATGAAGGAGGTTTTCTTCATAGTAAGATGTGGGTTGTCGACGATAGCCTTGCCTCATGTGGCTCAACGAATATCGACTTCCGTAGTTTTGAGAACAATTTTGAGGCAAACGTGTTTTTCTATGATTCTTCCACCGCATGTCGTTTCAAGGAAATATTTCTTGAAGACGAGAAACACTGTTCAGCCTTTAATCTCTCCGAGTCTCGCAAGCACCATTTTATTGTTAAGTTGTGGGAAAGTATAACCCGCCTGATGTCGCCTCTGATGTGACAAGCCTTTTCGTTTTAATGAAGGTTAAAAGTAGTGTGAGATGAAGGAAAAAGGACCTTTCTGCTGCTTTTTTTGTATGAAAATGAAGCAGTTTCATCACTTTTTTCATTAAATAAGCGGATAATTCATTTTTTTTGTGTAAGTTTGCAGAAATTATTAATATTTTTTATTTATGAAAGAGTTTCTCAAGTATGTATTAGCGACTGTTATCGGCATTTTGACATTCGCTATTGTTATCGGCATTATCAGTGTCATCTCCATCATGGGTATGGTGGCTTCACAGGAAGCAACCACTGTAGTAAAGGAAAAATCGGTACTCGTATTGCCTCTGTCCGGTATAGTGACAGAGCGTTCAGACGGAAATCCCTTTGGACAAATGATAGGTGGCGCAGCCGAGAGTGTCGGTCTTGACGATATGCTCTATGCCATCAAGAGGGCTAAGACTGAGGACGACATCAAGGGAATATATATCGAGGCTGGATTGTTCTCGCCAGATTCTCCAGCTTCGTGCCAGGCATTGCGCAATGCGCTCGTTGATTTTAAGAAGAGCGGCAAGTGGATAGTGGCTTACGGCGACCAGTACACACAATCATCGTATTACGTGGCTTCAGTGGCCGACGAGGTGCTGCTCAATCCTTACGGAACGGTGGATTGGCACGGACTGAGTGCGCAGCCCATGTTCTACAAAGACCTGCTTGCAAAGGTGGGCGTGAAGATGCAGATTGTAAAGGTGGGTAAGTTCAAGAGTGCCACAGAAGTATTTACCGAAGATCAAATGAGCGACGCTAATCGCCTTCAGACTTCAAAGTACCTCACTGGTATATGGAACTCCATAGTGGGAGACGTTGCTGCCAGCCGTAAGATACCAGTAGCCAAACTCAACGAGTATGCCGACAGTCTCGTGACATTCGACGACCCGAAGTCTCTTGTGGAGAAAAAATTAGTTGACAAACTCCTCTATACCGACGAGGTGAAGAAAACTATTAAGAAACGTCTTGGTCTTGACGACGATGAGGTTGTAAACCAGATGTCAGTCATCGACATGGTGAATCTGCCGGCAGTGAAAAACAATTCCGACAATAAGATAGCCGTGTATTATGCTTACGGCGATGTAGTCGATAGCGAGATGGGACAGACAGGTAACGTTATCTGCGGCCCCACAGTGTCGAAGGACCTTGAAGAACTCATGAACGACGACGATGTGAAAGCCGTTGTTCTCCGTGTGAACTCTCCCGGAGGAAGTGCCTATGCCTCAGAGCAGATATGGAATGCCGTAAGAAAGCTCAAGGCCAAGAAGCCTGTTGTGGTTTCCATGGGCGGTTATGCTGCATCTGGTGGTTATTACATCAGTTGTGCCGCCAATTATATCGTAGCCGAGCCCACCACACTTACCGGCAGCATAGGCATTTTTGGAATGTTCCCTGATGTGAGCGACTTGATGACCCAGAAGCTCGGGCTGAAGTTTGATGTTGTGAAGACAAACACACACAGCGACTTTGGTAATGTTTCGCGTCCTTATTCACCAGAAGAGATAACCATTCTTCAGAGATATATCGACAGAGGGTATGGCCAGTTCCTTAATCGTGTAGCAGAGGGCAGAAAGATGAATAAGGCCGATGTGCATGAGATTGCTCAGGGACGAGTTTGGCTAGGACAGGATGCCAAGAAGATAAAGCTTGTCGACGCTCTTGGCGGAATAGATGTAGCTGTGACAAAGGCGGCTGAACTTGCCAAGTTGGGCACCGACTACAAGACCAAGTCCTATCCAGCTGCTCCTGACTTCCTTGATCAGTTGTTTAGCAGTTTAGGTAACAATGGCGGCAACTATCTTGACGAGCAGATAAAAGCTACGCTTGGTGAGTATTACGAACCGGTGAAGCTTATAAAGAATGTCAAAGGTCAACATCCTTTACAGACACGCATGCCATATTATTTGGTAATAAAGTAACTCAACTTTTGCAATAAAGGGAAGTAATTGGGAGTTAAGGAGTTAAGGAGTTAAGGAGTTAAGGAGTTAAGGAGTTAAGCCAAATGCGAAACTTAAATAAATTAACTCTACTTTGGGTAGTAAGGTATGGAAGGACAAAAATCCTGAAACAATGGAAGGCGATTTTATAAAGATAAACGAATGGCTTCTTCCCCTAAGCTGGCTATACGGCTTAGGGGTAAGGCTACGTAATTTTTGTTTTGATGTAGGACTGCTGAAGTCGCATAGCTTCGATATCCCGGTCATCTCTGTTGGTAATATCACGGTGGGCGGAACAGGCAAGACACCACATGTGGAGTATCTTGTGTCGTTGTTGCGCAAACATGCTTCAGTGGCAGTGCTCAGCCGAGGCTATAAGCGTAAGAGCCATGGTTTTATCATTGCCGACTCTTCAGCCACGGCACGCCTCATTGGCGACGAGCCGATGCAAATGAAGAAGAAGTTTGGCGACATAACAGTGGCAGTAGACAAAGACCGTGTCAACGGCATTCGTCGCCTTACAGACGGTAAGACAGTGAAAGATATCGATGTCGTCCTTCTCGACGATGCCTTTCAGCATCGTTATGTCAAGCCAGGCATAAATATCTTGCTTGTTGACTATCATCGTCTGATTATCTACGACAAGCTCTTGCCGGCAGGACGTTTGCGCGAGCCCCTCAATGGAAAGAACCGCGCCGACATAGTGATAGTGACGAAGTGTCCCAAGGACTTGAAGCCCATGGAGTTTCGTGTCATCACTAAGGCCATGAACCTTTTCCCCTATCAGCATCTCTACTTCACGACCTTAGTCTACGACAACCTCTGTCCGGTGTTCTGCGGCAAGGAACGTCCGCTTAGCAGCATTACGCCCGACATAAACGTCCTTTTGCTTACAGGCATAGCTTCGCCCAAGCAGCTTGCAGTCGACCTTGAGCCATATACAAAGCACATTCACAAGCTCACGTTCTCCGACCATCACCGGTTCACTTCAGCCGACGTCGACCTCATCAACAACACCTATGCCTCCTTGCCTCATCCCAAGCTAATAGTCACCACCGAGAAGGATACGACTCGCTTGTTGGAGACAGAAGGACTTAGCGAGGATGTGCGTCACAATATGTACGCTCTTCCCGTTAAGATAGCCTTTATGGAGAATCAAGAAAAGTTTAACGAAAATATTATAGGTTATGTACGAAAAAATTCAAGAAACAGCATCTTGGCTAAAACAAAGGATGACAACAAGTCCCGAAACAGCCATAATTCTGGGAACAGGCCTCGGACAATTAGCTTCCGAAATCACTGATTCCTACGAGTATTCATATAGTGATATACCCAATTTCCCTGTATCTACAGTGGAAGGCCACGCAGGCAAACTGATTTTCGGCAAGCTGGGCGACAAGGACATTATGGCCATGGAAGGCCGTTTCCACTACTATGAGGGCTACTCCATGAAAGAGGTCACCTTCCCCATTCGTGTGATGTATGAATTGGGCATAAAGACCCTGTTTGTAAGCAATGCCTCCGGTGGAATGAATCCTGAGTTCAAGATTGGCGACCTTATGATTATCACCGACCATATCAACTTCTTCCCCGAGCATCCTCTTCGTGGAAAGAATTTTCCCCCAGGTCCTCGTTTCCTCGACATGCACGAGACCTACGATCTTGGCTTGATAGCCCAAGCCGACAAGATAGCCGAGGAGAAGGGTATTCGTGTGGTACACGGAGTGTATATCGGTGTGACAGGCCCAACCTATGAGACTCCTGCCGAATATAAGATGTATCATCGTTTAGGTGCCGATGCAGTGGGCATGAGCACTGTTCCAGAGGTTATTGTGGCCCATCATTGTGGCATAAAGACCTTCGGTATCAGCATCATCACCGACCTCGGTCTTGAGGACACTCCGGTGGAGGTGAGCCACGAGGAGGTGCAGATTGCCGCCAACAACGCTCAGCCGCTGATGACGGAAATCATGCGTGAGATGATCAACAGGTGCTGATAGAGTCTCACATCTCTTTTTTCAACGGGTTCCATCCCTGAGCTTTTAGGTCGAATTCTTGGTCATCACGTGTGACAAGTATTCGGCCTAAACTTTCTTTTGTGACATGTCCGATAAGTTTTACGTCGTCCAAGGCTTGTATTTTCTCATGGTCGCCAATGGGCACTGTAAACAGCAGTTCGTAGTCTTCACCTCCGTTCAGTGCGCATGTGGTGACGTTCATGTTTAGTTCTTCCGCCATTACTGCCGTCTGGTAGTCGATGGGCAGGTTTTTTTCGAATATCCTACATCCTACATGGCTCTGAGAGCAAATGTGAATAAGTTCACTGCTCAGTCCGTCGCTTATGTCCATCATAGCCGTAGGCTTGATGTTTGCGTCTCTAAGTTTTTTTATTATGTCGCCTCTAGCCTCGCTCCTCAGTTGTCGTTGCAGCAAGTATTCCTTTCCGGCGAAGTCAGGGCTGAATTGTGAGAGTTCTTCCAGCAATCTTTTGTTACCTTTTTTCTTTGCCTCTTCCACCTGTTGGTAGTAAACCGTTTTCTCTCTTTCCAGCAGTTGCAGTCCCATGTATGCAGCGCCGAGGTCACCGCTCACGCAAATGAGGTCAGTTTCCTTGGCACCGTTTCTGTACACGATGTCTTCCTTGTCAGCTTCTCCGATGCAAGTTATGGATATGGCCAGTCCAGTATACGAAGAAGTGGTGTCGCCTCCTATGATGTCTACGTTCCATTTGTCGCAAGCCATTCTCAGTCCTTGATAGAAGTTGTCGATGTCTTCCACTTTGAATCTCTTGCTCAAAGCCATCGAAACGGTCATCTGTCGAGGATATCCGTTCATGGCGAAAATGTCGCTAATGTTCACCATGGCCGCCTTATATCCTAACGACACCATGTCGATATATGTAAGGTCAAAATGTACGCCTTCCATAAGCATGTCTGTCGTAACCAGTGTTTCCTTGTTTCCATAATGCAATACGGCGCAGTCGTCTCCTACGCCATATAAAGTGGAAAGGTTTTTCGGCTCGTGGCCGTCGGTAAGCCTTTTTATAAGTCCAAACTCACCGAGAGCAGAAATGTCTGTCATGTTCTGTTGTGTTATAATTGTTGTTTATAGCTCAAAGCTGCACCTATGGCAGTGCAGAATACCGAATGTTTCGGTATGTGGAAGTTCACACCATATAGTTTAGCCATTGCCGGGAATATGTCGTTGCATTGCGGCAGCAGTGTGAGGTTTCCGATGAGAATATATTCGTTAATTCCCGTACCTTGTCCTGCAAGAATCGCCGCGCTTCCTATAGACTGCAGGACGAGGCATACCAGTCCCTTTGCAATGTCCTCTTGGGAAGTGTTGCTTTGAGCCTTTCCGAATAAAGAGGCAGTTGCGTCCATGGGCAATCCCGGTAGAGGTTTTGCGCTGATGTCGCCAATGAGCAAGTTGATGTTCCCCAAGTTTCCTCTAGTTGCAATCTCCGATACAAACTTGATGTCGTTTGTATTAAGCAGCAGCCTGGAAAGACCTTGCAGCGTTCCCCCTCCAGTTCCAATACCTCCAATGTGTTCCATGTTGCATCCCTCGCATTTCACGAATGAAGTGCCCGTTCCCATGCTCACCACAATGGCTTTGTCAATTCCCGACTCATAACGAGCCCCGAGTCCGTCAGCCACAAATTCGTCGCATTTTGATGTCGGAAGTCCATAAATAGGTTGTGATATATATTCGCTTCCCACTCCTGTGAGTATTACGTGGTCAATGTCTTCAAGTCTAAAATTATTGTCGTGGAGGTATTTTCCGAAAGCCCCATAAAGCGAGGTGACAGGGTCTACTGCGGTGATACGTATAGGCGACACTACTTCGCCATCCATTATTCCCACTATTTTTGTAGTGCTGATGCCTACGTCTATTCCTATTAGCATATTTGGATTGTTGATGGTTTGTATATAAAAGAGGGAACCCCTGTCGCCGAAGCTAAACAGGGGTTCTAATGAAAGGAGGAGTGGTACCACCAGGAATCGAACCGGGGACACAAGGATTTTCAGTCCTTTGCTCTACCAACTGAGCTATGGCACCTTTTTGTTGTTGAGAAGCTTGATGTTTGGTAGCTTTCTCGTTTGCGGTTGCAAAGGTACGAACTATTTCTGGAATAAAAAAATATTTCAGCGGAAAACTACTTTCTTTTATATTCTGTTAACAAAAGTCTTTTGTATTGCGTCTTTCTTTTACATAAATTTACACTTTTGGTGTATATATAGTAATTATGTTATGATAGTCTATTATTTTCTTTTCCATTGAAATAATGTATTTTTCTTGCATATTTCACAGAAATGTAGTAACTTCGCAGCGCAAAAACGGACAATGCCATAAAATTATGGCTACACCATATTAATAATATATAAACTTAAAACATGGGTGGTATATTTGGAACCATATCAAAAAAAGACTGTGTAAACGACTTGTTTTATGGCACAGACTATAATTCCCATCTTGGGACAAAGAGAGCCGGAATGGTGACGTTTGACTCTGAGAAAGGTTTTTCAAGGTCAATACACAGTCTCGAACGCGATTATTTTCGCTCTAAGTTTGAAGACGAGTTAGACAGTTTTGAAGGTTGTCAGGGCCTTGGTGTCATCAGCGACACCGATCCTCAGCCGATAATAGTGAATTCTCACCTCGGACGCTATGCTGTGGTGACAGTGGCGAAGATCAACAATCAGCGCGACATTGCCGAAGAACTATTGTCGCAAGGCATGCACTTCAGTGAGATGTCGGCAAACAAGATTAACCAGACAGAACTTGTAGCTTTGCTCATAAATATGGGTAAGGACTTTGTTGACGGCATCAACAAGGTGTTTTCAAAAATTGATGGTTCTTGCACTATGCTTGTGCTTACCGAGGACGGCATCATTGCCGCTCGCGATTATACAGGCCGCACTACACTTGTCATTGGTCGTCGCGACGACTCCTATGCCGTGACAAGCGAGACTACGGCATTTCCCAACCTCGACTACAAGACAGTGCGCGACGTGGCTCCTGGAGAGATAATCAGGCTTCGTGCCGACAGTATGGAAGTACTTCAGGGCGAGTCGGGTTGCAGTCAGATATGCTCTTTCCTTTGGGTATATTATGGTTTTCCTGCCAGCGACTATGAAGGCATCAATACAGAGTATGTACGAGAGCGTTGCGGAAAGATGCTTGGTGAGGAAGATGAAACCGAGGCCGACTTGGTGTGTGGCATTCCCGATTCAGGAGTGGGCTTTGCCCTTGGTTATGCAGAAGGTCATAACGTGCCCTACAAGCGAGCTGTGCTGAAATACACTCCCACATGGCCACGCAGTTTTACCCCTGGCAGTCAGTCGCGTCGCGACCTTGTGGCAAAGATGAAACTCATTCCCAATCGTGCCATCATGAAAGACCAGCGCGTTGTGTTCTGCGACGATTCCATTGTGCGTGGTACACAGTTGCGCGACAATGTCCGCACGTTTTTCGACTGTGGAGCAAAGGAGGTTCATGCCCGCATATCCTGTCCTCCGCTAGTATACGGTTGTCCGTTCATAGGATTCACCTCTTCAAAGAGCGACCTTGAGCTCATCACCCGCCGCATAATCCGCGACTTTGAGGGCGACGAGAATGCCAAGCTCGAAAAATATTCCACTACCGACTCACCGGAGTATAAGCGTATGGTCGACGAGATAGCCCGCCGCCTTGGTCTTACCACACTGCGTTTCAACAAGATAGAAACGTTGATAGAGTCAATAGGTTTGCCAAAGTGCAAGGTTTGCACCCACTGCTTCGATGGAAGCAGCAAGTGCTGTCATCCCTCACGATAAAAATCCAGAGCTTCGCAGATGTCTTCCTTTGAAGCCGTCTGGTTGATGCGAATGTCACCAATACCGCCGAGTAAAGTGAAATTGATCACGCCGGCGGTATTTTTTTTGTCGTGCGTCATCAGTTCAAGAAGTTCCTCATAGTTGTCGCAAGTGATTCCCATGCGTCCATAGTGTTCGCGTATGTACCGCACTGTGGCATGCATTTTTTCTGTCGGGAATCCAGCTTTCACTGCGCTCAAGTATAGCTCGCACACTATTCCGTAAGCCACGGCATGTCCGTGAAGAATAGGGTTTCGCCGCATGGCAAACGACTCGAAGGCGTGGCCTATGGTATGTCCCACGTTAAGAGCTTTTCTTATGCCGTGTTCGAAAGGGTCGTCGAGCACTATGCGTTGTTTGACAGCCACCGATTCAGCCACCATTCGTCTCAGTTGGTTGAGGTCAGGGTTGAGAATGTCGAATGTCAGCAGTTCAGTCCACATCTGTTCGTTGTTGATGAGTCCGTGCTTAATCATTTCGGCATATCCTGAGCATAGGTTGTCGTTGTCCATGGTTTTGAGGAATTCTGTGTCGAGTATCACTGCGTCGGCATTGTTAAACACGCCGATTTCGTTTTTCAGTCCCCCGAAGTTTATTCCCGTCTTCCCTCCCACCGATGCGTCCACCATCGAAAGCAGTGTAGTTGGAATGTTTATAAATTTCACACCTCTTTTGAATGTTGACGCGGCAAAACCTCCCAGGTCGGTCACCATGCCTCCTCCGAGGTTTACCAAGAGTGAGTGTCGTGTAGCTCCGCCGTTTTGCATTTCCTGCCACACATGAGTTATTGTGTCGAGATTCTTGTGAGTGTCGGTAGGTTCAATCACAATCACTTTTGCCTTTTTCACCGGGTTGATGTCGCTGATGAGAGGCAGGCAGCATTCTTGTGTGGTTGTGTCGCAGAGCACAAACAGACGGTCGTGGTCAGTTTTTTCAATCTCGTTTCCGAGTTGTTTCTTAATATTGTCGGATATTATTACTTTTTGAGCTTCCATGAAGTTATTTTTATTTACCTCCCTTGTCCGCTATATTACTTGTCGTAAGCGTGTACGGGATAGTCTATTGTGTAGTGCAGTCCTCTGCATTCTTTTCTTTCTATGGCCCATCGTGTGATGAGGTATCCCACGTTGATCATGTTGCGTAGTTCGCAGATGTCTCTGCTTGCCTTCACGCGTTTGAAGAGGTTTTCGGTTTCTTCGTATAGCATGTCGAGTCGGTCCCAGGCACGTTTAAGTCTGAGGTCGCTTCTTACTATTCCCACGTAGTTTGACATTATCTCTCCCACCTCTTTCACGCTTTGTGTTATGAGCACTTTTTCCTCGTTGGTGAGTGTACCTTCGTCGTTCCATTCCGGCACTTTCTCATTGAAGTCGTATAGGTCTACGTGTTCAAGTGAGTGTTTGGCTGCAGTGTCGGCATACACCACTGCTTCAATCAGTGAATTGCTGGCCAGTCGGTTTCCTCCGTGCAGTCCGGTGCAGGAGCATTCTCCGAGGGCGTAGAGTCTGTCGATGCTCGATAGTCCGTTAAGGTCCACCTTTATTCCTCCGCACATGTAGTGTGCAGCCGGCCTTACAGGAATGTAGTCAGATGTGATGTCAATTCCCATCGACTTGCATTTTTGGTAGATGTTAGGGAAGTGTCGTTTTGTTTCCTCAGGGTCTTTGTGTGTCACGTCGAGGCAGACGTGGTCCAGGCCGTGAATTTTCATTTCCTTGTCTATAGCCCGTGCCACAATGTCTCTTGGAGCCAGCGAGAGTCTCTCGTCATATTTTTCCATGAAGGTATTTCCGTTAGGCAGTTTCAGTATGCCACCATATCCTCTCATGGCCTCGGTGATGAGGTATGCCGGATGTGTCTCTCCTGGATGATACAGAGCCGTAGGGTGGAACTGTACGAATTCCATGTCAGCCACAGTACCTTTAGCCCTGTATACCATGGCCTCTCCGTCGCCGGTAGCAATCACGGGGTTGGTAGTCGTTTGGTACACCGCCCCGCATCCTCCGGTACACATTACGGTGACCTTGCTGAGGTATGTGTCCACCTTTTCGGTTTCCGGGTTAAGCACGTAAGCTCCGTAGCAGTGAATATATGGTGTTCTTCTTGTCACCCTTGCACCGAGATGGTGTTGTGTAATGATTTCCACGGCGAAATGGTTTTCCTTTACCGTGATGTCCGGACAGTTTCTCACAGCCTCCATCAGTCCTCTCTGTATCTCCGCTCCGGTGTCGTCTTTGTGGTGTAGTATTCTGAACTCCGAGTGTCCTCCCTCTCTGTGCAAGTCAAACTCACCGTTGTCCTTCCTGTCGAAGTTCACCCCCCAATTCACGAGTTCCTTGATTTGCTCCGGTGCTTTTTTCACCACCAGTTCCACCGCTTTAGGGTCGCTGATGTAGTCACCGGCAATCATAGTGTCCTCTATGTGCTTTTCGAAGTTGTCAAGCTTCAAGTTAGTGACCGAAGCCACTCCACCTTGTGCAAACGATGTGTTGGCCTCGTCGAGCGAAGTCTTGCATATCATGCACACCTTACCTTTGTGCGCTCTTGCTACTTTAAGGGCGTAACTCATACCGGCGACACCAGCGCCGATAATCAGAAAGTCATATTTGAAAACCATATCGTTTTACTGTAAATGCTATAAATCATGGTGCAAAATTAAGTATTTTTATTTATTTACGCAAAACGTTTGCCATTATTTTTGCGTTTCGGCCAATTTTCATTAACTTTGCACAGTTTTTTATTGACCAAATGAAAAAGATTGTACACATATTAGCATTTTTCCTCATGGCGATGGTGTCTGCGATGGGTGTACAGGCACAGATTGTTTTGCCTGACCACGACCAGCCTACAGTACATTCCGACATGAGTGCCGACCATGAAGACAGCGACACGTCGGCTCGCGACACCATAGCCCTCGTCGCCGACTCCCTCGCCCTCGACTCCCTCTTGCCTGATGATTCATTATCAGCATCTTCCCCTTGGCCCCAAAATCTCTGTCGCCGTCTTGATGCACTTGTCGACCACAGCATGTTTGAGACCTCACAGCTTGGTCTGATGGTCTATGACCTCACTGCCGACAGTGCCCTTTACACCCGTGGACATCGTCAGTTGCTACGTCCCGCCTCTACAATGAAGCTTGTCACGGCCATAGCCGCCATCGACAAGTTGGGAGGCTCTTACCAGTTTCGCACCTCTCTTTATTATACAGGCCGTGTAGACTCCGGCACTCTCACGGGCGATATCTATTGCGTTGGCGGTTTCGACCCCCTTTTCAATTCCGACGACATGAAGGCCTTTGTCGACCGCATAAAGTCAATGGGTGTCGACACCATACGCGGACGCATCCTTGCCGACCGCACCATGAAGAGTGCCGACCTGCTTGGCGAGGGATGGTGCTGGGACGACGACAATCCGGTACTCTCGCCCCTTCTTGTGTCTCGTCATGACGATTTTCTGTCTCGTTTTGAACAGGAGCTGAGTGAAGTAGGCATTGTGCTGGATGTTACCACCGGAGAGTCATCAGTCCCCAACGGAGCCTACATTGTGTGCTCCCGTTTCCACACCATCGACCAGGTACTCATGCGCATGATGAAAGATAGCGACAACCTCTATGCCGAGTCACTCTTCTACCAGCTGGCCGCTTCAGGAGGCAACAGGCCCGCCGAGGCAAGGCATGCCCGCCAAGCCATATCGCGACTGATAAGGAAAGTGGGTCTCGACCCCACTCGTTACAAGATAGCCGATGGCAGCGGTCTCTCGCTCTACAACTATCTTACAGCCGAACTGGAGGTAGCCTTGTTGCGTTATGCCTATCGCAATGCCGACATCTACATCCATCTCTATCCCTCGCTGCCCATAGCCGGTGTCGACGGAACACTCAAGCGGCGCATGCGTGGTGGTTTTGCCTCAGGCAATGTTCACGCCAAGACAGGCACTCTTACGTGCATCACTTCGCTTGCCGGATATTGCACAGCCGCCAATGGCCATGTGCTTGCGTTTTCCATCATCAACCAAGGCGTAATCCACGACTCCAACGGCCGCTCGTTTCAAAACCGGGTGTGTGAGGCGATGTGTAGGCCGTAGATAAGGAGTTAAGGAGTTAAGAAGTTAAGGAGTTAAGGAGTTAAACAACAACAATATGGAACAGATAAGAATCACAATCGAGCAATGGTGTCAAATGTGTGGCATCTCAACATCCTTGTCGGTATATTCAGCCGATATAGTACTTGTCCTCTCAGCCCTGTTTCTCTCCTGGCTGTCTTTCATCCTTTGCCACCGCATAGTGCTTCCGCTTACAGTGCGCATCACTGAGAAGACCCAGGCCGAATGGGACGATGTCCTTCTCAATCCACATACGCTGAAGAAAGCCTGCATGATAGTGCCGGCAATAGTCATTTGGATGCTCATTCCGCATATCTTCTATCGCTATCCTGTGATGGAACTGATACTTGAGCGGGTCACATCTATATATATCACCCTTGTTTCCACAAAGTTAGGACTGGCCATTATCAATTCTATCAGAGAGCTCGACGCCGACCATCGCAGTGCCCGCCACCAGTATATGCTCACGTTTTGCGGAGTGTTGAAGATTATCGTCATCTTCTTCGCCGTCATAGCCATAGTGTCAATCGTTATCGATCGCAGCCCGCTTCACCTTCTTGCCGGTCTTGGTGCCACGTCGGCAGTGCTCATGCTCGTGTTTAAGGACACCATCTCAGGACTTGTGGCAGGAATACGCCTCACGAGCAACGACATGTTGCACAAGGGCGACTGGATAACGGTCAGCAAGGCTGGAGTCAACGGAGTGGTCGACGACATCACACTCACCACTGTCAAGGTACGCAATTTCGACAACACCACGGTGACCATCACCCCTCAGACATTGGTTGACGAATCGTTCCAAAACTGGAACACAATGACTCAGGGCGAAGGGCGTCGGGTGGCAAGAAGAGTGTATATCGACTTCAGGTCAATACGTCGCTTCGACCTGGATTTACGCCAACGGGTGATGAGGAATCACTATTTGGACAAAAAGTTTGTCACAATGGACGAAATAACCGACGACAATATAAATCTCACCACTTTCCGCCGCTATGTCGACCGCTACCTGGCCACCCTTCCTGAGATTAACACCGACATGCTTTATATGGTTCGCCAACTGGATTCGACTCCCACGGGTCTTCCACTCGAGTTCTATTTCTTCCTTCACGAGAAATCGTGGAAAAGCTATGAGAACATCATGGACGACATACTCGAACAGCTGTATGTGGCGATGAGAGATTTCGGTTTGCATGTGTTCCAATATAATAATATAAGGTGACACTCCGACTGACAAAATGTCACACCTTGTCAGTTTGGCACGCTTTTGGCATAGGTCGCAAGTGAAGGCAAAAAAGACAAAAAGTCTACGATAATGCCATAAACGAATGTATAACTTAATAAATAATAACAACATTATGAACATCAGACCATTGGCAGACCGAGTACTCGTACTCCCTGCACCAGCAGAAGAAAAAGTCGGCAGCATCATCATTCCCGACACTGCAAAGGAAAAACCACTCCACGGCAAAATTGTCGCTACTGGCAACGGAACGAAAGACGAAGAAATGATTCTGAAGGAAGGCGACGAAGTGCTCTACGGAAAATATTCCGGCACCGAACTCGAATTCGAGGGAACAAAATACCTTATGATGCGTCAGAGCGACGTACTCGCTATTTTGGGATAATCACAACAAATATTGGACATAAAAAAGAAATATCATGGCAAAAGAAATAAAATTTGACGTCGACGCACGTGAAATGCTTAAGAAAGGCGTAGACCAGCTGGCCAACGCAGTAAAGGTGACACTCGGACCAAAGGGACGTAACGTCATTATTGAGAAAAAATTTGGTGCACCACAGATTACAAAAGATGGTGTGACAGTGGCAAAGGAAGTGGAACTCGAAGACCGCTTTGAGAATACTGGCGCACAACTCGTAAAGAGCGTGGCAAGCAAGACTGGCGACGATGCCGGCGACGGAACAACCACTGCCACTATCCTCACACAGAGCATCGTGAACGTAGGACTGAAGAACGTTACTGCAGGTGCAAACCCAATGGACCTCAAGCGCGGTATCGACAAGGCTGTGGCTGCTGTTGTTGAGCATATCAGAAACAGCGCAGAGCAGGTGGGCGACAACTACGACAAGATTGAGCAGGTGGCTACTGTTTCCGCCAACAACGATCCCGAAATCGGTAAGCTCATTGCCGACGCAATGCGCAAGGTAAGCAAAGATGGAGTAATCACCATCGAGGAAAGCAAAAGCCGCGACACATATACCAACGTTGTTGAGGGCATGCAGTTCGACCGTGGATACCTCAGTGGCTACTTCGTAACCGACGCCGACAAGATGGAGTGCGTGATGGACAATCCATACATTCTCATCTACGACAAGAAGATAAGCAACATCAAAGACTTCCTCCCCATACTGCAGCCTGCTGCCGAAAGCGGACGCCCAATGCTCGTAATAGCAGAGGATGTCGATTCAGAGGCACTTACAACACTCGTTGTCAATCGTCTGCGTGGCGGACTGAAGATATGCGCCGTTAAGGCTCCTGGCTTTGGCGACCGCCGCAAGGCAATGCTTGAGGACATCGCTACACTTACCGGAGGCTTGGTCATCAGCGAGGAGAAAGGACTGAAGCTCGAACAGGCCACACTCGACATGCTCGGAACCTGCGACAAGGTCACCGTAAGCAAAGACAACACCACCATCGTTAATGGTGCTGGCGACAAGCAGCTCATCGCCGAGCGTGTGGCAATGATAAAGAACGAGATAGCAAACACCACCAGCTCTTACGACAAGGAGAAGCTCCAGGAACGTCTGGCTAAGCTCTCAGGCGGCGTGGCTGTGCTCTATGTAGGCGCAAACAGTGAGGTGGAGATGAAAGAGAAGAAAGACCGTGTCGACGACGCTCTCTGCGCAACTCGTGCCGCAGTGGAGGAAGGTGTTGTGGCTGGTGGCGGCACTACATATATCCGCGCCCTCGACGCATTGAAAGACCTCAAGGGCGACAATGCCGACGAGCAGACCGGTATCAACATCGTTGAGCGTGCCATCGAAGAGCCTCTGCGACAGATCGTTGCCAATGCTGGCGGCGAGGGTGCAGTGGTAGTACAGAAGGTTCGTGAGGGCGAAGGCGACTTTGGCTACAACGCACGCACCGACGTTTACGAAGACCTCCGCAAGGCTGGTGTCATCGACCCTGCCAAGGTGGCTCGTGTGGCTCTCGAAAATGCAGCCTCTATCGCAGGAATGTTCCTCACCACAGAGTGCCTCATTGTCGACAAACCGGAAGACAAGGCTGCCATGCCAATGGGCGGCGCTCCAGGAATGGGAGGAATGATGTAATCTGCAGATAGCAAAATATGACTTTTCTGTGCTAATTTGTTCAAATTTAACATAAAAGAATAAAAAAACTATTTTGTTTTTGTGGCAGGTTAGACAGAATGTTATACCTTTGCATTCGAAAAACGTGGTGTGACATTTATACACACGTTTCGCTCAAACATAGCAAGTAAAGATATTTTTGATTTGTTTTAGTAGATTAGTTTTTAAGTAGTTTGTTTTTTGGGAATCGGCTGCCGTGAGGTAGCCGATTTTTCGTATATTTTTCAAAAAAAGAAAAAAAACAACTGAAAAACTACGATTTTTGCCATAATTCTTCGCTATTGTCTCTTTTTTCCATTAACTTTGCAGCAAATATCGAAAGAATGGAAAGACTTTTGAAACTTTATGAGCATTGGGCAGGAGAACAACCTGCCAACATAGCTAAGATGGAAGGGGCTGGAAGCAACCGCGAATACTATCGCATCACGGCCATCGACGGCTCCACCGTAGTAGGCGTGGTAGGCACAAGCCGCGACGAAAACCATGCCTTCATCTATCTTAGCAATCATTTTACGTCAAGAAAACTGCCGGTGCCAAAGGTCATTGCCGTCAGCGACGACCAGATGTGCTATCTGCAGACCGACCTCGGCTCCACGTCGCTCTTTGACGCCATTGCTGGCGGACGCAATGCTGGCGGACGATATACACTAAGCGAGAAGGAACTTCTTGTGAGAACAATACGCGAACTGCCGAATATTCAGATTAGGGGAGCACGGGGACTCGACTTCGCCAACTGCTATCCACAGGCAGAGTTCGACACCAACAGTGTGCTCTTCGACCTCAACTATTTCAAGTATTGCTTTCTTAAGCCCACAGGCCTCGACTTCCACGAACTCAAACTCGAAGCCAACTTCCATCTATTTGCAAAAGACCTCACCGCAGAGAAATGCGAGAGCTTTATGTATCGTGACTTCCAAGCCCGCAACGTTATGCTCGACACTGAAGGCAAACCGATGTTCATCGACTTCCAAGGCGGACGAAAAGGACCATACTACTACGACCTCGCTTCCTTCCTCTGGCAGGCATCGGCAAAATACCCCAACAAGCTGCGCCGCGAACTGGTGTACGAATACTACAACTCGCTTAAACATTATACCGAAGTGCCGTCGACGCGGCATTTTGTGCAGCGACTGAGCCTCTTCGTCCTCTTTCGCACGCTTCAGGTACTTGGCGCTTACGGATTCCGAGGGTATTACGAGAAGAAAAAACACTTCGTCGACTCCATTCCGCCGGCAATACAAAACCTGCGCGAGCTTCTCCAACTCAACATCTTCCCCTATCCATATCTCATGGACATGCTAAGGAGACTTACCGAGATGCCGCAGTTCGCACGCATAGAACAAGCCGCCGTCAACCGTGCTGATGGCTTCAAGGTGGCAGAGAAAAACGTCTATAAGGCTCATCCGCAAGACGGACCCGCCACCTTCTCGAAGTACGACGGCAGCGGACCCCTCGTAGTGCGTGTCTACAGCTTCTCCTACAGGAAGGGAATACCCGACGACTCCTCGGGCAATGGCGGTGGCTACGTGTTCGACTGCCGTAGCACTCACAATCCCGGACGATACGAACCATACAAGAAACTCACCGGGCTCGACGAACCCGTGATACGCTTCCTTGAAGACGACGGTGAGATCACCACCTTCCTCGACAGTGTGTATAAGTTGGCCGACGCACATGTTCGTCGCTATATCCAGCGCGGGTTCACCTCCCTTATGTTCTGCTTCGGCTGCACAGGAGGACAGCACCGCAGTGTCTACAGCGCACAACACCTCGGCGAACACATACACCGCAAGTTTGGCGTAAAGGTAGAGATAATCCACAGAGAACAGGGGATCCATTTTGAGCTTGATGCTCAAAATGGAAATTAAAAAATTAAAGAATTAAAAAATTAAAGACCATGGCGGCGACAATGAAAAAAATTAAAGATTTAAAAAATTAAAGACGGAGCCAATGAACTTTAATTTTTAATCTTTTAATGTTTTAATTTAAACACCTTGCGCCAATGAACTTTAATTTTTAATGTTTTAATGTTTTAATTTCAAAATAGAATATTTTGACATGAGACAGGCAATGATATTTGCAGCGGGACTTGGAACCAGGCTGCGCCCTATAACAGACACGATGCCAAAGGCACTGGTGAGGGTAGGGGGAGAACCTCTTCTCCATCGGGTCGTCATGAAACTCAAGGACGCTGGCTTTGAGCGCATAGTGGTCAACGTACATCACTTTGCCAACCAAATCGTCGACTATCTCAAAGCCAACAACAACTTTGGCCTCGACATAAGGATTAGCGACGAGACAGACTGTCTGCTCGACACTGGCGGCGGCATACGCAAGGCAGCCCCGCTGTTCGACCCCTCCTCGCCCATCCTTATACACAATGTCGATATACTGAGCAACATCGACCTTGCCGACCTCTACAACAAGTCGCAAGACAACGATGCCACACTGCTCGTCAGCCAGCGTGACACATCACGCTATCTCGTTTTCGCCGACGACATGCAACTCGCCGGATGGAAAAACATCAAGACAGGAGAGACAAAAGGCCCGATAGCATCTCTCCCACTCAACTCCTCGCCCCACACCTTCACCCAATATGCCTTCTCAGGCATCCACGTTTTCTCGCCTCACCTGTTCCCTCTCATGACAGAGTGGCAGGAGAAGTTCGGCATCATCGACTTCTATCTAAAGGCTTGCAATCACAGCAGGGTGAGGGGAATAGTGAAGGATGGCTTGCAGCTGCTCGACGTGGGTAAGCTCGACAGCCTTGAAAAAGCAGAGAAATTCATTAACAACAAATAATAAAAAAAAGAAAGAAACATGCAACAGAAGATTATCATTCTCGACTTCGGATCGCAGACGACACAGCTCATAGGTCGCCGCGTTCGCGAACTTGACACCTTCTGCGAGATTCTTCCCTACAACAAGTTTCCGAAAGACGACCCATCGGTGATCGGAGTAATTCTGAGCGGATCGCCTTATTCGGTCCACGACCCGGAGGCTTTCAAGGTCGATCTGAGCCAGTTTGTAGGACGTCTGCCGGTGCTCGGCATCTGCTACGGAGCACAGTTCATCTCCCACACCCTCGGAGGAAAAGTGGAGAAGGCTGACTCGCGCGAGTATGGACGTGCCCACCTGAAGACAGTAAACGTGGAGAATCCGCTCTTCAAGGGCTTTGAGCAGAACTCACAGGTATGGATGAGCCATGGCGACACCATCACAGCCATACCTGAAGGCTTTGAGTGCATTGCGTCGACAGAAGACGTCCGCTTTGCCGCTTATGCTGCCGACGGTGCCACAGTAAGCAAGCTGCCCGAAGCCAATGGCGACAAGGGCATCTGGGCAGTTCAGTTCCATCCGGAAGTGTTCCACACCGTACAAGGCACCCAGCTGCTGAAGAATTTCGTTGTAGACATCTGCGGCTCCACACAGAGCTGGAGCGCAGCGTCGTTTGTCGACACCACCGTGGCAGAACTCAAGGCCCAGGTGGGCGACGACCGCGTCATTCTCGGACTCTCAGGAGGAGTAGACTCTTCAGTGGCAGCCGTGCTTCTCAACCGTGCCATCGGCAACAACCTCACCTGTATCTTTGTCGACCATGGCATGTTGCGCAAAAACGAGTTCCGCGACGTGATGCACGACTACGAGTGTCTGGGCTTGAACGTCATCGGCGTCGATGCGTCAGAAAAATTCTTTGCCGACCTTGCCGGAGTTACCGACCCCGAGCAGAAGCGTAAGATCATTGGCCGCGACTTTGTGGAAGTGTTCAACGCCGAGGCGAAGAAGATCACCGGAGCAAAATGGTTAGCCCAGGGCACCATCTATCCCGACCGCATCGAGAGCCTAAACATCACCGGAAAGGTGATAAAGAGCCATCATAACGTAGGCGGACTGCCTAAGGAGATGCATCTCCAGCTCTGCGAACCTCTGAAGTGGTTGTTCAAAGACGAGGTGCGCCGTGTGGGACGCCAGCTCGGCATGCCCGAACATCTCATCACCCGCCATCCCTTCCCCGGTCCCGGTCTTGCAGTGCGCATCCTTGGCGACATTACTCCCGAGAAGGTACGCATTCTACAGGATGCCGACGACATCTACATCCGCGGACTGCGCGACTACAAGGTACGTCTCTCTGGCGAGGATGCCCGCAAGGTGTTAGCCGCCGGAGTGCCCGCCGCAATGACCGACGGCGAGATCGAGGTAAGCCTCTACGACCAGATATGGCAAGCAGGCACAGTCTTGCTCTCCACCGTGCGCAGTGTAGGAGTCATGGGCGATGAGCGCACCTACGAGCATCCCGTAGCCCTCCGAGCCGTCACCTCCACCGACGCCATGACCGCCGACTGGGCCCATCTTCCCTACGACTTCATGGCAAAGGTATCCAACGAGATAATAAACAAGGTAAAAGGAGTCAACCGAGTCTGCTACGACATCTCCTCCAAACCACCTTCCACAATTGAGTGGGAATAACCCATATAGTTAGACCACCATCCGAATTCCTTTTAAGAGGTGCGGATGGTGGTCTTCTCTGTCTGTAATTTTATGAATTACTTCTTACTAATACGGAATACCGTAACAGAGTTTGCAGGGAACTTATGTACTAAATGATTGCCATTGATACGTACCTGCTCCTTGTGTGGAACAACTTTAGTAGGAGCATCCAGGCTGTTTTCATCAAGACTACTTCCAGAAGAAAGGACTGTTGCCTCTGCCAGATCAGCCACCTTTCCGATTCCATTGAGCAGAACCTTTGTGGTAAGATCTTTATTACCGGCATTCACAACCTTGACAATAATGTCACCCGACTTTTCGTCTTTTTGTGCACTGGCACAAACTGTCTTTCTGTTTATATCAGTAAGCGAAGCCTGCTGCACCAATTTGCCATCAATATATCCCTTAACCGTAAGAGGGGATACTTCCAGACGTATGTTATACCAACGTCCTGGCTCGATTGAATAGTTGATGCTATGAGAATCCATGATCGTCTGCATCTGATTGATGGAATTGCTATAACCACCAATGTCCCAACGAGTACGATTGTTTATTCCCTTCTGATGATGGAAGTATATCTGGAAACCATTTTCACCCGACAACTTACGAGCTTTCAAAGTAACAACATACTCTCGCCAATTGTCATTGCCAACAAAAGCAGTAACTTCTGTTGCCAAAGAGTTTTGACTAAGCACACCATTGCTAACTGTCCATTCTCCATCACCCAGCATTTCCCAATCATCAATACTAGATGAGAAATTATTTTGATACAGCACTTTGCCCTTTGGCGTAGTAACCTTCAAGTCCTTAAACTCCGCACTATTCTTCCAAGTACCCAGACCAATGCCACCTGAACTAGATGGAATATCCACAAGTGGACTTCCCGTCACAGAAACAGGCAGCGTAACTGTGCCCTGATTCTCAGCAAACATCTGCTGTACATAATAGCTAGGCAGACCATACCAACGATGGTTATCATAATTAATCAAGTTGATTGGCCAACGCTGATGCTCCACATTGCAGAACAAAGGAGCGTATGCAGCCATAGCCACCAAATCGGAATTGCGCTCCAATCCCGTCATAAATGCAGCTTCACCAATGGCACCTCTGAGGTTACCCTTTCCACATTGACTAGTTACGGCATACTCACCAATAAACACTTTTTCTCCTCCACGCTTGCGATTGTCATATTTATTGGCATTGAGTATGAACCAATCTGGCGTATTATAATAATGCTCGTCAATCATCGCATGAGAAGGAGTTGAAGGATGTGAGCCACTCCAGTCGTTAGAGATGATTTGCATTTCTGGAAAACGAGTCTTGATGGCATTGGCTATCAACTCGAAATTCTTGAAATAGACACTACCAAAGTTCTCATTTCCCACTTCTATATATTTTAGTTTGAAAGGTGCAGGATGACCATTGCGAGCTCTGGCTGCTCCCCATACGCTCGTTACTGGACCGTTGGCATACTCAATGGCATCAAGCGCATCTTGAATCCACTGGTCTATCTCATCGGACGGTATTGTCTCCTTGTGTGAGACTCCAGCATTAATACAGAACAACGGTTCTGCGCCAAGGTCTTCAGCCAACTGCAAGTATTCATGATATCCTATGCCATGAGTTGCTGTATATCCCCATAAATTCCATAAAGGTATGCGACTGTCGATCTTACCGATGGTATTCTTCCATTGATAACGCTGAGAAATTTCCTCTCCTTCTACCCAGCAACCACCAGGAAAACGCAAGAAGGTAGGATGAAGATTGTCCAAGGCTTCACCCAGGTCTTTCCTCACACCGCTCTTTCCCCATCGTTTCTGAGGAATAAGGCTAATCATATCCATACACACCTCGCCTTTTCCGTTGCCTTCAATGACAAGTTGTGCATTGGTACTTGCTTCCGTAGGAATCAATGTGGCTTTCGTATATTTCCAAACACCTGTTACATCAGAGATGTCAGTTTCTGCCAACACGTTGTCACCAACAACTATCTTGGCTTTCATCTTTCCTTGATAAGAGTTAGGAGTGCGCAAAGCAATAGAGAAGTCATATTTCTCTCCTTTCTCCACATTCATGCCCCAGTAGCCATCATTAGAAAGCGTAAAATCACCTTGCGCATCAACATTCAAAAACTGTCGGTTTCTGGCGTTGAGAGGAACTGCTGGATTTTTCGCATTAGAAAGGTCAGCCTTTCTCACTTTGGCTTCGCCTTGCAAAGAGCGGAATTGCCAAAAACATAACGAATCCGCATCCTCAAAAGAGCGATTGCGCACCAACTCAGGGTAAAGACCTCCATCCACAGAAAGATTGATATCCTCTAAGAAAATACCAAAAAGTGTAGGAGAAACTGCATGTAAAGGCTTGTTTACATCGATTGTTATCGTTGCTTTTTGAGCAGCAGCCGTCATTGCCATCAAGACAAAACTGGAAAAAAGTGTCTTTTTTATCATTTTAAGAATATTTATAGTTAAAAATTGTTCTGTGCAAAGGTACTCATTTTACTTTGATTACCAAACAAATTTTAAGTTTTTGATATCTTTAGTATATAAAAAGGCCGCCTTCATAGCTCTTAAAGGCGACCATATTGTTATCATATTTATTATAAGTTTCGCATTTACTCATGCTGCAGAAGTTAGAAGTACACATTGGCACCCATGCAGCTTGTCACTCCGAGAGTAGTTGCTATTGCCGACAGTGCGGCCACAATCAGCTGAAGTATCAGCTTCCAAGTATTCGTTTTATTAGTTGTACTCATAATCGTAATTTTTTAATTTTTTAATTCCCTCTGTAGGGTTACTGCCCGAGGTCGTCGCCACCGCTGCCGCTTCCGCCGGAACCGGCATCCTCACCTCCACTCGGATTCTCAGGGTCCTCAATCACGCCAGAGTCACTGGAGTTCACACGCTTCACCACCTTTCCGTTGCGGTCGTAGCAGGTGATGCTCACTGCGGTGTTCATCAGTTCCTTCTTCACGTCGCTAGAAGCTACGAAGATGATTTTTCGAGTGGTGATGAGGCTCGACGCCACCATGTTCACGTCCTCCACGCTCTTTGCGTTCAGACCGAATCGCATTGTTCCCAGTCCCGGCACCGGCACCGAATGGCCCTCAGTAGCCCAAGCCTTAATCACGTCGCCGCAAGCAGAGAACGCGGCTTGGAGAGCACCTTTTTGGATACCCGATCGAAGAGAAGCCTCCTCAATCATCTTGCTCTCAGAGAGAGATGAATACTTTTCTGCGGCCATCTGGTAGACATACTTACCAGCCCTTGGGCCGACCATGAGCTTACGCTCTTGCGCTTTTACTTTAATTGTCATAACACTCTAATTTTTAAATTAAACAATAAATCTTTCTAATACGCTGCAAAGATACTACAATTTTTTTAATCATGCAATAAATTGCATGATTAATTTCCTTGCATTATGTTTATTTAACAAACACTTCCCTTTACACAATTTCTTCTACTGACAAATTTTTGCGCACCAATTATCGCGCAATTGCGAGTCAGTAGACGTGAGATTGTCTTTTCCTGTATAAGGTTTACTCTGATTTAACATTAATTTTATATTCGTTCGTCTTTTCTTGACTTTCCATCAGATGAATGTTGACTTACTTTTTCTTCGGTTATATCAAAAAGTTCCATTCAAATATGCCTTTGTCTGAACGTAACTTGGTTCATAGTAGGCACTGCTATTATAGTTGTCTATCGTTTCGCAGATAGGAGAGGCATAGACGCTGATGATAGAATCTGCAAAGTTGCCTCCTGAAGGCGTAATTGAATCAACCAGTCGTGCATATACTTTTCCCATTTGGGTTTCTGATGGAATCTTGTCTGTGAATCGGGGATTTATGGATGTTACATCAAAGTTTCCTGATTCAAGTGCATACTCTTCCTTCCAGTCAGCAACCACCTGCTCTGGGTTAAGACAATGCAATGTTCCTGCGATGGATAGCTGACGCTCTAGAGCCGCCTTACCTAACTTCTTTACAACATAGTTATTACGCTGATGAAGATGGCGTGCTGTGCGTTCTATCATATAGCATACAAAATAGAGATCATTGAAAGTTATCTCTTCGTCTGGGAAATAGATGTTGCTCATAATGCGTAGCTCTTTTTGAACGTTAGTGTTTTGAGTGCTCTGTCATTGCAGAATAACAACTGATGATATCGTAGTCATGTGACTCGCCGTGACGACATGCTGCTTTGTTATGCTTCCAATGACTTCTTTTATCTTTTAACGCTGCGAAGGTAGCGAAAAAGTGGCAAACGACCGAATCTTTTTGTAACGGATATGCTATATATAAACATATTTGACATTTTGACAAGTGATTTTGAACTCGCGGATTCAAAAATTTAATCTCAAATGTTATAAAATTATTGAGGAGGCAGGACACTGACCTGTCCACTGCCTCGCTTGAATTACTAATCAAGAAATGTAAAAAAAATTAGTCTATATGAACGGCGGTCTTCCCCCTGGTATAGGCTCACATGCAAATAAGTCCTGCATCGGCTCAGAGTCGAGTGTGCGCAGGTCGGCGATGTGATTTTTCAGGTCGGCTTTAATCCTCAGGTTCTCTATTTCCTCGCGCCTTGCCATTGTCATACGACAGAACTCCTCCTCGCGCTCGATGCCGCAGAACCGGCGTTTGCACAGGTTGGCTGCAATGCCCGTTGTGCCGCTGCCTGAGAATGGGTCGAACACCCAGTCGCCCTCGTCAGTACATGCCAGTATGATGCGCGTCAGCAAAGCGAGCGGTTTCTGCGTAGGGTGCTTGCCGCACGACTTCTCCCATCTGCCGATGGCAGGCAGTCGCCACACGTCGGTCATCTGCTTCCCGTCGTTCAGCCGTTTCATCACGTCGTAGTTAAACTTATGCGCCACCTTCTTTGATTTCCTCGCCCATATCACAAACTCCGTTGAATAGGTGAAGAACCGGCACGAAATGTTCACAGGCGGATTGGTCTTTTGCCAAGTGATGACATTAAGAATTTCTCCCTTATCCACGCACACTACCTTTCCGCTCTGCAAGGATATTCCGCCGTTGGAGAGGCAATAAGGCGGGTCGGCGAATATCATGTCGAACTTAAAATCAAAGTCGGGCATAGCAGAGAACGAGTCACCCTTGATGAGGGTGAAATCCTTTCTCTGTGACACATAAAATGCCTTATCCTTGTGTATGTCCAACTGATATTCCATTGCGGCTGCAAAGGTAGTGGAATATCTTGAAAAAATATACAAAAGATCATAGTTTGACTTTTGTGATCAAAAAAGATCAATTGGATAAAAGGTTGATTATCAATAACTTTGTTGCTAATATGAGACAAATATGCAATACTCATATTGTTAATTATTGATCACAAAAATACAATAAATAAATTACAAGCGTCTATAGTTACCTCTTCCTAAAAATTCCACAAGACCCTTGTTTCTCAGAAATTGCAACTGTTGCCTTATCTTGTCTTTCACGTGAGCATTGTCACGATGCTTTTCCTGAAGTTCGTCGCAGAAATCATACATTTCCTTAAGTGTGAACACGTCATCTTTCACCACTCCTGTATATGAGGGCACCACGATGACTCTCGGTGGCAATCTCGTGGATGAGGAACTTGTGCCGGAAGAGTTTTTTATCCCTGAAAATGAAGTTGCGAAGTGGGAATATGAGAAAGGGGCAAAGAAGATAGAACACACATCTAAGGAGGGATATGATTAATGTTAATACGCATCAGCCATGAGATCCTTTCTTCCAATGATGCTGAATATGGTGATATTGTTGTCCTCGTTGAGTATGCGGAGAGTGCGGAGAATCTCGTTGAGGGTTGAGCCGCTTGTCGTCACGTCGTCAACAATCAGAATGTTCTGCTGACGAATAGACCTGCAGAGTTGCTCGTCAGCTTCCGTGGCAAATTTCAGGAAGTTCATTATGTAGGGACGGAAACGGCTTTTCTTGACATCCTTGGCTATGGTGAAATAGTCCTTTTGATGAATAAGCTCAACCATTGCATTAATCGTGCTCTTCACTTCTTCCTTCTGTTTCTCAGAGTATCGCGGACGTCCGTTTTCAAGTACATCATTAAGATATTGCCTCTCATACGAGTCCATATCAAATGAAATGTTCTTAGGCAATGCTTTCACCAACTCAATCTCACGGAGCATTGGTTGGGCAAAGCGGTAAATGTAGCGGAGCATAAACTCATTGACCTTGCTCGATGATTCGGGCATGATAACCAGGTCGTAATCATAGAGATTAACCTTGGAGTTGAGATTATCCACAGCCTTTTTTATGAACTTTGTGAGATCAGGGTTGGCACGCAGTGATTTTTGGAATTTCAGATATTTGATGAATTGTCCGCGTGTGGTTCCTGTCACATGGTTGGCAAATTCATAACCATAATAGAAGCATTTTCCGAATTCCTCTATCTGATATCCATTGCCAGTGAGACTGACAATATCATTAATGCCGTCATGCCCGAAGTCAAACATGAACGACTGTTCTTTCTCGTTATATGACACTCCCATACGCGCAAATACTAATATTAGTTTGCAAATTTACAACTTTTATTATAGAAACAAAAGAAAATACGGAAAAATATTCAAAAGGTTCATAGGGACAGGTACGTTGGTTCGTTAGTTTTTCGCGAATCATTGGTACCTATCCCTATGATTCCTATATTGAATATCTCTCAATCTTGCAAGTGTGCTGCTTGGAATCACGGTCGTAGCTGATGCCCACGAGGAGGATGTCGCCGGTGTATTCGGCAATCTTTGCGGGATATTGCTTGCGCTTAATCTGGTCGATGGCAGTGTCGGCCGTGTTGTTGAATTTCAGTTCGATGACTAGGGCGGGTTTGCTCACGTTGCGGCGTGGAATCATTACCAGGTCGGCATATCCCTTGCCAGTGGCATACTCGCGGTGGATGACGTATTCATTTCTTGCCCATATATATGCCACGGTGAGCACGCAAGCCAAGGAGTTCTCGTCGTTGTAGGCGAGGATGCTCGTGTTTTCGTCGTGGGCCAGGTCGATGGCCTGGGCCACTGCGTTCTCATTGCCCGCGATGGTGGCGTCGAGGAGGAATTTTGAGTTTTGTATTGTATTTGCCAACGGAGTCCATGATGTAGCTTTAATTGCATTGTTCATCTCGTCGGCCACTTCCTTGTTAGGAATGTAGCACTCGTAAGTGTCTCTGTCGTATGACAGATAGCCGAGATGTATCAAGACGGTTAGCACATCGTTCTTGCTTCTGATGACTTGCATGTCGTTGAGGAATTCGGTGGTGTTGACATACACGCGTTCTCCCGCCAGCATGCGGATGATATCGTCCTTGAGTCCATCGAAGTTCATCTGGATATATGTAATGACCGAGTCGGCGGCTCCGGTGGTAGTCCAATAGCTTCTATATTCTTCTTCATCAATAGCTCTCATGACAGAATAAGGATTAAACATTCTTGAAGCTTTACCGATGCGATATCCGTCATACCATCGTTCCATTTCCTGGATATTCATATTATTCTTCCGGCACAGTGAAACCACTTCATCGTGTGTAAATCCAAGAGATGTGCTCATCTTTCCTGGATTAATCATAGAATATTCGCGAAAGTTGTTCAGCGCAGATTCGGTGTTGTACCTCTTAATTGGCAGGATGCCAGTGAGATATGCCCCGGCAAATACTCTGTCGGAATTCTGTGTCTTGAACAGACGTCGGAGCAGCATGACATATTCATCAAGTATGGTGGGTGTGACAGTGTCAGGATCACCCTTCATCTTCTGTCGCTCGGGGAACTCGCGGCAGATGGCGTCCCACTCGTCGATGATGAAGAAGAATTTTTCTTCTGTGGCTTGGTGGATGGAGGAAAGTACATCCATAAGGTCGGAATTGTCCTTGTATTTTACATCGGGAAAAGCCTCTTTAAGTTCATAAATAATATCCTCCTGTATGGTTCTCACAATATTCTTTCTCATTTCCGGCCGTGCGGTGAATGATGTCACGTCGAGATAGAGCACGTTGTATTTGTTGAGATATGTCTCGAATGACTTGTCCTGCTCAGCCATCAATCCTCGGAAAAGCTCTCGCGAGTCGCACGACTTGTCGTAATAGGCACACAGCATCTTTGCCGCCATCGACTTGCCAAATCGGCGGCAGCGGGTGACGCAGCTGTAACGGCTCTCGGAATTGAGTCTCGCGTTAATCAGCGGTATCAGCGATGTCTTGTCAACATATTCGTGAGACACGATGTCTCTGAACTCAATATTACCTCTATTAATATATGTACCCATGGTTTGTTTGACTGTTGCAGGAGTGATATGCCCACAATTCGGGAGCAAAGATAGTGCAAATCGAAGACAAAACAAAATAAAAGTCCAAAAACTTTTATTTTTTTTGTTGAGGTGCCGTTTATCGGGGGCATGGTGGAAGGCTGATATAGGGTCCTTTGCAGTTGTCCTGCGGCTGGCGGTCTTACATAAACCTCAAATCCGCAACCGCCCTCATAAGATGACACAGAGGTCAAAAAGGTAGCGGCACTGCGGCAAAAGAGGGCGCAACGCAGCAAAAATCGCCACAAAGACGCATAAATTCCCCTTACCCCACCAC
>NZ_NPJI01000089.1 GCF_002251435.1 Prevotella sp. P2-180
GTAACATTTGAGATTATATTTTTGAATATTCCTGCGGGACAGTGACCTGTCCCCTGTCCTGTCTTTCCACTAATTATTGTCCTTCGACAATCATTGACTTTTATGCCATAATGTCGTCGGCGGAAGGCTGGAAGATTCCGGCGTAGCCGCCATCGTCACCATTTTTACCTGTACCGGGTTCACTGCTGCCTGCCAATATGCGGGTTGGCATAATGTCATACTGCTTCATTGATGGGGTTTCATACTTTTTTTTCTTCATTGTATTTTCGTTCTTAAATGTTAGTACTCTTCATTTTTATTCCACTACCACCTTCTTGCCATTCACTATGTACAAGCCCTTTGACAGAGCGCCTTTTACGGCACGGCCGTCGATGGTGAAGGTGCCCTCTGCGACTGACTTCTTCAGAACTACTGGCAGGACATTGAGGATGCCGGTGGTGTTGTCGTCGTCGTCGAAGATACCGATAGACATGAGGATGGGGGCAGCCTGATTGCTCTTGTTGGTGATATTGAGATACATGCGGTAGGCGGGGAAGTTGGAGTCGGTGCGCTTGTTGCCGAACGAACCGTCGGTATTGAATGTGTAGTAGGTAGCGTCGAAGTTGGTGCGGGCGTCGAGGGTGCCGCTGCATGTCACGTTGACATTGGGGCATTGGGTCATCAGTCCCGACTTGCCGTCCCAGTCAACCACTGTGAGCGGTGTTGTGGCTGGCGTTGTTGTCATGCGGCATAACACGTTGTTCTGCAGCGTCACGTCGGTATCTTTGGTCTTCACGAAGAACGGGGTGCCGGCAGGAATGCTTTCGCCTTCGGGGTTGAGCAGCATCAGGATATACATGTCGGTGGAGGTGTTGTGGATGATGTTGCCTTGCGCAACATATACCTGCTCAAACTTTTTCTGGGCATTGGTCACAGGGAGGTCGAAGGGCAGGCACATCGTGGCGTACTGGCCTGCTTCGCTGAATGTGCGGTTGTAGGTGATGTCGCCTGGCAAATAGCAAGTTTTGTCGCTTGATGTCAATGTGGTATTGTCGCCATCCACGATATTCACCTTACCTCTATCTAGAAACACCTTGTCGGCATATTTTCCGGCATTAGAGTGTATTGAGTCATATCTCGACTCAGGCACCAAGATACAGCTTATCTCTTGTTCGCTGAATGCATCTTCCCCGATTGAAGTGACGGGAAGGTCGTAAATATTATCAATTATGTTCACTATACCGTCAGCAAACGAAGCTCCAGCCTCAGTTCCTATCACTTCAAATCCCGCTGCGTTGCTTCTTACAGCATATTTGACGCCGTTGATTGTTTTGGCTTGATTGTCGGAAAGGGCTTCAAAATTGGCGTTGATGCGTTCATTATTATAGTCTTCCTTATTATAGTCTTCCACTAATGTTGGTAGAACGTAAATAGTAGGCCAATTTCCCTCCGAACATGGATTATTATCTATCGATATTATGGAGGAATTATATAACTCTATGATAGTTTCATCACAGGAATCAAATGCCCCTTGAATAATATTCTGTATAGTTCCTGAGATATTTATTCCAGCACTACAATACTGAAATGCCCCTTGATTAATATTCTGTATAGTTCCTGAGATATTTATACTAGCATCACAACTAGAAAATGTAGATTTACCAATTTCGACAATGTTTACTTCCAAGGAGATATCTCCTCCTTTTATATTATAAAAGTTATTATCTGAAATTCCCGTGATACCACGTAGATTAGCATACACTTGAAAATTATAGTTATAATTATCATTATAGAAAGCATTACCTGCAATATAAGTAACATTACCATACAACTTCACAGTGCCATTAAAACTTTTGAATGCACTAGGACCTATTATCTCACACTCGAGATTGTTGAATGTCAAATTCAACTCTCCATTGCCACACTCCCAAAAAGCGCCTTCTCCAATATTTGTTACTTTATTAAATTCTATATTACCTATAAGAGCAGAGCATCCATGAAAAGCGTTAACCCCTATTTCTGTAATATTCTCACCGCCACTGATTGACTTGAGATAAGGATATACTTCAAAAGCGTCATCACCGATTTTGGTAACTTTATATTCCTGTTCTTCGTATGTCACGATGGCGGGAATGTTCAGCACTGAAATATCTTCGGAAGTAGCGCCAAGAAGAGTAGCTGTATTGTCGCTATACAGCTTGTAGTTTAGCCCAGTGTCATCTGTCACCGACTCCTTTACCACACTCTGTGCCCATCCAGGCAATGCCGTGAGCAGGAATGCAAATATAACCAACAGATAAGTTCTGCACTTTTCACCAATCCCCACTAACACTCTAAGGTTAAGGAAGTTACTAACATGGTTTTTTGTTGTCGATTTCATAATTAATTAGGGTGTCCAGTTAACGGTTCCAAATTCAGATAGTTTTTCTGAATATTTTGGTTCGTTCTGTAACCCAGTTTGTGGACATGTTCTTGGCAGCCCAAGTATCAATGTCCTTAAGTTTAACATTCACT
>NZ_NPJI01000009.1 GCF_002251435.1 Prevotella sp. P2-180
AGTGAATGTTAAACTTAAGGACATTGATACTTGGGCTGCCAAGAACATGTCCACAAACTGGGTTACAGAACGAACCAAAATATTCAGAAAAACTATCTGAATTTGGAACCGTTAACTGGACACCCTAATAGTTAACTTATGTTACTATTTTCAAAAGATATGCATTATTTTCCGTTCCTCCAAATGTTTGGCTTATTGTTCTCTTTTCAAAAAAAAGGCTATTTATTTGGAGAAATAAAATAAAATGTGTAATTTTGCGGCAAATAAATTTAACTAAAGGCAATGATGTATTTTCAGACTATCAACCTCGAAATGCAATAACGCTAAAAATTATAACAATATATTATGAAAAAACTGCTAATATTGTTTATGGCCCTGACCGCTATCGGCTTTGGGGCTGAAGCACGTGAGAAAATCAATTTCGACAAAAACTGGCGATTCATACTTGCAGACTCGGCAAAGATGGAGACTCCAGAGTATAATGACTCGCGGTGGCGCAGCCTTAACGTGCCACACGACTGGGCAATAGAAGGCGACTTCTCCGCATCGGCTCCCTCGGGCAACAGCGGTGGTGCACTGCCCGGTGGAGTGGGGTGGTATAGAAAGACTTTCTCTCTGGATGCCGCCGACAAGGGCAAACAGTTTTACATCGACTTCGACGGAGTGTATATGAATGCCAAGGTGTGGATTAACGGACAACTGCTCGGACAGCGACCATATGGCTACAGTTCGTTTCGCTACGACCTAACGCCATACCTGAAGTTTGGAGGAAAGAACGTGGTGGCAGTGCGTGTGGACAACAACGACCAGCCAAACAGCCGATGGTATAGCGGCTGTGGCATCTACCGACATGTGTGGCTCGTGAAGACCGAAAAGATTCATGTGGCTCACTGGGGAACACATGTAGTGGCTGAAGGAAAGAAGGTGAACGTATCGGTAGTGGTGGACAACATGACCGGAAAGGAAGAGAGAATAGTGGTGAGAAACAAGGTGCTGGACGCAGGAGGAAAGGTCGTGGCCGAAGCGTCTAAGACTGTCACACTGCCTTCTGCCTCGCCCATGCTGCTCGTTTATCCGCCGAAGCCTGCCGACAAGTCGCTCTCCACATATCATACAACACTTACGGTGAAGCGTCCGCAGATATGGTCGTGCGAGCGTCCATATATATATAAGGTGGTAACTACAATAGAGAAGGGTGGCAAGGTGATGGACACTTACGAGACAGTTACAGGATTCCGCACTTTCCGCTTTGATGCCGCCCAGGGCTTTTCGCTCAATGGTAAGCGAATGAAGATAAACGGAGTGTGCCAGCACCACGACCTTGGCTGCCTCGGTGCCGCCATCAACGAAGATGCCCTTCATCGCCAGCTCCGTATACTGAAGGAGATGGGCACTAACGCCATACGCTGTTCTCACAATCCTCCCGCACCCGAACTGCTTGAGATGTGCGACACGATGGGACTTATAGTGATGGACGAGTCGTTTGACATGTGGCGCCGCCGCAAGACAAAGAACGACTATGCCCGCTTCTTCGACGAATGGGCAGAGCGCGACCTCACCGACTTAGTGCTACGCGACCGCAACCATCCCTCCATACTGATGTGGAGCATAGGCAATGAGGTGCTCGAACAGTGGTCATCGGCCGATGCCGACACTCTCAGTGCCGAACAAGCCAACCTCATACTCAACGCCGGGCACGACGCCTCCACACTCGCCCATGGCGAGGAGATGAGCGTCAACTCAATACTCTGCCGCAACCTCTGCGACATAGTTCGCCGCTACGACAACACACGGCCTATCACTGCTGGCTGCAACGAGCCCGACCCGAAAAACCATCTCTTCAAGAGCGGAGCATTAGACATCATTGGCTTCAACTATCACCACCAATGGGTGAAAGACGTGCCGCAGAACTTCCCTGGCATGCCGTTCATCTTCTCAGAGAGCGTGTCGGCACTGCAGACCAGGGGTTTCTACATGATGCCCTCAGATTCAGTGTACAAGGCTCCCGTGGAGTGGTGGCTGCCATATCAAGACCCTTCGTTCCAGTGCTCGGCATACGACAACATGCACGCCTCGTGGAGCTCGACCCACGAGCAGACATGGGACGTGGTGAAGCACAACGACTATGTGGGCGGACAGTTTATATGGACAGGCTTCGACTACATCGGCGAGCCTACACCATACGGTTTCCCCGCACGTAGCAGCTATTTCGGCATCGTTGACCTTGCCGGCTTCCCCAAGGACTCTTATTATATGTATCAGAGTGAGTGGACCGACCGCCAGGTGCTCCATCTCTTCCCCCACTGGAACTGGCTTGACGGCGAAGAGATAGACCTGTGGTGCTACTACAACAACGCCGACGAGGTAGAGCTGTACGTCAACGGACGTTCACAGGGCGTGAAGGCGAAGAAAGACTCTCATCAGTATCATCTCATGTGGCGAGTGAGGTTTGAGCCTGGCGAGGTGAAGGCCGTAGCACGCAAAGACGGCAAGGTAGTGGCAGAGAAGGTGATACGCACTGCCGGACAGCCCGCAGCCATTCGTCTCACTTCAGACCGCCAGCGTTTTAAGTACAATCCAAAAGGCGAGAGCCTTGCCTTCATCACTGTAGAGGTGGTAGATAAGGACGGCAACCTCTGTCCCCGCTCTGAAGACCAGATATTCTTTGAGGTGGAAGGCGGACGCATAGTGGGAGTGGATAACGGTAACCCGATATCCATGGAACGTTTTAAGGACTCCAAGCGCAAGGCGTTTAACGGCCGATGTCTCGTGGTGGTTGCCACCGATGGAGGCGATGTGAAGCTGAAGGCAAGGGGATATGGATTTGAAGAAAAGGAAGTGATAGTCTTTAAATGAATAATGAAGCACTAAATATGAAAAAAGTATTGTTTACCGCAATGTTTGCCGCAGCTTGTACAATGGTTGGCGCGCAAACCTATCTCGACCCCAATGCACCGGTCGAGGCTCGAGTGAAAGACGCTCTCTCACGCATGACACTACACGAGAAAGTGCAGATTCTACATGCGCAGAGCAAGTTTACAACACCTGGAGTGCCACGTCTTGGCATCCGCCAGCTGAACATGGCTGACGGCCCTCATGGCTGCCGTGCCGAGATAGACTGGAACTCATGGGGCTACGCCAATTGGAACAACGACTCCATCGTGGCCTTCCCGTCGCTCACCTGCTTAGCTTCCACATGGAACCGCGATCTCTCGTCGGTTTACGGACATAACGTGAGCGAGGAGTTCGCCTTCCGAGGTAAGGATATCATGCTTGGTCCGGGCACAACCATCGCCCGCTGTCCATTCAATGGCCGGAGCTTCGAGTATATGGGCGAAGACCCTTATTTGGCGGGTGAGATGGCCGTGCCCTATATCATTGCCGCACAGAAAAACGGTGTGGCTTGCTGTCTGAAACATTTCTTCCTCAACAACCATGAGGTGAACCGAATGACTGTAAATGTCAACGTATCAGAGCGTGCCGTGGAGGAGATTTATCTTCCAGCCTTCGAGAAGTGTGTGAAGCAGTCAGGACTGTGGACCATGATGGGCTCTTACAACAAGTGGCTCAACGTACACTGCTGCCAAAACGATTCGTTGCTCAACGGCATACTCAAGAAACGCTGGGGATTTGACGGAGCGGTGATAAGCGACTGGGGAGGTTGTCACGACACATGGGAGGCTGCCACAGGAGGTCTCGACATAGAGATGGGTTCGTTTACCAATGGTATGACCGCCGACAATTCACAGGGCTATAACACTTATTTCCTTGCCGACCCGTTTGAGAAACTCCTTCGCGAGGGAAAAATCTCTGAGGATGTGCTCAATGACAAGGCAGCCCGTGTGCTCCGCACCATCTTCCGCACCGCCATGAACCCCAAAAAGGTGATAGGAAAACAGTGCTCGCCCGACCATTATGCCGCCTGTCTGAAGGTAGGAGAGGAAGGTGTGGTACTTTTGAAGAATGAAAAAATTAAAGAACTAAAGAATGCAAGTATTCTGCCTCTCGACGCTTCCAAATATAACAAAATTCTCGTAGTGGGCGACAATGCTGTGCGCAACATGAGCGAAGGCGGTGGCTCGTCGGAACTGAAGACAAAGTTCGACATCTCGCCACTGCAGGGACTAAAGGCCGTTTATGGCGACAAGATAGACTTTGCGCAAGGATATGCTGCCGGACGTCCGATGTACGCACGCGTGGATGAGGTGCCCGCCGAGACTCAGGCAAAACTGAAGGCAGAGGCATTGGAGAAGGCAAAGGATGCCGACTTGATAATATTCATTGGAGGAATGAACAAAAACCACCAGCAGGACTGCGAGGGCGGCGATCGTCTTACCTACGAGCTTTCATATGGACAGAACGAGCTCATTGCCGAGCTTGCCAAGATACAGCCAAACATCATTGCCGTGATGTATGCCGGCAATCCATACGCCACACCATGGCTTCCACAGGTGAAGGCCCTGCTGCAGTGCTGGTATCTTGGCTCTATGTCGGGTGAGGCCCTTTCCAACATAATCTCAGGCAAAGTGAATCCTTCGGGCAAGCTGCCCATCACCTTTGCAAAGAAGAAGGACGACTATCCTTGCTTCCAGTATGGCGAGGAGGGTTATCCCGGCGTCAACGACCAGGTGTATTACAAGGAAGGCATCTATGTGGGCTATCGTCATTTCGACACAAAGAAGGTACAGCCCCAGTTCCCCTTCGGTTTTGGCTTGAGCTACACTACGTTTAAGTATGGCAAGCCTACGGTGAAGGCAAACGGAGAGAATTTCGAAGTGAAAGTAAGCGTCACCAACTCAGGTTCTCGTGAGGGCAAGGAAGTGGTTCAGCTCTATGTAGGCGACCTGAAGTGTTCTGTAGACCGTCCGGTAAAGGAGCTCAAGGGCTTCGAGAAGGTAAGTCTTGCTCCTGGCGAGACAAAGGTTGTGGAGTTCACCATCACTCCACGCGACCTTCAGTTCTACGACGAGCAGTCTCACCAGTGGAAGTCGGAGCCTGGCAAGTTCAAGGCATACATTGGAGCCAGCGAGCTTGACATCCGCGGAGCTGTAGAGTTTACGTTGTAATTTAAGGATTCGAAAAAAAAGAAGGTGCGGCAAATTGTCGCACCTTCTTTGTAGTTATCAGCAAAGATACTAATTTTCAACCTTCAATTTTCAATTTCCATAGGGTTTTGTTGTGTCGATATTTTCAGAGTTCCTCCATTTGAAGGAGTTGTAGTCGTCGGGCTGGGAGGGAGAGAAGTCGGTCCATTCGGGACGCAGATGCTTCACGAATGGAAGGTTGAGTTGCTTCATGCCCATAACCACCATTTTCGCCACCTCGTATGCACCGTAGGGATTAAAATGAGTGTTGTCGGCCAGTGGCTTGTCTTGTCCGGGGAACGTGTTGGCAGGATAGTGAACGAGCGATTTTTTGCTGTCTTCGTAACCTAATGTCTCGAAGAAGGTGCGTGTCATGTCGTGAAGCTCAATCACTGGTACGTTTTCCCTTCTTGCCACTTCGCGCATAGCGTCAGGATAGTCGCCGTGGGTCTCCTGAATCTTGCTGTTGGTGGCGTTGTCGAAAGCTCGGCGCTGTGTTGGCGTGATGAAGACGATATGTCCGCCAGCACTTCTCACCTTGTCGACGAAAATCTTCAGGTTATGGGCGAAATTATAATATGCCCCGCTTCCCGGTTTACGTTCTTTCTGGTCGTTATGTCCGAACTCGCAGAAGACGTAGTCTCCTTTTTTCATCATGGTGAGAATTTTTTCAAGACGGTTTTGAGCGAGGAACGACGATGTGGCGAGTCCGCTTTCGGCAAGGTTTGCCACTGCCACTTCCGGCTGGAACCATCGTGTCACCATCTGTCCCCAGCTGGCGTAGGGCTCGGTAGCCTGGTCGGTGACGGTGGAGTTGCCGCAAAGGAAGAGTGTGAGGGCGGTAGTGTCGCGTTCTATTGTTATTTCCTTTACAGCCGGTGCGTCGCCGGTGAATTCGAGAGTCAGGCAGTCGTCCCATGTGTTGATGCCTTGTTCGCGTTTGTTCAGGCGTACGTTTGTCATGTCGGCAATGTAAGGCGAGCGTTTGTTTACGATAAACGAGACGGTTTTGTATTCGCCTTTTTTCGTTGCAGTCTCCTCAACCATCAGTCGTCTGCATTCGGCTCTCACGGAAGTCTTGGCAGCACGTTTGCGGTCACCGAGTGTTACGCTGACGCGGTAGTTTCCGTCGGGCAGTTCTGCAGAGTAATAGAAAGGAGATCCTTGCTTGTCAGCTTTTGCGCTGAGGTCGGCATGAATGGCATTTGCAGACTTGAGGTAAGCAGCGAGCTTGCTGCCGCTACGTTCCAGTCCACGTGCCACGCTTTTGGCGTTCATCTTTGCGCCGAGCAGTGATGTGTGTGTGTGGTCGTGGTTGTAGTAAGCCTTTGCCTTTTCCTGTCCGATGCCATCGAGGAAGTCAGCAGAGATGTTGTGTACGTCGATGAGTTCCACTCCCGTTTCCTTTGCCACTTCTCGGTACCACTTTCCGTATGTGTTGTTTCTGCGTTCAATCTTACCCCCGGGCCATTCATTGCGAGGAGTGAGCGACAGCAGTAATGGCGTGGCACCTTTTTCCCTTACGTCCTGTATGAACTTTTTCAGATACCATCCGAAAGAGTACACCACTTCATATTTTCCTGTGCTCTTTATCTTGTATACGTGGTTTGTGTCGTTGGCACAGGCGATGGTTCCACGCTCCTTGTTGTTGTCGATGGGGCCAATGTCGTTGTGTCCGAACTGTATGAGTACGTAGTCGCCAGGTTTCAGCGAGTTGTACACTTTTTCCCATCTACCTTCGTTGAGATACGTGCGTGTGCTTCTTCCAGCCTTGGCGCAGTTTACACAGGTGACACGTGTGGAGTCAAACACGGTGTATGCCTGCGAGCCCCATCCCCACATTCCGTCTGGGTCGCTGTCGTTGTTTTTTACGGTGCTGTCACCCGTGATGAACACGACAGGTTTTCCTTTTTCGCGTTTCACTTCCACTGTGGGCAGTTCCACGTTTTGCATCATGGCTTTTAGTGGATCCAGCAGTGGGTTGTCGCTATTCATAATGCCTTCAGCCGCCGAGCGTGCATTCATTTCTGCTCCGAAGCGTGAGGTGTGTATATGGTCGGTGTAGAAGTGATATTTCTCTTTCCACGGCCCATAGCTGTCGAGTTTTGCAGCCGAAATCTCGTTAAGGTCGACGAAGGGCACGTTTTCCTGTTCTGCCACTTGTTTTGCCCACAATCCGAAAGTCTTGTTCACTCTTACTATTTTTCCCTGTTCGTCGTAAGCGTCTCGTGGAGTGAGCGACATGAGTATGGGGTTAGCACCAGCTTTTCGGCAGTCTGCGATATATTTTCTGAGATAGGTTCCGTATGTATATACAGTTTCCTTCACGCCAGTTTCCTTAATGGTAACGTTGAGCGTGTCGTGTCCTGTGCCAGGAATGCTGGCTCTTGCCCTTCCGCTGTCGTAAGGTCCGTTGTCGTTATGTCCTATGGATATGATGACCCAGTCTCCGGGTTTTATGCCTTTTCTCACGTCGGGCCACAGGCGGTTGTAGAATGTTCGGCTACTCATTCCTCCGAGGGCTTGGTTTTCTACGGTTATCTTGTTTTCGTCGAAGTAGTGTTGTGCGTAGAAGCCCCATCCCCACTGTCCGTTGTTACCGTTACCGAGCGTACCGTTTCTCATGGTAGAGTTACCGATGAGGAAGAGCACTGGGTTGTTTCCTTTTCGGCTTGTCCCGGCAGGTATGCGTGCCGTGGCTGCTTTGTTTAGACTGTCGAGCGTGTTGTCGACCACCTTGTTCACGTCTTCCATCGGCTTGCTTATCTGTGCTGATGCAGTAGCCGTGGAGAGTGCGAAAATAGTTGCTGCAAGTAGTTTCGTTTTCATATTTTTATATTATTTTGTCTTTACTGCTTTGTCTTTCAGCCAGTATCCGATGTGTGGAGGCTGGTTGTAGCTAACGTTTTGCCATGCCACCGACATTCTGTAGACATGGTCGTGCATGAGTGTGGTGACACGATAGTCGGTAGGCGTGTTGGTGGTGTAGATGTTGAGGTGGGAAGAGTCAGAGGCGTCCCAGAAGATGAGTTCTTCTCTCCAGTCGCCCATGATGTCGGCCTGAAGGTTTGGAGTGGCCTTTGTCCAGTTGCAAGTATTGGAGTTTCCCGTTTCGTATATCTGTTTTCCGTTGCCCAAAGGTAATGGCTGTGCTTCCTGTCCGTCCCATTTGTAGAGGCATGGCGGGAATAATGGCCTTCGTCTTAGGTTGCCGAGGAGTTCTTCTTCCAGGTCGCCGTCCCAGTATATTCTGAAGTTCATTGGCGCCTTGGTGTGTGCTATTATGTCACCTTTTACGTTTCTTACTGTCTGTTCGCAGATATGCCACATCTCGCATCCGCGGTGGTCAGGGTCGATGTCGGCTGCCATGCCGCGTCCGGTGTCCTCGCTGCCTGCCTGGTGGAATAGCAACTCGCCTGTGCGTGCGTCGCGCAGGTCAGCTCCATAGGGATGACTCTCGTGAACCATGAAGAATTCCAGTCCGGGGCGGTCGGGGTCGAGGTCTGCCAGATGGAAGGCGTCGCCATGACCGAGTCCGGTGGAGTAGAGTAGTGAACCGTCGTTGTTGATGGCAGCCGACCCGAAGGTGATCTCGTCGCATCCGTCGCCGTCGACGTCAGCCACGGCGATGCCGTGTGCTCCTTGTCCGTATGCCGTGGCTTTCAGTCCCTTTGCCTCTTTCACCACTGTTCCGTTACCATCATAGACTTTCCAGTCGTTGTCGCTTAGGGAAGCATGCAGCCATTTCGTGGAGAGTTGTCGCCCGTCGAAGTCCACAGCCCAGAGATACGCCATGGTATAATATCCGCGGCACATCACCGCGCTTGCTTTTCTGTCGATTCCGTCGAGATGAGCCACGCAGGCGAGGTATCGTTCTCCCCGGTTTCCCATGATGTTTTTGTCGCCCCATCCGGCATATTCCGCTTTTCCCCCTACGCCGTAAGCGCGGTTAGGGTTGTACCACACAGTGTGCAAGGCCTTGCCTGTAAGACCGTCAAACACGGTGAGCAACTCTTCTCCTTGTAGTATGCGTCCGCGTTCGGTTCGGTAGTCGGCCTTGTTGTCTATGGCGAGTATGTCGCTGTCGGTGGCAGCGAGGCTAACGAATCGGTTAGTGCCGTCGAGGCTACCAGGAGCAGTCTTGCAGATCATTTCCGCCTTGCCGTCGCCGTCGAAATCGTAAACGAGAAACTGCGTATAGTGTGCTCCGGCACGTATGTTTCGTCCAAGGTTTACGCGCCATAGCTGTTTGCCGTCAAGTTTGTAGCAGTCTATGATCACGTCGCCAGTATATCCGTCGTGAGAGTTGTCGTGAGAGTTAGAGGGGTCCCATTTCAGCATAATCTCGTACTGTCCGTCTCCGTCGACGTCGCCCACTGAGCAGTCGTTGGGCGAGTATGTGTATGTCTTTCCGTCTGGGCATGTACCGGGTTCAGGCCTGTTAACTGGTATTCTGAGGAACATGTCGTCCCAAGGTTTTATGGCCTGTGACGATTCCTCAACACCTCGTTGTTTAGTGACAATGGAGTAAAGAGAAGAACCCGTTCCTTCCTTGTCTTCAAAGTTTGTGGCGATGATGTCTGTTGCAACTTTTTCCCCGTTGCGCAATACGTCAAACCTCACGCTGTCGGTGTCGTTTGCGAGCAATCTCCAGCTGAGAAAAATTCCTCCTTGGCTTGCGGGCAAAGCCACCACTCCACGATCAATATTCTCTATTGTGTTTTTTGCCATGGCTCCGCTATAGAGAGTTAAGGCAGAAAGTGCAATTGAGATAATTCTTTGTTTCATATTAGATGCGGTTTATTCTTTCGGGTGCAAAATTACTTATAAAAGATAGAAGTCTTGCACTAAAAATTGATATTTTTCCTTGATTTTTGGCATAGATGGTACAAAAAAGTGTATGTTATTCGTGTTTTAATCCATTTTTTCTGTTGTTTTTTTGCATGTTTCAATAATAATTGGTATTTTTGCACAGATTTACTAAACCTAACAAATATGAACATAAATAATAACTCAGATTATAAACAACTTGTAAAATGTAAATATCTTTTGGCCTCTGAAAGAGACGCGAAATGGGGGCTTACGGTGAGCACTGTGGGTTATGAGGAAATAGCTCCAGGCGCATTTTACCCTACCAAAGGACATGCCTTGGGTTACTACTTCAATGTAGAGAAAGGCCGTGTGCTTGACGAGTACCAGCTGCTTTATAATCTTGAGGGAGAAGGAGTGTTCAAGTCAGCCAGTGTGCCAGAGACACACATCAGGCCTGGAGACATGTTCTTGCTCTTCCCCGGCGAATGGCACACATATCGTCCGCTTGACAATACGGGATGGAAGAGTTATTGGATAGGATTCAAGGGAAAGAATGTGGACGACAGGGTGAAAGAAGGATTCCTTTCCCCTAAAAAGCCAATATACCATGTAGGTTTCAGTATAGACATACAGCATATCTATCAGGAGGCTTACCAGACGGCGCAGGAAGAGGCAGCATACTGTCAGCAGACACTTGCAGGCATCGTGAACCATCTGATAGGGCTGATGTATTCGCTCGAGCGCAACATGCAGCTGAACACAAACTCACTTCAAGTAGATATAATAAATAAGGCACGCATGCGCATACGCGAGACACTTGAGAAAAAGGTCACCATACAAGATATTTCTCAAGAAATGGGAATAAGCTATTCAAACTTCCGAAAATTGTTTAAGGAATATACCGGAGTGGCTCCAGCCACATATCAGGACGCTCTCAGACTTCAACGTGCCAAGGAACTGTTGTCTATCACCGACGAGAGCATAAAGGAGATAGCTTATAAGCTCAACTTTGAGTCGCCAGACTATTTCTCGTCGAAATTTAAACTTAAAACAGGATACAAACCATCAGATTTTAGGGCGCTTAGCAGATAAATTTACTGAAAAGTCAAAAATTAAGGATATGAAATCAAAATCTGTTGTCTATAGTCAACGATTTATGGTACTTTTGCAACCGTAAAAACAAAATACTAACAACAACAGAACAAATGACACAACAAAAAAAACATTTCTTCGCCGCCGACCTTGGAGCCACCAGCGGAAGAACCATACTTGGCACATTGACCGACGGAAAGATAGAATTGGAAGAACTGACACGATTCGCCAATAACCTTATACAGACAGGCGGACATGTCTATTGGGATATCTATGCCCTTTACAACGAGATAGTCAACGGACTGAAGGTGGTTGCAAGAAAGGGTGTGGAGATAGAGAGTATCGGCATCGACACTTGGGGATGCGACTTCGTGTGCGTGGGTAAAGACGGGGCACTGCTGCGCAATCCGTTGGCTTACCGCGACCCGCATACCGTAGGGAAAATGGAAAAATATTTCGCCGAAAAGATGGAGAAAAGAAAAGTGTATGACAAAACAGGCATACAGTTTATGAACTTCAACTCCCTCTTTCAGCTTTATGCCATGAAAGAGGCGGAAAACACAGCCCTCGATAATGCAGAGAAAATCCTTTTCATTCCTGACGCACTCAGCTATATGCTCACCGGCAACGCTGTGTGCGAATATACCGTGGCATCGACTTCACAGATGCTGAACCCATTAACAGGCGACCTCGATGAAGACCTGATAGAAAGCATAGGATTGAAAAGATGCCAGTTTGGGAAAATGACTCACCCCGCAACAATCATTGGTACACTGACGGAAGAACTGCAGAGGGAAACAGGACTCGGTGCTGTGCCCGTGGTTGCAGTGGCAGGACACGACACCGCAAGTGCAGTGGCGGCCGTGCCGGCAGCCGACGAGCACTTCGCATACCTCAGTAGCGGAACGTGGAGCCTTATGGGTATTGAAACACCCAATGCCATCATCAATGACAGAAGCTATGAACTCAACTTCACAAATGAAGGCGGCATTGAAGGCACTACAAGATTCCTGAAGAACATCTGCGGAATGTGGATTTACGAGAGATGCAGAAAAGAATGGACCGACGTACCGCAAGGCCATGCCGAACTACAGGCTGAAGCCATGAAGCAACAGGCTTTCAGAAGTGTAGTGAACCCCGACGACCCGTCGTTTGCCAACCCAACGTCGATGGTGGAAGCCATACAGGACTACTGTCGACGCACCGGACAACCAGTGCCACAGGGATATGCCGAGATATGCAGATGCATCTTCGACAGTCTCGCCATAAGATACCGCGAGGTGTTCACATGGTTGAAGGAGATGGCAGGATTTGACATCCACGTGCTGCACATTATCGGAGGAGGCTCGCTCAACTCACATCTTAACCAGCTGACTGCCGACTGTTGCGGTGTGACAGTGATTGCAGGACCACAGGAAGGCACTGCCATCGGTAACATCATGTTGCAGGCTAAGGCTTCAGGCACTGTGAGCGACGTATGGGAAATGAGACGCATCATCGCCAATTCAATAGAAATAAAAAAATATGAACCCAAAAATTAAATAACAATGAAAACTGATTTGATTATTAAGAATTACGAGATTGCCAAGGAACGCTATGCTGAACTTGGAGTAGATACCGACAAGGCTATCGAGACACTTGAGAAAACCCCTATCTCACTCCACTGCTGGCAGGCTGACGACGTAGTGGGATTCGAAAGCGGTGCTGCTGCGTCAGGCGGTATTCAGACCACTGGAAATTATCCTGGAAAGGCACGCAACATCGACGAACTGCGTCAGGATATAGACAAGGTGGTTTCATTGCTCGCTGGTACATATCGTCTCAACCTCCACGAGATTTATGGTGAATTTGGCGGAAAGTTTGTTGACCGCGACCAGGTTGGACCGGAGCACTTCCAAGGATGGATGCAGTGGGCAAAGGAGAGAAACATGTGTCTCGACTTCAACTCCACATCGTTCTCTCACCCGAAGAGCGGTAACCTGACGTTGTCTAATCCCGACAAGGGCATACGTGATTTCTGGATAGAGCATACAAAGCGCTGCCGTCGTATTGCAGATGCCATGGGTAAGGCTCAGGGCGACCCGAGTATCATGAATATCTGGGTACACGACGGCTCGAAAGACCTGACAGTGGAAAAGATGCGCTATCGTCAGATTCTAAAGGAGAGCCTCGACGAGATACTCAAAGAGGAACTGCCTGACATGAAGCCTTGTCTCGAAGCAAAACTCTTCGGTATCGGACTAGAGGCTTACACCGTGGGCTCTCACGACTTCTTTGCAGGATACTGCTCTAAAAACAATGTAATATACACACTCGACACAGGTCACTACGAGCAGACTGAGAACGTCTCCGACGCCGTTTCGTCGCTGCTGCTGTTCGTGCCGGAGCTGATGCTCCACGTGTCTCGTCCAATGCACTGGGACTCAGACCACGTGACCCTGTTCGACGACAACACCCGCAACCTGTTCTCAGAGATGGTGCGTGCCGATGCCCTCGACCGCTGCCATATCGGCCTCGACTACTTCGACGCTTCCATCAACCGCATCGGAGCATACATCGTGGGCGTAAGGGCTGCACAGAAGTCGCTGCTTCAGGCATTCCTTGAACCGCTCGACACACTCCGCCGCTACGAGGACGAAGGCAAGCTCTTCCAGCGTCTCGCCCTTCTCGAGGAGGCAAAGACCCTGCCTATGGGTGCCGTTTACGACTACTTCAACCTCAAGAACAATATCCCCGTGGGCGAGGCTTATCTCGCTGAAGTGGAGAAGTACGAGCAGGAGATTCTTAAAGTCAGGAATTAATGGAAATCGTAATAGGATTAATAATAATAGCTATCGGAGCTTTCTGTCAAAGTAGCTGCTATGTGCCCATCAACAGGATAAAGAACTGGAGTTGGGAGAGCTATTGGATAGTGCAGGGAGTGTTCGCTTGGCTGTTACTACCATTGGGAGGTGCCTTGCTCGCCGTGCCGGGCGGGCACTCCCTTTGCGAGTTGTTCTCTTCCGACAATGCGTTCAACATCACGATGACCATGCTCTTCGGTGTGCTTTGGGGTGTCGGAGGCCTTACCTTCGGACTCTCCATGCGTTACCTTGGAGTCGCTCTCGGACAGAGCATCGCCCTTGGCACCTGTGCCGGACTGGGCACCATCATGGGACCGGTGTTGCTCAACATCTTCTTCCCCGAACAAGACGCGCTCTCGTCGCTCACCCTGTCGGTGATTGTAGGAGTAGTGGTGACACTTCTCGGTATTGCCGTCATCGGCGTGGCAGGAGGAATGAAGTCAGCGTCGCTGTCAGAAGAAGAAAAGAAGGCAGCCGTAAAGGACTTCAACTTCCCAAAGGGACTTACCATCGCCCTTCTTGCGGGATTCATGAGCGGATGTTTCAACGTTGGATTGGCTTTTGGAGCCGACATCAACTTTGGCAGTCTCACTCCCGACATGTACAAGACCTTGCCAGCCACAATGCTTGTCACCGTAGGCGGATTCATCACCAATGCCATCTATTGTTTTTATCAAAACAGCAAAAACAATACATGGGGAGATTATGCCAAAGGTGAAGTATGGGGCAACAATGCCTTGTTCTGCCTCCTTGCGGGTGGTTTGTGGTACAGCCAGTTCTTCGGACTGTCGTTGGGTAAGGGTTTCCTTACCGAGTCGCCCACGCTCACAACCCTGTCGTTCTGCATTCTGATGGCTCTCAACGTTGTGTTCTCCAATGTATGGGGCATCATACTGAAAGAGTGGAAGGGCTGTTCGAAGAAGACTATCGCCGTCCTCATAGTAGGTATCGTTATTCTTATCGTGTCGAGCTTCCTGCCGCAGATGATATAACTCAAGGTTCGCATTGGCTCAACTTCTTTAACTTCACATTCTTGCTAAAGTTAAAGACAAAATAATAGATTATGAAAAGATTTGCATTTAAGATGTACCTCAAGAAAGGGTGCGAGAAAGAATATGAAAAGCGTCACGCCGCCATTTGGCCAGAACTGGTCAAGATGATAAAGGAGCAAGGCGTCAGCGACTACAGCATATTCTGGGACAAAGACACAAATATCCTCTTTGCCGTTCAGAAATGCGACAAGGACACAAATTCTCAGGACACCACCGACGTGGATCCAATAACTCAGAAATGGTGGGATATGATGGCTGACATCATGGAAGTCAATCCCGATAACTCACCAGTAAGCATTCCACTTCAGGAAGTGTTCCATTTGGATTAGAAATAATGTGGAGTGGGGAGAGAGACTCCTCACTCCATATAATATTATCTCGGCAGGTTAAACGCCCTCGTCATTTCCGCCATTTCCTCCTGGCTCATGCCGTCAGGCTCAAAGCCCATACACTTGGCGTTTATATATATCTTTGCGCTCTTCGACAAAACGTCAATCTGGTCGAAAGCGTCCATGACATCAAGACCTTTGGCAAACACGCCATGCTTCTCCCACATCACCACATCATAGTCCTCAAGCTCACGCAGTGTGCCGTCGGCAAGGGCAAGACTGCCTGGAAGAGTGTAAGGCACGATGCCAAGACCTAACGGACAGAATGCCTTAGTCTCAGGAATCATGCTCCAAAGAAGATTACTTAATACATCCTTACCCATAAACGCCTTGTTGTGGCTCATGGCAATAAGCTCGATAGGATGAGTATGGACAGTGGCGTTGTAGCTCATGCCCTTCTCAATCATGCGTGCATGTACACTCAGATGGCTTGGAAGTTCTGACGTGGGCATAACCGCATTGTCGGCAATAATCACATAACTCGCACAGTCGTCGAGAATCCTGATGATTGAACCGTTCTCCATCGGCCATCGGGCAAGGTCGCGCATGCGCTTGCCAGTTCCCTTACAGAAAAAATATGCGCCCTTGAGAGCAGGCAATGAGGTGCCAATCTGCATAACACCGCTTATGGCAGGCATATTCCTAATCTCGTCGTCAACCATATTTGTCACGTTAACCGTGATATTTCCACCGTTGCGCTCAGCCCAACCGTTTTGCCACAGATAGCCAGCCACCTCGGCAATTTTCTCCACCTCTTTTCTTAGGGCGGGACGTCCTTCAAGAATACTTTTCATTGTTATAATTTTGCTTTATCTATAAAAAATTGTTTTCTGATTGCAAAATTACTCTTTATTCACTTCTTAGAACCTTCTCTTTTGACAATAAAACATAGACTTTTGATATATTGAAGATTCCTTAACAATTATTGGTAAACCAATGTGCAAAACAGTTGAGGGAAATGAAGATTTTTTTGTACTTTTGCCAAAAGAAAAAACAAACGACAATAATCTTATGGATAAAAAACATTTTTTTGCCACATTTGCCCTGGCTACTGCCATCGCCATGCCAACTACGGTAGTGGCACAGAATGCCAAAAAAGTCTTGTTGCCTTCCCCTACGAAGGAAGCAAAACCCGGACTGAGATGGTGGTGGCTCGGGTCGGCAGTGGATAAGCAAAACCTGAAATGGTGTCTCGGAGAGTATGCCAGGAAAGGCGTTGGAGCTGTAGAGATAACTCCTATCTATGGAGTGCAGGGAAACGAAGCTAACGACATCCCGTTTTTATCGCCTAAATGGATGGAGATGCTTTCGGTTGTGGAACAAGAAAATAGTACACTTGACATTGAAACCGGAATGGCTACAGGAACAGGATGGCCTTTCGGCGGTCCGTGGGTGCCTATCGACGAGGCGGCATGCAAGGCTTTCGCCGTAGATACTATTGTCAACAGCAGTGTAGTCATCGATAACATTGAATTCCCAATACCACAAAAGGAAAAAAGCTTTGCAAAGCTGAAGGTGGTGAGAAGTTTTCCCGTCGAAGGACAGAATGACAGACAGAGGGTCATCGCATTGTTTGAAAGCAGGACAAGACAAAAGGTGAAACGCGCCGCTCCAGGAGGCGAGGGATATGTGATAGACCACTTCGACTCCACTGCCGTGGCAAACTATCTGAGCCATATATCCGAAGCGTTTGAAAAAAACAACACGCCTTTCCCGCACACGTTTTTCAACGACAGTTATGAGGTGTATGGCGCTAACTGGACACCGACACTCTTCTCCGAATTTGAAAAGAGAAGGGGATACAGGCTTGAAAACGTGCTCGACAAGTTTGTCGACGGCGACCAAAAGGTGGTGAGCGACTATCGTGAAACCCTCTCCGACATGCTCTTGAACAACTTCACGCGCCAGTGGACACAATGGGCTCATAGCCATGGGGCAATAACACGCAACCAGGCTCACGGCTCGCCCGCCAATCTCATAGACTGTTATGCTGCCGTAGACATACCAGAGATCGAAGGCTTCGGACTTACCGATTTCGGAATAAGAGGACTGCGCACCGACTCGGGATATACACGACGCAACGACAGCGACCTGAGCATGCTGAAATACGCTCCGTCGGCGGCTCACATCACAGGCAAGCGATACACCTCGAGCGAGACGTTCACATGGCTTACAGAACATTTCCGCACATCGCTAAGTCAGATGAAACCAGATCTCGACCTCATGTTCTGTGCCGGAGTCAACAGAATGTTCTTCCATGGAGCGGCATACTCGCCAAAAGACGAGCAGTGGCCGGGATGGAGATTCTACGCCTCGGTGGACATGAGTCCAGCCAACAGCATCTGGCGAGACGCCGACTATCTTATGAAATATATCTTAGAGTGTCAGACATGGCTGCAATGGGGCGAGCCCGACAACGACTTCCTCGTCTACTTGCCAGTAAGAGACATGTGGAGAAGAGACACCAAAAACTGGCTCATGCAGTTTGACATCCATTCCATGGCAAAGAAAGCACCCGACTTCATACGCACCATTCTCGACATCGACCGAAAAGGCTTCGACTGCGACTACATCAGCGACCGACTCTTGCTTTCTACCTCCGCCTCCAAGGGAATGGCAAAGACGGAAGCCGGAACAACCTATCGGGGAATAATCATTCCCGAAGGATGTGTCATGCCGGAAGCCGTGAAAGCCCATCTCGACTCGCTTTCGCAAAACGGCGTGAAAATAATAAAAGGTGTGGATGAAGCGGCAATGAAAACAGCTGCTGCACCAGAGAAAATGAAGACAAGGCTCGGACTGAAGATGATAAGAAGGCAGAATCCTTACGGATGCCATTACTTCATTGCAAACCTCTCGCCTGAAGACATCGACGAGACCGTGGAGGTGGCCATGGCAAATGAATATATGACATGGTTTGACCCGATGACATCACGCTTCTATGAAGCAGGACACAACGGAAAGAAGGTGAGAATAAGACTGAAAAGCGGAGAAAGCAGATTCTTGCTCTGCTCCAGTCTACCAGTGGATGCAGAAAAGCAAACAGAAGAAACAGGACATACTCTCAATCTCACCAACAACAAATGGAAACTCTCCTTTGTGGACGACCAGCCCCGCGTAGGACAGACATTTAAGCTAAAAGCACTCACCACATGGGAAAACCTCTCCGACAGTGCCGCCGTAACTATGGGCACCGGTGTATACGAAACCTCATTCTCTCTTACCGAACAACAGGCAAGGGAAAAATGGACCATCGACCTGGGCGATGTAAGGGAAAGCGCAAGGGTTTATATAAATAATGTATATATAGGATGTGCATGGGCTGTGCCTTTCCAACTCGACTGCGGAACATCACTCCGAAAAGGAAAAAACACACTAAGAATAGAAGTCACCAACCTGCCCGCAAACAGAATAGCTGACATGGACCGAAAAGGCATCCCTTGGAGAAAGATGAAGGAAATAAACGTAGTGGATATAAACTACAAAAAAACATCATACGCCGAATGGAAACCAGTGAAAAGCGGCATTAGCAATGTGCTCTTGAGACAAATGGAAAATTAAACTCAACTTATGAAAAAAATATTTATTACCTTGATTGGTGTCTTGCTGATTAACATACACGCAACGGCACAAAACACGACAACGGGAGATATACTCGATGTCGTAAGACGTACTAACGACTATTTCATGAAGAAGTATGACGACCCCACAAAGGATACTTTCGTGAAAAAAGTAAGAACCAGCAACCTCTGGACAAGAGCGGTGTATTACGAAGGTCTAATGGCTCTCTACGAAATAGACCCGCAACAACGCTACATCGACTACACCGACAAGTGGGCAGACTATCACAAATGGACCGCACGACATGGAGTGAAAGCCACCGACGCCGACGACCAGTGCTGCCAGCAGACATACATTGACCGACACGTGATGAGCGGCTACAAGAAAGACATGACCCATGTGAAGGAAAACCTCGACCTGCAGATGGCATCCGGACGCAACGACTACTGGACTTGGATAGACGCAATACAGATGGCAATGCCCGTATATGCAAAATACGCCAAGCTCACAGGAGAGAGGAAATATCTCGACTATGCCATGAACTCCTACAGATGGAGCCGCGACACACTCGCAGGAGGACTCTTCAACAAAAAGGAAGGACTCTGGTGGAGAGACAAAGACTACGTGCCGCCTTACAAGGAGAAAGACGGAAAAAACTGCTACTGGAGCCGTGGCAACGGATGGGTCTACGCGGCACTCGTGAGAGTGATGGAGACTCTGCCCGATGGCGACCACGCAAAAGCTGAACTCAAAGCCGACTTCCTGCGCATGAGCAAGGCACTGCTGAAATGCCAGAGAAAAGACGGATTCTGGAATGTCAGCCTCGTGTCGCCCGTGACATTCGGCGGACCGGAGATGACCGGAACAGCCCTCTTCCTCTACGGCATGGCATGGGGAGTGAACCACGGACTGCTCCCTGAGAAAACCTATCGCACCCCGATGGAGAAGGCATGGAAGGCCATCGCCTCGTGTGTTCACGACAATGGCTTCATCGGCTACAATCAGGGAACGGGCAAAGACCCGTCGGCAGGACAACCCGTGACATTCACGTCTGAGCCAGACTTCGAAGACTACGGCACAGGATGCTTCATCCTCGGAGCAGTGGAATACTACCGCCTGATATCGGGATTCAACGACAAATGGCCCGACGGTACCGTCATGTCGCCATGGTTCAACAACCGCACAAAGGTGAACCCCGCTTCACTTGGAACCCGCTATGTGGTGACAGAACATGGAGTGAAATCCGACAGCACCCTTATACAGACATCCGCCCTACAGGCAGTCATCGACAAAGCCGCTGACAACGGCGGCGGGGTAATCGTCATACCCAAAGGCACATTCCTCAGCGGAGCGCTCTTTTTCCGCCAAGGCACTCATCTCAACATAGAGGAAGGCGGAAAACTCAAGGGCAGCGAATACATAGCCGACTTCCCAATACTTGAAACACGTATTGAAGGACAGACATGCAAATACTTCGCCGCCCTCGTCAACGCCGACCGCCTCGACGGATTCACCATCACGGGCAAGGGAACCATCGACGGCAACGGCCACCACTACTGGGAAGAGTTTTGGATAAGAAGAAAATGGAATCCGCAGTGTACAAACAAAGACGAACAGCGCCCCAGACTCGTCTATATCTCCAACTGCCACAACGTCACTGTACAAGACGTCAAGCTGCACAACAGTCCTTTCTGGACCAACCATATCTACAACTCCGACCACGTGCGCTATCTCGACTGCCACATCTTTGCCCCCACCACAGGCATTAAGGCCCCAAGCAGCGACGCCATCGACATCGACGTGTGCCATGACGTGCTCATCGACGGATGCTACATGTCGGTCAACGACGACGCAGTGGCAATCAAGGGCGGCAAGGGAACATGGGCAGACAAGGCTCCCGAAAATGGAGCCAACACAAACATCCTTATACAGAACTGCCGCTACGGAGTGGTACACGGATGTCTCACACTCGGGAGCGAGAGCGTTTACGACCGTAATATCGTGCTGCGCAACATAGAGGTAAACAAGGCAAACCGAGTGCTCTGGCTGAAGATGCGCCCTGACACACCACAGCATTACGAATACGTCACTGTCGACAATATCCACGGCACCACAGGCTCCTTCCTCGTAGTACGCCCATGGACACAGTTCTTCAAGCCCGAAGACCGTGCCGACATGCCGCTCAGCCAATGCAACGACATAGTGATGAGAAACATCACCATGGAATGTCGCAACTTCTTCGATGTGGGTACCAGCGAGAAATATAAGCTGAAGAACTTCACTTTCGAGAATATCAACGCCACCGACGAAAAACAAGCCTTCGACCCGCAACTTATAGAAGGCACCGTGGTGAAGAATGTGGTGATAGCTAATAAAAACTGTTAATTATTTTGCAGTTTGGCAGATTTCCATTACCTTTGCAGCAATAATGAAAACAAAAAGAATAATGAAGAAAACATTACTTTTGGCCCTGACTGCTTCCGCCATTGCCTTACTGGCATGCAAGGAAACGAAGAAAAGCACCGACATTATTGTGAAGAAGGTAGAGAAAAAGGCTCCTGCGGCTCCTGTCAGAATGCAGGAGTACAACCAGACATCAGAGGCCACACTCGCAAACAGTCATCTCAATTGTGTCATCCACCGACAGGCTGACGACAGTCTGGCAATGGTGAAAGATGAGACAGGACAGAAATACTACGATAACATCATCTCGCTCACCATCACCCGCGACGACGGCTCGACGTTCTTCAGTCGCACATTCACCAAAAAGTCGTTCGATTCATGTCTTGACGACGACTATAGGAATACCGGCATTCTCGAAGGCCTCGTGTTCGACAAGGTCAGCAACGGCACACTACGGTTTGCTGCCAGCGTGAGTCATCCGGGCACCGACGAGTACATCCCCATTGTTCTCACCATCGACCGCTTCGCGAATGTGAGCATAAAGCGTGACACACAACTTGACACCAGTTCAGAAGAAGAGGAAGACCTTTAGGCCTTCCTCTTTATTTTCAAGGGCACTCTTTGCACCTTTTTACGTATTCCTTTTTCTCAACTTTTTTCGCTATGCTCAAAGAATAGACAACTTGGAAGAATACTTTGTATTTCTCTGCTTCCAATGTCTGGATAAAATCCCCTAATACCGACTGCAATTTGAAAGATGCAATTGCAGGAACATTCTCCATTGTCACAATATCTGGGCGCACTTCTTTTACCAAACGTCCAAATTCATAAAGGAGGTTGTACTTATTCTCGTCTTTGTTCTTGTTTTTGAATGCGTATGACGAAAAGGGCTGACAAGGAGCACAACCAGCTAAAACCTTAATAGCTTTCTTTGAATACAATGGTACGATATCCTCTTTCTGAACATCCCTTATATCTTTGTATACAAACTTGGCCTTGTTATTAGTTTCATATGCATATTGGCAAGTCCAATCCAAATCAAAGCCCGTCAGAATCTTGAACCCTTTTGACTTCATGCCATAGCTCAGTCCTCCTATTCCGCAGAACAGGTCAACCACTTCAATCTTTGGAAGTCGCCCCTTTCTCTTATGTGGTTTTGTGGCTTCCATTTCTACTTCTCTGTAAGGTTTCCATACAGAAACCCCTTTAGCGGTTCCAAATACTCCGCATTCAAATTCCAATGTAGGATATTTTCGAAGTTGCGGTTTGCATCTTTTATCAGTTTCTTCTGGGTCTTTGACGTGCCTAGCAAAGTTTCAAGATAGGCGTAAATCTTGGTCTTTTTGGCAGGGATGGTCAATGTGGGAGGAGTTTTTGTCGGAATCCACACCTTTGCAAGTTCTCCTTCGTATGTTTGCCAGCAATTCATTACGGGCTGGTTATTGGGGTTGATGATGTTTTCAAGCAAGTCTTCCAATGCACCTACATCTTTGTTGTTCGGCAAGAGGAATAATTCAAACTCCACGCCAAATTCTTCTTTGATGGCAAGCAGTTCGGCACGACGGGATTCTGTATCTTCGTCTGCATCGAAAATGACGAGGTTAATGCCTCCCATATCAGTATTCTGACGCATGGCGCCTATGGCATCTTCAGACTTCAGTTTCTGATAACCACCAGTGTCTCCATCTTTTCCAGGATGTGTAATACTGTCTTTAGGGGCTTTCTCACCGAAAATGTGATGATAGTAATCCTCAAAGAATTTTTTGTCACCATCGCCCTCTACTATGATCTGAAACCTTTTCATTACACCAATCCTCTAAGTTCAACATCGTTTTCACATGCTCCGCTTAGGCCCTCAAAAGTGTACTTATAGGCTTGATGTCCTTTTATTGGAGTCTTAGCGAGTGTATATAACCGCATCCCTTGTTGATACTCAGGATGTTCTTCCAGCATTTCATTCAAATGGCTTAGCGTTTCTTTGCTATGAGTGGTAACAAACACCTGCTTGTTTGTTGTGGTTGCCAGCGCAAAGATGGCTTCCCACAGTTTCTTGTAAGCAGAATAGTGTAAGCCATTTTCAATCTCGTCTATCAGAAGTATATTGTTCATGGGATTGGCAGACGCAGCCACAATATTCAGATAACGGCGAAGACCATCACCTTGCATGTTAACCGCCAACAACTGATTGATGCCTTCCAAGCCTACGTAAGCGACATTATTCAAAATCTCCAATGTGGTGATACGGCTATCGAAATGCCTCAATTGCTCTATTACGGTATCTTTTAACCTGCGCTTTGCCAATTCAACCAAGTCATTAGCGGGATTACCTGCAGCCAAGTCTGAAGATAAAAAAGCGACACTATTCTTTTCCAAATATCCTTCTGCCAGTTTCTTGTTAGATATCAACCCTTGCTGATTGACTGTCAAGCTGCACTCGTGAGTACTCTTATGTTGTCCGGCTTCAACATCGAAAAGCATCTTCAATGTATTCAGGAAAGTTTTTGTTTCTGAGGTAGGAATCTGTCCGTTTTGCAAATCCGGTTGTGACTTCTCATCAAAGACATAGGTCAACTCTAAAGACAAGTGGCGCTTGGTGTCGTCAAATAATACGGAAGATGTCTCCGGCTTTACATTTAAGTTATAATTATGGAACATATAGCCCAAGTCTGCAAAACTGCTATAATTTCGAGACCTGATAGAATTGATAGTCTGAGGCAGGTCCGGGTTGGACATCCCCATCATCAGCAAAAGGCATTCAAGGACAGAACTTTTTCCTGAGCTATTCTGCCCCAGGAGTATATTAACACGGGAAAAGTCATCTATCTTCAGATGGTCAATACCTCTAAAGTTCTTTATTTCAATATTTTTGAATCCATCCATAATATTATGGTTCTTTTGATTTGACTACTTGTTTGTGCAGATCAATGTCCTGACATCGACATCTAAAACTTATGCAATCTCTGTTAATTGTGGCAGTGATGGTTGATGCATATTGGTACACCACTTACTCACGGTAACGGCAGAAACACCCAACTGCCCTGCCAACCATTTACTCGTCTTCTGGTTCTCAACAAGAACTACTTTGATTCTATTAAGAGGTCTTTCGCTCCTCTTTATTTAATTAAAATCGAGTGCAAATATAATAAATATCAGTGTCTTCACCAAAGAATAATCAAGAAAAGCGGTTTTGAACGGTTGTAAATTAAGCTTTTTTTGCACAAATGCAATATTATTGGCGCACGCAGATTCAACAAGCAAGTGCATAATCACAATAAATCCCCGAAACCGCTTGCACTCAGATTTTGGGGATAATTATTAATGAAATCAAAAGGACAGGTACATCGACTCGAAAGAGTGAACCAAGGTATCTGACCCTATGACCCTGAATATTCGTACCTCTGTTGCTCAAATAAAGAACCATTCGCTGCTTGTCCCGACTTTTGAATGAAAAAACATGGGGAAAAGTTTGGATATGTGGCGGAATTTTTGTAATTTTGCACTGCTTTTTTGAATAAGGAGCCGATGAACGCCGAAGAATATTGCCAAAAACCCTTCACTCTTCACTTTTGTGGTGTAAGTTGCTGAGGGTCAGGAAAATATCGGAGTGAAGGGTTGCTCCAACCCTTCACCACCCTTCACTACCCTTCACTGGGCTGATTCTCCGGGGCGAATCGATTGTTTAACTTAAAATCTTTAATAATGGAAAAATTTTCAGGAACGTCAGAAATGACAGGAAACCAAATGCTGGTCTTCGAGGTTGAGGCCTATCTGGAAGAGAACTTTGAGTTTCGCAGAAATGTGGTGAGCGGCAAGACCGAATATCGCGCCATAAACTGCAAAGAGTGGACAATTTTGACAGAAGAGGCGCTGAACTCCATTGTCCGTGAGGCAAAGAAGCATGGAATTGGAGACGACAAGTCGCCACGGCAAGACATCAATGAGTATGTCATGTCTAATGCCGTGAAGAGGTACAGTCCCGTTTGCGACTTCCTCGAAACCTTGCCCAAGTGGGACGGACAGAACCACATTGCAGGACTCTTCAACCGCATTCCAGGCATGACAACGGAAACTATGGGCTGGTGTGCCGTGTGGTTTCGGTCAATGGTGGCGCACTGGCTGCAGATGGACAGCCAACACGGCAACGAGACTGTCCCTGTGCTTATCGGAAGGCAAGGTTGCGGCAAGAGCACGTTCGCTCTCCGACTTTTGCCAGAGAGCCTCAG
>NZ_NPJI01000090.1 GCF_002251435.1 Prevotella sp. P2-180
TAACGACACCTCATCGAATGGTTCACTTGCGTTCAGCTCAGTAATACGTACCTCTCTGCAACGCTCACCACCGCAACGTTTCCGACTGCAGCAGCTTGCAGAGGGTTTGATGCCAGTGCCTGCACACTGACACCGAGAGACCTTCTCTCATCTCATTGGTAGTTACGGCTACATCTTATATGGAAGGTAGCCAACCCTTTATATATAGATGTGCGCCTCGTGGCACACGGACAGGCACCTTGGTTCACTCTTTCGGGTCGATAAACCCATCACTGTGATTCAAGCAAACTTTTAAATTATGAATACAACGTGTTTCAAATACTCTATTTATAGATGTAAAGTAGAAATATAATAATCCTACTCCATATTGCACTGGACAGATGGCAGTTCACTTTCCTTCTAATACAATACTCATAGTATTTTTTCATTTTTCGTATAAAAACATAAGGATAATTTTGAACACAAAAATAGGCTTACGAACACATCATTTGCACAAAAAATCATAAAAGTAAGCCATCGAAAGGCAATTTTTCGATATAACCAAAGGTTATACAAGATATTTTTTGTAATTATGTAGCCAATAAAAGACATAATCCGTTGAGAGCAATATGGCAAAGAAGATAGCTACTGATAAAGGTGAACCTGAGGTTATCGCAAAATGCGACATCCTTAATGAAGTAACCCAAAACCATGACGAGGTGATAACGTCGGTTGCACAAAGCAGTCCTGAAAGCGTTAGCATCAAGTCAATGATTCGACTTATCAGAGGACAGCAAGTGATGCTTGACTCAGATTTGGCTTTTCTATATGGGGTAGAAACACGTCGTCTGAATGAGCAGGTAAAACGTAACATAGAACGATTCCCTGACGACTTCATGTTTCAGTTGACCAAAGAGGAATTTGATTTTTTTAAATCGCAATTTGCGATGTCAAATATTACCGATAGTCAGGGCAACAAGAACTTGAAGTCGCAAATTGCGATATCAAAATGGGGTGGAACAAGAAAACTTCCTTATGCTTTCACTCGCAATGGAGTTGCCATGCTTAGTAGCGTGCTGAGGTCACAGACTGCAGTTGGTGTCAATGTCAAAATTATGCGTGTTTTCACAGCCATCCCACAGTTAGTGAATAATAATGCTCAGGTAATTAAGCGCATTTTCAACATTGAGCAACATCAACTGGAAACGGACGAGAAAATCAATGCTATCATCGAAAAAATAGAGAATTTTTCTCCCAAGGTCATACCCGAGCAGATTTTCCAGACGGGATGCGTCTGGGATGCCTGGTCTTATATTTCAGACCTGGTGCGAAGTGCTCAACAAAGGATTGTGTTAATAGACAATTATGTGGATGATCGTGTTTTGTCATTACTAACAAAGCGTGCAGATGGCGTACTAGCCACAATCCATACGCGCTACAGTGAGCAATTCCAGACAGACTTAAAGAAACACAATGAACAATATCCAGAGATTACGTTTGTACAATTGCCCCACAGAAATCACGACCGCTTCTTGATTATCGACAATAAGGCATATCTCCTTGGTACCAGCGTAAAAGATATTGGTGCAGGACTATGTGCAGTCACGGAATTATCAACATTGCCTGAGACAATCTTAGAGATGGTGAAATAAAGATATGTAGTAATAGATTATATAAAACGAAGATGTTGTAGTCTTATAGCAATTGTACATATTTTAGAAAAGACAAAGAATTATGGCAAAGACAAAAGAAGAAATAAAGGAATTACTGTCATCTTCACTATTTGTAGAGGGACAGAAAAGCAACTATATATCCATCTCAGAGAAGGGTGATATAACCTATATTGAGTATCATTGCAAAAATGGGGCAAAACGAAAGTTGCAGAATCCTGAAGAATTTGTGCAGGCAACAGCCTTTTTGAGGTTAATTATTGAGTATAATTATTCGCCTCTGAACATTTCTGTAAATGAATCGGTTCAAGAAGGTTCGTCTACCAAGGAAGCTGATATTATCGTTTACAATGATAATAACAAAAAGATATTGATTGTTGTTGAGTGTAAGAAAGAAGATATTAACGAACGCCAATTTCAGATTGCTGTTGATCAAGCATATACCTATGCCCATGCTCTTGCTGGTAAATATGTTTGGGTAACATCTGGTATCAGAAATGAGTATTTTGAGATAGTTGAGCTATTCCCTGTTGAAAGGATAAGTATCTCTGATATTCCTAGGAAAGATGGAAAGGTTGGCAGATTCAAATATGTAAAAGGTGGAAGAGAACCTCAGCCAGGAACAAAAGCAGAACTAATGCAGAAATTCAAATCTGCGCATGATGCATTGTGGGGCGGTGGTGCACTAGCTCCAACAACTGCTTTTGATGAATTGGATAAACTAATTTTCTGCAAAATATGGGATGAGAAATGGAAAGAAAATGACCCGAAGTCAAAAGGAGAGCCTTTTGCTTTTCAGATAATATCATATCCAGAAGATCATGATGATAAGCATAATATTAAAGCAAAGACAGAACTAGAGAAACGAGTCCGTCTACTTTATGAACAAGGAAGAAAAAAAGACCCAGAGGTATTCAAGGATGACATCAAACTTGATAAGCATAAGATTTATACCGTTGTCCAATATTTACAAGACATTAATTTGTCTAAGACAGATTTAGATTCGAAAGGATTGGCTTTTCAGAAATTCATGGGTGAGTTCTTCCGTGGTGACTTTGGGCAATTCTTTACACCTGATTCTATTGTGGACTTTATAGTGAAGTCTATAGGAATTAATAAAGATTGGAAGGTTCTTGACACTTCCTGTGGCAGTGGCGGATTCCTATTACATGCATTGAAAGATGTACGGGATGAAGCCGATAATATCTATGATGATGAAATTGGAAGCGCTTCATGGAAGAGTTATTGGCATGAGTTTGCAGAAAAGCATCTTTATGGAATTGAGATCAATGAGCAAATTTCCCGTGTGGCTAAGATGAATATGATTATTCATGATGATGGTCATACTAATATTATTACAAATGATGGTTTAAAAAACAATAAGACCATAGAAATAGAAAACAGAAATCTAAACTTCCAAGATGGCACATTTGATTTGATAATGACTAATCCACCGTTTGGCTCTTCTGTAAAAGCAGACGAAGTCAGTTATTATAAAGAATACGAATTGTTTGAAAAGAATCTCGGTATCACAGAGATAAAAGATCGAATTATTGACAACGATAATAAAAATAAGTGGCGTACATCGCAAAGTACTGAGGTATTGTTTTTAGAACGATGCTATAAGTATCTAAATGAAGAAAACGGTTATTTGGCAATTGTGATTCCTGATGGCATCTTAACCAATTCCACAAGCCAATATGTACGTGATTGGCTTATTGAACATTTTAGGATATTGGCTGTTGTGTCTTTGCCTCAACATACCTTCTCACATGTAAAGGCGGGTGTGAAATCTTCTATTTTGTTCCTTAAGAAACATCCGAAAGAATTAACAAAGAGGTTTGAGCAAACTCTGGCAGATATTAAAGTTCAGGTTCGCAAAGAAAAAGGACTCGACAAAGATCAACGTGCAGAACGGATGTTGAATTTATACAAAGAATATGTTTTCAACTATTCTCAAGATTATGAAGTGTTGATGCTGGAGGTTGAAAATGTTGGTTATGATGCAACAGGAAAGGATATTGAAGGTAGTGAACTACCCGAGGTGGCTCAACAGATTAAGGATTTCATATCTAAGGTGTTATGAATAGAATAAAAGTACATATATCGGAGGTCCTTAGTTCACAACGAATGGACGTTACATACCATAAGGACAATGGGGGAATTAATAATTTCGTTCCTCTTTCAAGATATGTGGATGTCAAAGGTGGAAAGCGTATCCCAAAAGGAATGTCTTTTGCTTTAGAAAAAACCAATTATTTATATTTACGATTGTCTGACATTGCTGACTTTGAAAATATTAACTATGATGATCTAAAGTGCATCAGCGAAGAATTGTACAATAAACTTAAAAGATACGAGATAAAAAAAAATCAAATAGTATTCTCTATCGCGGGAACAATTGGACGTGTCTTTCTCATAAAGAACATTCCTGAAGGGAAGCATGTTATCCTTACAGAGAATTGCGCTATGTTACTTCCTAAAAATAGTGAAGTCCTATCAGATTATGTTTCAATACTATTAAATTGTAGTTTTGTTCAGAAACAAATTGAACAAAATAGAATTCAAACGACAATCCCTAAAATAGGGTTAGACAGAATTAGTAAGATACAAATTCCTGTGATTCCTTCTCTTAGTGTTCAGCAAAAGGTAATCAGGGTTTATCAAGATGCCATAAGGACAAAAATACAAAAAGAATTTGAAGCAAAACAATTGTTAAATGGTATAGATAAATATTTATTGAAGACATTATATATTGATGAGAACATAAATAGAGAGGAAAATAAGCAGCCGCTAACCAAAAAGATATCCACGATAATAGGGCAAAGACTAGACGTCTCCTTTTATACAGATAAATTTGAAATGGTGTAACAAAATATGCGAATGAAAAATTGGTATCTCTTGTAAATATTGACCCTACGATTAGGTTTAACAATTATGATGCAGACATGCCGATTTCATTCGTCCCAATGGAATGTATTGATGAAGCATATGGAATGATATCAGAAACGAGAGAAACAACCATATCACAAACGAAAGGATATACAAGATTTGAAGAAAACGATTTGCTTTGGGCCAAAATAACTCCATGCATGCAAAATGGAAAATCTGCCATTGCAAGACATCTTAAAAATGGTTTGGGATGTGGCTCGACAGAATACTATGTAATGCGTCCAAAGAGCAATAATACTCTTATTGATTATATTTATATTGTATTACGTCATAAAAGACTTTTGAAAGCAGCTCAAAGTTCTTTTGGAGGTTCTGCAGGACAACAAAGGGTGTCAAGTCAATATTTGAAATCCATAATGGTTCCACACCCGGATTTTTCTATACAAAAGGAAATTGTTGATACTGTGTACAATATGAAATACAAGGCAAAACAACTTCAGAAAGAAGGAAATGCCTTGTTAGAAGAAGCAAAACAAAAAATAGAAAAAATGATAATAGGATATAATTATGGCAAAGTTAGAAGGAATAATATATAGTGCGTTTAGTGGATATGTGGTTCTTCGTGGATATGCTCCAATAGGGGAACTTGCAGACATTTCGAAGAAGCCCGATTCATATCAAAGAAATGCTGATAATCAACACAAAATTGACATTGTCAAGTACTTGTCGGAAATTAAGTCCTACTTTCCTGAAATAACACTGGCTTGCAGAGTAAAAGATTATGAAGGACTAATTAAAAGTATTGGTGATGATAAAGATGTCAGCGCAGAAGATAGTATCTATGTGAAAGGATTGCGTGTTTTAAGTGAAAGGCTTCCTATTGGTAGAGATAGAGCTCGTCATGCATATTTGGAACTAAAGAAACCAGCAGAAGAGGATAAACTTGTGCGTGTTGATGGGAATCACAGACTTGAACCTTTCAGCTCTGATATTGAGTGGTGGCATCAATTGGTGACAAATAGAGACGCTATAAAAGACGAAACGGATGAAAGCAAAATAAAAGGATGGTTAGATCACCAAGCTCGTCTTGAAAAAGCCAAGATAGCTGAAAAGATAGTTCCATTTACTGTAATTATGTCAGATGCTAATGATGCAAATTCTGCGGATAATTTTGAAGCACGCATTTTCCATGACATTAATTTCAAGGCATTACCATTACGAGAAGAAGCCAGTTTGAAGATTATATCTGAGCTTCAGACATTTGATGACTATGAGAAAATGGGAGAAGAATACCCATTAACAATGGATTTGATAAAAGAAGTAAAAAACGGTATGTTTAATTCCATTCCTTGGCTGAAAGCTGAATCTCAAGCCGAGAATTCCTATTTTAGAACAGCATGCCTTCGTATTGTACAACTACTTCTTTCACAGAAAAAGGAAACCGATAAAAGTTTAAATGAGACACAAGATAAAAGTGAGGAGTTAGACAACCAGATTGTCAATCTAAAGAAAGAAATAGACAAGTTTGAGAAAGAATTCGAAAAAAAGAAATTGGATATTGAAAAACTTGAAATAGAAAATTCCAATTTCAAGGAGATGAGTCAATATAAGTCTGCACTTCGAGAATACGAAGACATAAAAATCAACCTGAATATGTCTAAAAATAATTACGAGATGCAAATTCAGGAGCTGTATCATCTCAAGTATAAAGCGGACTCTTTGAAAAGATACATTGATAATTGTAACAATAAAAATGCAATATTGTCATCTTTGACAACATTAACCTCTGTTTATAAAGAATTAGGGGAACACAATTATGGCAATATATCATATTTGTGCGCATTGGTCTATTACTCATTGTTGGACATAGAGCAATTAAACTCGTTTATAGAGTGGTCTAAGCAAAATGGGATAAACAAAATTACAGAGCCCGACGATTTGTCTAAAGATGCTTCTCGAAACCTGATAAAAATGTTTGACCAGATTCACCAAGCGAAAAAGAATGAAATATTTATTTCTATGCAATTTGGTGATTCTCAGAGCGAACTTATTTTTGAAAAGATTGTCAGGGCAATAGAACTATTCAATTCTAAACATAAGGATATTAATCTGAGGGCAACACCTATTCGAATTGATAGGAGTGTAGAATCTAATGTGTTTTCAATTCCTGATCGTATTAGGGATGCTATCAGATCGTGTGGTTTAATTATTGCAGATTTAAGTAGTGCTAACATTAATGTTTATCATGAAATCGGATATGCTATGGGCATTGCAGAATCACACAATATGATACCCAATATTGTTCTTTTGTATAAAGAAAATACCGACCACAATAAGGAGAACAAAGATGTAGATAAATTTGTGGGTTTTAATCTGCGTAATTTGTCACAATTGCGATTCAAGGAGTATGACCAACTTGTAGAAGGCTTAGTGAAACGTTTGGAAAAACATTATGGAGTTTGATTTGAAATCTTAATTATTCGAAGCAATGCAAGATCGAGTATGCTATCTTTCAAAAGATGATTTGTTTGTAGGGCACCACATAAAGATGGCTGGAAAGCGAATCCAAGAAGTGTCAAAGGAAGGTGTACCTACAGACTTAGAAGGCATTATTGAATTATGGCATATCAAGCGCATATTTGAAGAAGGCTATAGGTTGCAGGAATGGACTGATGCTGAATATGAGAAACTGAAGTCATCTACAAATGGATATAATGCTATAATAGCTAACTTCTTTAACGGTATTAACCCCACAATAATAAAAAGCGAATTCGAATTATTGGAGTGGACATACAAAAAGACTTTTGGGGAAATAATAGATGCATACAAGTTATACCGATTAATAGAGCCAGAAACTTTATGTGAGATAGTCTCCAAAAACAATAATTATTTACGCGAAGTTTTAAAGTGTAAAGGTATCGTTGAAAAATTCAAAAATGTGATACGCGAAGTACTTTTGAATAATGTAAATAGTGCTCATATTATCCTTGATAAGTATGTCGCTAAAAGGGATTCGCATAGAGATACAGATATGCATCTTCCATCAAACCTTACTATTGATGATAAAGAGCAGATACTTATAAATTATTTGCAGAGTGATGACCCTAATGTAAACTATGTACGCTTAATAACTCAAATAAAAGATGATAAGAATCAAATAAGACTTTCTCCCAAAACAAGGCTTCTTGCCGAAAGGTTGGAAAAGAAACTTAACGAAGACCTTTTGAATGATCCAAGGACGGTGACAACGCATTGGTCTATTGGCGTCCAATTCATAGATGAAGAAGGGATTGCACCTGTAGTACTTAAGATAAACGAGAAGGGAGCCCCTACATATACCTATAGTATTCCATACATAAGAGAATGTGACAATACAAGACGTGTTGTAAATTGCATTTCACTTTTTAATTGGTTAAACGTACACTTCCTGGTAAATTTGATAAATAAGAGAACAGAGGTTGACACAATGGAATCTTTGTTAATCGATAAAGGACGAGATTCTTATCCTTCTTATATGAAGTTTGATCATAAAAATAGGTTATCATTGTACCAACTATATGCATATGAAGAGGTATTGAAAAAGAATGGCAGTTCTTTTGAAAAGGAACTTAAACAGTTTTATGAGTTTCATTTAAGGAAGGAATATGATTACCCTGGTTTGCCTATAAATTTGCCAAATGTGGAAGATTCCGCATTAAACAAATGTCGCGTATTATGCCCAGAACTAGATGCTGTTGTACATCAGTACAATACATTTGTGGATGAAGATGAAATAGACAAAGATTTAATAAGATTATCAAAGCCTATAAAGGTTGAAGAAGGTCATAGTTTATTGGCTAATAAATATTATGAAATTGCAGAAGGGAATAACGAGATACAGGGTGTACTATGGGAGATAATAGGTTCTGGAAATTCTATACTATCTCATGTTGATCCATTTAAAGAGAAGAATTATCATTCTTTGATAGAACTACTTGAGAATGAGACAAATGTTCTTTATTCGAATTATGCAGAATTCCAAAAGAGTCATTTGGATTTCCTTACACAACAGGGCATTATTGGGGTTAATCCTGATGGATGCCTTTATATTGTTAATCAATCAACTATTAAGGTGTTGAGGTCATTGTGGGAATATGGAGTATGCTCATATTGGCATTACAATGATGAAGAACGGCAAGTTCTTGATGAGATGCTTGCAAAGGGATGGCTTGTGAAAGATAATCACTTGTTAAGCAAGCCGGAAAGAGATTACTTCAGCTATTATCTTGACAACAGAAAATTTACTAATGGTATGGCATACCGGAATCATTATATGCATGGAAGTACCCCTCCTGTGAGTGATGAAAATGAACATTCTATAGCATACATAACTTTTCTCAAATTGCTTGCCATTTTGCTATTGAAGATAGAAGATGACTTATGGTTAGCAAGGAGAGCATTGGTTATCCATGCAATTAATAACACAATGTATTAAAACGCTAAGATATGAATACAATACTATACGGAAATGGTTTTAATCGTCTTAACGATGTAGTTAGTTGGGAAAATCTCGTACACGTTATTGATGATAGTAATGACAATTGTAAAGTTCCAAATACTCTTCAATACGAGGGAAAAGTTTTGTCAGTACCTTTTGAAACAAAAGCAAAAATACGAACTAGTGATGGGGATATATTAGTATCATCAGACCATAAGATACTAACTGTTCGTACACAAAACGAAGTGTTAATTAAACAGAAGATAGCAAATCAAATGAAGGCATACAAAAGTAATGATTTGTTTGATGAATTGTTACGATTAAATGTAGAACATTATATCACTACTAATTATGACTATGTCGCAGACGGAGCTCTACAAAGCATGAGTTATTCAGAAGATCTTTCAGAACGTGACAAATCAGAGAACACATTTAGTATTCACAGGAAAAAAAGTTATATAAATAATCCTGATAAAAAATATCTTTGGAGAATTCATGGAGAACTTTCTAATATTGGGAGTATAATGTTGGGGTATTATCATTATTGCAGTTATATTGGACAAATAAAGAAATACATAATAGGAGAATATGTATTTGCCAAAAGGAAAGATAAAGTAGGGTCATAGGTCGAGTAGAGCGAGGGAGTTTCACCCTCACCCTCTCACAGAACCGTGCGTGAAAGTCTCCCCTCACACGGCTCTTCACACTCTATGCTTTGTGCATATGCTTCTTTCATCATATCCTCCTCTTTGTTTAAGAGTTGTATAATTCCAGTTGCTTGAGTGCGTCGCCCCCTTCGCTCCATGTCCATTACAGACACTTCAACATTACTGTCCTGCCACCTCTATGCCGCATGCCACAATGCCATAGACAGGTTATTGCATTGCTTGTCGCCAGAACTGTCCGACACTGACTTTTGACATGACTTGAACCAAGATTAACGACACCTCATCGAATGGTTCACTTGCTTCAGCTCAGTAATACGTACCTCTCTGCAACGCTCACCACCGCAACGTTTACGACTGCAGCAGCTTGCAGAGGGTTTGATGCCTGTGCCTGCACACCGACACCGAGAGACCTTCTCTCATCTCATTGGCAGTTACGGCTACATCTTATATGGAAGGTAGCCAACCCTTTATATATAGATGTGCACCTCGTGGCACACGGACATGTCAGTGTCCCGCATCCTCAATATTTTTTTAAACATTTGAGATTATATTTTTGAATATTCCTGCGGGACAGTGGCCTGACCCCTGTACCACGAAAAATTAAAGATTAAAAAATTAAAGATTTTAAAGATTAAAGGCTTCGGGTCGGGACAGTGACCTGTCCCCTGTACCTTCAACAGGCAATTCTGCACCAAAACAAGGGTCAGGGACCTGGCCCTCTGACCCGCTGACTCTCACAGGAACATCGTCATATATACAGGAATATACAACGTATTACCCTCTTTCTTAAAATCCTTGGTATATACGATGTATTTCCTTTCCACTCTATTGGAATATTTCATGCAAAAACGGTCGATAGACACATGCGACTTGTAGTTGGAAGATTTCACTTCTATCGGTTTGAGCTTAGAGCCATCCCTATATTCGGGTCATCGCAATGGTAAGCAACATTTACGGCAAAAGAATCATTCATCTCGGATATGGTATCAACTCTCGCCCGGGCTTTTCGCCTTTGAGCACACTACCGACTTGATATCGTGAACCGTTCTTGCTCAACTGCACCGGGATTGCATTAAACAATGCGCCCGCCTTGCCCGTAGTATCCAGCTTACGGAAATCATCACCATAAAGCGCAATGATATTTCTTTTTACCCTGTCAACTTCTGCCAAACTTCTTGTTTCAATATACTTCAACAAGAAGAGCCGTTTCTCCCTTCTGCTCGTTTATCCAATTGAGCATATCATCATATATTTTTCCTTTAAACGCCAAATGCTTCATCATGTTGAATTTTAGAGGTTTACGGCTGTAAAGATAATAATTTTGCCGTTGTCCACCAATTTTGAACCGGGTCAACCTGGTCAGGTACCTGTCCCCTGACCCGATGACCCGAGGAAGAAACGGGTGAACTCGCTCTCGAAATTTGGTGTTAATATATCTTTACCGAGGGCAGCGCGTATCTCGTCGATAGTCCAGAAACGACCACCGGCAAGTTCTTCTGTGGATGGGGAGATAACACCGTCGTAGATAGTGGTGTTGACATACACGAGTTCGCGCTCCTTCTTGCTTTCAAACACATACTTGCCCAGGCTGCGGGGAGTGAAGTCGGTAATGCCGAGTTCCTCACGCACTTCGCGACGCAGAGCATCAGTGGGATTCTCGCCATAGTCGATATGTCCGCCCACGGCAGTGTCCCACTTGCCCGGTTGGATGTCCTTCCAGTCGGGACGCCGCTGCAAATACACTTGCCCTTGGGAGTTGAACACATGCAGATGAACCACGGGATGAAGCAGCTTGCTGCCACTATGACATTCGCCACGTGTGGCAGAACCAATCACCGTTCCCTCTTCATCAACTAAAGGAAATATCTCTTGTTTATTATCCATAATAATAAAGATTAAAAGATTAAAAATTAAAAAATTAAAGATTAAAAAATTAAAGATTTCAAAGATTAAAGGCTTCGGGCGGCGCAAAAGCCCATTGCTGTTGGGGCTTTACTTTATGTAAGACCGAAATCATACAGGGCTGGATGCGGGGTTAACAAACAACGCATAGTGTATTATTGCAACGTGAATTTCAAACTCTGTACGTCTCGGCTATTGCCGCCTACCATCACCTCGAAGTCGCCGGGCTCTGCCACAAACTGCAGGTCGCTGTTGGAGAACTTAAGCATGTCGGTGTCGATGTCGAAAGTAACGTCGCGGCTTTCGCCTGCCTTCAGGGAGATGCGCTCAAAGCCCTTCAACTCCTTGACAGGACGACTGATGGAAGCAGCCAAGTCGCGGATGTAAAGCTGAACCACCTCGTCGGCGTCATACTTACCGGTGTTCTTCACATTGACAGTGAGGCTGAGTTTGCCGCCAACATTCATCGTCGTGCCGCTCAGTCGCGGTTTGCCATATTCAAACGTGGTGTAACTGAGTCCGAATCCGAAAGGATAGAGTGGGTCGTTGCGCACATCGATATAGTTGCTCTGAAATTTGCGATACTCTTTCGCACCCTCAGGCACCGGGCGACCTGTGTTCAGATGATTATAATAAATAGGTATCTGTCCGAGAGCCTTTGGCATGGTCATGGTAAGATGACCCGAAGGCGACTTCTCGCCGAAGATAACATCGCAGATGGCATCGCCCGTTTCCGAACCGCCAAACCATACATTTAGAATGGCAGGCACATTTTCTGCCTCCCACGACATCACGGTTGGGCGACCGGAGAAGTTGAGCAGCACCACAGGTTTACCCGTTGCCACAAGGTCCTTCAGGAGTTCCTTCTGTACGCAAGGCAAAGAAAGGTCGGCACGCGAAGAGCTCTCACCGCTCATCTCCGCCATCTCGCCCATGGCACAAACTATCACGTCAGCCTCCTCGGCAATGCGCAATGCCTCAGCCCTTGCCTTGGCGTCGTCCACACGGTCTATCGGTCTGCCGAATGTTGCGCCCTCCTGTGTCTTCTCGTCGGCATAGATGTTGCAGCCTTGGGCAAACAGCACCTGGGCCTTGTCGCCCACAGCACGCTCCATAGCCTCCTTAAGCGTGGAATAACGTTCGGGGATGTCACCCGTTGACCAGCATCCCACCATATTTGAGCGGTTGTCGGCAAGGGGTCCGATAAGGGCAATCTTTCCCTGCTTTTTCAGAGGAAGAACCGGCGCAGCCCATTGGCTTTCCCTTCGGCCGCCGAACGATGTTTCTTCACTCTTCATTCTACATTCTTCATTTTTAAGAAGTACGAAAGTCTTGGCAGCCATTTCCCTTGCAGCCTTCCTGTGCTCATCGTTGTAGATGTCGGTCTCCAGACGTTTCGGTTCGCAAAAGCGATAAGGATCCTCAAAAAGTCCGAGCTTATATTTGGCTTCAAGCACGCGTCGGCAAGCATTGTCAATGTCCGCCTGAGATATCCTGCCCGCCTTCAGCAGTCCCTCCAGTTGTGAGATAAAGGCATTTGAACACATATCCATATCTGTTCCTGCTTTCAACGCACGTTCGGAAGTGACCGACTGGTCGCCTATGCCATGAACTACAGCCTCGTTGATGGAACCATAGTCGGTGACCACAAAACCATCATAATTCCATTCCTTGCGCAGCAGGTCGGTGAGCAACCACTTGTTGCAAGTGACGGGAATGCCATCAACGACATTGAACGACGACATAAAAGAACCGGCACCAGCCTCGGCTGCAGCCTTGTAAGGAGCGAGATACTGGTTGTACATCCTCACGCGACTCATGTCCACCGTGTTGTAGTCGCGACCAGCTTCGGCAGCTCCATAGAGGGCGAAATGCTTCACGCATGCCATCACGTTCTCCTTGCCGTAGTTGCCTTGGAATCCCCTCACCATCGCCTCTCCGATGCAACAGCCCAGGTACGGGTCTTCTCCAGCTCCCTCCGCCACACGTCCCCAGCGAGGGTCGATGGCGATGTCAACCATAGGGCTATACACCCAGTTGATACCCTGTGCAGTGGCTTCCTTGGCGGCAATGCGGGCTCCGTTTTCTATCGCCTTGATGTCCCAAGAACAAGCCTGTGCAAGAGGAATGGGAAATACCGTCTGATAGCCATGGATAACATCCTGCCCCACGAGCAATGGAATACCCAATCTACTCTTCTTTACGGCAATGCGCTGCAATTCCTTTACCTTGTCCTGTCCCTTTACATTGAGTATGGCTCCAAGCTTTCCCTCTTCGGTGAGCTGCGCCAACGGACTGTTTATTACAGCTCCTGTGGTAATGTCGTTACCCGGCAGGAGGTTGAGCTGACCGATTTTCTCCTCAAGAGTCATCTTCGCCATCAGTTCGTCGATAAACTCATTCATCGGTTTCTTTTGGGCAAACGCTGAAGTACCAGCCAATATTGCCACTACTAATAATAACGTTTTCTTCATACTTATAGTTTTACTGAGTGCAAAAGTACGGAAAATAATCGTGAAAACCAAACCTTATGTCGTTTTTGTTACGAAATTATTTCATTTCGTCGGAACAGGGGACAGGTCAGTGTCCTGCATCCTCAATTTTTTTTAAACATTTGAGATTATATTTTTGACTATTCCTGCGGGACAGTGACCTGTCCCCTGTACCAATCGGATTCTTATACTTTCGAAAACTCCCCCGTCCCCTCTTACCCTGAAGAGGGGCTCCACCTCTCTCTCCTAAATCCTCTCCCTCCTCAGGAGGGAAAGGACTTAAAGCCTGGCCGGCTGGGCCTGTACTCGCAAACAAGCTCTCGCCCGCAAGGGGTTGCTCGTGAATTGCCTACGCAACAGAGTTGCGAGTGTTTGACGCAATATAATTGCGAGTGTTTATGCGCCGAGGGCGCGGCTGCGCGTTCTGGGGAGGAATATGAAAAAATTAAAAGATTAAAAAATTAAAGATTAAAAGATTAAAGATTTTAAAGATTAAAGATTAAAGGCTTCGGGCGGCGCAAAAGCCCATTGCTGTTGGGGCTTTACTTTATGTAAGACCGAAATCATACAGGGCTGTCCCTCTGACCCGTTATGCGTAGGAATGTAAACCGCGGAGAAGCATGTTAACACCGAAACAGGTCATGAGGAGAACAAGGAAGGACAGGGCTATGAAGAGATGATAGTGGCGGGCAGAGCGAAGCCAGGGAATACTACGCTCGTGAAGTGCCACGGCATAAACCATCATCGACACCAATGCCCACGACTCCTTGGGATCCCAACTCCAATACTCACCCCACGACAGATTTGCCCATATCGCTCCCACAAAGATGCCTATGGCAAGACATGCCACCGAGGGATAGAGCATAAGGCGCGAGAGAAGGAGATAACGGCCCGTTATGATGCCGGGAATGGAGACTATAAAGGCAAGGAGCAACAACAGATAAGCCACAGACACTATCGCCACATGCAAACTGAGGAAAGGCGAGTTGAGAATAGGTTGCATGTCGGCTATCCAAGGATTGGTATCTGTCATCTGGGTGATGAAGAACCACAAGCCGAAAAGAATAATCAAAGAACTGAGCGATATGGCAATCACAAGTATCGCACGCTCAAACGAGGTGAAACCTCCCTCCCTGCGCTTGCGTCCCAGGATATGGCGGCAACCACGGAAAGCCTCCCACGAGATGCTTATAAACAGGAGAAAATAACCGATATATGTGACGGTGATGCCCCATGGATCATGATTGACGATGAGCGTGGCTCCCATTCCGTCGTCATCGTATGACCACTGATAGAACCGCCAGTTGCGGCAAACCACAATCTTGTTCATCGCCACTTCTTCCTGGAGGATGACATCATGCGAGGATATGTCGGCAATGGTGATTGTGGATTTATAGTCGGCAACATTACCGGTTTCGGAATATAGTTCCACCGAGAAATCATCAAGACGCACGGCAAAAGGCAATGTCTGCCCTGCTACCTCAGCGCTGGAAGCAGAAGGCATGAAGCGACAGGCAAAACTGCCCTTGCGCAGATGTATCGAGCCCTGCACTCCGAAAATATGAGTGAGGAATGCGCCGAGAAGAATGATTACAAACGAGACATGGAGAAGGAAAAAGGAGATTCGTCGCACACGACTGCGTACGACAAACAGTATTCCTAAAAAGACAAGAAAAAACCATAGAAAAACCATCCATGCGGCAGCATAACATTCTTCCCGCGCAAAATCTGTTCCAAAATATTCACCGACAATCGTGGCAGCTCCTAAGAGCACCACAATTGCGGTATAAAGTATGGCTAAAAAAAATTTCATTTATTCATTAAAATCATATCGACCTAAGGAACTTCACCACAGCATCACGGTCGGACTTGCTAAGATGATAGAACTTCACTGTTGACTCATATGCCTGACTGTCTTTGCTGTATCCATGCCACATGATGGCCTCTATCTCGTTGCGCGCACGGCAGTCGTGAAGTCGGTCTTCCGCTCCGGTGTTCACAAGCGAGAGTCCCCGTCCCCACAATGGAGTGGTGCGGCACCACGAACCATGTATGTCATTCTTCATGGCAAGCTTATGCTGTATCATGTCGGAATATGGATATATGGTCTGTTTGGGATATTTGGGCAATGGGCGACTTCCGACGATGGCGGGAGCCCAGTAATTGTCCTCGCCGGTTGTCCACGAAGGGCGATGGCAGGTGGCACATCCTATCTCCTTGAACACCTTCTTGCCCTGTTGTACCACTGGGTCTTGGAGGTTGCGGGCACGGGGAATAGACAGTCCGCGATGCCATACAAGGAAGGCATAGTAGTTGTAGTCGCTCATCTCGGCCTCGAAGCGATACCACGGATTGTCAAACTGGTTGGTGGCAGGACTGAGCAAGTTGCGCACTGCATCGGCAATGCCATCATCCGTGCCGTCAGCAAAATAAGGCGACAGAGGGTCGTTCTTGATAGCCTCAATCACCGAAGGAGTCTCGGCCATCTTGTCGGCCCATGCCGTGGTGGTATAGAGTTTCGGCCGGTCGCTGCGTGTCACGTTGGTGATGTTCCAGATGGCATTAGCTCCGGCACCATCCTGCAGAGAGGCACGGGTGAGGGCATAGGTGAAACGCTTCACAGCCTTTTGTCCGTCGGCGAGGGTGTACCATGCCGTAGAGGCGAAGTCATTGGCATCCTTGTCCCACATCGAGGGATTGAGTTCCACATATTTCGCCTCCTGGCGATACTGCTCCCTCAGGTCGTCCTCGGTGATGGCGTCGAGAAGACCTGTCCCCATAATACCAATGGTCGATTCCAGTCGCACGGCAATATTCTCCGGTTGCGGTTTGGTATTGAATGCCGTGGTGGGGATATACACCTCAGGATAGATGAGCGAGTATTTCTCACCGTCCTCAAATTCCATTGGCAAACCGCTCTCCATTGCAGTCACCTCATGCCACGAGATTCTTATCTGGTCTTCGTCAAGTGGCGGCAGGAAGGGATAGGATGCCTGTGTCTGCGGCATACCAGTCACCTCGGATATATACGGACCATCGTTGCTGTTCTGTCCATCCACCGGATGATAGATGGCAAGCAGATAGCCATTGCCAAACTGCGACTTATAGCTCGTCTGTCGCTTACCGTGTCCATAGCCAGGATGGCAGTCGATGCAAGAACGACGGAGCGATGCTGGACCGAGTCCGTTGAACGGAGCTGTAGCTGAGTTGAAGTTGCGCTCGAAGAATGTTTCGCCGAGGTTGAACTCCGCGTCAAGTCCCTGTTGGGTAACGGCGGGAGCCTCATCCTCATAACATCCGGCTGTCACATTATCCGTAGTGCCGAGCAAACCACCGGGATACCATTCATCAGCAGAGAAATTACCCACTGCCTTACCAATATAGTCGGCCTCGAAAGCGGAACCCTGTCCGCTTTCTTCTTCTGCCACATCGTTGCTGTCGCTACACGATGCTACAGTCAGCCCAATCATTGCTATAAAAAATAATCTTTTCATAATCATTATTTCTGCGTTGCAAACCATCCGGCAGCCTTGACGAGTTCATCGTCGAGAGTCTGCACCTTTTTCTGTGCCTCACCAACAAGGGGATTGTTGACATTCTCCACAAAGCTACCAAGTGTCGACTGACATTTCTCAAGTGCGGCAATAGCTTCTGTCACAGCAGTCTCAAGAGAGGAAAGAGACGGATAGGAATTGTCCTTCATATACTGGATAATACTCTTCGACGTGTCTCGCCCGTCGCCATTTCTTCCTCCATAGAGTGTGTTCTCGATACTGAGTATGTTATCGCGGAAATCCACAAACGACTTATGGCTGTAGGGCGACTCTATATAGTTGACATCCTCGCCTGAATATGGATTGCCAATCTTGGTGTTTGCCACCTCATTAGCGATATTCTCGCATCCAGCCTGCAAGATAGTCACCATCACTTCCTGCCATGAGGCGTAAGTGCTGCCAGCCTTTCCTGCGGCAAGCATATTCTCGCCGTACGACTTCGAACCTCCATTCACGGTGAAAGGAAGTTCCACCTCCTCTACCCTATCAATGTGACTCTGAGGAGCACCGGCATTCCATGCCACCTCCATCTGGAAGCAACGGTCGCGCAGGTCGCCGGCAACGGCAGTAGCGTAGATGAGTTCCTGTAGTCCGGTGACGTGGGCTCCAATCTTAGTGAACGCCTCATTAGTCTCCTCGGCTCTCAGATCGGCAATCTTGCGGTTGGCTCCATCACGGAAGATGATAAACTCAATGCCATGGAATCCAAGCAGTTCCTGTCCGAGTTTGCCTCCTGCATAAGCAATACCATCCTCCCCTTCGAGCTTAGCCACCTGGTCGGCATTCTTCAGAGCAGTGGCAAGTCCGTCGGCATCCAAGGGCCAAGTGTCTATATGCGGGTCGATACCGAAGTCAGTAGCTGCTCCATAAAGGAACGCCTCGCTCTTTTCCCATTCCTCGCGAGCCTCAAGGAATATGCTGCATATATTATCAATATCACCTTGACTGACATTTTGTGGATTGGATTTAAACCTTTCAGTGACATCGGCAAGACTCTCATACAGCTGATTAGTGGCATCTGCGATGGCTCCGTATGTCTGGTATATGGTATTCGTGACATACTGCGAGGCAATGGCCTCCATCTTCTGTTCATTCACACTGAGGGCATTGTCGCCACTCTGATTCTCGTTGTTGTCATCACTACATGATGCGCCAAGGGCGATAATGGCACTCATTGCCATCATCATTCCCATCTTTTGCAAAACATTATTCATCCTTATAATTATTTTTAATTTGACTTCATTATTCATTTATAAAAAGAATCCCTGATAAGCCACTCCTATCGACACCGACGGTTCGTCGTTATACTGACTCTTGAGGAAACGCTTGGAATATTCAGCCTTCACCGCCACCTGCGGCACAGGCATCCAATTGAAACCCAGCGCAATACGCTTCTTTGCTGTATATTCATACTGCTGCTGTTCGGCAGAAGGGATATAGGAATTATAATATTCATATCGCCCGAAGACATAGAATTTCTGTTTGTCCTTTTTCATCCTGTCAATCTGCGAAAACACGTTGTAGCCAGCCTCAACACCGTATGCCAAGGCGTTTTTGCCAACGGGAGTCTTCTTGTATGGAGCATTATTGGCAGTGAGATTGCGCTTGATACTGCTTATCGTGGCGGCATCGCCCACATATCCATAGTCGATATTGCCACGCACTATCCAGTTGTTGCGGTCGAGGGTAAAGTCTGCGGCACCTATCGCCACCACACCTTTTATATTATTATATTGCTTTTCTCCCTCATATTCTCCAGCCGAATTATATTTGTCGCCCTCAAGGTCGTGGGGAAAGGAGTTGTGCATCGCCTTACCATAATAGCCACTCACACCGATGCGCACTCCGGGAATGGTGTAGTTATCCACACGGGCTGCAAAGCCATATTTGTTTGCCACCTTAAACTCAGCCGACGAGCCGGCTCCGTTCTGCACCCAGTTTTCGCGGTTGAACAGAAAGGCGTCGAGTCCTGCCACCACCATCGCCTCATAGCGGAAGTCACCCATTTTACCCCATAGGCTGATTCCGGTGTCGTGCCATGTAGAAGGAAGGATAGTACCCTCACCCTCTGGGCGATAAACGGTGAAGAAGTTAAGTGGTTCGTGGTGGGCATTGAGTAGACCGACAGGAACGATGATATGTCCAGCCCTCACATTCAATTCCTTGCAGAAAGTCTTCTGAATCCAAAACTGTTCGAGTTCCACCTCTCCGCCTTTCTCTATCTCCTGTTCCCATTCTCCACCCTCAGAGAATTCCTTCTCTTGGGCGCATCCCGTACCGGTATGCTCAAATTCAATCTCCGACGACATAATCCATCCTTTACCGAAGTCATAACTCAGATAAATAACGGCATGTGGTATATCGAAGCGTCCATGACTCGGGTCGTTGGCATACTTCTTCGGGTCGCTGTAGCGATACACGTTGTCGCTATAGAAATTTCGGGTAAGTGCCACCTCGCCATATCCTCCCACCTTCAGTTGGGCATCAGCATCACAAGGCATCATCGCCATGGCAGTCATTGCCGCCGTAATTATCATCTTGTTCTTTTTCATAAGCCAAAATTATTGTTTTCGGCTGCAAAGGTATGATGATTCCACTTACCCCACAATACCTAAAACGAGGTAATCTACGGTCAAAACTACTTAATACTAAGTATGTTACACAACCTGCATTTCGGCTGATTACCTATTAGTGAGGGTCGATATAAGGATATTCTCCATCTTGTTTTGGGTGTACCAGTCATAGAAGCTGTCGAGCTTGCTGTCGTAGTTGCCAGGATAGCCCAAGGCATTAGGCCGTTCAACCTTGCATTGTTTTATTAACAAACTGTAATATTAATCATTATTAACTATAGGAATGCCACGTTTGTCTCTATTTTATCTTCGAAAATAAAATTGCTCTTAAATTCTTTGCATATCCAATATTATTTTTGTATATTTGCCATCAGAAAACACATGTTCCACACCAAAACAATAGAAAATATGATAATAACCATTCTTGTTCTTTTAGCTACAGTAGCAATGTTCATAATAGGCAAGATAAGGGCCGATATTGTTGCGCTCTGCGCACTGACGATTCTTATACTTTGCGGAATATTGTCACCTGCGGAAGCATTGTCGGGATTCTCAAATCCAGTGGTTGTAATGATGGTAGGATTGTTTGTAGTGGGTGGAGCCATACTGCAGACAGGACTTGCCAAGGCAGCGAGCCATAGGATTATGCAACTGGCAGGCAGCAACGATACTGCTATGTTTTTGCTTGTGGTGGTTGTAACGGCTCTCATCGGCGCTTTTGTCAGCAATACGGGGACCGTGGCTCTCATGATGCCAATAATCGTGTCGATGGCAATGGAGAGCAAGAAGAGTCCGTCAAGGCTGCTTATGCCATTGGCGTTCGCAAGCAGTATGGGCGGAATGCTGACACTCATCGGTACACCGCCTAACCTCGTGATAGACGAGGCACTGCGAGAGGCAGGCTACGACGGTCTTTCCTTCTTCTCGTTTTTCCCCGTCGGCATTATCTGTCTTGCCGTGGGCATAGCAGTGATGCTGCCACTCAGCAAGTTGCTTGTGAAGACAGGGGTGGAAGAAGGGAAGAAGAGTGAGAAATCGTTGGAAAAACTCGTGGAGGAATATCGGCTGGACAACAATGTGGAGGCTTACCGAGTGGATGGAAGAAGCAGCATCGTGGGAAAGTCGATAGCAGAGCTAAACCTTCGTGCAGAACACAATATTTCTATCATGGAAATACGCAACGAGACATTGCGTCATCGTGGGTTGATAAGAAACATAACGCAGTCGTTGCCCACACAAGAGAGTGTCATTGCCGCAGCCGACATCCTGTATCTGCAAGGACCCAAGGATGAGATAGAACGCTTTGCCTCTGATGCATGTCTGATAAAACAGAACACCAACACCATCGACTTCTACGACATTGGCATTGCGGAGATTGTGGTAATGCCGGAGTCGCGCCTTGTTGGCCAGTTGCTGCGGCAGTCGCGGCTGCGCGAACAATATCAAATAAATGTTCTCGGTGTGAAGCGGAGCCACGAATATATAACAGAGAACCTGCCCGAGGTGAAGCTGAAAGCTGGCGACACACTGCTAATACAAGGTCAGTGGGAGAACATATCGAAGATTGACTCCGAGGAGGAAGACTGGCTGCTGATAGGACAACCGAAGGAAATGGCGGAGCGCGTCACCCTTACATACAAAGCGCCGCTGGCAGCAATAATCATGCTTGCCATGATTGCCGTAATGGTGTTCGATTTCATTCCTGTCGCCCCTGTCACGGCAGTCATTGCCGCTGGTTTGCTGATGGTAGTGTCAGGTTGTTTCCGAAGTGTTGATGCCGCTTACAAGACCATCAACTGGGAGAGTATTGTTCTCATTGCAGCCATGATGCCCATGGCAACGGCACTTGAGAAGACCGGTGTTTCGGCTATGGTAAGCCATGGACTTGTGGCAGCACTTGGCAGCATAGGACCGATGGCCCTGCTCTGCGGCATATATTTCACGACGTCGTTGCTGACAATGTTTATCAGCAACACCGCAACGGCTGTGCTGATGGCACCCATAGCCTTGAGTGCCGCCACGGAACTCAATGTAAGTCCGTTGGCATTCCTCTTTGCGGTAACTCTTGGTGCCAGCATGTGTTTTGCCTCACCGTTTTCCACGCCTCCCAATGCTCTTGTGATGCAAGCCGGAGGCTACACCTTCAGCGACTATGTCAAGGTGGGTTTGCCCTTACAGATAATAATGGGAATAGTCATGACGATAGTCCTTCCTCTCCTATTTCCCTTATAAAGCCACTGGATATGATGCAGTCCGCAAGCCAAATCCTGTGCCAGGGAACAAGGAGTTGCTCATCATCCCCAATGCCAGCCATTGCGACCTCTACGATGGAGGCTATACCGAACTGGAAGGCAAGGGCAAGGCAAAAAATATGATTCCTTGGGACAAGATAGAAGAGTTTGTTAGATTGAATCTTGACATAAGCAAATGAAACGTTTCATCATATTCTTAACTTTGATAACAATAATGACGCAGCACTTTAGGGACAATTGGATTATTATTCGCACGATACCGACTGCTGCGAGGAAGACGTGACAAACAAGAAACCAGCACCGGACATGGTGGAGAGAATAATTTTTCTAATGAATGATGTCTGCAATACTTCAAGTCCAAAACTCGTCTTTTCCCTCTGCAACCATCTCACCACCGCATTTCGGGCAGGTGTGGCGGTTCCACCGGCGGATGTTCACACTGCTGCACTTAGGGCACAAGCGTCCTGCCTCACTGTTGAAGGATGGAGCCACCTCACCTATTATCCCTCCCACAACAATATTTTGCACAGTATGACAATCAAGACATTCCATAGGGATTATCTCCTGCTGAAACAGTCCTCGACCGTCATATACCTCTGTCTCATATCCACACGAGAGACACAGCATTTTTCTACTCTTTGACATATAATCATGCACATTGCTTACTCATCCCTTGCACCTTATCCATCTCTTGTATGACGCCTGATCAGTGTAGTCAATAGGCATGGTGGAATCAGCAGTGATTTTGGCAAATTCCTTGGATGCAGTGGTACGCAGACTATCATGCAGCACGTCGATAAACTCCTCTGTTCCAAGAGTCTGGTTTATCACCATCTTCGGATATACCGCCCTTTTGCCAGTATTCCTCACGTCATTCATTTCCTGTAGTAAGTACTTAACCATATACCAGTTGTTATTAGTTTATGATACCTGTTGTAATTGTCTCATTATATATTGTTGTAATTATTTCGCATTGCCTGTTGACATTTCCATAGAACAGGCATTTGTTTTACGTTCCGCAGTGGTGAATGTACGTTCCGCAGTGGTGAATGTACGTTCCGCAGTGGTGAATGTACGTTCCGCAGTGCGGAATATAAACCAAACACGGTGCAAAGATACATTAAAACAGGGTATTATGCAAACATCTGTACGACTATCCTTATACATTTACAACTATTTAACAGACAGCATCTCTTTAGCAATTATTACACTTTCACACGCGCGTGCTCATGATATAATTTTTCTTTATTTCTATCACTTCTATCACCATATTTATTAATAGTCTTATTTCTAATGGGTTAAATATTAAGAAGGAGTGACAGAAGAAGGGGGAAAACCATTTGACATGCGTTCTGTCCTAAAGGAGAAACGGTGGACGCATCTTTTTCAAGTGGACTTCTATATATTTCTCTTCCTTTTCTTGGAAATATAGTTTTTTTTTCGTATTTTTGCGGCATGAAAAGTGTTTGTTTGATAAATTGCAGATGATATGAGCAGATTCAAGTACCCTGTAGATACCGACCAGTTTATGTTGATTAGGGAACAAGGTTTGGTATATGTTGACAAGACAGACTTATTGTTCGACCTTGTCAGTCGATATAGGTATGTCTTCCTTGCCCGTCCCCGCCGTTTCGGAAAGTCGTTGTTGTGCAACACCTTCAAGGCTTATTTCCAGGGACAAAAGGAACTGTTCGAAGGATTGAAGGTCATGGACTTGGAGAAGGAATGGAAGACATATCCTGTGCTGCATTTCACAATGAGCGGACTGAAGAACCTTAAGGTGAGCGAGGCGAAGACCAAACTGGAAACAATGATTCGTGGTTACGAAAGCATATATGGACGCGACCCTCTGTCTATAACTCCCGGCGACCGTTTTCGCGACCTTATCCACAATGCAAGAAAGCAGACAGGTGAACAAGTGGTTGTCATACTCGACGAATACGATGCGCCCGTTATGCGATTGCTTTACGACACTGAACAGCTTGAGGAAATGCGCATGGTGCTGCGTGAGTTTTATCAGGTGCTGAAGGATGAGGGAGCATATCTCAAGTTTGTTTTTATCACAGGAGTAACGAAGTTTTCCCAGATGAGCATCTTCTCGGAGCTGAACAACCTGAAGCAAGTTTCCATGTTTGACGAATATTCAGGATTGTGCGGCATTACCCAAGAGGAACTCAACACCGCCTTGCGTCCTTGCGTTGAGGAATATGCCGAAGGTCTTGGCATTAGCGCTGACGAGGCATACGCCGTGCTCAAGAAGAACTATGACGGTTATCATTTCTCTGAGAACAGTCAGGATGTATATGCCCCATACAGCCTTTTGAATGCGCTCAACGACAGGGCTACAAGACACTACTGGTTTGAGTCGGGCACATCGGCATCGCTCATTGAGCACCTCAAACATTTCCCAAGCTTCAACCCTCTCGACTTCGATGGAGTGGAATTGTCGTTGGAGGAATTTAATGTACCATGCGAAAACGCTTCAACACCTGTCCCGATGCTTTATCAGAGTGGCTACTTGACAATTGATAATTATAATAAGGAGGACGATGTATATGTACTTCATTTCCCCAACTACGAGGTGCGCCAAGGTATAGTATATAGCTTGACAAACTATCTGATGGATATCTCCGACTGGGACAGAAATGCCACCATTCTTGCCATGGCTCGCGCCCTGAAACGTGGCGACCTTCCATCGGCACTTACTGAGCTCCGCTCCTACATATCCTCCTTGCCCTACGACATCATCACCCGCAAGGAGTGGATGGCGAAGAAGAAAAAGGAGGCGTTCTACAAGTTGCTGATGTATGTTGTGTTCTCTTTGCTCAACAGCAAGGTAGATACCGAGGTGAAAAGTGTGCTGGGTAGAGCCGATGTGGTCATCAAGACCAAGAACGACATCTATGTCCTCGAACTGAAAGTAGATGACACCGTAGATAATGCCTTGGCCCAGATAGACTCCAAGGGCTATGCCATCCCCTACGAAGCCGACGGACGCACAATAACAAAATGCGGAGTGACTATTTCCTCAGAGACTCGAAATATTGTGCATTGGCGTGCAGTAGATAATGAAGGCAAGGTAATAAATGAGCAGAAGTTTTGATGTGTTTTGCCTCACCGTTTTCCATACCTCCCAATGCGCTTGTGATGCAAGCGTTCTTCCTCTACTATTTCCCTTATAAGGCCTGGAGATCGTGTTCCGTGGTCACGGCATCTTTTCGGCTTTGACAACAAAACTTGGCTAATGGTAATAATTTCCACAATTCAGGTATTGCTTGTTTGTTCCGTTTGTTGTAATTTTGCGCCCGTAAATTAATTCACTAAGTGATTATGAAAAAGGTTATAGTTATTTCCACCAGTCTCCGTGCTGGGTCGAACAGCGATATGCTCGCTGAGAAGTTTGCTGAAGGTGCCAAGGCATCGGGCAATGAGGTAGAGAAGATTTCCCTTCGTGGAAAGGAAATCAAGTTTTGTGTGGGTTGTCTGAGTTGTCAGAAAACGGGTGCATGTGTGTTCAAGGACGATGTGCCTGAGATTATGGCGAAGGTGCTGAATGCCGATGTGGTCTGCTGGGCAACACCTATCTATTATTATGAGATGAGCGGACAGATGAAGACACTCATCGACCGCATGAATGCCATGTACCGGAAAAACTACCGTTTCCGCGACATCTATCTGCTCACCACTGCTGCCGAAGCTGAAGAGGATACTCCCCGACGTGCCGAGATTGGTCTGACAGGTTGGATTGACTGCTACGGCAAGTCTTCACTCAAAGGTCATCTCTTCTGCGGAGGTGTAAACGATGCGAGAGACATCGAAGGCAATGTCTGTTTATCAAAAGCCTACGAAATGGGTAAAGGGGTCTGATTAAAATGGAAATAGTGTTTTGCAAATATGAGAAATACAGAAGCGCTCATCTTATTTGTTTTCCTTTTTCTTTCGTGTAGTATGCGTCAAGAAACGAATGTCACAAGTATGTGTGAAAAGGATTCCATGTCTGTTGACGGCATAGTTCGTTTATCTAAAATTGAGGTCTATCCTCAATATTTAGATGAATACATAAAGTATGCCGTGAAGGTTGGGGAAGTCTCCTTGCGCACAGAACCTGGTGTGCTGACTATGTATGCCTTACAGGATAAGGAAAATCCATGCCTTGTGACCATCCTGGAGACCTATAGCTCTAAGGAAGCTTACGAGAAGCATATTGCTTCTGATCATTTTCAAAAATACAAGAAAGGAACGCTGCACATGGTTAAGTCGCTTCAACTATGTGATCAGACTGTGCTGAATCCTGCCAATAAGATTAATAATTACATCGACCAGTAGTTATGCGAATAACACGTTTTATCATATTCATTTTTTTTATAATAATAATGACGCTTAATGTTATGGCACAGAAGAAAATAGTACAGACGGCAGGCCGCACGCAGTTGGGCGAGTTTGCTCCAGAGTTTGCCCATCTCAACGATGATATTCTCTTTGGCGAGGTGTGGAGCCGCAACGACCTGCTCAGTCTTCGCGACCGCAGCCTTGTTACGCTCACCTCACTAATTAGTCAGGGCATCACCGACTCATCGCTCACCTACCACTTGCAGGAGGCGAAGAAGAACGGCATCACAAGAACGGAAATATCCGAAATCATCACACATATTGCTTTCTATGCAGGATGGCCCAAGGCATGGGCTGCATTCCGTCAGGCTAAGGAGGTTTGGAAAGAAGACACATCGGTGGAAGATGCGAAGAGTCGTTTCCAACAAGAGATGATTTTCCCTATTGGCGAACCCAATACTGCCTATGCCCAGTATTTCAAGGGCAACAGTTATCTGGCACGTATTTCCGGCGAGCAGGTCCCCATTGCCAATGTCACCTTTGAACCGGGCTGCCGCAACAACTGGCACATTCATCATGCCACCAAGGGCGGAGGACAGATGCTTATCGGTGTGGCAGGTCGTGGCTGGTATCAGGAGTGGGGAAAGCCTGCGCAGGAGATTCTCCCGGGGACGGTCATTCACATCCCAGCCGATGTAAAACATTGGCATGGAGCTGCTACCGACAGTTGGTTTGCCCATCTCGCCTTTGAGATAGAGGGAGAGAACGCATCCAATGAGTGGCTGGAACCAGTGTCTGACGCTGTCTATGAGAAGATTAATAAAAACAATCAAGAATGATGAACCGAATAACGGCTATCCACGAAGCAATCGGAGCAAGCCGGAATGAATCGGAGGCAATCTCCATGAAAGTGAACATCATGTTGTAATTTTGCACCCAGAAAATCATTCACTACTTTTGGAGCCGTTGGGGCTTGGTTAATTAACTATTCTCTTGGTATAAGACGTGATGAAACTTCGCCAGGATTCAAGCTCTCCCTGCACATCGACTAAAAGATATTTGCGAAGGAGGCCGAATAATTGGTAAAGGATCAAAAGGTATTGTTGATATAAAATTTGATAAAGGCTATGCTATGCTTGAACTTCAATCCGGGAAATACCACTTCTCTGTAATAAAAAGAATAGCAGACGTAATTCCTCATAGCAACGATGGAGATGAAAACCTAAAAAATGGTTATAACTCCCCAAAATCAGGTATGTCAGAATATAAATAATGTGAGTACCTTTGCACTCGAATTTAAAACAAAATACAATGTATATAGAAAAGATACAGTCGCCAGCCGACTTGAAACAGCTGGATTTGGAGGCATTGAAAGTTGTGGCAGAAGAGACACGTACCGCCGTATTGAACCGTGTCAGTAAGCATGGTGGACATGTAGGACCTAACCTGGGCTTCGTGGAGGCAACGGTGGCCCTGCATTATGTATTCAACGCGCCAGAGGACAAGTTTGTATTTGACGTTTCACACCAATGCTATCCTCACAAGGTGCTTACTGGTCGTGCATCGGGTTTTCTGGGCGACGTGGACGACATGAACGCCATCAGCGGATATTCTTCGCCAGCCGAAAGTCCTGTGTATGACAACTTTGAAGTGGGTCATACTTCCACATCCGTAAGTCTGGCTACAGGCTTGCAGAAGGCTCGCGACATCAAGGGAACCAGTGAGAACATCATTGCCATCATAGGTGACGGTTCGCTCTCAGGCGGCGAGGCTTTTGAGGGGCTTGATGAGGCATCGGAATTGGGCACAGGCATCATCATCGTGGTGAATGACAACGAGATGTCAATTGCAGAGAATCATGGTGGCATCTACAAGAACCTTCGTGCCCTTAGGGAAAGCAATGGCGAGTGCCAGCACAACTGGTTCAAGGCGTGGGGATTTGAATACAAATATCTGGAAGAAGGCAATGACCTGCAGAAACTGATCGAGGTGTTCCAGTCGGTCAAGGATACAGACAAGCCAACGGTCGTCCACATTCATACGGAGAAGGGACATGGTTTCCAACCCGCTATCGATAATAAGGAAGCATGGCATTGGGGTGCGCCATTCAACGTAGAAGATGGTTCAAGAAGTTCAAATAGTGCTAATAGTGCAGAGAGCTATGAAGAACTCTACAGCAACTGGATGCTACGTGAGATGAAGAACGATCCTACACTCATAGCAGTCACAGCAGGAACTCCTGCAGCCGCAGGCTTTTCTCCAGACAAGCGTAAAGAGGCAGGCAGGCAACACATCGACATGGGCATTGCCGAGGAACAGGCTTGCGCCATGGCAAGCGGTATGGCAAAGGGTGGTCTTCGTCCCGTCTGGACGGTTTACAGCACCTTCATCCAGCGCACTTACGACCAGATAGCGCAAGACCTTTGCATCAACTCCAATCCTGCTGTAATCAATGTGGTTTGGGGAGGTGCTGGTACGATGAATGACATCACCCACATCTGTCTGTTCGACATACCTATGCTGTGCAGTATTCCGGGACTTATCTATCTTGCCCCGACCACCTGTGAGGAATACTTTGCCATGCTTCGCTGGGCCATCCTTCAGGACAAGAAACCTGTCGCCATCCGTGTCCCAAGCAATGGCGTAGTTCACACTACCGAGGCGGTTGATACGGAGTATAGTTATGAGTCACGCTATAAAGTGATGCATAAAGGTTCTGAAGTGGCAATCATTGCTGCCGGATCATTCTATCTGAAGGGTGAGAATGTGGCTCGTCTGCTATCAGAGCAAGGCATCGATGCTACGCTTATCAATCCTCGTTACCTGAATGCAGTAGATGCCGGCACACTGGAGGCTCTCAAGGCAAGCCACAGGCTTGTTGTGACTCTCGAAGACGGCTCGAAGGATGGCGGATTCGGTGAACGCATCGCCTCTTATTACAGCACATCCGACATGAAAGTGCTGGTTGGTGGCATCAAGAAAGATCTCTACGACCGCTTCGACCTGCAACAATTACTCAGCGACAATCGTCTGCTGGATGAGCAAATCGTAGAGGATGTTTTGAATATTATCCGATAAAAAGTATCACATCATTATACATTATGAAACATCTGAAAATCTTGCTATTGGCCGTGTTGACAGTATTTGCGGCATCGGCTTGTTCACAAAACAAAGTAAAAAAGACAATGGAAAAGAAAAAAGTATTGGTAGTGTATTTCTCGGCAACGGGAACAACAAGGCAAGTGGCAAAACAAATTGCAAAAATCGCTGATGCCGACATCTGTGAGATAGCTCCGGCGAAGCCATATTCCAGTGCCGACCTCGACTGGACAAACAAACAGTCGCGTAGTTCGGTAGAGATGAGTAATCCTAAGGCACGGCCTGAAATCAAAGCCCTTTCGGTGGATGTGAGTAAGTACGACTACGTCTTCCTTGGCTATCCTATATGGTGGGACCTCGCGCCGAGAACAGTAAACACATTCATTGAAGCAGCAAACTTGGCAGGCAAGACTGTGATTCCTTTTGCAACGTCTGGAAGCAGCACCATAGCCAACAGTGTTGCCGTACTGAAAAAGTCTTATCCAAAAATCAACTGGCAGACAGGTAAACTGCTGAATCATGTCAGTGAGAAAGAGATTGGAACTTGGGTTTCTGCATCTATAAAATAAAATGAAAGAGATTTTTATCAATACTGTACAGGATTTCAACGACTATCAGGGGATGGAGACGCTTCATCCCCTGGTGAGCGTGGTGCATGTGGAGAATACGGAGCACATCAAGGAATGTGTGATGCATTATGGACTTTATGCCATCTATCTCAAAGAAAACAAGGGATGCAAGCTCTCTTACGGCCGCACACCCTACGACTTCGACGAGATGACCGTGACCAGCTTTGCCCCAGGGCAGGTTGTTAATGTTGAACCAAACCCCGATGTGCCTTTTGCCAAGTTCACAGCCTTGGTGTTCCATCCCGACCTTCTCAACCGCACCGCGTTAGGCAGGCAGATAAGCCGCTACGAGTTCTTCGGCTATTCCAGTACCGAGGCTTTACATCTCTCCGCCCAGGAAGTGGAAGTCTTTCGGGGTGTGCTCACAATGATAGAGCAGGAACTGCACCGAGCCATCGACAAGCATACCCGCGAACTTATTGTCTCCAACATCGAACTGCTGCTGAACTATTGCCTCCGTTTCTACGACCGCCAGTTCATCACCCGCGAGGAGATAAACCATTCTGTGGTAAAGAAATTCATAGAACTGCTTGATGATTATATCTCCACAAAAGCCCTTCGTGACGGGTTGCCTACGGTAGCTTATTTTGCAGACAAATGCTGTCTGTCTAACGGCTATTTCGGCAATCTGGTGCGCGTTGAAACTGGTCGTACCGCCAAGGACATCATCTCTGACCACCTTCTCGCCCATGCCAAACAGTTGCTGAACGACGAGACGCTGACCGTCACAATGATAAGCAATCGTCTCGGCTTTGAATATCCGCAGCATTTCGTCCGCTTCTTCAAATCACACACAGGCAAGACCCCTTCCGCATACAGGAATGCCCTTATCTGAACTTGTCAGAAGTCAGCAACCTTCATCGGCAATAAGGTTAATCTTGTCTGGAATGGAAATGCCAGAACAGGACAGGGATGTCCAGAAATCCACTATATGCAAGTACAGCGACATCATTCTATAGGCCAATGACTAAGGCATTGGCAACAGCCCTTCCCATTTGACATCCCAGTCCTTGGGAAACCCCGGGACGGGTGATGTGCATCCGTCCCATCCGGCACACATCATGGCCACAGCTGTGAGCAAACCGCCGTTGCCCGGCATATAAACACGCAGACGCTGGTCTTGATAGTTGTGTCCGCTGACAAGGTAGGTGTTGGTGCGCTTCGGCATAAGCAGGGCGTCAACTGCCATGTCTGCCTCGCCAAGTCGGGCGCAAGTCATTGCCGCCATGGGATAGTCCCATCCCCAGGTCTTGTCCCAGTTCCAGTTGTCCCAAATCCATCTAAGTGTCCTTGCCATCACCGTCTTGTCGAGCAGTTTGCTGTCGGGCATCATCCCGAAGGCTCCGAGCAATGCAGGGTGGTCGCTTGTCATGCGCCTGTCGGTATATGTGTTTATGGCACTCTCTGCGGCGAGATACAATCCTTCGGCGTTGTATGCCAGGGGAGACAGCTTGTCCATCACCTGTTGTGTCTCGATAGCAGGCTCTAGTCCTCGTCTTGCCCTCCATCTCTGAGCCATGTCGAGCGCTGTAAGCCAATATGACAGTTCGAAGGGCGGATTTATGGTGGAGTCGGCCTTGAGGGTCTCCTGCGCAGGTATGCAGCCACGCAGTATATATCGGTCGTTGACAGAATCATACTCGGCAAAGTCAGTCATGAAGAGGGCTGTCTCGTCCACAAGCTGGCCGTATTTATCCAGCACCCCTTTGCGCTCCTCGTCCGTCTTTGCCGCGCGGTAAAGCAGTTCTGCCATATAGATCAGATGAGGCTGCTGCCATATCAGGAAGGAGCCTACGTTGGACGGCGCTTCCTCTGCCGAGGGGTCAGTCATCTTCATCCATCTCACACCTTTGAATCCCTGGCGTTGGGCTATGGCGCGGGCTTTGTCCCGAGCTGTGGCATACCATGAGAGCTGGCGGTCGAGAAGTCGGGGCTTGTTCCAGAGACCGTAGTGAACGAGATGCCACCATGTCATTTCCAGGTGGAACTTCCCATACCATGAGTTGTACGTGAGCCCTGTCTCCTGTGGCGGGATATTGCCGGCCTCCTGTGCTCCCATGAGATATTGGCTGAGGATGATGCGGCGCTCAAGTTCGGCCGCCCTTTGGTCCTTCACGTTGCCGAGGTCGATGAAGCCGCCCTCGTTCCAGTATGCTCGCCAGCGATCAGCTGATGCCTTGGCGCAGGAGACGAAGTCGAGAGTGGCAGATGATATGGCACCAGTGTCTGATGGGCCTTCCACACGCGGGCTCTCCTGGAAGGTGGCTGTGAAGGACAGGCGTCCGCCTTTTGCCCTGAGCACAATCTTGTGTTGTCCCGTCTGCCTTATGTCTGCCAGGCCTTGCCATGACACATATATATAATAGACGGCATTGTCGAGCTCTCGGGTGATAACGGCAGAGTACTTCCCTGCCTCCAGGGTTGTCTTATGCATATTGTCATCAGCCTTCCACTGGCAGGCGTCGTCGCAATGTCCGCCTGAAGGGTAGGCAAAACTGAAGGCCACGGCGATATTGCCGGCAGGCTTATTGTCCTTAGCCCCTCCTTCCATGGATATACTTGACGCCACACAATCAGCATCTGGCGCGCACACGGTCTCTACATTATACTTCACTCCCTCGTGCTCGAACTTGCTGTCTATCTTCCCCGTCCAAAGGTCAAGAGTCTGATTGACGCCTCTTATCTTCGACGTGTCGGAGATGTCCAGTCCAATCGTCCCGAGATGAAGCCTGTGGGGATTGGCTCTAAGATAATCCACTGCCTTGCGCGTCCTTTCGGGATGCTTTATCTGTAGCGAATAATATTCGGGATGTCCTCGGCGGAAGTTGTGGTTGGCCAACGCGTCCTTCGCCTGGAAACCTTCGACATTGGGAAAAGAATGCCACCCCCATTCGCTCATGGTGCCAAGCGGCACGCCGCGGGCATAAATGTGAGGGAAGGTCTGCAGGCCCGTGGCGTCGACGGTAAAGGCAAACTGTCCGTTTCCCACCGTCAGGGATGACAGTGAGTCAAAATTTGTGACGTGGGGGTTGTGACGTGTCACTACCTTGAATCTGTTTATCTTTTCGGCAGCTGCTTCGCTGCACACGACAGCTATGCCTAACACTGCTGCCGTTATGATTTTCCTGATTTGTTTGTTCATATCGTTTAAAAGACAAAATTACAGCTATTTTACCAAAGCCACAAGCGTTTAGCGTAATTTAACATAAATTTCCCTCTCCCTTGAACATCTCATTGCGCCTGTCGTCTGAAGACGGCATGAGCCGCCTGCGGATGCTTTCTTATGCTCTATGTGCCTCTAATGCGGTTATCAGATCACGAAAATACTCTCGGTTAGTAAGTTGGTCAAACATCATTGCAAGCAGTCAGTTCCTACATTTGGGTTGTCTAAACATAAAAATCAGTTGTCTAATCTACAAAAATGCACATTGATGTACTTAAAAAGGTTGCAAAAAACAATTTCTTTCACTATATTTGCAGCGATAATCATTATATATTTTTCAACCTAATTAAAGCAAAAGTATGATTAACGTAAACCAACTAAAGAGTGACATGTCGTATGCAACAGCCAAATGCCGACTACTATTAGCATCAGTCACAACAATGGTGGCACTCAGTGCCTGTACTTCCGTTGATGACAATCCAGTAACTCCCACCCCAAAAAAGAACGATGCCGTTTTGATAAAGGACAAGGACAAGCTGGCGATGATCTATTCGCTAAAGGACCTTGAGGGAAACAAGGGTCGTATATACGAGATGACATACAACGTGGACTACAAACTTGACAAGGCGCTGAACTTCGGCATCGACGGCACAAATAGTCTGAAGACATTTGTGGCCATCAACCTGATGGACACCATCATACCCGGATATAAGACCAAGGTGTCTTACGATGCAGGATGCAGTGCCTTTGCATGTCCCGACAGAAACTCGGGAGACTTCCTGATGGGCAGAAACTTCGACTTCAACCATAAGGACCCCGACACAAAAGAAAGAATCATGATACCGCTGATAGTTGTGCATACCGCTCCTGCGGGAGGCAAGAAGTCGGTGTCGTTCGTAGACGGGCAGTTTGTTGATTATGAAAGCGGATTCTACAACGACGGGAAGTCTGACCTTTCAATGCTGATGGCCTTGCCATACCTCCTGCTCGACGGCATCAACGAAGACGGCTTTGCAGTGAGTGTACTCAAACTCGACGGTAAACCTACCCAACAACGGGAAGAGGGAAAGAAGAAGATTTTCACAACCATAGCCATGCGAATGCTGCTCGACAGGGCAAGCACAGTGGAACAAGCCAAGAATATGCTGAAAGAGTACAACATGTGTATGGACAACGACACAGCCAGCTACCATTTCTTCATGGCTGACGCCACTGGCGACTATGCCATAGTGGAATATACCAACTCTAACACAGGAGACTACCCTAAAAATATTGAATTCCTCCAAGGCAACGATACCTTGCGTTGTGTGACCAACTTCTATGTATCGCCCACCATGGGAGAGACAAAGTATGGAATGAAATACTCTAAACACGGAATGGACAGGTATGTAAAACTGCGTGAAACATTGCAGGAAAACAATTATACCCTTACTCCCGACGAAGGCAGGAAACTCCTGGAATTTGTTTCTCAAGGACCGGAAGTGGAGGAGACTACGGGATTCACCCAGTGGTCGGAAATCTTCAACCTCAACAAAAAGACCGTGACCATGTCTATTCTCAGGGAATGGAACAAGAAGTTTGAGTTTGGCATTGAATAGCCTGAGACAGGAGCTCATTATTAAAATTATTATATTATGAAATAATCATGATAAAAACGAGTTTTTGTCTATCCCTTTGTTTTTGCTGCCTAAGCATTATGGCTGCGGAAAGAGAGATAAAGGTGAGGGAAACTGCATTTGCCGACATGGCAAGTGCAGTTGATGTACTTGGGCAACAGGCTGGCATTGACTTTGTTAACGAAAAATAATGATAGATGGAATTTACGAAGCCACAGTATATTTAGACAACCGACAGATAAACGACCTCGACCAACTTCGCCGACTTACTGCCTCAAAGATTGACAACATAAAAATCATTATCAGCCCAAACGCCGAGTATGGCAGCATCCAGAAAGCCATACTGAAAGATGGTATTATGCAAACATCTGTACGACTATCCTTATACATTTACAACTGTTTTACAGACAGCATCTCTTTAGCAATTATTACTCTCTTACGCGCTCGTGCGGATATATTATGAAGGAACTTGAGCGTGGTGGACAGGTAATGGTGGACGCTTCTTTTTCAAATGGACTTCATTATATTTCTCATACTTTTCTTGGAAATATCGTTTTTATTTCGTATTTTTGCAGCGTGAAAGTGTTTGTTTGATAAATTGCAGATGATATGAGCAGATTCAAGTACCCTGTAGATACCGACCAGTTTCAGAGAATTCGTGAAGATGGCAAGGTGTATGTTGACAAGACCGGCATGATGTATAGCCTTGTCAGCAAGTATCAGTATGTATTCCTTGCCCGTCCCCGCCGTTTTGGCAAGTCGTTGTTGTGCAACACTTTCAAGGCTTATTTCCAAGGTCAGAAGGAACTGTTCGAAGGATTGAAGGTCATGGACTTGGAGAAGGAATGGAAGACATATCCCGTGCTGCATTTCACAATGAGCGGACTGAAGAACCTTAAGGTGAGCGAGGCGAAGACAAAGCTGGGAAACTTTATTGCCGACTACGAACGACTATATGGGCGTAATACGGAGGAGGAAACTCCAGGAGCCCGCTTTCGCGGCTTGATTCACAGGGCTTGTGAAAAGACTGGCGAGCGTGTCGTGGTAATCCTCGACGAGTACGACGCACCCGTTATGCGATTGCTCTACGACACAAAACAGCTTGAAGAAATGCGTATGATGCTACGTGAGTTTTATCAGGTGCTGAAGGACGAAGGGGCATATCTTAAGTTTGTTTTTATCACAGGAGTGACGAAGTTTTCCCAAATGAGCATCTTCTCAGAGCTGAACAACCTGAAACAAGTTTCCATGTTTGACGAATATTCAGGTCTGTGTGGAATTACCCAGGAAGAACTCAACACCATCTTACGTCCTTGTGTTGAGGAATATGCTGAAGCTCTTGGCATTAGCGTTGATGACGCATACGCTGTGCTAAAGAAGAACTATGATGGTTATCATTTCTCTGAGAACAGTCAGGATGTATATGCCCCATACAGTCTTTTGAATGCACTCAACGACAAGGCCACCAGACACTACTGGTTTGAGTCGGGCACATCGGCATCGCTCATTGAGCATCTCAAACATTTCCCCAACTTCAACCCTCTCGACTTTGATGGAGTGGAGTTGTCGTTGGAGGAATTTAATGTGCCGTGCGAGAATGCTTCGACACCTGTCCCGATGCTTTATCAGAGTGGCTACTTGACCATTTCATCTTATGACAAGCTGCTGGATTCCTACACCCTTCACTTCCCCAACTACGAAGTGCGTCAGGGCATGATATATAGCTTGACAAACTATTTGATGGATATATCCGATTGGGACAGAAATGCCACCATACTGGAGATGGCCCGTGCATTGGTAAAAGGCGACCTGCCATCGGCACTTACCGAACTCCGCTCCTACATAGCCTCCTTGCCCTACGACATCATCACCCGCAAGGAATGGATGGCGAAGAAGAAAAAGGAGGCATTCTATAAGTTGCTGATGTACGTTGTGTTCTCTTTGCTCAACAGCAAGGTGGACACAGAGGTAAAGAGCGTGCTCGGTAGAGCCGATGTGGTAATCAAGACCAAGAACGACATCTATGTCCTCGAACTGAAGGTGGACGACACCGTGGATAATGCCTTGGCCCAGATAGACTCCAAAGGCTATGCCATTCCCTACGAAGCCGACGGACGCCAGCTGACCAAATGCGGAGTAACCATATCCTCAGAGGCTCGAAACATTGTGCATTGGCGTGCAGTGGACAATGAAGGAAAAGTCATCGACGAGCAGAAGTATGAATGACATCTGATTTATAGGATATAACAATATGAAGAAACTGCCAATACTTATATTTATATTGCTTTGCCTCACTGCCATGGCAACAAGTTGTGGAAGCTATCGCAAGGCAGAAAGAAACATAGAGAATGATCTGAAACAGGCTCTCGCCAAGACCATCAATGAAAAGGGCATGGAAACAATGCGCCAAGACTCTATACGCGCCTATCGAAGCATTGCCCGCACAGAGGGAGAGATGATGACTATCGCTGTGGGCGACGAGACCCTGCGCAGGCATCTCCGTAATCCGCAGTTGGGTGAGATGGCTTTTATCACCTATACAGTAAGATGCGAGAGGGGAGGATGGAAAGTGACGTTCGATACCGAGGCCAAGTGCTCTGCAGTAATGATATGGAGCCTCTCCGACCAAAGGTTGTCTGCATGGCTCGCCGTCATGGCATTGCTTTCGCTCGCCTTGTCGTTCAGGGGCAGAAGGCAAAGCCCACCAATCACGATGGATAGTTTCAGTGCAACCCATCTCACTCCCATGCAGCGCCAACTCATGGAGATGTTTGTCGCCTCCGGCTCCCACCGCCTGTCAAAACATGAAATATGTGATGCTCTCTGGCCAAAGAAGGACGATGCCAGCGAGACATTGTATGCCTTGATAAGCAGATTGAAACGCGAATTGGACAAGACAAGCAGTTTCGACATCATATCAGACCGAGGTAGGGCTTATATCCTAAAGCGGAGAAAATCAGAGAGTTGACTTTCTGACAGATTATTTGTCAGACAATTGTCAGCATGAAAAATCTTTTTTTTTAGCAATACTTACTACTTTTGCATTCCGAAAGCGCGGAATAGTCCTCGCTAACAACAAAATGACTGCAAAAGATGAAAAGTTCATTAATCTTCGTATTGTTTACATTGTGGGCAACGACTGGGCTAAAAGCACAGACTGATTTCCCTAACGACAGCATGCAACTTGAGGAAGTGGTGATAAAAGGAGCAAGGGTCGTAAACCGCACCGACGGTAAACTGATTTTCCCATCCGAGGAAATGACCAAGTCTGCATCATCCGGTTATACTCTTTTAAAGATGTTACCACTGCCTAACGTGAAAGTTGACGACATCAACGAGACCATATCTGCCGCCAACTCTCTTATGGGCAATGTGCAAGTGAGAATCAACGACGTGGAAGCAACGACTGCCGATATACAGTCGATGCAACCGAAAGAGGTTGAGAAGGTGGAACTCATCGATAGGCCTGGAGTTAGGTATGGGGAGAATGTAGGCATTGTCTTGAATATCATAACACGAAAGGTCACAAGTGGATATGTAGTAGGGGCAAGCGGCACTCTCGTTCCAAAGGCTGATATGGTTAAGGGCAATGCCTATACCAAGAACAACAGCGGAAACAACGAGTTATCGCTAAACTATTCCGGATATTACCGACACTCCAATGGTATGAACGAAGTAGAGCATACAGAATATCTCATGGCTGATAATAAATATTGTAAGGTGGAGAGAAACACCAACGACATCATCAACAGAAACACAATGCATGATATACAGGCAAGATACAGTTGGATAAATGCAGATGGCTCCGCATTCCTCACAACACTATCCACATCAATAGACAACAACCCGCGAGACTTCAGGAAGACAGATGTCGCATACTCCGACGGGAGAAACACGTCAGAAACCATCGATAACAGCGAGAAGACCATAAGTCCTCTGCTTGACCTGTATTTCAAAACCCAATTAGGCAAGAGCCAAAGCCTCATCGCCAATGCGACAGGATCATACACACATACCGTTTATGCATATCTGTTTACATCTGACGATACTTCTTTTGGCTACAACACACTCGGAAAGGCTTGGTCGCTCAAGTCGGAGGCGATATACGAAAACCGCATGAAGCCCTTCACCCTCTCAGCTGGACTTCGCTATGCTCAGAAATATATCGATAATCACTATTCGGGAGATGCCACTCTCGTGTCGCAAATCCATTCAAGCAACATCTATGCCTTCTCACAAATACAAGGCTCATTGGGGAAAATCGGTTATATGGTGGGACTTGGGCTTAGTCGTGAATATTATCGCCAAGGAGAGACCAGGTACGACAGAGTGTGGCTTCGTCCGAAACTAAACCTTTCCATGCCCATCTCCAAAAGTCTTAGGCTCAACTACACCCTCACCTCCGCGCCTGCCTCGTCAAAACTGCAGAACATGAGCGGAATGTCCATCATAACCAATGGTATGGAGTATTCGGAGGGTAATCCTGAACTGATTATGGAAAGACGCGACGACCATACACTCACACTGAGCTATCAATCGCCACGCCTCTACACCCAACTGATGACATTCTTTCGCCACAACGCTCATCCTGCCATGCAGCACGTTTACCGTACAGAAGACGACCGTTTTGTAAAGACCTTCCTTGAAGGCCGACGTATTGATTTACTCATGCTGCAGAGCTACACCAACTACGACATCATTCCACAGCATCTCAATGCCTATATATCAGCAGAAATGTTGAACATCTGGAATGACGGACAGAACTATAGCCACCGCCTCACGTCGTTCAACTTCAACATCGGTCTCACTGCCTGGCTTGGCAATTGGACGATAATGGCAACTATGGACAATGGTTATCATTTCATGGAAAACGAATACGAGAGCCGCAACATCTTCTCCGACTTTGTAAGTGTTTCTTATAAATATAAGAATATCACGGCAGGCCTCTTCTGCCAAGACATGTTCAAGCGTAATGCCAAGATTGAAGAAGTGGAAAACCATAACCGTCTTGCCCACAAACTCCTGATAGCACATAATCACAATACGTCGAGTGCCATCGGCATAAAACTGACGTGGAAATTGTCGAAAGGCCGCAACTTCAAAAGCATCGACCGCGACACCAACTCCTTGAAGGACACGGAGACTGGAGTGGCTCGTATAACTCACGGCAACGGGTAGGAGGAATCTTTGCCTTTATGCCTACAGCAAGGAAGTCGTCATAGGAGGGTAACGTCCGTAACCATCAGGAAGACTGTCTTCGAACACTCCAAAATAACCGTAGAACGGATGAGGTTTGGCTATGAAAATTCATATCCTATGTGCCTTTTTCTTTCCTGTGTTCTTGCGTATCTGCAACAGTTCGTCCATAGTGGAGTATTTGGGTTGACCAAAAATATGTCTCAGTTCAGAAGTGTAGCCCAATGCCATGGCAATGCCTATAAGGTTTTTCAGCGAGATAAGTCCCTTCTGCTCAAACCTTACTATATTGCTTACAGCCACACCTGATTTCTCCGCCATCTCCTCGCGAGTGATGTTCTTCTCAATCCTGCGCTTGCGGAAGTCGTCGGCAATCCCCCTTGCTATATCATTGGGATTGTCAAGCATATAGTTTTCCAAAACTGATAACATATTGTCCATATCGTCCGTTATTTATAAGAAACAAATAAAATATTATCAGTTGCAAAATTAACGCTTTATTTCAATATGTCCAAGAAAAGACTTTTATTTCTTTCAAACATTAAAGTTTTTTAATAGAGAAATAGCCACAGTAACCGCCAATTCAAAGAAATTACTTGCCCCAAACAGCGAGGCAAGCAGATACTGCATCCCGAAGAGTTTTCTTGATGTGAGGAAGTTGCGCAGTTTTTCCACGGGTAAATAGGCATTGACAATGCCCATTATGATGCTGAAATGTTTAACTTCGATGAGGACTTTATTTTTGTCCAATAAGGTATCCGCCAATCTCATCAATGTATTTTCTGTCAATGCCATTGGCTGCGGCAAAGTCGGGAAAATGACTCACGGCATATTCTACATCGTCAACAATAGAAGATGCATTCCTGATGCAGGAGTCGTCACCAAACCTGAGAATATCGTCACGAGTGATTTTCCTGTCCTTGCCGCATAACGTCAATTCATGGCGATGATACAACGGCGACCCATGCAAATCCACCGTAAAGTTCAAGTCGTATGCAGGAGCAAAATGCCAATGCCCATCTCTTCCCATCAAGAACGAGAAGTTCTTGTTATGATCATCAACATTTGCCGCAAAAACATTAAAAGCGGCTATGCGGAAGATTTCCGCCAGCTCGTTGTCGGGTATTCTCAACAGTCGGGCAGTCTTCATCAAGTCCTCATAACAATCTGCGTCAGGAGATAAGGCAGCAAGTGTCTGGATATGCAATTTGTCTTTTCCTGCCCTGTCAAAACGCTCAGTGATAAAATGACTATGCCCATCTATTGTAATCAGTCTTGATGGCATCATCTTTATTCCACATGCCAAAGCCATATCGTAATACGTCTTTTCCATTAGGGTATATGGAAAACGCCCGACTCTGTCAAATTTCAGAATATAATACTTAAAATTACCCTCAAGTTGTATTTGACCGGATTTCACTGTACCGTCATCCTCATTGATGGCAATAATTGCCTTGGGTTGCATACCTCCTGCTGATGTGCCAACGAGATACAGACTCTGCATACTTGCACTATTCAGATTATCCACAGCCTCAGACCTCTCGTTGAGAATATCATCCGCTATCTTATAAAGACAGGACAACTCCAAATCCACCGGAGCACTCCATTGGTCAAAACACGGTTCAAACTCCAGTGCCCCCATGGCACGCTTACCCATAAACGCCAATGCGTCAACCGGGGTGAATTTCACGTCGGGCATATTTTCATGCTGCCATCTTGAAATAAGACTTTCACCCCAACGGTCAGGTAGCGAGTCTGCAAGAAATTCAGGCAATCCCTTATATATTTTTCGTTGTATGTTGCCCTTGTATATTCCACCTTGACGAAGATATGGTTTGCTGATGGATGCCGTCAATGGGGCAATGTCATATCCAGCCGACAGGAATGATGGAGAGAAGCTAAAAAAAGCCCTTCTCTCCTTGTCGTCCCACACCAATCTTCCGACATCATACCCCCAAAGCGTGATTTTCAAAACGTTATTCATACTAAACTCCTTCCTTAATGTTTGACTCTCTGCCTTTGCTTCCCTTTTAGTTTCTTTTGAATTTCCTCCATTTCAAATGGCGACACGGGCAACTCGGGAAGCACTCCCTCGATTTGTTCTAAAATGCCAATAGCCCTCATTATCCTCAACAAGGATTCGAGGGTTACATTACGCAACTTTCCATTCTCGAAGTTTTTTACTGTGGCAATGCCCACACCTGCATTGTCTGCCAATTCCTGCTGTGTGAGCTTGGCGGCAATGCGATAACGCTTGCAGTTACTCCCCATTCGTGAGATAATCTGCGCATTGGTATCTCCATAAATCAAATTCATAGTGCAAAAGTATGAAATACCATCCGTAATGCCAAATATTCCGCGTTAAAATATCACAAATTATACGTTGGCGTCGTAAAATATCCACGGAATTTTTCCCCGCCGTTTTCCCCGCAGCCCTCCGCTTTTTCCCCTTAGCCCCGTTTCTTTCAGGACAGGACGAGGGGAAAAGTTGGGAAGAGGAAGTTTTGTTTGTAATTTTGCAGCGTCTTCCAAAATGGGAGATGCGGTCTTTGATTTCGTTGGCTTGCCTGTGGCGGAGATTTGCAGGGGGATGTCGCCAGGACTCTACACTCTACATCATTCACACCTAAACCACACGTTTTCAGCGGGTTAAGGAATGTAGGGTGTCTCTCAGCCCTACATTCACCCTACATTCTCCCTACATAGGTTAATTGCCATGAAGCCGAATACCGGAATTGTAAATCTTATCAATTCTAATTCAAAATGGAAAAAGAACTACTTGAAAAGGAGTCATCCTTTGAAATGACAGAAACAGCAGGCTTGGTATTCCAAGTGGAATCGTTCCTGGAAGAGAACTTCCAATTCAGAAGAAACCTGCTGATGGGGAAAACCGAAGTGAGGTGCAACGGCTGCGACCAATGGCTTCCGCTCACTGCCGAGACACTGAACTCGATAGTGAGGAAAGCTAAGAAGGAGGGCATTGGCGAAAACAAGTCGCCGAAACAGGACATCGAGGAGTATGTCAACTCCGACGCAGTGCCCGACTACGACCCTATAGCCGAATGGATTTCCCGACTTCCCGCATGGGATGGCAAGAACCACGTTGCCGATCTGTTCAGCCGAATACCTGGGTTGACCAGCGAGCAATTGGCGTTTCTCTCCACATGGCTTCGTTCGGCTGTTGCCCATTGGATGCAGATGGACAGCATACACGGCAACGAATGTGTCCCCGTTCTGATAGGCGAACAAGGTTGCGGAAAATCGACTTTTGCGGTGAGACTGCTGCCTGAGGAATTTCGTTGCTATTTCCTTGACCACATCAACTTCACCAACAAGTTTGACGCCGACATGGCTCTTACCCACAACCTCATTGTCAACATAGACGAGTTTGCCAACATGGGAGTGTCGCAACAAGGCAGACTGAAGCAAACGCTCTCAAAGAGGAAGGTGAACGGCAGACCGATTTTCGGGCGAAGCCAGGAAGACCGCCAACGTTATGCCTCGTTCATTGCCACAACCAACGATGAGCATCCGCTCTGCGACCAAACCGGCTCACGACGCTATCTTTGCATAAAGATACCGAGAGGGAAACTTATTGACAATTCCTCGCCCATCGACTATGAGCAGTTGTATGCCCAACTCTACCACGAGCTGACTGTAGGCAACACTCCTTATTGGTTCAACACCGACGAGACAAAGAGAATACAGGAGCTGAACCTGCCCTTCTTCCGTACCGACGACATGGAGACGATGATCGGCAATTGCTTCCGTTTGCCGCTTCAGGGAGAAGAGGGACAATGGGTGAACAGCAAGACAATCCTTGATACCCTAAAGACTCTCTATCCGAGCCTGCAGACATCGAACAGCACGAAGATAAAAATAGGGCAGACGCTAAAGTGCATGGGCTGCACGTCAAAGCGATTCACCCAAGGACAGAAATACCATCTCGTGCCACTCAAGGTCGCATGATGTAGGGTGAATGTAGAGTGAATGTAGAGTCGAGAGGCACTCTACATTCTGTAACTTGCAGATTATCAGAGAGTAAGACGCAAATAATGCAGAGTGTAGAGTGCCACGCAAGCAGGCTTATACACGACGCAAACGAGACGTTAATGCCGATGAAGCGTAACGTCTCCTACGGCTCTGTCACTACTATGACAGCCGACTGTCACAGTTATGACAGACGACTGTCGTAAGGTGACAGACAGCGAAACACAAGTTATCTTTAACAATAGCATAAGCTATCATCAACAAAAACATATACTTAAAATTATGATTACAATCAGTAAAAACGCGGCATGCCCTTTGTCGGCATGCAAGAAGAGCGGCGAATGTGCCCGCCACGAGAATTATCTGGAGGCGAAAGCCGAAAAGATGGAGTATCTGACACTTAACCCCGACATGGTCAGCCACGGCGACAACGGTTGTGAGCACCGCCTCGTAAGAAAAACGGTACGTATGGCATACGGGTTCAAAAAGTTGTACAACAGCATTCCCAAGGGAAACGCCAACTACTTTTGGCTGTCAGCCGGATTGGGAAGCGACTCAACCTACTATCGCCATAAGCGTGGGGACTATCCGCTTGGTCCTGAAATGCAGAGACGGCTGCTTGAAAAAATCAAGGAGAAAGGCGGCAACCCTGCGGTTGGCTTCGACCGCTACGCCGACGAGATAGTGCTTGTCAGACCTTGACGTAGAGGTCTTCCATCTCAAGGCATTTCCTCAGCAGTTTGTCACACAGCTTTTCCGACCATTTCTTCTTGCCGTTAAGGTTTCGGTAGTCGAGAAATGCCGAGTTGTCCCATGCGGCATAGTCGTAGAGAGTAAAATAGCCTGAGTATTCGCGGAGTGTGTCGCCAGAGAAATGCTTGTCGGCAGGCAGATGTCCGAACCATTCGGGGTGCATCATCTGCTGGGCAAAATGCTCATGCGAAATGTCGGCAATGAGGTTATGGTGGCGAAGGACGCACCAAAGGCAGAACCAATGGCTCTTCTTGGTGATGGCCTTCGCCATCTCCCCAATGCAGTGACGAAGCCTTTCCATATCGACGAGGCGACCGTTGACTGTCTTGTGAAAAACTTGGTTGTAGATTGCCGTGACGCACACCTCTGGATGCTCGATGGAACGTATCTGCTGGTCTATGATGAACCATTTTGCCACAGCCGACACAAAAGGATCATAGTCCTCTTCCTTGCAGCCGCCTTTGGCAATGAAATCCTGTGCCATTGCCTCAAGGTTGCCCGCATGGCTGAGAAAGACAAGCTGCAACGACTGGGGCACAGCCTCGCGGAGCTTTCGTCGTGCTTCCTTCAGTTGGCTCACCGTAAGCTCGCATCCGTCGTTGTCGTATTTCAAAGTGGCGAAATACAGGTCAATATCTTCCCTGCCCTTGGGCGAGTCGATATATTGCTGAATGGAAGCCTCGAAAATGAGTCCCGCCTCCTCGTTGCTCAGGCTCACGCCGCAAAGGTTTTCTGCCCTGTAGAAATGCATCATCAGATAGGTGGTCCGCATGAAGAGCAGCAGAAGGTTCCACAACCGTTCTTCCGACGGCATGCCGGGATATTTCGTAGGCTTGTATTTCTTGTTCAGCAATCCCTCCATCATTGCCACTTCACTGCTGAACGACGTGAACTTATATTCCTCGTTGTTGGCAATGCCGTCGAGCTTTGGCAACATGCTAAGTATCGTTGTCGTTGTCCTTTTCCATTTGTGCCCTTCAAATTGTCCCTCGCTCCTTACCCTTCTTATTGCATCTTGCACCAAGGGAGTTATGCGTTCCGTGACCATTTTCTCTAAGGTTGCCGCATATTCCATATTCTTTAGTCTGCGGCTTCTCTTCAAGTCTTGGTTTTGCCTCGCCATGTCCTCGTCTGCCATAAGACACAAGCGTGCTGCCTTTAGCGAGAGCGACAGTATGTCGAAGGTCAGTTCCTGCGTGCCGTAGTCGTCCCAGGCGTCGGTGAGCATGTTCCACATGGAGATGAAAGAATTCATCTGCCTGTCAAACATTTCGTAGCTGAAAACCGACGCTATGTCCTCGTAGTCATCACTCATTGTTCGTTTTATTTCCATTGTCATTTTTTGCTTCACTCAAGCAATGTTATGCATGATACATATAAAATATGTCTGCAAAGATAATGAAAAAATACAAGGAACAAGAATAAATCAAAGAAAAAATTGCCTCCGGTTGAAATCGTGCTAAATATAGTAGATTACCACCGGGGCAAGTACAATTGCAGTGTCCCCTTCACAGGCTTCTTTTTCAAGTGGAATTCAATATATTTCTTCTCCATTTCTTGGAAATATCGTATTTATTTCGTATTTTGCAGCGTGAAAAGTGTTTGTTTGATAAAATGCAGATGATATGAGCAGATTCAAGTACCCTGTAGATACCGACCAGTTTCAGAGAATTCGTGAAGATGGCAAGGTGTATGTTGACAAGACCGGCATGATGTATAGCCTTATCAACAAGTATCAATATGTCTTCCTTGCCCGACCCGCCGTTTCGGAAAGTCGTTGTTGTGCAACACCTTCAAGGCTTATTTCCAAGGTCAGAAGGAACTGTTCGAGGGGTTGAAGGTCATGGACTTGGAGAAGGAATGGAAGACATATCCCTTACGAAGCCGACGGATGCCATCTGACAAAATGCGGAGTGACCATTTCCTCAGAAGCACGAAACATCACGCATTGGCGGGCAGTGGATAAGGATGGCAAGGTCATCGACGAGCAGGAGTTTTGAACAAAAGTATTAAAACAGGTTGTCCAACGTCACTTGACTTTCAATCGATTTCATAATAGATGATTTCCCCGCGCTGTTTTTCTGTAACCACAATTCACCTGATAACCCAGCATATTTTGGCTATATCTGCTTCAAAGGAATCCTTATTGACGGCTCGGTTCTTCACTGCCGAGCGATAGTTGTAGATAGTCTGTGGGGAATAGAATCCCTCTCGCTTGAAATTGGTGTCCATGAGTTGCTCATTCAGTTGGTGTAGTTGATGTTGCTGTTCTTCGAGCAGGGCGTTTTTCTCCCTTACAGCCTCGCATTGCTTATTCAGTTCCTGGTTTTTGTCTTGCAGTTCCAGCCTGTGCCTGTGCAGTTTGGTGTTTTGTCTCTTGATAACAAAAAGAGCTATAAGCAGGGCAAGCGATAATACTCCAAGCGCTACAAGACCGTAGAGGATATGTCTGCTCTGTAATCATATCCGTAATGGAAAGAAAACCGCTAAGCTCGCCTCTTAGCGGTGTTTTTGATAATGCTTGCAGCGTGACTGGCACTGTGTCGTTGCATAAATCATCAATTGACTTAGCTTTTTATTATGTGGGCGCAGCATATTGTTCATAAACAGCAGCCCGTTATATATAATCACGAAAACCAAGTTTTCGGGCCTCAAAAAACGAGGAGACGAAATCTGAAATAAAAAAAACAAACGAAATGGTTTGTTTGGTATTGTTAGTGTTTTTTTATTTCTAATCTTTTATTGTTTGAATTATGTTATTATTCTGGTCTAATGCTATTACAACCATGTCGCTTTGGAAACGAATCCAACCTAACTAACTTATTACTTCTTTCTTCATTTCAATCATTTTTTAGTTTGACAATACATTACATCACGAAATATCCAGTATGTTCAGGTAGTATGTTGTCTGGGTCTGCATCAAAATCATAGGCTTTCAGTTTGGCACTATGTTTTGCCCAATTCTCATTAGCTAAATACTCGACCAATACCGATGCTTGAACGTATATAAATCCATTTACTACTGTTGTTGGGTTAGAACCATATCCAAAACCTCCAGTCATCATTGCATCATTTTTTATATATACATTACCATATTTCACATGCCTAAAGAAATAGCCATTGAAACTGGTGCAATTATCAATTACAACACATTCTTCATATTTATAGTTATGATTTACACTACCAAAACCATAAACATACTTATAAATACCATCAACACTTTGTCCAACATTTACATTGCCGTAAGGTGTATCTCTATTTTGCCTAAAATAAACTTTGGTTGCAGTGGTATTCCAATTCCAGCCTTGTGAAGAATGGTAATAGATTGTTCTTAGTTTTTTGAATGGTGACATATCAAGAATGTCAATGTTTGGACAATTTTCTGCTACCTCAGTTTGGGTAAAACCATCTATATTTGTTACGGAATCCAAGTTGTCTTGTATTGTACCTACACCATCACCAAACTTTTTTGCTATAAAGTCTAGCCATTGTTTGTCCTTGAACCTCAGATAATACCCCGCCACATTCAGCTCTAATCTCGAACCGAAGAACTCACGGAGAGAGGTGACAGAGTCCTCGTAGGCATAGCCGGCCACGTTGATGACACCTTCGAGCACTGGACGCTGCGCAGAGTTGACAAGAAGCATATTCTCTTGGTCGAACTCCACAGACCCATAGCCCTCGCCGGTGGTGGGGTCGTAGCTATGCTCGGTGAACGTGGCAAGCATGTCTAAGTCAGCCGACGTGCCTGCTATAGGAGTATTCCACATCATCGTGATGAACTGGAGGCTATTGTCCTCTGTGTTGTATATTTTTCGGAGAATGTCAAATGGAGAGAGGTTAGGGCACTCGTAGTAGTAGAGGCCATTGATGGTGGTGAGACTGCCATCGGGTATTGACATCTTCTCCATCGTGAGCAACGGTAGGGTATGAAGGAAGAGCGTCTGCAAGCCTGTAGGAAAGCTCACTTCCTCCACCTTCGCACCCATCGGGATGAGCAGCGTGGGCACGTTTGTTCCCTCGAAAAACACCTTCTTCAAGCGTGGGCAGCCAAGCAGGCGCACGTCGTTTTTCAGCGACACCACGTTTCGGGCATCAATCTCTTCGAGCGACGCACCGCTCACGGCAAGCGTAGAGGCGTTGAACGTCACGTTGGCAGCGTCGGCATCGCCCACCTTCAGCACCCTCAGGCGCTTGCCCGATATGGAAAACGAGGCTCCCACCGTAGCGTCGCCACCACGGCTTGTAAGAGTGAGTTGGCAGAGGTCGCCTATAGAGGTGTACCAGTCAACCGCCTTTAGGTAGTATGTGGTCTGTCCGTCCGACGTGGCCGCTATTACGCAGGTCTCGCCGGCAAGAGTCCTCTCACCCTTGACGTTCTGGCCGCCGCCGATGTTGCCGCTTGGGTACATATCAATAGCAGGAGTGATTTGAAAGTTGAACGTCTTGGCAGGAGTGAACTCCAGCTTACCCATACCATCATCCGAAGAACCCGTGAACGCAGCTATCTCATAGAGCGAAAACACATAGACAATGCGACGCTCCACCCACTGACGCTCTGCCTCGTACTGAGTGCCGAGAGCCTGGGTAAGCGGAAAGACGTTGTTGTATGTCTTGTTGGGGTCGATGACCCACGGAGTAATATAACACCAATTACTGTCGTAGTTGTATGCAAGCATCGGGAAATACTTGGCTGTTCGCTCCCAGAAATAGTAGTCGAACATGTTCATCACGGTCTCATGAACCGTTGAACCCTGTATGCCAAGCTCGCCCGCCATCGACACGAGAGCGTTAACCATACGGCTCATCATGGTCTTGCAGCCTGTGCGGAAGCAGCTGCCGATAAGTGTCCAGAACACCGAAGAAGAGCCTTGGTAGATGTCTGTGCCATCGGCGGTCACATCGCCCACCTCCACGCTGTAGCTCTTGGTAGATTGTCCGTTGTTGTCGGTGGCGAGGATAGAGTCAAGGTCATCCTGCTTCCAACACCAACGCCCGCCCTCGCTCAGGGGCTTGAACTTGAACGGATAGGTGTTCTTGGCGTGGTTGTCGGTAGCACCAATCAGTACACAGAAGTTGTCGTGATACTCGGCATCCTCTATGCTCCAGTAGTTGCCAGCCTCTGCCTGGAACTTCGCCCCACGAGCCACGATAAGCTCGCCTGTGGAAGGGTTGTCCATATTGTCAAGATAGCCGTCAAGATATGTGCGCACATCGTGACCATCCAGTATCTCATACTGCTTGGTCTTGAGGCGGTAGTATATGAGGTGATAACTACTGTCGTAGAGCGTCAGAACGCCATTATTACGGTTTCCGAACACGTCGGTGCGGCTCTGGAACGCATAAACGTCAGCGTTTATCTCATCAAGAGTCATGCCCACCTCGTCAAGCGAGCGCAGGAACGGAGAACAGAAGTATGCTATCTCGTACGCCGGCCGCCATTCCTGTTCGAGAAGGTTCAAGATGTTGTCCCAATCCTCTTGTGTTCCGTCCTCGGAGGTTTCCCAAGGGGCGATTGACACGTCCCACGCCTCCTGACCGCCGAACATAAGGGTCTCGTCGGAAGGAGAATAGGTTACGTCAATCCACGGATGGAGGAAGCGAGTGCCGAGAGGTGCATGGTTAGGGCCCTCTATCTGCAAGAGTGAGGGATAAGCCTTGGTGTCGTAGCCAAATGTCTTCTTGTCGCCTTTGTCAGGGCCAGCGGTGTAGAGACCAATGAACTTGTATGTTCCGTCCTTGTACTTCTGGAATCCCACAAACGGATAAGAGTATATCGCCACTCGGTTTGACGTTGAGGGCAGAGACGATTTCAGTCCAAGACGCTCGTACAACTCGTCATACATGGTCGTACCGCCAATCTTATGTCCTTGCATAGAGGAGGCATAGTTCTTCTTAGCCGTAATCTTCGACACCTTCGGGTGCAATCCCTTTCCGGCTATGTAGCCCTCCTTGGTGTCGGTAGTTCCGTCGGCATAGGTAAACAAGGCCTCGCTCTTCAACTTCCATCGCACGTTCCATCGGTAGTATCGCATAGAGGTTGTTCCCTGACCGTCTATCGGAGCGTTATCAATTCGCACGTTCCACTCGGGGTGGTCGTTGTATTCAAACGTCACTGATGACTTGACCTTCACGTTGTTCTCAACGCTCGGGATGTCTATATCGTCGGGCATCTCAATCACCATACAGTTGTAGCCTGCCGCCTTGCATAGCTCATAGCTCACCTCCGTTCCGTCGATGATGTCGTTGTCCTTGCGCACACCCTCACGAGTGTAGTCATTGGAGTCGATGAGGGTGTTCAAGAAGTTTGTCATAGCGTCTCCCGCCTCGAACACCTTGCCTGTGTAGTAGCGCATCATATAGAAGTAGAAGTCGGCACTCTTCTGCCCCATCTTCAGATAGCCGTTGCCAAAAGTCGTGTTACCGCCATATTCAAACACGCACTGGCGCACGCCGTTGACGTAGATATGGCAAAGGTTACGACCCGTTGTGCCGTAGCCACGCTGGAGTACAATCACGACGTGAAGAATCTGATCCTCGACGAGCTGGACGGTCTGAGCCACCATCTGCCTGTTACCAGATGTCAGCACGGTGAGGCGTGTGGGAAAGAGGATTATACCATTTGTCTCGGCGGCATTGTATGTGTCGGTGCTCATGAAGCTCATCACGGGCGTATCGTAGTCGGCCACATTCGAGCATCTGTACTTGAACTCCAGCGTTAGACTGCCTGCATTAGAGCCGGCGAGAGGTTTGAGGTCGGGCACCTCGACGGTATTACCCGCAGCCACCACGAGACACTTGTTGTTGTCGGAGTCCATCGCCCATCCGTCAGTTGACCATGCGAAGCCCGTCCACGCTGCGGCATAGCTAATCTTGTCAGCGCCTGCGGCGATGTTGAATATCTCCTGGCGGTCAGCAGCTCCATTGCTACGGAGCGAGGAGTTGGTGTAGAAGTTTGCACCAGCAACGGCAGCATAGGAGTTGCTGTTGTCAACCTCCATAACCAATTCTTCTACACGCTCGCTGGTTGTTGCCCTCACGCTCAACGTTACTCCGTCTGCGGCTTCCGTCTCTATCTCCAGCTTGGTTGTGTAGGCGGTCTTTGTCTGTGTCTGTACGGTCAGTTCCTGTCCAGATACAACAATAAAGTCGTTGTTGCCGTCGTTGGCCGTTATGTCAAATGTGACCTTTGTGGCATTGTATGTCGCATAGCGGAAGAGCGTCTGTGTGTTGTAGTTGATAGCCTTGTCGGCTATGTCGTTGATGCAGACAAGAGACACGTTGTTTGCATCCGCAGCCGCCACGCATATCACATTATACATGTAGTGCTGTGTCTCCACATTGTCGCCGCCCATCCATATCTCTATCTTATGCACACCTGTTCCGCCCTTGGGGAAGTGGTTTGTCATGTCAAAGGAGTAGGCCGTGGTGGTGTAGCTTGTGCCTGAGTTGAAGGTCACGGTGTATAGTTGCTCGTCATCTTCGTCTACCCTAACGTATAGTGTTTTTTGCAGCTTACCCGAAAAGTATATGCCGTCGATGGCATAGGCAGCGCCTTCCACGAAAGCCCTGTTCCAAGAGAACTCCGAAGTCAGCGTGAGTGAGGTCACGATGGCGGTGAACACCACGCTCTTCACCTGTCCGCTCTCCAATCCGGTAATCACGAATCGTATGCGGTTGTTGCCGATACTTACATAGTTTCTCACCTCCTCAGCAATGCTTTCTCCGTTCATGCAGTTTCCCGACGCTCTGTCCACATACACACCGTTGCCTGTGTCCACCGCCATTGTATAGGTATAGTCCTCTATAAACTCAGTGGGCGAACCACCAATCTCCATCGCCTTGGTCGATGGCGTGAGGGTAATCTTCTTGGACGTTGACGACGTAAGAATATAGAATGATGTAGCGGTGTCGCTCGCCACATTGATGCTGTAAGAAGTGCCTGACAGCGAGAACGAGCCAATGCGTTGTCCGCCTTGCTCGGTGAAGAACGTGACGTTGCCGCCACTGTACTCTATCCACCCGACCTTTTCGCCGGCCACTCGCAAGGCGTTGGCAATACTCTCCCTCACGCTCTCGTCGTTATCCACAAGCTCGTTTATCTTGGCGGGCACTTCGTTGAACTCCTCAGCCGTCAGCTCGTCGCCTTGGCTCTTCTGTGGTATATTCAGTCTCTCGATAGCCATATTATGATAGTTTGAATGGGAATTTGTAAGTAAACTTATTGTTCTCAACGACAGGCATCCTTACGTCTGGCCGTCCGAGGGCATGAAGTATATAAGGCAGCTCGTATGTGGCCGTTATGTCACGACTGCTCTCCAAGGCCACGAGCCTTACGCTTACAAGCTCCCCCGTCTCCTTGTTCGTCACATTACTTAGGCTTGCCTTGATATACCTTATTGCCATGATTATCCCTTGTTGGTTAAACGTGTTATCAGTTCTCGCTTGATGGCGGCAATGAGTTGGCTCTGCCTTACCACTTGGGCTATAGCATTGGTATACTTCTCGTCCACCTCCACCTCGTCCGTGGAGTAGTATATCTCCCTCGCAAGGTCTTCAAACCCAATGTCGAGCAGCACACTGCCGTTATACATCATCATGTTGCCAATCGTCTGAGCTATATCAAACGTCTGCTTTGAGCCGTCAAAGGAGGTCTGAGCCTCCAGTTTCTTGAAATTTATCTTCATGTCTTTATTGTTTATTCAGGTACTCTTATTCGTAACTCGTCTCCATTGTAGATATACAAAGCTCCGATAGGAACTTCTCTATAATCTTTCGGTATGTCAAGGAACACGGGAACATTGAAATAAGCCATATTATTAGTCAATGTTATCTTTGGAGCTATTCCGGCACTTGTACTATCGTTTATCAACAAAGCCGCGTCTGTCCCTATTCCACCATTAATTAAATCTTCAAATGTTCCTATGCTCAATGTGATATTTGTAGTGCCGTATGAGAGGCTTATTCCTTTCTTGCTGATATTAAGCATTCCGTTGCCATCGTCCACTTCACCCGAAGAAATGCTATTGGAGCTGATTTTCATACCCCCAATCGTTCCGCTTGTGGCATTTATCTCTCCGCTTACATTCGCTTCCTTGACTGTGAGTTTTCCGTCTGAACCCATAATGAAGTTGTCGTTAACATTCAGACCGTTGCTCAACACAAGGCTTTCGGCGGTAATGTTTCCAGAAATAACAGCATTCTTAGCGGTCAGTTTTCCTTCTGAATCAAGACTGAAATTTCCTCCGCTATGTTCTATCTTTTCCGATAGAGTTATATTTTGGAACGTACCCCCTACGGCATTAACGACACCATTAAATGTAGCATTTCCGTCCGCACCAAGCACAATACTCTGTACACCATCCTTGCCAATCCATACGCCAGTTTCATCAACGTGTAGTATGTCGTTCACCGTGGTTTCGCCATCTATCACCACTTCCCCCGCCTTTATCTTGGCAATTCCGACAGGGTTCCCCTCACTGTCGTATTCCACTGAAGCATGCAGGTATGCCTCTGCAAGAGTTTGGTCGCTCCCATCTACCTTTTGGGCAAACATCCCGACAAAGTTCTTGGTCGTGATAATTCCTGCCGCATCAACAGTATTACAATCACCGCTGCCAAATACGAGCAACCGGACAAGACTGCCAAGGTTTTCAATAATGCCAGATGTTGGTCGACTTATTACCTCCCACGCTTTATCACCATACATCGACACTTCCACACCTCCTTCTATTGTTTCGCCAGTCACGGCCACCTTAAACGTAATCTGCTTCAGATATACATCATACTTTGAGGCAGAGTTAGGCCTGTCTCCTGTATATACCACAATCACATCGTCATTGGTGGCAACGTATGCCGCCATAAAGGCCTCTGAGAGTGTATCGTCTCCTGTTATTTCTGTAAACGAGCCACCCCCATTGCTAATATAAACCTTGCCATCCACGTGACATATATCTCCAATAGTTGCACCTGTCGTAGATTGCAACCGGAGCGAAATCACATCTTGCATATCAATATAAGGAAGCAATTTCTCTATCAGCATGGAAATGGCTACCCTTGGCTCTTTAGCCTCTTCCAAAGTTACAAACTCAGTCCAGTCCGTTACAAGTGCCGTCTCTCCTTTTATGCGCCCTACCACACACACCATCATAGACCCTTTTTCAGTGTCTGCGGCATCAAGTTTACGCCACAGGTCTCCGCGTTTGTATGGAGGCGTTGGCAAATCTACACTGACAAACACCCTCATCTGTATAGCAGACAAAGCAGTGCGTAATTCTTCTGCCCGTTGGTGATATTGCTTCCACCTCTCTGTGAAAACGCTTCCTTCTATCGATGTATTTTCCCCGTTATAAAGCATGGTTGGTGACGATATGGCTTCAAGTGATGACATGAAGACATCCACAACTTCTTCTGTCAAGTCGTTAAGGTAACACCAGAGCCGGGTGTATGCCAGCCTGTAATTGTACAACACGCTGCCGTTGCCTTCACTCATTCCGTTTTCCTCTGCCTGATACACGAGTTCTGTCGTTTCTGTCACTACACCTTCGTAATCCCTTATGACGGTCTTCTTTTCCACTGCCGACAGTATATTGTCATCGGCCATGCGTGCCAACTCTGTTATGGCGGCATCGGCGGCATCCTTGCTGTCCTCAGACATTATCTGTACCATATTGCTATAGCTCTCGTAGTATGTGTTCCACGTAGCCCTGTAATCGTCAGCTGACGGTACCTCCGTGTCATTGTTCAAATCCCTCAGCCATAGCGGCAGAGTTGTCTCATCCCATTCCTCTCCACCGTTCAGCATAACTGCGAGTGTCAACAATGCACTGACATAAGACGTGTAGACGTTCTCGTTCGCCTCTCCTTCTTCATTTACCCCATAATAATCATCAGCGTCAAGACCATAGTTTAAGCAATATTCCTTTATTCTATTGTATTCGTTGAACGCTTTGTTCCACTCTATAAGCACTCTCGTCTTTTCCGTACCGGCACATATTATTCCGTCACTTGTCACGTCTGAGAGTTTTTCCAACGCTGCCAAGGTGTCTGCATCGGTCACTTCCTCCCAATAATACAACTCACCTTCATCTGTTATTTCCGACACCCACCTCCATACCAAGCCTCCTTCCGATGCCTTTCTTCTTGTATCATAATATATATCCTGGACGTGCATCTTTTTTGCCGAGGCGGTCACCCAGTCGCTTGCAGGATAGTTCGCCTCTACTGTAGGGTCTGACATTGTGGGCAGCGGGGCATAATCACCAAACCACAAGTTGAATTGCCGGTCTGCCTGGTTCTTCACCTCACCAAACGCTTTGTTCAGTGATTTGTATTGGTCATCTGTCTCTTTGAATTTTTCATTAACAGTCACCATACCGATGTTACCTCCTGCCCTTTGCAAGGCTTTTAGCTGGTCGATGTTCATCGGGGCAGTACCGCGATAATCTTCGCTTTCCGTGCCTCCACCACCGCTTACCTGCACACTGTCTATCTTGTCAATCAACGAGGAAATCAATCCCTTAGGCGTGAAGGTGCCATAGGTTATGCTCTGCTGTCCTGTTATGAGGTCTGTTGTAACACTCGTGACTATGTATCCGTCTTGCTTGTCTGACGAGAGTATTGAGTCATGCTCTCCCAGTTTTGGTGCCGTTCTACCTTCGGTCAGAAAATCTTTCCAATAGATCTGCTCTGTGTAACTGGCTATCTTGCCGCTACTGTATATGGCGGCCACAGCTTCACCTCTTTGTCTTAGTTCCTCCTTCGCTTTTTTTATATACTCTTCATCAAGGGCGACATTCGTCAGCGTTATTTTCTGCCCGGATCCAGGACAAAGGCCTCCCTCGCCTTCTATTCCGTCTGTTGGCAACGATGGGAGCAATGTGTCGCCGTCGGCCTGCATGATTATTCTGTATTCGCCAGCCTTAACCGCAAAACCTGTTTCACTGACATCGTCTTTCTCCTTTTCTACAGTTGACTTGTCGAAGTATGACAATTCAAACTCTCTTCCTGTAAGAGGGCCGCTCTGGAACAAAATGCCAAGAGGTTTGCCTTTTATTATCGATTTCGTGTCGAAGGAATACGTGTCCACACCTCCGTTGGCATTCTCAATTCCTAGTCCAACATACCATTTCGCATATTGCTTGTAACCTCCATTGCCGTTGGATATTTTGTTGCCATTTTCATCCAACAGATAACATAGTCTGTATCTTGCTGATGTTATCACAAGTTCCATCTTTGGATATATGTCATCAAAAACAAGCAGTTTCGTCATTGCAGGACCGCTGCCTTTGCTGATTATGCTGCCGTTATCGTCTATTGTCAGTCTTTGGGTTATTGCACTGTAGCCTCCTTTTAGAGTCTTCTTTGCCATATTACGAGTACCACCGAGTACGACAAACCTGTTGTAATATGACTCTGCGGCGTATGCTTTTGACATTCCTATACATATCTTGCCTTTCACGTAGTATGCGTTCACACCGCAGGCATCTGCAATCTTTGTCACTGCTGACTTTATTGTGTCTCCGTCAAAGCTCACTGATATTGCTTCTTCTGAGGTCAGTACGGCTTCTGAGGCTGATACGTTCCAGCCTCCAGACAAAGTGCCCAAGAATGTCTGTAAATCTGTGATAAGCGTAGAGGCCGGGCCGGTATAAGAGAATGTGTATAGCGTCAGTTTGTCACCGTCGGTAGTCTCAACAGTCTTAAAGAAAAGGGTCTTGCCAAGAATGGATGACATATCGGAGAACTTCGGACTCCACTGGTATATTCCGTCACCACTGCCTGCCGGGGCGTATGTCTCCAGCATCACGTAATCTCCAAGGGTGGTCCCGGCAGGTATTACACCACCTCGCGAAGATTTCCATGATAACGTCAGGCTTCCGTCGCCGTTGATGTTGTCAATCATCTGACCGGAGTCTATTACGGTATCGCCTGTTATGAAGTCGGCTTCACCTATGCCTGTTATTTTGGTCAATTCTTCATATGTCATATTTCTGTATGTATTTCTGGATGTGGCTCTATGAGCGATAAAGTGAATTTTGCCATTCTTTGGTTCCACTGCTGAAATGGCTGACAGTCTTGATAAATCATGTGATACACTGTGTCTGGAAAGTAAGAGGTCTTTAGCATGAAATATCCTTGACCCAGTACCTCAGAGCATAATAATGAAAACTTGTCTATGAATTCACGGTCACTTTTCGCACAAAGGTGTATCTCCAGACTCACGCTCTTGCTGTCTTTCTTGCCAATGGAATCCTCCAGACAAGCTATTCCGTGCTTCAGGGCGTTACTGTTACTCACCGGCTTTTTTAAGGGAGCAGGGGCTATAAGATTGGACAATGATCCGTCTTCAAGCCCTAAACCGTATCTTTCCCATGCGTCAACCCATCCCGAGGTCAATGCCGACTTAAAATATAACTTTCCTTTTGGCATATCATAATCGTTTTAACGTACTTCGAATATCGTTCAAATGCTCAGTGAACGTTGTCAATATCTCTTGGTTTGAGTTCCTTATCGCAAGCAGGTACTCGTTCGCGGTGCGCATCCTCGCGTTGATTTCCTTCACTACGTTCGAGTCAGGTGAAGTAACGCCTCCTAACGCCTGGATAGATTCCAGTATTCGCACTCTCACGTCGTTTCCTTGCTCCAATGCCATCTGCTGCGCCATTGCTATACCAAGGTATGTCTCAAACTGGTCGTATGTCGCTGCCTCTGCCATATTCATCGTCGCTGTCTGGTCTGCATGGTCGCCAAGTCCAAGCATTGTAAGTATCTCCTTCGATTGCTCCGACATTGCGTCACGGGTCTCTGATATGGCGGCTCCAAGGTTCTTCAGTAGCGTCGCTCGCTCCTCATCGGTAAGACCCTCGTTCTTCATTATCGACGCATACTTGGCCTTCCATTCCTCAAGCTTCTCGTCAAATTGGCCGTTAAGCACAAAGGTATCGATAAACTGCCGGGCCAGGGTCTCTGAAATAGACTTGCTGAAATCTTCCGCACTCGCTTCCATATCCATCAATGATGACAGAAACGTGTCGCGCATACCGTCGAATGTCGTATCTTCTTCCATCAGCTCTGTCAGTCCTATAGCGTCCATAATCCCGTTGGCTTCCGAGGCAAGACTGTCACGCATCTCTTCCATCGCCTTCCGCAGTTCTTCTAAGCGTCTTAGTCTTTCTTCCTCGCCTAAGGTCTCGTCTTCCATTATCTTGCGGTAGGCTTCATTCCAATCCTCTGCCCACTTGCTGAACTTCTCGCCGAGCACGTTCTTCTTTATCAGTTCCTCCGCCATCGTCTTTGCTATCGCCTTGCTCCATTCTTTAGCGTCTTTGTCCAACGATGTAAGAGTGTCCAAAAATTTGCCCTCAAGATCTCCGAAGGGAGATTCCCAATCATCAGCCTTAGCATACCCCATCGAGTCCATTATCCGCTGAGCCTCTTCCGACAGGTTCGCCCGCATCCCGTTCAGTTCTTCCCTCAGGGCAATCAGTCCGGCAGATTTCTCAGCGTCTGTCAGGGTCTCATTCTCTATAAGTGCTGCAAAGCGTCCCTTCCATTCCTCAAGCCAAGTGTCAAAGGCCTCGCCAAGCAGACTCTGTTCCACTAACTGCTCTACCATCACGCGGGTTATCTCCCTCGACCATTCCTCAGCGTCGCTCTCCATATCTGTCAGTGTGTCGAGGAAACTGCTATGGAGATCATCAAATGCCGACGCGGCTTCACTCACGTCTTCTGCCATCAGGTCTGAGAATCCGGTCATCTCCATTATCTCCGATGCTCCCGCCTTCAGACTCTCCCTCATAGCGTCAAGTTCCGCCTTCAATGCGTTCACTACTGTCATATCACCGGCTTCCACTGCTGCCTTATACCGGCTTCGCCAGTCATCAAGCCATTTCCCGAAATCCTCACCTAATACAAGCTGCTTCACAAGGTCTTCCGTCATTGTCCTCACTATCTCTTTCGACCAGTCCTCCGCATCGTCCGTCATGCTTGTCAGTGTTGAGAGAAACGAGTCCTCAAGACTGCTGAAATAGTCATTCGTATCGTCCGTAGGGTCATAACCCACTATGTCGAATATCTCGTCGCGTTTCGCAGTCCCCTTTTCCACAAGACTATTCCACCTGTCTCTGAATCCCTGTATGTCTGACTCTGTCAGCTGACTTCCTTCGTCTTCTCTCGTCTTCATGAGCGCGGCCCAGTCTTCATAGAACTTCTTCAGATCCTCGTCCATTATGTTGCCGATGGCGGCGTTAAGCATAGCCTTTGCCATCATCTCCGAAAAGTCATTCGAGAAGTCTTCTGCCGAGTGTTCCATGTCCATCAGCGATGACAGGAAATTGCTGTGTAGGCTCTCAAACGTCGTTTGGGTCAGGTTCTCATTTATCGAGGCTTCCAGCTCTGCCAACTCTCCGGCAAGGTCAGCGTAATTCTCCCAATACTCTGACTTGTCATACTTGCCCGCTCCTACAATCGCATCCCAGACATCATAGAGATTGTCTCTTATGTCAGCTATCTGTTCTGGAGTCAGCTTGTACATGTCCGCAAGGCTTCCAACTTTAAACATCGTCGCCGTACTGCCGTATTTGTCCCTGTTCTTAGCCAGCAGGGCGTTTATTTTATCATAATTCGCAGCGTCAAATTCACGGCTCCAATAGTAGGCATTACTGTGATGGGCTGAATGATAACCCATCTGAGCCTCCAGTTTTGCCGCCTCGTTTTGAATCTTTTCAAGTTCCAGCTTCCTCGCCTCGTTATACGACTCAACTGCACTGCCACCTGCTTGTTTGTCTATCGACTCTTTTAGCTTGTCTATGCTCTGGGCAAGACGTTCGTTCATCTTGGTCAGCTCTTCTGTCTTCTCTGCCACCTCCTTTTCGTTCCCGTTCGTCAGCCAGCTGCTTATGCCGTCCGATGACAACAGTCCAAAGCTCAACACCGAACCTAACGCCCCTGTCACCGTATCTATGATATTTCCTAATCCCGATATTAGCGATTCTCCTATCTGTTCTATAAACTTTCCGCTCAGGATATTCTTCAATATTCCGTTAACCGCTCCCAACACGGTGTCTATCAGACTCGATATAAGCGTGCCAATGCCATCCTTCAGTATGTCCAGTATCTGCAACACCGCAGCCACTATCTGACCTATCAGACCTGCCTTGCTCAGACCTTCCGACAGGCTGTCCGTTACCACATCACCCACTTCGCCCAGACTCTCCGTAGCTCCCTCAACGCCGTCGCTTATCTCTTTCCCGGATTCTGCAAGCCCCTTCGCTGCCTTGTCCGCTTCCGACAGGGCTTTCAGTCCGTCAATACCGCCTTTCAACTGCTCAAAGGCTCCCCAAAGCTCGCTCAATTGAGTAAGCCCCGAAGTACTGAGAAATGTACCAATCTCGCTCATCGGCTGAATCACGGCCTTGGCGGTCTTCTGCAATTTGGATCCTGATGTCGTGACTGCCGAAGTAGCGTCACTATAAGCCGAGCCGGCATCTGTAATTATATTGGTTATCTCATTGACTCTCGTCTGCGCTGCCTTTATGGCTTCCTCGTTACCTGTGTTCTTTGCAATGTCGAGATCATTGTTTGCTTCTTCAAGCTTCGGAGTGTATTTCAGCAGTATGTCATTATATGCCTCCTCTGCCTCCTTTTGTTTAGCTAGAGACTGCTGATACTCTACAATGTCATTCGCGAGACTATGGAAATCCACGTCAGAGGTTCCAATCTGACCTCTTATCTTTTCCATGGCATCAACAATCACCTTCTGTTGGTCGGCTCCAAGGGTCTTGAACTTGTCTGTGCCTGAGAAGTCTTTCAACTGCTTAAGCAGTGGTTCAAGTTGCGACTTTACCACAAGCCCCAAATTATCAAACACCGTGTACCAGTCTATCTTGGCTGCAATGGCATTTGCTTCCACGGCAGACTGAGCCGCTGCCTCTTCTTTCCTCAGCTTCTCTGTTTTCCATGTCTTCGTCTCCTCACTGTCCGAGGATGATTGCACGTTGGCAATTTTCTTCGAGTATTCGCGGGCAATGGCAAGTTTCTGTTCCTGAAATGTGCCATACATCTGCAAATATGACAGCATTGCCTCTTCCTCGCTGTCTGCCTGCTCCGATAACAATTTGCGTGTCTCCTGCTGAATAGCTTTCTTACGTTCTTCATATTGCTTTATTTCGGCATCGGTGTATTCAGTATTTACCGTAGAGGAATCAAATTCCTTGCCCTCATTTGCCGAGTCTGCCTCAAACAAAGCTCGGGCATTGTCTATCTTCTTTTGTTTGAGGTCTTCATATTGCCGTTCAAGTTCCTCTGCCTTCCGCTTGCTGTCAAGGCGTATTTGCCGCAGGCTCTTATCCGCGCCTTCTGCCATAGTGTCTATCTCCGCCTGTTCCGCGTCCAGCAAAGCATCAATGCCGTTTCTTTTCGCCTCCAGTTCCTGCTTACGTATGGTTTCTTGAAGTTTCTTGCGCTCATTGATGCTTTTCTTCAGCTCAGTCAGTTCCTTGCGTGCTTCTGCTGTATCCTTTCGGCTCTGTTTGCCATCAGGATCACCGCCGAGGTCCTCATATATCTTCTTCTTCGTCTTCAAATCCTCCTGAGCGTCCTCCCAGTCCTTCTCAGTGTATTTCGAACGATTCTTCTTTATCTCATCTATTTTCTTGCTGGCACTCTTGTAGGCATTCTCTGCTTCCTTATATGCCTGACCGAGTGTCTTAACCTTTGTCGTAGTCTTCTCGGCATGCTTTTCCTCCGTCTGAAACAGTTCGTCTGCCTCCTTGACTGCTTCATTCAGCTCCTTCTCGTTGTTCCTGAGCGAAGTGAAATACGCTGCCGTCTTGCCATAAGTGGCATCACCCCTCAATAATCCACGGATGCTCATTTCCGTTTCTTTGCTGATAGTGCCTGTCTCACGCAGTTCCTTCTGTATCTTCTTCAATGCCTTCGACGTTTCCTTCTCTCCAATCTTATCCTTAAGCACACCACGCAGTTTACCCATCGAAGAGGAATAGTTCTCGCCATAGTTCTTGTTCGCCTCGCTTAGTGCCGCCTCCCTGCCTCGTGCCAATGCAGCTTCACGTGCCGCCTTTGCCACTGCCTTGTATGCTCCTTCAACATCAGCAAGTGTTGCTATCTCCTTGCCAAGTCCGCTCAGATAACCTCCATACTGATCGAGAATCTTCTGTTTCACATCACGATACTCATTCGTACCTTTCTCTGCCTTCTTCAGTTTCTCAAACAAGGTGTCTATCTGCTTCTGCTCAGCTGCCATCTCCGCTTGTGTATCACTGAAGGTAGCGTTCATCTGTTTCTGAGCTTCAGTAGCTTCACCGGCTCTGTTCCTGAATATCACAAGCGCAGACGCAATGCTCAACACCGCAGTCGCTGCTGCCACGTATGGATTCGCAAGCATGGTCTTGTTCAATAGCTGCTGAGCCGCCGCCAACGAGCGCAGCAGCCTTATCTTCAATGTATATTTTCCGTTCAGCAGGTCTGTCACCACGGAAACGCCCACCACAGCCGTCTTATAGCCTCCGTATGTAGCCACCAACGTCATCAACACCTTGCCTACTGTCTCATAGTTCTTCGCCAAACTCGTGCCAATCTCAATCGCACCCTTCATCACGCTCTCAGTGTTGGCTCCTATCTCGCTTAGCGCATCATTCACCGCTCCTTCCAGGTTACTGTAAGCTCCGGCAAGCGTCTTCGACTGCTCTTCAAGCATTCCGTAATACTTGCCGCCCTCGCTCGTCGCGTCAATGAATGCCTTTCTCACCATCTCCGCGCTTATCGCTCCTGCCGACATCTCGTCTTTCAGCTTCCCGATGCTCTTGCCCGTTGTCTGAGCCATCTGGTCAAGTGGGTTGAACCCCGCGTTCACCATCTGCATCAGGTCTTGACCCATCAGCTTGCCTGTCGCGCTCATCTGCGAGAACGCCAATGACAGCGACTTGAATTTCTCCGAGTCGCCCATGCTCACGTCACCTATAGCCTTCAGGTTTTCCATTATCTCATTCAGAGGCACGCCAAACCCAAGCATCTGCTTTGCCGAGTCTGCCAACTCGTTCATCTGCATCGGGGTCTTCACCGCATACTCCCTTATACTGTCAGTCAGAGCCTGTGCGTCCTGCTTGTTGCCCAACAGCACCCTGAACGAGGTTTCAAGGCTCTCCATCTCCTTGCGTGCCGCAAACACGTCACTCACAAATTCCTTCGCGGCCGTCACCGTGAAAAAGCCCATTGCTGCCCTCTTGATGTTATCGAATCCGGCTGCTCCCTCATTGCCTGCGTCTCTCAGTTTCCCGCCAAGCCTCTCCGTTGCGGCCGTTGTCTTCTCGATGGCGTCCGTCGCTTCCTCTGCGCCTTTCGCCTCCTCGCGAGACGCAGTCTTCCCTGCCTTGCCGTTCTTCTCCATCGCCGACGTGTTACGCTCTATCGAGGCCGACAGTTTTTCCATCGTCCCCAACAAGCCTTCCATCCTCTTGCTGTAGTCATCCGTCGAAAGCCCTGTCTTCTTCACCTCGGCAGAAGCCTTCTCCATCTGTTCCACCACGCGCTTAGACCCGGCACTGAATCCGCTGTCGTCAAGCCTTATCGGTATAGTCACTTCTTCCATCTTTCTTTCCTTTAATCATTTCTTCCAGTTTACGCATCGCCTCCGGGTCATCCCCGTCAAGCAGTTTCCCGCCTGCCGACTCTGGCACGCTTTCCATTTCCTCATTGCTCAGGTATATCGTGCTCAGTCTGTCTGCCAACACTAACTGAAGGTAGTCATAACTTTGCTCAAAAACGATTTCCTCGTCCCTGTAGCCCATTTCCTTCAACTGGCAGATAAAAGTGCCTATCAGCGTCTTGCCGCCAAAGGTCAGCGTGTTCCTCTCGCTCTTCTTCTTCACCTTAATAACTTCCGCCATGTGCTCACGCTCTTCGTCTATTCCGTAGTGCTTCATTATCATGTCCATATTCTCGCGGGTCATGACTATCATCAGCAGCGCGGCAAGGTGTTCCGTTTTCAGACTGCCCATAATCCTCCGTCTCGTCTTCATTCCCGAACCGTTATACAGGTCCTTCCTCGTGTTCGGAGTTGCGTGTATCGCCAATATTTGGGCACAGATATCCTTCTTAGTTTCCACAAGCCTCAGACATTCAACATGCGGTTCCAACTGCATCATACGCATGTCTATCTCCAACGCTTCCATATAACTTTTCAAAACTAAGGTTTTAGCAAGGGTCAAAGGATATAGGTAAAGCGACTTCCGCCCTACCTTGAATTCGTGCGGACGCTGAATTATTATATCCGCGAATTCTTTCTCAATGTTTTTCGTTTCTTCCATAGTGGAGAGGCGGGAGTCGAACCCTTTCCTACGCTTTATTTCCTGTCACCGGACAACCTCCCCATTTAAGAGGTGCAGCCTTCCACCGCACCTCACCTACAGCTCTCGTGGTCACACCAACGGCACCGTACCGATGCTGATGTCAGCAAGGTTGCCGTCCTCGTCTGTCTGACCCTTAGTCTTCCATTTATAGACGGCTACGGCTCCGTCTGTGCTGTCGTACTTCACAGAGATGTGCTGACTCACACCGGTAAGTTTCACCGTACGTGCACCTTTACGCGACGGCTTCACCTCCACGTCACCAGCATCCTCAATAAATCCGGGCTTTACTTCCTCCGAACCTATTCTGCGCTCGATAGTAAGCACATACTTGTCAGGATCCTTGTAGCGGCCTTCTGCCTCGCCACCTTCAATCGTGGCCTCAGTCTCCTGACCCTCTTCTACACTCAGGCTGGTTGTGCCTTCCTTGATGTCGTTATAGGTTGTCTCACCCATTACGACCGTGCACTGCTTCCAGCCCATCACCTTTTTTGTCTTTGTTTCTGCCATTGTTCTAATCTTATTAAAATGTTATTCAAATACTTGTAGCCCCCGTGCCTGGCGATTCATCGCCGGGTCCTTCTTCCCTTCCTCGCCTTATAAATGACTAACGCCACCCCAAGCCCAACAATCAATAATAGTAATATGTCATTTAGCCCTGGCGTTCTCTCCTGCGAGGTCTTTTCTTCGGTCTTTTCCGTTTCACGCACGCTCCCCTTTTGGAGTGTGTCCCGAGCCAGGTGCTCCACACGGGTCATTCTACCCGCCACACTGTCTGTAGTCGCGTTCGCAATCAGATTGTCTCCCGATTTCTTCAACGACAGGCGTGTCCGTCCCTGCTTGCTCGAATACTCGGCGCCCTCGGGAAGGCTCAGTATCGCCTTCATCGGTATTGTCAGACCTACACTGTCCCCCGTTATGGGAAGAATCAGTGTCTCCACTGTCACGGATTCTCGGCTTACCCATTGCAGGCTGTCGCCTCTGATGGTCGTCCGTTCCTCTGTATGATGACTCCGGCAGCTCGCTGCGGATAGGGCAATCATACCAATAACGGCATGTATTAGCACGCTGCACAGCTCGCTCCAGCCTAATGATAGCTTTATAAAGTTTCTCATTCTCTTCACGCATTTCTGTCAGACTCTGGCTCACGTCCGAATACATCTCCTTATATGTGTCATGCACTTCCTTCGCCGTTCGCGTACGACGCAAGTCGCGGCTCAACAGCCATGCTATAGCTGCTCCTATACCGCCTGGCACTGCCCACTGTAAATAATGAAGTATTGTCTCAAACATGTTCCTTATCTAACTTTATTACTCAAACATTTTTCACCCGTCTCTCCACTACACCCTCAGCCCCAAAAGAGCCACCGTTCCAGGCAGTTTCGCTGCCTGCCTTTCTTCACATTATTCGTGTCTCTTTCAGCCACTTCTTCACGTCGAAGCTCGGGCATGCCTTAGCCGCAAGTTCGTTATGACCTACTACTTCAGCACCGGGATGCTGCCTTAGGAAGTTCTTCACATACTTCTTCAGGGCTTCCTTCTGAGCCACAGTACGTGTGTCCTTGGCTGTCTGGCCGTCAACTGCCAAACCACCTACATATACCACGTGGCGGCTTGTGCCGTTATAGCCGGCGGCTCCATTCGTCACCTCCCAAGGGTCAACGTTTTCGTCCTCGTTGTATGGTACAAGGTTCTCCACGCCTCCGTTGAGATGTATCAGGTCTGAATAGCCTACCTGCTTCCAACCGCGACCGCCCTTCGATTTCGGGTCGGTGTGCCAGTGCCGGATCTCGGCACTGGTCACCTCACGACCTTCTCGCGTGGCTGTGCAATGGATTACGAGTCTCTTCAACTTGCCCATGGTCATTCAACAGCTGCTTTTGCCGTGGTCAGCGTAAGTTCTGCCTTCTTCGACGGGTCACTGTCAAGGGCCAAGGTCAGAGTGCCTGTACGGTCGGCTCCGTTTGCGTTGCCGCTTGCGGTCACGGTTATCTTGTTGTTATAGTCAAGTACCGCGTAACCCTCAGGCACACTGCCCACAATGTGGTAGTCACCGCTCGCGGTCACAACCGCACTCTTCACGCCGCCATCAGCTTCGAACTCAAGTGCAGCAGGCTCAACCTTGATCGTCTTCGACTTCACGCCGAACTTCGGATCTGAACGGGTGTCCAGCACTATCACTTCCTCGCCGAAGGCAATGTTGGTGTCAACCTGCATCTTCATCTTCAGGAAGTAAAGCTCGCCTGCGTTCGTCAGCTTGTCTATCTGGATCACGTTCTCGTCATCAGGCAGGTTCACACCGGCAAAGAGGTTGCCTGTCTCGTCTGGAGCACACAGGGTTGCTACAATCACTCCGCTTGGCCAGCCTGCAAGGGTCTCAATCTTCACGCCCTTGAAACTCTTGCGGTTCAGCATCGTCTCGTCGCTGTTCTTGTCCTCACGCTCGGTCAGCTCCTTGTCGTAGGCTTCCCAGTCTGCCATGCTCATCAGGTAACGCAGGTTCTCGTTCTCCTTGATGGTCTCGGGGATGGCTTCCTTCACCGCATACAGCTTGTCGATCATCGACACGGCTTCTGTGCTCACGCGGATCACGTCATCGTCATGCTCCATGCGGTACAAGATTCCGTTGAACAGCTCGTCATCGGTGTTGCCATATACGCCGTTGATGTAGTGGTAGCCCAACTCAAACTTCACCTGCTTCGACAGGGCGTTCAGCAGTTCGCTCTGCACCTGAGGCGGAAGCTCAGTGAACACAAGGTCGCCGGTTGGTTGGAATGGACGCCAGATGTTGTACAGCAGGTTGGGATTGAACGTGGTGAATGCCATGAACTCCTCAGGCTCCAACACGTGCTCCGAATAGTTGAAGTGACCTTTTGAGTCCTTCCAGTCGGGCATCTCCTTCACTTTCTGAAGCATCTTGCCTGTCTTCAAGCGAGGGATGCTCAGCTTCTTCGTCACGTTGGGTATCACGCAGATCAGTCCCTTATCGACTATCTGGCAACCCAGTACGGCAAGGGTGAACAAGCGTTCAAGTACCTCGCCATTGTAGTTGGTGTTTTTAATTACTAATGCCATTTCTCTATAATTTAATATGTATCGTATTTCTTCTCAGCCCCCGTGCCTGCGGATTCATCCGCAGGTCAGCAAGCCCTATCGGTTACGGCCTTCGTCGTATTTAGCTTGTATCTGAGCCTTTCGCTCGTCCCAGCAGCTCTTCACTCCAGTGCCCGCATTGATGTCTTCCATCACGCGCTTCGTGGCCTTCAGTTCGCTCAAAGCCTTCTTGCCTGCATCGAAGTCTGATTCAAGCAACGCGGCAAACGCCGGACGCGTCTGTGCCGTTATCTTGCCACACTTCTCTGCCTCGTTCAGGAGGTTCTCCTTCTCTGCCTTGACGGCTGCTTCCTTCTCAGCCTTGTAGGCGTCGTTCTCGCTCTTCAGACGGCTATTCTCTAATGCAAGCGCTTCTGCACCGCTCGCCGTCTGTGTCAGCTGCGCTACTATCTGAAGCGCGGCCTCCTCCGAAGCGCAGTCCTTGAACTTCGGGGTCTTTTTCAGTTCTTCTAATAATGCCATTTTGTTTTCGTTTTGTGGCTCAATCATGAGCCGGTTATTGAATGTATTGTATATCTCCTCTGGGGTCATCTTCTCCGACAGCAATGTCTCGGACGATACACTCAGGTTTTCCTCAACATCATAGATTCCGTCTATAAAGCCTTGCGCTAACGCTTCCTCTGCGCTCAGCCAGTGGTCTCTGCCATCAAAGTATTGGCTCCTTATCTCATCCTCGCTCTTCCCAAGCCGTTCCGCATACATCTTGCACAGAGTGCCTTCAAGCACCTCAAGCTCCTTGATGCAGTCTTGCATGTCTTCCTTCGTCCCCCAGCAGCCGCCTCTCACCGTGTGGATCATCAGCCTCGCATAACGGCTCATCTCCACAGGCTTGCCACACAATGCTATCGCGCTCGCCATGCTTGCCGCTATTCCGTCTATATATATGTGTATGTCGGCCTTGCTCTGGCGCAGAGCGTTGAATATCGCTATGCCGGGATATACCTCTCCGCCCACGCTGTTAATCCTCACGTCTATACGGCCGTACTGCTTCTCGGCTTCAAGAAGGTTGCGCATCACGTCGCCGCAACTCACCTCGCCGCCTATCTCGCCGTACAAAAGGAGGCAGCAGCTGCCGTTACCTGGAATGATATTGAAGAATTTTTTCATCGCTTTTTCTGAATTTTGCTGCAAAGTAAATACTTTTTTTCCTTCCTTCCAAATCACGGTTTTATCATGAAACGTTATACAACTATAAAGCTATCATATACTTACATCTAAAACTCCTGATTTGCAAAACTCCTTTTTTTTCACCAACTTTGCACCAAAATTTTCAATAGCAATGGCAGATTTGACTAATCAACAGAAAAGGGATTGGGCAAAGACCCTTTACCTTAAGGAGAACCTTACGCAGCAGGAAATTGCCGACCGCGTAGGGGTCTCACGCGTATCCGTCTCCAACTGGATCCGACAGAACAAGTGGGAGGAGCAGCGCACTGCTCTCACTCTTACTCGCGAGGAACAGGTGCGCTCGCTCTATCGCCAGGTCGGAGAGATTAACAAGACAATAGAGGCAAGACCTGAAGGTGAACGCTTCGCTAACTCAGCCGAGGCTGACATCATCGGTAAACTTTCCAAGGCCATCAAGCAAATGGAAACTGAGGTGGGAATCGCCGAAGTCGTTTCCGTACTCACCAAGTTCATAGAGTTCCTTAGGCCGCAAGACCATCAGAAGGCTAAGGAAGTCGTGTCTTGGGCTGATGCTTTCATTAAATCTATATTGTAGCATGAAACAGATTGATAAAAACGCTCTCGCTAATTGGGAAAAATACAAGGAAAACGTTTATCGTTCAACTCCTGTTGACCAGAATATGTCTCATGCCGAACGTGAGAAGCATCGCGCCTGGCTTGAGGCTCATCCCGTCGAATGGATTAAGTTCTTTTTCCCTGGATATGCAAAATACGAGTTCGCCGACTTCCAGAAAAGGGCTATACGACGAATCCTCGCCAACGACGAATGGTTTGAGGTGCTCTCATGGTCGCGTGAGCTGGCTAAATCCACAGTCACTATGTTCATCGTCTCTTACCTCGCCCTCACTGGCAAGAAGCGAAATATCATTCTCACTTCTAACAGCAAGGACAATGCCGTCCGTCTTCTCGCGCCTTATCGAGCCAACTTCGAGGCTAATGGACGAATCATCGCTTATTATGGCAAGCAGCAGTCCATCGGTGCGTGGACAGAGGAGGAGTTCATCACCAAGTCGGGTGTCGCTTTCCGGGCCATCGGTGCCGGACAGTCACCGCGTGGTTCACGTAACGAGTCCATTCGTCCTGACGTACTACTCGTAGATGACTTCGACACTGACGAGGATTGCAAGAACCCCGACATCATACAGAAACGGTGGGAATGGTGGGAACAGGCGCTTTATCCCACTCGGTCAACTTCTGAACCTACACTCATCATCTTCTGCGGAAACATCATCGCCAAGGACTGCTGCGTAACTCGTGCAGGGGAGATTGCTGACCATTGGGACATCGTCAACATTCGCGACAAGCATGGTAAGAGCACATGGCCAGAGAAAAACTCCGAGGAGCACATCGACCGCACACTCTCCAAAATATCCACAATGTCACAACAGCATGAGTATTTCAACAATCCCATCAGTCAGGGCGAAATCTTCAAGGACGTGGTATATGCCAAGGTGCCGCCGCTTTCCAAGTTCAAGGCACTCGTCATCTATGGAGACCCCGCGCCTGGCGAGTCTAAGGGAAAGAAGGGAACGTCTTTCAAGGCGGTCATGCTACTCGGAAAACTCAACGACAAGCTCTATGTCATCAAGGCTCGACTCGCTCACGCGCTCAACGCTGAGTTCATCGACTGGTACGTCGAACTCCTTCAGTTCGTCGCCAACAAATCTAATGTCTATTGCTGGATGGAGAACAACAAACTTCAAGACCCTTTCTTCCAGCAGGTCTTCAAGCCGCTCGTACAAAAGGTCAGGAAGGACAAGGGCATCGACCTCTACATCCGAGGCGATGAGGAGAAGAAGACGGAAAAGGCCACTCGCATCGAGGCAAATCTTGAACCAATCAACCGTGCGGGCAATCTCATCCTCAACATCGACGAGAAGGACAACCCGCACATGAAGGAACTCGAAGACCAGTTCAAGCTCTTCACTCTTAACCTCAAATATCCTGCCGACGGTCCCGACGCTGTCGAGGGTGGACTGAGAAAGCTCAACTCCCTCATCTCAGCCCTCGAACCGCCCGTCAAAATCAATGCATCACAACTTCGTTCTAAAAATAAGTACAGACTATGACAAACTTCATATCTATAGCTGACTACGATGCCAGCATACATCGGGAAATTCTCGACAGCCTCGTGCGTGAGGACATTTCTATCATCGACATCTGCGAGGACAGGGCCATTGCCGAAATGCGCTCTTACCTCGCCAAGCGATACGACTGCGACGCCATCTTCTCTCAGGCAGGTGACAACCGTCATCCCCTCGTCCTCATGATGGCTCTCGACATAGCCATCTATCACATCTTCTCCATTCACAACCCCGTCAAGCTATCCCAACTCCGAAAGGATCGCTACGAGAGGGCAACCGAATGGCTTAAGGCGGTCGCTAAGGGCGACATCTCCATCGAGGGAGCACCGCCCGCACCTTCTGATATTCTGGTATCAAACCAACCAATGAGAATTGTTTCAAATCCAAAAAGACATAATCACTTCTAAGATATGGCACGCAAAAAGAAAAACAACAGAATTTCCGTCGGAGGTCTCAGACCTATGCCGGGACAAACCAAGCCGAACACCATCATTCTTTCGGCTCCTAAACGCTTCGGCATCGACATCTCGTCGTTCATCAGCGCCGTCAATGCGGCTGACAACATAGATTTCTACCGTCGTACTCGTCTCTATGACCTCTACGACGACATAATGATTGACACTCATCTCACCTCCGTTATAGAGCGCCGGCGCAATGCCGTCAACGGCACTCACATCTCTTTCCAGCGCGACGGCATTCCCGACGAGACCATCAACGAGCAGCTGCGCTCGCCATGGTTCGGCCGACTCGTGGGCGACATCATCGATGCCAAGTTCTACGGCTTCTCGCTCATGCAGTTCTATCGCGACGAGCACGGGTGGGTCAACTACGACCTCATACCTCGAAAGCATGTTGACCCCGTACGTCGTGCCATCATGCGCTTCCAGGACAACATCTCAGGCACTCCCTGGGACGAATATCCCAACCTCCTCTTCGTAGGACAGCCGCGAGACCTCGGTATGCTCGTCAAGGCAGCTCCGTGGGTCATCTACAAGCGCAACGATGTCGCCGACTGGGCACAGTTCGCTGAAATCTTTGGTATGCCCATAGAGGACTATACCTACGACAATGGCGACGACGAGGCGCGTGAACGTACCATTCAGGACGCCAAGGAGGCGGGTGCGCTCAAAAAGTATATTCACGCAAAGGACGTCGAACTCAAACTGCTCGAATCCGGAAACAAGACTGGTTCAAGCGACCTCTACGACAAACTTTGCGAACGCTGCAACAAGGAAATGTCCAAGCTCTTCCTCGGCAACACCCTAACCACCGAAGCTCAGTCAACTGGCTCTGAGGCTCTCGGCAACGTCCACAAAAAGGAAGAGGATCAAATCCTCAAAGCCGACCAGAAGTATGTCCTCAACGTACTCAACTACGACATGACCGACATCTTCACCGCCATGGGCATTGACACCTCTGGCGGCGAATTCGTCTTCCCCGAACCCAAGTCCATCGACCTCACTGCCAAGGCAAACATCCTCGTACAGCTTAACTCCAACTGGCGTCTCCCCATCTCCGACGACTATCTCTACGACACCTTCGGAATCGAAAAACCAGAAAACTACGACCAGCTCAAAGCCCAGATCGAGGAATCCCACCTCCTCACCCAAGTCCTAAACTCCAACCTCCAATTCCCCCAATCCGACGAGACCCCATCCACCTCCCCTACACCCCCTACAAAACCTACACCCTCCTCATCCGCCAAGCCACCGTTCCCGACAGTTTCGCTGTCGGGCAAATCCCCCATCTCCTCCTTCCTCCGCCGTTTTTTCGCATTAGCCCCTCTACACCGAGGGGCAGCTTTAGAATGGTAGTCAACTCCCTCTACTACAATTCCCCTCAGCCCTTCAAGGCCGAGCAAACCACCATCTCCATCTCCGATGAAGTACTCACCGCCGCCCTCCAATCCATCTACTCCCAAAATCCCAACCCAACCACCCCCACAATAGAACCCCACCTCTTCGCCGCCATCTCCAAAACCCTCCTCTCCGCCCTAAAAGAGCCACAGTTCCCGGCAGTTTCGCTGCTGGGCATTGACCCCATCCTCCCCGCCCTCCGTCATTCCATCGATGTCTTCGCCGCCTTCAAGGTCCACCGTGCCCAATCCGACATGGCAGCCCGCCTCCTTGATTCCAACGGCAATCTAAAGCCGTTCGAACAGTGGAAAGCAGAAGTCCTCCCTATAGCCTCCCACCAGTGCGGCACTTGGCTCGAAACAGAATACAACACCGCAGTCCTCCGTGCCCGTCAAACCGCCCAATGGCAGCAGTTCCTCGCCGAGAAGGACGTCCTCCCCAACCTCAAATGGCTTCCCTCCACATCTCCCACCCCCGGAGCCGACCACCGTCTCTACTGGAACACCATCCTCCCCATCGACCACCCCTTCTGGGACCAGCACCGCCCCGGCGACCGTTGGAACTGCAAGTGTTCCCTCACTTCCACCGACGAGTCCCCCACGCCCGTCCCCTCCGAAGAAGAGCCACCGTTCCCGACGGTTTCGCCGTCGGGCAACAATCCCCATCCCGGTCTCGCCGGCAACCCCGCCAAAACCCGCGCCATCTTCTCCCAAGACCACCCCTATTTCCCCAAGGACTGCAACCACTGCGCCTTCTACAAGCCCAACGTCAAGTCCCGACTCCGCTCCCTCTTCAAGGCGCAAACAAAAGACTGCTACAACTGTCCATACATCGATGGATGTATTGATAGGGTAACAAAGACTCGCAAAGAAAAAAAACACTTCAAGAACCAAGCTATTTTAGAGGAAGCCATTAAGTGGGCTGATACACATCTAAAAGAATATATTTTGGATAATAATAAAAAAGCATATAGATTATATTTACATGACAAAGAAGGCAATACAGTAGTAATTAATAAAGATTATATAAACGAAACTTATTCAAAGAATAAAAGAAATAGAAAATTGGCAAAGACAATGAGTTTAGCGACAATGGTAGAAGAATGGATGCCATTAGCAAAAATCGTAAGAACAGAGGATGGAATACATCACTCGTGCAACTTTCTTGTCTTTGAGGCGACATACCTTGATGTTACAATAGAAGCGAAAGCAAGAGACCATGGGGCATATAGCATTCTACATACTATGAGAATAAAAAAGTTGGAAAATCCCCCCGAACGCACGGCTAACGCCGCCGATATGAGTGGACTAACCAACTTCTCGTCGCAAAATTAGCAATATTTCCACAATCCCCAAACAAAATCCTCAAAAATATTATGAACATTAACGATTTTAAACGAAAAATACAAGAAAAGCAGGCTCAAATAACAAAAGCCATACACCATTCTCTCCCAATCAAGATTGGAAGAAAAGCCGCCGACCACTTTCAGGACAACTTCCGAAAAGGCGGTTACGTCAACAACGGTCTCATGCCCTGGCCACAAACTCAACGCCAAAAGGCGGGAGGCGACCATGCCTATTCCCAATATGGTCCTCTCCTCTCTGCCCGCAACTATCTCTTCGGCTCCATACGCTACGTCCCAGGCGACGCAACCGTAACCGTAGGCACTTCCGTACCCTACGCTGCCGTTCACAACCAGGGAGCAACCGTCACCACTCATCCAACCGTCACACCCAAAATGCGAAAGTTCGCATGGCGACAGTTCTTCTCTGCCAAGGAAAAGAAGGGAGACCAATCCCCCGAAGCCTCCAAGTGGAAAGCACTCGCCCTCACTAAGAAGCAAAAACTCGATGTCACGGCCCGCATCCCGCAGCGTCAGTTCATCGGACCGTCCGCTGAACTCAAACAAAACATTCAGAATACAGTAGAAAACGAAATCAGAAACATTTTAAATTCATAAAACAATGGAACAGTTCTTACTATCACTGCTTAGGCACATCGCCTACAACTTCCCGCAACTCTCACTCGTAGCAGAAGACTGCGGACAACTCGAAACCCAGGAAGACAACTATCCTGTCACTTTCCCATGCGTACTCGTCGGAAACACAGACATCAGCTGGACCGACCTCGACGAGCAAGGCTCATCACAACGAGGAACCGCCACCATCACCGTACGCCTCGCCATCGACTGCTACGACGATGTCCACATCGGCTCCACACAAGAATCCTCCATCGCCAACCGCTACCGCCTCGCCACCGATCTCCACAACTCCCTCCAATCCCTCGAATTCGACAACCTCCCCAACATCTACCCCCTCACCCGCCAGCGCTCCCGAGACTACACCCTTCCCGGCAACATCAAAATCTACGAATCCCTCTACACCTTCCTAATCTCCGATTAAAAGCCACCGTTCCCGGCAGTTTTGCTGCCGGGCATCACTTCCCCTCCTCTTCATCCCGAAACAGCTCCAGCTGCTTCGCCGTCAGCCTCGGCATCCTCACCCGTGGAACAGGCTTCAGAGCAATATCTTTCAATTCTCCCACCTTCTTCCTTATTATCGCCATAATCCTCCCTTCGCTGATAAAAAACTCCTGTTCCGAAAGCAAACGCAGAGCATCGTCGAAGCGTAATCTCTGCTTCTCCGTCAACTCATAGTAACGACGGCACAATGCCTCGTCACGCAACCTAATCAATTCGCTGTTCCGTCCTTTGCCCATATTGATAAAAAAACACTGCAAAGATAATCAATAATCATAAAAAAACAAAAGAATGACCGCACTTTTTTATCAGTACAGCCATTCTCGTTTACTCTGTCAACACTTTCTTCCTACAATCGGCAGAAACTCGGCTCAAGCCGTCTCCAAACACCATCCTTGTCTCTCTTCGAGAAATAATAGTTCAAAGCCGTACCCTGAACAACGTTGCTCTCCTTGAACAACTGCATTATCTCACCATACTCACTGTCAAACTTGCTTTCAAGCTCATACAACTTGCTGATGCTCTTGTAGTCCAGCTTGCCCTGCTTGTTGCGTTCCAACAGCGTCATCGCCAACTGGTAAATCGGGTCATCAGCACCCTTCTCGCTCGCCTGCATGTACTTCTTGAGGTACTCCAACAGCCGCTCCGCTGCCATATCAGCACGCTCGTCAAACGTCTTTACCTTGTTGCTCCTTATCTCAAGCTTCAGGTCACCGTGGACAATAGTGTAGCTCGTCTGGTCGCCAAACCGCGTCATGCCATACTCTGACATCACCTTCTTGAACGACTCGCTCTCGCCGTCAAGCCACTTCTTAAATCCTACAACTTCCGACTCTATCAGCTCAACCTTACCGAACACGTCATTCATAAACGCGTTCCTCAGAGTCTCGTAAGCCTCCTTACGGTCTTCACGCTGCTTCTTGTCCTCACTCTGCAACTGCTCCAACAGCTGCCTTCTCTCTTCAGGACTTAACCCTGCCAAATCAATTTTTGCCATAAAAAATTATTTTAAAAAGATAATAAAAAAGTTCTTCATTCTCTCCTCCTCAGCCACCGTTCCCTGCGGTTTTGCCGCAGGGTCCATCACCCTGCTCTCTCCTCCTTCTTCGAGTTTATCGCCCTCATCTTCTTAGTCAGCCTCTTTAGCTCCTCGCAGTCCAGTTCCCTGAACTCCTTACCCGCTATCCGAGGCTGCCGACAAAACTCATTCACCTTCCCCCAGTCAGCCGTATCAACACCATACAACTGCATCTGATGCAAAGCCATCGAACGGCACTTCTTCTTCTCCCTGATCAGAGCGGCGCGTTTCAACGCCTCGCCCACCGGCTCTCTGTTAGGAACCATCCTCTCCATCGAGTCGCAGCAGCTGTAATACTCGCTCTCAGTCATCTCGCGCAGATGCACCGTCCGGCCAAATGTGAACTGTTTCACTATCTGCTCCTTCAGCTCTTCCCTGTCGCCACTGTAAGGCATTCGGTTCAATGCTGAATAAAACCTTGCATAGTTTTCCATTCTCATCTCTCCTGTATTGTCCGCACGCCACTCTCATAATACACCGTCAGACCGCAGCTGCTCGCCACGTCAAGCTCCAACTTGCACCCCTTCGACTGCTCCCAGCCGTCCATCATGCAGATAGCGTCACATTCAAGCAGCATCTTCATGTCCGCCTTCATGTGTACACGCCAGTCCTCACTCTGGTCAACGCCATTGTCAAACGGGTTCACCGGCTCATAACCACAGAACCTGCAATAAGCAGCACATAGCGCAAAAGCAACCTTACGATCCTCCAAGTCATGGTGCGCTATCGCACCGCTAATGTAAATCTTCTCTTTCTTCATAATTCTTAATTCTTAATTTATAATTCTTAATTCTTCACTCTTCATTCATCATTCTTCATTTAGCAATGTTCACCTTCTCCGCAACCCTCAGCCACTTGATCATCCTCGCTGCATAAACCGGGTCAGTCAGTTCCACAACCCTGCAACCAGGAGTCTTCGCCTTACGTAGCCTAATGTCACACTCAGCCTTCTCCATCCAGTCCTCCACCACCAGCGGAAGGCTCATATTCCTTATCAATATCTGATACTTTTCCATCTTTATAATATGTTTTAAAAATCAATCTTAAAGCCACCGTTCCCCGCAGTTTTGCTGCGGAGTCATCCCCTCTCATTCCTTCAAAGCATATTTCTTCGCCCCCTCCTCCCATATCACAAACGGAACCCCGGGAACATCCATAAACCTACTCTTGCAAGTCGCCTTAAACCCCTCAACATATATCTTCACGTCCGCATCATACTCCACCTTCTTCGCGGCCCTTCCCTCAGGCCTCGTCCCCTCAGCATGGCTGATGAATATAAGCAGCTTCCCGGGATGAGCCTCCTTCAGCTTCTTATAACCAGCATAGTTCAGACCGCTATACTGAAAAGAATCCACTATCACGATTCCCGCGCTCTTCTTACGCTTCAGCCGCTCGCTAAGGTCTTCCATCGACTCCCTGTCCAATATCTGAAACCTACGGCTCACCTCTGCCATGCCATGCCTCTGCAACGACTTCTGTACGCTCAGTCCAGTGCTCTCCTCCAGACTGTCATAAATAACCTTATCAAACTGGCAAAGGTACTTAGCCAACTGCATCACAAAGCTTGACTTCCCATTACCGCTGTTCCCCCAGATAATCCAAGTCCCGCTTGCAGCAGGCTTACCCATGCTCGCCTCCCATGCTCCGCCAAACTCCAGCACCTTCCGCTTCATCTGAAGCACCTCAATAGGACTATAAGCCCTCTTCATCTTCTCTGCCATATCCATCCTCCCCTCATCTACATTCAGCCACCGTTCCCTGCAGTTTTGCTGCAGGGCCACCGTCCTCAGCCCCCGTGCTTGCGCTGTCAGGCGCAAGAGCGTCCCCCACAGCTCTCCTCAGCTTCTCAATCTCCGTATATACCCTCCTCAGACCGCCGCCGCTGCCGTTCACTATCTTCATCACGTCACTGCCCTGAGGAGCGTTCACCTTAGCCACTATCGCCGCCTGAGCCTTCAGGAACTTTACACGCTCCTTACCGTCCTCTGGCGTCACCCGGCTGAAGCCACCTCCAAATCTGCTCAGCATCTCCGCATAACCAACCTTCATCCCCTCGACGTTCCTGTCTATCTTCGCCTTCAGACCGTCGGCTCCCATCATATACCAGCCGCAGCACCTCTCAGTAGCGTTCCACAGAGCCTTCAGCTCCAAAAAAGCCTCATACTGCAAGTCTCCAGCCTCGTCCAACACCACCAAAGGCATGTCCAGCGTCTTCATGTAAGCCACCAAGTCCTCATACACGTCATAGTAGCTACCCATGCTCGTCACGCCAAACTCCTTCGCTATCTTCCTCACCATCTTACGCTTCGTCTTCACCTGACTGCAGTCCACGTATATCGCGTTCTTGTGCGTCTTCACATACTGACGGGCTGTAAATGTCTTCCCTATGTTCGGTATGTCGCACAATATCGCGCTCACACCACTCTCCTGGCACATCCTCAACTGAGCTGTGACGAAGTTGTACGTCGGGGTCTTAGCCGCCTTCCATTCCATCTCCCTTCTCAGCTCAACGCCAAGACGCCGCGCCATGCCTACCCAGCCGGCATCGCTCACCTGTCGCTCCCAAGCTCCTTTCTTCACTGCATTATACACCGATGCCGATATGCCCAAGGCAACAGCATGTTTGTTGTCACTCGGATAGTTCTCTCTGTCCGACGTAATCGCCGCTACTATCCGCTCCTTAATCTCTTTTGTTATTTCCATTGCAATACCATTAAAACGTTATTATAATCATTATCAAATCACTCTTAATTCCTCAGACACTCGCCACGCCCGCCTCCGACCAGCGGCCTGCATCCAAGTATTCCGAGAAATCCTCCTCATCATCGCCATCTCCACACATCATCCCACTGGGTAAGCATCCGTCTCGTCCTCGCTCATGCGCAGCCAAGCCACCGTCCCAGGCAGTTTCGCTGCCTGGCTCTTCCTCAGCCCCCGTGCCTGTGGATTCATTTGCAGGTCCACAGCCCTCAGCCTCAATAGCCTCTATCTCCTCCATCTCTTCCTTCTTCATCACAACCACCTTCTCTATCTTCCCTTCATTCATCATCTTGTCAAACTTAGCCACATACTTCGCCTGTTCCAGATAAGCCGCCTTGTCCGCCTCCGTCTGCTCCGCCGTCGCCTCGTTATACCTTGCCACCTTCTTGCACACGCAGATAAACTCGTCGCCCTGCCACAGATATACCTCTGTCACGTTCCCCTCGCCGTCTGCAAGCCAGTAGGCATCCACCTTCATGTTCCGAGGCTCAAGCTTCTCGATCACCTCCGGACTCGGCAAGCTCCACTGCTCATAGTTCACCGTGCAGTACATGTTCTGCCTTATCGTCGTGCTCGTCTTCTCACCGATATACCTCAGCAGATAGCTCCTGTCCCAAGGTCTCAAATCGGGGTTCTGCTTTGCCACAAGCACGTCCCACCTCGTCATGCCGGGGTACATCTTCTGGTTCGGGTGCAACTGGTGGTTATAAACCTCGATGCTCCGCAGGTCATCGGCCACAAGCTCCTCATAGTCGTAGCTCTTCTCCTTGTAGGTGTCGTTCTTCTCGTCATACACCTTCTCCACCTTCGGACGGTTAGCCTCCAACTTCGACCACCAACGGCCTATGCCCGCCTGCAGCTGCTTCTCCGTGCCGTACTTCTTTGCCCTGTTGAAATGCTCCGCGCGCTTCTCCCTCGAATTGCCGGGGTTACACCACCTCACCATGGGGAACACCACGCCAGCCTTCATCAGTCCGTCACTGTAAGATTCCACCAAGTGGTGCTCCACCTCAAGCTCCATCGGAGTGTTCATGCCGTTCCTCTCCAACGTACGGAACATATCCCGCATGCAGTCGATGAACAGGTCACGCGTCTTCAGCCTGCTGTAGGCCTTCCCCACCACACAGCCGCTCACCACGTCGTATGCATAGTACGCCTTAACCCTGTTGCCGTTAGGCATCGGCCTCGGAAGGTCACGGTCATCAAGCGACACCTTGCTCAATGCCCACACCGCATGCGCCCTCAGATGATAGGGGCGGTACTCGTTGTTGAAGTCCCACTGCGTGTCGTGCAGCTTCGCCCTCAACGCCTTGTTCTTCGGAGTGTTCAGGTAGTTAGCTATCGTCGCCTCGCTCAGCACAAGTGGATTGCCCTTCTTATCCACATAGTCCTCCGGCGAGAACATCTCTCCCGTCTCAGGGTCTGCCACTACCAACTCACCCCTCACGAACATGTTGTACATCTCGGCCACCGTAGTGTTGTACGGACGCTCAGGCAAACTGTCCAAACTCAATATCAGCCGCTCTGTCTTGTAGCTCACCTTCCTCGTGTTCTGGTTCCGGAACTTCTTCGAGATCAATGTCTCGTAGCCCTTCTCCTTGAACTCCTTCAGCGTGTCCCTGAACCGGTGCGCGCTCATCGGCAGCGTATGACCCGTCTCAGCCTTGTAGTAACTGATCAGACTCACTATCTCTGTCCAGTTCACCGTCGTGCCGTGCATCGCCTTACGCATCACGTTCGCGTCACCAACCACCGACACTATCGCCTCCAGCACACTCGCGTTCACCGTGTACTCGTTCACCTTCTCAGCCGGCAGCGAACCGCCATCCTCAAAACGGTAGCGGCTGAAATACTCACGCGCCTTCGAGTCCATACGGTAGTGCTGACCAAACCACTCACGAAGCACGTTCACCTCCAGCTCGCCATACTTCTCCTTAATCGCGTCCCTGAAACGCTGAGGCAGCGTAGCCACCTCCACCAACGCGTAGTTGCCCAAGCCCTTGCCCGCACGCACCACGTTTATCTGGCCTCTCTTCTTCATCTGCTTGTAGTTCGATACACTCATTATCGGGGCAAGAGTAGCCGTCGGCAACATCGAGGGATGTACACCGCCAAGCATACGGCTATGGCTCCAGTCTGCCTCGCCATTCACCAACTCAGGACGGTCATCCTGAGTCAGGTCGTTTGCCGATATGCACAATATCTTGCCGTAATACTCCATCTCTCTCCGCCTCCTTACAGTCCCTGGGCCTTCATCTCCGCTTCGGTCTGAAGCTCTACAAAAGCGGGAAGGGTCATATTTTCCTCCCTACGCTCCATCTTGCCGTCTATCCACAACTCCACGTCGCCGCTCTCCTTATAAACAACCAACTTCACTCTCTCGCCCCAACGCTGCGTCATCGTGCGCTCCAGCTCCTCATGGGTGGTCTCACATTCCAACGAGTCGGCACTCTTCCTCACACCGCCACACTGAGTCATCGCCGTGTGACGGATCTTGTTCGCTATCGCACTCCGAGTCTGGTAGGTCAACGCCTTCCATATCGTCTGACGGCTCACGCCAAACGCCTTCCTCAACTTCTCCATACCTTCCTGCTCTACAAATATTCGCTTATCCATTGCTCATTCCCTCCTTAGCTTAATTGTTCCCTAATCCATACAATGTCTTCATCACACAACGCCTGGTCGTAATTCAACTTGTACATCACAACCTCACGCTCGCCTATCAGACGGCATGCCTGTCTGCGCATACCGATGTCATCACGCTCGCTCGACTTCTCAATCAGATACTCGGCTGCCTCACTCAGCAGCTTCCTGCTCTCCTGCTCCTCGCCCTTCAGGTGAGCAATCTCACCGCGCTGGCGCATCACCTCGCCAAACAGCTCCATAACAAGACGCGAACCGCCTATCTTCTTCCACTCCGCGCAGAACACGTCCTTGTCCATCTCACCGGCTGCCATATATACAGCCTCAATTCCCGCATACTCGTCGGCAGACAACGTCACGCCAGTACGAATCTCAAACTCTTTCTGTGTCATTTTTCTATTTTTTTTGATGATTATTCTTCTATCTCAGTTTTTTTTCGTATTTTTGCGCCCAAGTTGACAGTGTTAACACTATCAATAGGACTTTACAACGTAACAGATACAGAGTGGAACAAACTCCCTTTTTTTTACACTCAAATCACGTTAACAATGTAAATCCGCTGCAAAGATAGTGATTTCTCACGATATAACCAAATAAAAATCGAAAAATATTACGAGATATGGCAGAAAATAATAAAAATATCGAAACTATTCACGATAGAATCGCTGTATGTGTTCAATATTATGGCAATGGAAAGAATACTGTATTCGCTGATAAACTCGGTGTAAGCGAGGGGAATATACGTGGATATATCAAGGGTGTTGTCCCTAAAGCAGACATTCTTGAGAAAATCGTGAGAAATTACGATATTTCTCCAGAATGGCTACTAACCGGTAAGGGTAGCATGGTAAAGGGCAATGATGCAGCACTACCAAAAGCCATACACACAACCAATTCCACCGATGGCATCCCACTCATACCATTCAGCGCAATGGCTGGAGCACTCACCGACGAACGCACAGCACTCGAATATGAATGTGAACGATATGTCGTGCCCGCTTTCAAGGGTGCAGACTTCCTCATGCCCATCAAAGGCACATCCATGCAACCTACCTACAACTCTGGCGACATCGTCGCTTGCCAACGTGTGCCTATGAACTCCATTTTCTTCCAGTGGAACAAGCCTTATGTCCTCGACACCACACAGGGACCGCTCGTTAAACGAGTAAAGCCCGGATCCGATCAAAACCACATCACACTCGTCTCCGACAATCCCGACTACGACCCCTTCCAGCTGCCACTCGAGCAGATCCACGCAGTGGCTCTCGTCATAGGACTCATACGCCTCGAATAGACACGCGCACGCATTTTTATCCCATTCCAGCACCATTACAAACACCTAAATCGCCCACTGTCAGCCGCTTACTATATATATAAATAAGGTGTCTTAATAAAAAATAGGGGGCTTTTCGCCCCCTCTATCTTCCATAATCAAACATATTCAGCCTTCTACCCCTCACTTTCCACCATTTTACAGCCTTTTTTTCAACGCAAAATGTAACCCTAAATGTAACCCTAAACTTTCAAAAAGTGTAACCCTAAATGTAACCCTAAATGTAACCCTAAACTCAAAACGCCCCATTTCAGCCCACAAAAAAGGGGAGCCAAACGACTCCCCAACACGTCCCGGTCTTCCTCATTGGAACGCCATTCAAATACTATCCAAAAGCCATCCTGACAGCCATACCAGCAGCCTTCCAATAACCATCTCGACAGCCTTCTATTCCTCCTCCTCAATCCCTTTCCCAGTTATCAGCGTCGATTGTTTTATTATGGCTTTCTTCGTAGCCACAGATCCATTCCCCGACAGTCCTGCATGAAGCAGGTAATTCTTCGTCGCTCCAACATCCTCAGCCGTCAGAACCGAATATACTGCCGTAATACTTGAGAAATAATAGTCCTTACGCTCCATGCGTCCGCGACCCACTAAATGTACATGAATAACCTTTGCCATATCTTTTCTGTTTTTGGGTGCAAATATACCAAATAATTATTATATGGAATAATTTTCAATCTTAAATATTCCAAAATCCCCTCATTTTCCCACTTCCAAACCAATTAATCCACCCCAATCCCATACAAAAAAAATCCGAGAAAACACTTAAGGAAAATTAGTATAATTAGCCAAAATGAATTATCCTTATTTTCCTCAAAGCAGAAAAACCACAAACATCCCAAAATTCCCCCACATAATTCACAAATAATATACCAAATATCAATTATATGGAATATTTTCTAATCCAAAAGCCACATAACTCCTCAAATCCAATCCTCCCCTCCCATATCCAACCGATTCGCCCCCTCAAATCCACATAAAAAAACCGCCTACAGCCCCCTTTCCTCTCACTTCCCTAATCCCTTACTCCAACATCGAAATCCCCTCAAACGTCCTTAGAACGCCCCAAGAACACCATTAACAACGCCCTATCTCCCTATCACCCCTAAACATTCCATCTCTCAGATCTCCCAATGTAAAAATCCCCCTTCAATCTCTCCCATCACATCAATCTCATGTAAACCCAATGTAAAGCCCTGTAAACCATTTCGTTTTTCTCCCCTCATTCTCCCACACTCCTCTAACTCTCTCACTCTCATTATCTTCCATCTTAATCCACTCTCCCTCATACATTCCACTTCGTTTTCTCCCCCATATATATAGATAATCTTTTACTATATACATACTATTCGGATTATTGCCCTACATTAATATAGATGCAATATCTGTCCGAAAGACTGCATGAGTAGTATTTTTACCAAGTGATCCTTATTCCAAATGGTACAGAGAACATTACCGGATGTTCCGTCCAGATGGTATGCGTACTGCTACCGTTAGGAATATGCCAATATAATGTCGGCTCCATGTATAGCGTCCATTTTGGAAGGAACTTGTACTGTAATCCCAGGCTAAAGTTGGTTGACCATTGCAGCGGTGGTGTTATATGCCAACTGTCTGTGCATGCAGGTATATTGCCCACAATATATTTACTGTTAACCTTCCCATATACAGGAATGTTAAGTTGCAGACCGGCAGAACTGTATGCTGACAGCTGCCTGTAGTCAGCAATATGATAAGACACGCGGAACGGAACACCGAGGTAGTGGATATTCTGTTTCTTACCTATATAATATTCCCCACTGCCCATCACGCTTCTCGACTTCAGAATAGAATATTGCAGACCGGTTTCAAGACTCCATTTTTTTGAAAGAGGCTTACTCAAAGATATGCCAAACGTGATTGATCGGTCGTGTTGTTCCCGCTCTATAATGTCACCTTGGTTGTGGTCGGCTATCTCCATTATGGCAATTGTATCTGCCGGCATATTCTCATGCTCTTTCATATGCAAGTAGCGACTATAGTCTTCCCAAGTGGTTACATTTTCCGGGAAAGCCGGAGCCTCGGAATCAAAATCCTGTTTGCCTGTGGTTATAAGCCGGTATATATTCTGAGCCAATGCCGGACCAACCGAACCGGTGACAAGCATTTGCCACTTGTTGGTTTTCTTCTTTTCATCATTCTCTGCAAGTTCATAATCAGGGAATATAATTCGCGGCATTATGCTGTCCGTAGTAATTTCTGTGCTGTCCTGCTCATGTTCTGCCACTTGTGTATTGCAAATCATTTCAACAGCCGCAGAGTCAGGTACAAACATAGTATCTATTGTCTCAATGGTGGTGACATTGGAAGCCGCCATATTCTCATTGCCCGATTTCTTGACAGCGTTTCTTTCCTCTACAGGCTTTGGAATGTCATTAGCATCTACAGGCTTTTTTGATTTACCAGTTTTAGCTAACTCTGGTTTCTGCAGTCGGGACGAGTTTTTCTTCGAAACAAAAAAGTACAGCGGTATAGCTATAATCAACAACAAGATAATAGCCAAGAGTCTGCAATCCATAATCTTTCGAAGCATCGCCTTGGCTCTTGATAATTGGGATGAGGAACTATGAGGCTCTATTCCAAGAATCTCAGCAATTTCCTTGTGTGAAAAACCGTCTACGGCATATAATCGTAAGACTTTGCCGTATCCATTTGGCAATTCGTCAATAAGATTGAGGATGTCCTGAAGAGCCACTGTTGAATCGGATGATACACCAGTGACTGCAACCGTTTCGTCTTCATCAGTTATAGAGACAAAACTAATCTTACTTTTTCTCTCAATATATTTCAGAGCTACATTTCTGGTGATGGTGCTCAACCACTCGTTGAATCGTTGAGGGGTGTTGAGATTATGTAAAGAAGAAAAAGCAAGAACAAAAGCATCATGGACGAGGTCTTTGGCCGTATCCTCGCCCTCTTTTGTGATTTTAATGCACAGCCCCAACATTTTAGGGTAGTACATATTGTATAATGTCTCAAGAGCGTGTGAGTCTTTTGTCTTCGCCCTTTCTACCAGCGTTTTTATGTCCATATTCCTAAGAGTGCCATATGTCCCCTCTCATTTTAATATAGATACCTATGATGGCAAAAAGACTGCACAAAGAAATGTTAAAATACGATTTCCCTATTGCTTGTTTCTTCCCACATTGTCGTTTGCATTCATTTTTCGAGCAGGAATTTCATAATATGCTGGGTGAGACCATCCTCTACGTCCTTTCCGAATGGCGCGACCGACAGTCCCCTAATACTTCTTTTTCAACCAATACGAGAACACTGGGTCTTGGATTACCGTTGAATCGGGAAGGATGTCTATCAGGTCCTTGTCCTGAAGAGCTTTTCGTAGGTTTTTGATATTGGCTGATGTGCCAAGGTCGTATCTTGAAAGAACCTCACGCGACGAGAAGTTTTTCTCGCCATTGGCTATGGCTTGCAGAAAAGCGATTTGTTTGGCAGTGAGATTGTCAATGATATTGCTGAACAACAAACTGAGCTGGTTGACAAGCGACTCAAATGCCGACTCTACAATAGCAGCATCGCACGTTTCCGAGGTATGCAACCATGACAACTGTGCGAGTTGCTGGACATAATATGGATGACATTCCACCAGTTTGGCAATGAGCGACGCATCATCCCGCGAGATATGTTTTCCCGTTTCATCGAATCGTCGGGTTATGTATTTCACCCATTCCTCCCGACTGATTTTGTCTAAAAACATCATATCGCCAAATTTATAAAACGGCATCTCATAGTTGCTGAATATATCGAGAAGCATGTGACGTTTACTGCCAAACATACAGTAACCCACCCTGTTGTGCATCTGCCAGTGTGAGCGCAGTTTTCGTTGAAATCCCAAAGGGTCGTCATAAACATTTACATTCTGGAATTCATCTATACAAATTATGAACTTCTTTCCCTTTTCCTCCGCTATCTTTTGAGGAAGGTCGAGAATCTCATCAAACGAGTATTGTTTATCCTTGAAATCAATCCCAAATGCCAATTCATATTTCATACTACTGTCGCTGAGTGACAACTTTGGTCCAAAGGTGCCAACATATTTCCTTGCGGCAAGTATAAACTCGTCCATCTTCGTGAATGAGGCAGTCAGAATTGCATTCACGTATGTTTGATAAAACTGTGCTTCGGTGCGGCAGTTGAATATGTCAACCTTGCATATAAGAAAATCCTTGTCCTGCTTGATCTCCTCAAGAACATGACAAACCAATGATGTCTTTCCCCACCTGCGCGGAGAAATTATTGTAGTATTGACAAGTCCGAGAAGATTGTTCCTCAATTTCTTGGAATCCTCCTCGCGATCGATGAAATTCATACCGTCAGCTATCTTTCCATATACAAAAGGTATATCCATATTATTCTTTATTCTAATTACACTGCAAATATAACAAATCTATTTGAAATAAAATGATTTCAAATCAATTGGTTTCATTGATTTGATTATATTTAACCTTAATAGTATCTATAATTAAGAAAATTAAACGCTGTTGATAGTCAATAAGGTCAGTAAACAAAATAGTTTCTCAGACCACGACATAAATGAAATAGTGGCAAACAGTTGATTTTTGGTGGTGAAAGTTTGGAGGAAAATTTTGTATGAATCATTAAAATGAGTAATTTTGGAAACCGTAGTGCTTCAATACGACACACCCATCCGCAACAAGAGCCTCTCTAAGGAGAGTTTCAAGGTTGAAGGAACAGATGTGACACGCATATATGCCAACAATGCTCCCGAAAGGGCAGAAAAAGGAAAGGACGGACAGTATGTCATCATCGAAGTGAAGGCGGAAGTGGACCTGAATGCCCGTCCGCAGATGCCTTCAGAGGCTGACAAGAAGAAAAAAGAGGAACGCGACCGAATGCAGGGAGGTCCGGGACTGCGTGCAGGATGGAGCACTGGAGGCAACGACTCATATCCTGGCAATGCCTTCGTCACACAGACGAAAGACATAAAGACTTCAAAAGGCAAAAGCTACAAGGCAAACGAGACCCAGATAGAGGCCAATGCCGGGCAGTGTCTCGTGGCAGACGATTTCAGACAGGAAGATTTCGTCAGCCCATATACAGGTCAGGCCTTGCCTTACAATATATATCTGCCGAAAGACTACAATCCGGCGGAAAAATATCCGTTAGTGCTCTTTATCCACGATGCGGGAGTGGCAAGTGGCGATGTCACCCACACCCTCTATCAGGGCAATGGTGCCACCTCATGGGCTGAGCCGCAGGCACAGGCAAGATACAAGTGCATTGTGGTGGCACCAGAATATCCGGTCATAACTGTGGATGACAACTGGAACTACAGTCACCATCTCGATACTACCATAGCCTTGTTGAAAGACTTGCAAACGCGCTATTCCATCGACCCGAAGCGCATCTACACCACAGGCCAGTCAATGGGTTGCATGTCATCCATAGTAATGATGTTGAAAGAGCCCGACCTCTTTGCCGCACCCTTGCTTGTTGCCGGAAAATGGAATCCGTCGCTCATGGGACCGTTAGACAAACAAAATATCCGTACCAAGGTAGCCAGCCGCCTGTTCAAGGTAGGGTAATAAAAGCGGCATCACTCTTGATGCCGCTTTTTTCTGTACTAAAGGAGAAACGGTGGACGCATCTTTTTCAAGTGGACTTCTATATATTTCTCTTCCTTTTCTTGGAAATATAGTTTTTATTTCGTATTTTTGCAGCGTGAAAGTGTTTGTTTGATAAAATGCAGATGATATGAGCAGATTCAAGTACCCTGTAGATACCGACCAGTTTCAGAGAATTCGTGAAGACGGCAAGGTGTATGTTGACAAGACCGGCATGATGTATAGCCTTGTCAACAAGTATCAATATGTCTTTCTTGCCCGCCCACGCCGTTTCGGAAAGTCGTTGTTGTGCAACACCTTCAAGGCTTATTTCCAAGGTCAGAAGGAACTGTTCGAAGGACTGAAGATTATGGACTTGGAGAAGGAATGGAAGACATATCCCGTGCTGCATTTCACAATGAGCGGACTGAAGAACCTTAAGGTAAGTGAGGCGAAGACAAAGCTGGGAAACTTCATTGCCGACTACGAACGACTATATGGGCGTAATACGGAGGAGGAAACTCCTGGAGCACGCTTCCGCGGCTTGATTCACAGGGCTTGTGAAAAGACGGGCGAACGTGTCGTGGTCATCCTCGATGAATACGATGCGCCTGTTATGCGATTGCTCTACGACACAAAACAGCTTGAAGAAATGCGTATGATGCTACGTGAGTTCTATCAGGTGCTGAAGGATGAGGGCGCGTATCTTAAGTTCGTTTTTATCACTGGAGTCACGAAGTTTTCTCAGATGAGCATTTTCTCGGAGCTGAATAATCTGAATCAGATATCCATGATAGACGAATATTCTGGATTGTGCGGCATCACCCAAGAGGAGCTCAACACCGCCTTGCGCCCATGTGTCGAGGAATATGCATCCAACCTTGAGATTACAACCGACGAGGCATACACCTTGCTGAAAGCGAAATACGAAGGCTATCACTTTGCAAGAAAGAGTCAGGATATATATGCTCCTTTCAGTCTTATGCGCGCCCTCAACAACAATACGACAGACAACTTCTGGTTTGAGTCGGGCACATCGGCATCGCTCATTGAGCATCTCAAACATTTCCCCAACTTCAACCCTCTCGACTTCGATGGGGTGGAATTGTCGTTGGAGGATTTCAATGTGCCATGCGAAAACGCTTCGACACCTGTCCCGATGCTTTATCAGAGTGGCTACCTGACAATTGATTATTATAATAAGGAGGATGATGTATTTGTACTTCATTTCCCCAACTACGAAGTGCGCCAAGGTATGGTGTATAGCTTGACAAACTATCTGATGGATATATCCGATTGGGACAGGAATGCCACCATTCTTGCCATGGCACGCGCCCTGAAACGTGGCGACCTGTCATCGGCACTTACCGAACTCCGCTCCTACATAGCCTCCTTGCCCTACGACATCATCACCCGAAAGGAATGGATGGCGAAGAAGAAAAAGGAGGCATTCTATAAGTTGCTGATGTACGTTGTGTTCTCGTTGCTCAACAGCAAGGTGGACACTGAGGTGAAGAGCGTTCTCGGTCGTGCCGATGTGGTTATCAAGACCAAGAACGACATCTATGTCCTCGAACTGAAAGTCGATGACACCGTAGATAACGCCTTGTCTCAGATAGACTCCAAGGGCTATGCCATTCCCTACGAAGCCGACGGACGCCAGCTGACAAAGTGCGGAGTGACCATATCCTCAGAGGCTCGAAACATTGTGTATTGGCGTGCAGTGGATAATGAAGGCAAGGTCATTGACGAGCAGGAGTATGAATGACATTTGACCGCCCATTAGAACGATACTGCATAGGACTGCAACCAAGATGCTCCTTGGTGAACTTACCGAAAAAGGAAGTGTTGGGAAAACCGAGGCGCATGGCTATTTCCTTGCATGAGAGAGAAGTGTTGAGCAACAAGTTGCGAATCTGTTCGGTGAGTTGCTCCTTGATCCATTTCGACACAGTCTTTCCTGTCTCTTTCTTCACAATATGTGAGAGATACTTTGACGAGACACACAATTTGTCGGCATAGAAAGAAACGGAACGATGCTGGCATCGGTCTTCTGACAACAGGATGAGAAAGTCGTGGGCAATGTTCTTGTTGATGGGGCTATTGGGTTGTACATAATCCGGCATGGTTTCCTTTCTTCTTTCGCACGCTGACATGAACTCAAACACAAGAGCTTGGGTTATTGAGTCGGTGATGCGCCCACTGTATATAGTGTCGTGTTCGTCGTTTTTTATCTGCAACAGGCGTTTGTAACCCTCAACCAGTTGCATCTCTTTTTCGTTCAACGAAATGAGCGGACGTTGATATGCAAAGAGGAAATTTGACATCGACTCTTTGTCGGGCACCACCAGCTCTTGGTATTTTCGCATGGATATACAAAACAAGTCGCAATCGAAGTCGGTAGTTATCAAGGCTTCGGTCATGGTATGCATACCGCTACAGAATATAATGTCACCGGCTTGGGCTGTGTAGTTGACATTGTTAAGCGTGGCTTCCAGTCTGCCGTGCTTGCATAGTATGACAAGCGCAAAGTCAACTTGATTGATCTGCCTCCAGAAAGGCAGATTGTTCACGTCTTCAATTATCGTGAGGTTTTCATCGGAGAATAATTCTTTTCCCAATCCACGTGTGAATCTTCTGTTGAAATCCATTACACTCAGTCTCTTTTCCATTCTTTCTGTTTAATGTAAAAACACGTGCAAAGATAACCGATTTTTCGAACATAAGAATGTTCTTTTTATATCTTTTTATGTTCAAAATGACAGATTATTAACTCTGTATTAAAATATGGAACAAAAGAAACGTCATTTAGGACATTATGTATCTAAATATTATTGTATTTTTGCATCCAAAAACAGATAAAATAGATATTGGCATGAAAATGGAAAGAAATTGGATTGGTGTGCTTTGCCTGTCTCTCATGATAATGACGGGATGTGGCGACAAGAAGACCGGAAATGAAGTATTGAGAACGGTGAATGTGGCGGAAGCCGTCTCCACAGATGGTGGAGAGGCGGTGTCGTTTCCAGCCACTACAAGGGCAGCCGAGGAGGTGAACGTGTCGTTCAGGGTGAGCGGACCGTTGACCAAGGTGACGGTAAACGAAGGCGACTATGTGAGAAAAGGCCAAGTGTTGGCTGTCATGGACCCGAGAGACTATCAACTGCAGTTGGCTGCCACACAAGCCGAATACGACCGCATCAAGGGCGATGCAGAAAGAGTAATCGCCATGTATAAGGAAGGTACGACCACCGCGCAAAACTACGACCAGGCGAGATATGGACTTCAGCAGATGACACAGAAACTTGCCAACCACCGCAACCAGCTCGCCGACACCCGATTGGTGTCACCCGTGGCAGGATATGTCAAGGAGAAACTGCACGAGGCGGGAGAGACGGTAAGTGCAGGCATGCCTATCGTCACGGTGTCTTCGGGCGACAGGATTGAGGTGGAAATCAATGTCTCGGCAAGCGACTATGCACGATTAGGGCAATTGACGGACTTCCGCTGCTCCATCTACGCGCTTGGTGGCGACAGTATGCCGTTGGAGCGCATCAGGACGAGTGCAGTGGCTAATGCCACACAACTATATACTGTCCGTTTTGCCATCAAGGGCAACTATAACCGCAAACTGCTTACGCCCGGAATGTCGGCTCTCGTGAAAGCTTTGTCGGCAAAGGGCTCCAGTACGGATGTCACCATACCCTCGTCGGCCATCATGAACAAGGACGGCCATACTACGGTTTTCATCTTTTCTGAGCAATCCAAGAAGGTGACAAGAAAGGATGTCGAAGTGAAGGCCATGCTACTTGACGGAACGGCACAGGTGACCGGATTAAAGGCTGGCGAAAAGGTGGTGACCACCGGTGTGCGACATCTCATAGACGGACAACGGGTGGAACCCATGAAAGCAACATCTGAAACAAACATAGGAGGAATGTTATGAACATCAGCAAATGGGCACTCAACAGGGGCGTTCTTATCCATGCGTTTGTCGCCGTTCTCATCATCGGAGGCTTATGGGCTTTCACCCAAATGCCCAAACTCGAAGACCCTGCCATAAGGGTGAAGCAGGCTTTGGTGGTTGCCACCTATCCCGGTGCCTCGGCACACCAGGTGGAACTGGAACTCACCGACCCCATAGAGAAGTCAATACGCCAGATGCCAACCATCGACCATATTGAGTCGTCGTCGTATGCCGACATGACCATCATCACCGTAGAACTTCACCCCACCGTGAAGGATGACGAACTCGAACAGCAGTGGGACTTGCTGCGTCGCAAGGTGGAAAACATCAAACCCTCACTGCCTAAAGGGGCACAGGTGATGACCGTGGCAGATGATTTCGGCGATGTGTATGGCATGTTCTATGCCCTGACCGGCGACGGACTCTCCGACCGCCAGCTCAGCGACTATGCCGAACTCATCAAGCGAGAAGTGCTCACAATCGACGGTGTGACACGTGTGGATATTTACGGCAAACGACCTGAATGTATCAATATCAACCTGAAAGAGGAGAAGATGGCAAATCTCGGAGTGTTGCCAACAGAAGTGATACAGACGCTCAACGGACAAAACGCCACCTCGTATGCTGGATATTATGACAACGGGACAAGAAGAATACGTGTCACCGTGGATGACAAGTTCCGCTCGGTGGAAGACATTGCCGACATGCTCATTGCCGGACACGACGACGACCAGTTGCGCATACGCGACATTGCCGATGTGAGCAAGGGTTATGAAAAGGTGACACGCAACGCCATGCTGCGCGACGGAGAGAGGGCGCTGGGCATCAGCATAGCCTGTTCGGGCAGTCACGACATACTGAAAGTGGGCGACAAGGTGGAAGAGAAACTCGGGCAGTTGGCAAAGAGAATGCCCGTGGGGGTAGAATATCATAAGGTGTTCTTCCAACCAGAACGAGTGAGCGACTCGCTCTACACCTTCCTGATCAACCTGCTCGAATCGGTGGTGATTGTCGTGGTGGTACTTATCTTCTTCATGGGATTCAAGTCGGGACTCATTCTCGGCATGTCATTGGCGGTAATCGTTTTCGGCTCGTTTCTCGTGCTCAACGGTTTCGACGGCACGTTGCAGCGTGTTTCGTTAGGTGCGTTCATCCTTGCCATGGGTATGCTGGTAGATAATGCCATTGTCATCGTAGATGGCATACTCGTTGATCTCCGCAGAGGCAAGCCACGCGCCGAGGCTCTCACCTCCATAGGCAGGAAGACCGCCATGCCGCTGCTTGGGGCCACGCTCATCGCCATTCTTGCCTTCATGCCCATCTTTCTCAGTCCCGACACTTCTGGAGTATATGTGCGCGACCTTTTCATAGTCATTGCCGTGTCGCTGTTGCTCAGTTGGCTGCTTGCCCTGACCCACGTGCCACTGATGGCAAACCGCCTGCTCCATCCTAAGGTGAGCGAAGGCGAGACATACAAGGGCAAGGCCTACGACATGCTCGACAGGGTGATGGGCATCTGCCTGCGCCACCGCCTCATGGTGGTCGGGGCAGCCGTAGTGCTGCTTGTGGGCAGTCTGTCGTGCTATCCATTTCTCCAACAGAGTTTTTTCCCCGACATGGAATACGACCAACTCTACATCGAATACAAACTGCCCGAAGGCTATAACAGCACACAAGTGGAGCACGACCTGGAACAGATGCGAACGATGTTAATGCAATGCAAGGACGTAACGCACGTCACAACCAGTATCGGCGGCACACCCTCACGTTATAATCTCGTGCGCTCCATAGCCACTCCCTCGTTGGCATACGGCGAACTGATAGTCGATTTCACATCGCCGGAGACGCTCGTGGCACATCTCGACTCTATGCAGCGGACACTCAACGACCGATTCCCCGATGCGTATATCAAAATCAAGCGTTACAACCTGATGTACAAGAAATATCCTATAGAGATATGTTTCAACGGTCCCGACCCGCAGGTGCTGCACCAGCTCACCGACTCCGCCATGGCTATCGTCAGAAACAGCGACCAGGTGTGCCTGCCCACGTCAGACTGGGAGCCACGGGTGCCTGTGCTCACCGTTGACTATAACCAGTCGGCGGCACGCACCAGCGGATTGTCGCGCGGCGATGTTTCCCTCTCGCTCATGTCCTATACCGACGGTATTCCTGTAGGCACGTTCTACGATGGCATTCACCCCGAGAACATCTATGTGAAATGCCATACCGACAAAGGGGAAGAAGTGGAGAACCTCGACCGTGTGAATGTTTTCGGCATGATGCCCAACGTGGGCAATGTCTTCAACCGCAGCACCGTGCAGAAACTCATGAGCGGACGTCTCGACAAGGATGATGTGATACGTCAGGTGACCAGTACCACCCCCTTGTCGCAGGTGTCAAAGGGGATAGACATCCGTTGGGAAGAACCCGTTGTGGTGCGCTACAATGGGCAGCGCCAGCAAAGGCTCCAGTGCTCGCCAGCCCCGGGTGTATCGACAGAGTCGGCACGCCAGTCGATAGCCAAAGCCATAGAGTCGATAGCCCTTCCAGAGGGATATTCACTCTCGTGGGAGGGAGAATACAAGGCAAGCGCCCAATCCAAACAATATCTCTTCAAGGGCTTCCCGCTGTCTGTTGTGATGATGTTGCTCATACTCATCATGCTGTTCAACGATTTCAGGCGTCCCGTCATCATCTTCGCTTGTATACCGTTAGTTGTGGTGGGTGTTTTCCCGTCGGTGCTCCTTTCGGGAAAGGATTTCGGATTTGTCGCCATCGTGGGCATACTCGGACTTATCGGTATGATGATTAAGAATGGTATTGTGCTCATCGATGAAATATCGCTACAGACATCACAAGGCAAGCAGCTCGACAGGGCACTCATCGACAGTAGCAAGTCGCGTCTGCTTCCTGTGATGATGGCATCGCTCACCACCATCCTCGGTATGATACCTCTCATCTCCGACTCTCTCTTCGGGTCGCTTGCCGTCACCATCATGGGTGGCTTGGCAGCAGGCACTGTCATCATTCTCATCTTCATACCAGTGCTATATTCGCTGATGTACAAAAGGAAATAAAACATGAAAAGACTGATATACATAATGATTGGCATAGGCATGCAACTCAATGCCACAGCCCAAGACTCACTGACCATCGACCAATGCAGGGCAATGGCAGTGGAGCATAACCGCCAACTGCAACAAGCCCGTGAGCAGAGGGAAAAATCGGGCTACGACGTGATGGCAATGAAAGCAAACTACCTGCCCAAGCTTGACTTTCAGGCCTTCAATCTCCTCAACACCACATCGGGCAGTATCGGGATGCCTTCCGCCCCTCTTCCCATTTATTCATACAACTCGCAGATGGGGCAGTTCCTGCCTGCTGTGCTTACCGATGCCTCCGGCAATGTGACTGGACTGTCGCAATATGCGGAATTTCCGGCAATGACCGTGAAGTATAAGATGCCCAACCTTTTCAATGCCTCGCTCTCACTTGTGCAACCCATATATATGGGCGGGAAGATTGACGCAGGATATACGATGACGAAAATCGGACAACGCATATCAGACGAGAATATACGTATGACAGAGAGCGAGGTGATTGTCAGCGTGGAGGAGGCATACGCTCTTGCAGTGAAGGCAAGCGAGATGGTCGATGTGGCAAAGTCATACCGGCATCTACTTCAGGAACTGCTGAAAACGGTAGAGTCGGCAGTGCGCCATGGAATGCGCACCAGAAACGACCTGATGAAGGTGCAGGTGAAACTCAACCAGGCCCAACTGTCTGTCACGCGTGCCGATAATGCCTACGACCTTGCCCGCATGAATCTGTGTCAGGTCATAGGCATGCCCTTGTCGTCGCCTCTGCTCATTGCCCGTCCCGACATCACATCAGCATTGGTGGAGGAAGTCATGTCAGCCACCGACGACAGTCTTCAGGTGCTCTCCCGACCAGAGTATGCCATCCTCAACGAGAAGGCAGAACTTGCCCGTCAGCAGCTGCGCCTCACCCGATCCGACTATCTTCCCCACCTGGCGGCATTTGCCTCGGGCGGATACACCAATGGCGGTAAGGTGACGGTCGATGCCACCAGTTCGCTTGCCGGCACCCAGCGTATGTATGACCACACGCTCATCGACCAGTTCTCAGGTTGTGTCGGTGTCACGTTCTCCATGCCCATTTTCCATTTCGGCGAGCGTAGGGGCAAGATACGTTCTGCCAAGTCGTCTATACGTATGGCGGAAATAGAACTGGCAGACAAACGTGAGAAAATGACACTCGAACTCGCCCAAGCCCGAAATACGCTTCGCGAACAACTCACTGCTCTAGAAATAGCCCGACTGTCGGTGGAACAAGCCACCGAGAATCTCCGTCTCTCGCGCAGCTCTTACGATTCGGGCATGGAGACACTCAGCGACCATTTAGAGGCGCAGTCGTTATGGCAGTCGGCACTTGCCGACGAAATAGATGCCCGCACTCAATTGATTGTCGCCCTGGGCAAATGGCGCAAGGCGGCAGGGAAATAATCCTTGCCGCCTCATCTTTCTCACTTAGGAATGAGAGTTGGTCGAGGAAAAAATAAAGGCACGCTGAATCTCTTCAGCATGCCTTTGTTGATTTTTACTAATTATGTGTGTGTTTCATTATGGTATTAGCGTCATTTTGTCTTCTCCAAGTCGAAGCTGAACGTGGCGGGAGTGAAACCAGGCAGTTCTACCTGTTTCTCTCCTTCACCTATGAACACTTTTCTGGCTGTTATGCTGAACTTAAGTTTCTTGTCAGCAACGCTGTATGCCGCATTTTCTCCTGCATCGACCTCCGTCTCAATAATAAGGGTCTGGTCAACGTCGCTTTCAGACTGTGCAGGTATGGTAAGGGTCAGCTTTAACGGTTCTGGATCAAGAACAATCAGTATGCTGTCTTTTGCAGAAGTGAGTGCTGGCTTGTAGCCGATTTTGTAGTTGATGTCGCCCACTGCCTCCACGATGTTGTCAGCTGCTTCCTCATCGTTGATAATTGACATGACGATGTCCTTAATTGGGAACTTTTCCACGGTCACCGTGTCGTTGTCTACCTTCGCGCTTACTTCCACTCCGGCAGGAGTCTCTTCTCCTTCCGAAGCCACGATTGTTGACGTTGCCATTCTTCCTTTGTAGTCGCCATACATGGTCTGTGTGGTAATCTCTGTAGGAACTGTTACGTCATCATCGTCGTCGCTGCAGGAAGCGAGGCTGATTGTACACCCTAAAAATAATAACATTGCGAATGCTTTCGCCGTTTGAATCTTTTTTTTCATGGTTTTTTTTTTAAAGTGATTATAATACTTACTGTGTTTTTCACTCTCATAAACAGCTGCCGAGTGCAAACCTTGCTCCATATTGTGTTAATAAAACCTAACAATGCATTTGCCTATAGGGGCAACGAGCAGAAGTAGCTAACGATAACTATCCTCCCTTTCACGGCGTTTCAGTAAAAAATGAGGGAAAAGAGGTTTGACATGGTCTTAAAGTAAGACAAAAGGGAAAAAAGCGAGACCTTGCAACTAAACATTAAGTTGTTACGTCAAACAGGCAAATAACCCAATTATTAATTATGAAAAGAGTAACAACAACTATCATTGTTTTATTGGCAACAATATGCCAACTGAGTGCACAGAGTCTTATTGGAATAGTAACAGACGAGAATGGACAACCAATGGAATTTGCCACGGTTTCACTCCGTTCTCTTCCCGACTCTGTCATCGTGGCAGGTTGCATTACTGACGCGAAGGGACAGTTCAGCATCGAAAGGAAGAATGCAGGTGACTTCATACAAATTTCATCCATAGGATATGGCACTAAGAACCTGCCAGTTTCTGCATTTACTACATCACAGACAATAAAGATGCAGATTGAAGCTGGCTTGCTAAATGAAATCGTTGTCAGCAAGACTCGTCCGAAGACAAAGCTCCTTGGCGATGCTGTGGTAACTACCATCGAGGGGTCGATACTTGAACATGCGGGCAATTCGCTTGAGGTGCTTGCAAAAGTCCCTGGAATGATAACCAAGAATGGAAATCTGGAAGTAATAGGACGTGGCACACCTGTCTATTATATAAACGGCAGAAAGGTGACTGACGACTCTGAGCTCCGCAACCTCATGTCGGAAGACATCAAGTCGATAGACGTTGTAAGCAATCCTGGTGCCGAATATGGTGGCGAGGTGAGATGTGTAGTGCGCATACGCACTGTAAAGCGACAGGGCGATGGTTTCAGCTATGCGCTTACGAGTCAGGCTCAGCAATACATATACGACAATCATGATTTCGACCCATCATGGTCGGTTCTCGACCTCAACTATCGCACTGGCGGTTGGGATATCATTGGAAAACTTGTCTATTACAATCAGCACAGCTATCAGAAAAGTGACCAAATGAGCGGTAACACTTTCGTCAAGATGCCAGATGGCAGCGTGAAGCATAACCTGATGGAAGGTCCTTTCGCTTTCATTGGTCACAATAGCGGAATAAGCGGCGATCTCGGATTGAACTGGCAGATTAATGAGAACCATTCTCTTGGAATGAAGATGAACTATGGCGGAATGCTGTTTGGTAATCAAGATATCGTCTTTGAGGACAAAGTATATGCAAACGACGAGCTGATTGACATTGTACATTCCGCATCCCATACCACCACACCTTCTTCTCACACCTTTACGGGCAATATATACTACGACGGGAATATCAATAAACTGCATGTGAACTTCAATGCGGATTTCAGCGACTCGGGCTACAAAAAGGAAACAAACGTGAACGAAAGCAGTCAGAACGACCCTGCCTTCGTAGAAAACTTATCAGACGGTTATGCACGAATGGGCGCAGGAAAACTTGTACTCTCCTACCCCATCTGGAAAGGTCAGTTTAAGATCGGAACAGAGGAGACATACGTAAGCGCAAAGCAGAAATACAATTCTACCAAGACGGAGATTCCTTCGTCGAAAGCTAAGATTGCCGAGAACAACATCTCTGGCTTTGCTGAATATGCCATACCTTTCAAACATGTTCAGTTGGTGGCTGGCTTAAGATTCGAGCATGTTGATTTCGAATACACCAACGAATGTAGCCCGAAGGATAATATCAGCAGAACTCACAATAACTGGTTTCCTTCATTCAACGCCTCAACCAAGATTGGCCCTGTAGGTGTAAACATTGGATATACCACAAAAATCAAGCGACCACGATATGACCAGCTAAGTACAGAGATGCAGTACAACAACAGGTTCTTGTATCAGACGGGCGACCCTACGCTTCTTAACGAGATACAGAACACCCTCTCGCTTAATGCCAACTGGCGATGGCTCACTCTTACCGGAGCATACGAAGTGGTTGACAATGCCATCTACCAACTCGGCTATCCATACGACGATGACTGCACTGCTATGGTAAAGTATTCCAACGCAAAGGAGACGGTCCGCAAACTCAACATCTATCTCAATGCATCACCCACCGTTGGCATATGGAATCCACGCTATACTGTAGGTATGGAGAAGCAATATTTTGAAACTACCGTTATTGACCCGCGTGAATCAACAGGTACGCGTGTAGTGAAACGCAACGACCCGATGTTCTTTGTTCAGGCAAACAACTCATTCAAGTTGAAGCAGGGATGGCTGATAGATCTTGACTATCAATACACGTCGCCCTTTGACTACGTGATGTATAAGTTTACCAAACCGAAACACGGTCTAAATCTTGCAGTCAGCAAGTCGTTTCTCAAGCACGATGCACTCAACGTCCGTCTTGCATGGAATGACATCCTTAACAAGACAAAGGAACACGTATGCACCGACTATGGCAACTTCATCCACAGCCAGAACAATGATTACAATTCTCCATGCGTCCAGCTTCGCCTCTCATATCGTTTCAATACGGCAAACAGCAAGTATAAGGGAACTGGTGCTGGAGCAGATGCAAAGAGCAGGATGTAGAAAATGGTAACAGTCGGCTGTCGCATTTAGGACAGCCGACTGTCATAAGCCGAATGCGGGCGAAGCATAAGCACTGTTTCAAAATCCTGTAAAGTTACTTTTATCTTCTGTTTTGACGAGCCTGCTTCATCTCCTCATACTTTTTCTGCTGAGATTTGGTAAGCACGGCTGTGACTTGTTTGTCAATTTTCTCAAATTCAGCGCGCATCTGTTCGCGTGTTGGGCGTTCGCTCTTCTCCTTGCGCTTTGACTCTAATTCGGTGTAGATAGCTGTTATCTTCTTCTGTTGGTCGGCAGTGAGATCAAGTTCCTTTGTCATCTGTGCAACTCTGTTTTCCACTGACATTCTTTGACGTCCACCGCCACGTTGTGCCGACATAGTGCCTGCTCCTAATAGGACAGCCAGGGCTAATACGATAATCTTTTTCATAATGTACCTTTTATTTAATGAATTAATACTTAATGTTATACCTTTTGCTATTATGACGAACAAGAAAGCAAATGGTTTAATCATCAAACTCAACTTTCACAGGAAAGGGAAGTTGAGTAAAAACTGGGGCGCCAGAGTTCTTCGTCACCCCCTCGAGAGTTCCGTTTAAATGATATTTACGTTTAGACAAATGTTTTAGGTTAGAAGTGTTCGGTGCTTACCAAAAAAGGGAATGGCCAAGACGACCATTCCCTTACTTTTATATTTAAGGATAAAGCCTTGTGGACGATTAGTCTGCAAGCTTAGCCTTGATGAACTCGCGGTTGAGGCGTGCGATGTTGGCGATAGACTCGTTCTTCGGGCACTCAGCCTCGCAAGCGCGGGTGTTGGTACAGTTACCGAATCCGAGCTCTTCCATCTTCATAACCATTGCCTTGGCGCGTTTTGCGGCCTCTGGACGGCCTTGTGGCAGCAGTGCGAGCTGTGATACCTTGGAGCTTACGAAAAGCATTGCAGAGCCGTTCTTGCAGGCTGCCACGCAGCATCCGCAACCGATACATGTTGCTGCGTCCATAGCCTCGTCGGCATCTTCCTTCGGTATTAGGATAGCGTTGGCATCCTGTGGCTGACCTGTGCGCACTGTGGTATATCCACCAGCCTGAATAATCTTGTCGAATGCAGAGCGGTCGACCATACAGTCCTTGATAACTGGGAATGCGGCAGAACGCCATGGCTCAACAGTGATGACATCGCCATCGTTGAAGCGACGCATGTAGAGCTGACAGGTTGTTGCGCCTGTTGCAGGTCCGTGTGGGTGACCGTTGATATAGAGCGAGCACATACCGCAGATACCCTCGCGGCAGTCGTGGTCGAATACGAAAGGCTCCTTGCCTTCCTCTATAAGTTCCTCGTTGAGGATATCAAGCATCTCAAGGAACGAGGTGTCATCTGGAATATTCTTCATCTCGCGAGTGTCGAAGTGACCTTCTGCCTTTGGACCATTCTGACGCCAGAACTTAAGTGTGAATGAAATATTTCTTGCCATGATTTTTAATTCTTATAGTTACGTGTTTGTACTTTAATTGCCTCATACTCAAGCGGTTCCTTGGTGAGTTCAGGTGCATTGTCGTCGCTGCCCTGATACTCCCAGCAACCTACGTAGAAGAAGTTCTCGTCGTCGCGCTTTGCCTCGCCTTCCTCTGTCTGGTACTCCTCGCGGAAGTGACCACCGCAAGACTCGTTGCGTGAGAGAGCGTCGTAAGCTACAAGCTCGCCCATGAGGATGAAGTCGCGGAGGTGGATAGCCTTGTCAAGCTCGATGTTCAAGCCTTCCTTGCTTCCTGGAATGAAGAGGTTGGTGTTGAACTCCTTGCGAATCTTCTTGATGAGTTCGAGACCTTCCTTCAGGCCAGCAGCTGTACGACCCATACCAACGTGCTCCCACATGATGTGACCAAGCTCCTTGTGTATTGAATCTACAGAGCGCTTGCCCTGGATGCCCATCAGGCGGTCGATTTCCTTCTGTACACCCTTCTCTGCCTCGTCGAACTCTGGACGGTCTGTCGGAACCTTTGGCCAAATTGCCTGGTCGGCAAGATAGTTCTGGATGGTGTAAGGCAATACGAAGTAACCGTCGGCAAGACCCTGCATAAGGGCAGAAGCACCGAGGCGGTTTGCACCATGGTCAGAGAAGTTACACTCACCGATGGCAAACAGACCTGTGATGGTGGTCATGAGCTCGTAGTCAACCCAGATACCACCCATTGTGTAGTGAACGGCTGGGAAGATCATCATTGGGTTATAGTACTTCACGCCATTGATCTCGTTTGCAAGCTCGCCTGGATTAACGTCGGTGATTTCCTCGTACATGTCGAAGAGGTTGCCATAGCGCTGGCGAACGACATCGATGCCGAGACGCTCGATAGACTCAGAGAAGTCGAGGAACACGGCAAGACCAGTGTTGTTTACGCCGAAGCCCTTGTCGCAACGCTCCTTAGCTGCACGAGAGGCAACGTCGCGTGGAACGAGGTTACCGAATGCAGGATAGCGGCGCTCGAGATAGTAGTCGCGGTCTTCCTCTGGAATGTCGCTACCCTTCTTTGTGCCTGCCTGCAGAGCCTTGGCATCCTCAATCTTCTTAGGAACCCAGATACGGCCGTCGTTACGCAGAGACTCAGACATAAGGGTGAGCTTAGACTGCTTGTCGCCGTGAACAGGGATACATGTCGGGTGAATCTGAACGTAAGAAGGGTTGGCGAACATAGCACCCTTACGATAGCACTGAACTGCAGCTGTACAGTTGCAGCCCATGGCGTTTGTAGAAAGGAAGTAGGTGTTGCCATATCCACCAGTGGCTATTACCACAGCGTTGGCAGAGAAGCGCTCGAGCTTACCAGTAATGAGGTTCTTGGCAATGATACCACGGGCACGTCCGTCTACAATAACCACATCCTCCATCTCATAACGAGTGTAGAGCTTTACACGGCCGGCGTTTACCTGGCAGCTGAGAGCAGAATATGCACCAAGCAGGAGCTGCTGACCAGTCTGACCCTTAGCATAGAATGTACGAGACACCTGAGCGCCACCGAACGAACGGTTGGCAAGCATACCGCCATACTCACGTGCGAAAGGAACGCCCTGAGCCACACACTGGTCGATGATGTCGTTAGACACCTCAGCAAGACGATAGACGTTAGCCTCACGTGCACGGTAGTCACCACCCTTTACAGTGTCGTAGAACAGGCGATAAACAGAGTCGCCGTCGTTCTGATAGTTCTTTGCAGCGTTGATACCACCCTGTGCAGCGATAGAGTGAGCGCGGCGGGGTGAATCCTGTATGCAGAAATTATATACTGTGAAGCCCATCTCTCCGAGGCTGGCGGCAGCACTTGCTCCAGCAAGACCAGTACCAACGACGATGACGTCGAGCTTGAGTTTGTTCTTAGGGTTCACCAGGCGCTGATGAGCCTTATAGTTGGTCCATTTCTCAGCCACGGGGCCTTCAGGAATTCTTGAATTCAAAATCTTAGCCATAATTGTCTTTTATAAAACTATTATTGTTTAAAAATGAATGTTAGCAGCAAAGGCTTGGAGCAAGTTTAAATGCGAAAGCCAATACTACAACGAGGAATGCAAGCATAATAATGGTTGTGTAGGCAATGCCGATAGTCTTCCAACGCTCGAACCAAACCTTACCACTCCAACCCAGTGTGTGCATAGCGCTCCAGAAACCATGTGAAAGATGGAACCAGATAGCGACAAGCCATATGATGTAGAGAACTACGAACACAGGATTTGCGAATGTGTCAACGATGTAGGCAAAGCCATCGGCAGGATCGTGGACAGTAGCAATACCAGTAAGTTCTGCAAACATCATGTTGTACCAGAAGTTCCAGAAGTGCAGCAGCAGTCCAAGGATGACGATAACACCAAGGGCAAGCATGTTCTGCGATGCCCACTCCACTTTTGGATTGCGCTCACTAACCTCATAACGCTGAGAGCCGCGAGCCTGACGGTTCTGGGCTGTCAACATAAACGCGTAAACGATGTGAACCACAGTCAAGGCAGCCAAACCCATAGTTGCCACTACAGCATACCAATTGGCGCCGAGGAACTCACAAATCATGTTGTAACCCTCTTCTGAGAACAACGCCACCAAGTTCATACAACCATGGAAGGTCAAGAACAGAACAAGCGCAACTCCTGTCAAGGACATCACAACTTTTCTACCAATAGATGAATTACATAACCACATAAATGATTGAATTTAATTATTTAAATGTTAGAACTAAAATTAATTTCAGATTCTCCATTTTCGCATGACAAACATGCGGCAAACCGTGTATCACTACTACCTTGTATTAAGTATATACTATGTTTTAGACCGCAAAATTACTATAAAAATATGATAATTCAAAGCAAATTTAGCCAAAAATCAATTTTTATTCTTAATTTTGTGGCGAAAAATCCAAATTTAGCGCTACAGATACGGTTTTTTGCCGTTTTAGCGCATAATATTATTCAAAAATGTCAATGACACTTAACTATGACGTTATCGTGGTCGGTGCTGGCCACGCAGGATGCGAAGCTGCAACAGCAGCCGCTAACATGGGAGCAAAGACTTGCCTCATAACAATGGACATGAACAAGATTGCACAGATGAGCTGCAATCCTGCCATCGGTGGTATTGCCAAAGGACAAATCGTAAGGGAGATTGACGCTCTCGGAGGACAGATGGGTATAGTGACCGATGCCACAGCCATACAATTCAGGATGCTGAACAGAAGCAAGGGACCTGCAGTATGGAGCCCTAGAGCTCAATGCGACAGAGAGAAATTTATCTGGAAATGGAGAGAAACTCTTGACAGCACTCCTAATCTGGACATTTGGCAGGACCAAGCGGAAGAACTGATTGTTGAGGAAGACAACGGAAAGAAAACCACAACTGGAGTGAAAACCATTTGGGGAGTGACCATAAAGGCAAGATGTGTGGTGGTCACCGCTGGAACATTTCTAAACGGCCTTCTTCACATCGGAAGGAAAATGGTGGATGGAGGAAGAATAGCCGAACCTGCCGTGAAGCACTTCACTGAAAGCATAACAAGACACGGAATAAGAAGCAACAGGATGAAAACCGGCACTCCTGTTAGAATAGACAAAAGATCGGTGGACTTTTCACTTATGGAAATACAAGAAGGAGAGAACGACTTCCACCAGTTCAGCTTTATCGGACAACACAAGGTTTTGAAGCAACTGCCTTGCTGGACTTGCTACACAAACAAAGAAGTGCACAACACACTAAGAAGCGGACTTGCCGACTCTCCTCTGTACAACGGACAAATACAAAGCATCGGACCAAGATACTGTCCGTCTATAGAAACAAAACTCGTTACTTTCCCCGACAAGGAACAACACCCGCTCTTTCTCGAACCCGAAGGTGAGAACACAAACGAGATGTACCTTAACGGATTTTCATCATCACTGCCGATGGAAATCCAAATTAATGCGCTTAGACGAATACCTGCACTTAGAAACGTGAAAGTCTACAGACCAGGATATGCAATTGAGTACGACTTCTTCGACCCGACGCAACTCCAGCACACTCTCGAGTCCAAAATCGTGGACGGACTGTTCTTTGCAGGTCAGGTGAACGGTACGACAGGATATGAGGAAGCTGGAGGACAAGGAACCATTGCGGGAATAAACGCCGCACTGAAATGCGGAAATTCCGCTGAGAACGGCGACAGCAATTCTGCAACCAACAAATTCATACTTCACAGAGACGAGGCATATATAGGAGTGCTCATAGACGACCTCGTGACAAAAGGAGTAGACGAGCCATACAGAATGTTTACCTCAAGGGCGGAATACAGAATACTACTGAGACAGGACGACGCTGACGCAAGACTAACAGAGAAAGCATACAACCTCGGACTGGTGAACAGAGAAAGATACGACCACTGGATGGAGAAGAAACAAGGAATCGACAATATCATCCGTTTCTGCGAAAGCACCCATATCAGAAAGGACGAAATTAATTCCGCACTCGAAAGCCTCGGCACTACCCCACTCCGCGAAGGCTGCAAACTGGCAGACCTCGTAAGTCGCCCGCAGCTGAATTTTAAAATCATCGGAGAACTCGTGCCTTCGCTCAAAGAAACCATCGAAAAACTGCCATCGAGAAACGAAGAAATCGCAGAAGCTGCGGAAATAAAGATGAAATACAAAGGATATATTGAGCGAGAAAAAATGGTGGCAGACAAAATGCACCGGCTGGAAGACATAAAGACAAAAGGTCACTTCAAATACGAAGAACTCGCACAATTATCTACGGAAGCAAGACAGAAACTATCGGCCATCAACCCAGAAACACTTGCCCAGGCAAGCCGCATACCAGGTGTATCACCAAGCGACATAAACGTAATGCTGGTGCTAATGGGAAGATAAATGTTTCACGTGAAACATTAAAGTTAAACAAAACATAATAAACGACTGAAAATGAACAACAAAACATTAGTGGAGAATCTACGATGCATCCCTAATTTTCCACAGAAAGGCATTAATTTTAGAGATGTAACAACACTGTTTAAAAACCCCGAGTGTATGCAGATAATGCTCGATGAACTATACGAGCTCTACAAAGACAAAGGCATCACTAAAATTGTTGGAATCGAGAGCCGTGGATTTGTCATGGCTTCTGCACTGGCGATAAAACTGGGAGCTGGAGTGGTACTGTGCCGTAAACCTGGAAAACTGCCTGCAGAAACCATACAAGAAAGCTACAGCAAGGAGTATGGTACAGACACGATAGAAATACATAAAGACGCCATCAATGCGGAGGATGTCGTATTGTTACACGACGACCTGCTTGCAACTGGCGGTACGATGAAAGCTGCCTATAACCTCGTGCAAAAATTCAACCCGAAGAAAACCTTTATCAACTTCATCATAGAAATAAAAGACGAAGGTCTACACGGAAGAGACATATTCGACAAAGACACGGAGATCACAACGCTGCTCGACGTATAATAAAAAAAACAAAGTGTGTCCAAAACATCCAAATACTACGGATATTTTGGACACTCTTGTTTCACGTGGAACCGAAAGGGGACTATTGGATATTTAAATCTATTGGGTATGACAAAGGAAGAAAACGAGAAAAGAATTGAAAGACTTAAAGCAATAGTGTTAAGCATGCCTGAAAAACCGGGCAGCTACCAATTCTACGACTCTGAAGGCACTATAATTTACGTCGGGAAAGCAAAGAAACTAAAAAGCAGGGTTTCTTCTTATTTCCATACGGAAGTGGACAGATTCAAGACAAAAGTACTGGTGAGCAAAATATGGAACCTTACTTATACCGTCGTGAATACAGAAGAAGATGCCCTATTACTCGAAAACAGCCTCATTAAGAAATACAACCCTAAATATAACGTATTGCTTAAAGACGGGAAGACATATCCGAGCATTTGCATAACAAACGAGGAATATCCAAGGGTGTTTAAGACAAGGACTATAAACAAGAAATGGGGAACTTATTTCGGTCCTTATTCGCACGTTCCGTCCATGTACGCTGTGCTTGAACTGATAAAGAAGTTATATCAGCCTCGAACTTGCCAAATTCCGCTGAAAGGAGAAGAAATAAGGAAAGGGAAATACAAGGTTTGCCTGGATTATCACATAAAAAAATGTGGAGGACCTTGTATTGGGAAACAAAGCCAGGAGGAATACCTGAAGAACATATCTCAAGCCAAGGAGATATTAAAAGGAAACACCAGAGAGGTGCTGAAAGGTATGAAGGAGGAGATGATGAAATTGGCGGAAGAACTAAGATTTGAGGAGGCCGAGGAGATAAAGCAAAAATACGACCTCATTGCCAATTTCTGCGCAAAGAGCGAAGTGGTGAGCCATACGATAAACAATGTTGACGTGTTTTCCATCACAAACGACGAGAATACGGCATACATAAACTACATCCACGTGAGCAATGGCAGCATAAACCAGTCGTTCACGTTTGAATTCAAGAAGAAATTGGAGGAAAGAGAAGACGAGTTGTTAGCTCTTGGCATAATAGAGATGAGGAAACGATTTGGCAGCGTTTCGAAAGAGATTATCGTACCAATACCTATCGACATCGAACTGGAAGGAGTTACAATAACTATACCACAAAGAGGCGACAAAAAGACCCTATTGGAACTCTCCATCATGAATGGCAAGCAATATAAATTCGACCGCCTGAAACAGAAAGAAAAGCTCAATCCGGAGCAAAAATCGGTAAGGCTGATGACCGAATTGCAGCAACTGATGAAGCTGCCCAGACTGCCATACCAAATAGAATGTTTCGACAACTCAAATATCAGCGGAACCAATGCGGTGGCAGCATGCGTGGTGTTCAAAAAGCTGAAACCAAGCAAGAGCGACTACAGGAAATATAACATAAAAACAGTGTCGGGACCTGACGATTACGCATCGATGAAAGAGGTGGTGAGAAGGCGATACGAACGGTTGAGAGACGAAAACGAGCGTATGCCAGACCTTATTATTACCGACGGAGGCAAAGGACAAATGGAGGTAGTAAGGGAAGTGGTGGAAGACGAACTTCAGCTCGACATACCGATAGCTGGATTGGCAAAAGACAATAAGCACAGAACAAACGAACTGCTCTATGGTTTTCCGCCCGTGACTATCGGAGTGAAAACAGATAGCGAACTGTTTCATGTATTGACCAGAATACAGGACGAAGTGCACCGCTTTGCCATCACATTCCATAGAGACAAGCGTTCGAAAAGCGCATTACACTCCGAACTGGACGACATAAAAGGCATTGGTCCGAAGACAAAAGAGACGCTTTTAAAGCAATTCAAGAGCGTGAAAAACATTAAGGAAATAAGCTCTGAAGAGCTAAGTAAAGCCGTAGGAGAAAGCAAGGCAAAGCTGATAAGAGAATATTTTGAAAATAAAAAAGAGTGAAACTCTTGATTATATAAAATAATTGTCGTACATTTGCAGACAGAAAAATAAAGAAATAATGAGAATAGTAATACAACGCGTCAGCCGAGCGTCGGTGACAATAGAAGGAACTGTGAAATCGGCAATAGAAAAGGGCTATTTGATTCTTATTGGTGTGTGTGAAGAAGACACCATGGAGGACGTGGAATGGCTCGTGAGAAAGGTCGTAGGACTACGTGTTTTTGACGACGAAAACGGCGTTATGAACAAATCTATAATGGATGTGGACGGCAACGTACTCGTCATAAGTCAATTCACGCTGTTTGCAAGCTACAAGAAAGGCAATCGTCCGTCGTGGCTAAGAGCAGCAAAACACGAGATTTCCGTGCCCTTATACGAAAGCTTTTGCAACAAGCTAAGCGAAGCTTTAGGAAAACCTGTTGGTACAGGAGAATTCGGAGCGTACATGAAGGTAGAACTCATAAACGACGGTCCGGTGACTATTTGTATGGACACGAAGAACAAGGAATAGTTGACAAGTTGACTATTAATAAAAATAATATATTTAAGTGATGGAGAAAAGAAAGATAAACAAAATTGAAAGTTATGTTTTGTATGCAGCAATTGTGCTTTATCTGTTGTGCAGTTATATGGACTTACCAAGCGTAATAGAATACTTTGCGATTGTGGTTTGGGGACAATGCATGGTCTATCAGTTGGTAAATTGGAAAGAAAACAAGAAGTCTGACAACTATTACAATCTCTTCGTATTGGTTGTATTACTTGCAGTCTTATTCAGTCATATTTTTAAATTATAAAAGAGATGGACGAAATAACAATAAGAGAAGCCCAGAAGATGGTGGACGACTGGATAAAGACATACGGCGTGCGCTATTTCTCAGAGCTTACAAACATGGCAGTGCTCACGGAAGAAGTGGGCGAACTGGCAAGGATAATGGCACGAAAATATGGCGACCAAAGCTTTAAGGAGGGCGAAAAACATGACCTTGGAGACGAGATGGCCGACGTGCTTTGGGTGCTGATGTGCCTCGCAAACCAAACAGGCGTTGATCTCACAGAGGCATTGAATAATAACATCGAGAAGAAAACATCAAGAGACAAAAATAGACATAAAAATAATAAGAAGCTGACGAGTTGACAACAAAAAAAAGATTATATGAGTGAACATTGCAATTGTGGTCATGACCACGAACATCATGAAGAAAGACCTCTCAACAAGATTGAGCAGGCATTAAGTAAGTATCGCACAAACATTTCTGACGAGGAAGTGAGAAATGCAGTAAGAAAGATTATTGCAGAAAAAGTGCATGAGAACGACAATCTCGAAGTGAAGAAATTCCTTATGGGTAGCGTGGAACTTACTACTCTGAAAACCACCGACTCTGAGGAAAGTGTACTCGCATTCACAGAAAGGGTTAACCAGTTTGACGAAGCATATCCTGCCCTACCCCATGTGGCGACGATTTGCGTGTATCCTTGCTTCGCAAAGACTGTAAGCGAGACATTGGAGATAGACGGAGTGGAAATAGCATGCGTTTCAGGCAGTTTCCCTTCGTCACAGGCTCTTATTGAGGTGAAGGTGGCCGAGACTGCGTTAGCCATAAAAGACGGCGCCACAGAGATTGATATCGTAATGCCTGTAGGCAAATTCCTCAGCGGCGACTACGAGGGAGTGGCTGACGAAATAGAGGAACTGAAGGCTGTCTGTGGTGAGCACAAGATGAAGGTAATACTGGAAACAGGATGCCTCAAAACAGCCGAGAACATCAAGAAGGCTTCAATAATTGCGATGTATGCCGGAGCCGACTACATCAAAACCTCTACAGGTAAGCTCGAGCCTGCCGCAACTCCTGAGGCAGCTTACGTGATGTGCCAGGCCATAAAGGAATATTACGACGAGACAGGCATACAGATAGGTTTTAAGCCTGCTGGCGGCCTTAACTCCGTCATGGACGCACTAATCTACTACACGATAGTTAAAGAGGTTTTGGGCGAGAAATGGCTTACTAACGAATGGCTGCGCTTAGGCACCAGCCGTCTTGCCAACCTACTATTGAGTGAAGTTGTAGGCGAGGAAACGAAGTTCTTCTAAGCAAGAAAATAAGTTTTTTCCCCATTTTGGCTGACAATTGGGAAATATTTTCCCGTTATGGCTGACCAATTTCATTAATTTGCATTACCTTTGCAGCAGAAAACAAAAACATGTATAACTTTTAAAATTTTAAAATTATGGAAGAGAACAAAAAAACAAATCCGTTAGCAGATGAGCAACTCGACGAGGTTAATGGCGGTCGTTTGGACCGTGAACTGTTAATAGAGTCGGAGAGGGAGCTTAGACGTAAATACAATTAAAAGGTATAATAATAAAAGAATTGCTCATGTATCGCATGTATATGACATGATATCAGTTTACAAGTAGGGACACCCTGATAAACATTTGATTTATAAAAGGGTATTGAAAAGAGCTAGTGTAAACAACAAAAAAGCGGGAGAAAGTAACAATCTCCCGCTTTTCTATTACTATTTGTTACGTTGAATCACATAGTCAATATAAGCTGTGAGCGATGTGCGTATTTCCTCACTAACAGATTCAGAATCAATAAATTCCATGCATTTCTGGCGCAATTCAAGCATCTTCCGTTCAGCATATTCTATACCCCCATTATTCTTTGTGAAATCAACGAGACGTGCTATTTCGTAACGCGTAACATCGTTACGTTTCACCTTCCTTGCAATCTCTTCCATTTCAGAATCGTGAGTTGAGTTGAGAGCATATAAGACAGGGAGCGTAAGTTTTCCTTCAGCCATATCGTTTCCCGTTGGCTTTCCTATTTCCTTTGAGTCATAGTAGTCGAAAATGTCGTCTCTAATCTGGAAGATAATGCCAAGGTTTCTGCCAAATTCCTTCGCCAACTCTATCTGGCTATCATTAGCGTTCACCGACAGAGTTCCCACTTCGCAACAAGCCTCAAACAATGCGGCAGTCTTCATTTTTATAACATCATAATAAATATCCTCAGAAAATTCTGTGTTCTGAATATTGCTGAGCTGAAGTATTTCGCCGTTTGAGAGATTCCTACCTAATTCTGCGATTGAACGAAGTATATCTGAATTATTGGTGTAAGAGATGTTCAGTAGAGCGGTTGAAAGCACATAGTCTCCCACAAGCACTGCCACCTTATTATTATATACCGCATTGACAGAGGGTTGTCCACGACGCTCTTTACTCTCGTCCACCACATCGTCGTGAACAAGACTTGCAGTATGAAGTAGTTCAAGTCCAACAGCTGAGCGCAGGGTTACGTCGTTTACTCCACCATAGTTTTTCGCAATAAGTAAAATGAGTAATGGTCGCATGCGTTTTCCTCCCCGATGCTTTATGTGTTCGAGCACTTGGGAGAGTAGTCCTTCGGTATGAGAAAGCGACTCGTTGAACAACCTTACAAAGTCGTCAAATTCGCCATCTATTGGCCTTTTTATGATAGATAATCTTTCCATTCTCAGAAATTTTCGACAAAATTACTGAAAAAAATGCGATATTGCGAAATTTTTTAGTAATTTTACGCACAAAATAGCTAGAATTATGAATAAAATGTTTCTTTTAGACGCTTATGCGCTAATTTATCGTGCATATTACGCATTTATTAAGAACCCGAGAATTAATTCTAAGGGGTTGAACACATCGGCAATAATGGGCTTCGTCAACACGCTGAACGAAGTGATGACAAAGGAGAATCCAACACATCTCGGAGTGGCATTCGACCCTTCGGGACCTACTTTCAGACACATTGAATTCCCGGAATACAAAGCCCAGCGAGAGGCTTGTCCTGAGGATATAAAAACTGCTGTGCCGATAATAAAAAAAATACTGGAGGCTTATAGGATTCCAGTACTTGAGGTGGAAGGATTTGAAGCCGACGACGTGATTGGCACTCTTGCCACAAAGGCGGGAATGAGTGGCATTGAGACTTACATGCTCACACCTGACAAGGACTACGGACAACTCGTGGGAAATAATGTGTACATGTACAGACCTCGTCACAATGGAGGATACGAAGTGATGGGAACTCAAGAGGTAATCGAAAAATATGGGATTGACAACACGAGTCAGGTGATAGACTTGCTTGGACTCATGGGCGACGCCTCTGACAATATTCCTGGTTGTCCTGGCGTGGGAGAAAAGACTGCCGTGAAACTCATAAAGGAGTTTGGAAGCATCGAATCACTACTCCTCAACACCGACAAACTGAAAGGAGCACAGAAGAAGAAGGTGGAGGAAAACGCAGAACTTATAAGGATGTCGAAATATCTCGCAACCATAAAAACTGATGTGCCCATTGAACTCGACCTCGACGCACTGCAAGTGAAAGACGCTAACCAACAAGAATTGGAAAAACTATTCGAGGAACTTGAGTTTAAGACCTTTGCAAAGAGAATTCTTAAAAAAGATAAACAAGAACAAAAAAAACAGAATTTACAACTCGACCTTTTTGCAGATTTTCCGACAGAAGGTAAAGAAGAGGCAGAATTTTCAAGTTTTGAGACGATAAAAACGATAAATCACGAGTACAAACTTCTTGAAAATGAAGAGGAAATAAAGCAACTTTGTGATTATTTCTTAACAAATGAAATTCTCAGTTTAGACACAGAGACCACTTCACTTAGCCCGATAGACGCAGAACTCGTCGGACTGAGCTTTTCGGTGAAGGAAAACGAGGCTTTTTATGTTCCTGTGCCAGCTGACCAAGACGAGGCAAGGAAAATTGTGGATTTGTTAAGGCCAGTGTATGAGAACGAGAAAATTCTGAAAGTGGGACAAAACCTCAAGTACGACTATGAGGTGTTGATGAAATATGGTGTGAGACTCGCAGGGAAGATGTTCGACACAATGCTCGCCCACTATGTCATACAACCAGAGCTTCGGCACAACATGGACTACCTTGCCGAAATTTATCTCAACTACAAGACAATCCACATCGACGAGCTTATCGGACCAAAAGGCAAAAACCAAAAGAACATGCGCGACCTTAGGCCGCAAGATGTGTATGAATATGCCGCGGAAGATGCCGACGTGACTTTGAAACTTAAAAACAAACTCGAAGGCGAACTGAAGAAGTATGGTGCCGAAGAACTGTTCTACAACATCGAAATGCCTCTCATGCCTGTTTTGGCGGAAATGGAGATGAACGGAGTGACTATAGACACACAGTCGCTGGCAGATACTTCTGATGTGCTGACAAAAAGAATGGAAGAGGTGGAAAAGGAAATATACGAACTGGCTGGAGCTCCATTCAACATCGCATCGCCAAGACAAGTAGGTGAAGTGCTTTTCGACAAACTACAGATTGTGGAGAAGGCGAAAAAGACGAAAACAGGACAGTATGTCACCAACGAAGAGGTGCTTCAGTCGTTAAAGGGAAAACACAAGATTGTGGAGGCAATACTCGAACACCGAGGACTGAAAAAGCTACTTGGCACATATATCGACGCTCTGCCGAAACTAATAAACGCTCGAACAGGCCACATACACACTTCTTTCAACCAAGCCACAACAGCCACAGGTCGTCTCTCGTCAAGTGACCCGAACCTGCAAAATATTCCGGTAAGAGGAGAAGAAGGCAAGGAAATACGCAAGGCTTTCATCCCGGAACCAGGTTGCCTGTTCTTTTCTGCCGACTACAGCCAGATTGAACTTAGAGTGATGGCACATCTCAGCGGCGACGAAAACATGATAGAGGCATTCCGCGAAGGACATGACATTCATGCAGCTACAGCAGCGAAAATATACAAAGAGGAGATGGAAAACGTTACTCGAGACCAGCGTACTAAAGCAAAGCGGGCCAACTTTGGTATCATCTATGGCATAACAATATTCGGACTTGCCGAACGACTGGAAATCAGCCGCGACGAGGCAAAGATGCTGATAGAAGGATATTTCGAAACCTTCCCAAAGGTGAAGGAATACATGGAAAAGGCAAAGGAACAGGCTAGAAACCAAGGATATGTGGAGACTCAATTTCATCGCCGCCGCTATCTGGCCGATATCAACTCTGCAAACGCCACCGTTAGAGGCTTTGCCGAGCGCAACGCCATAAACGCTCCAATCCAGGGAACTGCCGCCGACATCATTAAGGTGGCTATGATAAGGATTTACAACAGATTCCGTGCAGAAGGCATTCGCTCGAAGATGATACTTCAGGTTCACGACGAACTAAACTTCAGTGTCTATCCTGAGGAAAAAGAGAAAGTGGAACAAATAGTGCTTGAAGAGATGCAAAACGCCTTCCCTATGCAAGTGCCTCTCGTAGCTGACTGCGGTTGGGGAAACAACTGGCTGGAAGCTCATTGATTAGGTTTTAAGGCGCTACTTTGCATACACAATTACTGACCAAGCGTGACAATGTGACAAGCGTGACAAGGGTTTTCGGCATACCCTCCAACACAAAAATAGTTCTCTATTTAATATATATATATTATATATATAAATAGAGGATAATATTAATAAAAATTCAAAAGAAGGGGAGTCGAGAAAAAACGTTGTCACGCTTGTCACGCTGTCACACTTACAAGGTTTCGAAATTATCTCAGTTAGGAAAATTTTGTTCCCTAACTGGCCAGCAATTTTTGGGCAGTTATCCCAGAGTTTATCAGCAATTGGGAGAGATTTGCAATATAGTAGACAAAATAGAAATTGTAAAAAAAATACAAAAGAAAGAAATTAGGGAAGCTAATTAAATCAACTTCCCTAACTGCCGAAAATCGAGTTATTTGCCTTCGTTTTGCTCTTCAAGATACCATTTTGAGTACTCAACATAATGACGTCCGAAATTCTCTGCCTGGTCAGGACGAGTGTGTTTAATGAACTTGGCGGGCACCCCACCCCACAGTTCGTGAGCTCCTATCTTAGTGTTTTGAAGCACCAAGGCTCCAGCAGCCACCACAGCGCCCTCGCCTATGTCACAATGGTCGAGCAATGTGGCTCCCATACCAATGAGAGCGCCATCGCGAATAGTACAGGCATGAACGGTGGCGTTATGGCCTATGGTCACATCGTTGCCAATAACTGTAGGACCTGTTGTGTTCGTCACATGAATGCAAGAACCATCCTGAACGTTTGTACGGTCGCCGATGGTGATAGGCGCAACATCGCCCCTTACCACAGCATTAAACCATATAGAGCACTCGTCACCCATGGTGACCTCACCCACTATAGTAGCGTTTTCGCTGAAATAACAGTCACGCCCCCACTTTGGCGTAAGACCTTTGATAGATTTAATTAATGCCATTGCTTAATATATATAAATGTATTATTGTTCGAGGTTGCAAAGATAATGCAAAAAAACAAGTTGGCAAAGGAAAAACGTGGAATATTAACTATAACCCATCGGATATGAGTTATCAAAAAGAAGAAAAAAGGACATCGCGATAAACAAAAAGTATAAAAGAGCAAGCAAGCGACAACTAAAAGAAAGCAAATGAAACATTATCACGACATTATGTCACAAAAATAAAATAATTGGGTATAATAATGCAACTAAAAATAAGTTAGAGTATTATTTTTGTCATTTTTGAAAGATTTCTGCGAAAATATTTGGTTGTTTCAATAAAGCTTTCTATATTTGCACCCAAAATTAAGTATTCAGAATTATTATTCATGAAATAAACAAAACGCTATGGCAGAAAAATTGGAAGTAAAGGAGCTCGACCAAGTGGTTGTACGCTTCTCTGGTGACTCCGGCGATGGTATGCAGTTGGCCGGAAACATCTTCTCCACGGTGTCAGCAACCGTAGGTAATGGTATATCAACATTTCCGGACTATCCCGCCGACATCCGTGCCCCGCAAGGTTCTCTGACCGGAGTATCTGGTTTCCAAGTTCACATTGGAGCTGGTCGTGTATACACACCAGGAGACAAGTGCGATGTACTTGTTGCAATGAATGCGGCAGCCCTGAAGACACAGTACAAATATGCCAAGCCTCAGGCCACTATCATCATCGACACTGACAGTTTCGGACCTAAAGACTTGGAGAAAGCAAAGTTCCAGAGCGAAGACTACCTTGGCGAAATGGGTATCGACCCGGACCGCGTCATCCAGTGCCCTCTCACAAAGATGGTGAAGGACTGCTTGGCTGAAAGCGGTATGGACAACAAGTCCATTCTGAAGTGCCGCAACATGTTTGCACTCGGCATCGTCTGCTGGTTGTTCAACCGCGACCTTGACTTGGTGTCAAACTTCCTCCGCGAAAAATTTGCCAAGAAACCACAGATTGCAGAGAACAACATTAAGGTTGTGCAGGCTGGTTATGACTATGGACACAATACCCACGCAAGCGTTCCTGCAACATACAGAATAGAGTCTACTTCTAAGGAGAAAGGACGTTATATGGACATCACTGGCAACAAGGCCACCTCATACGGACTTATTGCCGCTGCTGAAAAGGCGGGCCTGCGCCTCTTCCTCGGTTCATATCCTATCACTCCTGCCACAGACATTCTCCACGAACTTTCAAAGCACAAGTCGTGTGGCGTTATCACCGTACAGTGCGAAGATGAGATTTCAGGATGCGCAAGTGCTGTAGGTGCCTCGTTTGCAGGTGCTCTGGCAGCAACGTCCACTTCCGGACCTGGCATCTGCCTGAAGTCAGAGGCCATCAACCTTGCTGTCATCGACGAGCTGCCTCTCGTCATCATCGACGTGCAGCGTGGCGGTCCATCCACCGGTCTGCCTACAAAGAGTGAGCAAACCGACCTGTTGCAGGCTCTCTACGGACGCAATGGTGAAAGCCCTATGCCTGTGATTGCAGCCACAAGTCCTACCGACTGTTTCGACGCCGCCTACCAAGCATCCAAGATTGCCCTTGAGCACCTCACACCGGTGATCTTGCTCACCGACGCATTCATTGCCAACGGTTCGGCTGCATGGAAACTGCCCAACATAGCAGACCTCGACGCCATCAACCCTCACTATGTGACACCAGAGCAAAAGGGCAACTACACTCCTTACGAGCGCGACCCAGAGTCACTGGTCCGCTACTGGGCAATACCAGGACAGGAAGGCTATACCCACATTCTCGGTGGTCTTGAAAAAGACGGAAAGACCGGAGCTATATCAACAGAACCGGAAAACCACAACATCATGTGCGGACTCCGTGCTGAAAAGGTGGCCAGAATACCAGTGCCCGACCTTGAGGTGGAAGGCGACAAGGATGATGCCGAACTGCTCATCGTAGGTTTCGGAAGCACCTATGGACATCTCTACTCGGCAATGGAAGAACTTCAGAAGCAGGGCAAGAAAGTGGCATTGGCTCAGTTCAAGTACATCAATCCTCTGCCAAAGAACACTGCCGAAGTGCTCACAAAATATAAAAAGGTGGTAGTGGCAGAACAAAACCTCGGACAGTTTGCTGCTTTCCTACGCTCAAAGGTAGACAACTTCGCACCATACCAGTTCAACGAAGTGAAAGGCCAGCCTTTCGTAGTAGCAGAACTCGTGGCTAACTTCTCAGAGATACTTGAAAAATAAATCACTCAAAAAAGAAAGTAAAGATGGAATTTACAGCACAAGATTATAAGAAAGGACAGCCACGTTGGTGTCCAGGATGTGGTGACCACTTTTTCCTCGCCTCATTGCATAAGGCAATGGCCGAATGTGGTGTCGCTCCACACGAAACGGCAGTGATTTCCGGTATCGGATGCTCAAGCCGACTGCCATACTATGTCAACACATACGCCATGCAGACCATCCACGGTCGTGCAGCTGCCATATCCACAGGAGCAAAGGTTGCAAACCCGAACCTCACAGTTTGGCAAATCAGCGGCGACGGCGACGGACTCGCCATTGGCGGCAACCACTTCATCCATGCCATGCGCCGAAACATCGACCTGAACATGATACTGCTCAACAACAGGATTTATGGTCTTACCAAGGGTCAATACTCCCCTACTTCACCACGCGGTTTTGTAAGCAAGTCAAGTCCTTACGGCACCGTTGAAGACCCATTCCGTCCTGCAGAACTATGCTTTGGTGCCCGTGGACATTTCTTTGCCCGCTCGGTAGCCACCGACGCTCCGGAAACAGTAGAGATTCTCAAGGCTGCCTGGAAGCACAAGGGTGCATCAGTGTGCGAGATTCTCCAAAACTGTGTCATCTTCAACAATGGTTGCTACGACCCTGTATATAACAAGGAAGGACGAAAGAAGAACGCCATCTACGTACGACACGGCCAGCCGCTCATCTTCGGCGAGAACAACGAATACGGACTCGTACAGGAAGGCTTCGGGCTTAAAGTAGTGAAGATAGGCGAAAACGGCATCACCGAGAAAGACATTCTCGTTCACGACGCCCACTGCGAGGACAACACCCTGCAGCTCAAGCTCGCCATGATGGACAACGAGCATGGATTCCCTATCGCACTCGGTGTGATCCGCGACGTGGAAGCTCCTACATACGACGATGCAGTACACAAGCAGATTGAAGAAGTGAAAGCCCAAAAGAAATATCACAACTTCATGGAACTGCTCGAGACAAACGACACTTGGGAAGTGGTGTAGGTGTTTAGTTGAGGAGTAGACGTGTTGACAAGTTGTCAACTCGTCTACTCCTCATCTATTGAAAGATATTACATTTTTGTAACATGAAGTTTGCAAAACCAAAAAAGGAATGTTATTTTTTTGTTAGTTTATCGAAAAAACAATAACAGAATAAAAAATTATCGCCCCTAAATTTTGCAGATAGGAGAATTATTACTACCTTTGCGGCGAAAAAAGGAGGAATAAAGTCACAATAGGCATTAGAAATAAGTATTCACAAATAATATTCATTTACAAAAAAATGGCAAAGTTAGATTTGACAAAGTACGGCATTACCGGAGCAACGGTAATCGCACACAATCCTTCTTACGAGCAGTTGTTCGAGGAGGAGACAAAGGCAGGACTTGAGGGTTATGAAGTTGGACAGCAGACCGAGCTTGGCGCTGTCAACGTAATGACTGGTATCTACACTGGACGTTCACCTAAGGACAAGTACATCGTAATGGACGAGAACTCTAAGGACACTGTATGGTGGACATCTGACAACTATAAGAACGACAACCACCCAATGTCTGAGGACGTTTGGGCAACTGTAAAAGACCTCGCTGTTAAGGAACTTTGCAACAAGAACCTCTATGTAGTAGACGCATTCTGTGGTGCCAACAAGGACACCCGCATGGCTGTTCGCTTCATCGTTGAAGTAGCATGGCAGGCACACTTCGTTACAAATATGTTCATCAAGCCAACAGCTGAGGAACTTGAGAACTTCGAGCCAAACTTCGTTATCTACAACGCTTCTAAGGCAAAGGTAGAGAACTACAAGGAGCTTGGTCTGAACTCTGAGACTTGCGTTGCATTCAACGTAACAAGCCGCGAGCAGGTAATCATCAACACATGGTACGGCGGTGAGATGAAGAAGGGTATGTTCTCTATGATGAACTACTACCTCCCACTCCAGGGCATCGCTTCTATGCACTGCTCTGCAAACTGCGATATGAACGGTAAGAACACAGCTATCTTCTTCGGTCTCTCAGGTACAGGTAAGACCACTCTGTCTACCGACCCGAAGCGTCGCCTTATCGGTGACGACGAGCACGGATGGGACGACAATGGCGTGTTCAACTTCGAAGGTGGTTGCTATGCAAAGGTTATCAACCTGTCAAAGGAGAACGAGCCTGACATCTATGGTGCCATCAAGCGCAACGCTCTTCTCGAGAACGTAACCGTGGCTGCTGACGGCAAGATTGACTTCAACGACAAGTCAGTGACCGAGAACACTCGTGTTTCTTACCCAATCAACCACATCAACAACATCCAGCCAGGTTCATCAGCTCCAGCTGCAAAGAACGTTATCTTCCTTTCAGCTGACGCATTCGGAGTACTTCCTCCAGTATCTATCCTGACTCCAGCACAGACCCAGTACTACTTCCTCTCTGGATTCACAGCTAAGCTCGCTGGTACAGAGCGTGGCATCACTGAGCCAACTCCTACCTTCTCAGCTTGCTTCGGCCAGGCATTCCTCGAGCTTCACCCAACAAAGTATGCTGAGGAACTCGTTAAGAAGATGGAGAAGAGCGGTGCCAAGGCATACCTCGTAAACACTGGTTGGAACGGAACAGGCAAGCGTATCTCTATTCCAGATACACGCGGTATCATCGACGCTATCCTCGATGGTTCAATCCTGAAGGCTGAGACCAAGAAGATTCCAATGTTCGACTTCGAGGTTCCAACATCACTTCCAAACGTAAATCCAGCTATCCTCGACCCACGCGACACTTACGAGTGCGCATGCCAGTGGGAGGAGAAGGCTAAGGATCTCGCTGCACGCTTCATCAAGAACTTCGCTAAGTACACAACTAACGAAGCTGGTAAGGCACTCGTAGCCGCTGGTCCACAGCTTTAATATTCACAAGAGTCATAACACTCTAATATATCTTTGTACATGAGGCTCTACTGGCAAGTGATTGTCGGTAGGGCCAATTTTTAGTAAGTTTATAAGGTAAAAAGAAATGTTGATGGATATACAAATGATAACTATCATGATTGTCACAATAGCCATGATGGCATTGGGAATAGTCATGCTAAAAAACACAAATGTGAGATAACACTTTTCATATACACAGAGCGGACATTACCGCTCTTTTTTGTTTTATGGACAAATAGTGAAACTAATGAAAAAAGAGGGCGAAATAAACAAAAAAAAGGGCCTTTTTTTACAAAGAAGTCATAAAAAGCCACTTTTTATCATATATTTAACTTAATATAAAGTAAGAAGTTGCGGATATTTGAAGAAAACTAAGTAAATTTGCACCTAAAAATAAAAAAAACTATTGATGAGAATACATTTCAGAGCTCTATGCTTGCTATTTGCAACAGCAATAACCATGGCCTCATGCCTTAACTCTGATGACGACACCGTCACTTTCTATGACGATGCCGCTATCACGTCATTTGCATTGTCTAGTGCCAAAATGACCATGCACACAACATCATCACAAGGCAAAGATTCAACATACGTGGAGGTCAGCACAACGGTGAACAGCTATAACTTCATTATCGACCAGCTAAAAGGACTCATATACAACGTCGATTCACTGCCCGTGGGCACTGACCCTACAAAAATACTCTGTACTTACACAACAAAAAACAATAGCTTTGCTGCCATAAAGTCAATGACAAACGACTCTTTGGCATATTTCAGCACTTCAGACAGCATCGACTTTTCAAAACCAAGAACTGTAACCGTATTCTCGTCAAGCGGACTCGGAAAGAAAGACTATACCATAAGCGTAAACATACACAAGGAAAAGACCGACACCTTCAAGTGGAGCCAATACCCCGACTGCTCGTTTGCAAAAACTGCAAAGGACATGAAATCATTCTATCTCAACGGCAACATCGTTCTTCTCGCATCTGACGGAGAGAAAACCAGCACATATTCGCTTGATGCAGCCAACGGGAGACAATTCAACAACCTGAATACAACACTTGCTACAGACGCATGGAAAAACGCATTGGTGAATGAAAACATACTATACGTGCTCGACGGCAAAACACTCAAAAAGACAACCAACGGGCAACAATATGACACAATCATGGACAATGCTCCAATAGACAGGCTCATTGCAGCTTCAACAAAAGAAATTTACGGCCTTGACGGCAATAATAACATCATGGTGTCAAAAGACAAAGGACAGACTTGGAACATAGACATTATGGACTCTGACAGCAAATACGTGCCAACAGACGATATTTCATACATCGCCATACCATTCAAATACGACAACAACAGCGACTATGTGCTCTTGGCAGGCAACAATGCCACAGCGGCTGCCTACACTGATTCCACAGCATTTGTCTGGAGCAAGACAATAGACAAAAGCATAGAAGACAAAGAAAACAAGTGGACTTACTACAACTACGACAGCAACAGCAAATCACCACTGAAAAGCCTGGACGGACTGACAATGGTGTGCCACGGCAATTATATTCTTGCATTAGGAGGTAAAGGACTGGGAGCATGCAAGGAAACAGCTCATGCCGCCATTTACTTCAGCCTTGACAACGGACTCACATGGCACAACAACGATACAATAGTCTACCCCTACGGCTTTGACAAATACAATACCGCCATGGCCGTATGCTCCGACAAAGACAACTATATCTGGATTGTCTGCAACAATACCGGACAAGTATGGAAAGGCCGCATGAATGAGGTAGCTTGGCAATAAAAAAGACAAAGAATATCTTATAGCCAATATGAGAATAATTGCCGTAATAGCACTGATAATCGCCTCTCTGGTCGCAAACGCACAAGAAGACCAGGAATACCGCCTCGAAATAGGCGGAGGAATCGGGCTGACATCATATCAGGGCGACCTTAACGGCAGTATAACAGCCAACATGCAGCCATCTTTCACAGCTGTGGCAAAATACAAGTGGAACCCGAGGATGGCAATAGCGGCTACAATAGGCTATCACCCAATAAAGGGAGACTACTCGAAGTCCAACACTGTCTATCCCGAACTTCCAGACGGGAAAAAGTCGTTCAGCAACTCCATAATCGACATCGGAGGACGCTACGAATATAACTTCTGGCCATACGGCACAGGCAACGACTATCGAGGGGCAAAACGGCTCACTCCATTCCTCACGGCAGGAATCGGACTTTTCGTGGCAAGCGTAAAAGGAGGAACAGTGGTGGCTACAAACTTCCCATTGGGCGGTGGAGTGAAATACAAAATTGCCAAACGGCTTAATGTCACGGCAGAGTGGGTAATGAGATTCACAACAAGCGACCTGATAGACGGAGTGCAAGACCCATACGGAATCACAAGCAGCGGGGCATTTAAGAACAAGGACAGCTACAGCACGCTTCAAGTGGCTGTGACTTACGACCTTTGGGCAAAATGCCGCACTTGTCACAACGACGATTATTAATCGATAAATACAATACTATATATATGGCATACAATTTAGACATGACAAGAATACCGGAACACGTAGCCATCATTATGGACGGAAACGGCAGATGGGCTACAGAACGTGGAAAGGTACGTAGCTACGGGCATCAGGCTGGTGTGGATGCAGTAAGGCGAATAACGTCGGAATGCACACGCATCGGTGTAAAATATCTTACCCTCTACACATTCTCGACAGAAAACTGGAACAGGCCGGCTGACGAGATTGCTGCACTCATGGGACTCATTATCTCTGCCCTGGAAGACGAACTGTTTATGAAAAACGACGTGAAGTTCCGTGTCATCGGCGACTTCGACCGACTGCCGAAGAACGTACAGGACAAACTTAACGGCCTGATGGAACTCACTGCCAACAACAAGACAATGACCATGATCGTGGCGCTAAGCTACTCTTCACGTTGGGAAATAACAAAAACAGTGAAAGACATTGCAAGGGAAGTGGCAGAAGGAAAGATAAAAATTGAAGATATATGTGAATCAACCATATCAGAACATCTCACAACAAACTTCATGCCCGACCCAGACCTGCTTATCAGAACTGGCGGTGAGATTAGGATAAGCAACTACCTGCTGTGGCAGATCGCATACAGCGAACTGTACTTCTGCGACACTTACTGGCCAGACTTCAGTGAGGAAGACCTCCATAAGGCCATTGCTACATACCAAAAAAAGCAAAGACGCTTCGGATTGACAGAAGAACAAGTCGAAAACAAAGAAAACGAAAAAAAGGAAGAATGAACACTTCTAATTTAAAGAAATACATAATCAAAAAGTTTGCGGCTATCGCACTCGTGACTTTCTTCTGCTGTCTGCAGGCAGAAGCACAGGATGTTATAGTCAATCCGGAAATATCATATGCCGGAACACCAAGAACTTGTACCATCGGCGGAATAGCCGTAAAAGGTGTCGAGGGATACGAGGACTATGTGCTTACAGGTCTATCGGGACTCTCCGTCGGCCAGGAAATCAGTGTGCCTGGACAAGAAATCACCGAAGCGGTGAAAAGATACTGGCGACATGGCTTGTTCTCAAAGGTAAGCATTTCGGCCGACTCTCTCGTCGGATCAAAAATTTACCTTTGTTTTAACCTTGCACTACTTCCAAGAGTAAGCAACATCAACTACCACGGAATCAAAAAGTCGGAAAGAGAGGACATGGAAGCTAAACTCGGTATCATGAAAGGTTCACAGATTACACCAAACATGATTGACCGTGCCAAAATCCTCGCAAAGAAATATTTCGACGACAAAGGTTACAAAAACGCCGAAATAAACATCATGCAGAGAGATGACGTGGCAGAGAAAAACAAGGTCATTCTCGATATCTATATCGACAAAAAAGACAAGATGAAGGTGCGATACATCTTCATTGATGGTAACGACAACCTCAAACTCTCAAAAATCAAGGGTGGACTGTTCAAAAAAGGTGTCTTCTCGAAAACACACGAGGCTGGTACGCTCGGTTCGTTCCTGAAATCGAAGAAATTCACACCTGAAAGATACGAAAAAGACAAGCAGAACCTCATCGACAAGTATAACGAACTGGGATACCGCGACATGACAATCGTCCGCGACAGTGTAATAAACCACGACGAGAACCATGTCAACATCTATCTCAAGATTGAGGAGGGACAAAAATACTATCTTCGTAACATTACATGGGTAGGCAACACCATCATCAATTCCGACGCTCTCAACATGATGCTCGGAATGAAGACAGGAGACGTATACAACCAAAAGGAAATGCGCAAAAGACTGTCGGAAGACGAAGATGCCGTGGGCAACTACTATTGGAACAACGGATACCTCTTCTACTCTCTCGTTCCTACGGAAGTGAACATCGTAGGCGACTCTGTAGACGTGGAAATGCGTATCAGCGAAGGACAACAGGCTCACGTAAGCCATGTAAGAATCTATGGTAACGACCGACTCTATGAAGACGTTGTAAGACGAGAACTGAAAGTAAAGCCTGGCGACCTCTTCTCTAAGGACGCTCTCATGCGTACAGCAAGAGAAATTGCCTCTATGGGATTCTTCGACCCGGAAAAAGTCAATCCTGACATACAACCAAACTATGAAGACGGAACAGTGGACATCAACTGGCCACTCGAACAGAAATCAAACGACCAGGTGGAATTCTCACTCGGTTGGGGACAGACTGGTGTAATCGGTCGAATATCACTGAAGCTCAACAACTTCTCAATGCGCAACCTCTTCGGCAAGAACAAAATGCACCGTGGCATCATGCCTATTGGCGACGGAGAACAACTCGCACTCTCGGCACAGACCAACGGATCATACTACCAGTCATACTCCATAAACTATTCTGCACCATGGTTCGGAGGCAAGCGTCCAAACGCATTCAACATCGGAGCTTACTACTCAAAACAGACCGACGTAAACAGCAATTACTATAACAGCTCATGGATGAACTCCATGTACAGCTATTACGGAGGATATGGCTCGTATAACAACTATTATAACAACTACGAGAGTTACTTGGACGACGACAAATACGTACAGCTCTTCGGATTCTCAGTAGGATGGGGCAAACGCCTTCGCTGGCCCGACGACTACTTCCAGCTGTCAATGTCGCTCAGCTACCAAAGATACATGCTCCGCGACTGGCAGTACTTCATCATCAGCAATGGTAACTGTAACAACGTCAACCTCGGCATTACACTTGCAAGAACAAGTACCGACAACCAGCTCTTCCCTCGTTGCGGTTCGGAATTCATGGCTTCTGTCACACTTACTCCACCATGGTCGAAGTTTGACAACAAAGACTACGCAACCCTTGCCACCGACCGCAATTCCGCCACATTCGAACAAGAGCAGCAGGAAAAATACCGCTGGATAGAATACCACAAGTGGAAGTTCAAGTCAAAGACATATACAGCACTCACTAGCGGACAAAAGTGTCTCGTGCTGATGACACGATGCGAATTCGGTATCCTCGGATCATACAACAAGAACAAGAAGTCACCGTTTGAAACCTTCTATGTGGGTGGTGACGGTATGAGTGGATATTCTACAGGATACGCACAGGAAACCATCGCACTCCGTGGTTACGAAAACGGATCACTCACACCATATTCTTCACTGGGATATGCCTACGACCGATTCACACTCGAGCTGCGCTACCCATTTATGCTCGGCAACACAACCATCTATGGTCTTGGATTCCTCGAAGGTGGTAACGCATGGTACGACACTAACAAGTTCAATCCATTCGACATGAAACGTTCTGCTGGTGTCGGTGTTCGTATTTTCCTGCCTATGGTCGGTCTTATGGGTATCGACTGGGCTTATGGATTCGACAAAGCACTGTCTACAGGAACAAAGGGTGGAAGTCAGTTCCACTTCATACTCGGACAGGAGTTCTAATCAGTTTAGCTGAAATTAAAAATTAAAAATTAAAGAATTAAGAGATTTATGAAGAAGATATTTTTAATGATTGTTGTGGCAATGACAACCATGGCAGCTAACGCACAGAAGTTTGCACTCCTCGATATGGAGTACATACTTAAGAATATTCCAGCTTACGAGCGGGCTAACGAGCAACTGAACCAGGTGTCGAAAAAATGGCAGGCAGAAGTGGAAGCCATTAACACCGAAGCGCAAACAATGTATAAGAACTATCAAAACGAGTCGGCATTCTTGTCAAAAGAACAGAAAAAGGCAAAACAGGACGCCATTATGAAGAAAGAGCAGGAGGCCAGCGAACTCAAACGTAAGTATTTTGGACCCGAAGGTGAATTGTATAAAAAACGCGCAAGTCTTATGGGACCTATACAAGACGAAATATACAACGTCGTAAAAGATATTGCCGACATGCGTGGATATCAACTCGTCATCGACAGGGCAAGCGACAGCGGAATAATATTCGGAAGTCCAAAAATAGACATCTCCGACGAGGTCCTGTCCAAACTCGGATATAAGTAACACCAGATTATAAACAATAATTAATTATTATACAAAGATGAAAAAAGTACTTTTTATGATCCTGATGCTGGCACCTATTGCTGCCATGGCACAGAAATTCGGACACGTTAACTCGCAGGAAGTAATCCAGGCTATGCCTGAATACACCAAGGCGAAAACAGAAATCGACGCTCTCCAGCAGCAATATGAGGCTGACCTGAAGGGTATGCAGGAGGAATTCACAAAGAAAGTGAAAGACTACGAGGCTAACGCCAACACACTGCCAGACAACATCAAACAACGCCGCGAAACTGAACTGCAGGAAATGCAGCAGAAGATTCAGCAAAGCTATCAGGACAACCAGCAGGCTCTCGCTCGTGCATCACAGGAGAAAATGCAAGCCATCACCACCAAGGTGGTTGATGCCATCAAGGCTATCGGACAAGCTGGCGGATATGTATATATCATGGACATGACCGGTGGCATTCCTTACATCAGCACCACACTCAGCACTGATGTGACTGCTCAGGTAAAAGCAAAGTTGGGCATCAAATAATTGCTAATGAAACTGATTCTTATTTCAATACTTATTGCCTTGTCGACTACTTCGACAAAGGCACAGGATGTTGAAACTGCATATCCAGTGGCTGCCGCACAACAAGCGGCAGCCACGGTAGGATATTTCAGCTATGGCGAAATCTTCATGTCTATGCCAGAATACAACATTGCACAAAAGCAGATTGAAGAACTTAAGGCAAAATACGAAGAAGAAGCAATAAGGGTGAAAAACGATTTCAACAAAAAATATGAGGAGTTTCTTGAAGGACAAAAAGACTTCCCTCTGACCATTCTTAAAAAGCGTCAAACTGAACTTCAGGAACTGATGAACAAAAACATTGCGTTCAAAGAAGAAAGCAGAAGATTGATGGCACAGGCTGAAAAAGAAATATACGCTCCTCTACACAAACGTATACAAGAACTTCTGAATCAAACCGGTTCAGAATTGAATCTTACCCTTATCGTAAATACCGACTCTGATGCATGCCCATATATCAACCCTGCGCGCAGCATCAACCTTACAGGCTTACTGAAGGAAAAACTTCAATAAAAAAACATCCTTAATGTCTCCTATCGGCATCTTTGACTCAGGCTATGGTGGACTGACCATTCTTCATGGCGTACGCCATCTGTTACCCGAATACGACTACCTGTATCTCGGAGACAACGCCCGTGCGCCTTATGGTCCGCGCTCTTTCGATGTCGTATATGAGTTTACAAGACAGGCTGTCATAAAACTCTTTGATATGGGATGCCAGCTCGTTATTCTCGGATGCAACACAGCCTCGGCAAAGGCCTTACGAACCATACAACAAGTTGACCTTCCCAAAATCGACCCGGAAAGACGTGTGCTCGGCATCATCAGACCTACGGCAGAAGTCATAGGACAGCTTACCAAAAGCCGTCACGTGGGAGTTCTTGCCACTGAAGGCACAATAAAAAGTGAAAGTTATAACCTCGAAATACAAAAGCTCTACCCAGATATTGTTGTTTCTGGAGTGGCTTGTCCTTTCTGGGTGCCATTAGTCGAATACAACGAGGCAGACAGCCCCGGAGCAGACTATTTTGTGAAGAAACGCATTGACCAACTAATGAGGCTCGACCCAAACATCGACGCAATAATACTTGGATGCACTCACTATCCGCTGCTAATGCCGAAGATAGTAAAATATGTAGAGCCTGGGATACGCATCATTCCACAAGGGGAATATGTGGCTGAAAGCCTAAAAAACTATTTTCTGCGACATCCGGAAATGGAGCAAAAATGCTCTAAGGGAGGTAATGTTGAATATCTTACAACTGAAAATCCTGACAAGTTCCGCGAGTCTGCTCAGATTTTCCTACATGAACATGTTGATGTAAAAAACATCACGCTAGCATAAACAAAATAACCTAATATTCATAAATGAATGAAAATACATTGCCTACTAACATCCTTTATGATGATGTTGTGCTTTAATACGACCTATGCACAACAGACTATAGACTTATCAGGCAAATGGAATTTCACAATAGAAAAAGAAACCTCATCTGACGACTTCGTCATGTTACCTGGCTCGATGCAAACCAATGGTAAAGGAAAAGAGGTGACTGCAAATACTATATGGACAGGCTCAACTTACGACTCTTCCTATTATTTCAATCCCTTCATGGCAAAATACCGCATGGAAGGTAACGTGAAATATCCCTTTTTCCTCACACCCAACAAACATTATGTAGGAGCGGCTTGCTATAAGCGCACAGTGAATATTCCCAAGACATGGAAAAAGAAGCGTGTGTGGCTTTTCTTGGAGCGACCGCATATCGAGACCATTGTAAGTGTAAACGGACGGGAAGTTGGCCACCAAATGTCATTGTCAACTCCTCATGAATATGATATCACAGATTTTATTAGAACAGGTACCGACAACGTGATTGCCATCCAAGTGTATAATGGTATTGAAAACGTGGGAGTGGGACAGGACTCACATAGCGTGACAGACCAGACTCAGGGCAACTGGAACGGCATCACAGGACGAATAGAACTGCGCACTTCTCCTCAGCCACGAATCCGAATACAACCAGACATTGCCTCTCGTGAAGTTGTTGTCAAGATTGACGAAGAGTGCTATAAATTTGCACTTGGCGACTCTATGCGATTATGGAGCGAGTTTGACCCTTATCTCTATACTCGAAAGGTAAATCATAAAGGCCGTGAGATAAATGTCACATTCGGTATAAGAGACATAAAAACAAAAGGGCGACAATTCTATCTCAATGGCATGCCGATATGGCTAAGAGGAACTGTTGAGAGTTGTTGTTTTCCTATGACTGGGTTTCCTCCTACAGATGAGGAATCGTGGATTAGCATCTTCAGAAAATGTAAGGAATATGGCTTGAATCATGTGCGTTTCCATAGTTATTGTCCACCGGAGGCTGCTTTTGCTGCAGCTGACAAGGTCGGAATATATCTACAACCAGAGGGACCTTCATGGCCTAATCATGGAGTAAAGCTAAGAAGAGGACAAGTGATAGACAAATATCTTCTTGAAGAATCTAAACGTATAATCGACACCTACGGACATCATCCTTCGTTCGTAATGATGGCTGCTGGAAATGAGCCGGCTGGCGACTGGGTGAACTACTGCAACGACTGGGTTAAGGAAATGCACGAATACGACCCAACGAAGGTATATTGCGGAGCATCAGTTGGTGGCGGATGGGCTTGGGATAATGGTTCTGAGTTTCACGTAAAAGGAGGAGCAAGAGGTCTCGAATGGAAAAACAGCGCTCCGCAGTCCAATGATGACTTCAGCAAAATGATGGACTTTCCAAGAAACTACCCATTCGCAGAAGCAAATAATTCACCCATCATCGCCCACGAACTAGGACAATGGTGTGCATTTCCCGACTTTAGCGAAATACCACAATATACTGGTGTGTACAAGGCAAAGAATTTCGAGATTTTCAAAGACATGCTCGCTGATAATGGTATGGCTTCACAGGCTGGAAAATTCTTATCTGCAAGCGGACAACTGCAGACGCTCTGCTATAAATATGACATTGAACGCAACTTACGCACCAACGACTATGCTGGTTTTCAGCTGTTAGGACTTAACGACTATAGCGGCCAAGGCACAGCTCTTGTTGGTATACTAAACGTCAATTGGCGCGAGAAAGGATATGTCACAGCTACCGAATGGAAAGAGTTTTGCTCACCATTAGTGCCATTGGCAAAGTTTCCGAAGTTCGTGTTCGGGGCTAACGAGACGCTTACCATTCCAGTGGATGTTTATAACGCTCTTAGCGATACAACAGCCAAGATAACATATTGCATCACTAACAACACCGACAATACAATGCTAGCAAAAGGCACTTTGGCCACTCTTCAACTGCCATTGGGCAAACATTCTGGTGTGGGAAGCGTAATACAAGACTTGTCTGCTATCACCGCTCCATCGAAAATGACTCTTTCAATCACAATTAACGGACAATGGCATAATCACTGGGACTTCTGGATATATCCCGAAATTGCAGAAAAGGAACAAATAGCAAACGCTGTTCACATCACCGACACACTCGACTCCCAAGCCCTCAAGGTGCTTGAAAACGGCGGGAAAGTACTGGTCACAGCTGCTGGTAAAGTGACTTTGGGCAACGACATCAAGCAACACTACCTACCAGTATTCTGGAACACTTCGTGGTTTAAGATGCGTCCGCCTCACACTACTGGAGCCTACATAGAAACGAGCCATCCGCTATTCAAACACGATTTCCCAACCGACTCGTGGAGCAACCTCAACTGGTGGGAGTTATTAAACAAAGCTCAGGTGATGAACCTCATGGAACTACCATCCGAATATCAGTCGCCAGTACAACCAATCGACACATGGCACGTAAACCGCAAATTGGGCATGATAATAGAAGCAAAAGTGCTGAACGGCACATTGCTGATGACTACCATGGACATCAGCAGCAACCTTTCCAGCCGCCTTGTAGCACGACAAATGCGCCATGCCATCCTTAAATACATGCAGAGCGAAGATTTCGCCCCATCGCTCCGTGTTAGTCCGGAAACGATCAACAATTTCTTCACAAAGACCGCTCCTAAGGTAGATATGTTCACCAACGACTCGCCAGACGAGCTGAAGCCAGCGTTGAATGAAAATAAAATATTAGTTCCTGAGGTAAAATGGGACAGCAAGAGTTTGATAATTGACGGACAGCGAGTAGTGCCTGTCATGGGAGAAGTTCATTTCTCGCGCATCCCTGCAAGCGAATGGAAGGACGAGGTGAGGAAGATGAAGGAGGGAGGAGTGACTATCGTTGCCACTTATGTATTCTGGAACCACATAGAAGAACAGGAGGGTATATTCAACTGGAGCGGACAGCGCGACTTGCGTCGGTTTATTGAGATATGTAAGGAGGAACAACTGCCTGTAATATTGCGTATCGGACCTTTCTGCCACGGTGAGGTGCGCAACGGAGGCATTCCAGACTGGGTCTTTACCAAGGGATGCAAGACACGATCGCAGGATCCTAAGTTCCTGTCTTTTGTAGATAAGCTCTACCGACAGATATTCTCACAGATACAGGGACTGCAATGGAAGGATGGCGGACCGCTGATGGCGTGTCAGTTCGACAACGAGTATCGTGGCTCCGGCGACTATCTGATGGCTCTGAAACGCATAGCCAAGGGTATCGGCTTCGACCTGCCGTTCTATACACGCACAGGTTGGCCTGAACTATCTAAACCTGTACCCTTCGGCGAGATGATTCCACTATATGGCGACTATGCAGACGGATTTTGGGAACGGTCGATTGAGGAGACGGCCGGCAACTACTTCAAGGCTTTCAACTTCAAGGCGTTCCGTTCCTCCACTGCCATTGCCACCGAACAACTTGGCAAGCAAAAGGAGCGACTCAACGAGGGTGACGAGCAGTATCCGTATTTCACCTGCGAACTTGGTGGAGGCATGATGCAAGCATACCACCGCCGTCCATATATTTATCCTGAAGATGCCTATTCGATGGCATTGGTGAAACTTGGCAGCGGCTCCAATCTCCTCGGATACTACATGTATCACGGTGGAACAAACCCCGAAGGACAGACATGGCTCAACGAGATGCAACGAACTATTGCCACAAACTACAACGACATGCCAGTGAAGAACTACGACTTCCAGGCACCACTCGGCGAATTCGGACAGACCTTGCCCCACTACTACATGTTGCGCAAACTACACCTCTTCATGCAAGACTATGGCGAGCTGCTTGCGCCAATGGAAACCACATTCCCTTGCCGACAGGACATCAGGAAAGGCGACGACACATTCCTCCGCTGGTCATACCGCTCTCAGGGACATAGCGCATTCATTTTCATCAACAACTACGAACGCCTGCAGAACCTCTCCACCAAAAAAGGCGTAAGGCTCGAAGCCTGCGGAATAAAACTGCCCAAGCTCACCATTCCAGCCGGCACAATGTGCATACTGCCCATAAACATCGACGGCATAAAGTACGCCACAGCCCAGCTCATAGCAAAGCGCGACGGAAAGATATACATGGAACAAATCAGCGGAATTCCAACAACCATCGCCATGCAAAACGGAAAGATTATGAAAAATCTCAAACCTCAAGGCACTTCCAAACCAGTCTACGAAAACATCTATCTGCTGACAAGCGAGGAAGCCGAACGACTATTCCTCCCGAAACAGACAGAAAAGAACTCACAAATTGCAGTAGAATACACAAAAATAAAAGAAGCAAGCCCATTACGCAAGATTACCATCGGAGCAAAAGGAGTGGCAGAAGAGCCTAGCGACGAGGACTTTGACAATGCCGCCATATAAAAAACCCCCTTGCCATAAGAAGCAATGGAACACCCCAACCAACAGCTCAGCATTGAATACCAAGGTGACTGCGCCCGCCTCTATGCCAACGGAAAACTCATAGCCGACCAGTTCCAGTACGGTCGCCCATTCCTCTATGGTCTATGGCGACTGCCCGAAGGCACCACAGAGCTTGAGCTCCGCATCCTGCCCATGCAGGCCGATGCCCCCATCTATCTGCCAAGAGAGGCGGACAAAACTCCGGGAGAGAAAGTAAAGAGAGTATGTATTGAAAAATATATTTAAAATAGATTTTTCGCTCTTTTCTTTGTCATAAAAAAAATATTCACTACCTTTGCCGCGACAAATTAGAACAGGACATCTGTACAAATCACTTATGACAAAAAGAATATTCTTAATATTTTCACTCTTTTCCCTTGCGTTTTCCGTAATGGCCAAAACGCAATGGGAAACTGCTATTGCAGAATATAACGAACATTCTCTGCCATTAGTCAATGTCGAGACAAATACAAGCGTTCTGAGCAAAGAAAAATACACTCCTGGACACATTATCATCTGCGACCACGAAATGCGCACAGAAGGCAAGCTATTCGCTTCCTTCAACTGCAAGATAAGGTATCGTGGAGCTTCATCACTAAAATACGAGAAAAAATCGTTTGCCATAAAGCTGCTCGACAGTGATGGCGAAGACCTCGACACCAACATCCTTGGCATCAGGGAAGAGAACGACTGGATACTTGACGCTATGGCCATCGACCGCATAAGAATGCGCAACCGCGTCTGTTTCGACATATGGAACGAGATAAGCCGAACGCCCTACCCTACCGACTTCGACAACCGCAATGGCACTCTCGGCTATTTTGTGGAGGTTTACCTCAACGGCGAATACCACGGACTGTATTGCATGACCGACAAGATAGACCGGAAGCTGCTCGGACTGAAGAAAGCCAAGGAACTGAGCGACGGCAGTCCTTATGTCAGAGGCGTGTTGTATAAAGGCGAAGCCTGGACCGACGCGACAAGCATGAGAGGTTATGACACTTCAGAATCTTTCGACGAGGAAACATGGAACGGCTGGGAACTTCAATATCCCGACGACTATCCATGCTTCGACGCCTGGAAGCCTCTTATGAGTCTCATCGATTTCTGCAACACCCGCAATGCATTCTTCAAGTTGCATTACCGCCAACATTTTTATTACGACAACCTCGTGGATTATGCCGTATTCATTATGGCTCATAATATTATCGACAACAATGTGAAAAACACCCACTTTAGCTGTCCAGACATCAATGTCAGCGAGACATTCCTCATCACTCCCTGGGACCTTGACTGCTCTCTTGGCGGCCTGTATGAGGGAAGTCATTATGAAGAATATACTAAGGTTTCTGACTTAACGTCCAACTATATGTTCTATCAACTGTATATGTATAACGTTGACAATTTCCGTGGAAGCATGAAGGAACGTTGGCAAGAGTTGTCGTCAGGCATCATGTCTCCCAATAGTTTCAACTCCCGTCTTGACGCTTATGCCGAGAGATTCAAGGAGTCTGGCGCATGGCAGCGTGAGTATGACAAGTGGAACAACAATCCAGTCCCCCTCGACCTCGACGAGGAGTTGGAATATGTGAAGCAATGGTATGTTGACAATATTTCAGCACTGAATAAGATATTGGGTGTCGTTTCGTACGTACCTTCCATGATTTTGCAAAAAGAAAATGGAGACGGGAAAATATACAGCCTTGACGGAAAGAGAACTGTATCTATCCCTGGTGGCAAAAGAGTATACATAGAAAATGGCAGAAAAGTAATCCGATGATAATATGATACACACATTACAGTCACTAAGATTCATTTTCATCATGCTTGTGGTGTTGTCACACTATATAGGTTCAAGTTTTGACTTTGGAGGAGAATGTGGTGTCTCGTTCTTCTTCATGTTAAGTGGATTCGTGCTTTCATTGGCATACAGCGAAAGAATATCAAAAGGATTATTCAGCACAAAGCCATTCTGTGTGAAACAATGGATAAAGATATATCCATTGCATATTATTACGTTCATCATAATGTTTGCACTTGACTTAAGACTTGAGAAATATTGTGAACCTGAAGCAGCAATAGCAAACTTACTTTTGCTGCAAAGTTGGGTTCCTGCCGACAGATTCTACTTCGTGGCCAACAGTCCGTCATGGTTTCTTTGTGACATCATGTTTTTCTACGTGGTGTTTTCCTCGTTAAACAAACTCATTTTACGTGTCGACAACATAAGACTATACTCAATAAGCCTCTTCGTGTTTTTGTTGTATATATGCCTAATGGTTGTATTACCCTCCAGTCTGGTGAATCCCGTACTGTATGCCAATCCGTTAACGAGACTATTGGATTTCATTATTGGTATTATATTATTCAAACTATACATCTCAGATAAAGGCATCGCACTGAAGGATAAGCTTGTCAAAAAGTCTTCTTTTGTAGTGTCGTCAATGGAATTTTCTTTGATATTGCTCATAGTAGTCACAGCCATAGTATATCCTCACCTTCAACCGAGAGTAAGGACAGTATCCATCTTTTGGCTATCCATCCCCTTGACCATATTCTTCTTTGCATTGTCAGACCAAAGCAAAGGCGTTGTTTCCAGGTTTTTGCAAGGAAAAACAATGCTATGGTTGGGAAACATATCATTTTGCTTGTATATCATACATGCACCAGTGCTAAGGATATTCAACAGTATATCGGTTCAAGTTGGTATATCTGACTTGACAACAATTCATTTTATACTGTTTACCACCATACTAATACTGTTCTCTCATCTTACAAATAAATTCAACATGGCGTTTTTGTCGAAGATAAGGAACACAAATTTCTTTAAATAGAATATGAGGATATTACTTTTAGGTGAGGCAAGCTTTGTACATAGCACATTACGTAAGGCGTTTGAGGCTCTTGGGCACGATGTGACACTTGTGTCCGCGGGTTGTATATGGGATTGTCCTCGTGATATTGATGTGGGCAGGGATATGCGTTGGGGCAAATTAAGTGGCTTGAAGGTTATTTGGAAGATACTTACAAATCTGACTGTGTTCATTGGCAACGACATTGTTCAGATGAACGACTTCCACACCATACCGTTGAAGTTAGGATGGAACAAGCTTTTCTTCAAGTTCATAAAGCGCTTTAACAAGAAAGTGGTGAGAGGATGTTGGGGAGACGACATTGTTGTGTTTGATGCCCAAGCCCAAGGCGTACTTGCCTATTCCGACACTCATATAGGAACTAAAGCCATAAATGTAGAGGAAAACAAATGGAGAATAGAAGAACAGCATCTGCCGGAGTTTTTGAGTTGTTGTCGGTATGTAAATAAGCATGCAGACGCTTTTGCCGCCTGTCTTTATGAGTACTATATGTACTATAACAAGGATGAATATCGCCCAAGACTGCATTATCTGCCCCTACCCATTGAGATACCCGATGAGAAGAATATCAGTGTGAAAGGCGAGCATTGGCCCATAAAGGTGCTTGTAGGCATACAGAAGCGTAGGGACTTTATAAAGGGAGCAAGCATAATAGGTGAGCTTGTTGAAAAGATTGCGGCAGAACATCCCGACAAGGTTGTTGTAAACAAGGTATATGATGTACCGTATATAGAATATTGCAAAATACTCGAAGAAGCCGATGTATTGGTAGACCAGTTATATTCTTATACTCCCGCCATGAACTCGCTTGCCGCCATGGCTCGTGGAACAGTTGTCATTGGCGGTGGCGAGGAGGAATATTACGACTTTATTGGAGAGAAAGAATTACGTCCAATAATTAATGTTCGTCCTCATGATGATGAATACAACCTAAATGTTCTGCGTAAAGCTTTGCTCACTCCAGGCTGGATAAGCAAAATGTCTCGTGAGAGTGCCGCTTTTGTGCGCAAGCATCACGACTATATGAAAGTCAGTAGGCAGTATATAGAAGTGTATGATAGACTGTTATCATAGTTAATTGCCATTCATGAGGGTTTTCTACAATATCCATTAGAATAAACCATATATGGAGCATGGAATCTGTTTCCTAACCTCTGCGTTTTCCGTCAGAAGCCTTCTGATGTACATCAGAAACCTTCTGATATACGTCCGAAGCCTTCGGACACACATCCAAAGGCTTCGGACGAAGAATTCAAAGGTAGGATAACAAAATGTTCGTTACTTCCCCTTTTTTACATGATAGAAAAACATTTTAAACAACTTGCAGGAACATTTCAGTCCTAACAGGTCCAACGCCAAAGACTTTACCAGCCCTTGAAATCCTCCGTAAGTATGTGGTACCACCTTAAGCGATGGTATCAAGATTTCGCCCGACTGTATATAAACATAGAGTTGTATGTTATACATGTCCATATAAAGCTTATGCCATCGTCTGTCGCGGATGTTGATTCCATGCTTTTGGACAATATCCATCTGAGCCTTAATCAGCTCCGAATAGCTGTCCATCGAAGCCATCAGGCCGTTTGGATTCCAGTAATACTTGTATGCTCCCTGCGACGTTGTGGCTATCACCGGATTTCTTCTTAATATCTCACCAATCATCCACATGTCTTCAAACCTTCTCTTTTGTATAGGAAAGCGAAGATTCACAAAGAGTTCATTCTTGAATATCTTGTTCCACATCCAGCAATGGTTACAACCATTATCTGCCAGCCAGTCCATGCAGTTGTGATAAACATGATTGCCTACGTTGAGGAAACATTCATCATAATATCCCGCGTGTTGCAGGACTGAATACTCCACGATGTCGAAATCTGCATGAATTTCGAGCATTTCGATAAGTGGCTTCAATGTGTCTGGCGCCAATTCGTCGTCGCTGTCAACAAATGTAACATACTCGCCTTTCACCACATCCAATCCATAGTTTTTTGCCTCAGAAGGACCGCCGTTTTGCTTGTGTATCACGGAGATTCTTTTGTCATTTCTTTCCCATTCATCCGCCAAGAATCCACTGTTGTCGGTAGAACCGTCATCCACTATTATTATCTCGCAGTCGTCAATATCCTGCGAGAGAACACTCTCCAAGCAACGCCCGAGTGTGTTCTCATTGTTGTATAAAGGAATGATAATACTAAGTTTCATAATAATAATAATGCAGTTTGGTATATACTATATTAAATATTTTATGATTTTTTGTAAAGAATGTACTATGATGTTGTCATATACGAGCGACGGGGCGAAAGTATGAAACGGGAATAACAGTATAGTAAAAATATAAACCCATGGGTTATTGAATACCGTATAAGAATTTAAGCTATTGATTATTTTGTCTGATGTGTTACCTATAATATTTGTCACATATACCTTATATCCATTCATTTTTGACATGTGGAATATAAAGAAAGAAGTGTATAGGCTCATTGGGATGGTTCTTCCATAATCACATGAAAGAAACGTAAATATTGGCAGCTGTATGAAAAGTTGAAACAGTAATATTCTGCTTATTTCATATTTATCGATATTCTCACATAATCTTTTGCCTTCTCTATATACAGATGGCACATAAGTACATAGGAAATAGGCAAGAGAGAAAACTATGATAAGTGTAATAATTGTCCATAATGGCATATTATCACGAAAAGTGCATTCATAATGAAGTGAAAACACTTCTTTGTTTGTCAATCCAAGAAATTGAATGGCAAACCCGATATTTTCATTTTGAATATCCACATATTGCGATAAATATGGCAACCATGATTGCCATATATCATTTACTTGATTGTCTGTTCCCCTGAATATGCAAGATAAAACCATACATAGTATAGGTATCAAAAATATGAACAAAGAATTTTTAATATTCTTCTTTTTGTTCCAATATTGCAAAACTAATACAGGAACCATTACAAAGAATATTGGTTCGTAAATGGTAATGCTGACAGACATTATCATTATCGATATTATAAGGCTATTGATTCCATTGTCCTTTAAGTATCTGAAAAATAACTTATATGAAAGATAACAAAGACAAAGCATCATGAAATCTCTTCTGTAAACAGTCAGTGAAGTTGTACTGCAAACTATTGGAAACATAGCTCCAAGTATACTCCATTTATACTCGTTGAATATTTTAATAATAAGATAAAGAAATAATACATAAAAAAATGCCTCAATTAATACTATTGCATATCTTATGTCGAATGAATGAATATGGTTTGCCCATAATAAACATTGGCCAATGAGTCCTCGCCTCACAAAACCACCTTCATAGTTTATCATCCAATCACTTATCTCATATGTTTCATAATCCGGGATATAAACGAAGGAATATATGGCTACAAAGCAAATAATGGCAATAAAATATATTGTCAGAATATTGTTTACGTAATATGCTTTTTCGTCACTGATATTCATTCTCAAAATTATTTAGGAGGCAAAGATACAGTTTCTTTTTTATATAGCCAAGAGAAATTGTAAAATATCCACTATTTTTTAATAGAAATGCTTTGACAACTGGAATAATCTTTGTACCTTTGTCTCGATAATAAAGAGAATGAATACTTTATTCACCAATATTGATAATTATGAACACTCAAAACAAAGCTGATAATATACAATGTTTAACGAGAGTTAGAAACTTTGGAAAAAATTTGTTATGTAACAATTCTTTTTCCACTAACAGTTTAAGGCTTATAAAATTCTGTTTGTATATTACATTCTTTTATGGTGTTACATTATTATTAGCTGAGTTTTATGACAATCCATTTTCAAGCATCGGCGATTTTGCCATTTTGGTGTCACACTGGTTAATGATTGAGGTTGTTGTCTTTGGACTCTTTTACATAATAAGTATCAATAAATACGTATTTAGCGTGTCATTTCCAATAATTATGGTATTATCCACCATAATAGCATATTATCGCTACACTTTGCATTTGACATTAATGCCAGAGGTAATAGAACTATTGCTGGAGAATGACTTACGTACGAGTATCGACTTAGTCAGTTGGCAACTTATTTTGTGGATTATTATATCTTTCACTGTATCTTTCTTTGTTACTATCCACAGATTTCGTATCAAGCAAATTCCATGCAAATGGTTTCACTGTATTATATCTTTTCTTATAATATTTGTGCCATTGAATATGGAAATGTCAATTAATGCTATTGCAAAAAGAATACCTTATTCCATATTTTTTACTGTAGTAGAATATATAGATAATCATAGAAGTGTAGCATCAGAAAGACCGGATTTTGACGGACTTGTAAAATGTAACACTGATACTATGACTGTCGTTTTCATTATTGGAGAATCCTTGAGGGCTTCGAGTATGCAGATTAATGGATATGAAAGAGAAACCACTCCCTTACTATGTAAAGAAAAGAATGTTGTTTCAATGTCAAATATATATAGTGATTATAATTTAACCCATCTCAGCATACCTCATTTTATGACCCGATCTGACGAAAGACACCCTGACAGGGCTTATACCGAGCGTTCTTTCGTATCGTTGATGAAACATGCTGGTTTTTCTACTGCGTGGCTTGCAAATCAGGAGAGTATAAAGAGTTTCTTGTATTTTATGAAGGAGTGCGACAGACTCAAGTATGTTAGCAGTGGAAAGGTGTCATATATTTATGACAAATGGCTTGATACAGATTTGTTGCCTTACTTAGATGATGAACTAAGGCGTAAAGAACCACGCAAACTGATAATACTTCATACCGTTGGTTCTCATTGGTATTATAACACTCATTTCACTGATGAGTATCAAAAATTCATTCCTGTCACAAACAGCAAAATATTATCCTCAAACACATTCGAACAAATTCGCAATTCATATGATAACACCATATTGTTCTCTGATTATTTTTGGAATCAGGTAATAAAGAGATTGAAAAAAAGGAATGCTGTTTTGATTTATTTATCAGATCATGGTGAGTGCATGGGTGAAGACGGTCATTTTATTCATGGTAGTGTGGATAATGAACCTCAACATTTGCCTGGTTGTTTTGTATGGTATTCTGATATATTCGCCAGTAAATACCACGATAAGGTTGATGCTTTGCTATTTAACAAAGACAAAAGATATAAGTCTTATTTCTTGTTTCATAGCATTCTTGATGCCGCAGATATAAAGACTGAATACATTGACAATCACTTGAATATATTCACAAGATGACTTGTATCCATTTACCAAAAATATAATCCTTTGAATATTGTTTGCCTATAGTCAAGGCATGCGTGCCATATTCCTTTCTCTGTTCTTCTGATGCCATCATTTTCATAACTGCTAGAATATACTTTTTGTAGTTATCTTGTTCTACAATAAGGCCATTATATTCGTTGGTAATAATATCGCTCGCACCATAATGGAAGTTGAAAACCACAGACGGCAACCCGCAGGCTTGGGCTTCTATTAGAGTCATGGGAAGTCCCTCGTAGCGTGATGTCATAAGATGAAGACTATAATGCGGATAAATTTCCATAATATTGTTGTTTCTGCCACACAGCTTCACTTTGTCCTCAAGATTCAGGTTGAGTATCTGCTGCTGCAACGATTCCCTACACGACCCTTCGCCATAAATGTCGAGTTGCCAGTCAGGATACTGCATTGATATTTCCTTCCAACAGTCGATAAGTATGTCAAAGCCTTTCTGTTTCTCCAGTCTTCCTACAGCTATAGCTTTCCTTACGGAATAATCCTTAGCGTATGAAGTAACTTCGTTTATGTAGTTGGGAATAATATCCACTCTCTTGGCATGTCTGAACTGCTTGGCATCTTCGCTTGTGAGACAAACAATTCTTTCTGCCTTTAATTCTGTGAGGAAAAACAACCGGTTAAAAGGATTGAAGTTTCTTGCCAGATGCGATTCATATATCTTCCTCGCATTAGTACGACAGAATGGCAACAAGATGGCTCCTAAGGTTGTGGTAAAGAATATGATGTCTGGGTTAAGTCGATTAATAGTATTGTTCAACCGGTTGATTGCAGTAAGCATTGTATTCATGCGACTTAATAGTCTTGACACAGCATTGTTGGTTTTCTTGGCAAATGGAACATCAAGATGTATCAATTTTATTCCATCCATAAGATGATAGTGTTGCGGACGGATGTCATGATACACAGATATAAGTGTCACGTTATGGTGATATTGGGTGAATAGTGTGTTTGCCTTATCACTTACAATACGTTCCACTCCACCGTTTTCAGAATAATCTTCTATAACGTATATGATGTTCATGTTTAGTGAAATTATTAATATAGATTAGCAATATTCTTAATTATACTCCATCTGAATTTCATCTGTTGCCATATAGAGTATTTGCTTCCTTTGCCATTACAAGAGATAGTCTCCTTATGTCTACGGAATAAAATGAGTTTGTCTGGTATGAACTTCACATTGTATTTATAAGCAGCAACATTGCCTATCCATATATCGTGCATAGGAATGTCTTTGGGGAATGGCAGTGATGCCTCAAGTATATTGCGCCTGAAAGCCATACAGCAGCCTGTATAACCGTTTTTCCATACAGTGTTGTATATGTGTCCTTGTCTTACTTGCATAATGGCATAGAGTGAAGGATATAATGGATTTAGATTACTGTCTGTCACTTCCGCATCGCTCACCACACAATCATACTTCTGCAACCATTTCATGCACACCTCTACCTTATTCGTTTTCCAAACGTCATCCTGGTCTGCAAGAAAAATATAGTCTCCTTTTGCTTCTTTCAAAGCGTTTTCAAAATTGAATGTTGGCGAATGTTTGCGTGGCCCTTCAATTATTCTTATCCTTTTGTCACCAATACAATTGATTATTACAATTGTCCCATCCGTTGATCCGTCGTCAGACACAATGATTTCGTCGTCAGAGGACAGTTGGCATAATATAGAGTCAATCTGTTCTCTGATGAATTTTTCACCATTATATGTGGCGACACATACTGAAATCATGGCAATCAGTTTACAATTACGACTTTACAAACAGTACCTTTTTTTCCATCATTTGTTGCTGTATTCACCATATACACACCTGAGGCCACACGCTTGCCTCTAAGGTCGTTGCCATCCCATTGGAATGATCCTCCTGTGCTTCGTCCTTGGGCAACGAGTGTGCCATTAGAACTGGTGATTTTGACATCTGAATTTATTGACAGACCGGTGATATTAATCATTCCTTTATATTCTGGAGTTACTGGATTAGGATAAGCCCAAACATTGTCGCTATCCATTTCTTCGTTTGCCTGAGTTGCCTCGCTATGATATGAGCATAGTCCGCTTTCTGTGCCTATATACACAATGCCTGTTCTCTCGTCTATGGTAATGCTTTGTACGTTGTCGGACAACAAAGGACTGTTTGAAGCCGTAAAATGCTTCTCTTCCACCATATTGTCTGCACTTATAAGGTATACTCCACTGCCATCAGTGCCTATCCACTTGCGGTTAGCATTGTCTATCGCTATGGCAGTAATATTCAGTCCTGACAACAGGTAGTCGGCATAGTTTGTTCCATCGTTTCGCGGCACTTTCACTTGATAGAAACCTTTGGTAGGGTCTTTCTTATATTCTTCTGTAAGTACAAACAAACCTTGGTTAAGACCTACCCAAATATTTCCTTCGTGGTCTTCTGCAAGACTATAGCATCGTTCAACATTGGAAATGATGGCACCATCCTCGTTTACGAAATTGGAATATTCTGTGAGTTTGTCAGTGGATAAGTCATAACTGTATACAGCAGTATGATTCCAATAGTCACTGTATATCCATAACTTGTTTTCTGAATCAATACTCATGAATTTCAAATTTTCGTTGCCTTCTGTAGGATTAAATTTATCTATTTCTGTCCAGTTGTTGTTTGAATCAAGTTTTAATAATATATTATTGATACTCTCACTATTCGCTACATAAAGGTCGCCTGTTTTGGAATAAAGGAGCGAAGTTACCATTTGATAATTCACATGTCCCTCAAGACCATCTACAAAAGATATGGGACTGTTTTCATTATTATAGTATTTGACAAGTTCCCCGTCGTAAAACTCAAAAAGACCGGCTGACATTCCTGCCATTACGTGCCTAGAGTCTCTTGGGTCTACATCTAATGTCAAAATATCATAATAACGAATTCCATATTTTTGACCTATCCCTTCATTACTATATGCAGTCCATTCATCTTTATCAATATCCAACACTTGTATTGAAGCTGGTTTTCGGGTATCCCACATGCCTCCATTACATGTATACAGTTTGTTCTCATGTATCTTCATATACCCGAAATAGTTGTATTTCGGCCCTCCGGGCTGAAGGGTTTTCACGAGGTCGATGTTTTCTTCGTAGGCGGTGTTGTCGGTGGAGAAGATGGTTTGGGGCCAGGAGGTGACTTGGGCCCAGTTGGACTTGTCTATAAGGTTTGAGGACAAAGAGGCCTTGTAGGTCTTGTTTTGGGCTGTACGGGCATATATGTTGTCGTTGTCCACTCCTATCTTGCTAACCTGAAGTCCGAGCATGTATGACTCTGAAATCTCCACCTTGTTGAGGTCGAGTTTCACGCCACCGAAATTGGTGGCCAAATAGGCATAGTGGCCATTCATGGTTATGCTATTGATGGTCTTGTCTTCTGTCATAATCTTGTTGTACAAGTCTGAAATGTTCGACACGTTGCCTTGCAAGTCCATGAGGTCGATATTTGAGTTGTCGTAGACTATTAATAGTTTTTTTGCGGCTGTGTTCCAACCGATATTGATAATGTTCACGTCGTTTAGACCTGTTACCTTGTCGAAGGTCTGGATGCTTTGGTCTGCTTTGTTGTAAAGATACAAAGAGTTGGAGGCGCGAACAAAGAGCTGCTCCCCTACCCTTTCAATCTGTTGTGGGTCACTGTATGACAGATATATTTTCCAGTCGCCTATGGCTGCATTTGCGACTGTCGTAACAAGTAGTGTCAGGATGTAGAAGAGCTGTCTTTTCATAATGTCTTTATATAGTTTGAAAGTTTTGCCACGGCACGTGCCCTGTGGCTAATGGTGTTCTTTATATCGTTTCCAAGTTCTGCGAATGTCTTGTCGTAGCCTTCGGGCTGGAATATGGGGTCGTAGCCAAAGCCCTCACCTCCCCTACGCTCTGGTATTATCTCACCTTCTACGATACCTTCGAAGAGTGTGAAATGAGAGTGAGGAGTGAGAATGAGGCAGATGACAGTGCGGAAACGGGCCTTGCGATTGCCTTTTCCTTCCAGTTCTCGTAATAGTGTTGTCATGTTTGCTTCTGAGTCATGGCTTTCGGCTTCAGGATTTTTCACTGCTGCATATCGTGCGCTATACACTCCTGGCTCTCCGCCAAGTGCTTCTACCTCAAGTCCGGTGTCGTCGGCAAACACATTGCAGTGGTATTTGTTATATATATACTCTGCTTTCTGACGTGCGTTTTCTTCAAGAGTACAGCCTGTTTCAGGAATGTCGTCATGGCAGTCTATGTCGTTGAGCGACAGCACTTCAAACTTCTCGCCGAGAATATTCCTTATCTCGTCGAGCTTATGCTTGTTGTTTGTTGCAAATACTATTTTCATTGTTCTTTCTTCTTTACTTTCACTTTTATTGCGTCAAATCCTTCGCCATAAACGCCAATTACTGAGCTTTGGCTTACAAAGGCATTGGGGTCGATGGTTTTTATCAGACGGAATATCTGGAGGCTTTCACGCTTCTTGGCAAGCAGGCATATCACCTTTGTGGGCTTGCCTGTCCAGTAGCCATGACCATCGAGAATGGTGAGCGTGTGTTCTGTCTCGCGTGTTATGGCATAAGCTATCTCCTGGTATTTCTTTGAAAAAATGAGGAACTGCACTGACTGTCGCTGCCAATACATCACGTAATCGAGCATCAGACACTCTATAAACATCGTGCAAAGACCAAATACAACCATGGTGCAACGGTTTTGCAGAGGACCGAAACTATCGATGAACAAAGAGCTGCCAATAATGCATATATCAATGATTATCAACGCTTTTCCGAGCGAGATGTTATGATACTTGTTTATTACAGCAGCCACGATATCCGTACCGCCGGTGCTTCCGTTGTTAAGAAACACAATGGCGAGTGCCGTACCGGTGAGCATACATCCTATGACAAGCGACATGAAATCGTTACCTTCCCCCAACAGCTTATAGAAATGTCCGTCGGGCTGTACCACGATGTCCTGTGCCACTTCAAGGAAGAAGGTCAGGACAAATGTGGCATAAATGGTCTTTGTAAGAAATTTCCACCCAAGTATTTTCAATGCCGCCACGATGAGCACTGCATTGATTATGAAGAAGGTGTACTGAACAGGAAATTTGGTGGCATAGAATATGATGGCTCCTATACCCGATATTCCGCCTGTTACTATTTCATAGGGCAAGAGGAACACTGTGAAACCAAATGTATATAACATTAGACCAAGAGTTATGTTCACATAATCTCTTATTTCATAAATTATTTCCTGTCGTGTCATGATACTATTTTTTTAAAGTTGACAAGTTGACAAGTTGACGAGTTGTTACCGCATTCGCAAATAACTTGTCTACTTGTTTACTTGTCAACTTGTCAACTAAATAATTACTCGTCAACTTTACTTCACAACGATATTCACTATCTTTTTCGGAACGATGATGACTTTCACCACCTTCTTGTCGCCTATATATTTAGCAGATTTCTCGTCTGCCAAGACTGCTTCCTCTATTGTCTTGTTGTCGGCATCTGCTGCAAACTGCATTTGGAAGCGTGCCTTACCATTGAAAGAAACAGTGAGCTGCATGCTGCTCTCTACGAGATAGCTCTCGTTGAACTGTGGCCAGGTGGCATCACATGCACTGCCTTGCTCGCCAAGGGCATGCCACAATTCTTCTGCAATATGTGGTGCAAAAGGACAGATAAGGGCAACGAGGTCTTTCAGTACAACCTTGCTGCGACACTTTGACTGTGCCAGTTCGCCCACTGCTATCATAAAGGCAGAGATACTTGTATTGTAGGAGAAGTGCTCAATGTCGAATGTCACCTTCTTTATGAGCTTGTGGAGACTCTTAAGCTGCTCTGCCGTCGGTTCGTCGTCGTTGGGAAGGAATTCGTCGTCACGATTATAGAAGAGCGCCCACAGCTTCTTCAGGAATCGGTGGCATCCGTCAATACCATTTGTATCCCAAGGTTTCGACTGCTCAACGGGACCGAGGAACATCTCGTACAGACGTAATGTGTCGGCACCATATTTCTCTACTATCATATCAGGATTAACCACGTTGAACATCGACTTGGACATCTTTTCTATAGCCCATCCGCAGATATACTTGCCGTCTTCGAGTATGAATTCTGCATTTGCATATTCAGGACGCCACGCCTTGAAAGCCTCAAGGTCGAGCTGGTCGTTGCTTACTATGTTCACATCCACGTGGATAGGAGTAACCTCATACTGGTCTTTCAGTCCTAATGACACAAAGGTTGGATGGTCGGCTCCTTCTTGGTTGATACGGTAAACGAAGTTGCTTCGTCCTTGTATCATACCTTGGTTGACGAGTTTCTTGAATGGCTCGTCGGCACAAGAGTAACCACTGTCGTAGAGGAACTTATTCCAGAATCGGGAATAAATCAAGTGACCCGTAGCATGCTCAGTACCACCGACATATAGGTCTACGTTCTGCCAATATTCATCGGCTTCCTTACCCACAAGAGCCTTATCGTTCTTCGGGTCCATATAGCGCAGGTAGTAAGCTGAAGAGCCTGCAAATCCTGGCATTGTGTTGAGTTCCAGAGGGAATATGGTCTTGTTGTCGATAAGCGACTTGTCGACAACTTCTTCCTTCACGGTATCCCATGCCCAGCACTTGGCTCTTCCCAATGGAGGTTCGCCTGTTTCTGTTGGCTTATACTCGTCAATCTCCGGCAAGAGCAGTGGCAGTTTCTCCTTCGGAATCATATAAGGCATGTTGTCCTTGTAATAAACAGGGAACGGCTCTCCCCAGTATCTCTGACGAGAGAAGATTGCATCGCGCAAACGGTAGTTCACCTTTACACGACCAAGATTGTTCTCTGTTACGAATTTCTTTGTTGCGGCAATAGCCTCCTTCACGGTCAATCCGTTGAGTGAGAAACCATTAAGAGCCTCTACCCCACTCTTTGGCGAGTTTTCCACAATGCCTTCCTTTGCGTCGAAGCTCTGCTCGCTGACGTCGGCTCCCTCAATGAGAGGGATGATGGGCAGGTTGAAATGCTTGGCAAAGGCATAGTCGCGCGAGTCGTGTGCTGGAACTGCCATGATGGCTCCAGTGCCATATCCAGCGAGTACATATTCTGAAATCCAGATAGGAATAGCATCGCCTGTAAATGGATTTACTGCGTATGAGCCTGAGAATACGCCAGTTACACGGTGGTCGCTGATGCGGTCGCGCTCTGTGCGCTTCTTTACGTATGCTATATATTCATCCACAGCGGCACGCTGCTCGGCTGTGGTCAGTTCATCCACCAGTTCGCTCTCTGGAGCCAACACCATAAATGTCACACCAAAGATAGTGTCGGCACGGGTTGTGAAGATAGTGAAATGCTTGTCGCTGTCCTTCACCTTGAACTCCATCTCGGTACCTTCCGAACGGCCAATCCAGTTGCGCTGTGTCTCCTTCAGAGAGTCGGTCCAGTCGATAGTCTCCAGTCCGTCAAGCAGACGCTGTGCATAAGCCGACACCCTGAGACACCACTGGCGCATCTTCTGCTGCACTACGGGATATCCGCCACGCACACTCACTCCATCAACAACCTCGTCGTTGGCAAGCACTGTTCCGAGCTTAGGACACCAGTTCACCATTGTCTCGCCGAGATAGGCAATACGATAGTTCATCAGCACCTCTTGCTTCTTCTTCTCTGAGAATGAATTCCATTCTGATGCAGTGAAATGCAATTCCTCTGTGCAAGCAGCTGATATATTCTCCGTTCCCATCAGTTCGAAATGCTCAATGAGTTTGATAATGGGTTGAGCCTTCTGTGATGCAAGACTATAGTATGACTTGAACATGCGGATGAAGGCCCACTGTGTCCAATGATAATAGTCGGGAGCACATGTGCGCACTTCACGGTCCCAGTCGAATGAGAATCCTATCTTGTCCAACTGCTCTCGGTAGTGGTTGATATTGGCCACTGTAGTAATTTCCGGATGCTGTCCGGTCTGTATTGCATATTGTTCTGCAGGAAGACCATATGCATCATATCCCATTGGGTTAAGCACATTGAATCCCTGTTGTCGCTTGTAGCGTGCATATATGTCACTTGCAATGTAGCCAAGCGGATGTCCCACATGAAGTCCTGCTCCGGAAGGGTAGGGGAACATGTTGAGAACATAGAATTTTTTGCGGTTTTTGTCCTCTGTAACTTTGTAGGTCTTGTCGTCGACCCACTTCTTCTGCCATCTTTTCTCGATGTCTCTAAAGTTGTATTCCATTATATCTTAAATTGTTTAAGTTTTCGTTTCACACTATAAAATAGTTGTTGTTGTGTGCAAAGTTACAACTTATTCTTTATATATAATGTATTTAGATGCAGTTTTTTTTGTTTTTTTCTCCTTTTTGTTTTGTTTTTAGCCCGACTTTGAGTAATTTTGCAGTCCAAAGCAAATTTTTATATCGTTTATGGCAAAGAAAGACAACGAACTTACTCCGATGATGAAGCAGTTCTTCGACCTTAAGGCGAAACATCCCGATGCGGTACTCCTGTTCCGCTGCGGCGACTTTTACGAGACTTATTGCGAAGACGCTATCACTGCATCGAAAATACTTGGCATCACTCTTACACGCCGTAACAATGGTGCATCGGCAGGGTCGGAGATGGCAGGATTTCCACATCACGCTCTCGACACTTACCTTCCTAAACTGGTGAGGGCGGGTAGGAGAGTGGCTATATGCGACCAACTGGAAGACCCTAAACTGACAAAGAAACTCGTAAAGCGAGGCATCACCGAGCTTGTCACTCCCGGTGTAGCCATGAACGACAATGTACTCAACTATAAGGAAAATAACTTCTTGGCCGCCGTACATTTCGGAAAGACAGCCATGGGAGTATCGTTTCTTGACATTTCCACCGGAGAGTTTCTTACAGGAGAAGGCACTCCCGACTACGTTGAAAAACTTCTCACAAATCTTGAACCAAGGGAAATACTCGTAGACAGGGTAAAGAAAAAAGACTTTGACGAGTTATTCGGACAAAAATACTTTACATACGAACTTGACGACTGGGTGTTTACAGAACAGTCGGCCATGGGTAAGCTCACAACCCACTTCGAGGTAAAAAACCTAAAAGGATTCGGTATCGACCATCTGAAAAGTGGCATTGTTGCTGCTGGAGCAATACTACAATACCTTGAGATGACCCAACACACCCACATCTCACACATCACTTCCATCGCACGATTAGAAGAGGAGAAATACGTGCGACTCGACAAGTTCACCATCAGAAGTCTCGAACTGGTGCAGACTCTACAGGATGACGGCACATCACTTCTCAACGTTGTAGACCAGACTGTTACTCCTATGGGAGGCCGCATGCTGCGTCGCTGGCTCGTCTTCCCACTGAAAAACCAACGCCAAATAACCGATCGCCTCGACATGGTGGAATACTTCTTCCGCGAACCGGAGTTCCGCGAACTTACTGACGAACAACTACATCGCATAGGCGACCTCGAACGAATCATATCAAAAGTGGCTGTGGGAAGGGTGTCGCCACGGGAAGTGGTACAGCTGAAAAACGCACTTGAAGCTATACAGCCCATAAAGACAGCATGTCTCTATGCCAAAAACGAAGTACTGAAAAGGGTAGGGGAGAGACTAAACCTCTGCGAGTCTATACGAAAGAGAATTGCAAAGGAAATAGAACCTGACTCACCACAGCTCGTAAACAAGGGCGGAGTGATACGAGATGGTGTGAACGAGGAACTCGACAAACTAAGACAAGTGGCATACCACGGAAAGGACTACTTGCTGAAAATACAGGAACGAGAACAAAAAGAAACTGGTATACAGAGTCTTAAGGTAGGTTATAACAATGTGTTCGGATACTATCTCGAAGTAAGAAACACTTACAAGGAAATGGTGCCTGAAACATGGATAAGAAAGCAGACACTGGCCAATGCCGAACGATATATCACACAAGAACTGAAAGAATATGAGGAAACCATACTCGGGGCAGAGGAAAAAATTTTGTCGATCGAAATGAGACTCTTCAACGAACTTGTAATGGCCATGCAAGAGTTCACGCCCCAGATACAGATAAACGCAAACCTAATAGCACATATAGACTGTCTGCTCTCGTTCGCAAAGACTGCGGAGTTGCATCACTACATCCGTCCTACCATCGACACTTCCGACGTGATAGATATTCGCCAAGGCCGACATCCTGTAATAGAGACACAACTGCCACTGGGAGAGAAATATGTGCCTAACGACATCATGCTTGACTCAGGACAACAGCAAATCATGATAATTACCGGACCAAACATGGCCGGTAAGTCGGCTCTGCTAAGACAAACGGCACTCATAGTGCTGATGGCTCAGGTGGGAAGCTTTGTTCCAGCCGAAAGCGCAAGGATAGGTCTTGTAGATAAAATTTTTACACGAGTAGGGGCAAGCGATAATATATCATTAGGCGAGTCAACATTCATGGTAGAGATGACAGAGGCATCAAATATTCTTAACAATGTCACACCAAAGTCACTCGTGCTTTTCGACGAACTCGGACGAGGCACGTCTACCTACGACGGCATATCCATTGCCTGGGCCATAGTGGAATATCTCCACGAACACCCAAAGGCACAGGCCCGAACACTCTTTGCCACACACTACCATGAACTCAACGAGATGGAAAAAAACTTCAAACGCATTAAAAACTTTAATGTAAGCGTAAAAGAAGTAGAAGGAAAAGTAATATTCCTCAGAAAACTAATGCCAGGAGGAAGCGAACACTCCTTCGGTATACATGTGGCTGAGATAGCAGGTATGCCGCGTAGTATAGTAAAAAGAGCTAATACCATACTCAAACAACTCGAAGCTGACAACGCCGGAGTGGGAAGCACTGGGGCACAGAAAATAGAAGTGACCAAGAAACAGGAAGGCATGCAACTCAGCTTCTTCCAGCTTGACGACCCCGTGCTATGCCAGATTCGCGACGAAATACGTGGACTCGACATCAACAACCTCACACCAGTAGAGGCACTCAACAAGTTAAACGAAATAAAAAGAATACTTAATTGAAAAACAATCACTATACAGCACTCATTAGACTGGGAACACCGGTGGTGATAGGACAGATAGGTAATCTTGTGCTGAATTTCGCAGATACATTCATGATAGGCCACCATTCCACAATGGAACTTGCGGCGGCAAGCTTCGTTAACAATATATTCGTGCTTGTCATACTGTTCGCCCTCGGCTTCAACTTTGCACTCACTCCCATCATCGGACCTTTCATAGGACGTGAAGAACACGACAAGGCGGGTGGAGTGATGAAGGCGGCTGCCTATGCCAACACCATGCTTACCATTGGACTTGTTGTTTCGGCTGTGGCATTCTATTTCACACTGCCATTCTTCGGACAACCCGACGAACTGTTGCCTCTGATGAAACCTTATCTCTTAGTGAACATATTATCTATACCATTTGCCGTGGCAGGCTGCCAGTTTAAACAGTTTTTCGACACCATCGGACGTACAAAGGTGTCGATGTATGTACTTGTATCCGCCAACATCTTAAATATTGTGGGCAACTATGCCTTCATCTACGGACATTGGGGTTGCCCGGAATTAGGACTTCTCGGAGCAGGACTGTCCACAGCCGTTTCACGCATAGTCATCGCACTTTCGTTTTTCATCATTTATGTCAGGAGCAAATCTTGCAGAGTATTCTTCAACGGTACAGTCAATGCCAAAGGTTGTGAGGTGAAAACTCATTTCAGAAAGATAAATACACTCGGATGGATGTCGGCCATACAATCTACCATAGAGTGTGGAGCCTTCTCTCTCGTGGCTATATTTGTTGGCTGGATAGGCACAAAACCCCTTGCTGCCCACCAGGTTATGATTACCCTTTCAATGTTCTTCTACAATATATATCTTGGCATAGCCACGGCAGTGAGCATCCGCGTGAGCCATTTTGTAGGTATGCAGGAACGACAAGCCATAATAGAAGTGACAAAGAGCGGGTTCTTCATCATCATCGCCATAGCCACAATCATGGCTATACCAATCGTACTCTTCCGTCATGACATAGGCTCTGTGTTCAGTTCCGACCCATTGGTGGGACAACTCGTGGCGGCCACAGTCATTCCGCTCATAGTCTATCAGGTGAGCGATGCCTTCCAGTGTTGCCTTGCCAACGCCCTGCGCGGACTTGGCGAGATGCGACCAATGATGTGGGCTGCCTTCGTGGCCTATTTCTTGGTTTCACTGCCACTAAGCTGGTTTCTCGGCATAAAAATGGGCTTTGGACTTGTGGGTATTTGGAGTTCATTCCCCGTATGCCTCACAGTGGCAGGATTGTTATACTACATAATATTCATAAATAGTCTTAGGACAAAACAGATGACATAGAATAAAAAAACAGAATAGAACAAAAGTTTTTCAAAATCCATATACGACTTTCGGGGAAATATTGTACCTTTGCCGAAAAATAATGCATAAATAAATGGCACAGGGACAAGTACAAATAAACAAACAGCAACAAGAGCAGAAACTGACAAACAGTGTAAGTCAGTTACAACTGCTGCAGGCAAAACTCTCAGAGCTGCCTTTGACACAACTTGTTGACTACATCAGAACAGAAATGGACGACAATCCAGCTCTGGAAATGGTGCTGCCCGACGACCATGTCGACAACCATGAAGACAACTACGACAACCATGACATTGACACCGATAGCGAAAGTGACAATGCTGAGGACTTTGAAACCGAAAGAGAAAGAGAAGAAAGACAGTCACAACTTAACGATGCACTGAACTCTCTCGCACAAGACGACGACGAGCTTCCAGTATACACCAGCCAAAACCAATCCAATGGCATGACTTACGAACAAGGCGAGACTTTCTACGACTCTCTGACAATGCAAATGATGGAAACAGAATTGTCGGAAAAGGAAAGACAGATAATGGAATACATCATTGGATCGCTCGACAGCGACGGATGGCTAAGAAAATCTACTATTGCCATTGCCGACGAACTCACTGTATTTAATGATATTGACGTTAACCAACGGGAAATAGATGTAGTGTTGAAAAAACTGCAGGACTTCGACCCTGCCGGCATTGGAGCTCGCTCGCTCAAGGAATGTCTCATGCTACAGATAAAAAGACGGGACGAATCACTACTGAAAGAACAAATGACAAAGGTGGTGGAGGAATACTTTAATGATTTCACAAAAAATAATTGGAAAAAAATAAAGACCGCTCTTAAACTCAACGACGATGACACAGCAAGGCTAAGACACGAAATGGTTAGGCTAAACCCTAAACCAGGCACCATGACTGGTGGATGGGCGGATAATGACGCCAGACAAGTGACACCTGATGTATATATAGACACTCACGACGATGGTTCTGTCACCTTTGCACTCAACAATGGTGACATGCCAAACCTTACCATCACTCCATCGTTTCTCGATATAGTACGCCAAAACCAAGGCAATAGTGGAAACATGAGCCGACAAATGCGAGAGGCACTAATATATGCCCACAACAAGGTTGGACTTGCACAAAGACTCATCGACGCCATAAAAATAAGACGTAACACGCTCACATTGGTGGTAAAGGCCATAATACATTGGCAACACGACTACTTCGTCGATGGTGACGACTCATCAATACGCCCCATGAAACTAAAGGATATAGCTGAGAAAACCAATCTCGATATATCTACCGTGTCAAGGGCATGCAACGGAAAATATGCTCAGACCAACTGGGGTATACTGCCTTTCCGCCACTTCTTCTGTGAAAGCTACGTGGCTGAAAACGGCGAGGAATTGTCGAAAAACAATATAAAGAAAATACTACAGGAAATAATTGACAAAGAAGACAAAAACAAGCCGCTAAGCGACGACAGTATTGCTAACATACTGGCAGACAAAGGGTTTCCTATTGCTCGACGAACCGTGGCAAAATATCGTGAACAACTCGGAATACCTGTGGCTAAGATGAGAAGATGATACACAAGAATAAATGAATTTTTTTATTATTTGAGAAATATGAAATTCAACAAGAATATTATTATTGCCTCAAGGGTTGTGAGCATGGTGTTCACACCTTTCTACCTGCCAACGCTCGGACTCCTTGCGCTGTTTTCATTCAGCTACCTGAGTCTGCTTCCGTTCCAGTATAAGGCAATAGTCATAGCCATAGTATATTTCTTCACCATACTATTGCCCACACTACTTATCCACGTTTATCGCCGACACCAACACTGGAACCTTATAGAACTTGGACAACGGGAACGACGCATGGTTCCATACGTTTTGTCTATATTGTGTTATTTCACTTGCGTTTACATCATGCGCTCACTCCATATTCCACATTTTATGTCGAGTATAGTGGTTGCAGCACTCTGCATACAGATTATCTGTGCCATAGTGAATGGATGGTGGAAAATAAGCACTCACACAGCTGCCATAGGCGGTGTAGTGGGAGCCCTTGTGGCCTTCGCGGCCATCTTCGGATTTAATCCTCTACCATGGCTTTGCATAACAATCATTATTGCCGGAATTCTCGGCACAAGCAGGATGATACTGCGACAGCACAGCCTAAGCGAAGTGGTATCGGGATTTCTCGTAGGAGTATTCGTAGGATGGATTGTTTTAGTAATATAATAATAAAAAATACAGATATGAAACCAGTAGTAAGCATTATCATGGGCAGCACCAGCGATCTGCCTGTAATGGAAAAAGCATGCAAGTTTCTCGATGAGATGCAGATACCTTTCGAGGTGAACGCTCTCTCGGCTCACCGTACTCCAGACGCGGTGGAACAATTCGCACGTGGCGCTAAAGAACGTGGAATAAAGGTTATAATTGCTGCAGCAGGAATGGCGGCAGCTCTACCTGGTGTGATAGCGGCATCTACCACACTGCCTGTCATCGGAGTACCTATCAAAGGTATGCTCGATGGTCTCGACGCAATGCTCAGCATTATTCAGATGCCTCCTGGAATACCTGTAGCCACCGTTGGAGTCAATGGTGCTCAAAATGCTGCTATTCTTGCAGTGGAGATGATTGCTATTGCCGACAATGAAACGGCTGAAAAACTGGCAGCATACAAGGCTTCCCTAAAAGAAAAAATTGAAAAGGCTAACCGCGACCTTGCGGAAGTGAAATACCAATACAAGACAAACTGATATGATTGACTTGTTTAACTATAGAAGAAGAAACACCTCCATCACTCATGTGGGTGACACTCCCATGGGAGGCGATAATCCTATTCGCGTACAGTCGATGACCACTACTGCCACTACCGACACAAAAGGTTCTGTGGCTCAAACAAAACGTATTGTCGACGCGGGTGGCGAATACGTAAGACTTACAACACAGGGTGTGAGAGAGGCTGAAAACCTCCGTAACATCAACTCCATGTTACGCAACTCTGGATATACGGTGCCTCTCGTGGCTGACGTGCATTTCAACCCTAATGTGGCTGACGTGGCGGCTTTATACGCTGAAAAGGTGAGAGTGAACCCTGGTAATTACATAGATCCAGCCCGTACATTCAAGCATATTGAATACACCGACGAGGAATATGCAGCCGAACTGAAACGTCTTGAAGAGCGCTTTACCACATTCCTCGATATTTGCCGCAAAAACAATACGGCAGTGAGAATAGGTGTAAACCATGGATCTCTTTCTGATAGAATAATGTCACGATATGGCGACACTCCTGAAGGTATTGTTGAGAGCTGCATGGAGTTTTTGCGCATTTGCAGAAAACAGAATTTCAACGACGTGGTGATTTCAATAAAGGCAAGCAACACTGTGGTGATGGTACGCTCAGTAAGACTGCTCGTCGACCAAATGGAGAAAGAAGGACTCTGCTATCCGTTGCATCTCGGAGTAACTGAGGCTGGTGAAGGAGAAGACGGAAGAATAAAAAGTGCTGTGGGCATTGGCGCATTGCTGGCAGATGGTATAGGCGATACTATCAGAGTTTCGTTGAGCGAGGAACCCGAGGCTGAAATTCCTGTTGCCTTACACCTTATTAAATATATAATAGGCAGACAGGGACATACAATGATTCCAGCCACCACTGCAAAAAACTTCGACTGGCTGCGACCAGAACGTAGAAAGACTGTAGCAGTGGAAAATGTGGGAGGCGACAAAGTGCCTGTGGTTATAGCCTCATCAAAAGCCAACTCAAATGATTCATTCACTCTTAACCCTGACTTCATATACGTTGGTAGTGAAATGCCTGTCAATAGGGTAGAGGGACAGAAATACATCGTAGACTTTAATATCTGGAAAGGTGAAACAGATACATTCCCCATCTTTCCATACAACGCACTGCCGTTTGTATCCCAATGTCAGGCAACAATTAAATTCGTGGTTTTGCCATACGGAGCACCATCGGAAGAATACATAGCCTGTCTCAGGCATAATCCTCAGGCTGTGGTGGTGAGCGTAAGCAACCATCAAAATCGTCTTGGAGAGCAACGTGCACTGGTTCACGACCTTATGAATCATGGAGTGAACAATCCTGTAGTTTTCTGCCAAGCATACAAGCATAGTCAAGAGGAAAAAAGTCTATTCCAGTTAGAGTCGGCAGCCGACATGGGTGCCCTGATGATGGATGGACTATGTGACGGTATTTGGCTTATGAACGATGGCAGTCTCGCTCTCACAGATATTGTAGACACTTCTTTCGGTATACTTCAAGCTGCCCGACTTCGTACAACAAAGACAGAATACATCAGTTGTCCTGGCTGTGGACGCACTCTCTACGACCTTCGATCCACCATAGCCAAAATAAAGGAAGCCACAAGCCACATGAAAGGACTAAAGATTGGCATTATGGGATGTATTGTCAATGGTCCGGGAGAAATGGCTGACGCAGACTACGGATACGTTGGAGCCGGTCGCGGAAAAATCTCCCTCTACCGAAAAAAGGAATGTATAGAAAAAAACATTCCTGAAGAGGAAGCAGTGGAAAAACTACTGAAGCTGATAGAAGAAGATAGGGAGGGAGTTGTGTAAGGGAGTTATGATGGGGAGTTATAACTCCTCATTTTAACTCCTTTTCCTATATACAAAATGCAGCAACGTGAAATTCACCGGCACTGCAACGGCAAATACAAACCATGGAGCTATCACCTTGTCGATGCCTATGGATATGAACGCGTTGAACAAAACCATATGGATAAGATAGTTCACAAGATGACTGCCACCAAAGCCAGCCACGTTTTTCAGCGAAACGCGCGATTGGAATGTGAAATAGGTGGTCATGAAGAAGTTGCATACGAGACTTACCACATATCCCACTGTGTAAGAAAGGTTTAGCCACAAACTGCTGTCAGACATCAGCTGTACGAGATAATATACTGCATACTGGATGAGCGTTGCCACTACACCAACTATGCAGAACCTTATAAACTCCTTCCGCTTTTGTCCCCTTTCTCCACTTTCAGTTTCTTTCATCGTCCGTTCACCATTATAATCTTGTTTTTCCAAATATATGCTCCTGGGCGCAGACCTTTAGTGTTGGTGGCATTCTTCCTTACTGTCACTCCCGAAAGCGTCAAAATGTCTGAAGCCTTGGTTTCGTCGCAACTTACCCCGCCCACCGACGTATCGTCTTTAAGTATAGCCTCAATGGTGGTGGATGTTGCATTGGTCATGGTAAAGGTGTAACTCTCGCCATCCACCTCTTTGGTCTCCTTTTTAGTTCCCGTCACAGTGGTCACTGTCCATCCTTTCACCCTTTCAGCATTACCTTCCACAGTAAGTTCCTTTCCAGTATAGTATTTTCCGTCGAATATTGGTCGGCTAAGCTCTATACCGTTCATCTTAATAGTTACTCCCTCAAGTTCTGTTTCATCTGTATTGCTGTTCACCTTAAGTACCGAAGGCTTGCCTGCTCCATAATAGTCGGCCACCATATCATAGAAATAGTTGGCACGCTTTGCTATGAAGCTGCGGGCTGAAGAAAGTTCATCAGAATAGTTTGGCCACCACTGGTTGAAGAGTTTCCTGTGATTAGGATATTCATATTTTATCATCTCATACATAGGATCCCATACTTCTCTCGTGCCACGCTCGTTAAGGAAGTCTCCCATATATATGGCGGCCCTGTCGAGGAATTCACGCTTGAAGTCGTCGGTTTTCATTAACTTACGAAACAGCAAAGTATGTTCTGGCTGGTTAGCCCATGCTGTATTAGAGTCATATTTGTTGTCGTTCACCCATTTTATTGTGTTGTAGTCTGGCTGTGTACCATAGAGACCTAGTCCGAAGTCGGTGTCTTTCATTATCCAGCGCCATCGTCCATCCTCAGTGCGTGGTCTCCACATCACAATATTGTTTCCCGGGAAGTCACGATTGTTGAAGAAGAGGTTAGTGAGCATGAGGTTAAGGAATTCTGTAGTGTCCATCCATTTCTCGTATTCCTCTCTCGAGTGTCCATTTTCTTTGTAGAATTCCTTGAAGGCATTGTAGTTTTCCATGTCTCCTTCTTTCAGCTCATACCAGTTTTCTATCATGTCGATGTCTTCCAGCCCATCATAGTTGCTGTATATATTGTCTTCGTTGCTTCTCTCTCGTATGTTTAGCATTCCCTTGTATTCACCGTTTATATATACTATAGCTGGATGCCATGCCTGCCAGTCAAGGTCCACATGCTGTGCCACGGTACGCTGGATTATTGCGTCGCGCATGTAGAGATAGTCAAAGTCGTTGCCAGCATTACGAAGGGCAAGCGACTTGAAATCGGTAATGCCTGGACGCTGGTCTGGGAAGAACTCGTATTTGAAACGTTTCTCTCCAAAGCGCTTGTTGGCATATATGGCAAGCGACTTCAGTGCGGCCGATCTTGTGGCTCCTCCCATCACTCTTGTCTCACAAAGCTGGTTCAGCTCGCTGTCGGTACTGGCTGAAGTGAAGAATTCGAGGTTTATAGGCCTACGCCAGTCGTACTCATAGTTTTTTTTGCCACTGCTATAGCTTCCGTCCACATATATTCCTATCTTAGAATCATAAAAATATTTTTTGTCTGTAACTATAGATATTACAGGCAACGTAAGTCTTCGTGGAAAGAATATGTAGGAATGGGTGGTGGAGCGGGGCGAGAGTTTGTCGTCGGCAAAAAGTTTCGCGCGCACCACTGTAGTTTTCGATATTGTTATAGGGTTTACATATTTTTTGCTACTACTTGTAGGTTCCGTTCCGTCTGTAGTATACCTTATCTCCGCTCCTTCCGTTCCTTCGGGCAGTGAGAGCTGCAAGGCGTAGAGCGTTCCGTTTTCCATCACACATCCTTTCTTGCTGAATACAGGTTCTCCAAGCACGTCTTTCAGTGTCTTTCCACAGTTGGTCTTTCCAGGAGTAGGTTGTGCCTGATAGCCCCAATCAGCAGCTCCGTCAGTCTTTCGTCCGTAAGCAATATTTGGTGCTGGCTGCTTTTTCAGACCCTCTATCTTGTCTGCCAGCGTATTGTTGTAATATAGATAAACTGCACATCCCTTTCCCGACTCTAATCTGAACGGAGTATGCAGTCCTTTCTCCTCTTTGTCACAGTACACCATGACATATTCTCCAGGCTTCACTATTCTCGACGGCAGTATCCATGCAGTTTCGTCATTATCTTTGTCGTTGATGGAATAATGCGAAAGATTCACCTTCTCACTACCGGCATTATACAATTCTACCCACGAATCGGGAAATTCGTTGATATCGTCCATAACGCAATCGATGTTCGACTGCATTATCTCGTTAATCACTAATTGTGCCTGGGCAGTATTACACATTCCTGCAGCAAGCATAGTGGCAATGGCAGTATTTCTCAACTTCATAAATTTAATTATTAAAAAAATAAATAGGTTATTTGGTTCAATGCTGCAAAATTAATAATAAGTATCGAAATATCCAAGGAAAATGTGGAAAAAGTGTTGATAACCCCGTGAATAACCCTGTTGATAACCTGTGTAGACTTATCCACATATTCACACCAAGAGGCTTAGAAAGCATGATTATTGGGTTATCAACATGGTTATTAGAAAGTTTTTTGTGAGATTTCAACAGATTTTTGATGAAAAAAGATATAAACTTATTAATTTTGCACCGAAATAGCAAATTGTGGATAACTCATAGACTTCTCTATGTGTCAGACATATAGTTTCAACACTATGTGTAGATAACTCTTCATCACGTGTTGACAACAAATTATGCAAGAAAACATGGAAATAGTTTTTCACATATTCACACCATATCATACTTAAAATTTTATTTTTAAAAAAAGAAAAAAGAAAAGATAATAAAAATAATATTGTGATGATAAAAGAAGAATGGAAACAAAAAGGGTTTATTGACGAACCTGTAGCTGAGGGTATCGACCTGAAAGCTGAAATAAGGCGAATGTGCAAGGAGAAAAACGCTGTCATTCTCGCCCACTATTACACGCGTGGAGAAATACAGGAAGTGGCCGACTTCATAGGCGACTCACTGGCCTTGGCGAGAAAGGCTGCCGATACCGACGCAAAGATAATACTTATGTGTGGAGTTCATTTCATGGCCGAGACTTGCAAGATTCTCAGTCCTTCGAAACTCGTGCTTGCTCCCGACATCAATGCCGGTTGCTCACTTGCCGACTCTTGCCGTGCCGAAGACTTGCGCAAGTATAAGGAAGAGCATCCTGGCTACAAGGTGGTAAGCTATGTAAACACCACGGCTGCCGTGAAGGCTCTCACTGATGTTGTGGTGACAAGTGGAAATGCCGAGAAGATTGTGGCATCGTTTCCGCAAGACGAGAAGATGATATTTGGTCCAGACTACAACCTGGGTTCATATATAAATAGTGTCACTGGCCGCAATATGTTGCTTTGGCAGGGAGGATGCCATGTGCATGAGCGTTTTTCAGTGGCTGAGATTGCCCGACTTAAGCAGGAGCATCCCGAGGCCTTGGTGCTTGCCCATCCTGAATGTAAGGGACCGGTGCTTGCTGCTGCTGACGTGGTAGGCTCCACCGCTGTGCTTCTGAAGTATGCTGTGGAGAATCCTGACAAAGAGTATATCGTTGCCACCGAAGCCGGCATACTCCACGAGATGGAGCGTTGCTGTCCCGACACCAAGTTCTATCCGGTGCCGCCGGAAGTGAGCGAGGGTGGGGCAGGGTGCAGCTGCAACGAGTGCGACTACATGAAGATGAACACTCTTCTGAAGATGTACAACGCACTGAAGTATGAATGGCCATCGGTGGATGTTGATCCGGAAGTGGCTCGCGAGGCAGTGAAACCTATAGAGCGTATGCTTGAGCTGAGCAAATAAAAATAAAGCGATGCGGGAAACTATTCTCAGGTTTCCCGCATCGTTGTGAATACCTAATTACCTTATCTCCTTACGTGAAAAGTTTAATTTTATCTGTCATCTGTCACCATTCTGTTCTAATATATTAATATACAATAGTTTAATGCGGTGACAGACAGGTGACAGACGATTTCCTCTGTCACCAACATAATTAATCAATAACGGGCTGTATCACGACCGTTCCACAGTTGGTATCACGACTGTTCCACAGTTATGGAACACTTGTTACACCAGTCATGGAACGACCGTCCCAACAGCTGTTCAAAATTCCAGCAATACAGACGTATCATCTGCTCCACCACTGCCTTCTCTTACTCTATACGAGTATTATTTATTGTATTATCCATTTATACCATACATTGTTTCAAGTATTCTTATTCCGCTCTCTGTCCGGAAGATGTTCTTGCGAACAGCACGTATGGCATTCGGGGATTCTTCGTCCTCAAACAGATTTACAAGTAAGTCTGCCTCAATTAGTATCTGATAATCCAAATCTTCGCATATATGGTAAGTGTGATGATGGCCGACGAGCCAACAGATGCGTTCAATCTGACGGTCGGTAAAACCGCCGAGTCGCGTTAGCATCTCACGGGCTACGGCAGGACCTTCCTGTTCTTGAAGTTTGCCGTTCTGATGTCCATATTTCTTTTCACTCGCCCTTATTCCAATGTCATGAACGAGGGCTGCGCTTTCAAGTATGAACAGCGTATCCTCGTCCAGCCCCTCGCATTTGCCGATCATCGAGGCGTAGGCATGAACTTTAGTAGTATGCTGTATGCGTTTCGGGTCGCCATTGTTATAGTCAATCATGGCGAGAGCCAATTCTTCAATTTTATTCATCTTCAAATCTTTATTCAATCCGGTTGTTGTCCATCGTGGGCTTTCCATGCACATTCTGTCAGCTTCATGTCGGTGAAGATTGCCTTGAAAGACGACTGTTCCGGAGAGCAGGCGTATATGCCAAACCGAATTTTGCCTCCACCCTGATGCATGTGGCATACTCGCATCTGTGTGAAGCGCACTCCGTCTTGAGAGCACTCGATGCAATAGTCGTCCTCTCTGCGCGAGAGCCTGTACCACATTGTCTTTACTTGGGCGGGAATGGCAGTTGTCGCCCAATCAGAATATCCGTTGTTGGTCACTACGCTTCCCAAATGCTGAAACTCTTCGTTTTCATACTCTACACTGCCCTTTAGCCAGTTGTCGCTGTCGAGGTAAAGGACTATGCCACATTGGTCGAAGCGATGGTGGCTTTCAGTGAAATCGGTCTTCACGATGAAACTGAAAAATTTCTCCTCTGTCTCCATCTGGAAAACAGGTGCGTTGTCGTTGCGGAAATGATAATAGGTGCGTTGCCAAAGGTCGGTGCAAGGTTTGGTTACCACCTCGATGGTGTCGCCCTTGATGACGCAACTCTCTGGTTGTCGTGTCCATTTGAAATTGTTAATGTCCAGAGTTGTTGTGAATGCCTTATCCGAACGAACTACATTGGTGTCGGCATTTGCCTGGCAAGGAAACAGGCCCGACAGCATAGCAAAGATGCCCATGGTTATCAGTTTTTTCATTGTTGTGTAATATTCTTATTATCCTTTTTTATATATGTGTGCAAAGTTACAATAGATTCGTCAAAAACCATGCAAAAAAAAGCGTTTTTTTTTGTTTTGTTTGGCGATATGGCATCTTTTCTGTAATTTTGTCGCAGTTTTTGCGAAGATAACAGAATGTGATGGCAAGAAACTTGAATAAAGAATGTATAAAAAAGGATTACGGATATGATTGACGAGATTATAGAATTTAACAAGACGTTCGTAGCGGAGAAGGGCTACGAGAAATATATCACAGACAAGTATCCTGACAAGAAATTGGCAGTGTTGTCTTGTATGGACACCCGACTGACCGAACTTCTTCCTGCAGCGCTTGGATTGAAGAACGGCGATGCAAAGATAATAAAGAATGCAGGAGGACTGGTTATTTCGGCTTTCGACTCAGCCATGCGCAGCCTGATTGTTGCCATCTATGAGTTGGGAGTGGAGGAAATAATGGTTGTCGCCCATTCTCATTGCGGAGCCTGTCACATGAGTTTCGACCATTTCCGCCATGAAATGATAGCCCGTGGAGTGACTGACGAAACACTTGGCACCATCGAAAAATGCGGAATAGACTTGCATCACTGGCTTGAGGGATTCAAAGACACTCCCACATCGGTGAAAAAGACAGTGGAGACAATCAAGACCCATCCGCTTGTGCCAAAGGACATTGCGGTTCGTGGATTTATCATTGATTCTGAAACAGGAGAGTTGGAGGAAGTTTTGAAGAGTTGACAAATCAGATCGTCTCTCTACAAAGATTCATCATAGCCAACCGGTCGCATTTGTTTTTGCACTTCGCTATATACATAGCCGTAGTGTTTGAGATATTGTTTTATTTCCTGCGGTTCGCGCCCAAAGGCATAGCAGAGGGATTCAAGTGAGTCGTACTCTTCATCTCTCAGAAGCATGTTGATGCTCGACACGAGTATGTGTGGATCTTGTGGCAGATATTCCATAATAATGTGACTTTTATGGGTTCAACAGTTTTGAGTAAGCCATCTCACGATACAGATGCCTTAGGGCAGCAATGGGATGATAGATAATCATTCTTGGTCCCGACCATCGCATTACCATTTTGATACGCTCTTTCATCTCTGGTCGATAGCAATGCACAGGACATTTCTTGCAGGTTGGCTTATACTCACCATATCGGCATCTGTCAAGTCGTCTGAGGGCATAGTCCAACAGCTCCTTGCAGTTTGGGCATAGTTTGTCGTTGCCTTCGCGCTTCAGGCAATACAGGCGTATCATCTGCTCCACCACCGCCTTTTCTTCCTCTATACGAGTGTGTTTCATTTGTCAATCTTTATATTCCATAAGTATGTCGCAACGCTCGTAGGCATTGCCTTGTAAATCCATAACGGCCTTGCCTAACTGATGGCCTATGTGCTTGCCTTGATGATGATGAGAAACTGCCATTTTGGCCAGTTCATAGGATTGCTTCTCAGGGTGATGTTTCAGAGCGCAACAGCCTACTACCTCACCATCGTCAGTGATGGCAAGAAAAATCTGTCCGCCTTTTTCCACTATATCGTCAACATGCGAGAAAGTCTCAATATCAGAGGCTTCAATCTTGAGGTATGACTCTATCCACTCCCTGTTTAGGCGAATGAAATCATTTCTGTATTCCGACTTATAGGTTTCGATGCGTACTCTTGTGGGCGAAGAAAATACTTCTTTCATTTTACTTTCATTTTTATCCAAATTGACCGCGGAATCATCTGCCAGAAGAAGACAAGCAGACGATAGAGCCAGTTGATGGTGATTACTTGTTTGCGCCTCTCTATTCCATCCACTATACTTACGGCAACCTTTCTTGCGTCGAGTTGCATGGGGAAATTGCTGCCCTCAATCAATGGTGTCTTGACAAATCCGGGTCGTATATCCGTGATGTGAATATTGCGTATTTTTCTGATACTCGTCAATTGGCACAGACATTCGAGATAATGGCTGGTGAATCGTTTTGAGGCGGAATATGCCGGTGCGGCTCCGAGGCCTTTTGTTCGTGATATGGAACTGATGACAGCTATTTGTCCATCCGTTTCGGGACGCTGTTCAAAATAGCGGAAGGCTTCGCCTACAAGTTTTGCCATACCAAGACAGTCGGTTTCGATGGTGGTCAACTCCTTGTTGGCTTCAAGAGCCGTATTCTGGTATCCTATGCCAGAACTATGGAAATACAAGTCCATGCCTCCCAACTTGCCGATGAGTTTGTGCAGACCGTCAACAGCCTCAGGGGTATTGACATCAATCACCTCGTATGCCACGACACCGTCTATTTCGCCCGACATTTTTGCGAGAATGTCTTCCCGTCTTCCAGCCACACCGATGCGCCATCCCCGCCTTGCAAGGATTAGTGTCACCTCATAGCCAATGCCCGAGGTGGCTCCCATCACGATAGCTGATTGTTTGTTATCCATAATTATGGTGTCTTTTTGATAGTTTTGTGCAAAATGTGTCTTGTGACATTTTTATGCACGAACCTTAGTTTATTCGCTACATTTTTATGCATGAACTTTCGCTTTCTTACTGCACTTTTATGCATGAATATTGTTGGCAAAGTTAATCAAAATATTCAATATATGGAATAATTCCTTGTGATATTTACGGGAATTTAACAGAGACTTATGATATTACAACTCCGCGGATTCAACTAGCAAGTGCAAATTTACAACATTTTTTTGTAAAAGCACTCATTAGGAGTTGAGAAATTGAGTTTTCCCTTGGTCTTGTGTTAATTATCTGCATAATCTTAGTTATTTGTTGCTGACTGATGTTCGAAAAGCAAGTATTCTTTGGATTGTATTACCTAATGAGCCCATTTACATTCTTGCCCTTATTCAGTTTTCTCATGAACAGCATATTGGTGCTTCTCTCAGTGAGTGTGACAATTGCTCCATGCCCATTCTTTCCTACTATTGTGTCCATCTCGAAGTCTCCGAAACGCCTGCTGTCAGCTTCTACAGGACGTTCACTGATGCTGATACGATTAGGTATGGATATTCGTTTGCGGTATACAACATTACGTTGAGCCGTTTCCCAAATATAATGCCCATTGTGTCCACTATTACGCTTTATTTCGCGTGAAATGGTGGATGGACTGACATTTATTGCCTTGGCAATGTCTTTTTTCTTCGTTCCGTTTTGGAGTAAGATAAAAATTGTGTACCTTTGCTCCGAGGTTAATTGTTTGTACATAAGCAATGCAAAATTAATTAATCTTTGGGAGACAGCGGTCTCCCTTTTTATTTTTTTAGCATTGCTAGTTGAATTTTCTTCTGATGGGGGCTTCTCGCCCCCAACCCCCTCGGTGTTTTCTGGTATTAGATTATTTATTCTCATCTACCAGAAAATAGCAGTTCTATGTTGAACTTGCGTTGTGGCGAGGGCTGGCATTGGTCAGCCCACAACCGTTGTTAATAATGAGATTTGAATGTGATTTAAAAAACAGGGTTACGTCGGACTGGTGCCGGCTTCGTTCTACTAGTCATAATAGAGCTTGCGGCAAGGTTTATTGGTGCTCCCGACAGAAGATTACAAAACAGATAGTGGGCGAAAACCGATGCAACAACATCAGCTTTCGCCCACTAAACGGGGGAATTGTCAAAGAAAATTAAAATTGAGCTTTTTCCAAAACGTAGATATTACATCGGTTTAGGAATAAACTCAACCTTAGTAGTGTTTATATATTAGAAGGATTAGATAATCTGAGTTAAACGGTCTGCAAATAAATTGTCCAGCACAACTGATTGATTGACAATGCCGGCGTGTTCACCTCGGGCAACGCCCATCGTCGTAATCATCACCAACTGAATGCTGTGCGTCTTATTGTGCATCTTGCTTGCGGCAAAAGCCTCTATCTTATTCAAGAAATCTTCTTCATCGGTTTTCGTTATGGCGTATTTACCACCAGTGAACTTCATTTCACAAAGATAGTCCGTCCTGTCGGCCTTACTTTCCAGCAGCAAGTCAATCTGAGCCCCCTTTCCGTCGGGACTTTTCCCACTCCAACAATAATTCCGGTTAATGGAGGCTATACGCAGGGTGTCTTGGATTTGGGGCAAGTGTTCCACACAAAGCAGTTCAAAGGTATCTCCAGCCCATGTGTAGAAAGTGGGAGTGCCGTGAATGGAATTCCATATTCCCTTCTTCGCCTGTTTGCCTTGTATGAAACGCAAATAGAAAAGTGAAAAGAAGTCAATCAACTGATAGACCGTCTCCACACGTTCCTTGCCATAGCGTGGATATGCCCTGATGATGCCTGACTCCATAAGGTTTTCAAGCAACTTAGTCAGCGTTCCACCAGTCTTGACATCTATGGCTGTGCTGATCTCTTTCTGGGTCATGCCATAAAACTGTCTTCCCAGAACTTTGACAATGTCCACATATCTCTCCTTGCTGGCATAAAGACCGGCAAATACATCAAGGAATTCCTGATGTATCTTCTCGTCAGCAAAGAATATACGGTCTATGTTTTCCGTGATGGTCTGACTGTTGCGTAGTTTGTCAAGATAAAATGGGACACCTCCCAATGCCATGTAGCAGATACACATCTCATATCGGGACAGACGGAATCCGTTTCGTCGGTAATACTTCTGGCATTCGGCCAATGTGAAGGGTGCAAGTTTGATGGTCTCTGTAAGTCGCCCGTGCAGACCTCCGTAATCGCGTATGACATTGTCAAGCATCCAGCTCGTGGCTGAACCGCACACTACCAAAATGATGTTTCTCTGACTGTCTGCCCATGAGTTCCAGAAATAGCCGAGTTCCGAAATCATCTCGGACGACTGAGGACCGGCCAACCAAGGCAACTCATCAATAAGGATGACCTTCCGACGGGAGCGTATGCCTTCAAGCAGCCTTCGCAGAAGCAAGAAGGCTTCACGCCAGCATGTAGGTCTTTCGGTCGTAGCGGCATCCAACCCTGACAATATCAATGAATCGTAGAAATGATCCAGTTGCAGTTTACGGTAAGTCTCGTAATTCTTGTCCCCGTCCTTTACGTATGTTCCGACGGCAGAAAAGACAATCTTACTTCCATACACTTCACTGACCAGATACGACTTGCCGATGCGTCTGCGCCCATAGATGGCGACAAACTCAGATTTTTTGGACTTGTACAAGCGTTCGAGCGTGGATATTTCCATTTCTCTGCCTATGATATTGGGGTACTTCATGCTGAACTGTTTTTATTGCTCTGCAAAAGTACAATTTTTATTTCAGACTCATGCATCTTTTGCTTAAAAATCAGCGAAAACGAGAAAATATTTTTGATTTTCGCTGATTTTTAAACATAAGATCTACTCAAAATGGAAATGATAGTCACCCTTATCTGGCTCGTCTATCACGATGTTCCCCATATCAGGCTGAAACTTGAAATTGCGGATGCTATCAAGTTCAATGTCTTTCATTACGTCTGGAAACATCCTCTTAATGAAGATGGCGCGTACTTCGCCCGTGTAGTTTTTCTTGCTGCCCAACCTCTCGGCTATATTCCAGACAAAGTGACGTAGGTCAAGAGTGGTAAGAGTGGACTTTAACCTGATGGGTACAGGTGTATGCTGCCAGTCATCGGCCCACTTCCTGATTGCATCACAGAGTTTTTCCAATCCAATGGGCAAATATCAGATTCATTGCCATAAATATAATTCCTGCAACGCCCCATAGCAATAGTTCTACTCCGCTCATTGCATACCAGATGCTTTGCATGCCAAGGTATGAATAGGGTAGGAGGAGTACGGAGGTAATAAATCCAGGAACATAACTTTGCAGAATGATGGCCTGTATGATGTGAACTAACTGATGGAAAGAGAAGGCAATGAAGAGGGCAGACCATATTTCCATACAGTAGTTGCCTTGAATGAACACATAACAAGTACAAAGAATGAGGATGACAAATTCTTCCATAGCTGCTATGACGAATGATTGTGTGTCAAGAGAAGACAGATACTTGAATAATGGTTTTAGTCTTGGGTATTTGTCTTCAAAGATATGGCGATGAGATAGTATCCAACGATGTTGTACTATTGCTTCCTCCGCATCATGCAAAATGAATGCGAGCGGAAATGGAAGGGCTAAATATAATATACTTAATGCGCTCATATTGTTGGTGTTCAGAAATTGACAACCGATGTGTCAGAATTGAGCAACCGCGTCTTTCCCACTTGGCGTGCGCCGTTGACGATAAGTGTTTTATGCCGTGGATTATTCTTCCATTCCAACAATTGCTTGTAAGCTTTTCTTTCCATTGTTTACATTTTTATGCACGAACTTTAGTTTATTCGCTACATTTTTATGCATGAACTTTCGCTTTCTTGCTGCACTTTTATGCATGAATATTTTTGGCAAAGTTAATCAAAATATTCAATATATGGAATAATTCCTTGTGATATTTACGGGAATTTAACAGAGACTTATGATATTACAACTCCACTCGTGTTACGAACAGTATGTGACATTGTTATGAAATAGTACGTTTTTGTGACGAATGGATTGCCGATAGTTTTTTGTTCAACCTTTTACATTAATAAATATTCTTCTGTATGAGCAAAGATTTGGCAATGCATTGTCACTTACCTTTAATATAATATGTATGGTCTTGCCTCGTGCTTCCCCGGGAATTAGAATGCGCGTTTTCTCTGTGTTATGGCTTTCTAATAGCAAATTTCCTTTGTAGGAGGATGGTTCTTTGTAAAACTGCCACACAAATGACAGAGGATTATCATCCGGATCAAAACTGTTCTCAGCATTCAGACATATTTCTTTGCCAGCCTTAGCTGAAACTATAATAATACGTCGTGACTTGTCATTCCCAATGACAGCCACAGGATGATGATTGGCATCAGAATACTTATTTGTCACTGTCCATGCCATTCGGGCCATAAAGTCATTATGAATATCATCAGTCCAGATGTTTATTGCCCTGCCTCCCTCCTCTGAAGCGCCATACATCAAATAAGGAGCATATTGCATTTCGTCCAAATTGTTTTTCCTGACCCAATCCATGCTTTCGATATTCTCCTTCCGAATACAGGAGAATCGGCCTCCCCAACCACCATAGTCGATGTGTTCTGGGCAGTTGAGGCCATTATTAATGCAATATAAAAATGAGGGGGAATCACCTTCAGTGGCCCATATTCTCGAAGCATACACCTTTCCCAACGGACCTACCTCTTGTACATGTTTCCTATACCATTCATCATTCTTAGGCCAACCATATACACTCTTGTTACGAATGTAAATTAGCTTAGGATAATTCTTCGCTATCCACGCTCCGGCATCATCCTGCCCGAGAATGTCATACACTCTCAGTTTGCTTACAAATTTATCAACATCTTTCGGAGAGCGAGTATGACTTACTTTCCATAAAGCCTGTGCCAGTGTATTCATTCCCGACCATGCCGCAATCCACAACGGACGGGCATCATTTTTGTCCACTGCTTTGATAATCCATTCCGACCCCTCGGAGTCTTTACCTTCTCCCACACAAGCCATTGCCGCTTGAGGTTGTCCTGTTTTTACCATCTCCCGGATAACGTTTGCGTCAGGATACCGTTTGTCATGAACAATCAGGTTGGGTAATACATCTTCATATGCGTCAATCACGCCATTGATAATGCTATCAGCGCCAGTGCCGTATGGCACCCAAGCGTGTTGAGAAATAATGCCTTCCAGGTCAACATCATTCAGCATCACCATAAGATGTACTAACGACTGAATATCGTCGGGGTCAGAACCTCCGATATCTGTCGTAACAATCAATCTCGTATTACTCTGTGCTAATACAGGATATATTGCGACTAACTGCACAATAATAAAAAAGATCTTTTTCATGTCATCATAAAATTACTTCTATCATTTTACGGCTGGTATGTGTATGCTAACATTTTTCTTATCATCTACAAAGGTACATAAATTCTATCACATAGAGGAATAGATAGTTATAAATAATCGTTAATATTTAACGACACTCCCTAATTATGGTATCTTTTAATAATTGTGTGCAAAAGGTTCTCAATTATCTGACAATCTCCTTTTGGGCATTTATCCATCCCGAAATGCCAGAGTTGAGTTCAATCACTTTATAGCCGTTTTCTACAAGTATTCCGGCAGCCTTCTTGCTTCTTCTTCCGCTACGGCAATATAGCGCAATGGTTTTGTCCTTGGGCAGGAGGGATGTTGCTTTGGTCGTGAAGTCGTCTTTCATCACGTCGATGTTTATAGCCTTGGCAATGTGTCCACTTGCATATTCGTCGATGGAACGAACGTCAAGCCTTACTACCGTTGTGTCAGAAATCACTTTCTCGAAAGCGTCAACGTCGAGGCTTTCGAATTTCTCTTGTTGTGCAGTACATCCCAAAAGGTTGCACAATACTGCAGAGATAATCATAAAAATCTTTCTCATAATGTTATAGTACGTCTTATTTCGGCAAAGATAATAAAAATACTATATATTTAGATATGTATAGTGTGATATTTACGGGAATTTAACAAAGGGAACAGCTCAAATCGGGTTGCAGTCTTACATAAAGTAAAGACCATACAGCGGAAAGCAACAAAAAATATCGTACGTTTGATTTCTATTACAAAAAAGTCATCCTCTGCCAATGCGAGAGGATGACCTTCTATTGTTTGTTTTTGACGAGAAAAGACTACTTGCACTGAATCTTAATCATAATGAAAGAGTAAGGGGCAAGTTCGAGTGTCATGTTTTTCTTTACCTTTATCTGTGTTGTTACAGGAGCAATGGGCTGAGAATCGAAATTGTTTTCGTCTTCAGGCTGTCCGCTCAGGGTAACTTGTGTTGCAAGAGGCTTCATTCCGCTGAAACGCGAGAGGTTTACCTTTGCTGTCTTAGTATTTGCAGTGGCGTTGCAGATCTTCACAAACAGTTCGCGGGTCTTTGTGTTAAGTACCACGCTCTGCTCCTGAAGTAAGCCTTCGCCTTCCGATTTGTCAGGATTGTCGATTGTCACGCAGTTGCCGTAGTAGTAGTTGCCTGCCGACTCGCCAAACATCTTCTGTACATAATAGCTGCAAGTGGGATATACGCGTGAGTTGTCGTAGTATATGAGGTCAGGATTCCACTGTGTACCGTTTTTGCGGGCAAGCAGCGGTGCGTATGATGTCATACATACAACATCTCCGTTACGCTCTATATGTAGTAGGTAAAGGGCCTCAGACAGGGCATCGATGAGTTTTTTGTCCTTTGCGGCATATTCGCCAAGGTACACCTTGGTCTTGCGGTCGCGTGGATAGCTGTCATATTGGCGCGATTTTTGGAAGTATTCGCGTGGCTCGTAGTAGTGTTCGTCAAGAATAGGCATTGCCAGTTCTTCTGCTATTCTCCAACCATTGTCGTAGTCTGGATTGCCTTTGTGTGAACCAGGTCCTGCTGTGCCTACGATAATGATTTCAGGATGAGCCTTTGTCACACGCTCGTAGATATACTTGAAACGCTCTTCGAATTCTGGAGAAATGCGCTCCTCGTTGCCTATGCCAAGATATTTGAGGTTGAATGGAGCTGGATGGCCTGCTTCTGCACGCACTTTTCCCCATTTGGTGTCCACACCGCCGTTTGCCCATTCGATGAGGTCGAGAGCCTCTTCAACCCATTCGTCCATCTGTGCCATGGCAATGGTGTCTTGAGCTTGGTTTTTCATTCCCCAACCTCCGTTTGTGCCTTGACAGCTTACACCACATGGAAGTATTGGCAGTGGCTCCATGCCCATGTCTTCGCAGAGCTGGAAATACTCGTGATAACCTATTTCCATCGACTGGTGGTAGCCCCATGTGTTCTTCAATTGCTTACGCTGATGTTTCGGGCCTACGGTATTTTTCCAACGATATGTGTTCCAAAAACCATCTCCACCGCCGTGTACTACACATCCTCCGGGGAAACGCATGAAGCGAGGACGAATGGCCTCAAGTGTCTCGGCAAGGTCTTTGCGTATGCCGTGACCATGATATGTGTCTTGTGGCATGAGCGACACTTGGTCGACGTCCATCACGCCTGTTTTGAGTGCGAGTATCTGAAGCACTGCTGTGTTACAGTCTTTTGTGGCTGTGATGGTGGCTGAATACTGTTTCCACTGGTTGCCGCTAACGGTTACCGTGGCTTCTCCCAGAACGTTCGGGTCCTTGCCCCATCCTGTTGGTTCGGCAATGACGATGCGTACAGGCTTGTCGTCTCCTTCCACATTGCGTGCGAAGAAAGAGAAATCGTACTTGTCACCAGCCTTGATTGTCATAGCGTCGAATCCATCGTTCTGAATACCGAAACCTGTCCATCCGGTATAGTCATAGTAATGACCTACACGCTCGATGTTTAGTCGCATGTAGTTTGGATTGTTTGGATGAAGCGGTTGCTGCTGCTTTGCTTCGAGGAAGCCTAAGGAATGTCCTGGGCGTATGGTGCGCCATGCTGTACCAGGACCCCAACCGTCGTGGTCGGAAGGAGAATACTCGAACGATCCGTTTTGAACGAGTTGTGCGTTAAGTCCGCCGTCGGCAGAATTGTTGATGTCCTCGAAGAAAATACCGATAAGTTGGTCACTTATCTGCTTGCCTCCAGACGGGGCTTTCATTTGCTTCTGGGCTGAGACACCCAGTGCTGAAGCCAACAATAGGGCTCCGAATAAATAACGTTTGTTCATTATAATATTAGTTTTAGTTAGTAAATGTCTTATTGAAAAGGTTGGCGGCTGCCGTTCGTAATAGAATTGCAGCCGCCTGAAGAGAGGTGTTACCTTATATATAATAAGGTGGGATAGGGTCTTATTCTTCTTCCTTAATCTTGCGGCCCATAGTGCGGAAGGCGATAGGAGCTGCAATGAAGATGGAAGAGCAAGTACCGAAGACAACACCGAGAATCATCGCAAACGAGAAGCTGCGGATGCTGTCGCCACCAAGGATGAAGATGCAAAGTAGCACTATCAATGTGGTAACAGAGGTGTTGATGGTACGTGCCAAGGTCTGGTTCAGCGAGTCGTTGAACAGTTGCTGGCGGTCACGCTTCGGGAAGAGGTTAAAGTTCTCGCGGATACGGTCGAACACCACCACCTTGTCGTTGATAGAATAACCGATAACGGTAAGTATGGCACCGATGAATGTCTGGTCGATTTCGAGCGACATTGGAACGAAGCCCCATAATGCCGAATAGATACCAATAACGATGAGTGTGTCGAGAGCCAAGGCGATGGTAGAACCCCATGAGTAAGCAATGTTGCGGAAGCGGATGAGGATATAGAGGAAAATGGCTATCAATGCGAAGATAACGCTTATGATAGCACCATGTGTGATATCCTTAGCCACAGAAGGACCCACCTTTGTGCTGCTGATGATTGATCCACCTTCGCGTACGTCAGGATTCTTGAAGGCTTCAACGCTCTTCTGTGTCACGAGACCTGCGCTTGACATGGCCTTGTAGAGAATGTTTTCACACTCGTCGTCGACGTTAGGATTGTTTGACTCAATCTTATAGTTGGTTGACACGCGGATGGTCTTGCCGTCAGTACCGAGGGCGATGGCGCTCACATTGGCGTCGCCGAAGGCACCCTGAAGGGCTGTACGAACATCCTCAGGCTCAACGGCCTTCTCAAGTTTCACAACATAGTTGCGACCACCGGTGAAGTCGATGCTCTTGCTCAGTCCGCGGGTGGCGAGACATACGATGAGCAGAACAGCAGCAATACCCCAGATGGTGAAGGTCCTCTTGTAGATGCCCATGAAGTTGAACTTCGTGTTCTGCATAAGGTTCTTGGAGAAACCTGTAGAGAAGGTGAGGTTGAGCCACTTGTCCTTGTTCATGCGGTTCTCGTATACCAGACGTGTGAGGTAAACGGCTGTGAAGAACGAGCAGAAGATACCGATGATAAGAGTGGTGGCGAAACCGCGGATAGGACCTGTACCGAAGGCGTAAAGTATGAAACCTGTGATGATAGATGTCAAGTTAGAGTCGAAGATGGCCGAGAAAGCGTTGGCATAACCTTTCTTTATGGCTTCGCGAACGTTTGAACCTGCTCTAAGCTCTTCCTTGGTACGCTCATAGATAAGCACGTTGGCATCGACTGCCATACCGAGCGAGAGCACGATACCAGCGATACCTGGCATTGTAAGGGCGGCCTGGAACGAGGTGAGGATGCCGAGAGTGAAGAAGAGGTTGAAGATAAGTGCGATGTTGGCCATCATACCTGGGATGACGCCATAGAGGCAGAGCATGTAGATCATCAGGAGGATGAATGCCACGATGAACGACATCACACCTTGCTGTATTGACTGTGCACCGAGTGACGGACCAACCACTTCTTCCTGCACGATACGAGTAGGAGCTGGCATCTTACCAGAGTTGAGCGTGTTGGCGAGGTCCTTGGTGTCCTCGATGGTGAAGTTACCTGAGATTTCTGAGTTACCGCCAGAGATTTCACCATTTACGCGAGGTGCGCTATAAACAGAGTTGTCGAGCACGATGGCAATGGCGCGGTTGATGTTCATCTTTGTGAGTTGAGCCCAGCGGCGTGCACCGTCGCTGTTCATCTGCATTGATACGTTAGGCTGTCCATACTGTGAGAAGCCATCCTTGGCAGATGTGATTACGTCTCCTTCCAGTGGAGCGCGGCCAGAAGGCTCGGTCACCTTGATGGCATGGAGTTCATATACCTGACCCTTTGTGTCGAAATCGGCAGGCTTGGCGCTCCATAAGAGCTTAAGGTCAGACGGAAGCACTTGGCGTGCTATTTCAGAATAGATGACTTTGTTAACATCGGCTGTATCGCGTGCCATGGCATAACCTACAGTACTCAGTCCTTGACCCTGTACAGGCTGGAATACAGAGAACAGAGGGTTCTGCTTCTTTAATGCCTCCGCGCTCTTGTCGGTGCTGGCTTCTGTCTTCTTCAGCTTTGCAAGTGCAGAAGATTCAGCCTTTGCAGTATCAGCCTTTGCAGTATCAGCAACAGCCTCAGTAGTCTTTGTAGAATCAGCAGTAGCCTCTTCTACGTTGCCTGCTGCATAGCGCTGGTTGAGCTGAGCGAGCAGAGGAACGATTTCCTGACTGTTGTATGTCTCCCAGAACTCAAGGTTGGCGCTTCCCTGAAGGAGCTTGCGCACACGCTCAGGCTCTTTGATACCAGGCATTTCCACCATGATACGTCCAGACTGTCCTTCGAGCTTTTGTATGTTAGGCTGAACAACACCGAACTTGTCGATACGGTTGCGCACTACGAGGAAAGAGTTGTCAACAGCCGACTGTACTTCAGCCCTTACGGCAGCCTCCACTTCAGAGTCGCTGCTTTGTGTGTTCACCTTTCCCTTCATCTGCTGTGTTGCAAAAACCTCAGCAAGACGATGGCCTGGAGCATTCTGCTTGTAGTACTTGATGAAGAGTGAGACGAAGTCAGCCTGGCTGGTCTCTTCTTCTTTCTTAGCCTGCTCCATAGACTTTGTGAAGGCAGCGTCGGTTTTGTGGTCAGCCAGAACGGCAACAACGTCGGGCACCGACACTTCGAGGATTACATTCATACCGCCCTTCAGGTCAAGTCCGAGGCCGATTTCCATTTCACGGCACTGCTTAAGCGAATAAGCGCCGAGATACACTTTCTCGTTCATGATTGAGTCGAGGTATTCCTGTCCAGCCTCTTCACCCATCGCAGCCGCCTTGTTTTCATAGTGGCGTGTGACGAACGAGAAGGACAGATAGAATACGCACACCAGAATCAGGACAAGTGCGATAAACTTTACAATTCCTTTGTTTTGCATTTTTTTATTATTATATTTTTAATTTATTATTGTCAAGCTATTGTCGAAAAAAGCATGCAAATATAATGATTTTTTTACAATTTAAAAAATAAAAACAAGATTTTCTCAATTTTTTTATGGTTTATAGTTGAATTTAAGCCAACAATATATGGGATAATGGTCTGATGCGAGGATTTTGTTGTCCACTCGACAGTTGTATGGTGTGAAATGGCTGGAACATAAAATGTTGTCGATACGTACGTTAAAACCTTTCTGATTATATGACAAACCGGGACCATTTGCTGTCTCTATATAGCAGTCTGTGAGACCATCGGCTACGGTGCGGTGTGTGTAGGATATGGGGCTGTCGTTGAAGTCTCCGCATACTATTATAGGGTAGTCGGGATGACTTTTTATATAGTTAGCCACCGCCCTTGCCTGGGGAGCTCTCAGCTTTGCGGCATTTGCCAGTTTGCCTGCAATGTATTGTGTTTCCTTTTTTACCGTGTCTCTTTCTATGTCTCCATGAAACATTTGTTTATAGCGTGTCTTGTCATCGTTTGTCAGATGGTTGCTCTCAAAGTGGTTGTTTATGACTATCACGGTTTTTCCGTTGACATTGAGCCAACATGCAATGCTTCCGTTACGTTTTGACTCGTAGTCAATGCGTTCGGTCTTAATAATCTTGTATTTTGAATATACGCTCACGGCGTTCATTTTCATATCTCCCACTTCAAGTCTTGAGCTATATTGGTAGATGCTGTCGAGATGCACCTTTGGGTTTAGCCATTGTCCGAGATCTTCCTGTATACACAATATGTCGGCCTTGCTGTTTTTCACGTAGTTCATTGTTGTTTCAAATGAATTGTCCACGCCTTTGTCGTATACGTATCCATGTACGTTGAACGACAATACTTTCATACATCCTATTGGAGTGTCGTGAGGAATATTAAATGGTATGTATTTCCTTATCGGCACATAACACATTATGAATCCGATGATGGGAATGAATATCATTCTTTTGCATACTATTAGCCATACCATAAGAAATCCGAGATTTATCAGCAACATTACAGGAAAAGCAAGCCCTATTGTGGCTGCTAACGGATGTACTGATGGATTTATGTAGTCGGAATATCCCACTGCAAGCATTACGACAATAGTGGCGATGTTTGCCCCTGCCACTATGTTTCTGGCAATCAGTTTTATTTTGCTTATCATTGTTTTTCTTATCCGTTGCTGCTGTCGAAGAGTTTTTGCTTTTCTTCTTTTGTCAGACTATCATATCCACTTCGGCGTATTTTGTCGAGTATGCGGTCAATTTCTTCCTGGTTTTGCTTTTTCCTTGCATTAAATTCCCAGTCGTCTTCCCTGTCGTTGGTGCCGCCTTTGTGTACTTTCATTTTTGGCTGGCTTCTCTTTTCGAAGTTTTCCTTAAGCCTGTCAAAAAACTGTCGTCCGTTGCTTCTTCCGTATCCAGCTGTGGGATGGTTGTTCCAATATCGTATCATGAGATATCCGAAAAGCATACCTCCAAGATGTGCCATGTGGGCAACATTGTCTCCAGAAGAGCTCATGGCAGAGAAGAGATCTATAGCCACGTAGAACATCACAAACCATTTTGCCTTGATCGGGATGGGCAGTGGGAAGATGAATATGCGCTCGTTGGGGAATATCATTCCGAAGGCGAGAAGTATGGCATACACAGCTCCAGAGGCTCCAATGGTGGTCCATCCGTTGAGTTGTGTAGATAGCTGATGTCCAATGGCGAACAGTTCGCCGAATCCAACTGTCGGGTCTTGTGCTGAGATGGTGAAATAGAAGGAGAAGAATTGGGCAATCTCCTGCATTATGCCAGCTCCCACTCCGCATGAAATGTAATAAAATAAGAATTTCTTAGGTCCCCAAACATTTTCTATCACAACACCAAACATCCAGAGTGCAAACATGTTGAAGAGAATATGTGTGAAACCAGAATGCAAAAACATGTATGTCAATAACTGCCATACCTGAAAATCGGCAGCCATAAAAAAGTGCAATCCCAATAGGTCGTTGAGGTCTAATCCTCTGAGTTGCAATATCCATGTTGCCACGAATGCTATGATATTGACCAACAATAGATTTTTGGTCACAACAGGAATGTTTCTCATAATCAATTTACCTTTCTATTATTAATAATCATCTTTATGGCCGCAAAATTACTAAAAATCTTCGTCAATTCATACAAAAAAAGGCATGTATAAGAAGAAAATTAGAGAAAAAACTATTTTTTTTTCTTTTTTTGTTTGAATTGTGAATTCTTTACCCTATATTTGCGTACGAAAAGTACAGAAATCATTTTATATAACAACAAATAACTTATTAAAATTATGAACAAGACAGAATTAGTTGAAAAAATCGCCTTAGGTTCAGGTCTTTCTAAGGAAGCATCGAAAAAGGCTCTTGATGCTACAGTGGCAGCCATAAAGGAGGCTTTGGTTGCTGGTGACAAGGTGGCACTTGTTGGTTTCGGTACATTCAGTGTAACTGAGCGTCCTGCCCGTGAGGGTGTGAATCCGTTGACTAAAGAGAAAATCCAGATTGAGGCAAAGAAGAGTGCAAAGTTCAAGGCTGGTGCAGAACTGGCTGATGCCTTGAATTAATATTGTAAAAAAATATTTTACTCTACTACTGCAAGTGGGTAAAGAAGTATAAAGGAGATAAGAGGAGATTACGTTTATCTCCTTTATCTCCTTTTTTATACTCTTTTTCTACCTTATAGTTTTATGAAGCATCAGGGCTGCTTGCCGATGTAGGCAAGTATACCACCGTCTACATAGAGTATGTGGCCGTTCACAAAGTCTGATGCGTCTGAAGCCAAGAATACAGCTGGACCCATAAGGTCGTCGGGTGTACCCCAACGTGCGGCTGGAGTCTTTGAGATGATGAAACGATCAAACGGATGGCGGCTGCCGTCGGGTTGTATCTCGCGCAGTGGAGCAGTTTGTGGTGTAGCTATATAGCCAGGGCCAATACCATTGCACTGTATGTTGTGTTCACCAAACTCAGAGCAGATGTTGCGTGTGAGCATTTTCAGTCCGCCCTTTGCTGCAGCGTATGCCGAAACGGTCTCGCGTCCGAGTTCGCTCATCATTGAGCAGATATTGATAATCTTTCCGTGTCCTTTCTTTATCATTCCTGGAATGACAGCTTTCGACACGATAAAAGGAGCGTTGAGGTCGATATCTATAACCTTACGGAAGTCTTCTACCGACATATCAGTCATAGGTATACGTTTGATGATACCAGCGTTGTTAACAAGTATGTCTATGGTTCCAAGTTCTTTTTCTATGTCTGCCACCATAGCCTTTACTTGTTCTTCGTCGGTCACGTCGCAGATATATCCCTTAGCCTCAATACCTTTTGCCTTATAGTCAGCGAGTGCTTGGTCGAGGTGTTCCTGACCGCGGCAGTTGAATGCTATTTTTGCTCCTGCCAGTGCGTATGCCTCGGCAATGGCGAAGCCGATACCGTAGGCTGCTCCTGTCACGAGGGCCACCTTGCCCTCAAGTGAGAATCTTTTGCTGAATGTATCCATGTGTAGTTTATATTTCGAATATTTTCAACTCCTTAACTACTTCAAGTCAGTGATTAGCGAGAAGTCTTGGTCGCCGTAGTCGAGGTTTTCTCCACCCATACCCCAAATAAAGGTGTAGTTGTGGGTTGCGGCTGCAGAGTGGATGCTCCATTCTGGTGAGAGTACAGCCTGGTCGCCCTTCATCCAGATGTGGCGTGTCTCGTCCACTTCTCCCATAAAATGGCATACAGCCTGGTCTTGTGGCACCTCGAAGTAGAAGTATGCTTCCATTCGGCGGCTGTGTACGTGTGCCGGCATGGTATTCCATACGCTGCCAGTTGCAAGTTCAGTCATACCCATCTGTAGCTGACAAGTGGGCAGAACCTGTGATACGAGCATCTTGTTGATGTTTCTCTCGTTGCTCATTTCGAGCGAGCCCATGTGAGCCACTATAGCGTCTTCCTTTGTCACCTTGCGGCAAGGATATTCTTTGTGGGCAGTGGTGCTATTGAAGTAGAACTTTGCCGGACAATCAGGATTGGTGCTGCTGAATATCACGTCACGGTCACCTCTTCCGATATATAGAGCTTCCTTAAATCCGAGAGTGAAAGTCTCATCTCCCACTTTTATTGTTCCTTCACCCTGGCCAACGTTAAAAATACCGATTTCGCGTCGTGTGGTGAAGAAATCAGCTTTCAGGGGGTCGATAGCCTCGAGCTTCAGAGCCTCGTTAACAGGCATTGCTCCACCAACCACCATTCTGTCATACATAGAGTAAACCATGTTTACTTCGTCGGCAGCGAACACTTTCTCAATAAGAAAGTCGCGGCGGATGCGTGCTGTATCATAGTTTTTTGCATCCTGTGGGTGTGCTGCATAGCGCACTTCATAATTTGTTTTCATATATAATTTGTTTGTTTATATTGATTTGCTTGCACAAAGGTACTTAAAGTTTATTGAAAATCAAAATATAATACGCATTTTCTTTGCTTTTTACTTATTTTTAAGAAAAGAAAAAGGCTGCACGACTATCGTACAGCCTTTTCTTGGAGTTGGACCAACGGGACTCGAACCCATAATGACAGAACCAAAACCTGTAGTGTTACCATTACACCATGGTCCAATCCTATAAAATTTTGTGCAAAGGTAGTGGTTTTTTGTTCCACCACCAAATTTTTTTAGATATTTTTTCTATTTTACCGTGATTAGATAGTAATTTTTCTTCCCTCTTTGCACTAAAAGGTACTTTTTGTCTATCAAATCGTCGGTTGTGATGACACGGTCAAACGAAGCGAGCTTCTCTTTGTTGAGTGAAACACCGCCACCCTGAACGAGCTTTCTCATCTCTCCCTTGCTGGCAAATACGGGTGCAGCCTGTGTGAGAATCTCCACGGCGGGCTGGTTTAGCTTGTCGGCATCGATAGTAAACTGGGGCACTCCGTCGAAGATGTCGAGCAGTGTTTGCTCGTCGAGCTTAAGCAGCGAGTCTTTTGTAGACTTGCCGAAGAGGATGTTGCTTGCCTCAATAGCCATGTCGAGAGCCTCCTGAGAGTGAACGAGAATGGTGGTTTCCTCTGCCAGACGCTTCTGTAGTATGCGTCGTCCCGGATCCTGCTTGTGTTCTTCCACGAGGGCGTCGATGGTAGCCTTGTCGAGACTTGTGAATATCTTTATGTAGCGTTCAGCATCGTCGTCGCTTACGTTGAGCCAGAACTGGTAGAACTTGTATGGCGAAGTACGTTTCGGGTCGAGCCAGATGTTTCCCGACTCAGTTTTTCCGAATTTCTTTCCGTCCGATTTTGTTATCAGCGGGCATGTGAGTGCAAAAGTCTCCACTTCGTTGCCGAGTGTGCGTCTGATAAGTTCTGTACCTGTGGTCATGTTTCCCCATTGGTCGTTTCCTCCGAGTTGCAGTTTGCAATTTTTGTGCTGGTAGAGGTAGAGGAAGTCGTATCCCTGCAGCAGCTGGTATGTGAACTCGGTGAAAGAGAGTCCGTCGCGTGCAGTACCGTTGAGTCTCTGTTGTACGCTTTCCTTAGCCATCATATAGTTCACGGTGATGTGCTTACCTACCTCGCGTGCGAAGTCGAGGAAAGTGAAATTCTTCATCCAGTCGTAGTTGTTCACCATTTCAGCCTTATTGGGAGCGTCAGTGTCAAAGTCGAGGAATTTCGACACTTGCTGTTTGATGCATTCCTGATTATGGCGCAGAGTCTCGTCATTGAGCAGGTTTCTCTCTTGGCTTTTACCCGACGGGTCGCCAATCATGCCTGTTGCACCTCCAACAAGAATGATAGGTTTGTGTCCGCAATGCTGCAGGTGGCGCAGCATCATTATGCCACAGAGGTGTCCGATGTGCAGTGAGTCTGCAGTAGGGTCAGTGCCGAGATATGCGGTCACCATTTCCTTTTGTAGCAACTCTTCTGTTCCTGGCATTATTTGTGCCAGCATTCCACGCCATTTTAGTTCTTCGATAAAATTCTTCATAATTCAAGTATTGTCTTTAACTCCTTAACTCCTTAACTCCTTAACTCCTAACCTCCTTTTCAAGGCACCGGGTCATATCCGCTTCCTCCCCAAGGGTTGCACCTAAGAATTCTCCATATCGCCAGTGCGAGACCCTTTATCGGTCCGTGTTTTATTATAGCCTGGCGAGCATATTCTGAGCAGGTTGGAGTAAATCTGCATGATGGCGGTGTGAACGGAGTGATGAAACGTCTGTAGAAGAGTATAGGCATCAGTAGTGTCCATTTAGCCAAAGCTGAAATGAAATTAACGATTTTCCTCATTATGAAGACTGTTAGCCACTTTTTCACTTAGTCTTGCAAGAAGTTTCCTTATGCTTTCCTCTATGGTTTCAGAAGTCATCAACTCGTCGGCAAGATATATGAACGCCAATGCGAATTTTTTGTTTTCACATTTCTCAACCTCAGATATCAGTAAGGCCTTATTTTTTCTGTAAGCCTCTCTGATTTGTCTTTTCACCCTGTTCCGTTTCACAGCTCTTTTAAAGTGCCTTTTTGAAACGCTGACCATCACTTCCACCGGTACATCGTCCATTTCAGCTTGCATGTATACCATTCTTATGGGGAAAACCACCATCGAACGATTGCCGCCGCTGAAGAGTTTATCGATAGTCTTCCGACTGACGATATGTTCTTTTTTGCTAAATGTCAGTACCGGTTTATCCATCATTATTTATTCAAGTATATCAGTTTGGCCTACCTCCTTGTCCTATTCTTCTTCGTGTTCAAGAAGGTAGTGTTGAAGTGCTCCGGTCATCGAGGGATATTTCTCAGTAGGAGCCTCGAGGTCGAGTCTAAGTCCAGCTTCTTTCACTGCACGTGCCGTTGCGGGTCCGAATGTAGCAATGACAATGTCTTTCTGCTTGAAGTCAGGGAAGTTTTTTGTCAGGGCGTCAACACCCACAGGACTGAAGAACACAAGCATGTCGTAGTCGAAGTTTGCCACTTCTTCCTCAGTGAAGTCATTGCTCACTGTGCGATACATCACACATTCCGTGTGTTTAAGGTTCTTTGAGTCAAGCAGTTCCTTTATATCGTCATTGTGAACATCGCTCATTGGCACGAGATATTTCTCGTTTTTGTGCTTAACCATTTGTGGCAGGATATCGGCCACCTTACCTGTAGAGCCGAAGAAAATCTTGCGTTTACGGTAAGGAACATATTTTTGGATGTATAGTGATATGGCTTCTGTGACACAGAAATATTTCATATCCTCAGAGATGTTTACCCTCAGTTCCTTGCATAGCTTGAAGAAATGGTCGATGGCATGGCGCGACGTGAATACGATGGCAGTATAGTCGGCAATGCTCACCTTCTGCTGGCGAAATTCTTTAGATGTCAGTCCCTCTACCTTTATAAAAGGACGGAAAACCAAGTCCACGTCAAATCGTTCAGCAATGGTGTAATACGGCGACTTCTCGCTTGTTGGCTTTGGTTGTGAAACCAAAATTTTTTTAATCATCTTGTCCTAAAAATTTATGTTCAAATAGTTACCTGTTATGGCCACGGCACCCCAAAAGGCCGCCATAGGCACTGCTTCGAGAGCGCAAAAGTACAAAATTATTTGGAAAAAAGGGTGTATTTGTCGAAAAAAGATTGCATAACTTTTATAAAAGGTAAGCAATTTAACAAAAACTACCACTATTAGGCTATAAATAGTGATACTTTGTATAGGTATGTCAAAATATGACCTTACCATTACTGCTGGAAAAATCATCACTCCTTCCATGGATATCAAGAAGAGTAACGTTTTTTGCCATTGTACGTTTTTTTTACGTTCGAAGAACACGCTGTTCACTATTGCATATATTGCGCTCTTCAAAATGTAGTACGATAAGTTCATGCCAAGGAAGATGGCTATGAGGTGATATTGCGAACTAAGTATGAACGTAGTGCCTATGTAGTGGGTGGTGTAGAAGTATTGTAGCAGCGACCAAAGAAGACTGGTGAGTACAACCATGAAAAACTGGAATCTTATCTCTATCGATGTCTCGCTGATGCTGCTTTCCCGGTGTGAGAGATAGAAGCAGCTTTTTAGTTGTCTCATGAAAAACATCTTTGACTTTGAGAGCGACACCATGACAATGATGAAGCTCAAGATGAGAAGTATGGTTATTGTGTCGTCGCTTTTTACGGTATATGGCACAGGGTCGCCCGCCACACCATATCTTCCGCCGGCTATTTCCGGGTGTAAGAGAGTGTCTTTGGAGAAAAACGACTCCTTGTAGTATTTGGGTATTTCGACGTCCTTGATGCTTTTTCCTATTTCATGTCCTGGAATGTGGAGCGTGTCAGGCCGTGAACTATATCTTATTTCCTTGGGTTGGAATGTGGCTTGTATTGCAGAGTCCTGCTGTGCGGGCGTGGCATCCTTAGGCAGCATCCTTAACACTTGGTAAGGATGCTGCGGTTTTGCCGGTCGTGTTTGTTCTGTCGCCTCGGGCAACAATATGTTGTTTTCAACAGTTATTGAGTCTTGGTGCATTATTTGTCCTCGTGGGTGGGTTGTCAGATGCCAAACTCCTTCTTTATCTTGTCAACGCAGTCGAGCTTTTCCCATGTGAAGAGTTCCACGTCGATGGTTTTTGTCTCGTGGTAGTGGCTCGTAAATGTCTTTTTCTTTTTCTCGGGCTTGCGTCCCATGTGTCCGTACGCGGCAGTTTCGCTGAATATTGGCTGGCGCAGTTTCAGTGTACGCTCGATGGCTTTCGGGCGCAGGTCGAAGAGTTTTTCTATTTTCTTTGCAATCTCTCCGTCAGTCATGTCGACATTGCTTCTGCCGTATGTGTTGACATATATGTTCATTGGCCGTGCCACTCCGATGGCATAGCTTATCTGCACCAGCATCTCGTCTGCCACTCCAGCCGCCACCATGTTCTTGGCTATGTGTCGTGCGGCATAAGCGGCAGAGCGGTCCACCTTGCTTGAGTCTTTTCCGCTGAAAGCTCCGCCACCGTGAGCACCCTTGCCTCCGTAAGTGTCCACAATAATCTTACGTCCGGTGAGTCCCGTGTCACCGTGAGGGCCTCCGATAACGAATTTTCCTGTAGGGTTGACATAGTACTTTATGTCGTCGCCGAATAGTTTCAGTACGTTGTCGTTGGTGATTTTCCCTTTCACTCGAGGCATTAGTATGTTTATCACGTCTTCGCGGATTTTGGCGAGCATGGTGTCATCGTCGGCAAACTCGTCGTGCTGTGTTGAAACCACGATGGTGTCGATGCGCTCAGGAATGTTGTCGTCGCTATACTGCACTGTCACCTGGCTTTTTGAGTCAGGTCTGAGGTATGTCATGAGCTTTCCCTCCTTGCGTATTTCAGCAAGAGTCGACATTATCAGGTGAGCCAAGTCGAGAGACACAGGCATGTAGTTGTCGGTTTCGTTTGTGGCGTAACCGAACATCATGCCTTGGTCGCCGGCACCTTGTTCGTCTTCGTTTTCGCGGTCAACACCCCTGTTGATGTCACCGCTTTGTTCGTGTATAGCGCTTAGAATGCCGCAAGAGTTACCATCGAACTGATATTCCGCCTTGGTGTAACCGATGCGTTTTATAGTATTTCGTGCAATGGTCTGCAGGTCGATGTAAACCCTGCTGCTCACTTCGCCCATTATCACTACCTGGCCGGTGGTAACAAATGACTCGCAAGCCACACGCGCCTTTTCGTCGTAGGCCAGGAACTGGTCTAGGATGGCGTCCGATATTTGGTCGGCCACCTTGTCGGGATGTCCTTCAGAGACTGACTCTGATGAGAATAGGTATGACATAATCTTTGTGGTTTATATAATATAATAATGTGAATTGGGATGCAAAGTTACTTATTAATTGCGTATCATGAATGAAAAGCCAATCTTAATTAACTTTTATTATCATATCAAGCATCATAGGCTCTGCATGTCGTTTAGTCGTTTGTAGTAGCCGTCGATAGAGAGGAGTTCGTCGTGTGTTCCCCGTTCCACTATCTCCCCTTCGTGAATGACGCAAATCTCGTCGGCACTCTTTATTGTAGACAGTCGGTGTGCAATGGCCACTGTGGTACGAGTCTTCATAAGTCGCTCGAGAGCGTCCTGCACTAGTCGTTCGCTTTCTGTGTCGAGAGCCGATGTAGCTTCGTCGAGTATGAGTATTGGCGGGTTTTTCAGTATGGCGCGAGCTATGCTCACTCGCTGCCGCTGTCCTCCCGACAGTCGGCTTCCACGGTCGCCCACGTTAGTGTCCATTCCGTTTTCCGACTCCATGATGAAGTCGTAGGCGTTGGCTATTCTTGCCGCCTCTTCTATCTGTCTGTCGGTGGCTCCGTCCACTCCGAATGCAATATTATTGCGGAAGGAGTCGTTGAAGAGTATGGCTTCCTGGTTGACATTACCTATGAGCTGCCTGAGGTCGTGTATGCCAAGGTCTTTCACGTTCACCCCGTCGATGAGCACTTCTCCCTCCTGCACGTCGTAGTATCTTGGTATCAAGTCTACGAGAGTCGACTTGCCGCCTCCGCTTTGTCCTACGAGAGCTACTGTCTTCCCCTTTTCTATGGTGAGGTTGATGTTTCTGAGAATCCACTTCTTGTCATATTTGAACGAGACATTGCGGAATTCAATATTGTGCTTAAACTCTTTGACGGCAAACGGATTTTCTTTCTCAGTGATGTAGTTCTCAGCATTGAGAATCTTGTCGATGCGTTCCATCGAAGCCAGTCCTTTCGGAATGTTATACCCCGCTTTTGAGAATTCTTTCAGGGGGTTGATAATGCTGTAGAGCATCACGAGATAGTAGATGAACGTAGGTCCAGACAGCGAGGCGTCGCCGGAGAGCACGAGTATACCACCGAACCATAGCACTATCACGATCATCACAGTGCCGAGAAACTCGCTCATCGGGTGTGCCATCTGCTGGCGAATGTTCACCCTCATGATGTCGTTACGGTACTGGCTGTTCACCTTGTCGAATCTGTTGTTCATCTTTTCTTCGGCACAAAAAGCCTTCACTATGCGCAGTCCGCCGAGAGTCTCCTCCACCTGGCTCATGGTGTCGCTCCAAAGAGCCTGCGCCTTTATGGAATTCTGTTTCAGCTTTCTTCCCACCATTCCCATAAACCATCCCATCACAGGCACGAACACGAGAGTGAACAGTGTGAGTTGCCATGAGATGATGATGAGAGTGGAGAAATAGGCAATAATGAGAATCGGGTTTTTAAACAGCATGTCGAGCGACGACATTATGGAGTTTTCCACCTCAGCCACGTCACCGCTCATCCTTGCGATGATGTCTCCCTTTCTCTCTTCAGAGAAGAATCCCAACGGCAGCGACGTGATCTTGCGGTAGAGCTGGTTTCTTATGTCGCGCACCACACCTGTTCTTATAGGAATGATGGTGGCGGAAGACAGGAAGTAGGCACCAGTCTTGAGGAATGTCATGAAAGCGAGAAAAAGCCCTATGACCAGCAGCGTCGTTGTAGGCCCTATGTCAGCAATGAGAGCCCCGATGTAATAGTTGGCGTTGTTGGAGAACGCCTCCTGAAGGTTGTCCCAAGTGATGGTCATCAGTTCCTGGGGAGCCTGCGAGCCGTCGGTCTGGAACAGAATCTGCAGAATAGGAATGATAGCCATAAACGAGAAGATGTTCAGTATGGCCGACAAAATGTTAAACACCACCGACCACACAAGATATTTCTTGTATGGAGGAACAAACCTTCTTAGAACTTGTATGAACTCTTTCATGTTGCTATGGTAATAATTTCTATTTCACTTCTTCACCCATCAGTGTAGCGCTTGAACTTCCAGTTATTCTTACCTTTACAATTTCTCCTATATGGTGGTTTCCCTTGTCAAACACCACCATTTTGTTTTGTTCCGTCCTTCCGCAGAGTTGCTCCCTTGATCGTTTGCTGAATCCTTCCACAAGCACGTCAAACACCTTTTCTTCGTCCTTTTTGTTAGCCTTTGCCGACATTTCAGTCTGAAGGTGTATCATCTCGTTGAGGCGTCTTATTTTCACGTCCTCAGGCACGTCGTCTGGCAGGTGTTTTGAAGCGTAAGTTCCAGGTCGTTCAGAATATTTGAACATAAATGCAGAGTCATATCCCACCTCTCTCATCAGCGACAGCGACATCTGGTGGTCCTCTTCCGTTTCGCTGTGATAACCCACGAAAATGTCGGTCGACAGTCCGCAGTCAGGGATGATGCGTCTGATGGCAGCCACTCTGTCGAGATACCACTCCCTTGTGTATTTTCTGTTCATGAGTTTCAGAATCCTGTTGCTGCCGCTCTGCACAGGCAGATGGATATGTTTGCAGATGTTAGGCATCTCCGCTATCACCCTCAGCGTCTCGTCGCTCATGTCCTTAGGGTGCGAAGTGGTGAATCGAATTCGCATGTCGGGAGCAGATTCCGCCACTTTTCTAAGCAGCGCCGGGAAGTTTACGGAGCCGCAGAGGTAAGAGTTCACGTTTTGTCCCAGCAGGGTCACCTCTTTAAATCCCCTTTCGTTCAGGTCGCTCACCTCTCTCAGTATGCTATCCACGTCACGGCTTCTCTCCCTTCCTCTGGTATAAGGCACTATGCAGTAGTGGCAGAAGTTGTTGCATCCTCTCATGATGCTAACAAACCCGCCTATTTTTGTTCCGTGCAGTCTTTGCGGCACAATGTCCTTATACGTCTCCGAAGTCGAGAGTTCAATGTTTATGGCCTTGTGTCCGGTTTCCGCCTGAGCGATGAGGTCAGGCAGGGTAAGATAAGCGTCAGGTCCCGCCACGAGGTCAGCGTGGTGGTTTTTCAGCAAGTCTTCCTTCACCCTTTCCGCCATACACCCGAGCACCCCGATTATGAGTTTATGTCCCTTTTTCCTTTCCGCATTCAGAGTGTCGAGTCTGTTATATATTTTTTGTTCCGCATTATCTCTTACGGAGCAAGTGTTGAGAAACACCGCGTCAGCCACGTCGAGGTTGTCGCAAGTCTCGTATCCAGCCATGAGCATAACCGAAGCCACAACCTCCGAGTCAGCCACATTCATTTGGCATCCGTAAGTTTCGATATATAATTTCTTCATTGTCAATAAGTTTGAAAATTGCGTGCAAAGTTACAGAAAAAAAACCATACTTCAGCCATTTTGCCGAAAAAATACCTAAAAAAATAATTACTACTTTCTAAGAAGATATAAATAATCCTAAAAATGAATATCATATTTCGAATTTATAAATCAAATAAGTATATTTGCAATGTTATTCGCATAAATTTTGCCTATCCTAATTAATTACAATAAAGAAAATATGAAGAAAACAATATTTGTCATATGTCTGTTAGGGACGTTTGCCGCTTACGTGCATGCCCAGAGTAAAGTAAAGTGTTTTGATTTCGGTTGGAAATTCACAAATCAGGAAATAACAGACGGACAATCAGTTTCGCTTGACGACTCCAAGTGGAAAAGTATCGACCTACCACATGATTGGGACATCAGTCACAGTCCAGTAGCCAATGCCCCAACTGGCAAAGGAGGAGGATATTTTCCCGCAGGAAAAGGATGGTATCGAAAGCATGTGAAGGATTCGGAACTAAATGTGAATGAAGGTGAAACCATGTGGCTTCACTTTGAGGGAGTATATCAGGATTGCAAGGTGTATGTCAACGGCAGACAGGCGGGCAATCACTTCTATGGATATACCCCATTCAAGGTAAATATCACTCCGTATATCTGCAAGGGGATGAATACTATTGCAGTAATGGTGGATAATTCACGTCAACCAAACTGCCGGTGGTATAGCGGTTCGGGAATATATCGCCACGTATGGCTTGAGACATACGACAAGAACAAGATGGACGATCCACAGAAGCTTTTTATACGCACAGAGAGGATTTTTGGCATTTCAGCCGACGGAACACATGCCGACTCAGCAGCAGTGCGAGTTACTTATGACAACCAATTGGACGAGACACGCATGCTACGCAATGTAGAGCTATGGTCGCCCGACAGTCCCAAGCTATATGACATCAAGGTAGGTGAGTTGACGGTGAAGCACGGTGTGCGCACCTTCAGTTATGACGCAAAAAAAGGATTTTTGCTCAACGGCCAGCCGACACTTATCAATGGCGCATGCGTGCATCACGACAATGGAGTGTTGGGAGCTATGGCATTTGATGCTGCCGAGATACGCAAGGTTAGACTGATGAAGGAGGCTGGATTCAATCTCATACGCACATCTCACAACCCCCAGACTCGTGCCATGCTCGATGCCTGTGACAGTTTGGGCATGATGGTGGTGGATGAATCATTCGACGGATGGTATTCGGAGAAGAATCCTTATGATTACCATATATCTATCGACTCATGCTATACCGAAGACATCACCGCCATGGTGCTTCGCGACCGCAACCATCCTTGCATCATATCATACAGCATTGGAAATGAGGTGATTGAGCGCAAGGATATTCGTGTGATTCATACAGCCGGCAAATTCAAGAATGTCATAACATCACTCGACAACACACGTCCCGTGACCGAAGCCTTATGTGCATGGGACAGCGACTGGGAAATCTATGACCCTCATGCTGCCGTGCTCGACATCGTGGGCTACAACTATATGATGCACAAGGCAGAAAGCGACCATGAGCGTTGCCCTGAGCGTGTGATGTGGCAGACAGAAAGCTATCCTCGCGATGCTTTTGCCAACTGGAAGCACACCGTTGAGCGTCCATATATCATAGGCGATATGGTATGGACGGGCCTTGACTATTTAGGGGAGTCTGCCATAGGCCTTTGGCATTACGAGAATGAACCCAGGGATGAACATTGGCAAGCGGAGCATTTCCCTTATCATGGTGCATATTGTGGTGATGTAGATCTGACTGGATGGCGCAAACCGATTTCTCATTATCGTGACATGTTGTGGAACGTGGAAGAAGGTGCTGCTGATGTCTATCTGGCTGTTCGTGAACCAGATTACTATGTTAATGGACATGTGACGGAAACGATGTGGTCGGTATGGCCTACATGGGAGTCGTGGAACTGGCGTGGATGGGAAGGAAAAGACATCGAAGCTGAAATCTACACCAAGGCTCCCAAAGTAAGACTCTATCTTAATGACAAGCTCATTGCTGAAAGGGATGTAAACATTGACACTCAATACAAGGCTGTGATTAAACTGCCTTATCAGCCTGGCATCCTAAAAGCAGTGTCAGTGGATGCCAATGGTAAGGAGATGGCTGAAAGCACACTTCGCACCAGTGGAGAGCCAGCCGCCATCCGCTTGACCCCCGACCGCAAGATTATCAGTGCCAACGGTCAAGACCTTGCCTTCATCTATGTTGATGTTGTGGATAAGGACGGGAATATTGTAGCTGATGCTGACATTCCTGTCACTGTCAGTGTAAAAGGACAGGCTTCATTGCTTGCTGCGGCAAGTGCCAATCTGAAAGACCTTGAACCGAAAACTTCTCCTAATGTGACAACATACAAGGGAAAAGCCATTATCGTTGTGCGCAGTGGAAGAAAAGCAGGAAAGGCTATCATATCAGCCACCATGCCCAAAGAAAACGGTAGTAAAAGTACATCGTTGACAATAACTTGCAAGTAACCAAATCGCCTGACTTGTAGATACGTTTAATAATCAATGGTTTAACCTTGAAAGATGTCGAGTGTAGAGTTGTAGCGACATCCCTATTGCCTCAACCATCTCATCATATCTTCACATGAATGAATTCGGTGTTGCTTGGTTCTATGTCTATGTTGCCATTGTCTGTCGGGTTGACAGGTTGTGCCGACTGGGCGTCGACAGTGCGCGAAATGGTGGTGCCTTTCTGATGTTTCAGCATGTCGTCGGTAGGGTCTATTGTGAGGTATGTTGCAATGTTGTCTTTGTTCAGTAGTCTTAGTCTGATTGTTGCAGTTGGTTGTTTTCCGAGGGGAAGTCCAAAGGTATTGAAATGACCGGTTATGTGCTTGTCGTTGGTGTATTCTACGTGGAAATACATTGCGGCTGTGCTGTCTGATCGTGTTCCGCTTATGATGTCTACCGACCGCGCCACTCCTTCTATCGACGCTTCTGTGCAGTCTTTTATGTTGTTGTTGTCGTTGAGGCTTATGTCGATATTGTATGTAAACACCAAAGGTTTCACTTCTGCCGTTTCTACCTCGTTTCCTTTGGTCACCAGTAGGGTGGAGTAGAGCTTGTCGGGCATGTATACGATGGGATGTCGTCCGATATAAGCCTGTTCGTTGAGCCTGTCTGTTGTGGCTGTTGCCATGACGTTGTTTTCTGTGTAGTATACTTTTGTGGTTTTAGTGTCGTTGTATATCAATATTGTAGTGTATGTATCGTATATTTCAACCCTCTGGTCTTCAGTTGTATAGCTTGTGTCGAGATATCCGTTTTCGTCAAATAAGTCAAAATGCCATCCCTTTGGTATGTTTTCGTCGTTACATACCACAGAGACGGCAATAGTTTTAGTGCTTTCGTTTTCTGGGTCGATATAGTTGCATGACGTGAATAGAAGAGACACGACTATTGCAATGACGAAAGCTTTGTTCATATATGTCCGTTGTCTTATTTGACAATCGACGTCATTTTGTTTCTCACTCCCTTGTATCCTTTCAGGAAGGCCTTTGCCGAGCCGAAGCTTAGGAACATGTCGAGTCTCACCGGTATGTGGTTGGCATCGTCGGTGACGTAGAATCTTATTAGTTCGTGGTTTTTACCGTCTTCCCTTTCGATGAACGAGAATACGAGACATCTGAACTTCTGTTTCGACTCTTCCATTTCGAATGTTTCCTTTCCCTGATATTTCAGCCAGGAGTTTGACAATCGCTTGGCGTCGCTGATGGGCATTGGGATGTTTTCTCCTACCTTCATCTTCGAGGCGTCGAAGTTTCTGGCCCTTAGGAAGATGCTCATCATGTCGTAGATGCAGTCTTTGTATTTCGACTCTTTCCATACGTGCTCGCCGCTGTTTTCTATTCTGTGCTGCTTCAGGTGGCATGTGTTTTTCGGGTAGCTGTACCATATTTCGTCAACATAGTATCTGTCGCCTTCCCTTGCTCCCTTTCTGAAGTAGAGTGGGGCGAGGTCTTGCGTGGTGTAAGAGAGCAGAGTGTCTCTGAGGGTGAACACCTTGTCGAGCTTGCTGTTGCTGCGTGTGGTGAGGCTGCTTCTCCATGCAGTCTGTCCCTTGTAGCGTGACTGCACTGTGCTCATAGATGCCGATCCCACCTTCACCCATACGAATTTCCAGTTGAAGTACAGGTCGTATGACAGGTATTCACCCGACTTGAAAGCCTTGTTCTCTATGCCGCATTGTGCGTTTGCCGTCATTGCAGCCGTTGCCAGTACCATAGCCAGCAGTATTTTTCTAAAGAAGTGTGCCATGTCGTTATAATTTATGTTTGTTCAACACCTTTTTGTAGTCAATGCCCAACTTGTTAGCCCTTTCCGCATTTCTGTTTTGCAGTTTCTTTTCCTTTTCCGACTTTTGCTTCTTTATGGCGTCGGGCTTTTGTCTTGTCAATGGAGTGGCGTTGACGTCCCATCCGATGGTGATGTCCCATTTTTCTTTTGTCTCCACCACTTTTGGGTAATAGTACATCTCTTCGGGCTGCAGGTCGGCATAGTAGTCGCCGGTGTCCCATATTCCGTTGCCGTTTCTGTCAACAAACGCCCTAAGGTATAGTTTCTCTGCCTTGAGATAGTAGAATTCCGCCGCCCCGTCGACGACTACGGCTTCTTTCTTCACCGCGTCGCTTGAGCTGAGCAGTTGCACTATTACAGTCGCGCTGTCGGCATTTAAGCCGCTCACGTTGACAATCAGCGATCCGAACTCGTCGTTGGAGCTCACCTTTATACCTTCCTTTCTTGGAGCCGAAGCCAGTCCGTAGATGTCGATGAAGGCAGCGGAGTCGAGTTCGAGGCTATATTCCACGTCAGGTCTCCATTCAGCCCTGAGCATATATTTCCTGATGTTTCCCTCAATCTGTTGCCATTCAAACCTTGCGTTATACCAAAGAGTGTCGATTTTTGAGTAGAGATGAATCTTTGCCGTGTCGCATGTTGCCAATGGTGTAGGCATGGTGAAGAAGACATTTTGCTCAGGTGTGATTTTTCCGTTGCCTGTAATTTGCAGTTCAAGCGGTTTAGGTGCCATGATGGAGTCGTAGCTTTCACCCCTTTTCTTCTTTTTGTCCTGCTCTTTCTGCCATTTCTCTATGTCTTTCATCTTTTGTTTCATTCGTTTCTCATACGACATTTTGGGTATCATCTCCAGCGTGTCGGTCTGCATCACGAGTGTTCCTGTAGAGTCTGTCATGAGGTATTTCGCTTCTATCGTGAGCGAGTCGCAGTTTACTAATGTCGTGTCTTTTATCCAGTAGGTCACGGTGTCTTTTTTCAGTGTTGACTCTACCACGAAGGCGCTGTCGGAGTTGAAGTTAAGACCTTTTATCTTTGGCAGCGAGTCGTTGCCGTAGCTGAAGAAGAAGTTCAGCCGGTCGGGTTCGCTTCTGTCGCTTTTCACGAGATACCGGTCTGTTTGTTTCACGGCGAAAGCCCTCAGCACAATGTTGTCGGGATAGAAGTGAGTGTAATTTACGCGTGCGATGGAGTCGATGCGCAATGTGTCTCGCCACACGGTGTCTTGTCTTACGTCAGGTTTGGCGTAAGGTTCGAAGGTTTCGTGGTTGAATGCTATCATCTCGCTTTTCTGGCTGTAGATATAGTCGCCGTCGGCATCCTGTAGTGCGTATACCCTGTAAGTGCCCGGTGCGACACCTTTTATCACGAATCGTCCGCGGCTGTCGGTGCGCGACACCCTTATGAAAGGTTTACGTGCGAACACCGTGTCGGAGAGGTCGTCGTAGAGTCCCACGAGAATGCCTTTCACGGGTTCGAGGTTGCTGGCGTCGAGCACGTTGCCCGAAACCTCAAATGTGTCTATCCTTTCGCCTGTGGAGAAGCTGTAGGTATAGTTGCCCATGGGGTTTCCCTCGTTGTTGTCGCTTATGGCGTCGGAGAAGTCGATGGTATATGTGGTGTTGTCCTTCAGTGAGTCATTCAGTTCCACGATAATGTTCTTTCCCGAGCTTTTGATGTCAGCAGGTTCTATCTGTGGTGGCGACACGACCACCTTATTGCTGGCATCCTCCAGTTTTATGAATTCGTCGAAAGTGATAGTCACTTTCTTCGACTTAACTTTTGTTCCCTTTTCTACCGGATTGGTCGATACCACACGTGGCGGAGTGTCGTCAAACCATCCACCGTCAGGCTGTCCCATTCTTGCACACGACACAATCATTGTCAGCAAAAGGGTAACAAAAAACCATTTCTCTTTCTTCATTCCACCCTCTTTAATCTTTTAATCTTTTAATTCTTTAATCTTTTAATTTTTTAATTTTTTAATTTTCCTTGTTCATTCCCAGCAGCTGGTCGATGATGTCCCGGCTGTTGCTCAGTCGTGGCACCTTGTGCTGTCCGCCCAGTTTGCCTTTCATTTTCAGCCAGTCGTTGAAGAGGTTGTGTCGAGCTACTACTATTTCCAGGGGCTGTAGAGTGATGTCCTTATGTCGTTTAGCCTCGTAGTCGCTGTTTATCTCCTGCATATTTTTGTCGAAGAGGTCGGCAAAGCGGCTGAGGTCTTCCGGTTCCTTTGAGAATTCTATCAACCACTGGTGGCGGCATTTTCCCTTGGAGTCCATAAACACCGGCGCTGCAGTATATTCCAGCACCTGAGCTCCAGTCATCCGGCAAGCGTAAGCCAGACCTTTTTCCGCGTTGTCAACAATGAGTTCCTCGCCGAAAGCGTTGATAAAATGCTTTGTGCGTCCGGTGATTACAAATTTGTAAGGGTTTGTAGACGTGAATTTCACTGTGTCGCCTATGACATATCTCCATAGTCCGCACGAGGTGGATATGAGCATGGCATAGTTGCGTCCGGTCTCCACTCCCCAGAGAGGCACCACGGTAGGCTTTTCGCTTCCGAACTCGTCCATAGGTATGAACTCGTAGAACACGTCGTAGTCGAGCATCAGCAGCATAGACTTGTCGGCAGGGTCGTCCTGCAGTCCGAAGAAACCCTCGCTGGCATTGTATGTTTCCATATAGTGCATGTCGGGCTTGGTGATGAGTTGCTCGTATTGTTTTCTATAAGGAGTAAACGCCACTCCACCGTGGAAGAACACCTCGATGTTTGGCCACACCTCCTCCAAATGACTTTTTCCCGAGAGTTCCATCACTCGGCTCAACACCGACAGCATCCAAGAAGGCACACCGCTGAGGTTGGTCACGTTTTTCTTCAGTGTCTCATGAGCGATCCTGTCACGTTTCACCTCAAAGTCAGATAGCAGGGCAGTCTGTTTCTTAGGCACCCTTACCAAGTTAGCCAGAGGGTTGATGTTCTCTATGAGGATGGCGCTGAGGTCACCCACGAGGCTTCCGTGGATGTTATAGTTAGGAGAATGGCTACCGCCGAGTATCAGGGCACGTCCGTCGAAGAGTCTGCTCTTGGGGTAGTTGCGCAGGTAGAAAGCCACAGCGTCGGTACCTCCGTTATAGTGAATGTTGTGCAGTCCGTCCTCGCTCACAGGAATAAACTTGCTTTTGTCGTTGGTGGTGCCCGACGACTTTGCATACCATTTCACCTTTCCCGGCCACAGTATGTCACGTTCACCATGCCTCATTCGGTCGATGTCGCCCTTGAGTTCCTCATAGGTGTTGACAGGCACGTTATGAGAGAAATCCTCATATCCCTTGGCAGTAGAAAAAGCATGGTTACGGCCATATTCAGTGTCAGAGCCACGCTTGATGAGGCTTTTCAGCACGTCGCGCTGCAGTTGCTCGCCTTGGGTGTAATGCCTTTCAAGTTCCACTTGACGAGGCACGAATACTTTTCTTATAAATTGAGTTAAGCTCATAATCTGTTACTTTGAACGTGCAAAATTAAGCGTTTCTTTTGTAAATCGTGAATAATTCACATTATTTAATGTAATCTAAGGACATGATATGAATTAAATTGCCTATTTTTGCACAAAATATTCAAATATGGGAAACAATAATATTATTAGCAAAATACGGGCTCATTTCAACATTATGCCCGACAAGGAAGACGAACAAGAGATAATCAGTCAGATTACCAGCGGCATCAGTTTCAGGGGAGCCAACCTCTGGGTGCTCATCTTTGCCATCTTCACCGCCTCGCTCGGACTGAACGTCAACTCCACGGCCGTCATCATCGGCGCAATGCTCATATCGCCTCTCATGGGGCCAATCATTGGCATGGGACTTGCCATGGGCATCAACGATCTCGACCTTCTTCGCCGTGCAGCCAAAAACTTTGGTGTAGCCACGCTCATCAGTGTGCTCACAGCCATGGTCTACTTCCTTATCACACCGCTTGGCGAAGCCCAGTCAGAACTGCTTGCCCGCACCTCGCCCACCATCTACGACGTGCTCATAGCCACCTTTGGCGGTGCCGCCGGCATTCTTGCCCTCTGCACCAAGGGCAAGGGAAACGTCATTCCGGGCGTAGCCATAGCCACAGCCCTCATGCCTCCGCTTTGTACGGCAGGCTTCGGTCTTGCCACAGGACATTTCTTCTATTTCCTTGGCGCTTTCTACCTCTTCTTCATCAACACCGTGTTCATCAGTCTCGCCACATACGTAGGCGTTCGCCTCATGCACTTTGAACGAAAGGAGTTCAAGACGCCGGGACTGGCAAAGAAGGCGCAGAGAATGGTTATGGGCATTGCCATCGTGACCATGATACCTGCAGCACTGATGACCGTAGGCATAGTGCGCCGCAGCATTTTCGACAACAATGTCAACCGCTTCCTAAAGGTAGAACTATCGCAAAACGGCACGCAGATTATATCAAGCGAAGTGGACAAAAACAAATCGGTGCTGAACATTGTGGCTGTGGGACGCGAGATAAAGGACTCTACAAAGAAGGAGGCTGAAAGGCGAATGGAGCAATACGGACTGGCACAATACTCGCTCAACATCATACAGGGAGAGCAGTCAGACAGCGTGCTCAGGCTCAACTACAGGCTTTCGCAGATAAACAACAGCAGGGAAGACGAGAAAAAGAAAATCATGGAGATGTCGGCACAGATTACCGACCTCAACAGTCGTCTCTCCGACTACACACGTCTTGAAACCATGTCGTCTGACGTGAGCAGTGAGATGAAAGCCCTTTTCCCTCAGGTGAAGACCATCAGCCTTTCGCGTGTGGTTGAGGCCAACCGCGACACTTCCGCCACTCGTCGTTTCGTGGCAGCCATCATTTCTCTCGACGGCAGAAAGCGTATGACTCCCGAAGACACAAAGAGGCTGCACGACTGGTTGCAGACAAGGGTGAAAGCAGACAGCCTTGCAGTCTATTCTTCTTCAACGAGATAGGATGGATATAAGAACAAAGCCGGTCGTAAATGCATTACGACCGGCTTTGTCTATATGAGCGATTATTGTTGTTATTTCTTCAGTTCCTCAGGAATCACTGGCATGGCACCGTTTTGGGTGCAGACATAGGCGCTGACGTTTACGCCTATACGATGTGCCTCGGCAATCGGTTTGCCATTGAGGATTGAGGCTACGAACGAACCAGTGAACGAGTCGCCGGCACCTACAGTGTCTGCCACCTCCACTTTCGGGGTCTCAAGATAAGACATGGCACCCTTGGAGAACACATAGCTGCCGTTGACACCACATGTGAGCACGAGCATGTCGAGGTCGTACTTGCCGAGGATGAGCCAGCACTTGTTTTCGAAATCCATGCCTGGATAGCCAAACATACGACCGATGAGCACCAGTTCCTCGTCGTTGATTTTCAGTACGTTGGCGCGCTTCAGCGACTCCTGAATTATCTCCTTGGAGTAGAAATTCTGACGCAGGTTGATGTCGAAGATGCGCATGCAGTCCTTGGGAGCGGCATCGAGGAAGCGGTAGATGGTTTCGCGCGACACCTTGTTGCGCTGGGCAAGAGAGCCGAAGCAAACGGCACGACACTTCTTTGCCAATGCCTCAATCTCGGGAGTGAACGGGATGTTGTCCCATGCCGAACCCTCCTTGATGTCGTAGGTGGCAATACCTTCCTCGTCGAGACTAACCTGCACCTGACCCGTTGGGAAATCCACACGAGGCATCTCGAGTTTCAAACCATTAGCTTTCAATGCCTCTATTGTCTCATCGCCAAGGGCATCGTTGCCCACTGCACTCACTGCATAAGAATCAAAGCCAAACTGTGAAGCGTGATAGGCGAAGTTGGCTGGCGCACCACCAATCTTTCTGCCTTCTGGGAGGCAATCCCAAAGAGCCTCGCCGAGGCCCACTATTATTTTATTGTCCATATATTTGTTATTTTGAAGTTTTAATGCGCGAGATATAAGTGAAGAGGTAAATAACACCGAGTGCCATCACAGCCACAGCACCTGCTTGTCCAATTGCATCGCTGGCTATTCCCATGAACAACGGGAAGATGGTTCCACCGAAAAGTCCCATAATCATGAGTCCACTGATTTCATTCTGACGCGACTTGTCGGAGAGAAGTGCCTGGGTGAACACAAGCGAGAAGATGTTGGAGTTGCCATAACCTACGAGGGCGATGGAAACATAGAGTATTGTCTTGGATGTGCCAAAACCGAGTCCTAGCATTGCAAGTGCCATCATCACAACACTGATGACAAAGAACAGGCGGTTGCTTATGACACGAAGGAAGAATGAACCTGTGAGGCAGCCTATGGTACGGAAGATGAAATAGAGTGATGTGGCGAAGGCAGCATCGTTGAGTGTCATCTCGTGACGTTCCATGAGTATCTTCGGTGCGGTGGTGTTGGTACCGACATCGATGCCTACATGGCACATAATACCGAGGAACGACAGCAGGATAACAGGGCGAGAGAGCAGTTTCACACAGTCGAGAACCGAAGATGCATTGTCTGCAGGTTCTTCCTCAATAGGGGTGGAGAGCAGGAATATGCTTGCCAGAATACCTATTATCATATATACGGGGAATAGCACTCTCCAACCGAGACCGAAGGTGGGCATTGTTGCCATCGCACCCCACATGGCGATATATGGAGCCATAAACGAGGCTATTGCCTTTACAAACTGTCCAAAGGTGAGTGTGGAAGCGAGATTGCCGCCCTTAATCACCGACGATACCAAGGGATTCAGAGAGGTCTGCATCAGTGCGTTGCCTATGCCAAGCAAAGAAAACGACACGAGCATCAGAGGGAACGACTCGCCGAAGAGTGGCATCAGAAGCGACACTACGGTCACTACAAGCGAGACGAGAACGGTATTCTTGCGTCCGATCTTGTTCATCAGCATTCCCGTAGGTACGGAGAAGATGAGGAACCAGAAAAATACCAGAGACGGCAATACGTTAGCTGTTGAGTCGCTCAGTTGTAAATCTTCTTTTACATAGTTAGAGGCAATGCCGACCAAATCGACGAATCCCATGGCGAAGAAGCATAGCATCACGGGAACTATAGCCATTTTATTTGTTTTGCTCATGATTATCAGATTTTGAGTTTGTAGATTGTAGCCTTTGCCTTACCCTTCACGATGAGCTTGTTGTATGGCTCGGATGGGAACACAAGATTGGTCATCGACATCTTTCCGTCGCCTTCAAACATTTCAATGCTGCAGCGGTCGACGAAGATACGCAGGGTTTTTGCCTGTCCGTAGGTAGGAGAGGTTACTATGCATGGGAAGGCTTCGCTGAACGAAACGTCGCCACTGCGACGGCGGTCGAAGTCGATGGTTTGTTCAACAGCATCGTAGGTGATAACCACTTTTTCTCCCTTACTGTTGCGCAATGTGAGTTGGGCGTCACCCTTGAGCTGTACAACTATCTCACATGTCTCCGACGGTGAGCTGATGCGCTGACCGCGCACTGCATCCATCTCCTTGACTGGAGAGACGCTGCAATAGGTTTCGCCATTATATTCAAACAAGCCAAAGTCGCGTGCAATTGAGTTGGCAGAGCGGAACTGCTTTGTAGGCACTTGGTTGGCATACTGCCAGTTGCTCATCCATGCTATACCGACACGGCGTCCTTCGGGAGCGTTGTCGAAAGTAATGGTTGCATAGTGGTCTTTACCGTAGTCCATCCACTTGGTCTCAGAAGGCTCGTCCTCGCAAGTGAACTTATGTCCGTCAAACTCACCTATAAAATATTGTGTAGCAGAACCGCCGAAAGGTCCACCAGGGTTGATGTTGCAGATAAGCATCCACTTTTCCTTGTCGGTGCCAGCCACTTTCATCTTCATAAGGTCAGGGCATTCCCAAACACCACCATGGTTGCCATACTCAGCACCAAAATCACTCTCGTGCTTCCATTCCTTCAGGTCTTTTGACGAGTAGATGCTCATCTGCTGGCCAGCAGCAAGAATCATGTTCCAGAATCCAGCTTCAGCGTTCCAGAAGACGTGTGGGTCGCGGAAGTCGGGCACATTAGATGTGATAACGGGGTTGTTTTCGTATTTAGTGAATGTCTTGCCGCCGTCGGTGCTGTAAGCCATCGACTGCGTCTGTCTTGCTCCGGCAGAAGTATAGAAAGCCACTATGGCATTGTTGCCGAAGCTAGCGGTATTGTTTTTGTCAACCACGCAGCATCCACTGAAGATGGTTCCGAGCGCATCGGGCGTTATTGCCGTGGGTTCTGCTTTCCAATGCACGAGGTCGGTGGATGTGGAGTGTCCCCATGTCATGTTCTCCCATTGTGAACCGTAGGGGTTGAATTGATAGCAGAGATGCCATACACCATCCTTATAGAACATACCGTTGGGATCGTTCATCCATCCATACTGTGGTGTGTGATGATAGACAGGACGATGTTTCTCTACATTCTTTGTGTCGAAAGAGTCGGAATAGCTCATACGCTTCCAGCAGGCAAAGTCGTTGATGGCTCCCGTAGCTCGCGTATTGCCATTAAAGGAGATGTCGAAGAGTTCGCCTTCTCCCACCTCGTAAGGCACGAAATAGTCAACTTTGTCAACCGCCAGTCTGCAATTCAGAGTCTTTACAAGCTGGTTGTTGCGCACCACCCTTATGTGGGCGTATTCCTCTTTTTCCTCAACAGGCAGGAGCAAGAATTTTTTCTGCTTGTCGAGTCTTAGCATAGCATGTCGGTCGCCGAGAATTTTCGGAGCCACCTGTGCATTACATCCAAGAGCCATGAACAGAGCGGCGAGGCATGCGATTGTTTTGTTCTTTTTCATATCGTTATTCAATTTTAGTTTACTCTATTTTTTTAATGTTATCCTTTAAATACAATCTCTTCACCTCCTCAGGCCGATACACATTGAACAAACAACCTTTAATAACTAAAAACCTAATTAACTAAAAACCTAACTAACTAAAAACCTAATAAAAAGTACTAACCTAAAAAAATTATCTGAACCAAAAAATCTGCTGCAAAATTATCAACTTTATGGCTTATAGGCTTTAAAATATGATACAAATAATAAAAAAATTCGTTCAATGTAACATTATTGCGATTATTTGTCTTTTTTATTTCTATCTTGAATACATTTTTATTTCCAAACACGACGCAGGTTTCTCACTTTTGCCTCATAATTGGCACCACTAACTGAAAGTGTGTTATATAATGCCTGTGGGAATACGAGATTTGTTACTGAGGTAAGTCCGTCGGAAGCAATCAACTCAACTGACGACTGGTCTACATAGAAGTCAAGCGTGAGCTTGTTGCCTGTGGCATTCAGCGGAGCATTCATAGTCGGGATGGAGAATGTCGGGGCAAATGATGCAACACCGGTAGAAGTATTTCTGTGTACGGAAAGCGACTGGGTGGATACATTTACATCGATAGCATACTTTTCGCCTTGCGCGTTGCTCAAGGTGATAGTGCTGTTGGCACTAAGGTCCATTTCGAGATGAAGCTGGTAGGCATCTTTTGCGTCAAACGAAGATGTCACAGCAGTCCACTCATCGGCTATATCGTTGATTTCGCTTATCACAGGACATGCAAGATGCGGAGTGCCATTATGCTCCACAAGTTTCAGTTCGCGAGGCAGCGACATGGCCGATCTCCATGGGTCGCAAGGCACACGGTCGGCATATTGCCAGTTGTTCATCCAGCTGATCAGAAGATGTCTGTCACCTGTATTGTTCCAAGTAACACCTGCATAGAAGTCCATACCATAGTCCAACCAAAGCGGATAGTCCAAATTGTCGGGTGTGAACTTCTTTCCGTCGAAGTCGCCGACGAAATACATCATTCCTGAACCGATGACAGGACCGCAGGGATTAACACTGACGAGCATCACCCACTTGCGCTTTCCATTATAGTCAAACGGAATGAGGTCGGGACATTCCCACTGGAAGCTGGGACGTCCGGTAAGTTCTACTAAGAACTCACTCTCCTTGGTCCAGTTCTTCAAGTCTGGAGAACTCCATATTTCCATACCTTTCTTCCAGCCCTTGGCAAGCGACATTATCCATTTCTTGCTCTCTGCATGCCAGAATACCTTCGGGTCGCGGAGGTTGTCGTCGTTGTTCTTGATTACAGGATTGCCTTCGTAAGTGGTGAATGTCTTTCCGCCATCCTTGCTGTAGGCAATAGACTGCTGCTGGGCAGCATCGGCAGAGGTGTAAATGGCAACAAGGGTATTGGCGCCGAAGCCCGCAGTGTTGTCCTTGTCACAAACGGCAGAACCTGAGAAAATCATGCCAAGAGCATCTGGCTGGAGAGCTACAGGCTGCTCTTCCCAATGAAGCATGTCGGTGGAAGTGGCATGTCCCCAGCTGAGGTTGCCCCAACCATTGCCCTGAGGGTTATACTGATAATAGAGATGGTATGTGCCATCCACATAAATCATACCGTTGGGATCGTTCATCCAGTTTTTGGCAGGCGTAAAATGTATCTGCGGACGATATTTCTCGTTGCGGCTGCTGGCCACTTCCTCTCCTGGTACTTCTGGAGCAGGCTCTTCCGTTTGGGGATTATCAATGATTGGATTATAATCCTGCTTGATGTCGTCTTCAGAACAACCAGTGAAGGTAGCCGCCATTGCAGCGGCTACCAACATGATAATGCTTTTATGTATCTTCATAAAATTATCTGGTCTTTAGATATTCAAGTGAGTTCTTTGCCAAAGTGAGGACATTGTCCTGATAGATGTTGTTCTTTGGATGAGCACTCTTGTCAGGTGTGCCATCAGCATTCTTCATCGAGAACTCGCAACCACCGTTACCGATGCAGAGCAATGTGCCCTTGTATTCGGTGTTGCCCTGCTGGGCTTCCCATACGTTCATCTGAGACACCCAGTCAATCTGTGAATCCCATGTTCCGAGTGGGTAGATGCCGTAGGTCTGCGTGAGCTGTGTATAGCAAGCTTCCTCCTGATTGCCAATACCGGTAAGCAGCGACGGGAGATTGAAGTAGAGACAGTTGTGGTCTTCTGTCCAACCCGGTCCCTTGAAGGCGATGAGCTTGGTGCGGTCGTTGCTTGTCACCTCAAGACCCTTGTAGATGGGATGACCGGAGTGGTCCTTGGTGAAGCGGCTGCCTGGGTGAAGCTGTACTGCCATGCTCCAAACATCGTTGTTGATACCACCTATGCCAAATCCGAAAGCATGGTCGTTGCCCTTCATGTCGTCGAGGTTGATTCGTCCGAGATAGCCGGCATATACAGTGGCGTGACTCCAGAGCAGCAAGCTTCCGCCGTTCTTGTACCATTCGGTGATTACAGGAGTTGCAGCATTTACCACCTCAGGCATAGCCCATACGTCGTCCTCGCCCTCGCCTTCAAGGTCGCGCAACCAGAACAGTACGCGGAAAGGCTCAACATCGTCAGCCGACTTGATGGAAGAGAACGGCAGGAACTGTGCCGATGGATAGGTCTCGTGCAACCAGAGCCATGCAGAAGCCTCGTCGTCATCACCATTCTCAACGAGTTCCTCCGGTGTGTCATAAACACTCAGGAAACCGATGGCAGTCTTACCAATTCTCAGCGAGGCGGTTGATGCGAGAGATGTACCTTTTTCATTCACAGCCACGAGTGTTACTGTCCATGTGTCGCCAGTAACCACATTTTGAATGGTGTACATGGTGTTGTTGGCAGAGAGAGTCTCAGATATTGTCTGCTTGCCGTTGGTAGCGGTAAACTGGATGCTTGAGGCATCGGCAGGCTTATTCCATTCCACTACCGCGTCGTAGCCTCCAGCCTTGTCCACCTGGCGCATCTGTATGCCCGTAATACTTGTAGCTCCTTCGCGGGTATAGGTCTTCACCACGCCCTTAGAGAAGTTTGTGCCGTCGGTGAGTTTGAATACATATTCGTATGACTCATTGGTCGGGATGTTCTTGTGGGCATAGCTTGTGCCGCTTACTGTCTCAGACGAGGAGAGCGTACCATTGCGATAAACGGTAACGTTCATCGAAAGGTCGGCCGACTGCTGGGGCCACGACCATACATAGTCGTCGCCCTGAAGCTGTCCGTTAATGTTTGCTGCGTCAGGTGTAGCAACAATCATCGCACTGCGGTCGAAGTCGTTGTCCTGACATGATGTTATGACACATGCAAGAAGTGTCATTAATATTATCGATAACTTTTTCATAAGTATTGCTCTTTTGTAGAATTAATAACCTTTGTTCTGAGAATAGAGTCCCGGAACATAATACAACTGGTTGTAAGGCACGGGATAGAACTCGTTCTTGCCCGGAGTGTAGTGGGCATCCTTCAGATACTGTGCGTATGTCTGTCCGTCGTAAACGTCGTTCTTCTCTGTCTCGAAATATGCGTTCAAGGTCTTTGAGGCGATACCCCAGCGGCGAAGGTCGAAGTAGCGGCCGTTCTCCATTGCCAACTCAAGGCGGCGCTCCCACTGCAGACACTTGCGTGCTGTCTCCTTATCCTTGAAATATGTGTCGGGATAGAGTGCGATTTCACACTGGTCGGCAGCATATTGTATGTGCTTTGCCACTGAGTTCTTGGCACGCTGGCGGATGTCGTTGATGATAGAGCGGGCTTCCTCGAGCTTGCCTGTCTCGATAAGAGCCTCGGCACGCATCAGCATCACGTCAGAATAGCGGAAGACATAGTCGTTCATGTCGAATGCCTGCCATGGGCTGTTGTAAGTCTCACCCTTTGAACGCTGCGGCACTTCCTTCAGTGAGGTGTAGTAGCCGTAGGTGTTTGGTGTACGTGAGTTATCCTTTGTAAGGGTGTAAGACTCCTCATACTTGTATGGGAATGTAGGCATACCAACGGTGTGGAAGAGGCGCGGATCCCACTTCTGTGCTGTAGGAACACCATTTACAGGATAGTCGATGGTCTTGTCGAAGTTGTCGAAGTCAGGCAGACCGTCCTTTGTCTTGAATGCGCTTACGAGGTTCTGCGAAGGCTTGTGGAAGTCCCATCCGCAAGACCAGATGCCCCAGCAGCCGTTGAGCATGTTGCTCCAGTTGGCACGTCCGAAGGTGGTGTTGTCATCCTTATAGTCAGAGCACTGCACTGCAAAGATGCTCTCCTTGGAGTTTTTGTACTCAGGCAGGAAGATGTCGCCGAAGTCCTCAAGATAACCATACTTTGACGATTTTACAACGTCGGTATATTCCACCACCTTATTCATATAGTCCTGGTTGATGTGGCTTACACCATTGGTTGCCTCATAACCGTCACCCCAAGCGAGAGTGAGGTAACACTTTGCGAGATAACTTGCGGCGGCAATCTTGTTGACACGTCCACCGTCCTTCTGCTCTGCAGGAAGCACGTCGTATGCCACCTTGAAGTCGTCGATAATCTTCTGGAAGAGCTGCTCGTAGGTAAACTCGTCGTTGCGGGTCTGCTCCTGTGCATTGTTCTTATATACTTCCTCGTCGATCCAAGGAATCTGACGGAACATGGTCAAAAGCTTGAAATAGAAGTGGGCACGGAGGAAACGGACCTCTGCGTCGCGCTGCTTGGCTGTCTCGGCACCGAGTGTGCCTTCACCGTATTCAGCAACGGAAACGAGTGCACGGTTGCAGCGTGAGATGGCGCAATAAAGACGATACCAGAGTTCGTCAAACTCACCTGGAGTGGAAGTCAGTGTTGACCATATCTCCATAGGATGATAGCCAGTGTCGGTAGTTCCCGAACCGCCCTTGAGACAGTCGTCACTTGCCACGTCGCCGTATGGCCAGAGGTTGAACGGATAGGTGTACCAGCAGTCACCGAGCATTGCATAGGCTGCAGTGACCATCTTGTCTGGATTCTCCATGGCGAGCTGCTCATCGATAACACCCTCTGGCTCAACCTCGATGAAGCTGTCGCATGATGTGGCAGAGAATAATGACACTGCCACAAGTATATATTGGAATATCTTTTTCATTGCTTATAATATATTAAATATGTGATTAGAAACCAAGCTGAAGACCGAATGACACTGATGTGGCATGAGGATATGCCCAATTAGGATTCTCAGGGTCGGACACTGTGAAGCCATCAGACTTGAGTGTGAAGAGGTTTTGTCCTGATACATAGAAGCGTGCGCTTGTCATATTGACTTTCGAAAGCAGGCTTGACGGCATGTTATAGCCAATCTGCAGCGAGCGCAACTTCAGCCATGAACCATGCTCAACAAAATATGTTGAGGCGCGACCCTCGTCACCGGTGTTGTTGGTGGTCAGGGCTGGGATGGAAGAGGCGGCGTTGTCCTGTGTCCATGCCTGGAGCATACGGTTACCCTTGTTGCTACCTGCATCGGTGATGCTGTAGAAGTCGGTCTGGAACTTCTGACCATTGTAGATGTCAACACCGCAAATGCCCTGGAAGAACATTGAGAGGTCGAAATCCTTGTAGTTGAGTGATACATTCAGACCCCAAGAGAAATTGGGCACCGGATTGAAGATCCAAGTCTGGTCGTCGGCATTGATACGTCCGTCGCCATTGAGGTCGGCATACTTCAGACCTCCGACGCGTGCGTTCTCCTGTCCGCATGCAAGCACTTCCTCGCGGTTCTGATAGAGTCCGTCAACAACATATCCTACGATTGAACCATAAGGCACCTTTGCCTCTACGAGGTTCTCTTTGGTGGTGTGAGCATAAGAACCGGTTGTGGTCTCGGGCAGGTAAGTCACGCGGTTACGGAAGAAGTCGAGGTTTCCGCTGATGTTATAACCGAATCCGTAAGCTGTGGTATGGCGATAACCAACGGTGAATTCCATACCCCAGTTCTGCAGTGAAGGACCGTTGCTCCATGATGCGCCACCTTCACCGAGTGATGCGAGATAGGCTGGCTGGATAAGCATATCCTTAACCTTCTTGAGATAGATGTCGGCAGTACCGTAGAGTTCGTTGCGGAACAGGGCGAAGTCAACACCGGCGTTGTACTGTATTGTTGTCTCCCACTTCAAGTTAGGATTCTCTGTCTGTATGGCACGGAAGCCTGAAGGGAAGATACCAGAGCCCTGAAGATAAAGGTCGTAGGCGGTAGAAGTGACGCGGTCGTTGCCGTAGTCGGCTATATAAAGACCATAGCGTGCATTGTTGGATATGGCCTGGTTACCGGTTTCACCCCAAGAGAGACGAATCTTCAAGTCGTCGAGCCAGTCTTTCTTCAGGTTCTGCGAAAGGCGATAACCGAGAGTTGCTGCGGGGAATGTACCATAGCGGTTGTTGCGTCCGAAGCGTGAGCTACCGTCACGACGTATGGTGAACGATGCAAGAATAAGGTCTTTCCAGTTGTAGTCGGCCTTGCCGAAGAAAGACACGAGGTTGTAGCCGCTGGCTATACCAGTTGCGCGCTCAGTACCTGTAGCGGCGTCTGGCCACATATATTTATATGTCTCAAGGTCGAACATTTCTGCATAAGAAGAGAACTCATCACGGCCCTGATGGTGCATCTCCATACCGAGGAGCACACCGAAATGATGGTCATTCCACAATGTGAAGTTGTAGTTGGCGGTATTTGACCATGTCCACTTCATGTCGTTTGCCTCACTGAGAGTGGTGCTTGGAGTTGAGTTGTTCACAACGTCTGAGTGGAAGGTGTAATTAACAGAGTGGATGAATCCCTGGTCGTAGTCGATACCGAAGTTTGAACGCAACACGAGTCCTTCGACAGGCTTGATGTCGATATATGCATTTCCGAACACACGCCATACCTTCAGTCTGTTGTCGCGGTTGTGATAGAGTTCGCGCAGAGGGTTCTGGCGGTCGCTCATACCACCCACAGGACCTGCGAATGTCGCGTTGTCTTCCTCATAAACCGGCACTGTAGGAGCCATCTTGAGTGCATTCTCCATCGGGAAGCTGTTCACCTGGTTGGTGTAGCTGATGGTAAGGTTTTCACCGATAGTGACAAGCTTGTTGATATTATAGCTTGTGTTCACACGTCCTGAGAAATTCTCAAAGTCGGTGTATTTCAATATACCATTGTTTTTCTTGTAACCCAACGACATGAGGGCTGAATACTTGTCGGTGGCGTTGGAAATCGACAAGTCGTAGCTCTGTGAGAAACCAGTGCGGGAGATAGCGTCGAGCCAGTCGGTGTCGCTGAATCTCATGGTCTTCTTGGAATTGATATATCCATCATACAGACCATTTACGGTGTATTCATTATACTGACCAGTCTTAGGGTCGTACGCCTTGATGCCGATACCTTGTGTAGCTTTGAGGTTAAGACCATAGTTGCTTGCGTAAGCCACAGGGTCAAGACCATCGTTCAAAGCTGCCTGTGCCATTGCAGTTGCATATTCTGCAGAATTACACAAGTCCATTGTCGACTGCGAAGTGTAGAACTGTGCTGTAAGGTTTGCGGAGAAGTCAATCTTCACCTTTTCGCCCTTCTTACCCTTGCGCGTGGTAATGATGATAACACCGTTGGCAGCGCGCGAACCATAGATAGAAGCCGAAGCGGCATCCTTCAACACCTGCATACTCTCGATGTCGTTCATGTTAAGAGAGTTGAGAGTGGCAGTTGTGGGCACTCCGTCGATAACGAAGAGAGGGTCCTGTGAAGAGTTGAACGAACCGATACCACGAATGCGCACTGTACCAGTTCCAGAAGGAGAACCATCGGTGGTAACGGTCATACCAGCCACCTTTCCCTGCAATGCCCTCATCGGGTCGCTGTCGGAAGAAGTCTTAAGGTCTTTAGTCTGCACAACAGCCACCGAACCGGTAAGGTCGGCCTTGCGTTGTGTGGTGTAACCTGTCACCACCACCTCCTGTAGGCTCTGAGCATCTTCCTTCAGTGTGATTTTCATTCCCTGTGCGGCGGGAAGTTCTTGGTTGTTGAAGCCGATGTAGCTCACTACGAGCGTTGCACCTTTCTTCACATTGATAGTGAAGTTACCATCGAAATCAGTGATGGCACCATTCGTGGTACCTTTCTCCATGACTGTAGCTCCGATGATGGTTTCTCCTGTTTGGTCGACCACCTGTCCTGTAGCTACAATCGTCTGCGCATACATTATGGTAGTGACCATACATAGTAGCGCCATTGCTGCTAATCTTTTAAACTGTTTCATTTTGTTTGTTATTTAGATGTTTCAAATTGTTTTCGCTGCAAAAGTACGGTGAAAACATATATGAAACAATAAAAAATCGTGCATTTCATGGCAAAAATGATACAATGTAACATTTTTGATAGAGAATGCACGATATTTGTTATTTTTTCAACTTCCGTTTAGAAGTACACATTGGCGCCCATGCAGCTTGTCACTCCGAGAGTAGTGGCTATTGCCGTTGCGATTGACACGATGAGCTGAAGAATCAGCTTCCAAGTATTCGTTTTATTAGTTGTGCTCATAATCGTAATTTTTTAAAGTTCACTTTATTTTACCAAAGAGTTTAAGAGTTTAAGAGTATTTGTATAATGATAGAGGTTGAATGCCAAGGCATTTAGAGCTTATAGAGAGCTGCGCAAAACCTCTTTTCCTCTGTCGCTTGCGACCTACTCCATCAACAAAAACTCTTCCCCTCTTTATCTCTTTGTTTAAAAAATACCCTTCATAGGGAATCACCACTTCTTTAAGGTTTACCTTTTAATCTTTAAGGTTTTACCTTTTAAAGTTTACTGTCCGAGGTCGTCGCCACCGCTTCCGCCGGCACCGGCATCCTCACCTCCACTCGGATTCTCAGGGTCCTCTATCACGCCAGAGTCACTGGAGTTCACGCGCTTCACCACCTTTCCGTTGCGGTCGTAGCAGGTGATGCTCACTGCGGTGGTCATCAGTTCCTTCTTCACGTCAGTAGAAGGCACGAAGATAATCTTTCGGGTGGTGATGAGGCTCGACGCCACCATGTTCACGTCCTCCACACTCTTTGCGTTCAGACCGAATCGCATTGTGCCAAGTCCCGGCACCGGCACCGAATGGCCCTCAGTAGCCCAAGCCTTAATCACGTCGCCGCAAGCAGAGAACGCGGCTTGGAGAGCACCTTTTTGGATACCCGATCGAAGAGAAGCCTCCTCAATCATCTTGCTCTCAGAGAGAGATGAATACTTTTCAGCGG
>NZ_NPJI01000091.1 GCF_002251435.1 Prevotella sp. P2-180
ATATATATTATACTTTTAATTTGAAACCATTCTGTAACAATTTAAAAAAACAATTTGCTCAATTTGCTTTTGCTCAATTTGCTCGCAAATCGTTTTTATGCCTTGCAATTTTTTTTTTATTAAAATATTTGGTAGTAACACCGTGCTGATGGTTTAGAATGGCGTTAGGGTGAAGTAAGCCTCGAAGTTTGTGAGCCCTTCATCAGGTGTCCGCCGAAGAAGCATGGTTTCGAGACGATAAATAAATGTCATTTTTTTTAGGGGACATGGATTTTTGTTCGGAGATGAATGCTAATTTGCTATTTTACTATAATAAGTAAAATAGCAAATTAGCAATTACATACTTTGTCAATCTTTCTATAAATGAACATGCCGCCCTGCAAATTAGAGGGGTATTACTTCTCTAACTTGATGAAGAAAAGGTTGCAGGTGTCGCCCTTGGTAAGAGTGTGGGGGCCTGGCTCTAAGGTGGTGACAAGGGTTTTGGTAGCAGTGTCGCCGCTAATCTTCTTTTTGTCCACCTTAATGTTTACATTAGTGTCTTCGCTACCAAAATAGAGAGTCATAGTCATCTTTTCGGTTATAGTGAAGGCAATGGATGTGGAACTTTCTATCTTCAAACACTCTTTATAGGTCACTCCGTCCACAGTTGCGGTGCCCTTGGTGTTGCTGTAGTTTCCGGAGATGGTGAAGAAATTGTTTGACGGGGTCTTGCCGGTGAAGTGGCAAGTGATGAGGGATTCCATTTCTCCTCCTTCTTCGCCTCCAGTTTCTCCTCCAGTTTCTCCGCCACCGTTAAGTTCCTCGCCGCCGAATATCTTCACGAGTGATGACTTGTAGCTTTCCAGGGCAGACTTCAGTGCTGAGTCCAAGTTGTAGTCAGAGTCCTTGCCGGTGAAGTCCCATGCGAAGTCGCCGTGGTTGAGTCGTCCGGCTCCATAGTAGCCAGTCACGTTGGCTGGCACGTCGGTGGCGTCAGCAACTGCATAGGTGTACATAAGGCTGTTGTTGGTGTCAAAGTTGTCGTATCCTGTTCCACCTTGCTTGGCCTTTACACCAGCGGGCACGGTTTCGTTTCTTTCCTTAGCCTCGTAAGCGTCAAACTCAGTGTTGTCCTGCTGGTAAGTGACATATTTGAAGTTGCTTGACTTTTCAGCAAAAATGTTTCCGAAAGACTTTATTATGCCACCGTCCTCGCTTGAGAATGTGCCCTTGTGCTCAGAGTTGTTGATGTCGCTTCCCTGCATGGAGATGAGCATAGGCTTGTTGCAGTTGCGGAAGTAGTTTGCCTCGACGAATGCGCTTGAGCCAGTAGTGGCTCCCACGCCATACTCGGCCACTCCGTCGTAGTAGTTGTTCCAGATGTGTACGGTCATGCACCTGATTCTCGGGTGGCGTGAGTCGCTGTGGTCAAACCAGTTGTTTTGGTAGGTGATGTAGTTGGCTTCGTCGTCACCCATGCCGCAGAGTGAAGATTTTCCCGAGTCCCAGTATCTGTTGGAGCTTATGGTCACATATTTTGTTCCTCCCTTGAGGTCGACGGTGCCGTCGCCCTTTGCCTGGTCGGCGTCGCCACCGGTCTTGCCGTAGAAGAGGTCGATGTTGTGAATCCAAATGTTACTGTTGTTGGTGTCGAGCGAGATGCAGTCGTCCAAGCAGAGCATGATGGCGAAGTTTCTCATTTCCACACCTTTGCAGTTTCTCACCAATATGCCGAACCCGCTTATTGTGGCATCTTCTCCAATGCCCTCGATGGTGATGTTCATCTCCGAGTATGCGTTGCGTCCCTTTACCTGAAGTCCTTCTGCGGAGCTTGAGATATGGTCGAGGTCGTCGAGTGTCACTTTGCCTATGATACGTATGGCAAGTGGGGTGGTGTCGGTGCCTTTTTGGTAGGCATCGATGATGGATTGCAGGCCTGTGACTTCTTTCTGCGTCTTGTCGACTAGCACGCTTGTGGTTACTGTCTTTGCAGTGGCGGAAGTGATGTAGAGCACCTTGGCGTTTGACTTCAGTGTTCCATCGTCGTTATATGCGCCGATGCCGCTATAGTTGAGGTGTGCAAATCCCTCACGGCTGTAGTTTTTCACCTTGAATCCGGAAGCCACGTTTGCGGCGTCTGTCACTTCTGTTTCATTTTTTACAGGCACTACTTTCACCTCGTAGTCGTCGGCAGCTTTCAGTCCTGGTATGTCTACGCGTCCGTATGTGCCGTAGTCTCTTACGAGCTGGCCATCGACCTTGGTATAGGTGCTGTACTGTCCGCCTTTTATATATATATTGTAAGACTCGGCTTCTTCGGTCTTGTCCCATGTCATGTACAGCGACTCGAGCCATCCCTTAGCCTCTTTTATGGCCACCTTTCCTGTGGTGTTGTCGAACGAGGCTTTTGCTTGGGACCCATCCTGTGTTTTTGAGAACGACAGTCGTCCCACATTTTTCGTGTAGGTGTCTGTAGTGTTGTCGGTGGTAGTCACCATGGTGTTGTCGCCTTCAAACGCCACTGTCTTCAGTTGGTCGAGGTTGTAGTATTTTACCTCGTTGTTGTTCATTCTCAGGGTCATTTGCGACTTTGTGAGGTCTCTTTTCACCGAGTGGTCGGCTGTCTGTGCCATGCTGCCTTGTATTGCGGTGAGAGCCATTACCACGAGTGTATATATCAGTTTTCTCATCATCAGTTCCTCCTTGTTTTATTTCTTTGAGATCTTAACAATAGCTTTTCCTGCTTTCAGCATGTATATTCCATGAGCCATTCCCTTCATGCTGATGCGAGTTTCTCCCGCATTGGCCTTGCCTTTAGCCTTGACTTTTCCTGTGGCGTCGTAGACGGTAACATCCGTTTGGTCTTCAAGACCTTTTACGACGAGCATGTCGTCCACCAGTCCGTTGTATGTGAACATGGTTTCCCTCAAGCCGTTCACATCCGTTGCATCGTAGCTAAGCAAGATGCAGACCTGTTCTATTGGAGCTTTTTCAGAGGTCATGTCTGAATATTCCAACACAGCGTTGTCACCTTCGAAAGTCATAGTCACAATGCTTTTCCCAGACACCTGAATTCCGTTGACAATGATGGTTTGCACGGCTTCCGCCATGCAGTTCATGGCCAATCCCAGTGTCATGGCCAAAGTAGTAAATAGTTTCCTCATAATGTTGTTATTTGAATTTTTCGGCAAAGATACAGAAAAAAGCTTTATTTGCAACAATCACAGCATGTAATATTAACGTAAACGTTTACCAAGGAACACAATGAATGTTTTTTCACGAAATATTTGTATATATGGAACATTATTCATATATTTGCACTCGATAATTCAAAATTAATATACCATTAAGACCAAAACACGATGAAAAAGACAATTATTACTGTTTGCGCAGCTGCAATGGTTTGTGGAAGCGCCATGGCAAAGGGAGGAAATCCTTTCCTTGCAAAGTATTCAACGCCTTTTGGCATACCGCCTTTTGAGCAGATAAAGGCAGAGCATTACAAGCCTGCCTTTGTGAAGGGCATTGAAGAACACAACAAGGAGATTGCTGCCATTGTAAACAACAAGCGTCAGGCTACGTTTGACAATACCATAGCCGCACTCGACCGCTCCGGTCAGTTGCTCAACAAGGTGGCAAGTGTGTTCTATGGACAGAACAGTGCCAACACCAGCAACGAGCTGCAGGCCATAAGCCGCGAGATCTCGCCTATGATGTCACGTCATAGTGACGACATCACGATGAATGCCGCTCTTTTCCAAAGAGTGAAATATGTGTATGACAACCAGTCGCAGATGAATCTCGATAAGGAGCAGAAGAAACTGCTCGAGGAAACCTACAAGTCGTTTGTGAGAAGCGGTGCTAACCTTGACGCCGCCAAACAGGAACAGCTGAGAAAGCTTAACGAGGAGATATCAATGCTTCAGGTAGCCTTCGGACAGAACATGCTTGCAGAGACCAACGCCTTCAGGCTTGTGATAGACAACAAAGACGACCTTGCCGGGCTACCTAAGGCTCTTGTGGCCAATGCCGCCGAAACGGCTGCAGAGGCCGGGATGGATGGGAAATGGGTATTTACGCTTCACAATCCAAGTGTAATGCCATTCCTTCAATATTCTGAAAGACGTGAGTTGCGCGAGCGTATGTTCAAGGGGTATATCAGCCGTGGTGCCAACGGCAACGCCAACGACAACCGCGAAGTGGTGAAAAAGCTGGTGAAGGCTCGTCTGCAGAAGGCTCAGCTCATGGGCTACAAAGACTATGCCTCGATGGCTCTTGACAACCGTATGGCAAAGACCTCAGAGGCAGTTTACGAACTGCTTGACCAGGTGTGGCATCCTGCCCTCGACAAGGCTAAGGAGGAACTGGCCGACATACAGGCAGAGATGGCGAAAGACGGACGCGACTTTGAGTCGGAGGGTTGGGACTGGCGTTACTATGCCGACCGTGCCAAACGCTCTAAGTACAGCTTCGACGAAAACGAGCTCCGTCCATACCTGAAGCTTGAGAACGTGCGCGACGGACTATTCTATTGTGCCAACCGTCTCTATGGCATCACATTGAAGCCAATATCAAATGTGCCGCTGCCACATCCAGACGCACAGGCCTTTGAATGTCTTGACCGCGACGGAAGCCGTCTTGCCATTCTCTTCATGGATTTCTTCCCGCGGGCTTCAAAGCGTGGCGGTGCATGGTGCGGAACTTATCGCGACCAGACATACGAAAACGGGAAAAAGGTGATACCTATAGTTACCATAGTTTGCAACTTCACCAAACCGGCAGCCGGCGAACCTGCATTGTTGAGTGCCGACGAGACAAGCACTATGTTCCACGAGTTTGGCCATGCCCTGCATCAGTTCTTCCAGGATGTTCATTATGCTGGTGTATCGAATGTTCCCCGCGACTTTGTGGAACTACCTTCGCAGGTGAACGAGCACTGGGCTTTTGCGCCTGAGGTGCTGAAAGTGTATGCAAAGCACTATAAGACTGGCGAGGCAATGCCTCAGCAACTAGTGGAGAAGCTTGACAAGAGCGGGAAGTATGGTCAGGGTTTCGCCACTGTGGAATATGTGGCTGCCTCTCTGCTCGACATGGACTATCATGTGTTGACAAGTATTCCAAACGATTTCGACCTTCTTCAGTTTGAGCGTCAGACGCTTGTTGACCGTGGTCTTCTCAGTCAGATTCCTCCCCGCTACCGCACAACATATTTTAACCATACCATGGGTGGCGGTTATACAGCAGGTTACTACAGCTACATGTGGGCAGAGGTACTCGAAGCCGACGCCTTTGAAGCTTACAAGGAGACTGGCGACATCTTCAACCAGGAAGTGGCGTCGAAGTTCCGTAAGTATATTCTCACTCCCGGCGGTATCGACGATGCCATGGACATGTATGTCAATTTCCGTGGCAAGAAACCAAGTGTTGAGCCTCTGCTGAAAAACAGAGGGCTGAAATAAACATCTCGGCTTCTTTAACTATGAATAGTAACTCAACTTTGCAAGTAAAAGAAGTAATATTTGAGCCCATGCTAAACTTGAGTTGTTAAGACTTGCATCTACTCCTACAGGCTACTGTATTCCGGCGTGAAAGTGTCGCCAAGGGAGAGATCGCCGCTATGGGCTCCTAGTTTTAGCCAGCGGCTACGCTGTGACGACGTACCATGATTAAAGGAGTCGGGAACGGTGTAGCCGCGAGCTTTTTTCTGAAGATAGTCGTCGCCTATCTTGCGTGCCGCATCGAGACCTTCGTCTATGTCGCCATCTTCAAGACTGCTGAAAATGCGGTTGTCGTGATATGCCCAAATTCCGGCATAGAAATCGGCTTGCAGTTCTAAACGCACGCTGAGCCTGTTGCTTTCCTTCTCGCTTGCTGATGCCATTTTTTCATGTATACGGTCGAGATCGCCAAGTAAGTATTGTACGTGGTGTCCCACTTCATGGGCTATGACGTAAGCGTAGGCGAAATCGCCATCGGCTCCTATCTGTCGTTTCATATTCATAAAAAACGAGAGGTCGATATACACAGTCTGGTCGGCAGAGCAATAGAATGGTCCTGTGCTTGATGTGGCATTTCCACAGCCCGACTGCACTGCATCCTTGTATATCACCATTTTTGGTGGTATATACCGTTTTCCCATTCTCTCAAACAGTTCGGTCCACACGTCTTCTGTTCCGGCAAGTATCTGAGCTGAAAACTCATAGAGTTCTTGTTCCTCAGGTGTGCCTTGATACTGCCTTTGTTCTGTTTGGGGTCCTGAAAGGCCCAGCAGTCCCGACAGTCCCGATGTGCCTTGTGTGGCCACCACCACAGCCGCCACTACCGCCAGTCCTATGAGTTTAGTCTTTATTCCTCCAGGCAGTATTGCAAGCAGCCTAAGCAAGCTCAGACCACCTCCAGCCATGCTCATTCTCTCACCGCGACGATCGCTAATATTGTCGCTCATTCTTCTTCCGTCAAGTTTCATTTTTCTATTTATTATTCAAGAGTTGTATTTGTTATGGGGTATTGGAGAGTTATGGGGACCAAATGTATTATAACTTCCCGTTATAACTTCTCGTTATAGATACCTGTACGCTGAAGTTGGGGTTGAAATTGTATCTTATGGCAGCGCCTATCCGGTCGCCCATGTCGTTGAGCTCCTGTATATATAAAGGTATAGGTATGTTTGTGACTATACTTTTTTGACCATAGAGATACCCTTCCCAGTGTTCGTCAAACTTATATCCGAGCACAGCCGTGAGTCCAGCGTCGCGGAATGTGGAGTTGGCCCAAAACATGTTGTCTAAATATCCACCTACGGCCAAAGAGAGTCTTGACGAGAGAGCCATGGCATATTGTGCCGACAGATTTTGTGAGAAACCGACGCCACCATAGGCGTGCTTACCTATTTGTGAGAATATGGAAGCACCAAGACTGAGGTTCAGGCCTTCGTGAAGTCGCCAGTTGCTCCACGAACCACCAAAATAGTAGGGGTAGAAAGAATGTGATATCACTCTGCCACGATCGTCAAGGTCTGGCAGGTGAAGAGTGTCGGTGGCGGATGTAATGTCGTGGATAATATCAGAATTAATGTTGTACGGCTGACGCGAATAGGTATCGTCGACCATTGTCTCGGGCTTTATCTCCTGGGCATCGGCAGCCATAGGGAACAGAAGAGGAAAAACCACATAAAAAAGGATATTTCTCATGAATAAATGTGCAATTTTGTTCAACAATGTTGCAAAAATAACAATAAATAGTCTATTCACCAAAAAAATATTGAAACTTTTTCATTTTTTTCTTGTCTATTTCATTCTTTTAGCTTAACTTTGTAGTCGAATCATTTTAAGAAACAGCAGATTGAATAAATATTATCTTATGAGATTATTATCAAAATTGATAATTACACTCTTCTACTTGATAGTCTTTCCAATGGCAATGACAGCTGCTGACACAAATAGTGACAGCCTTTCGGCGAAAACTTTAAAAGAGGAATGCGACAGGTACAGGAAAGAGATAGCTACAGTAGACTCTGCCAGTGTTCAGAGCTATATAGCGAAAGTAAACAAGGAACGTGCCGCCAACCAAGTGGTACAACAGAAACTGCGTACCAACAAGCAACGTAATATCCTCATATTATTTGTAGTTTTCGGAGGTCTTGTAGTTATTGGACTGCTTTTGACGGGCCTTTTTCTGCTGCGCAGGTATAACAGACGACTTGTTGACTCGCAAAACCGTCTTGAGCATGCACGTCAGATGGTAGAGAATTCGGTAAGTCTGAAAAATCTTTTCCTCTCAAATATGAGTCACGAGATACGTACGCCATTGAACGCTTTAGCCGGATTTTCGACCATACTTGCCGATAATAGTCTCGACAAGGCAACACGTAAGCAGTTTGAGGAAGTAATAGGCCAGAACTCCAATTTACTATTGAAACTCATAGACGACGTGGTCGGCTTTTCATTAGGACAAAACAATGAGATGCAGTTTTCGATAGGCAACCATGATGCTGTGGATATTTGCCGAAACGTGGTGGAGACAGTCAACAAGGTAAAGCATACAGCCGCAACAATGTCGTTCTCAACCACATTATCCTCGCTGCCGCTTGTTACCGACGAGGCCCGTCTTCAGCAGTTGCTCATCAATCTTTTAGTAAATGCCAGCAAGTTTACAGAGAAAGGCTCCATCACCCTGAGTCTCTCCTCTGACGGCAATATGGCTTGTTTTGCTGTGACCGACACTGGGTGCGGCATAGCCCCGGAGAAACGGGAGGCGGTGTTCAACCGTTTTGAGAAAGCAAATGAAAGCGACAATGGCACAGGACTTGGGCTTTCTATCTGTCGTTTCATTATCGAACGTCTTGGCGGAAAGATATGGGTAGACCCGGATTATCATGATGGAGCAAGATTCTGCTTCACACATCCATTGGAAAGAAAGGAGAAAAAACCATGAAAAAACTGTTATTAATACTTTCTTTATTATTGTGCGTGCTCGGAAGAGTTGACGGACAGGAGGCAGAGAAGGCAAAGGTGGACAGTTTGCGACGTGAAGCGACAAAACTGCCTCACGGCATAAAACGACTTGAGAAACTGTCAGAACTGGTTACCGTTTCACAGCTTATGCCCGACGGAGTGAACGATGCATACCTGCTACTTGAAGAAGCGGAGAGACTGAATATTGACACTACTCAGGCCAACGCCCTGGCTTTCATCGTAAACCATCATTATATGTACGACGAAAGTCTGGATAGTGTGGAGTATTGGGCAAGGCGTGGCATGAAAGTGGCACGAAAGGCAAAGAGCTGGCGTATGTATTTTGAAATGCAGTATACCATGATCAATTCACTCGTATTCTCAAGAAGGTATGAATATGCCCTTGACCAGGCTGACATGATGCTGGCTGAAGCTGAAAAACTCAAAGATTACTCTGGCATAACAAAAGCATATGTCATAATGGCGCAGATTTACATAGGCACTTATCGTTGGCATGAGGCTGACGATGTATTGAAAAAGGCCATGAAAACCATGTATAAGAATGACGACCTGCAAATGCAGTTCACCGTGCTTATGCATAGCCTCGACTATAATATTTTTGTACAAAGATTCGACAGAATGGGCCAGACCCTAAAGGAAATTGACATAGTGATGGACAAAATGCTGCTTTTGGCTCCTGGCATGGACATAACACTCAACGACCATCGCCTTTTTGTGGAATATTGTCATATCCTTTACTGGTCATATGTGGGTGATTTCGACAAAGCCGCCAAGCATGAGGCAAAAGGCAAAGTATTCTACGACCGTCTCACCTATCCGCCATACAAACCTCTTTACTTATATGCTCTTTGTTATAACAGAACATGCCGAGGAATGCTTGACGAAGCCATCCTACTTAACGATAAAGCCATGAAGGTAGGGGAGAAGATTAATGTAAGAATGAGCAACCTCTTGACTTGTCTAATAATGCGTGCCGACATATTCTACAGGCAGAAGAAGTATGGACAAGCCTTGGAGATTTATAGGCAAATACGCCATGCAAACGACTCCATAAGCAAGCTAATATCGAACGAGCAGACTGAAGAACTACAAAACATGGGAAAGGTGAACTCTTTAAAGGCTGAGGAGGAACTGCTTAGGGGAAGAATGGGATTTGTGGGTATGGTGATTGTGCTACTCGTCGTGGCAATACTGATAGTAATAATGCAGAGATTAATGGCTACTTATGTAAGACTCAAGAAAACGGAAAGAAAAACAGCTGACGCGTTGGCCGAAGCAGAAGAGCATAACCGGCAAAAGGAGAATTTCTTCAATACCATGAGCCTTGCTATACGCAATCCGCTTAAAGAAGTGATGACAATGACGAAAAGTCTTGTTGACGACGACAACATGACAGTGGAACAACGGTCGCAAACCGCAGAGGCCATCAACCATCATACTGAACGCCTCATGTTTTTAGTGACCGGAGTGCTCGATCTTTCTCGGCTTGAGTCGGGTATGACTAAATGGCAAATTTCTAATCACGACTTTGTGGCTCTGTGTAGTGACTCTGTGGCTAAGGCAAGGCTTAGGTGGCCGGAAGCACAATACTCATACTCAATGGAAGTAAGTTCCTTCTGTTTCGACTTCGACGGCCCAAGGCTTGAAAAGGTTATCGACAGCATGCTTACGGGAACCATCGATTTGCCTTATTTCAACGGAAACGTAAGTATGAAAGTCTTTCAGGAAGGGAAACGGCTGAAAGTGGAAATAAAGGGCAGTCCACTCCTGTTGCAGCGTCAGGACGAGTCGACACTGATGAGACATGATATTAACCGTCTTACACTTGAGACAGTGAAAGACCTGTTGATTGTTGTGGTTGAGTAGGCTCAGAAAGTACTGAAGGCAAGGGGCATTAGACTGCTGATGCCATTGATGACGAAAGTGTGTCTCGTTCCGTAGAGCAGAATGTGCAGTGGCTTTCCGTAACGGGACTCTGTCTCAACCATGGCTTGCCGGCAAACGCCACAGGGGCTGACAGGCTCGGCGAGAAGTCCTGAAGCATCGCGGGCTGCTATTGCCACTGAATTGACAGCCACGTCAGGATAGTTGGCTCCTGCGGCAAAGAGGGCTGACCGCTCGGCGCACATGGAGACACCAAATGCTGCGTTTTCCTGATTGCAGCCGCCAAGAACCACACCATTGTCAAGTCTTACGGCGGCACCCACATGGAAGTGGGAGTAAGGGGCGTAAGAAATTTCTGTCTGACTGATGGCTTTTTCCACGAGCATCCTGTCTTCTTCCGACAATTCTTCGAAATTTGCCACGTGGAATGTTGTTGAAATAGTCTTTACTTCCATAATAAACCTAATTTTCTTGCAAAATTAATAAAAATCTTCTTTATACTCGCTTTTTTTGTATAATTTTGCACAAGAATAACAGTTTATAGTAGTTTTATTGAATGAAAAAATCATTATTTACCATAGCGTTAATATTTAACGCAATAATGTCCACAGCCCAAATGAAGTGGAACTCCACGTACCAGCAATATATTGACCAATATAAGGATGTGGCAATAGAGCAGATGAAGAAATACCATATACCAGCCAGCATCACTCTCGCCCAGGGACTATTTGAGTCGGGAGCGGGAAGGAGTGAGCTTGCGCGGAAGGGCAACAATCACTTTGGCATAAAGTGCCACGGGTGGAAGGGACGTAAAGTATATCACGACGACGATGCCAGCAACGAGTGTTTCAGGGCTTACAACAACGCATACGAGAGCTATGAGGACCATTCGCGCTTTTTGGTTTCGGGAAAGCGATACCAAAGCCTGTTCAGCCTGAAAAACACCGACTACAGAGGGTGGGCACAGGGACTGAAGGCTGCGGGATATGCCACCAATCCCAGCTATGCCACAAAACTCATTAATATCATTGAGTTGTATAAACTCTATGAATACGATCACGCAAAACACTACGACCGCTTCCTGGCATCTGCCACAAAGGACCGCGTGGCTCCCGGCGGTATGACTCACCCGATATATAAGTTCAACAACAACTACTACCTAAAGGCCCGCCGCGGCGACTCTTTCAGTTCGATAGCAAAGGAAATAGGCCTGAGTGAACGTAAGTTGGCTGCGTATAATGAACTGCCGGTTTCTGCAAGTCTGTCAGAAGGCGACATCGTTTATCTGAAGAAGAAAGCCAAGAAAGCCCCGAAGAGTTATAAAGACCGCTTGCACTATGTACGTGCCGGTGAGTCGATGTACTCCATATCACAGCTCTATGGTATTCGCATGAAATACCTCTATAAGATGAACAATATGACACCATACGACAATATTGTTGTAGGTCAGGGCTTAAGGCTAAGATAGTCAGACATGCCTTTTTAGTGTCAGCTGATGGTCGATGCAAGCAGGAAGTTCTTCCTGATAGTGCGACACCATGACGAGAGTCTTGTTTTGGCGTAGACAGAAGGTGTTTATCACGTCTTTCACCAAGCGACGGTTGCGGTTGTCGAGACCATGAAGAGGTTCGTCGAGAATAAGCAGCTGCGGGTCTTTCACGAAGGCTCGGGCAAGTAGCACGAGGCGCTGTTCTCCGCTTGAGAGTTTCAGAAACGACGTGTCCTCCTTTCCTTTCAGTCCAAACACTTCCATCCACCATCTGCAGATGTCGTATTCGGATTTGTCCGGTTTAACATACAGCCCCATGGAGTCTTTAAGTCCGCTTGCCACAATGCGTATGGCTGGCAAGTTGCGGTTGTATGCCCTATGCATTTCAGGAGATACGTATCCGATGTGTTTCTTTATGTCCCAGATGCTTTCACCAGAACCTCTTGGATGTCCGAAGAGAGCTATGTCGCAGGCATAGCTTTGTGGGTTGTCGGCACAGACGAGCGATAGCAGGGTGGACTTTCCAGCACCGTTTTGTCCTCCGAGAGCCCATCGTTCTCCGTTTCTTACTGTCCAGTCGAGAGTGTCGAGAATCACACGTTCGCCATATCTTATGCACACCTTTTTCATTTTTATCACTTCGTCTGAAGAGTATTCGTTGTTACGGTAAGGCATGTTGACAATAGCCTCTTTCATTTTGTCGGAAAGGACTTTTTCCGGGTCGGCTGGTCTTTGTTCTACATATTCCTTCCTTGACATTTTCTTGCCTACAGTCATGTCTTTCACTTCTACAACGTGGGTGATGAAGTCTGGAATGTCGTCGGTCTTAGACAGAACAAGGATAATTTGCAGCGACCTTTCTTGTGAAAGGGTAGAGAGTAGGGCTTTTAGTTGGTCGCGTGTACCTGCGTCGAGTCCTATGAACGGGTTGTCCATAATGATTACCCTCGGATCTGAAAGTAATGCCTTAGTAAGCTGGAACTTTCGCAGCTCGCCGCTCGAAAGCAAGATGATATATTTGTCGAGCAGATGACGAATATGGAAGAGGTCGTAGAGGTGAGACTGGAGTTGTCGGCGCTCGGCATTGTCTTCTCCCGCCAAGAGGAAAGCCCTTTCCAAAAGGTCGTTCACTACAGGGGTCTCCTTGTCTATTTCCTGTTGGTTCCAGCGTAGTTGCAGATAGTATTGACCGTCGTTGTCGCCGTAAGAGTCACGGAATGCTATATATTTGATGTTTTCTGAAGCCTGTTCGTGTGTGCTGGGCCTGAAGTCGTATTTCGGTTCGTTCATCAGCAGAGGGTGTCGCCCGGTGATGATGTCTACAAGCATGGTTTTTCCGCTTGCGTTTCCGCCTACTATTGCAATATGTTCTCCCTCGTCGAGAGTGAAGTTCACTGGTTTGGCAAGTCGCCATTCCGGCATTCGTGTCACGCCGTTCTCAATTTCAATAATTCTTTGCATCTTGTGAATTTCTATTTATTCTTTCTTTGTTTTTGTTTACGAAATCCTTCCATCCTCGGTATTGCTTGGCATCCGTTTCTGGCCGACTCATCTGGAGGTAGTGGCAGTATGCGGCCCCAAGGGCGTCGGTAGCGTCCATGAATCTGCCCATTTCTTTCTCGTCAAGTTTGAGAAGACGTTGCAGCATTCCGGCCACTTGTTGCTTTGAAGCCTGTCCCTGTCCGGTGATGGCCATCTTAATTTTCAACGGGGCATATTCGTGTATTGGCACTCCATGATGAACGGCAGCTGCTATGGCTGTGCCTTGGGCTCTTCCGAGTTTTAGCATCGACTGTACGTTTTTCCCGAAGAAAGGAGCCTCGATGGCCATTTCATCGGGTAGATAAGCGTCGATGATGCCAGTCACCCTTTCGAAGATATGTCCCAGTTTGAGGTATGAGTCGCCAAACTTCCTAAGGTCGATGATGCCCATGGTTACCATTTCGGCCTTGTTGTCCTTAACTTTTATGACACCATATCCCATAATGTTTGTTCCCGGGTCGATGCCCAATATTATTTTTTCCATTCTGTTTAACGTTTTATTATGAAGAACCCAATTCTGTGGCTTGCCCCTTTTCTGTTGAGAGACCGTACGACATAGAATCCCTCAGGAATGGAAGCCACGTTTGCTTCTTGTGTGGAGTAGGGAAGTGTAGCAATGATATTACCCGCTATGCTCTCTATTGCCAGATATTCGGCATCGGATGATTCTGTCTTGTGGGGGAGTTGGAGTGTGGTGCCGTTGCATGGAAGCATGCCTTCAACGTCGAGAGCTGAGCTTGTGGCTGGCGCTGCTGTACAGGTGGCCTTGCTTTCCTGACCATAGCGGTTGGTGGCTGTCACCGCATAGTGTATGGGTTTACGCCGGTTAGTCACCGGAATGTCGATACTTGTTTTCGTCCATCGTGTGGCTATGAGATTTGAAGGATTGTCAGTGTCGACAGGATAACTCTCCGACATATATATATTAAAAAGGTGGTAACGACCATCGGTCTGCGGGTATGGTTTTGTATCGTTCCAGCTAAGCCTGTCGATACCGTTACCCTTTACGAGATGAAGCGAAAGTGGAGGCATAACATCGTCAGCATTGTTTGGCGATTGTATCTCTGGAACGATGGCTGGAAAGACATTTACTTCATCCTTTATTATATCATAAATGCCTTTTACGTTGTCTAACAGAAATTTACACCTGAAGAAAGCCTGTCCTAAACCAGCGTCTTTGAGAAAGTGAAGTTGACGTCGCAAGACGTTTATGTCCCAGTCTTTCTCCTTGGGTGAAAGGAAGTAGATGCCAAGTCCCGATGCCACAGCCTTTCCACAATCGTTTTCTTTCCAGTCTACGGCAAAAGGGAAATATTGGTTGCCGCGGAAATACATCATAGGGTAGAGTTGGTCCATGAGTCCGTCGGCGAGCCATTTTTGGGCATCCTGGCATACTTTTGTGCGAGCGTTCCATCCGTAGCTTGAGAATCGTGCGAGGTCGTCGTGCTTTCCCACCGGCGAGCAGCTCATTTTCACCCAAGGCTTTCTTGCCTTCACCTCCGTTGCCACTTTTTCCACGATGCGTGTGATGTTTTTTCTGCCTTTTACAACGTCAATTCGTCCTTGCCATGTTTCAGGATACCTGATATAGTCGAGGTGAATGCCGTCGATGTCATATTTTTCGGTTATCTCCGCGCAGATGGAAGCGATATAATCAGCCGCTGCCGTCTTTTCCGGATTAACGAATCCCTCGTCGGCTATGCGCTTTACAATATCCGGTCTTTTCTTTCTTAGTTGTCGGCATCCGTATCCGTTCCATTTTCCTATAGGTATGCTTACCACCCAAGCATGGAGTTCCATACCACGTTTGTGGCATTCGTCGATGGCAAATTCCAAAGGGTCGTATCCAGGCGTTTTTCCAGGTATTCCCGACATACATCCGTCCCACGGCTCAATATCGGAAGGATAAATGGTGGTTGCCCTTACTCTGGTCTGGAGCAATACGGTGTTGATATTTGCGAGTTGCAGTTTGTCTAGCATGTCTCTGAGTTCATTTTTCTGCTTTTCGATGGAATGGGCAGATTGTGCGTAAGAGTGAGGCCAGTCGAGCCCGCCAATGGTAGTAAGCCAAACAGCCCTAACCTCGTGTTTCCCGTCAGCCCAAAATGTTGTTGCCATGCATAACATTATTGTAATTAGGGCATATTTTGGCAAAAAAGTGGTATGTTTCATTCTTTTTTTTGAAATTTTGCTGCAAAGTTATGAGTTTTTTTTCATATTTCAAATTAAATTGCTACTTTTGCACCAAAGAATTTATAAAACAACTGAAAAAAATATGATTTCTTTTATTGTCAGTCTTGTAGCCTTGGTTTTAGGTTACTTTTTTTACGGAAAAGTGGTCGAGAGAATATTCGGCCCTGACGATCGTCCCACGCCTGCTGTTCTGAAAGCTGACGGCATAGACTTTATAACACTTCCCCGATGGAAGATTTTTATGATTCAGTTTCTGAACATCGCAGGTACTGGTCCTATTTTCGGTGCCATCATGGGGGCAAAGTTCGGACCGTCGAGTTATCTGTGGATAGTGTTTGGCTGCATTTTTGCAGGAGCTGTTCACGATTATCTCAGCGGAATGGTGTCGATGCGTAATGGCGGCATTGGTTTACCAGAGGTCATTGGCAAGTATCTTGGTGCAAAGGTTCGTGTCGCAATGCTTGTCCTCACGGTGTTTCTTCTTATGATTGTTGGGGCGGTGTTTGTCTATAGCCCTGCCGCAATACTAAGCAATATCGTAGGCTCAGAGTTCTTTTGGATAGTGGTCATCTTAGTATATTATCTCATTGCCACCATTCTGCCAATTAAGAACATCATAGGGCGCATATATCCGCTATTTGCTATCTCTTTGTTGTTTATGGCCATAGCAATGTTGGTGGTGATGCTGGTAAAATGGCCCACGATACCTGAAATATGGGATGGGTTGGGCAACAAAGCCATGGAGGTAAGCCCAGACTGGAAGGACAATATCTTTCCTTGTCTTTTCATAGTGATTTCATGTGGTGCAATAAGCGGTTTCCATGCCACACAGAGTCCACTGATGGGGCGCTGTATGTCATCTGAACGTCTCGGACGTCCAGTTTTTTATGGTGCAATGATAACAGAAGGTATTGTAGCTTTAATTTGGGCTGCCATCGGTTCTTATTTCTTTTACGCATCACCCCAGCCAGGCTATGAGGTACTCTCTCTCGTAGGTAACAATGGTTTTGCCACTTCAGCTCCCCATGTGGTGAATATTGTGTGCAAGGACTGGCTAGGCATAACAGGAGGAATACTCGCCTTGTTGGGAATAGTGGCGGCGCCAATCACTACTGGTGACACATCGCTTCGTTCTGCACGTCTGATAATTGCCGATTTCATCAGGATAGAACAGCGTACACTGAAGCGCAGGCTGATTATTTCCATGCCATTGTTTCTATGCACTTTCTCGTTACTGATGTGGCAGGTGGCAAATCCCGATGGATTCGGAGTTCTCTGGCAGTATTTGGGCTGGTTTAACCAGTGTCTTACAGCCATTACTCTTTGGGCTCTCACTGTTTATCTCGTTAAGGAACAAAAGCGATACATCATAACATACGTCCCGGCTGTGTTCATGACATTCGTGTGCATGACCTATCTGTTTGTGTCACGCCAGCTGCTGTCTTTCCAACTGGAGGTGGGCTATCCACTCGGTTTCGCCATTTCCTTCGCTATTTGGGGTGTTTTTCTTGTGTGGCACGCACGATATAATAAAGGTAAGGAGTTTTAACTATAGAATTTTAAATATTAACTTATGATATCATTCGCAATTTGTCTTGTAGCTCTTGTCATAGGCTATTTCACCTACGGCAAGTTTGTTGAAAAGGTGTTTGGTCCCGATGACCGTGTGACTCCGGCAATAGCCAAGTCTGATGGTGTGGACTTTATTGTTATGCCAAACTGGAAAGTATTCCTTATCCAGTTTCTGAACATAGCTGGTACAGGACCAATTTTTGGTGCCATCATGGGCGCGAAGTTTGGTCCGTCAAGTTATCTGTGGATAGTATTCGGCTGCATATTTGCAGGAGCAGTTCACGATTTCATGATAGGAATGCTGTCAATGCGTAACGAGGGAGCAAGCCTGCCTTCTATCGTTGGGCGTTATTTAGGTACTAAGGCTGAGAAGGCTATATTGTTTTTCTCAGTTTTCCTGCTTATGATTCTTGGTTCGGTGTTTGTGTATAGTCCTGCAGAGATTCTTGAGATGTTTGGAGGCACAACAGCTATGTGGGTGATATTAATATTCTTATATTATATTATTGCCACCTTGCTTCCTATCGACAAGCTCATAGGCAGGATATACCCGCTTTTTGCCATTGCCTTGTTGTTCATGGCAGTTGCGCTTGTGGTAGTGTTGGTATTGAAATGGCCTTCCATTCCGGAAATTTGGGATGGTCTTGGCAACAAGGCGCTTACAGTAGACAGCTCGTTCAAAGACCAGCTGTTCCCCTGTCTTTTTATCACCATAGCTTGTGGAGCCATCAGCGGTTTCCATGCCACACAGAGTCCTTTGATGGCTCGTTGTCTGAAGAGTGAGAAGATGGGTCGTCCGATATTCTACGGTGCCATGATTACAGAAGGCATCGTTGCTTTGGTGTGGGCAGCCGTGTCTTCCTATTTCTTCTATGGCGACCCTACTCCTGGCTACACCATGTTTGAGGCCACGAAAGAGCTTGGTATTTCCACTTCGGCACCTAAGGTCGTATATCTTATGTGTGAAGACTGGCTTGGCGTGGTAGGTGGAATATTGGCAGTGCTAGGTGTGGTGGCGGCTCCCATTACCAGTGGCGACACAGCTTTCCGTTCCGCCCGTCTTATCATAGCAGAGTCGTTGCACTTTGAGCAGAAGGGCATCCACAACCGCCTTCTTATCTGCATTCCGATGTTTCTTGCCTGTCTCGCCTTGTTGTTCTGGCAGATAGGCAATCCTGACGGATTTAATGTAGTTTGGAAATATTTTGGTTGGGCAAATCAGACCTTGGCTGTCTTCGGATTATGGGCAATAACTGCATATCTTGTAATGAACGACAAACCGTATGTCATCACTCTTGTCCCGGCATTGTTTATGACCACGGTATGTTCAACATTCCTCTTCGTTTCCCATCAGGCTTTCGGCATGTCTGAGACAGTAGGATATCCGTTAGGAGTAGCAGTTCTCATTGCCTCTTACGGTTGGTTCCATATATGGCATTCGCGTTATGTGAAGCATAAGGGAAAATAAGTTGGGCAAATGCGAAACTAAATAAATTATTATAAACAAAAACAGTATCAATTATGAAAAAGAAACTATGTCTTGTAGTAATGGCAATTATGGTAGCCATTGCCGCCCATGCCCAGTTTGAATCCGGAAAGAAGTATGGAAACGTCTCCGTGTCTGGACTTAATCTCAGTTACAACGGCAGTGAAAAGGCCAGCTTCGGTTTGTCTGCCAAGGGTGGTTATCTCTTCATGGACAATGTCATGGTTCTCGGTTCTGTGGGATATAAGAAAAGCACAGATGTACCAGCCCAGTTGTCGTTAGGAGCCGGTGCCCGCTATTATATAGAACAGAACGGCATTTATCTTGGTGCCGGAGTAAACTACCTTCATGTTGGCGACCTTTACGATGATTTTCTTCCGAGCGTTCATGTGGGCTATGCCTTCTTTATCGGACGTTGTGTAACGATAGAACCGGAAATATATTACAACCAGTCGTTCAAGAGCCATAAGGACTATAGCACCATCGGCTTCCGTCTGGGAGTGGGATTGTATTTGTAGAAAATATTAATTGTCTTAATCGTTAAATAAAGATACAATGCTAAAAGTAGAAGAATTAGTAGACAGACTTATCGACCTCGCCTTTGCTGAAGACATTGGCGACGGCGACCATACCACATTGTGCTGCATACCAGAAGATGCAATGGGCAAGTCTCACCTTTTAATAAAAGAAGACGGGGTGCTTGCTGGAGTTGAGGTGGCAAAAGAAGTGTTCAGACGTTTTGACCCTGAACTGAAAGTGGAAGTGCTCATGGAGGATGGAACTAGGGTGAAAAAGGGCGACATTGCCATGATTGTTAGTGGAAAGGTGCGCTCTCTGTTGCAAACAGAACGTCTCATGCTTAATATCATGCAAAGAATGAGTGGTATAGCCACTACTACAAGTCGATATGTAGAAAGACTGAAGGGAACAAACACACGAGTGCTTGACACACGAAAGACTACTCCAGGTCTACGCATGCTCGAGAAGGCAGCTGTGAAGATTGGTGGTGGATGCAACCATCGTATCGGATTGTTTGACATGATATTGCTGAAAGACAACCATGTAGACTTTGCCGGAGGAATAGCTAATGCAATCAACCGTTGCCATGATTATCTTGAGAAAAACGGATTAAACCTGAAAATCGAAATCGAAGTCAGAAACTTTGACGAATTACAACAGGTACTTGACCGTGGTGGCGTAGATCGCATCATGCTCGACAATTTCTCTCCCGCCGACACCAAAAAGGCAGTGGAGATAATCAACCATAAGTATGAAACAGAGTCAAGCGGAGGTATCACTTTCGATACACTGCGTGATTATGCTGAGTGTGGCGTCGACTTCATCTCTGTAGGTGCGTTGACTCATTCAGTGAAAGGACTCGACATGAGTTTCAAGGCTTGTTGATATGATAGATTTCTCAGCCTTTCAAGGTAAGAAAGCGGCATATTATACACTTGGCTGCAAACTGAATTTTTCCGAGACTTCAACATTCGGGAAAATGCTTGCCGACATGGGAGTGATGACGGCACAGAAAGGCGAAACTGCCGACCTGTGCCTCATCAATACCTGTTCGGTCACTGACGTGGCTGACCATAAATGCCGACAAGCCATCAATCGCATGGTGAGAAACAATCCGGGGGCTTTCGTTGTAGTAACAGGATGTTACGCACAACTCGAACCTGAGAGGATAAGTAACATTGAAGGCGTTGACCTCGTTTTGGGCAGCAACGAGAAAGCGAATCTCGTACAGTTCCTATCGGAAAAATGGGCTGCTGGAGAAACACGTGAGACACATCTTCACGAACACTACTCTGTGAAGACAAAGGACATAAAGACCTTTGCTCCGAGTTGTTCAAGAGGCAACCGAACACGTTTTTTTCTAAAGGTACAGGATGGCTGCGACTATTTCTGTACCTATTGCACCATTCCTTTTGCTCGCGGATTCAGCAGAAATCCCACCATCGACTCGCTAGTGGAGCAGGCTCGTGAGGCTGCTGCAGAAGGAGGACGAGAGATTGTGCTTACTGGAGTGAACATCGGCGATTTCGGTAAGACAACAGGCGAATCGTTCCTGAATCTTGTTAAGCGTCTCGACGAAGTGGAAGGAATAGAAAGATTCCGCATCAGCAGCCTTGAACCTGACCTCGCCTCCGATGAACTCATTGACTATTGCGCCCATAGCCGTGCTTTCATGCCACATTTCCATATCCCACTTCAGAGTGGTAGCGACACTGTGCTGAAACTTATGCACCGACATTACGACACACAGCTCTTTGCCGACAAGATACGTCGCATAAAGACAGTCATGCCCGAAGCTTTCATCGGTGTCGATGTGATGGTGGGATGCCGTGGAGAAACCCCAGAGTGTTTTGAAGAGACATACTCTTTCCTCAAATCGCTCGACGTGACACAGTTGCATGTGTTCCCATATTCCGAACGTCCAGGTACGGCAGCCTTGAAGATAGACTATAAAGTGGACGAGATAACAAAGAAAGAACGAAGCAGCAGGCTCTTGGCACTTTCCGACGCTAAGACACAGGATTTCTACAGCCGCCATATCGGACAAAAAGCCAAGGTGCTGTTCGAAAAAGCCCCGAGGGGAAAGGCCATGCATGGCTTTACGGAAAATTACATAAGAGTGGAACTGCCACCGGCAGAAGCAAAGCCAGAATACGACAATAAAATTATAGAAGTATGTCTTGGTGACTTCAACCACGACAAAACATCGCTGATGGGGATAATTTAATAATAACGAGATGAACAAAATAGCCATAGTAATACTGAATTGGAACGGAGTGGACATGATGAGACGATACCTAACTGATGTGGTAAATTACTCTATCGTGGACAATGCTGTGGTATATGTTGCCGATAATGCCTCAACAGACGATTCCGTGGAAATGCTACGCAGTGAATATCCTCAGGTAAAAGTAATCTTACTGGAAAAAAACTGGGGATTTGCCGAAGGATATAATAAGGCACTATCGCAGATAGAGGCTGAATACTATGTACTGCTTAACTCTGACGTGAAAGTGACACATCATTGGCTTCAGCCTTTGGTAGAGTTTATGGACGCACATCGCGACGTGGCGGCTTGCCAGCCTAAGCTATTGTCAATTATAGACACTGATTCATTTGAGTATGCTGGGGCATGTGGCGGTTTCATCGACCTTTACGGTTATCCTTTTTGTCGAGGACGTGTGTTCAACACCATTGAGCGCGACAAAGGGCAGTATGACACTGCAATGCCTATTCTTTGGGCTACAGGAGCTTGCATGATGATTCGCAGTAGTGACTACTGGAATGCAGGAGGCTTCGACGGGCGCTTCTTCGCACATAACGAGGAAATAGACCTTTGCTGGCGCCTTCGTCTTCTCGGACGTAAGGTATACTGCATTCCCGACAGTGCGGTGTTTCATCTTGGCGGCGGTACGCTCCCCAAAAGCAATCCAATGAAGACATACTTAAACTTCCGTAACAATCTTACCATGCTCTACAAAAACCTTCCCGACAGAGAACTTCGGAAAGTAATGAGAATGCGCTTTTTGCTCGATTGGCTTGCCGCCTTACAAATGCTTGTGTTAGGAAGAAGTATTGGCGATTTTAAGGCTGTTATCAAGGCTCGTATGGCATTCAAGGCATGGAAAAACGACTTCAGACACGACCGGGAGACTATTCAGAGCACAGCCAACGTAGACGCAGTTCCAGAACGTATATGCATCTCCATACTATGGCAGTACTACATAAAAAGAAACAAGACATTCCGTCAAATAATTGACCTGGTGAAAAGTTGACAACTCGTCAACTCTAATTGCGTTAATTATTAAGTTAATTTTTATTTCATGTTATATGTGTAACAGCAAACAGCCGTTAACTGCAAATATCGAACTGTTAAATTGCGACAAATGATTGACCCAAAATGCACAATTAACACATTTTGCGCATATCTTTGCACCCGGAAAACAATAACGTGAAATAGTTTTAAGTAAAATAATTAATGATAATGAAAAAGATTTGGAATTTTATCTTACCAGCTCTAAGCTTGGTGGCCATCGCTTTTTCGGTGGCAGCTTTCAACAAGGCAGAAGCTGCTCCTATCGCTGTAGGACAGCCAGTAGACTTAACTTACGCAGCCGAAAAGGCTCTACCCTCCGTTGTTCATATCAAATATGTCCAGAACTCGAAGATTAAGACCGTGGACGTAGAGAGCGACCCGTTCAGCGACTTCTTCTCCGACCCATTCGGCGGCTTCTTCGGAAGGGGAAACGGCGGCACACAAAAACGCCAGGTGCAGACTCCGAAACGTGAGGCTACAGGTTCGGGAGTGATTATCTCCACAGATGGCTATATCGTGACAAACAACCATGTGGTTGAAGGAGCTGACGAACTTACCGTTACACTCAACGACAATAAGGAGTACTCGGCACGCATCGTTGGTGCCGACAAAAACACAGACCTCGCTCTCATCAAGATCGACGGGAAAAACCTTCCTGCCATCGCCATCGCTAACAGCGAAGACATAAAGGTGGGCGAGTGGGTATTGGCCGTGGGTAACCCTCTTGGACTTAACAACACCGTAACAGCTGGCATCGTGAGCGCCAAGGCACGCTCGCTTGGGGCAAATGGCGTTGAGGCATTCATACAGACCGACGCGGCTATCAACCGAGGCAACTCTGGCGGTGCGCTTGTAAACGTGAAGGGAGAATTGGTGGGCATCAATGCTGCACTGTATTCTCAGACTGGTTCATACAGCGGTTATGGTTTTGCCATCCCAACTACCATTATGAATAAGGTTGTAGCCGACCTGAAGCAATATGGCACTGTTCAGCGTGCAGTGATCGGTATCCAGGGTGGCGATGTGAAGAACTTTATCGACATGCAGAAAGAAGAAGGCAAAGAAGTGGACTTCGGCACCATGGAAGGTGTGTACATCGACAAGGTGACTGACGACGGAGCCGCTGCTGACGCTGGACTGAAAAAGGGCGACGTGATTGTGGCTGTCGACGGACAGAAAGTGACACGCATGGCTGAGCTTCAGGAGATAATTGCAAAGAAACGCCCAGGTGACAAGGTATCGCTCACGTATATGCGTGACAAGAAGAAGCAGACAGAGACCATCACATTGAAGAACGAGCAAGGCAACACAAAGGTAGTGAAGCATGCTGACCTAGATGTACTTGGAGCTAACTTCCGCGAGATAGGAAAGGAAGTGAAGTCACAGCTCAACATCTCTTATGGACTTGAGGTGACTAAGGTGAACAAAGGAAAGATGTCTGAGGCAGGCATCAGCCGCGGATTCATCATACAAAGAGTCAACGACGAGAGCATAAAGACTATCGAGGACTTGCAAAGGGTTGTGAAAGAAGCATCCACAAGCAAGGAACCTGTGCTCTACATCCAAGGAATCTATCCTACAGGTCGCAAAGCCTATTTTGCAGTGCCTTTGGAAGAGTAAGTATTTTAGTTGACAACCCGCAACTTGTTAATTCCTTTATTATAAAAAAGTGTCTTGTGTTCTTAAGCAAGACACTTTTTTTTGAATTATGTAATTTTTTTCTTTGTTTTCTTTTGATAATATAAATAAAGTTATTATCTTTGCAGTCGTTAATTAAAGATTATTATACAATTATCCAATATGGCAATAAAAATATTGAGCGTAGACGACGAACTTGACTTGGAGATATTGCTAACACAATACTTCAGAAGAAAAATCCGCAAGGGCGAGTATGAGTTCACATTCGCACATAATGGCCTGGAAGCTCTCAGGTTAGTGCTTGAAAAGAAAGATTTCGACATCATTCTCAGCGATATCAATATGCCTGAGATGGACGGACTGACGCTTCTTACCAAAATCAATGAGATGCGCAATCCGGCATTGAAATGTATCATGGTGTCAGCTTACGGTGATATGGGAAACATCCGTTCGGCCATGAACAATGGTGCTTTCGACTTCGCAACAAAACCAATAGATCTTGATGACCTTTCACGAACCATAGAAAAGGCCATCGAGGAAATTGACTTCGTGAGAAAGTCGCAGCAGGAACACAACCAGCTCGAGTCCATCAAGAGCGACCTCGCAGTGGCTGGAGAGATACAGCAGGCCATCCTGCCGCGCCGTTTCCCGCCAATGCCCGACATAGCCGATAAGGTGGACCTCTTTGCAACCATGACGCCAGCAAAGGAAGTGGGAGGCGACTTCTTCGACTTTTTCCGTATCGACGAACACCGTTTGGGCTTTGTCATTGCCGACGTCTCCGGCAAGGGTGTGCCGGCATCCATATTCATGGCCGTCAGCCGTACCCTTCTGCGTGCCACTGGCATGAGGGGAATATCCACCAAGGAGTGTCTCGACTGTGTAAACAATATGCTCTGCAACGAGAGTGTAGACTCTATGTTCGTCACTGTCTTCTACGGCATATACAACATTCAGACCGGAACGATAGAATATACCAATGCCGGCCATAACCCTCCATACATCGTTCACGCCAATGGTTCGATAGAGGCTCTGCCCATGAGCTCCGACATCGTGGCAGGTATGTTTGAGAACATGGAATTTACTCAGAATGAGATGAAACTCGATATGGGCGAGTCACTCGTGCTCTTCACCGACGGAGTGACTGAGGCCTTCAATACATCCGGACAGATGTTCGACGAGTCGGGCCTTGAAAACACCCTCAGACGTGTAGGGCCTACAGGAAGCGAGGAAATCTGCCAAGCCATCCTTACCGACGTCTCCATCTTTGCCGGCTATGAGCCGCAAAGCGACGACATCACTTTGATGGCAATAAAGAGGATTAAATAATACCTCGATACATTGAATGAAACTTGAATAATAATTATAGAAACGTGAGATACAACAAGGCTATAACATACATTTTGGGCTTGTCCACTGTCGCATTGGCGGGAGTGGCTTACGAGCTATATTGCGACAATAACCAACTCAAGGCCGACATTAACGAGCTTCGTGCTAATATTTCAAAGTATGAGCAACGTGACGGTAATTCTTTTGTAGTGGAAAGAATCAGCAAGCAAATGGAAGATATAGCCTATCAGCAGATGGATATCTCCGACAAACGCCGAGAGGAAGCTCTATTCCAAATGAGGGTGGCAGACGAAATGCGATCCAAGGCTGAAAGCGAACAGCGAAAAGCAGAGGAATTTGCACGTAATGTGGTGGAGGCAAGAAATATGGCAGAGCAACAAAAAGAACTTGCCGTTACACAGCAAATCAAAGCCGAATATGCACGTAACGTGGCCGATACGCTTAGCTACATCGCACTCGGACGTTCGCTCGCATCTCTCTCCTCAACACAGTATCTCGCTGGAAACAAAGACGCTTCAGCTCTTCTCGCTTACGCTGCGTGGAAATTTACTTCAAGTTATAAGGGAAATGTTAATATACCTGTCATTTTCAAGTCGTTAAGCCAAAATAGCGGAAGCTTCTCTTCAAGTCTTATACACAAGGGCGGAGTATCAAAAATCATACCTCTTGACAATAAAGGTCATTTCGTGTCTGTTAGCAGATATGGAGAAATAACAAAGTGGAGACACATATCGGGAATATGGGAAAAACATCTTCTGGCAAGCGACAATAGTTGCAGCTACCGCGATGTCTGCACTGATTCTGACGGGGTAATATATGCGCTGAGTTTCAATGGTAAACTGCAGTCTGTGGCCAACGGACAAGTGGCGCAGCCTTTCATACTGCCCGAAAAGACCGGCTGGACACATATCTGCCGAATCTCATCCAACCGACTTCTCCTCGTGGCAAAGGCGAGACTCTATCTATTTGACACCGTGAAAAGACAGATAGTGAAAAACATTGATATGCCACAGAACATCACAGCCATAGGCAAACGTGAAGGAAACGTTTTGGTCTTCGGCGAAAAATCTAAGGCATGGCAAGTGAACTCCGTTGGAAAAATTACTCCTGAGGACATAAGAGTGAATGGAGAGATAACGGCATACACTTGGTCTAAAGACAAACAAAGGGCTTCTGTGGGTACTGAAAACGGCGATATCTTCATACTAGACGCCAATGGCAACAGTTTACGAAAACTCGTTGGACACAGTTCACGCATAACCGACCTGCTCTTCAAAGACGACTTCCTCTTCTCTGCAAGTTACGACCGAGTGGTGAACCTTTGGGACGCAAACGCCACAAACAGCGAGGCTGTGGCCCTAAAAGACTATTCGTCGTGGCTCTATTGCCTATGCAGTGCCGACCAGAACTCCATCTTTGTTGGATCACAGTCGGGTGCCGTCTCTCGTATTGTAGTGTCGCCGTCAGAAATGGCAGCCACCGTACATTCAAGCCTCAAACGTGACTTCACAGACGATGAGTGGTCTTATTATGTGGGTGACAATGTTCCGAAAATAAAACTTAAAGACTGATATTGGCTTATGAAAAGGATATACTGCATCATCATATTAATATGGACGCTCGTTGCCGTAGAAACAAGGGCGGCCGTGGGACACCCTTTCTTTGTCAACTTCACTACAGACGACTACGGAGCCCACAACCGCAACTTCGACATACTCAGCGACGACGAGGGTCGTGTGTATGTTGCTAACTTTGAAGGACTGCTCTGCTATGACCAGTCAAAGTGGACCATAATACATGCACCAGGCATTTTCCGAATTACACGCCTCTTCAAAGACCATAACGGACGAATATGGGTAGGAGGATACAACGTATTTGGATATCTTTCCTCGGCAAAGAACGGAGAACTGAAACTTAAAACCGTTTTTTCGCGCGATAACAAAGGATTCATCGGCGAAGTGACAGACATCAGCGAGAAAGACGGTAAGATTTGCATCGAGACATCCATTGGCACCGCTGGACTGGAAGACAACTGCATGGATGGATACAAAATATCGAAGACGCCATCAGACAATCCGCAACTCTACTCCGGAGTGAAGGTTAACGAGAGCATTAAGCTAAGTGACGGATGTACTGTACTCGCTACCGCCGGACTCGGCGTTGTGGTCCTTTCTGCAGATGGCAGTAAAAAATATCATCTCTCTGAACGTGGTGGACTGTGTAACGACAATGTAAACGCCGTCTTCGCAGATAAATACGGTAACCTTTGGGGAGCTACCGACGATGGCATCTTCCTTGCAGACGTTTATACGGCCTATACATCTTTTCAAGCAACCGACGGTCTTCTTGGCGAGGTTCTGTCCATCTGTCAGACACCCGTAGGACTCTATGTCGGAACGTTGCGCGGACTCTTTATCAAGCGTGACAACGCCTTCGAAAGGGTAGGCAAAATAGACAACGCCTGCTGGAACCTGTGTCTCGACAAGCAGCGCAGGCTATGTGCATCAACTGCTGGAGGAATCTATATTATAAATGGCAATAATATCAGTCAGTTATCCAACAAACATACAATAGCTGTATGTCCGTTAGATAACGGCAGTTTCTACGCAGGCGAAATAGATGGAGTTTTCCTTATCGACAAGTCAGGCAACCGCCGCAAGGTGAATACCATAGAAAAAGCCACCACATTCTCACTCACACCCGACGGAAACCTTTGGGTGCGAAATATCTACGGACAAGTATTCAGATGTACAGGCGATTTCAGCAAACTCAACGAGATTCTGCCCAAAGATGGCAATAAACCGGCTGAACGCTACAACTATAGCCTTATAGAACACAATGGTGAGATAAACGTCATAGGACGCATAGGAGTGTTTAAATGGGACGAAAAGACACAGTCGCTGCAAAAAACCGAAGTCGGAAAGCAAAACAATATCAACTATAGCTTTCCGCAACTTGCACTCTTCGACAATTTAGACCGGTTTTGGTCTACCAACAACGAAGGTCGCGAACTAATGGTTTTCTCGAATACCACAGACTACACTATGTTAAACCAACTGCTACGCCCAGTCCACAAACTCAATGTCCGCTCGCTTGAGATCGATGGTAATTATGCCTGGGCAGGAGGTAATTTTGGCCTTATCTGTTGGAATTCTGAATATCGCGACACCGACTTCAGTCACAAAACAAAAGTGTATATCCGCAGCATCGTCATGAACAACGACTCAGTTATCTGGGGCGGATTCAACAAGGGCGACAAGCTCGAACCAAGCCTTCCTTTCAGTGAACTGGATTTTGAGAGCGACGTTCAAAGTGTCACCATATATTTTTCCACTGACATGCTCTCCACCATCGGTGACACAGAGTACAGATATCGCCTCGACAAAAGCCAGCAGTGGTCGGCATGGAGCAATACTCCATACGCCACACTTTCAAATCCACGTTCAGGCCATTACACCTTCGAGGTTATGGCTCGCGACCGCTACGGACGTCTCGTCGATAGTGCAAAGGTGGAACTCATGGTACACTATCCCATCTATCTCCGTTGGTATTTCATCCTGCTCTATGTCCTTATGCTCGCCATCTTCGTTGTGATGTTCATACGCTGGCGCATGGCACGACTACTTAAGGAAAAGATTAGGCTGGAAAACATCGTCGAGGAACGTACCTCGCAGATAAGACAGCAGAAAGACGAAATCGAAGAGAAGTCAAACAGCCTCGAAAAAGCACTCGAAGAACTCAACGCCGCACAATACCAACTTCTCCGCCAGGAGAGAATGGCCACCGTCGGAACTCTCACAAAGGGACTGGTTGACCGAATACTCAACCCGATGAACTACGTCAACAACTTCTCTCACATGAGTCTCGGACTGCTCAAGGACATAAAGGAAAATCTTGAAGACGACGAGGAAAAGATGACTCCCGACAACTACGATGACTGTCTCGACATCGTCGACATGCTACATACCAACCTCTCCAAGATAGAGGAACACGGAGTCAATACCACCCGAATATTGAAGGCCATGGAGGAAATGCTCAAGGAACGCAAGTGCAACCTCGAGTCCACCGACCTCTCGGCTCTATGCCGCAAGAATATTGAGATGACACAGTCGTACTACGCCAAGGAACTGGCAGAAGCCTGCATCACCATAGAGTCGGCAGGACTCGATACGCCACACACCGCACGAGTGGACGCCGAACAGATAAGTCGTGTGGTGATGAGCATGATAGGCAATAGCATCTACGCCGTGACAAAGAAATACCGCCTGAAACCATATTCGCCCATCGTACGCCTCACAATATCACCGTCGGCCACAGAGGGTTGGGTAGACATCGGCATCTACGACAATGGCATCGGCATCGAGTCAACCATCATCGACAATGTGTTTGACCCATTCTTCACCACCAAGACCACAGCCGAGGCAGTGGGTGTGGGCTTGTACCTCAGCCGAGAGATAGTGCTTAACCATGGCGGTGAGATAACAGTAGAGTCAAAGAAAGAGGTGGAGACGAAGTTCACCATCTCACTTCCCCAAGAATAACTAAATGCAACTAATATGGAAACAGTAGAAGAATTGAAACAACAGTTGAGAAATCTTCAAGACCAACTAAAGCAACAGGAAAAGTTGGCGTCGTTAGGTCTGCTGACTGCGGGCATCGTACACGAAATACGCAACCCGCTCAACTTCGTCATAAACTTCAGTAAACTGTCCGACACGCTGCTTAATGATCTCGGCGACGACCTCGACGATAATCTCGACAAGCTGCCTGCAGACGATGCAGACGACATCAGCGACATCATGGCAGACCTGAGAGAAAACCTCGGAAAAATACGTGAACACGGCGAACGTGCCACAAGCATAATTCAGAACATACTTCAGTACTCCCGCGGAAAAGAAGGTGAGCGTATACCTTCTGACATCAATGCTATTGTGCATGAATACACATGGCTCGGATACCACGCCATGCGCGCAAACTACAACGGCTTCAACGTTACTATCACTGAACAGTATGCCGAAGCTCTGCCGCCGATAGCCGTAGTCCCACAAGACATCAGCCGCGCCTTACTCAATGTGGTCAACAATGCCTTCTATGCCGTATGGGAACGCCTTCAAGCCGAAGGGGATAGCTATCACCCCGAAGTAGCAATATCAACAATAGCCGCCAACGGCGAACTATCAATCGTCATATCAGACAATGGTATAGGAATGACTCCGGAAGTGAAGGAAAAAATCTACCAGAACTTCTTTACCACCAAACCACTCGGACAAGGCACAGGACTCGGTATGTCTATCACCCGCAACATCATCAATCAGCACAACGGCCGCATAGAGTTCGACTCGGTGGAACATTCCGGAACGTGTTTCACATTGATCATTCCAATCCTCAAGAAATAGTAGATGAAAAAAATATTCACCATAATATTCAGTCTCGCCGTCAGTATCGCAGCCACCGCCCAGACAGCCGCAGAGATAGAAATCTGCCAACAAGCTGAAACAGCCTACCGAATAGGCCGTTTCGACGAAGCCGTGAGCCTGCTCAAAGACAATATGTCTCGCCTTACCTCGCGCACACGAAGCACAGCCTACCATCTCCTCTCGCTCTGTTATATGGAAAAAGACAACAGCGACGAGGCCACCCGCTATGCCTCACTTCTGCTGAAGGAAAACCCATACTTCACCCCGACCCTTTCCGACCCCTTGCGTTTCGTCGACCTCATCGAAAGCATGAAGCGCGGCAAGTCGGCCACCATTACCACCGCCTCGCAGCAGGCAGAGAGCATCGACGAGTCTCCGGTACCTGTGACACTTATCACCGAAGACATGATAAAGGCATCGGGGGCTAAGAACCTTCGCGACCTGTTGATGACCTTTGTTCCAGGCATTACACCACTGGAAGGAGAAGAGTGTAATTTGTCAATGAGAGGCATTTATTCTTCATCTCAAGAAAATATCCTAATCATGCGTGATGGCCACAGACTTAATAGCTATGCCACCAACTCAATAGCTCCTGACTACCGCATAGCATTGAACAATATCAAGCAGATAGAGGTTCTCCGCGGCCCCGCATCCTCACTTTATGGAAACGTAGCCTTAACTTCAGTAGTAAACATTATTACAAAGTCAGGTTCCGACGTAAATGGTCTAAGAGCCACATACGGTATGGGTGATAACAACACATACAAAGGAGAAATCCTCTTTGGTAAAGGATTCATAGACTCAGAAATACTTATTTGGGGAAGCCTTTATGCCTCTGATGGCTATAAATATAATATATCGCCCGATGACGAAGATTTTTATGGTCTTATAAAAAAAGACGGAACAATGTATGTTGACGGATACAACAATAAACCCGCCTTTGATTTTGGTATGAAATACCGTTGGAAAGACTTGACTTTGACACTAAGCCATCAACATAGTAAGAGAGTACAGTCATATAACTCTCTCTATTTCTATTCTTTGTGTGACTATGACAAATATTCTAAAATTAACGGAACAAAACCAGGACGAAGTGTCACTACAACTAATGCGATAGCAGATTATACCATTTCATTAAACGACAACACTTCGCTTTCTGCTTCATTGTCATACAATTTTGAGAAGACAGATATATATAATGTATTAGGTGACTCTTTGCCTTATCCTTATTCAAATATAGGCCTTGTACTACATCCTACCAATCCATATATAAAAGATTCTCTGATAATTAGTAGAGGAGCATTTTGTGTGCAAGGTTGGGATAATGTGAATGTCGAAGGAGAAATTCAATTGGCGAATAGTTACAAACTTGGTAAAGCCAAAGGCACAATTCTTGTGGGGGCTCAGATGGGCTATTTTAATAGTCATTACAATTATTTCTCTATTGGAGCTAACTATGATGGCGTAATAATGACTGCTATTAATGATGAAAATTCCGTATATAAGAACGGAAAAGAGAATTCTTTTTCAGTATATGGTCAAATAAAGCATTACTTTTCCCCAAAAGTGATTTTGAATGGAGGATTGCGTTATGACCACAAGAAACGTTATGATGACAGAGAGATGAATGTTATTTCACCTCGAATGGCATTAATATATATACCGAATGAGAAGTGGAACACCAAATTGTCTTATGCTCATTCTTATGTAGATGCATCATTCTTCTATCGTGCTTCCAGCACGCTTTACCTTGGAAACACTGATTTGAATCCACAACATATGGATAGCTATCAGTTGTCGTCAACTATAAGAATAACGCCAAACCTAATATATAATGGTAATATTTTTTATAATCATTCATCTGATATTATGGCCACAAATATTGGCTCACAACGAGAATCCGGAATATTAGATATGGTTGGTCTTGAGAGTATTATTTCGTATAAGGATAAAAATTATTTTGCAAATGCTTCTGTATTGTTCCAAAAGAAAGCAAAAGCAAGAAACTACTCTTCTACAGGCAGTCATATCAGCGCAATACCTGATTTTGTTTGTCATATTTCGAGTGAAAAAGAAATTGATAAACTTGTAAAAGGATTATGGTTTGGACTAAATCTCTCTTACTCTACAAAACAAGTAGGGCAGATGTCAGGTAGTTTCTTATTTAAAAATGGAGAATCGTTAGCAAATATGCCATACGAGATACCTTCTTCTTGTTTATTAGACTTAGGATTAAGATATAATGAAGTTTGGGGAGAACTAAGCTTTAGATGTTACAATATTCTAAATCATACTTACAGATTGGGAGGTCACCGTGCACCTATACTCCAGCAAGGTAGAAATTTCTTGGCAACACTATCAATTAATTTACACTAATGAATATGGAAAATACTTATTATCCTCTCTCTGAAACCCAATTAGGGTTCTATTATACATGGTTGAAAAAAACCGATACAACGGAATACAATGTTCCTTATATATATCATTTGTCAAAAGACATTGATGCGGATAGATTGGAAGAAGCACTGAAGAAGACGTTCTCCCTATTCCCTATTTATTCATCGCATATAATTGTTGACGATGGAAAAGTGTGCATTTTTCCAGACCCAGAGAGAAAGATTACAATTGAACGTATTACTGCGACAGATGACGGGTTAGCTCATGTGGTAAGAGAATTTGTCCGACCGTTTGACATTTATAACGAGCCATTGGTACATGTGGCCATTGTAGAGACAGAATCAACTTTGATTATGCTGCTTGACAATTTTCATGCAGTGTCAGACGGCAATACTCTACTTATGTTCCACTGGGTTCTTAGAGATATCTATGCAGGGATAGAAGTAAAACCTGAGGATACAACATATTTTGATTATATATTATCTGAGAAAGAATCGTTTGCTACAGATGCATATCAAAAATCAAAAGACCATTACAAGGATATGTTCTCTGGAGTCACAATGACAAAGACACGTCTTCAGCTTGCAGGCGAATATGGCAGTCTCAAGTCGGTGTCAGAATTTATTTCTGCAGATATAGTCAATGACTTTTGCAAGGCTAATTCTGTCACGCCCAATCTGCTTATGATGGCAGCATATTCCTATACACTATCCATTTTTTCAAGGGAGAAGAAAGTCGCTTTTTATACGGTCAACCATGGTCGTACCGAGCGAAGGTTCAGAAAGAGTATGGGACCGTTCATCAAGTCTGCTCCAGTGTGTGTGGAAATACGAAACGACGAAACGATACTCGACTTCATTTCTTCCATGAAACGAGAAATGATGGGAACAATTCGTCATGGCATTTATCCATTCAGCCATTTCTGTCAGGATTTGGGTATGCACCCCGAGACTTCTTTTGTTTACCAGTCTGGCTTGGAAGAGAAATTGGAACTTGATGGTCACAATTTCATAATTGAAGCATTGCCATTGGGTAAGGTGTCTTCGAATATGAACATGGTTGTGTTTGAAAATCGAGGGGAATTTGATCTACGCTTGTGTTACAACGACGCTAAGCATACGCAATTTGAGATGCAGCAGTTTGTGCATTGCATGTGTAACGTTGTGAACTTTATGATAAGCGATTCTGAAAAGTGTATTGTAAATATTAATGTTGTCTCAGATGCAGAAAAAAACATAATGTTGGAACTGTCAAAAGGAGAGAAACGAAAGACAGAATTTTCTACATTTCTGAGAATGTTTTATAAATGCGTTGAACAATATCCAAATAATATTGCAGTAGTTGATGAGTTTGGCTCCATTACTTATAAGGAGCTGGATTATCAATCAAATATTCTCGCTTCGAGACTTATCAGAAGAGGTGTAAAAAAAGGTGACTTCGTAGCCATTAATCTCAATAGGACAAAGGAATGGGTCATTGGTATTATTTCAATTTTTAAGGCTGGTGCTGCATATTTGCCGTTAGCAAATGATTTTCCAAAAGAACGTCTTGATTACATTATTGATGACAGTAAAGCAAAATTTGTAATAGATGAAAAATACTTTTTAGAAAACAAGAATATTTATTCCGATATTTTACCAATGGTAGATAAAGAAGATAATGCGTATATGATATATACTTCTGGTTCTACGGGGCAACCCAAAGGCGTTGTAGTCCAGCACAAGGCACTGTCTTCGTTCTGTTCTTCTTGTATTGATATTTTTGAATTACAGGAAACAAGCAGTTTCATTTGTCATTTTAGTTTCGGTTTTGACGCTTCTTTATTTGCAATTTGCCCAATTTTGTGTTGCGGTGGAACACTCCATATATTAAATAAAGATATTCTGTTGGAGCCTGCACTTGTTTCACAATATATTGAAAGTCATCATATAACTCATGCAAGTTTCACTACAAGATTTGGTGTTGAATTACTTGAACATTATGAATTACCTCTTAAATTAGTAGCATTAGGAGGTGAACGATTAGATGTTATACCGAATTCAAAAGTCAAGCTATTCAATGTATACGGACCTACAGAATTTACTATTATCTCAACATATGCTGAAGTTGAAAATATAGATAATTATTCAGCCATCCCTATTGGTCGCCCTATGCCGAATTCTTGTGCTTATGTCCTTGACGATAACCTCCATCTTCTTCCAAAGGAATGTGTCGGAGAGTTGTATCTAGCCGGGCCACAGATAGCCAAGGGATATTGGAATAGGCCAGAACTAACCTCTGAACGCTTCATAAATAATCCATTTGCATCATCAGATGATTATGATGTAATGTATAAGACCGGTGACCTTGTATGGTGGAATGAAGATGGTGAACTTGTTTATACAGACAGGGTTGACAGGCAAGTCAAACTAAGTGGATTCAGAATAGAAATAGGAGAAATTGAAGCTTGTTTGTCACAATGTGAAGGTGTTACACAAGCAGTAGTTGACCTGAAAGAGGTAAACGGACGTAAAACTATTTGCGCCTACTATACTGCATCAAATAAACTTGATAGTGGTATGATAAAGGAATTGTTAGCCCAAAAACTTCCCGACTATATGGTGCCATCGTTTATTATTTATATGGAGGAATTCCCATACAATCATAGTTGCAAGGTGGACATGAAAAGGCTTCCACTTCCTGAAACAGTGATAGACAGCCATTATGTTGCAGCAGAGACAGTAGACGAAAAGGTGGTCACGGCTATAGTTGAAAAGGTATTGCAGCTAAAGAATATCGGAGTCACATATAACCTCATGAATCTTGGACTTACATCAATGCAAGCTATGAAAATTGCCGTTGAGGCAGAGTTTATGGGGGTTAATGTCTCTGTTTCATCAATTTTCGAGAATCCAACTATAAGAGGTTTTCTTTCCACACCTCAGCGCCTTTACTTCTGGGCCAACGATTATGACCCGGCAAAGCCTGTTTTGGTACTATTCTGTGGATATATGTATTGCCATCCTTTCTACGACGAGTTTATAAAGAAGTTCAGCGACAGGTATTCTGTCTTCGTGATGGAAGGATTTGTGGAGTATTTCCTTTGGAAACGAAAGGTTGATTTTGAAGTACTTATTGATTTCTATGAACAGATTACGCGAACTGTACTTGAAGGTGTCAATGTACATGCTGTTACAGGACATTGTATGGGTGCAGAGATTGCTATGCATTACGCCCAGCGTCTTATCGACAAGGGCATTTCACGGCCCAGACTGCTTATGGTGGAAGGTGCTGTTGACAGGCCAACACAGGAAGTCACAGAGATGGACAAAACCAATCTTGAGGCAGAACATAAGCGCATAAAGAATCATATTATTAATTCCAGACCACATATCAAATTCACTGGTGACATGATTCTTTGTATGGCCTCTAAGATTACTCGCAAGCTGGAATACAACGGGCCGGATATTACAGACGAAGAATTGTTTACTAAAGAATACAATGAATATTTCGGAAACAGGAAAAAGTGGCGTGAGTTATATCCGGATGCACCGTATTTTGAGGTGGATGCTGACCACTGGACAATATTCTCCGGAGATGCCCTCAATGCAATAAGTGATATTGTTGACAAATTCAGATAAACAAATAATAAGGAAATAGATGTTTGACCATATTTCTCAGTTCACCACCTGGCCGATACTAACAGGTATAGTCATCGGCTACATTGCCAACCGTATCATGAGCGGGGAGGGCAAAGGATGTTGCATGAACCTCTTCATCGGCGTAGTAGGCAGCTATGTCGGAGCGTTTATCGGCTCGCTTTTTAATGTCAATCTCGCAGGAGCAGGATACTTTAAGAATCTTGTGTTCTGTGTCATAGGCTCTGTAACCGTCCTTTGGCTTTGGGACAAACTTTCTGGCAAGAAGTAAACTCACTTTGACCTCGTAGGTTTTCAGTCTTGTCTTAATTCCTTAACATACACATCTCTTTTCGGAAACGGCATTTCAATGTTGTTGGTGTTCAAAGTGTCGTAAATACAGTTTCTGATATCGCCTTCCACATAAGCCTGTTTCAGTACGTCAACCCAGCAGAGCAGTTTGATGTTGATGCTGCTGTCGGCAAAGTCAAGGAACACGGCTTTTGCAGGCTTTTCAGGGTCTATGAGTGGATGGTGCATGTCGTTCACGGCCTGTTCCACTATCTGTCGCGCCTGTTCTATGTTTGTACCATAACCCACACCAAACACTATAGCCGATAGGGCATAGCCATGGTTGCGAGTGAGGTTCTTGTAGTTTTTCGTAAAGAGCTGGCTGTTCTGAAATGCAATCACCGACCCGTCGGTAGACTCGATTAGTGTGCTCACATAGCTTATCGAAGTCACCTTTCCGCGTATTCCGTCGCATTCTATAAGGTCACCCACCTTTATGCGTCCAGTCATGAGCGATATGCCATAGTATATGTTTTCAAGTATGTCTTTCGATGCGAAACCAATACCTGTCGACAGACCTCCCGTCACTACCATGAGCCATGCAAAACTGATGCTGAATATCGACAGCACCACGAGTGTCCATGTACCCCACACCACTACCTGCAGTACGTTCTTCCCCATCATGTCGCGACTATCGGCAGTTGTAGGGTCGTTGCGCATAAACTGTTGGCGCATTATCTCCCTCAGCGTGTTGCAGATGTATGAGAATATAAACCAAAGGCTCACTGCAACCGAAAGTCGTATGATGCTTATTTTCAGGTTGTCGAGATTAACAAAGTTGGTAGTGAAAATCTTCCAGCAAAGCACGCTGAGGTTAAACACGTCGGCAGCCCAGTAAATGGAAAGCATTGCAGAGGCCACACCCATAACGGGCAGAAGGGCTTGGTTACAGAAGTGGTAGAACCATGTGGAGGTAATAGGCTTGTTGTCCACCTTCTTTTTCTTCCCGATAATCTTCAACCAGCGGTTTGCGCTCGCAATGGTCAGAATACAAGTGAGCTGCATAATCCACCAAATTATCACCTGTACGCTCATAAGTGTATATCCTGCCCACGACGACACTACTGAGAACAAAAACACCGTAAGCGAGCAGTAGGAATAAAACATGTCTACGCGCGGCACCTTGCTGTGGTGTCGCTTTATCATCCCCCATTGCCATAGGGTACTAAACAAGAGTACTGGCGGGAATATGAGATTCACCAGTTCGTTAGGTATGAGAATGATACGAAATGTAATCACTATAAAGCCTACGGTAATGAGCGGAGCATAGATGCGGAAGGCGCTTTTCATGTGCTCATGTGTGAGGCGAAGCAATAGCGAGAAAAGCACAATACCCAATAGCCAAGCATATTCTACAAGCAGGTCGCTGGCCATAATTAAGAAGTTCTGGCTCGTCGTTGCCCTTATCAGGCCCAATATCAAGGCAAAGGTAAAGGTGGTGGAGGCCATGGTGAAGTAGAACGGGCGTTTCAGGAATTCCTTCTCCCTGATACGCCGGGGCAGAAGTTTTTTTATCACTAGTATGTTGAGCAGTGAGGCTACAATGCCATAGAAAAAGATGATGACAAAAAGCCCGAGGATAAATTTGCTGTCCCACTGCGAGTTGGAGAGCGGTCTTGCCTTATATTTCTCCTCCACTGACTGCCGCATCTGTGTTATCACAAACCGCAGTCGCTTCAATACAGTAAAATAGTCGTCGCTTCCATTCTTGAATATGTCAGTCTGTATGTCGTTATATCGCAAGTTTGCATAGTCGTTTATCTCCTTCAGGTGGGCTGCAGTCTTGTTATACATTTCAATGAAGTCGCTGGTGTTGCGGTAGTTTTGTTTAAGGTTGTTGAGTATGGCCTTTGACAACCGGAGACACTCGTTTCGGTCTGCGAGAGCCTTTCTCCCAAGCATGGCATCAGGTATTTCCGAAAGGCTCTTCGAGAGACTGTCATATCGGGCTATGTCGAGTTTGGTGCGGTTGAGAAAGCTGACAAATGGGATCCTCACCCTCGTAAAGTCATGATATTGTTTTGTAGCTTCGTGGCAGGCATAAGTCAGGTCAAACACATAGTCTTGTTTTTGCGAGTAGAGCATGAGCGCATTTTGGTTGCTCATACGCCACACCTCCATTATCCTGTTGTGCATATCCTGGCTTCTTGCTTTTTGTCTTGCCGTGCGAGTAGATATTTCCTCATACTGAGTTGTCAGCTCGTTTTTCAGTATGGCGAGCGTCTTGTCGAGGTTTTCTTCTTTTAGCACTGCGTTTGCCTGCAGTGAGAATACCATCGCCATAATCATCATGGCGATGGCTCTAATATTCATTGTTTTGCTTGTTTTCATATCTTCAATATTCATGTGTATATCTCTATTTTGGGTGCAAAGTTACGATGTTTCTTTGAATCTGACAACACATTTCAGTTTTTTTAAGCAGAATAATAGTTAGACTCATACATAAGGTTAATAACCCTACGTCTGAAAGATTAATAACCCTACGTCTAAAAGGTTATTAATCTTATTGGCAATGAGGGTAATATATACAGACCATGCCGCAATAAGTGGTAGTCACTCGAAATGTCTGATAAACCATAACTTATTCTTACTATTATTTTGTCATTATGATTTTTTTTCTTAACTTTGCAGCTAAATAATGAAACAATAACATAACAAGAAAAAAACAGATGATACTCATAGCTGACAGCGGAAGTACAAAAACAGACTGGTGCGTTGCTAAAGACGGATTTACGGTGAAACGTTTCACTACACAAGGCATCAATCCTTACCATCAAGATGAAAGGAGAATTAATGGGATAGTGTTAGACGAGCTCCTGCCGCAAACTGGTGAATATAAACTAAAAAAGATAGTGTTTTACGGAAGCGGATGCCGGGATGAGACTATTCCGACACTGAAAAATATTTTGTATAGTGCTTTCAATAACAATGTTGAAGTGGAAATATACAGCGATTTACTTGGAGCTGCAAGAGCTATCTGTGGACATGAAGAAGGAATTGCATGTATCTTGGGAACTGGTTCTAACTCATGTCTTTATGACGGGAAGAAAATCGTAGGTAACATACCACCATTAGGATATATACTCGGTGATGAAGGAAGCGGGGCTACACTTGGAAAAATATTTATAAATGAAATATTAAAAAACAACCAAATGAGCGACCTTAAAAAAGAGTTTCTACAAGTATTGCAAATGACCGAAGGAGATATTATAGACCGGGTGTACCGCCAGCCCATGGCCAACCGCTTCCTTGCCTCTCTAGCCCCATTCATTCATAGTCACATAGAACGTCACGAAGTGAACGAAATAGTGACAGAAAACTTTAGGCAGTTTCTCCTGAAAAATGTGAAGCGTTACCATCGAGACGACCTTCAGGTTAGCTTTATCGGAAGCATTGCGTGGCACTTTAAATCTCAGCTCCTTCAGTCAGCGTTAGAAGAAAACGTTTATGTAGGAAGTGTGGAAAAAAGCCCTATGGACGGACTTTTGCGGTATCATTTCCGATGAAAAGACAATGTTTTTTGTTTTTTTTAAAATAAATGAGAAAAAAGTATGCACATTTGTTGCGGTATGCAAAAAAATATTAGTACCTTTGCACCACGAATAGTGACACGTTTTGTGAAACAAATTTTGAAATAATATATTTTTATATGAATTTTTTCTTTTTTATCACCGTCATTTTGACGGCTGTCGTCCTGGTAGTGGGAGCTTACGTGGTAGCCAAACTCATTGGTCCACGTTCGTACAACCCCGTGAAGGGTGAGCCGTTTGAGTGTGGTATTCCGACCCGCGGCTCTTCATGGCTGCCTTCACACATCGGCTACTACCTCTTCGCCATCCTCTTCCTGATGTTCGACATCGAAACGATGTTCCTCTACCCTTGGGCTGTAGCTGTCAAACAGTTTGGACCGATGGCTCTCTGCAGCATCGGATTTTTCATGCTGGTATTAGTATTTGGCCTTGCGTATGCTTGGCGGAAAGGAGCGTTGGAATGGAAGTAAGAAAACCTGTTATCAAAAGCATTCCTTACGACGAGTTTAAGGACAATGCCGGGCTTGAGAAAATCATCGACGAGCTACACGAGGGTGGATGCAACGTAGTGGTAGGGTCGCTTGACCAGGCTATCAACTGGGGACGAAGTAACTCCCTATGGTCACTCACCTTCGGAACAAGTTGTTGTGGTATTGAGTTCATGTCGGTAGGTTGCGCACGTTACGATTTTTCGCGCTTTGGATTTGAGGTTACAAGAAACTCTCCCCGACAGGCTGACCTGATTATGGTTGCAGGTACAATAACCCACAAAATGGCTCCCGCTTTCAAGCGTCTTTACGATGAAATGGCTGAGCCCAAGTACGTTGTAGCCGTGGGTGGATGCACCATCTCTGGAGGCCCGTTCAAAACCAGTTACAACGTGGTGAAGGGTATAAGCGAGATAGTGCCCGTGGATGTCTATATTCCCGGATGCCCTCCTCGCCCTGAAGCCATTCTCTATGGTATGATGCAACTTCAGCGCAAGGTGAAAGTGGAAAGATTCTTCGGTGGCGCTAACCACAAGCAGACCAGCGAGGAACGACTGCTCGGACTGTCCAACGAGGCCATCTCTGCCGGATGGAAAAAGCCTATGGTAGTGGCAGATGCGCCTGAAGACTTCGTGAAAAACATTAAAAAGGAACAGGAGGATGCCAAATGAAACTCAACAACCTCGTATTTGACTTTGACAAGTTTGCCGTAGAAATGGCAAACCTGAAGGAAAAGAAACATTTCGACTACCTCGTAACCATAGTGGGTGAGGACTTCGGACCGGAAGAGGGACTCGGATGTATCTATATTCTCGAAAACACCAAGAACAACGAGCGCACAAGCGTAAAGATGCTGGCAAAAAGGGTAGGGGAGAACGACTTCGTCATTCCTACCGTGACACATCTTTGGAAGGTGGCTGACCTGCTTGAGCGCGAAGTGTTTGACTTCTACGGAATAAAGTTCCTCGGACACCCCGACATGAGACGTCTCTACCTGAGAAACGACTTCAAGGGACACCCCTTCCGCAAGGACTGGGAGTTTAACGACTCTTACACCTTAGAGGACGACCAGGAATCTGATTTCACCACTGTTTACAGCCTTACCGACGACGGCAAGCTCAAGAGCGAGCAGCGCAGACTGTTCGCCGACGATGAGTTTGTGATAAACATCGGCCCGCAGCACCCGTCGACTCACGGTGTGCTCCGACTGCAGACTGTTGTCGATGGTGAGACCGTGAAACGTATATATCCTCACTTGGGATACATACACCGCGGTATTGAAAAGATGTGTGAGGGATACACATATCCTCAGACCCTTGCTCTCACCGACCGTCTGAACTATCTCTCTGCCATGATGCACCGCCATGCCTTGGTGGGCGTAGTGGAGGAAGCCCTCGGCGTGGAACTCACCGACCGCATCAAGTATATCCGCACCATAATGGACGAGCTGCAGCGACTCGACTCTCACCTGCTTTACTGCGGATGCTGCGCACAGGACCTCGGAGCCCTCACGGCGTTCCTTTACTGCATGCGCGACCGCGAGCATGTGCTTAACGTGATGGAGGAGACCACCGGCGGACGACTCATTCAGAACTATTATAGAATAGGTGGACTTCAAGACGACATCGACCCCGACTTCGTTAAGAACTGCAAGGCTCTTTGCAAGTATCTCCGACCGATGATCAAAGAGTATATGGACGTGTTTGGCGACAATGTCATCACCCACAACAGATTTGAGAAAGTGGGCGTGATGGGTCTCGACGACTGCATCAACTACGCGGTGACAGGACCTGCCGGACGCGCCGCGGGATGGGCAAACGACACACGCAAGCGCCATCCTTACGACATGTACGACAAGGTGGAATGGCAGCAGATAACGATGACCGGCTGCGACTCCATGGACCGCTACCTCATCCATATCAAGGAGATGTACCAGAGCCTCGACATCATCGAGCAGCTCGTCGACAACATTCCCGAAGGCGACTTCTATATCAAGCAGAAGCCCATCATCAAGGTTCCTGAGGGACAGTGGTACTACTCGGTGGAGGGAGCCAGCGGCGAGTTTGGTGTTTACATCGACTCAAAGGGCGACAAGAGTCCCTGGCGTCTGAAGATGCGCCCTATGGGACTTTCTCTAACCGGCGCTCTCGACCCGATGCTTCGCGGACAAAAGATTGCCGACCTCGTGACCACGTGCGCAGCTGTCGACTTCGTAATTCCTGATATAGATAGATAGTTGACGAGTTATCAACTGAAAAACTGGTCAACTTAAAAGAACTTGTTTAATAAACAGATATATATGTTTGATTTTAGTATAGTTACAACATGGATTGACTGTTTCCTGCGCGACACTCTCGGGCTGGGAGACTTTTGGTCTATCCTTATCGAGTGTGTACTGGTGGGCGTCGGAATACTCATAGGCTACGCCACACTGGCCATCATCTTGATATTTATGGAGCGTAAGGTGTGCGCCTACTTCCAATGCCGCCTCGGCCCTATGCGAGTAGGTCCTTGGGGCGTGTTCCAGGTGTTTGCCGACGTGCTGAAGATGCTCATCAAGGAAATCTTCACCGTTGACAAGGCCGACAAGTTCCTCTATTTCATCGCCCCGTTGTTTGTAATCGCGGCTTCCGTTGGAACCTTCTCTTTCCTGCCATGGAACAAGGGAGCCTCGGTGCTTGACTTCAACGTTGGAATATTCCTTCTCACAGCCGTGTCGAGCATTGGCGTGGTTGGTGTGTTCCTCGCCGGATGGGGTAGTAACAACAAGTACTCCGTGGTGTCTGCCATGCGTGGCGCAGTTCAGATGATTTCCTACGAGATGTCACTATGCCTCTGTCTCATCACGGCAGTGATACTGACTGGCACAATGCAGATGTCGGGCATCGTGGAGGCACAGACCGGTCCATGGAATTGGCTGATTTTCCGCGGCCACATTCCCGCCATCATCGCCTTCCTCGTGTTCCTCGTTGCCGGTAACGCCGAGGCCAACCGTGGTCCGTTCGACCTTGCCGAGGCAGAGAGCGAGCTCACAGCCGGTTATCACACAGAATACAGCGGTATGGGCTTCGGTTATTTCTACCTTGCCGAGTATCTTAACCTCTTCGTTATTGCAGCCATCGGCGCCACGGTATTCCTTGGCGGCTGGGCACCGGTTAACGTAGGCATCGAGGGCTTCGATGCAGTAATGAACTACATTCCCGGCATCGTGTGGTTCCTCGGAAAGACCTTCGCCCTGGTATGGGTGCTGATGTGGATCCGCTGGACATTCCCTCGCCTTCGTATCGACCAGATACTCACCCTTGAGTGGAAATACCTCATGCCATTGTGTCTGCTCAACCTCATCCTCATGACCATCGTGGTGGCATTCGGATGGCACTTCTGATAATATTAAAGAATTAAAATTTTAAAGAATTAAAGTTTTTATGAGTAACAAATCATATTTCGGAGGTATTGCCGACGGACTGAAAACCCTTGCCACTGGTATGAAGATTACCTGGAAGGAGTATTTCACACCGAAGTCCACAGAGCAATATCCTGAAAACCGCAAAACCACACTCCACGTGGCAAAGCGCCACCGCGGGCGACTGGTGATGCTGCGCGACGAGAACGGCGCTGTGAAATGCACGGCATGCACTCTTTGCGAAAAGACTTGCCCTAACGGCACCATCAAAATCACATCGCAGATGGTGACAAACGAGGAAGGCAAGAAGAAACGCCAGCTCGTGGACTACCGCTATGACCTCGGCGACTGCATGTTCTGCCAGTTGTGTGTCAACGCATGCAACTTCGGTGCCATTGAGTTCACCAACGATTTTGAAAACTCTACCTTCGACCGCGACGCACTCGTGCTTCACCTCGACAAGGAAGAGTACAAGAGCTCCTTGCCTAATCTGCTCGAAGGAGGCGCACCGCTCACTATTGGTAAGTTCAATACTAAAACTAAGTAAGGGAGGACGTAGAATATGGCAAATATTGTAATGTTTTGCATTCTGGCGGTTGTCATCTTGGGTGCAGCCGTCATGAGCGTGGCCACTAAGCGCATCATGCGTTCGGTCACCTATCTGCTCATAGTGCTCTTCGGAGTGGCCGGACTCTATTTCCTGCTTGACTACACCTTCCTCGGTGCGGCTCAGATTGCCGTTTACGCAGGCGGTGTGACCATGCTGTTCATCTTCGCCATACAGATGGTAAACAAGCGTGCGCTCGAAGGTGCTGTGGAGAGACTTAAGGCCAAGAGCATCGTACGAGGCGTATTGCTCGCCGTGGTGGGACTTGTCACTGTGCTGTGCGTGCTCGCTAAGAACAGGCTTATAGACAATGTGGTGGAAGCTACGGAAAACGGTGAAGTGTCGATGGAAGTAATAGGCAACGCACTCGTGGGCTCCGACAAGTTCCAGTATGTCCTTCCGTTCGAGTTCATCTCGGTGTTCCTGCTTGCATGCATCATCGGCGGAATAGTAGTATCAAGAAAAGAAAAGGAGATAAAGTAATATGGTACCAGTAGAATGTTATTTCGTGCTTAGCGCACTGTTGTTCTTCATCGGCGTATTCGGCTTTGTGACACGCCGCAACCTGATAGCCATGCTCATCTCCGTTGAGCTTGTGCTCAATGCCGTAGACATCAACTTCGCGGCATTCAACCGCCTTCTGCATCCCGACCAGCTCGAAGGTTTCTTCATGACACTCTTCTCTGTTGGTGTGAGCGCTGCCGAAGCCGCTGTGGCTATTGCGATTATACTCAATGTTTACCACCGTTTCAACAGCGACAAGGTGAACAGTATCCAAAACCTCAAATACTAATTGTGCCTTATGGATTATAGTTATGTATTTCTAATACTTCTCCTGCCCCTGTTCTCGTTTGTAATACTCGGACTGGCTGGAATGAAGATGTCGCACAAGGTGGCTGGACTCATCGGCACCACGTCGCTTGGTATCGTCACCGTGCTTTCATATATTACGGCGTTAAGCTATTTCTTCGGGCCAAGGTGTACCGACGGTGCATATCCTACCATCGTTCCGTTCAACTTCACCTGGCTGCCATTAGGCGACCTTCGCTTCGACCTTGGCTTCATGCTCGATCCTATTTCGGCCATGATGCTCATAGTCATCTCAACGGTCAGCCTTATGGTTCACATCTATTCTTTCGGCTACATGCATGGAGAGAAGGGATTCCAGCGCTACTACGCTTACCTCTCGCTCTTCACCATGTCGATGCTCGGCCTTGTCGTGGCAACCAACATCTTCCAGATGTACCTGTTCTGGGAACTTGTGGGTGTGAGCTCTTACCTGCTCATCGGTTTCTACTATCCGCTTCATGCCGCCGTGGCCGCTTCGAAGAAGGCGTTTATCGTGACACGTTTCGCCGACCTCTTCTTCCTTATCGGTATTCTCATCTTCGGTTACTACACACAGTCGTTCTCGTTCTCGTTTGTAGAAAACCTGCAGATGGCAGCTGGAGCCACACCGTTCCTGCCAGTAGATACGGCAAAGGCGGTGGCAGCCGGAGGTTTCATACTTCCTACAGCTCTTGTTCTGATGTTCATCGGAGGTGCCGGTAAGTCAGCAATGTTCCCACTCCACATCTGGCTGCCCGACGCCATGGAAGGCCCGACTCCAGTCAGCGCGCTCATCCACGCCGCAACGATGGTTGTTGCCGGTGTGTTCCAGATTGCGCGTCTCTTCCCACTGTGGATTGAGTATGCTCCCGGCCAGATGAGCATCGTGGTATGGGTGGGTGTGTTCACCGCTTTCTATGCCGCCGCAGTAGCTTGCGCCCAGAGCGACATCAAGCGTGTGCTTGCTTTCTCTACCATTTCTCAGATTGCGTTTATGATGGTGGCGCTCGGTGTATGTATGCCAGGTCACCATGGTGAGATAATTGACACCCACGGCTCATTGGGATATATGGCATCCATGTTCCACCTCTTCACCCACGCCATGTTCAAGGCTTGCCTGTTCCTCGGTGCAGGTTGTATCATCCACGCCGTACACAGCAATGAGATGTCTGCTATGGGTGGACTGAGAAAATACATGCCGGTGACACACATCACGTTCCTCATCTCATGCCTTGCCATAGCTGGTATTCCGTTCTTCTCGGGCTTCAGCTCAAAGGACGAGATTATCACCGCTTGCTTCCAGTACAGTCCGCTTGTAGGCTGGATTATGACTGGTGTAGCTGCCATGACGGCGTTCTACATGTTCCGTCTCTACTACGGCATCTTCTGGGGCACAGAAAACAAGGAACTCCACGCTCACCACACTCCGCATGAGGCACCTCTGACTATGACCATTCCACTCATTGTGCTCTGCGTCATCACCGTTGGTGTGGGTGTGTATACCACCATCGCCGGTTTTGCCGGTCTGGGCGGCAGCTTCGGTAGTTTTGTGACTGCCAACGGTCAGGACTATACCATCCACTTCGACCTTCAGGTGGCCGCCACATCTACCGTGATAGCCATATTGAGTATCTGTCTTGCCACATATATATATAAAGGTGAGCAGCAGCCAATAGCCGACCGTCTCTATCGCACGTTCCCAAAGCTCCATCGTGCAGCCTACAAGCGCTTCTATATGGACGAGGTTTATCAGTTTGTCACACACAAGATTATCTTCCGCTGCATATCAACTCCAATAGCATGGTTTGACCGTCACGTGATTGACGGCACATTCGACTTTATGGCTTGGAGCGCCAATGAGGCAGGTGAGACAATCCGCCCATGGCAAAGCGGCGATGTGCGACAGTATGCAGTATGGATTCTCACGGGCTCAGTAGCCTTGGCTCTTATCCTGCTTGCCATTTAATTAACTCTAATGAATTAAGAAATTAAAGATATGAGTATATTAAGTTTATTCGTATTGATTCCTGTTCTGATGTTGCTCGGACTTTGGCTCTCGCGCAATCTCAATCAGGTGCGTGGAGTGATGGTGGCAGGCTCTACAGCATTGCTGCTTCTCTCCGCATGGCTTACGGTAGCTTTCATACAGGCACGTAATGCCGGCAACACCGACGTGATGCTCTTCACATACAGCACTCCGTGGTTCCGTCCGTTGAACATTGCCTACTCAGTAGGTGTAGACGGAATATCTGTCGTAATGCTCCTTCTCTCGAGCATCATAGTTTTCACCGGAACGTTTGCCTCATGGCAGCTTAAGCCTATGACTAAGGAATACTTCCTTTGGTTTACGCTTCTCTCAACTGGTGTCTACGGATTCTTCATCTGCACCGACATGTTCACCATGTTCATGTTCTATGAGGTAGCCCTCATCCCGATGTACCTTCTCATCGGAGTATGGGGTTCTGGCCAGAAGGAATATGCAGCCATGAAGCTCACGCTGATGCTTATGGGAGGTTCTGCTCTCTTGATCATCGGCATTCTCGGCATCTACTATTTCAGTGGTGCCACAACAATGAACGTCAATGAGATAGCCGCCATGAACAATATCGACCCGGAGATACAGAACATATTCTTCCCGTTCATTTTCATCGGTTTCGGTGTGCTTGGAGCCCTCTTCCCGTTCCACACATGGTCGCCTGACGGTCATGCATCCGCCCCTACGGCAGTGTCGATGCTCCACGCTGGAGTGCTCATGAAGCTCGGAGGCTACGGATGCTTCCGCGTGGCAATGTATCTCCTTCCTTCCGCCGCTCAGGAGCTGTCATGGATATTCCTTATCCTTACAACCATCTCTGTGGTTTACGGAGCCCTTTCTGCCTGTGTTCAGACCGACCTTAAGTACATCAACGCCTATTCGTCGGTCTCACACTGCGGCCTTGTGCTCTTCGCCTTGCTCATGATGACCAAGACAGCCTGTACCGGTGCAATCCTCCAGATGCTCTCACACGGTCTTATGACAGCCCTTTTCTTCGCCCTCATCGGTATGATTTACGGACGCACACACACTCGTGACGTACGTCGTTTGGGAGGTCTGATGAAGATAATGCCATTCCTTTCTGTTGGCTATGTCATAGCCGGTCTTGCCAACCTCGGTCTTCCTGGTTTCTCAGGCTTCATAGCCGAGATGACCATCTTCGTGGGTTCATTTGAGAATGCCGGCACATTCCATACAGCCTGCACCATCATCGCCTGCTGCTCAATAGTGGTGACAGCGGTCTACATCCTCCGCGTAGTGGGCAAAATTCTCTTCCAGGATGTGGCAGACCCACACTATCTCACCCTTACAGATGCCACATGGGACGAGCGTTTCTCCGTTTGCTGCCTCATATTCTCTGTAGCAGCCCTCGGTCTGGCTCCAATGTGGGCAAGCAACGTCATTGGCGATGCAGTTGGTCCTATCCTTGATGTAATTATGAAATAACATGTAATAAGCAAAAATATGAATTACGGACAATTTCTAAATATGATGCCTGAGGTCACGCTGATGATAGCCTTGGTAGCTGTGTTCATCGTCGATTTCATCTTCCACAAAAAGGAATCAAGCAGGCCACAGGCTCTCTTCACTGTCACCACCGGATTCCTGGCCTACCAGTGTATCTCATGCATACTCGCCTCTCCGGCAGAGGCTTTTGAAGGCATGTATGTGTCTACGGCAGCGGCTAACGTCATGAAATTTATTCTCACGGCAGGTACTCTTGTCGTGGTTATCATGGCTCAGCCTTGGCTGCGTCAGAAAGATGTGGCAGACAAGGATGGAGAGTTCTACATGCTCGTCATCTCGACACTTCTCGGTATGTACATGATGATGTCGGCTGGACATTTCCTCATGTTCTTCCTCGGACTCGAGATGGCTTCCATTCCCATGGCTTGCCTCGTGGCCTTCAACAAGTACCGCAAAGAGTCGGCTGAAGGTGCAGCAAAGTTCATTCTCACAGCATCGTTCTCAAGCGGTGTGATGCTCTATGGACTCTCGTTCATATATGCCGAGACTGGTTCGCTATATTTCGGCGACGTGGCTGGCAGCATAGGTGTCAACGCAATGACTATTCTTGGACTCGCCTTCTTCTTCAGCGGACTCGGCTTCAAGATCTCTCTCGTGCCGTTCCATTTCTGGACTGCCGACACTTACCAGGGAGCTCCAACACCGGTAACCGGATACCTCAGCGTAGTGTCGAAGGGTGCAGCCGCATTCACACTTATGATCATCCTCATAAAGGTGTTTGCACCTATGGTTGAATACTGGGAATACATCCTCTACATAGTGATCGTGCTCAGCATTACCATCGCCAACCTGTTCGCAATACGCCAGAACGAGCTAAAGCGATTCATGGCTTTCAGCTCAATCTCACAGGCAGGATACATCATGCTTGCCGTGGTGGGCAACAGTGCCATGAGCGTGACTGCGCTCACATACTATGTGCTCGTATACGTAGTTGCTAACATGTCGGTGTTCACTGTCATCAACGTTGTTGAGACTCGTGGTGGCGGAACAACAAAGATGAGCTGCTATGACGGCTTCTACAAGACCAACCCGAAGCTCTCGTTCCTCATGACACTCGCTTTGTTCTCGCTTGCGGGCATTCCACCTTTCGCTGGTATGTTCTCCAAGTTCTTCGTGTTTATGGCAGCAGCACAGGAAGGTTCGTTCCTCGCCTATTTCGTGGTGTTCATCGCACTTATCAATACAGTAATCAGTCTCTACTACTATCTGCTTATTGTCAAGGCCATGTACATCAAGCCGTCAGACAACCCATTGCCAACATTCAAGAGCGACGTTAACAGCAAGGTGGCACTCGCCATCTGTACAGCCGGCATCGCCCTCTTCGGAGTATGCAGCTGCATCTACGACTGGATAGCCGCAGCGGCGAACTAACATCTTAAATAAAGAATGAAGAGTGAAGAATGAAGTATCCTCCATTCTTCACTCTTCATTCTTCATCTAAAAACAATCCTTTCTCCTCACTCCACATAAAAAAAGTATTATTTATGAAACAATTCGCTTTTACCCTGCTTTTGCTCATGTTTGCCACAACAATGTCGGCACAGCAAGGCAAGTCGCTTTCTATTCTCGGTGACTCTTATAGCACATTTGAAGATTATCTTCAACCAGACTCAAACTTCGTGTGGTATTTCAAAGGAAAACATGAAAAGACAGATGTCACACGCGTGGAACAGACATGGTGGAGCATACTGCTAAAGAAAACCGGAATGAAACTTTGCAGAAACAACTCATTCTCCGGGTCCACTATTTCAAGCACAGGATACCGCAAAGAAGACTATTCACAACGTTCATTCTGCAAAAGACTCTGGAACCTCGGATGCCCAGACGTGATAATTGTACTCGGAGCCACCAACGACAGCTGGGCAGGATCTCCCATTGGAGAATACAAATATTCAGACTGGACAGACCAGGACCTTTATTCATTCAGACCTGCAATGGCATACATGCTCTATCATCTCCAAAACAGATACCCCAACACAGAAATACACTTCGTAATGAACAGCGAACTTAAAGAAGCGATAACTACCTCAAGCAAAGCCATTTGCGAACATTATGGAGTAAACTTCATTCAACTGGAGAACATACATAAGATAAACGGGCATCCAAGCATTAAGGGTATGGAAGCCATTGCTGAACAAATCGCAAAGAATCTAAAATGTGAAAAATGAATAGTGAAGAATTGCTTAGTGGACTAAACGAAGGACAAAGGGCGGCAGTTGAATACTGCGATGGCGCACAACTCGTGATTGCGGGAGCAGGATCGGGAAAAACACGTGTGCTCACCTACAAGATTGCATATCTCATAGAAAGTGGTATGGAACCATGGCGTATACTTGCCTTGACTTTTACAAACAAGGCTGCAAACGAGATGAAACAAAGAATAGGGTTGCTCGTCGGACCTGAAAAGGCAAGATACATTAATATGGGAACGTTCCATTCTGTCTTCTCCAGAATACTAAGACTCGAAGCCGAAAAAATCGAATTCAACAATAATTTCACTATTTACGACCAAACAGACTCAAGATCACTCGTAAAAGCTATCATTAAGGAAATGGGACTCGACGACAAAAAGTATAAACCGGCTTCTGTCGCCGACCGTATTAGCCGCGCCAAAAACAATAAGGTCAACGCTCAGGCGTATGCACTCGATGCCAGATACAAACAACGCGACAACGACAACGGAACACCGATGATAGCTGAAATCTATAGCCGATACAACCAGCGATGCTTACAGGCCAACGCCATGGATTTTGACGACCTGCTGCTCAACTTTTATTTCCTGCTCAGCAACGACGAGGAAACGAGGCATAAGTATTCTGAAAGATTTGAATACGTGCTTGTTGACGAGTATCAGGACACTAACACCGTACAACAGGACATCGTGCTGCTGCTCACTGCCGAAAGGCAACGCGTATGCGTGGTGGGCGACGACGCACAAAGCATCTACAGCTTCCGTGGGGCAAACATTGACAATATTCTCGACTTCGGTAAGCATTTTGACAATTCCAAACTCTTCAAACTCGAACAGAACTACAGGTCTACACAAACCATAGTGCAAGCTGCAAACAGCCTTATTGCACACAACAAGCGACAGATACCCAAAGAGGTGTTCAGCAAAAAAGAGGAAGGGGAGAAAATATTGCTGAAAATGGCTTACAGCGACCAGGAAGAAGCCTTGGTTGTGACAAACGAAATACAAAGAATAAAAAGAAGGGACAAGTGTGAATACAGCGATTTCGCCATTCTTTACCGCACTAACGCCCAAAGCCGAAGCTTCGAGGAACAGCTAAGAAAACAAAACATTCCATACCGTATATTCGGAGGCATGAGCTTCTATCAAAGAAAGGAGATAAAAGATATACTTGCATACTTTAGACTCGTGGCAAACCCTAACGATGAGGAAGCTCTTAAAAGGGTTATCAACTATCCTACAAGAGGAATAGGAGCTACAACGCTCGCCAAAATTGTTGACGCTGCAAACAATAACAGGCAAAGCCTCTGGAATGTGATGAGAAAAGCCGAGGACAAAGGCTTCACCAAAGCCACTGCCGCCAAACTCAAAGCCTTTCAGGCATTGGTCGACAGTTGGACCGAACGACTGCTCACCGAAGATGCATATACGCTAGGAAGCTCTATCATCAGGGAAAGTGGCATACAGAAAGATATCTATGCTAAAAGCAGTCCTGAAGACGTGGCAAGACAGGAAAACGTTGAGGAACTTCTTGCCGCAATAAAGGGATTCGTGGAAAGCCAACATGAAGAAGGAATGAGTAATCACGTGAATCTCGTGGACTTCCTTCAGGAGGTATCCCTTATGTCTGACATTGAAAGTGACAACGACGACAACCAGCCCAAAGTGTCGCTTATGACAATACATAGCGCAAAGGGACTGGAGTTCCCTGTCGTCTTCGTAGTAGGTCTTGAAGAAAATATCTTTCCTTCACCCATGAGTGCTGATTCCATACGTGGAATAGAGGAAGAACGACGATTGCTTTATGTAGCCATAACGCGCGCTGAAAGACATCTGATGCTTACATGCGCAGAAAACCGTTTCCGCTACGGACGTATGGAAAGCGACCAACCGTCGAGGTTCATAAGAGACATATCTTCAAATTTCCTCAAAATAGAGGGTAGGGGTGCCGCTACTTTCGGAATGTTGGAAACTTCCTCAGCAAGGACAAGGTCTTTTAATAAAAATTCACACTTCGGACATAATCCGTCTCAAATGCCAAACAAGCCACGATGGGAACAAAATCCAAATCCAGTCGCCTCACAGTTCATGGCAGACAGAAAACTCCGACTTGTACCGCCACGCAAGGAAGAGCCGGCTGTAAATCCATTTGTCAATAAAGTAGACTTCGGTCCATCGCTGTTGCATCCAGGCCAGACCATAGAGCATCAACGTTTCGGCATAGGAAAGGTGTTGGCTGTAGAAGGCAGAGGCGAAAATGCCAAAGCAACTGTCGAATTCCAAAATGCCGGCACCAAACAACTATTATTGAAATTCGCAAAATACAAGGTATTATAATACTACATATTCAATCGGGCTAATCGCCATTATGATAAATAGAATATTTATTTTATTCTGTTATAGCAAAAAAAAAGGAAAAAATTTGGTAGTTTCATCTTTTCTTAGTACCTTTGCACCCGCAAAATCCAAGTAGGTTCCGTAGCTCAGTTGGATTAGAGCAACGCCCTTCTAAGGCGTGGGTCTAGGGTTCGAATCCCTACGGAATCACTTATGGTTGAGGTTAAAATACTGAACATCAGCATTTTAACCTTTTTATATTTCCAAAAGTACACAACAATTAATCAGTTACGCAATGATAACAATAGAACAATTAACCTTTATCGTCCGTGAGGCATCAAAACTGATGGTCACCGACGGATTTGAGATAGATCAGAAGGATGGTTTCGAGAACATCGTGACATCATCCGACGTAGCAGTACAGAACTACCTATGCAAAAGTCTATCTGTCCTTATGCCTGACTCAGGCTTCCTGTGCGAGGAAAAGGACATAAACGACTCGTGCCACGAATACACATGGATTATAGATCCCATCGACGGTACCGCCAACTACAGCCGTGGCATCGACCAATGCGCCATCTGCGTAGGACTGAAACATGGCGAAGAGATGCTGATGGGTGTGGTCTTTTTGCCACGCACCAACGAACTTTTCCATGCTGAGAAAGGCAAGGGAGCCTTTCTGAACGGCAAGAGGATCCACGTCTCCGACCGTGGTTTCAGCAATGCAGTGCTGTGTACCGCCCTGCCCGTATATCATAAGGAGTATGCCGAGGTGTGCTCAAAGATTATCGTCGAAACCTTCGGCAAATGCAACGACATACGCCGTTTCGGTGCCTGCGCCCCCGAACTCTGCTATTTGGCGATGGGCAGGTGCGAGCTCTATTTCGAATATTTGCTCAGTCCGTGGGACTATGCCGCCGCCTCGCTGATAGTGACAGAAGCCGGAGGAGTCATCACGTCATCCGACGGTAGCCCGTTGCGCCTCACTGAGCCCACGGGAGTCGTTGCCGCCAACAACGTGTCGAACTACAACCAGATGCTTGACATTGTAGCTTTATATACTTAATATTCCGGCTTTATTGGAAACACATAAAACTTGCGGCTCTTGTCGAAGTCGAGCATCCATTGGTCGAGGACTATGTGGTTGTCTAATGCCTCGATGGTCAGAGTATGATTGCCTTTTGCTATATTGACGGGAAGTTCCCGCAGAGCCTGTTGGCGGAGCACGTTAAGTTTCCAACGCTCAGAGCGGAAAGGTTCCTTGAGGCTGAACATCTGCGGCTCGCCGCCGTCAATTCTTACCGAGAAGCGCAGTTCACCCTTGTCGTTGGGCTGTGTGGGAATGAGAGCCATACGCAGAATGGCTTCGCCTTCCCTTGGGCAGTCGAAAGTGTAAGTGACTGTTCTTCCTTTAGGCAGGCGCACGGCATTCATAGAATGTCCTAACGCCTCTACACATTTAGCCCCCTCGTCGGCCTTGTCCCACTGGCAGGCGTTGCGTGCTATGTAGCTTCCGTCGTTAGCTATTTCACCGACCGTGTTGTCTGGCTGGTTCTTGTATTTGTGTACTTCCTCGTCGGTCAGCATCATCGGCAGTTTCGGGGCATAGAAGACGTATAGGTCGCGCGGATTGTCAACAATAAGATGTTGCCACTTTCCGTCAGCCAACTCATTATTGTAGTAGGCGGTGAGGTTGCGTATCTGCTGATATGCATCCTGGCTCTTGGCGCAAGCCGTTAACAGGGCTTCGTCGCGCTGCCAGCGTCCAGCACCACTTTTAGTTTTGGCAATGAATCTTGCCCTTTGTGCCTCGAGCATCTTGCGGCTCATGGCTGCTGCCGACAGTACGGGATATTTCACATGGGAGAAGAAAGTGGCATGGCGATTCTCTGGCAATGTTTTTTCTATCTCTTCCAACGCGTCGGTCACCTTGCGCCAGTCGGTGAGATAGCGGTCGAGTTCGCCGCCGAAGGCTGTGAGGCTGAATTCCGTGTCACTCACGTCCGACCATCCCCATTGGTATTTCTTCTTGTCGAGCTCTACCTGAGTCCATCCCATAAACTCTGGCTTGCGTATAGCTGTCAGTCGGTAGAACTCCTGCATCACAGGCAGCAGACGTTCGCCTGCCTGTTGTCCGAACTCACGGCAGAGCCAGCGTAGCTGATGGTCGTAGATGGTGGAGGGCTGAATGGAGTTGATGTTCCAAGCCATGTCGAGAAACAGTTCAAGGTCGTAGGCAGCCGTCTTCAGTTCATGTACGTTTGCAATCCAGAGTCTTCGTGCATTATGGTCGTAAGCCTCGCGCATCTCGTTGTAAATGAGTCCCGGCTGTGTGGTTGACAGCCATAGGTAGTCGTGAGGCCTGCCCCAATAGCTCAGGTGATAATACACTCCTGCCCCACCCTTTCGCTTCTGCTGCAGCGAGTCGCTCAGTCGGGTCATGTAGCCATAGTTGTCGTCACACCATGTCAGCATCACGTCGTCGGGCACCACAAGTCCGTTCTCCATCACCTTTAGCACCTCCTTGTATGGCACAAACTGCTGTGGAATCTGTTCAACACGCTTACTTACACACTTGCCGAGCATCACCCTCTGGTCGTCAATCACCTGCTGCAGTGCGGCAGTCTGGTCGTCAAGGTTCTTGCCCACTCCCTCCATTGCGCCATCGTGTATGCCACGCATTCCTATTGTGTAGATATTTTCATACTTCCCAGCCTCTTTCAGTCGTTCAGTCCAGTAGTTCTGCACTCCCTCCTTGTTTTTTATATAGTTGTAGGCTCCACGCTCCTTGGTGTTCCATTCCCCGGCATTGTTGCGCATCATCGGTTCGCAGTGCGACGTGCCTATGACAATGCCGCAGGAGTCTGCCACCTCCTTTGCTCCTGGAATGAGGAAGAAAGGAATTGACGATTCGTGCATGGCGGGCCAGATGGCATTTGCCCTTAGGCGCATCAGCAGCTTGAACACCTCCTTGTATGCCAAGGCACTTATCATTCCCGGCCTTGCGGGAGAAAAAGTTCGCCAGCTCCACGGTTGTGTCGACCAGTCCTCGTCGTTTATAAAGATGCCCCGGTATTCCACCGATGGGCTTTGCTCCGTATGGAAGTCTGCTGGAACCTCAAGCCTCTTGCGCTTCTCCGGCATCTCGTCAGCCCACCATTTCCATGGCGACACTCCAGCCATTCGCGACAGCTCGAGTATGCCGTAGGCGGTACCACGTCCGTTGCCGCCCGCCACAATCAGCTGATTGCCTGTCACCTTAATGCAGAAAGCGTCTTTCCGCCTCTTCAGTGTCTCCACGTCGATGCCAGCCGCCTTCAGCGACTTTTCGGCAGCCTTGTCCTTATCCATCTGCACTATGCGCACCTTTGCATCGTTGCCTTCTTTTTTCAGCTTTGCACCAGTCACGTCCATCATGTCCTCGCCCCACATCTGAATTGCCGTCGTCACCACTGGCGACACGCTTTTGCTCAACGAGTAGCTGATGTGCGCTCCACCGTCGTACCAGCTGAACACATCATCCTTAGCGGCAGCCTGGGCCATGGAGGCAATACACAACATCACGAGAAAGATTCCTCTCATCTTTATATCTTTTTTGTCCATATAGATCAACGTTTTTTGTTTTCGTGTACAAAGATAAGCTTAAAAGATGTAAGCTACAAGCGGTAATCAAAAATCATAGGCAAAAAAGCAAAAGTTATAGAACTGTATTGTTTCTGCTTTCAGAATAAAATGGTGGTTCATCCGACATTTCGAGTAATGGCAAATAATTATGAGGATGAATGTCGCTACAGCTCTACACTCTACATCATTTAAGTATAAATGTCTTGTTCTTAGATAGTTAGCGAATGTAGAGTACCTCTCAACCCTACATTCACTCTACATTCACCCTTCATAAAACCAAGTTGCTTCCATTTTCACTCAAATGTCAAATATATTCACAAAGAATCCGAAGCCCGTTTTCTCTTCATTTCGTTCGCCTGTGACCCGTTGGCTGCAATGATGGATAACAGTCGAATGCTGATGTGAATGATGTAGGGTGAATGTAGAGTGAATGTAGAGTTGAGAGGTACTCTACATTCGCCAACCATCTGACTGTCAATATGTTGTCGCGAAATAATGTAGAGTGTAGAGTGTTAGCGGAGCAGGCTTATATAAAACGAGACGAGATGTCTTATGGCAACAAGCCAAACGTCTCCTACAAGCCTGTCATAGTTATGACAGGCGACTGTCATAACTTGACAGTGGGACATGGGATTACTTATGCCTCATTATCCTTGTAGTTAACTTTATAATGTTGGATACTTATCGTCTTTTTGATATTGGAGTATCGCCCTTCCTCCCTCATCTTGCATGTTGAAGTGTTTTAACCTTTTGCAAGTAACTGAAACACGAAAGAAACATAATGCTCCCAAAATTGAAAGGTACAAAAAAGTGCATTTGTGGAAAATTGCAAATCGAAGAGTTTTGAAGAGCAAAACCAGTCTTCAAGAGTGAGCAAGATATGTGGCCATGTTTGGACAGACGGCCAAGCAATGGCGTGAAGCCCATCCTGAACTGAAAGGGAATATCCGTGACTATGCTTCCATCAACGAACTTATTTGTCTGGCAAATATGGAGAACATCAATGCCGTTCTCATTGATGAGGGCGTACCGCAGGGCGACCGCCTTGTGCGCCTCAATCAGATTGCCATCAATCAGATGCGTGTGCTGGAGAACGATGATAATAGAAACCTCTTAAAATGACATGAGTGGATAGGACATAACATAGAAACGATATAAGGAAGCGTTGACTTTTTGATTCTTGGTTTCTGTAATTCGCCAAATAAGGAACGCCCAAGGATGATAGATGTTGATGCTCACGCAAGATGGCGTGAGCTGATACTTGTATCTGGGCGTAAGGCGTTTGGCGATGCCTCAGAAACCGATGCGGAATCAGTTTCACGCCATTTCTTTGTCCGATTAGGAAAGTTTAACGCCCTCGGAGGCCATATTTCCGCATGAACGGAGTATAATAATAGTAAGGACAAATATAAACGAAAAGAACAATGAACAAGAAAACTATCATCACCATCCTGCTCGCCCTCGTCGCAGTGGCGGGGCAGGGACAAGAAAAATCGGGTCTCAACCTTTGCCTGAGGGACGAGGCTACAGGCGACTGGCTCATTGGGCTATTCGACAATTATGCCGTATATAACTGCGAAATCTGGGAATATGCCAAGGCTGACACCCTCAAAGGCGAATACATACTTCGACGTGGAAAAGAAGCACTGAAAGTGAAATTCTTGGACAAGCCAAGCGGCAAAGCCGAGCGGAAGGATGGCTGTATGAGAATCGGCAAAAAGAATTACACCGTATCTAAACTGACAGAGCGCACATTGCCCGACTATCCCACGAAAGACGAGAGTGATTTCATTGATAACGGTAATGTTGGCGGTAAGGTAACACTACGAGGGAGAATTGTAAATGTACCCAAAGGTCATGAAGACAGGGTGAGTATTAGCATCCCAGATCCATTGCAGACTATCGTTGACAACGAATTGCCTATAGAGTGCGACAGCTTGGGACGCTTTGAGTTGGACATTGAATTAGCGAACACAGGAGTAGTCAGAATGTTTTGGGCAAAACTGATACTCACACCAGGCGAGACCTATTTTATCAGCATGGATAGCCAGACGGGGCAGACCTTCGTTATGGGGCGCGATTCCCGTCTGTCGAATGAGCTGTTGACGCATGACACGCCCTACTATAAAGTGAAGAGCAGTGACTTTGATAAGAAAAGCGACGCTGAATTGATGGAAGCAGTAGAGAAAGACTATGAGCGGGTCAAAGAAATATGGATGACGACGGAACAGGCATCCCCGATGCTCTCCAAACGCTATCGCCTGCTCAGCCGATGGCAGTGGAAGATGGGTGCTGCATATTCCTTGGTTCAGCGTCGGTATGACAGCCCCGATGTCAGGAAAAGTGATGATGGTCAGCTTTGGCAATGGCTCCGCGACAGCGTGTTCTCGGATATTGCACGTCCCTATACACTTGTACAGGATGATCTCGCATACACCCTTGACAATTACACCTCAGAGCTTTTGAAGCCGCGCAACAGCGGAGGCTATTCTTTTGAGTTTATAGAAGAGGCCATCAATATAGCAGAAGAGAGAAACCAAGCCGACAAAGACAGTCTGGCAATACTGAGCCAGTCGATGAATGACTATCGCGCAAAGGTCAATGGTGGGACGCTAGATTCTCTCCTGTCTGACCATCCGTTCCATGCTCTGATAAGGCAGATGTTCGCTAATGGAACGCCGTTGATGCAGATTATCAAGTCGACGGAACCCAATGAGCGCGTACTCTTGAAGAATATCCCACGGGTGAGAGACCTTGATTTGTCAGAGGAACTGAAGCAACTCTCACAGGCGGTTGCCATATACTCGCAGCTAGAACAGATGCACGGGCCATTGTCTGACGCACTTCGAAAAGTGCTGGACGAAACGGTAATGCCACCATATTATCGAGACCGCATCCTTATGCGGAGCAAATATTTCGCAGACCTTGCCGCCAAGATGAAACGAGGCAATGGATGCCTGATGCCAAACGAACCCTTGGCAGACCTGAAAGATGGCAAAGAGATTATGGACTGGATTCTGGAGCCTTATCGTGGCAGGATAGTCTATCTTGACATCTGGGGAACATGGTGCGTACCTTGCAAGGCGAATCTCAAGCAGTTCACAAAACCGCTTCACCAGAAACTCCGCGACCTGCCCGTCACCTACCTCTACCTCTGCAATAACTCATCGGACAAAGCATGGGCAAGCGTCATTGCTGAATATGAATTGGCTGGCGAACACTCCGTCCACTACAACCTTCCACTCAGCCAGCAGGCAGCTGTGGAGAAATACTTAGGCGTTAGACATTATCCCACGTATATCTTGTTTGATCAGAACGGCAAGATGCTTCCTGGCGAGTTCAAGCCATACGATATGGATGCACTGCGTAATACAATTGAGGAATTGATGAACACGAAATGAATATGAACAAGAAAACCATCATCACCATCCTGCTTGCCCTCGTCGCAATGGCGGGGCAGGGGCAAGTGAAATGCCACGTCGTTGGCACGGTGGCCGAAGGGACAACGTCCGTAGAACTGAGGATATACCGCGACGGCGAAGACCCGAAGAACAGTACATTGCGATCTGTGGTAAAGAACGGACGCTTTGAGTGCGACGTGGAGGACGCACAGATAGAGCGCTGGCACATCGTGGACTTTGGCGAGGTGATGGAGAAGGGCATGACCCTCCGCGCGTAAGAGTTCTTCTCAGAGGACGGCGCAACTAAATCCTTCAAATTATGTCATAAAAGTCTGGTAATGCTCTGGATTGAGTGAGCCTATAATCTGATTGAAGAGGACGGCACACTACATGCCAAGGACAAAAAAGTGGCCGACTATTATATATAGGTGATAAAGACAGACGCACAGACGCTGAGCTTCGACAACAGCGGTCGCCTGACGGCAAAGGAGGTGAAGCTGACACTTCGACCTTCCCTCCGAACACTCTTCAGGACTCTTCGAGTGGAGTGTAAAATAAAAACGAGTTGACGAGTTGACAACTTGTCAACTCGTCAACTTATATTCCTAATATACGCTGTATGTGCAATACTGGGTGAGGAACGACTTGCTGTTGCGACCTCCTGTTGTTTTAATGTAATTCTGTATCAAATCGTATGTGGCACGCGAACACTTTAATGTGGCTTTTTTCGACTTGTTGGAAGTGCAATAGAACCAATAGTCGATATTGACATTGGAAGGCACATTGAAATTAGGTCCGAGGTCAATTTCTTCTATATTTGTACTATTAAACATACTGCCGATACTTGTCACATTATCAGCGCTCCATCCAGAAATGTTTATCTTCTTTGCATTTCCACAATCAGCGAATGTGCTGCTAAGGTTCTGAACTGACGTAGTATTCCAGCCGGAAAGGTTGATGGAAGTGGCTGAACATCTATAAAATGCTTGGTCCATTATGGTGGCGGAAAAGAAGTCGGCATCTACACATGTGAACTCGCCGTTGCCGCCTACATAGGCGAACGCATTCTTCATTTTAATGATATTCGACGTATTGCTCTTGCCGAACACAACAGTCTGAAGACTATTGCAATTGCTGAATATAGAGGTGAAATCATTGGCATTATGGAAGTCAAACGAAGACATGTCCACCTTCGGCAACAGATAGCAGTTGGTAAACATCTCCATAACTCCCGTTTCCTCCAACGATGTCTTGCTACAATTCATTTTCACATCGGTGAGCTTCTGACAATTCCAGAACATACGGTTGAAGGTTGTAACCTTATCAGTGTTCCACGAACTGATATCCACAGACTTGAGCGAATAGCAACGGTCAAACAGGTTTTTCATCGAGGTGACGTTGGACGTGTTCAAATCCTTCACGTTTACAGACTCAAGACTCTCACATAGAGTAAAGATTCCGGACATGTTGGTCACGTTTGAAGTGTTGAGTGGAGTGAGGTCCACGCTCTTTAGCTTCTTGCATTCTTTGAACATGCTTGCCATGTTGGTGCAGAGCGAGATGTCAAGTCCCGAGAGGTCAACCTCCTCCAAGCCAGAGCAATTAGCGAACATGCCAGATTGGTTTCATATTCTTGTTTTTATTTTCATAGATTTGGTGCAAAGATAATTAAAATATCATAAAGTCCCAAATATTTTTCAAAGAAAATAGACAAATATCTATAAAACATCTCTTTTCCTGGCAATTTATCTGCTTTTCCGTATAAAAACTATATAAACGAGCCTGAGTTTTGGAAGAATGGGAAGTTAAGGACACTTCCTTAACTTCCCTTATTAGCTAAATATGAGTATCTTAGCACACCTTGTTTAGTTTCTTCACAATAAGGAAGATGAACAGGGCGGCTACAAGACAGATGCACATAAGAGTACCCCATACGATTGTGAGATCCATACCCCACATATGACCTGGGATAGACACGAGCTTGTTGCCAAGAGCAGTGGATACAAACCATCCTCCCATCATCATACCCTTATACTTTGGAGGAGCCACCTTGGTTACAAGTGAGATACCAATGGGCGAGAGCAGAAGCTCGGCGAAGGTAAGCGTGAGGTAGGTGGTAATGAGAAGATTTGGTGTGACGTCGGCTACGTGGTTGGGATGGTCGGTGGCTGGAAGGCCGACAGACGAAACGGTCATGAGCAGATAGGCTGCTGCAGCCACAAGCATACCAAGACCTATCTTCACTGGCGCCTTAGGCTCCTTGCCTTTCTTGGCAAGCCAGCCAAAGAGGGCGATGCTGACCGGAGTAAGCATTACCACAAAGCAGGCATTGAACTGCTGGAATATTGGGGCTGAAAGAGTAATCTCTGGAGCGAGGTTTATGTAGTTGTAGCCAAGAATGGCGAGTCCTAAGGCTATTACCACACCATAAATAACCTTTGCCTTGGATGTGACACTCTGAATGACGCCAAAGATGCCATAAACAAGGAAGATACACGCCACGAGGTTGGTAACGTCGAAGAACATTGACTGTATGCCAGAAGACTTTGTAGCAGTGAACTCGTCAGCAAACCAGGTGAGCGTGAGTCCGTTCTGATGGAATGCCATCCAGAAGAACACTACGACGGTGAACACGAGTACGAGACAGATGATTCGCTCGCGAGTCTCGGAAGGCGACATCTCGTCTACTACCTCATCTACCACTTTTTCTTTCTTTTTCACGGTGAGCACCTGGCTGAAGGTCTTCTTGCCAAGATAATATATCAGGATGCTGGCAATCACCGAAACGCATGCCACGGCAAATGCGAAGTGATAGGAGTCGGCCTTAGAGTAGCCCAAAGAGAGCTGTGCCCAGTCCATTATCTTGATGGCTGCGGTAGGTGCGAAGAGTGCGCCCACGTTGATGAGCATGTAGAAAAGAGAGAAGCCTGAGTCTCGCTTGTCGGCATACTTAGGGTCGTTGTAGAGGTCGCCTACCATAACCTGAAGGTTACCCTTGAAGAGTCCTGTACCAACACTGACGAGCAGCAGTGCGCCACCCATGGCAGCGATAGCCACAGTGCCACCTCCGAGAGGTACGGAGAGCAGCAGATAGCCGATGAACATGATAAAGATGCCGATAACCACCATGCGCGAATAGCCCCAGCGGTCGGCTGCCATTCCTCCAAACAATGGCAGGAAATAGACTAAGGTTAAAAACCAAGTGTAGATTTCGGAGGCTGTACCTGCCGCAAAACCAAAATTCTCTCCTAGGAAGAGAGCAAAGACTGCAAGCATCGTGTAATAGCCGAATCGCTCGCCTGTGTTGGCTAATGCCAACGTCCAAAGTCCTTTAGGTTGTCCTTCAAACATAATTTTTTGTTTTTGTTAATAATTTATTATTAAAGTTATCAATATCAGGTTTTTCAATTTTACTTAATTTTTCCGTTCTTAGTCCTCATGATGTCAAACAGATAGGTGAGTTTCACCATTAGACAGTTGTTGTTGCTCTTTCCAAAAGGGTCTGACTTCGTGTTTTTGAACACATTTCCCAGACCATAGTAGTATCGGCCTTCGAGCAAGAAGTGGCCAAGCTTTGGGCGGGAGAACTCAAGTCCCAATCCTACGGCAATGCCATAGTCGAACTTGTTCTGTATCTCAATAGTGTCCTGGTAGGCATACTGCTGCACTCCAACTCGGTCGCTGATATTTCGGTTGTCGTACTCGAAATTAGTAGTCACCTTGTCGTTCAGGAAAAAACCTAACTGTGGTCCGAGCTGGAAGAAAGCCTGAAAACCCTTACGCTCCCTACCCCACCCCAAACGGGCCATGAGTGGAACCTGTATGTAGGTAAGCTGACGCTGATACTGCTCTGCCTCATTGGAAAATGCGTTTATCACGGGATTGTTGTCCTGGTCTGTAATGCTCTCTTTCCATCCCATCTGCGTAAGGTTTACCTCCGCCACAATGGCACAGATGCTTTTGAAGTATTTTTCACACGTATAGCGTATAGTGGCTCCCGCCGTGAATCCTCCGAGCTGCGACTGCGGCACGTTTGGGCTGAAGCCCACATTGCTCATGGTGTAACCGCCATTAAAACCCACTGACAAATCGTTGCGATGGTCGCCCACTTGGGCATGCAATATTGAGGGCAGTGTAACCAAAAGCAGAAGAAAGGTTCTATATAGTCTGTTCATAGATATATATAATAATGTGTCTTACATGTGTTTCACTTAGAAATGGATTGTCTCAACGCTATGCCCAGGCAGATAGTGTACAAACAGTATGCTGCGGTTTTTGTATCCACCGCCATTACCCACGCGCTCAAAACCAAGAGGTGTTTGTATTGGTGTATAGCCCACGGAACCTGGAGCGCCCGTAAACTTGTCGCCATAGAGGTAGAGACCTCTGATAAAGAAGAAAGCCTGGTCGAAACCTGTAATGGCGAAGCGCGGAAGGGCCTGTATCATGTCGGCATGGAAGTTCCAGCGATACTTCTGCTGGAAGCGGGCGGTGCGTGACGAGAGCGGGTTGTAGTGGAAGTAGCCCGGGATATGCACCTCGTACTTATAGAAATTATCGAGGTTGTATTTCGTATACATCATCCACTCAGTGTAACCGAACATCTTTATCTTCAGCGTTGGATAGTTCATCTTCATGTTGTCGAGCTTGGCTATGGCAAGGTTTAACTCTGGCGAGCGACCGGTGTTGAGCACCACCACATTGGGCAGCGTGCGGCTGAAGGCCTTTGTGAAATACTCCTCGCTCGACTTTACGTTGGTGATGGAATACTCACGGCCAATGGCTTCTAAGCGCCGGCGAAGACCGAAGGTGAATATCCCCTTACGGCTGGTGGTGTCGTTACAGTCTACAAAGATGACATGGTGGCCTTTAAACCGTTCAAGGAAACGGGCAATGACCAGCTCGTTGAAATCCTCAGGCGACTGGTATACCTGAAAGAGGCGGCTGTTGTCGGTCACGGCAGGGGCGTTGATACTGAAAGGTATGAGCACCTTTATGTCATGCTTCTTGGCAAATGCCGCAAGAGCTGGCACCTGCGAGGAATATAACGGACCTATGATAAGGTCGCACGCCGCAGCTTCGTTTTCCTTTAGCGTCTTGCTTATGTCAGCATCCTTCGGCACGTTCCACGCATGCACATCCACCGACACTCCAAGACACCTGAGACTGTCGCATGCCATAAGCACACCACGATAGTACTCCACCATACGTCGCCCGTCGCCGTCATCGTCATGAAGAGGCAACATCACTCCTACATGTACCTTGCCTCCCTGCACAGTCTTAGCCTGTGCATTGGTCATAGGCACCAAAAAGACCACAAAAAACAGTAAAATATGTCTTAAAAAGGATATCATAATCATAAATTTGAATTATTCGCGTACAAAATTACCAAAAAAGAGTGGATAAATCAACTTTATTCACTAATTTTGCACTTAAAATTACTGAAAAATGGAAAAAAAACTGGTATTTTTGATTCTTACGGCATGTTTTTCGCTTTGTAATGCCTTTGCAGCATATAATCCAACGGCTTATTACACCGTTGATGGTGAAACCATGGAGACTACCGACGCCATCATGGACGCACAAGCTCCACTTGAGGTGACTTTCAAGGCAAACCCAGACGAAGACAACCCGACAGTGGGATACGAATGGAGATTCAGAAGAAGCGAAGAACAACAACCGTTTATGACACGACACGAGGAAACTACTGTGTTCACCTTCTCAGAGTCGGGACAGACCATAGTGGAACTGTATATCACCGAAAACGGAGTAACCGACGAAGTGCCTATAGCAACCATAACCGTGAGCATCTCCAACAGTTTCCTCGATATGCCAAACGCTTTCTCGCCAAACGGCGACGGGGTGAACGATATATACAAGGCAAAGGCCAGCCACAAAAGCATAATTGAATTCCACGCTTATATCTTCAACCGATGGGGACAGAAGATATTTGAATGGACCGACATCAACAGCGGATGGGACGGAACATGGAATGGAAAACAGATGAAAGACGGTACATATTTCGTGCTCGTGAAGGCAAAGGGCGCCGACGGAAGAAAATATAATATAAAAAAGGATGTAAACATTCTGAGGAAATATTATGAGGGGGAGTGAAAATGAAGAATTTTTAATTTTCAATTTTTAATTTATGTTAGTTTCATGTCAAGAGAAGACGAAAAGATAAATGTTTGGGGCGCTAGAGTCCACAACCTAAAAAATATTGACGTGGAAATACCACGAAACTCACTCACGGTAATCACAGGATTGTCGGGATCGGGAAAGTCGTCACTTGCCTTCGACACCATCTTCGCCGAAGGACAACGACGGTACATAGAAACTTTCTCTGCCTATGCACGAAACTTCCTCGGTGGAATGGAAAGACCTGACGTGGACAAAATTACAGGACTCAGCCCCGTAATAAGCATCGAACAGAAAACAACAAACAAAAACCCAAGGTCGACAGTGGGAACAACCACCGAGATATACGACTTCCTCCGACTACTCTTCGCAAGGGCAGGAAAGGCTTATAGCTACTCAACAGGTGAGGAAATGGTGAAATACACCGAAGAACAGGTGGTGGAAATGATTGTCCGCGACTACAGAGGCAAGCGCATCTTCATTCTCGCGCCTATAGTGAAAAGCCGAAAAGGACACTATCGCGAACTATTCGAAAGCATGAGAAAAAAAGGGTATCTTAATGCAAGGGTTGACGGCGTGGTGACGGAAATCACTACAGGCATGAAAGTGGACAGATACAAAAACCACGACATCGAAATCGTTATAGACAAACTGCCGGTCAACGAAAAAGACAGCGAAAGACTAAGGAAAAGCGTGGCTACGGCAATGAAAGCTGGAGACGGACTAATCATGATTCTCGAAAAAGACACCGACACGGTTAAGTATTTCTCCAAACGACTGATGTGTCCTACTACTGGCATCGCATACAGCGACCCTGCTCCAAACCTCTTTTCGTTCAACTCGCCCCAAGGGGCATGCCAACGATGCAAGGGACTGGGATTCATCAACCAAATAGACATGCGGAAAGTTATTCCCGACACAAAGACCAGCATTCACGAAGGGGCTATCATACCACTTGGAAAATATAAAAACCAAATGATATTTTGGCAGATTGACGCCATACTGAAAAACTACGGCCTATCGCTGAAAACTCCAGTATGCGACATTCCGGAGGATGCCATGAACGAAATACTATACGGTACTCTTGGCAACGTGCGTATAGACAAGGATATAATCCATGCCTCAAGCGACTATTTCGTGGCTTTCGACGGCGTGGTGAAATATCTGAAAAACATGATCGAAAATGATGAATCGGCTGCTATACAGAAATGGGCTGACCAGTTTATGGCCATCACCGAATGCCCGGAATGCCAGGGAAAAAGACTCAACCGGGAAGCCTTGTCTTACAGATTTTGGAACAAAGACATCTGTCAACTCTCAAACATGGACATTTCGGAACTCAGGGAATGGCTGGAAGAGGCTGAAAAACACGTAGACTCTAAACAACAACAGATTGCTCACGAAATCATCAAGGAAATGAAAACCCGCCTCGACTTCCTCCTCGAAGTGGGACTCGACTACCTCTCGCTCAACCGGCAGTCGGCTTCTCTCTCAGGCGGCGAAAGTCAGAGAATAAGACTCGCCACACAGATAGGAAGCCAACTCGTCAACGTGCTCTACATACTTGACGAACCAAGCATCGGACTACACCAAAGAGACAACGAACGACTCATAAGGTCGCTTAAGGAACTGCGCGACATAGGAAACACTGTTATCGTGGTGGAACATGACAAGGATATGATGCTCGCGGCAGACTACGTGATAGACATCGGACCTAAGGCCGGAAGAAAGGGGGGAGAAGTCGTATTCCAAGGTACACCAAAAGAACTAATAAAGCAACCTACCATAACGGGAGAGTATCTCAACGGAACACGCAACATCACCATACCTGAAAACAGAAGAAAGGGCAACGGAAAGAAAATAACAATAAAGGGAGCGTCTGGCAATAACCTGAAAAAGGTTGACATCGACTTCCCTCTGGGAACACTTATCGTGGTCACAGGAGTCAGCGGATCCGGAAAATCGACACTCATCAACGAAACACTACAGCCCATACTAAGCCACCACTTCTACCGCTCGATGAAAAAAACAATGCCTTACGACAGCATAGAAGGCGTGGAATATATAGACAAGGTGGTGAACGTAGACCAAAGCCCGATAGGACGCACTCCACGCTCCAATCCCGCCACTTACACCGGAGTGTTCAGCGACATAAGGACACTGTTCGTCAACCTGCCCGAAGCCAAAATCCGCGGCTACAAACCCGGACGGTTCTCATTCAACGTTAAGGGCGGACGATGTGAGACCTGTGGCGGCAACGGATATAAGACCATTGAGATGAATTTCCTGCCTGACGTGATGGTGCCGTGTGAGGAATGCCATGGCAAACGCTACAACCGCGAAACCTTAGAAGTAAGATACAAAGGGAAGAGTATTGCCGATGTGCTCAACATGACCATTAACCAAGCAGTGGAATTCTTTGAAAATGTGCCCGATATACTCAGAAAGATAAAGACAATACAAGACGTGGGATTAGGTTATATCACACTCGGACAACCTTCAACCACACTCTCAGGCGGTGAATGCCAAAGAGTGAAACTCGCCACCGAACTGAGCAAAAAAGACACGGGGAAAACGCTCTACATACTCGACGAGCCTACCACAGGACTGCATTTCGAGGATATAAGAATTCTCATGGACATCATACAACAACTCGTGGACAAAGGCAATACTGTAATCATCATCGAGCATAATCTCGACGTGATAAAACTCGCCGACTACATCATCGACATGGGACCAGAAGGCGGAAGAGGAGGCGGTAAGCTGATTGCTGCCGGCACACCGGAAGACGTAGCTGAATGTGACATGGGATATACATCAAAATTCCTAAAGGAAATATTAAAGGAAAAGCAGTGAACAACATACTACCATACTATGACTACGGACGATGGCTAAGTCGGAAATTTCCGTACAAAGTGCAGAAGATATCCGTCGACGCGGGATTCAGTTGCCCTAACAGGGATGGGAAAATCAGCCGCGGAGGATGTATCTATTGCAACAACCAGTCGTTCAACCCTGCCTATTGCAATAAGGATAAGTCAGTAAGCCAGCAACTTGAAGAAGGGAAAAAATTCTTCGCACGAAAATATCCCGAAATGAAATACATGGCTTACTTCCAGGCCTTCACCAATACCTATGCCCCACTCCACCACCTCCAAAGCCTCTACGAGGAGGCTCTTGAGGTAGACAACGTGGTTGGACTGGTCATTGGCACAAGACCGGATTGTGTCGACACCACACTGCTCGACTACCTGCAAAAACTCAACTCGCAAACTATGGTGACTGTGGAATACGGAATAGAGACGTCAAACGACAATACACTTAAGCTAATAAACCGGGGTCACGACTTCGCCACAACAAAACGGGCTGTGGAGATGACTGCAGAAAGAGGTATCACCGTTGGGGGACATGTAATAATAGGACTGCCTGGCGAAACTGCCGAAGACAGTATCAGACAAGCCGACGATATGTCGCAACTGCCACTCGACATACTGAAAATACATCAGATGCAGATAATAAAAGGAACAAAACTCGCTGATATTTACTCTAAAACCCCCTTCCCGCTCTATTCCCCAGAGGAATATATGGAAGTGATAGTGAGATACCTAGAACACCTTAGGCCAGACATGGTAGTGGAGAGATTCGCGTCCCAATCGCCAAAAGACATGCTCATAGCACCTCACTGGGGACTGAAAAATTACGAACTTACAAACCTCATAGTAAACAAAATGAGAAAGGAAGGAAGACGTCAAGGCAGCCTTGCCAAAAGCAAAAGCCTGTCTGCCGATATGTCCTTGTGATGCTTGACATACTTGTTCACCATGTCCACATACTTAGTACGGAACACTTTGCGGCCTACAACCTTATTCACAATCCACTGTATCTTGCCTATGTGCAAGTCGCAGGTAAGCTGGGAGGACACACTGTCTGAAGGAATGGGATAATAACTCAGGATATAAAACAATAGACAGTCGGGCACTATCATGTCGCGGGTCATCAGACGGCGCTGCGACTCCGGATAATACTTAAGATACAACGGATAATCGCTGCCAAGATACTTGTCGAGGCTCACCCCAACAGCATTGTTGCCCACAACAATGCTTTGGTCTAATGCTCCAATCTGCGAATAAACCATTGGAAGCTTTATCTTTGGCAGTGACTCTTTAAGATTACGGAACGAACGGCTAAGGTCACGGTTTATGTCGTCAACATTGGCATACTGTTGCTCCACCTCGTTGATAAGAGCCTGGAGCACTGTGTCTTGATAAAAGTTCAGAAACTTGTTGTTGATGTCGGGATCGTTCACCCTGCCAAGCTTCAGAACGTCCTCTATCAAAGTGCGGGTCTGCATCGGATATACAAGATTCATCTGCTGAAGAGCCGTAAAATCACCTGTGGTGAGATAAAGGCTCTGAATGCGGTCGTAGCGATGGAGAGACAAGTCTTTGTCTCCATCACCAGTGTCATTAGGTTTCAAATGCAATTCGCAACCTATGCACGTCACCATCATTACCAATAGAAATACTAATATATTCCGCACCTTGTTTCCTTTAATTTTTGTGCAAATATACTAAATAATATTTTATCCGCCAAATCTTTAGCTAAAAAAAATAAAAATATCCGCATTTTAATTAACTTTATACTCCTTTTAAGGAAAATTATTGCTCACTTTCTATACTTTTGTGTAATTTTGCAAATTATAAAAACAAACAAATTAAAGCAAATATAAAAAACAATGAAACGAATCGCGACTACATTAATGGCTACGGCCACAACACTGGCCATTTTTGCACAGGCAAAACAAGTGACTGTGACTAACAATTCCGACTTCAACCGTGAGGCGGAACCTATTGTGATATCTATCAACGAGAAGGCTGACTACAAGTCGGCCGTGGTAAGCTCCGACGGCAATACACTGCCCTATCAGCTTGAGGACATCGACGACAACGGACACTACGACCAGATCTGCTTCATTACCTCACTGAAGAAAAAAGAGAAAAAACAATTTCTCGTCACCCTTCACAAGCAGGAAGCTGAACAGACCTTAACACCGCAGGTGTATGCCGAAATGATGCTCACAAACAAGAAAATCAAGAGCCAGAACAAGCAGGACCTCTACATCAGCAGCCTCACTGTCGACAACGGCACCAACCCCTACTGGATGCTACACCACCACGGACCAGCCTTCGAAAACGACATGGTGGCATACAGGATTTATTTTGACGAAAGGCAGACCATCGACATCTACGGCAAAAACCGCAAGGCTCTCGAACTGAAAGAGACCCAGTTTTACCCCGACAAGGAACAGAAAGCCAACGGCTATGGCGACGACGTGTTATGGGTGGGAAAGACCTTCGGCCTCGGCGCTCTGAGAGGATGGGCCGACAACCAGCCGCAAATGCTGCTCGACGTAGATAAACGAACAATGGAAATAGTGGCATGTGGACCGCTGCGCACCATCGTGAAAGTAGTAGACAAGGGCTGGAACCCGTTCTACCCCGAAAAATGCGACAACGCCAAACGCATAGACATGACCACATTATATACACTATCAGCCGGCAGGCGCGACTGTGCCGTGGACGTCATGTTCAAGGGCGACATAGAGAGCCTCAAACTTGCCACTGGACTCATTAATGTGAAAAACTCTGAGGAGTATTCAGACGGAAAAGGACTTAGGGGCTGCTGGGGCACCGACTGGCCCGTGTCGGAAAAAGACTCTGCTGGACACAAGCGCGAGACCGTAGGCCTTGGCATATGCATACCAGCAGATAACATCATAAAGGAGCTGCCAGCCAACAGCGACAACTACCCCTACGTGGTAAAGCCAGCTCTTGGCGAAATACCCTACCACATCACATTTGCCTCTGACAACGAGACCTTCCCCAGCTCCTTCCACACACCCGCCTCATTCTTCGAATATCTGAGGCAATGGAAGCGTCAGATAGAGTCGCCCGTAACCATCACGACCAAAGACGTGTTTCTCTGAAGTTGACGAGTTAATACAACGGTTTATCATACCTGCATTATAATTAGGTCAATGAATTAAAGGGTTACCAACTGGTAACCCTTTAATAGAAATTATATAAATGTTGTAATAGCGTCTGTCACATCTGTCACGTGTGGGACTACCTTGAAGTGAACCCGTAAACTGAATACTGCAATCAGTTTCCCAACTGAATACTCCTTTCAGTTATCACCTGAAAGGAGCGCTTTTATCTACCGAGAATGTGAAAGGGTGATGAAATGAAGTTGAGATTGAGGAAAAATGACAGACAAAGTTGTACGGTTGTTCCCAAAATGTACCTAATAACAAGTCTATACTTGTCGTTTTTTACTAAAATCAGCTCGAAAAGTAGAATTTTAACTTTGAAAGACCAAGAAAAATCGTAAAACTTTGCTTACTCTCAATTTTTATGAGTACCTTTGCAAGGTAAAGTATAACGTTGAATAGTAAATAATAAAAGATATGGCACTACCGATAGCATCCATACCAGTACTGACTGGTGAAGTGGCTCAGCGATTCGAAGCTGAGGCACAGGCAAATTATCAGAAAATGCTCCACCGCACACCAGAGGAGGAAAAAGCCGTGAAAGAAAGATATAATCGCGGAATAGAAGAAGTACGTAAAATGTTGGCTAAATCACATTTGTAATTCAGATGAGTTTTCTTAACGCTACATGCTCCTTGCACAGGTTGAATACTCCGAAGGATATTGAGGGCTTCACTTGTGGAGATAAAGACCTTGACGACTTTTTCGCCAATGATTGTTTTGCGTATGCAAAGCAGTTGTTGGGAAAGACGTATTATTACAAACTGGATAAAGAACCACATACAGTTGTCTGTGCTTTCACTCTTGCCAATGCAGGCATAAGGGTAAGCGACTTGCCAAATGCCCGAAGGAAAAAGGTAGAGGCCAACATACCACACGCAAAAGCATTGAAGGATTATCCAGCTGTACTTGTCGCCCGTCTCGGAGTTTCTAAGGATTTTCGGTCACAACATATTGGAAGCGATGTGCTTAGACATATTAAGTATTGGTTTCTTGAACCGTACAACAAAACAGGCTGCCGTTATGTTTTAGTTGATGCATATAACAACCCTGCGACTTTGGCTTTTTATGAAAACAACGGTTTTCAAACAGTGTTCAGTACGGAAAAGCAGGAGAAAGAATACCGACATATTGATGATGATGTGAATTTGAACACTCGACTGATGTTTTATGACTTAATGCTCGATGTCACCTTCGAATGACAAGTCGCTTTTATTGGCAGTATAATCTCATGCCACAATCCCTATTACCTTATTATATATAGGTAGTAGGGATTGATTTTATATTAAAAATATCATTTTAACATTTGGTCGTGCAGTCTTTTGCTCTCATTCAGTATCTATATAAAAAAGGGGCAATGTAAAAATGCCCTGTCGTTTTAATGCAGACAGACACTATCGTAGAGAGGGCCAAGGCAAAAGACCCCAAAGCTCTCAATGAGATATATGCGATGTACTACCCAAAAATGGTTGGTGTGTGCATGAAAATCGCAAAGGAAGACGAGGACACCGTGCATGACCTTGTCCACGATGCCTTTGTCCTTGCCTTTGCCTCGCTCGGCAATCTGAGGAACAACGAAAGATTTGGAGAATGGCTGACTACCATTGTCAGGAATGTCGCATTGAAACATATATCCCAAAAGGAGAAGATTCACTTTGTTCCTCTTTCTGATGTTGACCCCAATGATGCTTCGCTGCTGGATTTCTCGTCCCAAGCCGATTCTGCCATCAACTATGGGGACATACTGTATGCCATCTCGCAGTTGCCTGAAGGTTACAGTAAGGTAATCAGATTATCCCTCATCGAGGGATTCTCCCACAAGGAGATAGCAAGTATGCTTGGCATAGAAGCTCACAGTTCTTCCTCTCAACTATCAAGAGCCAAAGTATTGCTGAAGCAGATTCTTGGCTATAAGCATCTGGCAATAATCCTAGTGTTGCTAATCTCCATTCCATTGTATTTCTTTTTGCCTCGTCGTGACGACCCTAATGTGTGCGAAATTAGGCCTAACAAGAAAAAGACTGAGGAGAAAAAGGAGAAAAGTTCGCCAAAACGGCAAGAATACGAGTCCATTCCACACATCCGCATCGCAGAAGAGCATAACGAAGTGGTTGCATCCGACAATGAACAAACAGACACCATTGCCATTCCTTCATTGCATGATATTCAATATATCGAAAATGGTCAGAAGATGATCTCAGAGACGAAAGAAGACAGCGTACAGACGGAGCTTAGGGACAGTGTTATTACTCCAATTGACAGCTCTGAACGACTTTTTGTAGAAGGCACTCACATAAAAAATAATAAGTGGAAATTCTTAGCGGCAGGCTCTCTTGGACCCGCTTTGGCTCAGAATGCCTACAAATTACTTCAAACGGGCAGTATCGGTGACATCGATTCAGAAGTACCTACATTCCCGGAAAATATCAATACCTGGGAGGATTACAGCAGGTATCTGCATATAACCCAACACGACAACACTCCTGCTGACACCCTCGCCTTGATAGACATTGCCGACCACAATACTGGTGACATGGTAGAAAAGGAAGAACATGACAAACCCGTCACTTTCGGCATATCACTCAGCAAGACATTGACTGACAGATGGAGCATCGAAACAGGTGTTCAGTATTCGCTCCTTAATTCACGATTCACGATGGGCGAAAATGGATATTCGATTGTGAAGAAACAGAAAGCGCATTATCTTGGTGTGCCGTTTAAACTGTCTTACCGACTTGTGGATTACAAACGTCTGTCTGCATACTCTTCCGCGGGTGTCACAATACATATCCCTGTATATGGCAAGTGGGACAGCAGTTATATAGTTGAATGGCAGTCGGCATATTCAGATAGCCATCACTTCACTCCTCCGTTCCAATGGCAGACGAACCTGAGTGTCGGTGTGCAGTATAAATTCACACCAAACGTGAGCATCTTCATCGAGCCAACGTTCAACTGGTTTATTCCGTCTGGAAGTGAGACACATACGATATGGACAGAGCATCCCGTGATGTTCACAAGCCCATTTGGAATAAGGTTCACATGGTAAATTAATCCAGCCTGCGTGCAGTCTTTTCTAACTGCTGAGTATCTATATAAATGAAGGACTCAGAAAGTTATAAAGATTATGCAGGAAAGACATCAAAACAGATTAAGGTATTTTATGGAATTAGCGGCAACAAGTCGTGACTACTTTATTCCATTTATCCAAAATTACAAACGCATTGACAAAGGGATGCGTGTATTGGAAATTGGATGTGGGGAGGGAGGCAACTTGGTTCCCTTCTCTCAAATGGGCTGCTGTACCTTAGGCATAGATATCTCAGAGGGCAGAATACAAGATGCCATACGATTCTTCAATAAGAATAACCTGAATGGTGAATTCGTAACATCAGACATTTTCAATTACAACTCTAAATATCATACGTTTGATATTATCATCTGCCATGATGTGATGGAACATATTGATGAAAAACAAAGACTACTATCGTTGATTGCCCGTCTTCTTTCTTCAGACGGTGTAGCCTTTATATCGTTTCCGGCATGGCAGATGCCATTTGGCGGGCATCAGCAAATATGTAGGGGATGTATAACGAGTCATCTGCCATTCATTCACCTGTTGCCGTCAGCTCTTTATAAATTAATGTTGAGTAATGAAAGTGATTATTGCATAAAGGAATTGATGGCAATACGCAGGACAAGAATGACAATAGAAATGTTTGAGAAGACAATACGAAGGACTCCTTCCGTCTGTATTTTAGACAGAAACCTTTATTTCATAAATCCTCATTATAAGGTGAAATTTGGAATAAAGCCTCGTCGTCTATATTCAACTATAGGCAATATTCCAATTATAAGAAACTTCTTCATCACATCGTGTTTCTATCTATGTTCATTAAACAAAAACAAAATATAAATATGAAAGCAACACTTATTAGTATCCTTATCCTGTTTGTCTCGCAGGTTTATGGAAGGAATTATCAGACATTGTTGTCAAATGGCAAGTCATGGACAATGGTTCAGACGAACACGAGTCCTGTGCATGATCATGATGCCATCTACACGTGTACAGTGGACAGGGACACTGTGATTAACGGTCAGGCATGTAAAGTCGTTATGCGCTGCAAAGATGGTAATTGCGACAAAGTCGTAATGATGGAAAAGGAACAAAAGGTATTTTATCATGATCCGAATATCGATAGTTTTCTACCCATATTGGATTTCAGCCTACATCAGGGAGATGAGATAGGAGAATGGGGATGGGTTCTTACTGAGGATGAGATAATTGTCAATGGTACACCTCGGAAAAGGTTGTTTATAGGTGACAAGAATCAGATAGCTTGTGTTATCAAGGCAATTTGGGTGGAAGGAATTGGCTCGAATGAAGATTGCTGGATTACATTGTTTGACAAGCATATTGGTGATTACAGTTATATGTCGGAATGTGGTGAGAATGGTAAGGTTGTATTCACACAGGATGATTTCTGTAAAAGTGAAGAGCGTCCTTATATGCCTGTCCTGGCAGAGGGAAGACTGTGGAAATTATCTTATACATATCGTGACACATGGCAGGACATACCAGACACATATATGACCATTGCGGTAGCTGGTGACTCTATTGTGGATGGAAAGAAATGTAAAAAGTTGCTTGTCGATTATCGTAATTTGACTGAGGTAGTCTACCCCCAATATATTGTTGCCTACGAAACTGGGGGCAGAGTGTATCGGATAGACAGGGACGGAGAGGAACACCTTGTAATGAACATAAACTTGCATCACGGTGATGCCGTGGACATAGTTCAAACTGTACAGAAGGAAGATACTGTGATTGTTGACGGTATAAAGCGTAAGAGGCTAATTATAGACTCGGGAGTTGACCACTGTGATGGTGAATACCTATATTATTTGGTGGAGGGTATCGGTATGAGCAAGGACGAGTTTGTGAATCTGGGATTGACAGACGAGAATATTTATTTCCATCGTCTGATTGCTTGCTATGACAATGGCAAATGTGTATTTTCGGCAGCTGACTTTCTAAAAGAAGGAACGAGCGGACTAAACATGCCTAAGGTGAATTGTCCAAAGAACGACCAAATCTATGACCTGCAAGGCAGGAAAAGAGGCAGCATAAGAAAGGGTGAAATATTCATTCGGAACGGGGAAAAGCACATAAACCGTTGAGGGCATTGACGGCTGCTTGTATTGGGCTGTTGTTTTGTTGTTCGCTCATAATCATTTTTGATTTTTGTTGTTGGATATCATCCGACCTTTTCTCGCCATGGCAATGATTAAGGCAAGCTTGTCATTGCTCATTTGGCTTAACGAAAACGTTCAATCTTTGTTGTCTCTGTTGCCAAAGTTCATCTATCTCCTGACGGTGCTCGTCCTCGTCAGAGTAGAGCCATTCGATGTAGTCAGCTCGCTGTGATGTACGGTCATCCAGTTGGGAGAAATCACGGAGAAGGACATACTTCTCCTCGATGGTTCTCAGCCTTGCGTTGTCGTTGCCTTCGTCTTCCTCCTCCTTGCAAGGCATAGACCAAACAAGTTTTGGTCTATGCTCTTGCTTCGTTCGTCGGTTGGCTATGATGCACAAGGCACATAGGAATACTGCTGACAATGTACACATACAGATGTGGAGAAACTTGCGGACGTGCCAGGAATGGCAGAGCCGATTGACTACATACAAGAGGTATTGCTTCAAGAACGAAATCGTATAAAGGAATGTGGCAGCACCCTAGCATTTCTACCTACTAGAATCCGAGCAATTGCCAAATTGTTTTATCACTTATAAGAATTTCAGCTTCAACTTTCTGCTTGGGCTGAATCTGAAAATCAACAATATCATTTTTAGATAGATTGATTTTTACTTCAAAATAGTTTTTTTCATCTATAGTTATTAATTTTTTGAAATGTGGGGTAATATTCATTTGGAATATTGTATCATATCCCTCAAATTCAACGCTTGCTGTTTGTTTTTCGTTAAATAATGCAGCATATTTGTAAGGTACAAAGACTTTAGCTTGTAAATTGTGACCAAAAGTTACTATTTCTCCATTAACATTAATCGTTATTGGATAGTGAACAAAGTATGTTATTATAGCCATCGCTAGCACTATTAGTGCAATAATAGTTGTACCAAAGTGTATCAATAATGGAGGAATGCGTCCGATAATGTGACGCACCTTTTCGCTACGAAGTTCTATGTTGTCTTTCTTTTCCATGTTTGTCTTGATTTAATTGCCGAGTTCCAATTGGTTCTTTACAAGATTATAATACGCTCCTTTTGATGCAATAAGACGTTCGTGTGTTCCTGTTTCAACCACCTTGCCATCGTGAAGAACTATTATTTGGTCTGCATTGCGAACAGTGCTAAGGCGATGAGCAACAATGATAACTGTCTTCCCTTGATAGAATTTATCAAGATGCTCTATTATAGTACGCTCATTTGAGGCGTCGAGAGAGTTGGTCGCTTCATCAAGGAATATGTAGTCTGGATTCTTATAGATAGCTCGCGCAATTAGAATACGTTGCTTCTGACCCTGACTTAGTCCTATACCGTCACAACCAATCTTGGTGTTGAATCCTAAAGGCAGTTTGTCTATGTAGTCTTTGATACAAGCCATATTAGCAGCTTGTACTAGCCGTTTAGTGTCTATATAGCCATCTCCGACAGCGATGTTTCTTGCAATGGACTCAGAAAATATAATGCCATCTTGCATGACTACGCCGCATTGTCTTCTCCACCATTTCTTGTTAAGCTCGTTGATATCCGTCCCTCCAACATTAATGGATCCTTCCAACACAGGATAATAGCCAAGCAAAAGTTTTATTAATGTGGTCTTACCACTTCCAGATGCTCCTACTATTGCTGTTACCTTGCTATGTGGAATGTTGATATTGACATTTTCAACGGTTTTACGAAGTGCATGTGGGTTATATTGGAAACTGATATTATTCAAGTTTATACCTAATGATACATCTTTAAGGGATGTCTTGAGTTTATCATATCCATCCTCATTCTTAGCACGGTGTATCTCATTGATACGTTCCAAACTTATTTTTACGTCTTGAAGTGAATAGAAGAACTGCATCAGTTGCTCAACAGGAGAGTTTAGCTGTCCAATTATATATTGCACAGCAAGCATCATACCGAGCGTCATCTGTCCGTTAATTACCGCAGATGCTGCCACAACAGTTATTACAATATTCTTAATCTCGTTAATGAAGATATTTCCTGCTTCCTGAGTCTGTTGAAGTTTAAGAGATTTCATTTGAACCTCAAACAAATCAGCCTGTGTTTCTTCCCATTCCCATCTGCGTCGTTGCTCACAATCTTGGAGTTTTATCTCTTGCATCGATGTGATAAATTCGTAAGTCTTGTTGTTGTTCTGTGCTTGACGCTCAAAGAGTTCATAGTCAAGGATTTTTCTTCTCCGTAAGAAGGTAAGAATCCATCCTCCATTGAGCAGGCTACCAATGAAAAATATGGAAAATACTATACCATTATACCAACACAGGACACCTCCAAATACTACGAATGTAATCATAGTAAAGAGAATATTAAGTGACTGCTGAGTAAGAAACGAGTTAACACGCGAGTGGTCGTTCATACGTTGCATCAGGTCACCTATAAGTTTTATATCAAAGAATGACATAGGCAGATTTAACAGTTTTATGAAAAAGTCACCTATTAGCGAGATGTTTACACGCATACTGATATGCAACAGCAACCATCGACGAATGAAATCTACAATAGTTCTGCTGATTGTAATCATCAGTTCCCCCAAAAGTATGAGCCATACAAAGCCAATATTTTGTTTTTTGATGCCTATGTCTACAATAGCTTGTGTGAGAAATGGTAAAACAAGTTGGAGTAGAGAGCTGATAATAAGCCCAAGGGTTATCTGAACGAAATAACGACGATACTTGCTTATATACCCAAATAAGAAACGGAAAGAATGTGATTCTTTATGTGAGGTACAAATATCATAGAATTTGGGAGTCTTTTCAAGTAGTAGAGCAATTCCTGTGTCATATCCATCAGAATGACCACTTACCCATTGTTCTTCCATGTCCCTCTCTGATAAAGTAAGCAATCCTTTTGCTGGGTCTGCAATATAAAAAATAACGCTTTTATCTCTTTTTTTTATCTTATATAGGACAACAAAATGATTTTGATTCCAGTGAAGAATACATGGTAGTTCTGCTTTTAACAATGTGGCAAGTGGTATTCTGCACCCGACTGATCGTAATCCGATTTTTTCTGCAGCTTCAGAAATACCTAATAGCGAAATTCCCTGGTTTGTAGCAAAACACAAGTTAGCAAGAAAGTCCACAGAGACTTTCCGGCCATAATGATGACATACCATTTGAAGGCAAGCAATGCCACACTGCATAGAATCATGCTGATAAACAATTTTCATAATTAGAATCCAAGTCTATCATTTGTAATAATATTTTCTTTCTTTGACTTATATCCATTGAATGTATATCGTGCAGTCAAGACTATGGCTTGACTGTCTCCATTACTATGGAAGTCATAGTTCTGTCTTTGTATTGAGGTTCTTACCTTATTTTTGTAAGAGTTCGTTATGTCATCGAATTTAAAGGTAACAGTTAAACCTTTTATTGGAGTTAACCAACTAATTTTCATATTAGTGGAATACATAGATTCTACATTATACAATCCTTGAATGACCGGTAATTGATACCAGCCAGAGACCTCTAACTGCAGTCTGTCTCCAAAAAGGCTGAAGTTATTGTTCACGTTAAACCTCGATGAAATTTTTGTTCTGTTAATAGCCAATCCTTCGATTTCGCCACTTTGATGCATAACAAATCCAAATAACGTGAATTGAGAGGTAAAGTTTTTATACCATTTGGTTGGAAAAATGGCCATCGCTCCCATTCGTTCATTCTTGTCAATATTAAAGTATTTGTAAGCGGCAGACAATTCGTCAGATTTCAAATATAACAGTTGTGTGAAATAGTTCTTTTGGCTTTCGCCAAATATACCAAAGATGTATCGTCCTTTAAGTATGTAATTTATATTCAGACTGTATTTCCTTGATGATATCAAATCGGGATTACCCTCTATTTCAGTATAATTGTCTATATGTGTGCGATTATCGGCATTTGCCCAATATGACGGATAATATTTAGTACTTGACAAAGTTGCCTGCAGGACATGCATGGGGTTAAATCTATACATAAACGTGAAAGTAGGATATATATCAAAATCTTTCCACAATGTCTTTATATTTTCATCACCATGTCTATAGGTTGCATATAAATATTCGCCTTGTAGAGTCGTATTTACGAATCCTTTTTCCCCAAGTGAGAATTTCATTCCAATATACGCATTTGTCTCAAACTCCGATTGCGTAGAATGGCTATTACACTGAATTTCGCTCACGGAATTGTCTGTTTGTCTGATATTGCCATCAATTCCAAACTCCAAATACTTTCCCCATAAAGGGGCACCGCCGTTGAAATACAGATTATAACCATTATATTTCTGGTTATGATAGTCTTTAGACGAAGAACTGCTGTTTGTTGTCATAACCTGACTCACTGCTTCCTGATAATGGCAGAACTCACCGCCAATTTCCCAATCATCGTATGACACATTGAATATTGCATTGTGCATATCAGATTTGTAAACGCTATGGGTATGACCTTCACTATAGTTTTCGCCAATTGTAGTATTATATGTCACATCGTTTTCTGGGGCTTTATGCTGATAGACATATTCGGCAGCTATATCAAGATGTTGGTCAGGTGTTATTGCTAAATTCAGCAATGCCGTTCTGTCTTTTGAATCAGATTCTGTTTTAGTGTGTTGGTTAACATTGTACACGACATCACCTAAATAATGTTGCGCAGAGAGATGTCTATTCCTTTTCTTTGACATATTATCCTCTGAATAACCTGCATTGACTGACCAATTCTTCTCTGACAAGCTGAAATATCCACCTTCGCCAAGTGTAACATTGTTGTTCTTATGTGCTGACATGAATGCTTCCCCACGAAAAGATAGACTTTCATGTCGTGGAGTGGTTATGACAATATTGACGGAAGCTCCATGTACCCCAAATTTGGAAGGCGAGTTATAATACACCTCCAATGATGTTACCATAGAAGCAGGAGTCGCTGTCAAATACTTCTTCAACTGATCTTGCGTTTGCATCGTTTTTTTGCCATTAATCAAAATTGATGTTTCTGTAGTACCCAATAAGATATAGTTGTCATCGGTTTTCATTATCATCGGCAATTCTTCCAACATGTCAAGTGCAGTCACAACGGGTCTGTTATGTCTTATCTGTTCAGCAACAAAAGAAATACCGCCATCCTCTGTCGCTTTTACCATTGGTTGTGTTCCTTTTACAGTAACTTCTTTTAGTGTCTGTTCCCTCGGTTTCATCACTATATTGAGTGTAGGCATACTGTCAGTCACTTGTACATTCTGATAAGCCATGTGTTGTATAGTCAATTCATATGGTATAGAAATTTCTTTAACGACAAAATGACCGTAAATATCTGTAACAGTGACACGTTTATCATGTTTACTTGTATCACACGGCTGTGCTAGAATGGATGCTGACATTACTGGAAGTCCTTCGGTGTCAATAACTGTTCCTCTTACAGAATGTTGAGCCATGCAAATGGTTGTCAGCACAAGGCACAGCATAACCAACTGTATTCGAGGCAATATAGTTACAAGAGAAATTATGTTGATTTTTATCAGTCTAATTTGTTCCATAAGTCTATTCCGATTTGAGTTTGAGATAATTCATGACCATTTTGTTTAACCTTGTCAGAGATACCTTCAATCTCTTTTTGCATACACTCACCAGCCAACTTACAACTTTTGCAGTTTGGACATGACGGGAAGTGATAATGCTGCAGCACTTTACTATGATCCTGCAAATCTTCTGTGACTTCATTTGCTAGACTATCCCCATACAAAAGTTTAAGAATACTGTTGTCTGTTCTTGTAGTTTTTAAATATTCTAAGCATGCATAATAATAACGATAGTCATTTTTGTTTTTATCCTCAAGATATAATTCTAGATATTTAATTGCGGTGGGTGTTTCCTTAATATAAATTGCAAGCAAAGCGCCTAACATCTCGATTTGAAGTTCATTCAAATCAGGATTTGTGTTGTGTACGAAAACATTCTTTAGCATAAATGAATTTGATTTCATTGTCGTATAGTTCTCTTCTATCGCATGAAGAATGCTTTGGGCAATTTCTATTGTCGCATTACCTAATTGATTTATCTTTGCCAAATCTACAAAAGAATTCTTATAAACAGAATCAAAAGGGTTTTTTGCTATTATTTGACTCATGCCAGGAACTACAACATAATATGTTGGAAACCCTAAAATAGAATTGTCTCTTATATATACATTGTATCCCAGACGATGTATTAAATGTATAGCATAGCGAATATCTTCTCTGTTGCTGTTACCATAACTCTGATTGAAACCATTGAAAGCATATGAAGGTTGTTCTTTTAATATAGAAATTGGCCAAAAACCAGTACCATCTATAAAAATGTTCATAAGATTATCTTCTGCTTTTTTTCGTGCATCTCCATTAGTATCTTTTGTATGTATGAATGTGTAAGGGAGTCCTCCAAAAACATCTCTTCCTTGGTGTATTTCTGTAAAGCATCGTTCCAATGCAATTTCTGGAACAAAATCAACCCCAATTTTAAGGTTATATTTGTATGTTTTTGTATCCAAAATCAATAACCCAATAGCAGGAATTCCCAATCCAAGAGAACAATCTTTTACGATAACTTGGTTTCCTGTATTCTTAATGTATTTTTTTAATACTTCTTTGGTCTTTCCTTTTGGCAATGCAGAAAAAGGTATGGTTGGCGGAGTCAATTCGCGCCAGTATATCTCACTAATTACATAACGTTCAAAGATTTCACATATTGATTGTAAAATTGCTTCTTTAGGGGTATTACCCGATGCCATTCCATTTGAGCCAGTGAGTAGAAGCAACAACTCAATAGGAAAGAGTTTTTCAGAGTCATTCTGTACATCATAGAATGGCACACATAGAGAAGCATATTCTTTTTTAAATGAATTCAGGGCATTTTTAAATTCATTTGCACTTTGCATACCACTCATGACGGACAGTTCTTCCAATACAAAAGAGTCTATTTCTTGGGAAGATACATACTGCTCATCTGTAGAATAACTACACTGCTTGTTACCTTGAGCTTCATTTGATGAAATACTGTACAAGTTAAAAGTTTTTGATGACAGCATTTTCTTTGAGTTTAGAAGTAATTGATTTTGTAAACGTTCCATAAATTCAGCGTAACCGCTTGCTAATGAATACTCAAAAGAACGACCTTTACCGTTTGTGCCGATGTTTAAAGGTAATAAGTTGTTGTTTCCAAGACAGACACGGCAAGAAAAGAAATCCTCGTGAACGATATGGTTTTCATATAGTAGGACACCTATGTCATTCAAGCTTTTTCGGATGTTTGAAATTGTGACCTCTGGTGAGAAAGCTTTATATTTTTTCATTTTTTTAATTATCTGTATAGTAGTCTTTTATCAATCGAGGATGCGAAATTGTTAACATTTCGCATCCTTTGTGAGATTTTCAGAATTACTTATTAGGTGTTACAACAATTTCTTGAAGTGTCCCACCATTGTAAGTCTTTTGAGACTCACGCTTTCCTCCTACAACAGTTTCTAACTCTGCAGAGCTAATAACCTGCTCTTTTACTACCATTGATTTTGTTTTTATTTTTTTTTAATTTTGTTAATGTGTGAGTTTCTAAGAT
>NZ_NPJI01000092.1 GCF_002251435.1 Prevotella sp. P2-180
AGGGACTGCGTACCGGCATGTCCGCCATTCTTCATACGTGGGGTTCCAATCTGTTCTACCATCCGCACATTCACTGCATTGTGCCGGGTGGCGGGATGGACAAACTCGGTGTGTGGCATCATCTCAACGGTTGCGAAAAAAGTGACTTCCTTTTTCCCGTGCATGGCATGAGCGACAAATTCCGCGGAAGATTTATGGCTTTGCTCACAAGGAGACTTAAGGAAGAAGGTCTCGTCATCTTTGATTACATAAGAGATTTATGCTTTGACAAGGACTGGGTCGTTTACTCCCGTCCTCCCGCAAAGGGTGTGAATCAGGTGTTGGAGTATATTGCCAGATATGCATATCGTGTGGCGATAACCAATTCCAGGATTCTTGACGTGACTCACTCAAATGTCTCATACGACTACAAGAACTACAGGAAAGGCGGCAAGCATGAAGTAATGACCATGGAGATAGGCAGGTTTCTCAGTTTGTTGTCACTTCATGTGCTTCCCGACAGGTTTGTAAGGATACGCCACTACGGCATACTCTCACCTTGCAACAGGGATGCACTGCGCAACATACAGAAGCAGCTCGATGTGCCGCCCGTGCCGAAAGAAAGGACAAAGAAGTCATATCTTGAGATCTGTCAGGAGAAAGGATGGGAGATTGGGGTCTGCAAGGAATGCCATTGCCAGCGTATCATCGTAAGGACTGTATATCCTGTCCCGAGAGCCCCGCCATTCTTTGTGAAGCGTATAGGTAACTAAGCAGGTAGTCCGCGAAGTGCTTTTCTTCGTGGACAGCCTCTTTGTGCCCTAACGCGTCGTAAAACACTGTATATTGTATCATTTGTGGCATGATTTGAGATTGTGACATCTCTGTTTGTATATATTCTAAGAGGTACAAGTCCGTTTTTCTCATCCGTAAGTTGCCACTTGCCTTTTGGAAACCATGCAAAAACCGACATCTTTCCCCATAATATTCTGATTACATTTGCGGCGGACGTACAACCATCGGTGCTTCATACCGCCTTGCAGGCGATACGAAGCCTAACTTGTTTCAATAATTCATAGTCATTCAATGCAATACAAGCTTCTCTCTTATATACTCTAATCGTTACTTGGGTCAAGCCAAGACGATTTCGTAACTTTTCCAATACCGATCGCGGTAGTTTCTTACCTCTTGTGTAATATGCCTTATAGGTCATGTATATAAGTTTGTGCTTATCGTCAAGCACAGACAACTTCTCCTCCATAGCAATAACATATTGCATCTTTTTGCTGGCATCTAAATCAATAAGATTATATGAATTGATAAAATCCTCAACACTTTCTATTATCGACAAGTCCTCTTCATTCTCAATTTGAGTACAGAATCCCTTTTTTGTGAACTGACTCATCTGAGATGCCGCAATCGCATGCAACCACAATATGATAGCATGTTCCTCATCCTTACTACGCGATTTTCTCATATCAAACGTAGGATAAAGCCACACTTTGTTGAAGGTACATTGAATAGCCTCAAAAGCAACAATCTCACCATATCCTACCTTTTGTGCATGAATATCACACCAAGTCATGATTTTGGGCTCGAAATAGGCAATGAACAGATTCAAAGCATCCTCCGCTTCATGTCGATTCTTGTCTTTATTGGCTATCAATTGTAAAAGCCTCAGCCCATCCACAACATTATCGTCCTTTTTGTTCATAAGTTATTTCTTCGACTAACGGTTTTGGTATATATATGAGCGACCCACTAAGGAAGCTCTATAAAACTTAAAAGAATAAAGAAATGACAAAAGTTAAAAACGTAAACGGCTCAAGCCGATTCGAAAGCCCTGCAGGTTATGACACCTGGCTGGACTACTGGGAAGATAAGAGCGGTAAAACCGCAAGTGTATGTTCCGCAACGGACTGCTATACATTTGGCAGAAACAAATTGGTAGGTGCACATGTACAAAAAGTGAACGGATTTGACAACAGTTGGTATATCGTACCACTTTGTCGAGGTTGCAACAACCGCACCGATGAGTTTTATGTAGATGAAGTATTGGTACCAGTTCCAAGTAATCTTTAATCTTCCTATGAGGCTAAGCCCCTCGGCATTCTTACCGCCTAAGCGAAGAGCCCTAAGTTGACAGGGGCAGGTTGTCAAGGTGTAATTTGAAAAATCGAAATATATGGCAAAGAATAAAAAAACAACTTCAGCCCAAGTAGCTTCGATAGCTTCCAAGATACTCAAGGATGGACGTTACGGAAGTAGTTCCAAGAGTGTTGCAGGAAGTGCTCTTAGTCAGAAGACTGGAAGCAAGAAGAAGTAATTATTAAATCTTTAAGGATGTGCCTCGCCGACGTGATGTCGGTGGGGCTTTTATCCAGCAATGTAGTATATTATTTTGTATCAGGGAGAGTCTCATTTTGTCCTTGATTACTATCTCCATAATGTATCCGCACTTGTTTGAGAACCCATATCATAAATGCGCCTATTATAATATTTAAACCTAACTGAAAAAAGTATGTCATATACTCACTATCCATAACCAATGGCATTCTGCCGAAAAAATATTGCATCCTATAAGCGATATATCCAAATAATACAATTCCCCAAAGATAATATGAGGTCTTATATATCATATTTTTCTTAGAAACCATAATGCTTACAAGCACAAAAGAAAAACACAAGTACATCAGAACTAAAGGCAAGGCCGCAGAAGAAAACACATGTAAATATCGGTTTCTCTGCTTCATTCCCTCTTCATATTTTATCTGATCTTGGTATTCTGAGTGACTATTATCTCCAGTAAACATTTCATAGAAACACTCTCTTGCGCTTTTGTGATAGACAACATCCTCATGCATACAATTTATGACGTATCCTAATTCCTTGTCACTTCCAAATCTACGTCTGGCATGCTCTACCTTTACAAGATAATCCAACTTAAATGAATTATAGACGATGGAACTCAGCCCGAACGCATTGTCTATGACGAACGCCACAAACAACACCCATAACAATCGCGACAGTTTTTGCCATTTTGAGAACCGGTCATTCTCCATGTAACGTATCATCCAAGAAATAAGTTCGCTCATAATCTATATATTTCAGAGTCAAATCTTAGCAGGCCAAACCTCAACAGATGCTATTCTATTTAAGATATTCAATCTTTGGGCAATAAAGTCTGAAAAAGAATCGAAATACACTCCTTTCATTTCAGGTAAATAACCATTGGACACCAAGTATTCAATCCTCTCTTTAGGAGTTAGCGGCAACAATGCCACATCATATCTTCTACACAAACAATAATTGCATATAGACCAAGGCACTATGCCTTTTTCTCCATCAATATTATACATTTCCCAATCATCATCACCAATAAGTTGAGTAAGTATAAAAGAGGATTGTTTTCTTGTCCTTAACAAAGTACCAAAGAGATCTTCCCTATCATGAACATATCTTAATCGCGCAAGTAAATAATGAGCATAGCTTTGAGAAAAACCTCTCTTTGCAGGCAATAACATATCTTCGCAATTATATTTTGACAATTCTTCCTTAAGAATACTTCTTAATACATCTCCGCTCAACATTCTTATCTTTCTGATAATCTCAAAAACCATTCTTCGGATAGAGCTCTGATTAACCGATTTGCCTAATAATGACCTCCTGTTAATAAATATATCAACAAATTGATTTATCAATTGCAATTTTTCGCTAACTTCTTCACTGCTGTCAATAGGCAAAATTGGCGCGAAAGCCAAAGCATAGTATAAAGACTCAGCCATTGGGTAGCAAGCTGTCACGTAGAACGGATTGTCTTTTTCTTTACACTCTTCTTTACTCTGCCATTTCCGAAGATTTATGAACACATTTGAGTAGAAGTCAAAATCTCCTTTTACAAAATAATAGAAATCACTTGGCTTATGTAGATGCATAATATCCTGATGGCTCTTGAACCAAGTGTGGAATTGTGAGCCAATCAATTCATAGTCTTTCTTTTCATCGTTAACCTTACCTTGACTAATATCCCGTGCATATTGCGCTCTAAACCATGCCCTAAAAAAAAGTAAATCGCCTTCAGAACCAGCTGAATATTTTATTTGTGATATTCTTTCTTTCCAAAACTGATTCATCTCGTCACTCTGTTCTTCGTCCTTAATCTTTGACAAAACAATAGCCTTTAATATCTCTGTAGGATTAAGGCTGAGACCACGGTCATTCATTGTCTCAAAAATTGTATAGGCATTATCAATGTTGAATGCTTTGATTTCAACAATAACAATCTTATACAATAACCATTCTATAAATAGTGGCAAGACAAATGGATTATCCAACTCAGAAGGGAAAAGATGACATATTTCATCATAGCAGTGCAAAAGATTCTCGTTCGACTCTCTGTCTTTTCCACACTTTTCAAGAACACTATAGTCAATGATATCACCTTTTAATTCGAATAAATATTTCATTACATATTCCCTTGAAGGAACATCAAGCGACAATGTTCTTCTTCCTCCACGACTGACGAACAGATAATTTTTCAAGTCTTTATATACGCTCTCGTTTTTGTCCAATCCATGTTTTATTTGCAGATGACGTAAGTATATTAATAGAAGCGAGAAGGATGTTAGACGTTGCTGACCATCCACAACAGACATTTCCGATCCATCCTCACATAATACAATAGGCCCCATATAATAGCAATCATACCTTTCTACATCAGCCAAAGTATGATTACTACTGTAATTTGCGAAGAAACTACTTGATATATCACTGATGAGAGCGTCAATCTGCTTGTGCTGCCATCGATACTCACGTTGAAAAGAGTCTATCCGATACCTTGTTTCTGAAAAAATACTATTCAAAGCCTTATCTTGGGCTATGATTTTATTTGCAATATGTGACATGGCTAAATTAATTCCTTTACAAGTTCATACTGTATGTGATAAGCATTTTTATAAATACCCATATTTGCTTCAGTCGGATCTAAAGAGCCATGGAATATTTCACATCTTAATTTATACAATAGATGTATCAACACCTTGGCAATTTTTTCTTTATCATCGACAAAATACACCTGATTCCCTATCTCGATTGAATGTGATGGTCTTACTATAGTACCGTCAGCCTTAGTTTTTGGTCTTAAGACAATGTCGAGTGGTTTCTTCGGGTTTACTTCTTTAAAGAATTCAATAATCTTTTTTTTGCATTCTTCGCTTTGTAAAGCCAAGAAATTGGGGTCTGCCTCAATATCATTAAGATTCCATCTATTTAGTGTCTTTGTATATCTTGGAGAGTGAGTTGCTTTGTCCTCCACTCTGATGTCAAATTGGAAATTGGTACCATGGGGGATTCTTTCCACTTTATAATGATAAGCCCTAAAGTCTTTTTGGACTAGATTGGTAGAAGTTATTCCAGGTATCATGGTGGAAAAATTCAAAGGCGATTCCGGTTTCGGGATAACATGAGCCTGTAATTCATGATGTAAATCGGTTATAAGCTCCCTAAAATTCTCACTTTCTCGGTCTTCTCCTCCTAACAAAGTAATGATTCTTGTCTTGTAAGTATTCGTCGTATTACATACATGTTCAATGCAATTTGCATCTGTCAAAACTGGTAATCTTGCCAATTTGCACTCACGTTTATACCAGGCATTAAATGGAATCCATGCCTTTATAAACTGCATGTAATAATCTATTGCTGCACGCGCAGCCCATTTCTCTATATGGATATGTGGCATATTACATAAATAAATGATAACAAAATTCGTTATACTAATTTTTCACCGCGGTGAAAAAAGCTAAAGCCCTGCGGCTTATAACTTTCCACTACTGTATTTCACACTTATTTTACGTTTCACCTAAAAGGTGAAGGGAGATGACGGGTCTTTTTTCCCTTAACCACACCGTCATTAATCCCCTCCACCACAAAAAAAATGACCAATACTACATTGGACAAGGCGATCGCGGCTGTACCCGCATTCAGAGACCGCATTTCGCTTTTTACTAAAAAGCCGCATCTGGCACAGTATGCAGACGGCTGTATCTATGTTCATCACCTGAAGATTGCTCAAGCTCAGTAATCAGAAACTTGCTTTAGCTTGATGAGCACCACTAAAAATTATAATGTGCGAATAATCAACAATCAGCAACACTTTAAGTTTCAGCTTTTAATTTTTAATCTTTAATTCTTCAAGTCTTTAATCTTTAATTCTTTGTACCTTCCTCCACCCCCTAAACACCGGCTCCCACAGAGCTTCTTCAGGATAGCTCATCGCAAGTCTGAATATCCTTTTGAACTTCCAGATATGATATTGAAACCTATGCTGATATACATTCGGTTTTTCGCTGTCGTAATGCCCGAAGTTCCCACTGTTCATTATTTCTGCAAGTAATTTCTTTCCCTCCTTCTCATTCGGCTCACAAATCATCCAAGGTATATCCGCCTCAGAACATTCTTCATTCTTCATTCTACATTCTTCATTTAAAATGTATTCTTCATTTTCAAATACCTTATGCAACACGTACATCACGGCAGCTGTGAATTTGGTCATGCCAAATGAACGTATCACTGACATTACTTCTTCGTTAGACATTACATGAGTGCCTAATCCCTCGCTCCACATACCCTGTGATTGCAAGTCCTTGCACTCCATAACGTCATTATGCCATACCCGCAATGCGTAATAATAGTCCATGAGCTGCCTGAATCCGAGACCGCCATCGATATGATGATTATACATGTGCGTCATCTGATGTATAACGTTAACCGATGAAGTCGGCATAGCAAAACCAAGATGCGTCTTGTTCTTCATACATTCGTCAGCATGATCATTCATCCATTTTTGCAATCTCCAGTTTCTTAATGGAGAATATAAATGAGCTGCTCGAAAATACACCTCCACCTCCGTTCCATCTATCTTTGGCGCTTCGATATGATTATATCTTACAATTGGGATTGCAAAATAACCATCTATCCGATGCTGCATTTTCACATACTCCCTTACAGCCCGAAAACCGTTATAAGTTGCATACTCCACATCATTACTACCTGTCAGAACTGCCACAGATATATCACAAAGCGGGGACGCCAATACTTCAATATCACCCGGCATTCTTCTCATCCTCAATTTCTCAGGATAGTTCAACAGACTCCCTTGGCTATTAAGAATGCAAGTAAAAAATCCATCGTGATTATATTGTCGAGAAATCTCTGCACATTTTCGATTTATCACCTCATTCTGTTTCTCTATCTTATATACAAAAGCTCGCCACTGCTCTTCCAAAGATGAAGGACAAATAATTCCTTGGTTATGTAGTTTTTCAACCGCAGTATATACTATACCAACTATGTATTGACTTTTACAAAACTCAAAAAGCCGTAACCAGTCGCTATCATTGATAGTTGCTGACAACGACTTCCTATTTCCTATTGCTATTTGTATAAAATCAAAAAGTATATTACTCATGGCAGGCTATTCTATAGTAAATGCTATGGTACAATCCCCAAAACAATTCAGAAGGATAATGCATATAGATGGACAAAGAATATTTTTTATGTAGAAAATATCTTTTAAAGGGATTACGTATGTCATTTATTGCTTGTCGAGCCAAATTTCCTCTGCCAAAATTTCCGTTTTGCATTATATGTTCCAACAAGAAGCGTCCTTCTTTCTCATTCGGCTCACACAACCTCCAAGAACAATCCTCCTTCGTTAATCTTTCATCCTCAACCATTAACTTTCCTATTACCCACATCATGGCAGAAAGGAACTTCATCATTCCGCACTGAGATATAATTCGAAGAACTTCCTTCTCATTCTGTCTTCCGGCATCATCCCATGCTTTCAACACCATCCAATAATCAATGACATGCCTCATTCCAAGTCCTTCATAAATGAAATGTCTGTAGGCATGGCTTAACATGAACACAAGATTAAAGTCTGATGTAGGGAAAGCGATGTCATGATTACATCCTTCAAGTCGTATAAGATGAGTGAATTGCCTTTCTTGATTGTCATGGTAAAAATGATGCAGCCGACTGTCAGCAATTGGATTGATCAGATAGGAAGGAATAAAATGATACTCTATTTCCACATCTTTATAAGTAACAGAAGCATGATGTAGCGAAACCTCAGCTTCATTATGAACATAGCGTACAGCTTCGATTATCTTCTCTCTGTCCCCTTCTGTCCAAAGGTCAATGTCACCACAACTTCTTCTTGCGGCATTGGGGTATAAGGTGGCAACACCTTGCCCCTTCAATAAGCAACATCTTAATCCCATGCCAGCCATATTCAGGCACATCTCAGTCGCTATTTCATTAAGATGCTTATTTCTCTTCTCAATATGTACAACTAAAGAATACCATTTTAGCATCAAATCTTTAGGGCAATTTCTGATATTCTCAACTGCAGAGAAACCGATACCCAATAAAGCCTGGTCTTTGCAGAATAGAAAGAAATCATGCCATTCCTTATCTGATGGTGTCGCATTATCAACCACTTGGATTCCCAAAGCGACACGCAACAAATTGATATTTATCTGGACTTTATTAGTCAGTGACATACCTGTTGCACTAATTTTTCATTGCGGTGAAAAAAGCTAAAGTCCTGCGGCTTATAACCTTCCACTACAATATTTCACACTCATTTTACGTTTGGATTTCATCCGCCCTTTCTCACACTCGACATAACACAAACAATTTTGGTTCTGTTCTCGTTTAATCGAAACGTTGCTCTAAAAGGTGAAGGGAGATGACGGGCCTTTTTCACACCCCCGTCATTAATCCCCTCCACCACAAATAACCATGCCCAATACTACATTGGACAAGGCGACTGACTTCGTCTTCCTCCTCCTTGCAAGGCAAAGTTCAAACAAGTTTGACTCTGCTCTTGCTTCGTTCGTCGGCTGTCGGCTGTACTCAAATTCAGAGACCGCATTTCGCTTTTTACTAAGAAACTGCGTCTGGCACAGTATGCAGACGGCAGTATCTATGACTATCGCCTGAAAATTGCTCAGGCAGTGTTGTTCTTCAAAAAGTTGCCGGATGAGTTCACACAGACGGACTTCGACTACTATCTGTCGACACTCCTGGACAAAAACCGTTGCAGCCTGTCCTTCTATGCATATCGTGTGGCGATAACCAATTCCAGGATTCTTGACGTGACCCACTCAAATGTCTCATACGACTACAAGGACTACAGGAAAGGCGGCAAGCATGGAGTAATGACCATGGAGATTGACAAGTTCCTTGGCTTGTTGTCACTGCATGTTCTTGCCGACAGGTTTGTGAGGATACCTCACTACGGCATACTCTCACCATGCAACAGGGATGCTCTGCGCAGCATACATCAGCAGCTCGATGTGCCGCCCGTGCCGAAAGAAAGGACAAAGAAGTCATATCTTGAGATCTGTCAGGAGAATGGTTGGGAGATTGGAGTATGCAAGGAATGCCATTGCCAGCGTATCATCATAAGGATTATAAATCCAGCCCCGAGAGCCCCACCATTCCTTCTCATGCGTATGGGTAACTAAGTGTGGCAGTCCGCGAAGTGCTTTTCTTCGTGGACAGCCTCTTTGTGCCCTAACGCGTCTAAAACACTGTATATTGTATCATTTGTGGCATGATTTGAGATTGTGACATCTCTGTTTGTATATATTCTAAGAGGTACAAGTCCGTTTTTCTCATCCGTAAGTTGCCACTTGCCTTTTGGAAACCATGCAAAAACCAACATCTTTCCCCATAATAATCTGATTACATTTGCGGCGGACGTGCAACGGTCGGCGCTTCATACCGCTTTGCAGGCGATACGAAGCCTATCTTGTTCTATCACAATTTATCTTCCAAAACCGTATAATGTTTCTCTTAACTCATGAGGCACGCCAATATCGTACATCTTACCATCAAGCTGCACACCCATAAGTCCATACTTCTCACGTACTTGCTCCAAGGCAGTAGTCAGTTCAATCTCGCCACGATTGCTGACCACACCATTCTCAATATTGTCATGCAACTGAGCGAACACCTCTGGCGTGAGGATGTACTGACCAAATACGCTGAAATACTTTTTCTGCTGCTTTGGCGAACCAACACCTAAGAATTCTTCTGCGTATGCCACAGTAGGTTTCTCTGTAATATTGCTCATCTCAAGGACAGTCTCTTTCTTATTTGCCCAACGACCACTGATGATGCCATAATAGCCTACCTTCTCCAGCGGAATCTCGTGTATCGAGATCATTGCCTTGTTATACTTCTCGTATGCCTCAATAAACTGCAATGCGCAACACTTATTGGTGTTCGACTGATAGAGCGTATCGCCAAGGAGCAGCAAGACAGGCTCATTGCCAGCAAAGTCAACACAACGATATACGGCATCACCAAATCCCTTTTTCTCTGTTTGATAGACATAGTGCAGTTTCTTGCCTACTTCAAGAATATGATCCTCATAACGGAGTTTCTCCTTTGGCAACTTTGAAAGGTGCTCCTCTGACAAACGGGTCTCAAAGAAGTCGCGATACATCTGACGTTCTTCCTCGCCACCAAGTACAAGGCAGATCTCCTCAATACCAGCAGCAAGACACTCCTCTATGAGCACAAGGATCACAGGTTTCACCTGATTATCCTTATCCACAACAGGGAAGAAATCCTTCTTCAAGAATCGAGTCTCAGGATATAGGCGTGTGCCGAAACCTGCAACAGGAATGATAGCCTTACGAATAGTGTGCTTTGGCTCGATAGTCAACTTGTAAGCTGGCATGTCGTTGGCATTGAGATAGTCAACGAGCGCCAACTGACTTTCAGCATCTTTAGCAAGGAACTGGATAGAACCATCACCCTGAGAGCCAACGCCCTTGCCTCCATAAGTTAATTCGAGAATCTTAGGATCAGCAAGAGTTGCATGGAGTTTTGGTGACTTCAACTGCGAAGGACAATTTGGAGCTACATATTTATCAAAAACCCCCTGAGCCTCTGTCATCAACTTTCCAAGGTCTTCCACGCGTCCCTCACGCATGCAGTCAATAGCACGCTGAATAATGTCTTGATTCATCTCACCAAGAGCCTTCTGCTCCATCTTCTCTACATCAGTTTCAGCAAATGGATATGCCTTGTTGAGATCAGCCAAAATGCGAATGGTATCTTTGCTCGCTTTCAGGTTAGCAAACACCCAATACAATGGCTTTTTGATATTGAAATTCTCTACATCCACCTCCTCTGCATCAAAGGTCATCTTTACAGGACGCACACCGAAAGCGCATGCCTGATCCAGACGACCGCAACGTGAAGCCGTACGCAATTCTCCCCAATAGGCAATATTCATCTCACCCATTGTGTTGAGGTTCAAGTTATAGAGTTGGTTGAAAGCACGACACACCAGCACACAGATAGCAGCAGAAGAAGAAAGTCCACTCTTCATCGGCATATCCATCTTAGTTAGGTGAATGTGCACACCACCTACCTTATACCACTCCAGCATATAGCTTGCCACACCTGCACAGTAGCAGAAAAACGAACCGCTCTTAGCAATCTCCTTCAACTCTTGAAACTCCATGCGGCACTCAAAGTCCTTCCAAGTGTCAGCAATCTCAGGAGCCTCAGATGTCATCTTGAAAGTGGTAGCCTTCTCTATTGTTGCATGAATGCCTTGCTCAATACCTGTCACCAAAGCGGCACCAGGAACGATTTCTGCATTCATAGTACGGTACTTACCAGCCCAGTCGGTATGCTCTCCGAAGAGACACAGACGACCAGGAACAAAAATTTCTTTTGCCATATTTTAAATGTATTTTAATGACCTTTTATCTTGTTCATCAATATTGTATATGTCGGACGCAAGTATGCATGTAACATACCAGTACAGAAATGCGCTACAGGAGTAGGCAACTTGAAGAGCATCTTTATTGTCTTAAACTTCGGATTATTGAAGTTCATCTCCTTCTTCTCTACATCCTTCCATGGACTCAACGCCATATACTTGTCGAAACGATCAGCATTCTTCAGTTTAGAGTTCTTGAACCACGGACGGATATCCAACAAACAAGTCGTGTAGTGGAAGACTCTCACGTCTTTCTGAGCTTCCAAGATTTCCTGCTTGGTGTAGTAGTTATGCGGATGACGTGTTCTACGCAATTGCTCATAAGAGTACTGATACTCCTGCGACATCATGTTCCACTTTGGAGAATCCAAAATCTTAAACTTACCCTGGAACAAACCATTGATGATCTCCTGATCCGCGTAGTGCATAGCACTGGCATACTTATTGATGAAAGCCTTCATCTTATCAATAAGTGGATAGCTACGGAATTTATCAAGATCCATCATCATCATGCCCGTATTGATATACACACCGTTAGTAGGAGCGCCCACCTTCCACTTGTACATCACACTTACAGGATCCTTACAAGCAATGATGAATTTATCCTCAAAGTCCATATTATAGAGCTGCTCCATATTGCCCTCAACAACCATATCGCAGTCAAGGTACAATACACGGTGTACATTCTCAGGCAATAGCTTCCAAGCAAAGAGACGAGAGAAAGCACTCTTTGGATATCGACCAGAACAAATCTCTGCAGGTATATCAAGACAGTTTACGTCCACCAGTTCAAACTTTCTGCCATACATACGTGCAGTCTCATATAACTTATCCTCGTTCTCCTTTGAAATATGGTCACCGAAGATCCATACGTTAATCTCCTCACACTGCTTGTTATTCTCAAACAGAGAGAGCATACAAATACCTGCAAGCCAGGCATAACCGTTGTCACTTGCTAAAATTACATTCACAATTTTTCAGATTATTTATTATTTTTATTGTTTTATCTATTTAATATTATCTGCATAACACTAATCCATTGGCGAGTCGTAATGCTCACCAATGGTCAATGCAAATGTAGAGTCGAAAGTAAATGTCTGTTACACTAATTTTTCACTGCAGTGAAAAAAGCTAAAGTCCTGCGGCTTAAACTTTCCACTACAATATTTCACACTTATTTTACGTTTGGATTTAATCCGACATTTCTCACACTCGACATAACACAAACAAGTTTGGTTCTGTTCTCGTTTAATCGAAACGTTGCTCTAAAAGGTGAAGGGAGATGACGGGATATTTCGAACCTCCCCGTCATTAATCCCCTCCACCACACAAAAAATGACCAATACTACATTGGACAAGGCGATCGCGGCTGTACCCGCATTCATGGACCGCATTTCGCTTTTTACTAAGAAACTGCGTCTGGCACAGTATGCAGACGGCAGTATTTATGATTATCGCCTGAAGATTGCTCAGGCAGTGTTCTTTTTCAATAAGTTGTTTGTATAATAATATATGAGGAATACTAATAATTATTCTCTTAATAATTCCAATAGTTTCTTTGCCTCTTTCTCCCATGAATACTTGCTTAGAACCTCTGTCGCAGGAGCGACAGGTTCTGCAAGCAGTTTGTCTAAATCCACATCATAGTTATATGGATCTATATAATGTGCCGACTTGCCATATATCTCAGGCAGACAAGTGGCTGGAGATAATATCAGCTGAGCCCCACATGACATCGCTTCTATAGGCGGAATACCAAATCCCTCGTAAATAGCAGGATGGATGAAGGCACGACAATGTTTCATCAGCGACTTTATCTCCCCATCCTTCAAATATCCGGTAAAATGCAGGTTGTCAGTCTTTAGGTCATCAGCGCCAAGATGGGTGAATCCTTCAGCCTTACCTGTAATCACAAACTGCAATTGTGGATTACGTTTTGCCACTTCCATAATCCATACAAAGTTTTTCTGCGGTGAAAGACTACTCATAGCGAAGAAATACTCCCCATCCTTTGCAAACGAAAGTCGCTCAAATATACAGTTGTCTTCCTCAACACGATTGTAATGTTGCCAGGCATTTGATATGACAGTTATCTTCTCGTATGGAATTTTCAGCAAGTCATGTAACTTATCCTTGCTGTAATTGCTTACAGTCAATATCTTTTCTGCCTTGCGAGCCGCAATATCACATAGCAAACGTTTCCAAATCGTACCAAAGAAGCCATACGCAGAATGCATAAATTGCCTTCCTATCTCGTAGATACTTGCATCGTGAATACATACCACATCACAATGTCCGATAGCATACGTCGTAGTAAGGTTGACACATTTCATTTTGTGTTTCCTTAGCCATGGCCCCAGGCAGAACTGCTCCCATGCCTCACGTTTCAGAGTCCCAGTTTGTATTATCTCGATATTCTCAAAGTCCGGCAGATACAGAGCTTTCATAGAAGTAACTACACAAAACTCACCTTTCTCACATATCTTATCCATGTGCGTCAACAGTTCCAAAGCGAATCTTTCTTGACCTGTCAATCCCTTGGTCAGAAAACGACCGTTAAATGCGTATTTTGCTTTGTTCATACAATATTCAATTTTGATTTTGATACAATGATGATTTCATACAAAATAGTTCATGTAATTTTTTACAGTACACAAATGTCGCGGATTTCGGCAGTTTCTGAATTTGTTCATTGAGTAACGGTATCAAACCTGCGACAAAATCCTTATCCGCCATAAAACATTCTTTAAACTCATACCTGACGGTGAAGAATTGAAGGAATTCTCCTTTCCTGCAATTTTTAGCATTAAGGAATAAGTCCATGAATTCATTGGGAGATATTGCTTCGAAAAGATTAGCGCATAACCCTTTGTAATTGATCATTGGCTTAATGCTATTCTGGTCTTTAATTATTTCCAAAAATTCTTGCTTGTTATTATCAATATAAAGCTTAAAGTTCCTTTCTTTCACCATCTTTATCAATGATTCGAACTCATCCGTTTTGGCATTTTGGAAGCTACTATAAATTCCATCTACATCATTAATATAAGTATCAAATGAACATGTTTTTATAGCCTCCGCAAATAAATCAAAGATTTCCTCAATTGGTATATCAATAGATATGAATTCAAACTTAACCAATCTTTGAATAGCAAGAAAGAATATTGGATAATCCGTAATTATCAAAGCTCTTTTATTTACAAGACTAAATGCCTTCAATACAAAACATCTCAGTTCATTATCATCCGTATTCCAAAAATCAGTGATTTTTTTGTATATCAGTTGTATTTCATTACCCTGGTCCTTGATTAATTCAGATTCGATGTTTCTTATGTCTTCTCGTATCTTATTCTCATCACAATAGCCAGTAACAAGATAATCCACGAGGGCAGAACTACATCCCCAAACAAATGTATTGCAAAAATACCCTTTTTTCACCTGTTTTAGATATGCTAATTCAGGCGACTCTTCATGTTCATCCTTTCCACTGTCAATATAGTTGTTGAGCTGTTCTATAGTATCTATCTCGTACGCCCAGCTTCTATCGATTTTCAGTAGCGACTTCAGCTTTACCTTATCATTATCCTTTCGATATTCAATGCAATACATCATAGATAATAATAGCATATAATTCTCTATGAGATCTTTGTTTACGAATGCAACCGTAGTCCTAACATAATCAAAGATCCTCTCAAATACATCCAAGTTGAATTTCAATGTACGAAGATTTCTACATTCCACATTATTATATATTGCATCAATATAATAGCTTTGCTTTTCAAGATATTCTCTATATGCTCCAACCATTTCATTAGCAAAAGCTTTAACAAGGTCATTTATCTTCGGATGAATAGTATTTGTAAATCTAATCAGCTTTTCTTTATATCGCTTATAATCATCACTCTTTATTTCCTTATCGTTAGCAATAAACACCACCTTTACATGGTCAGTCTCTATCAAATTGTTAATGTAGCCAAGCAGTTCAATAAGAACATCTTCATTTACCCTCTCAAGGTCATCAAAGCAAAGCACGTAGTCATCAAGATTAATGGAGATGTCACTAAATACATTGTCTATATCTTCTTTATTTACATCACCGATATTAAAGAAATTACCAACCTTATTAACGACAAGCCCTGCCAACTTTGCACCAGTCTTAACATATTTATTTCTAAACAAAGGAGTTGTCTCTTCAAATATTCTTGCCCTTAATTCCGCTGATGAACTGATACCAAATAAAGAAATGGTAGCAGTCTTATATTTCTTTGGATCTTCTGCTGTATTTTCTGGGTAATCAATGTCAGTGACTATTCCTGTCAAAACATTATTCCAATACCAAGACTTTCCCGATCCCCACTCACCATCTATCATGATGGCATAGTCCGTATCTTTGGCATTGACATAGTCTGTTATGATTCTGTCTATTTCCATATTTCACTATTTATTTCTTTTCATCTCCATACCACATATACACAATAATTATCTGACTCAGACATATTATCATTTAAGCTCTTCCGGCCATCTTTCTTATTGTCACATTTGGGATCATTGATAACATTGTTTATTATTTCTGATTCCGCTAGACTAACTAAATCCCGGTTTTTATTAGAAAACAGTGATGTTATATTTGGATATACATCCTTATAGTCGGGTTGATTACGACGTTCTTCAGGTGGCAATCCTGTCTTTCCTATTTTAAACGATGTTGATTTTTTTATGATTATTGCCAGTTTAAACAGACTTGCACCAAGTAAACTATCAAAAGTAAGCCCACCCTCTGATTTATTAATTATTCGTTCAATCCAATCCCATGCTTTCTGAGGAAGGAATCCATTGCAATTCGAAATATTTACTTCCAGTAATATATATCTAATACCATTTAATGCTGCATCTAAACTTTTAGATAATATATCAGCATTATTTGTATTTGCAACAATAATATATGAAGATTTAATATAATGGAACCAATTTTTTACTAAAGCATTTTTCGTAACCCCATTATGGAGGGAACGAATATCACTTATGCTGTCTCTATCAAAAGACAATATAAAAACACTATTCTTCATCTTCTTCAACCTCCTTATTTTCAATTAAATTGGGACTAGAATACGGAACATTAATTACATTTTCCACATTGGTCGGTAGCAAGCCATCTTTGTCTCCCAACAATTCTATTGCTTGCTTACGTATATGAAAATTCTCAGATCGTAGATAGTCTGGATTCTTTATCATAAAAAAGACATAAGTTATTATTGTGAGTAAAAGAACCAATGATATTATTACAATTATGGTAATCTGACATAGCATATTAATATCAAAATATGCGCATCCTACTAAAAGCAACAACAATAATAACAATACTCTCCATAGTTTATCAGGAACACCTTTAACAGTAATTGTTCCGATTGAATTATTAACCCTATTAATCAATGGAAAAAGTGAATTCATAATTTGATTGTTTATAAAATAAACATATAAAAACTCAGAAGTATTAAATGTCACGTAAATAATATTTGAAGACTATCTCAACTTTGCTAATAGACGATACGTGGTGATAAATGACAATGGAGATAATCTCACAGCCCAATATAACAAACGAGGTTTCAAATCAATAGCATTCTTCATTATACTCCAGAATTCAGGATGCTGTTTCATGATTTGCTCTATTAACCTTTCTCCTTCTTTACCATTGTCAATGCCATAATTTAGCATTTCTGTAATATGGTGAGCCATGTGATTGTGAAAACCCTTTTTTATCACATCGTCTTTAATCGTTTTGGAATAATCATAAAGAATCTTCATGTTATCCCATAGGTCATATATTCGCTTTTTGTCAACGACAGTTGTAATGCTGCCAGAACGAAGAAGATAGTGATAGACTGGTTTCCTGTATAATATGATATTATGAGCTTCATTCAATACGACTGGAGTGAATAAAGTGTCTTCATGTTTTATACCCTCCTTGAAATATAGATTATTCTTTACCAAGAATTCTCTTCTATGTATATAAAATGGCGCACCATCTGCAAATCCATATTTAAAAAGAGTTTTTTTATCTTTAACTTCTTCTCCAAAAATATTTGCACCTACACTTCTGTTCCCTTCGGGGACAAACCCAGAAAACGCGATTAAATCCGTCTCTTGACCAACAGAAGACAAAATACTTTTTAGGCAATTCTCTGTTATCCAGTCATCGCTATCAACAAACCACAGAAATTCTCCTTTGGCTTCTCTGATTCCCCTATTCCTTGTTCCAGACAATCCCTTGTTTTTGTGGCTCGCCACGTTCACATTAGAGTAAGTTTTGGCAAGTCTATTAAGAATGTCAAGCGTATTGTCCTTAGATTCGTCATTATATGCCAGAATCTCATAATCCTCTTGGGGTATATCCTGATTTTCAAGACTAACAATACACTTTTCTACATATTCTTCCACATTGTAGCAAGGGACAATTATTGATAGTTTCATTTTCATATATTCTCTTTAAGAAAACATTTTGATTTATTTATATAAGAATGTATAAGCTTTTCTTGATCGGCTGAATACGTCTCATCCCAATCAATTTCATATTTGCCTCCGTCGTTATGCACCAAGCGATTATTCAATCCCATACCAGTTAACGTATCTGTTATACGGCTGTCTGAGTGGTTTTTGGGCGGGGCAACAGAGACAAAGGATTTACGATATATAATTGAGAACATAGTGCCATGAAAAGAACTTGTTACTACGGCCTTCGCATGCTTAAATAACCACACGAATTCATTAGGCCCAAGATTGCATAATTTGCGGTCACCTGCATCCAGCTTTTTAAACATGTGGTCAATAAGAATTATTCCGCATCCATAATGTTGCTTTGCCGAATTTATAATTTCCGAAATAGCAGGCTCGGCAGAGAAGTTATATTCCAATTGATGTACAAGGATAAAATCATCCGATATGTTAATTTTTGATTGTTCAGCCAGCTTGTCATAATCAGAAACATCTAACAATAACGTTGGGTCGCAAGTGTTTAAAATTTCAACATTGTTGCCAAGATGCATATTTCTTAATAGTGGAACAGACGAGATTTCTCTAACTCCAATTGCACTGTATCTTGACAATTGGTTCTCAAGTCGTTTCTTATATTCCGTAGTAAGAGTATTTGTTGTTACACTTGCTCCAAATGAGATAATTTTCTTTCCTTTTGGAGCGAAGTCGCAGAAGAAAGAATTGTCATCATATATCTTATTCTCATTCCATACCTGGTCTGAGCCTGTTATATATATATCATAATGGAAAGTATAATTATGTAGTTCCGATATAGTGCAGTATCTTTTAGCACTCAACGACATGTGTTCTTTTCTAAAAGACTTAAATTTCTGATTTCTTTTAAGAAAGAATTCAAGTAACAAAGAACGTAATAACTCGCGACTTTTTAACTTTAAACGTTCCTTCCAAGAAGGCATGGAGCATTTTAAGTGGTACTTGTTTGGAAACACATAATCGATTATCTCGACATTATGTCCAAGTTTTTTCAAATACTCTACCAATGCAAATGCCTGAAGCGCAGAACCATAGTTCTGTACCCTGTGCATTGTAATTATTCCTATTCTCATTAATGCCAAATATTTTTAGTTGTACATCCACCATCGCATGTAATAACCTCTCCACCTATTATTCGAGATGCATCACACAAAAGCCAAGTTGCGACTTCTGCAATTTCTGATGGATAAAAGTATCTGCCACATGGGGCATTGCAATACATATTTCCATCATCCGTGTCAATGTATGATTTAGTCAGCTCTGTCGGTGACATTCCTGGAGCAATGGCAATCACTCTTAATCCCTTTGCATAGTGCTCACGATTTAACTTAGCTACCATTGAACTTATTCCTGCTTTTGCAATTCCGTATGGGATCTCACTTGGAGCATTTCCAGTCATACTTGATATGAACAATAGATTTCTATTACTACGGTTATCATTGCATATTTTTATAAAAGCTTGTGCCAAAAAGAAGTTAGCTCGCATCAGAATGTTCATTTGGGTATCGTATCCTTCTATTGTCACATTTTCAATACCACACTCATGTAATGAAATACCTGCATTACAAACTAGACAATCAATTGAGCCTAATAATTTTGTCGCCTTAACTAAAAAGGACTCAGAATCTTCAACTTTCGAGACATCATGCTTCAAATACAAGCATCTTTCACCTAATTGTTCTGATACAATCTTAAGTTTACTTTCATTACGTCCGCAAATTAACACTACAGCTCCCTCCTTTATGAATTTTTTTGCCATTTCAAGTCCAAATCCACTACCCCCCCCCAGTTATTACAATTCGTTTATTTTCAAGCCTATGGGCATTACTGATAGAAGCGATAGAAACCTTCACATTTCCACGTGGTGTTAATACGAAATTGATGGCTTTTTTGACTGTTTTTTTTATATTCATATGGATAAACTACTTTAGTTTGTTTATAATATTGTCTATGGTTTTATACCCAACCTTACTAACAATTTTCTCTTTCACAACTCTTTTAATTCCCTCATTAGTGGTCTCTCTCAAGTTGAATCTCTCCATTTTATGTGTATTCGTGGCATCTATTTCCATATCAGAGAATGCTTCAATAAAGATAGGAGAATCCGATGTGTTATCAAGGAAAACTCTCATCGCTTCATCAAATTCTGCATCATTATGAACGGCAAAATATTTGAAGCCAACAGACTCGACCCAACCCTTAGCTTCTGTTGTATGTGCAGCGCTGGTGTGCAAATCCATTGTTGGGTCTATTGCAAGTGTTGTGCTGTAATGGAATTCCCCGCCTCCATAGTTATTTACCATCAAAATACGCGCTGTTTTAGGAATGTGTCTAATACGCATAGCACCCATATCATAGAAGAAACTCAAATCTCCAATTATCAGGAAACTAAGTCTGTCTGAAGTAACTGCTTGACCGATAAATGAAGATAAACAACCGTCGATACCGTGTGTACCTATATTGGAATAAACCTTGATAGTACGATTTGGCAAACCGCAATAGTTCACTATTCGAATGCTATTGTTTATACTTAAATGTAATATACTATGGTCTGGTATTTGCGCAGCTAACTTTCTTATAACCGTATTGTTTGAGTATGGCAGTTCTGGTATTTCAATATCTTCAACGAAATTTTTGACTTTACATAAGTATTCATTGTCCTTCTCTTCTTCTGAGGCATTTTCTATAAAATATCTCAAGAAATATTCTTGCGAACACTCAAATACCTTAGTTAGACTCTTATACATATCAACAACATTGCCACTTTCCTCGACTCCCCAATGTTCAAATCGTCCTGACTTTTGTCTTAGTTGTGCCTTAATTCCTGACATAACATTAGTTCCAAGAGATATTACTATCTCGGGCAAAAAATCTGCAAAAGCTTTTGATGACAACGTATGTGTGTCAAAAGGCAAGAACGGATTAATTGCATCCTCCACCTCAATATTTGACATATACTCTGCAAGTAGAACGTTTTTGTATTTCTCCCCAAATAACTTTAGCAAGTTGTTAAGTTCTGGAGATGTATAGTTATTCTGGCCACATATTATCATTATGCGCTTTTTACTATTAAGAATTTCTGCACAAGATTTCCATTCTTTTGCTGGTGTCTCGTAAGAGTACAGATCTATTTTTCTCGCATTGAGTAAGTCTGGCTCATTACATCTTGAATAATAGGAAAGCATCGGTATGTTTATTTGTACAGGACCCTTTCCATGTTGATATGTTGAAATAATAGCCTCATTTACTAACCTTTCACAGAACCACAAGTCTTCATCTGTATTTATTATGGGAAGATTAACACACTTTTTAACAAAGTTTCCATACATGCCCACTTGATCAATCATTTGGTCCTCTCTTTGATTGAGAAGAGCAGGATTACGATCACTTGTCAAAACTATCAACTGACCTCCCTGATGATATGCTTCTGCAATTGCAGGAAAGTAGTTACACGTTGCAGTTGAAGAAGTGCAAGATATAACAACTGGTTCGTTTAATCTTAATGACATTCCTAATGCCATGTAAGCCGCACTTCTTTCATCTACAACTGAATAGCATACAAAAAAAGAGTCATTTTCTACCGATTGGACAAAAGGTATATTCCTTGTACCTGCTGAAAGAACAAGGTGACGTATATTATTCTGCTTAAGTAATGATATTATTACTTGATAACTTTTTAAAGGTGTATACATAATTTTAACTTTAAATAATTAATAACTTAAAGACAACCATCGAGTCCTTTTATAACCACTAAGTTTTAGAATTATACTGGATGATATGTAGCAAATAGATAGAACAATTAAATAGCCTGGTATGAAACCTACATAATCTGCTAAAGATACATATTCTAATTGAGTAATTCTTTTAATAATGAATGAACTTGTAAAAATAATTATGAAATGAAGCATAAAAAATAGAACACTCATTTTCCGCAATTTATACAATGTCTTGTTTTGCTTAATTTTCATTGATCCTGCAGTAATAACATATAAACAAGTTAATACAATTATGAGAATTATATTAAGCCACTTCAATCCAAAGCTACAATTAAATACATACAAGATGGTCGAAAACAAACTCAATAACAACCATAAAACAGCCTTATTATTTCTCGCCTTTATTATTATTTTTTGCATATTATCTGAACTAAACCATACACCTATGCCAACCCATCCAAGGCTTGAACAAATAGTTAGAGACAGTTCTTCACGTAGTACTGTTTGTAACCAACCATAAAATACGACATAATCCGGAGGTAATATATCATGCCATGAAATATAAAGAAGCAAAATTACAGAGCAGGTTAAAATGCAATTAAGAACGTATTTAAATTTCAAAAAGACCGTATAAATAACGACTGCGAAAGCCAAAGAAGAAAAGAACCAAGATCCAGAGTATGTATATCTTAGTAAAATGTCCAATATTAGCCTAACAAAATCCCCCCCCCCGGCATCAATGAAATAATGGTGATTCTTCTGTATAAAGGGGATGTTCATGATGAACCAGAAACAATATAGCGTACATATACGTTTTAGATATTGTTTTAGAATGGAAAATCGTTGACTTATATTTTTGCGAACTTTTACAAAAAAAAACATTGACGATAAAACAAAAAACACAGGAACTGCTATATATACGACCGGCTGTACCCAAGTACAAAACCATGGACCATAAAAAGCGTTCGTATGAATCGCCACAATCAATAACGCCATTATGAATTTGAGCAAATCATAAGAATTACCAACATTCGTGTTTAAATTAACCATTTTTATCATTTCTCTTTATTTACAATTTCATCTCTAAGTACATTCAAGAAAGCGTGACCCCATTTTGTGTCAGGTTCCATATAATTACCTTCTCCCCATTCATTCCATGATTGAAGGAAAATTATCTTATGCTCATAAGGCTTGTCTTTTACCACATCAAGAGCATGACTGACATGTTTGCGGAAAGCCTCGGGAGTCGCATTTTTAAATATTAAAGCTTGTTTTCCCCTTCGCGCTGTATGGTCGTATCCTGGCGTGATAACAGGGAAACAATCTTCTTTTTTTGTACATTCTGGATGAATCATAGATACCACCTTAGAATAATCATAGACTTGCCCTGGCAATCCCAAAAATGACTTTATCCTCTTTATGATACCATTAATAATTCTTCCATGTCTTAAGGATTTAAGTACTGGGTTTTTATCGTTATGGCAATATCCGTCAAATCCCATTTCTTTAGCTTTTTCATAAGTAGTGTTACAACAAAAGAAGTATATCCCTTTTAAGCCTGCTTCTTTTGCCCATTTCTGCCATTCATTCATGAACTGAGACAATCCCTTAAAATCTTCAGGTAAATACACCATAAATAAAGGTTTCCCATCTACTTGAATATAGCGATGATCCTTAAAAAAAGGAAGACAGTAATTGAAATGATTCCTATTATCTTCTGTACCTGGATAAACCATTTCTGCAATCATTTTCTTTTCTTTGTTCTTCACACCTTTAGTCCAAGTTGCTGTGCTCCATTCATGATTTGCCCATCCAAAACAGAAAGGGAAATCAGGCTTCCCAGATTGAAGCACCCATTCTGCAGGTTTTTCAAGCAACTTCTTACCACCAAACCAATAATGCCAATACATAAATCCCTCCACACCTGCATCTCGAGCCATTTTTGCTTGAGCTTCCCGAATTTCAGGAAGTCGCAAATCATAAAAACCGAGGTCTGCTGGAATTCGAGGCTGATGATGCCCTTTCCATAGAGGCTTGGCATTAGCCACATTAGTCCATTCAGTGAAACCCTTTCCCCAATTTTCATCATTCTCAGGAATGGGGTGAAACTGAGGAAGATAAAATGCAATTACACGAGCTTTATTCATTATCTCAATATTTTTTAAAATAATTTAAATTCCATGATTTATAAACAAACGCCAATATGAAATATATAACTATCATATTTCTTATCCAATTTTCCAAATTAAAAGCATAAAACTGCTCATGGAAAAAACATAAAAAAAGACGGGCAATAGAAGTGGCAAACAAAAAACACCACATATTAGGAATGCCTGACGATAAAAGGTCGCTTTTACATATCTTATTATAGAATAAGCAACTTATGCCAATTGCTATTACTACAAAAATCAAACCAAACAGGCCAAAATCTGCATAATAGTTTGCATAGCATGTATAAACATTTCCTAAATGATATCCATTAATGGAACTAAAAGGGTATATAGTTTTATGATCATAAGCTGATGGTGTAGTTCCAAATCGACTGTTAAGCCAATCATAAATACTATGTAAAGTATAATCTGCTATATGGTTTGTTTTTAACCGAGGAGTGTGTTTAACAAAATCATCTAAGTTTTTAATTTCTGCTCCACAATATTCCGCAACAATTTCAAAAGCACTTTCTGTTCTTTCCGTTCTTCCCATAAGTGTTCCTAATTCAGAGAAAAAATACAAAAACAAAAATGCTAATAATCCAACACGAAGATATTTTCTTATTTGTAATTTCGAGTTTTGGGACCTACTAAATAATAAATAAAAAAACACTAAAGGAGTAATGTAATTCAATATAGGCATTCTACCGCCTGACGAAAAGGAACCAATTAATGCCAAAATGTAATTCAATAATATCAATATTCGGATTTTTTTTTCGGGTTTAATAATCAAATAATTCAGAGGAACCATTATTGCCCAAATATATCCCATACCTTGAAAAACATGAAATGGGAAATTAATATACCAAGGTATATAAATGGATATGTCATCATTTTTAATTGATTCGTTAACTTCACCAAATGACTGCAACATCATTACTACACCTGCATTTCTGAAGTATTCAATTAAATATAATACAACAACAAAGAATTGAATAATTAATATTATCATTAGTCTGAATGCACTCATTTTTCGATATGTAGGCTTTTCAGCGATTTTGAGTGCATTCTTTTTTGAAACGTAATAATCTGTCAGAAATGCAACGATACTTCCTCCAATAAGTAAGAATACCGTATCGGATTGCATAATGTCTAATTTCCACTCTTTGCGTAACGTGAAAGCAATAAGAGCCATCATTAACATACCGGATGAAAACAACACAGAAGGCCTGATTGGATTGGACCCGAATTTGTAAATTGATATAAGTAAAATAACAAATATCGATAGTAATACTACAGAAATCATGAATATGTCACTTTTTGTATGTCTTAATTATTTGGGCAGGAACTCCTGCTGCAACAGAGAAACTAGGAATATCCTTTGTTACAACACAGTTAGCTGCAATAACAACGCTGTCTCCAATATGAACTCCAGGAAGTATTGTAGCCTTTTCTCCTATCCATACGTTATTCCCAATTATCACCCCATCAGATTTACTAACCAATGGACGCTCTTTGGGGGGGGTATTTAATGATAGTTCATCAGTTAACCCATGAGAATTATCTGTGATGGTCACCCATTTACCAGTAACCAAATTGTTTCCAATTCTTATATTGTTTATTGCAGTAATATGATTAAAAGCCCCAAAAATACATCCGTTTCCTATATGGATTTTTATTGGGAAATTCTTATCTGTTTCTAAAGGCCAAGCAGTCAGATAAATATTTTCTTGAAAAACATTACTTTCTCCAATGGAAATCATTTCAGGTGAAAGAATAGCCCCTACTTTTCTAAAACTTACATTAGAACCACAATGGGCAAAAATGGGTCTAAGCCAATTCGACTGTAGTTTCCATTTCATCTTTAAAATAGCCCGATACACTTGATACGGGTAGAAAAATTTCTGAATAAATATGAACAAATATTCAATTATCGACATATATCTTCTTTTTTTATAGTTAATGTTTCCAATTCATCATAAATTCCATCATTCTTCATACCTGTTATTAAAGCATAATCCCATTCGATTGTTGAGACTTTATTTATCCAATATGCTAATTTCGTTTTAAGCTGTCGATGTATTGGAATACTAAACAAAACTTGAGTAGTATTAATATTACTAATTAGAGGCATTTCTTTGCAAACATATCCATGCAGCTTAATAAAAAGAGCCAATAACACTTCGCTCAGATACCCCATCTCACGTCTAAGTCTTGAATAACTTGATGGCTTTAAATATTTATCTGCAGTGAATAATATATCAAAAAGCCACTCAGCATATCTGTCAAATATCTCTTTTTTGCAGATGAACATATTACATGGATAAATGGCATTACTCATAAAAAAATCATCTATTTGACATTTCTTGTCAGGACATTTGGCAAGTATCACTTTATAAAGAATATATACGTCCTCTGAGACTAAAGAACCGCACAACCATGTTTTTATACTTTGAGCAAATGCGACTTTTTTTGCCACAATGAAATCACACGAAGACATTAATTCTTGTATGTTCTCATTTGTTATCTTTTTTTGGAAATAACGTCTATAATGGCATAATCCGAAATAATCAATATCTTTCAGGTTTTTCCATCCCCAATAAATTGCGGTTAATTCACAATATCTTGGGTTTTCAACACTAATATTATCACCAGTATCATCACCAATCATATTAGCCATTTCTTCTTTGTAAGGCGAAATAGCACGCCCTACATGTATTGGTGTATAAACGTCATCTTCATAAACACTATCTGGTTTATGACATGCTATCAGAATTTTTATTGTTTCTTCTTTCATTTCAAAAATGATTAGATATTCATATTCAAAACATGTTCAATGATTGGAGCCATATCATAGTATTTATATTCAGCCAATCTGCCACCAAAGATGACATCAGACTCCTTAAAGGCAAGTTCGCGATATTTCTCAGATAACAAATTGTTGCGATCATCGTTCACAGGATAATATGGCTCCATACCGGGCTTATACTCTGTGGAATATTCCTCGCTGACCACTGTCTTTGGACAGTCATATACATCCTGACCGAACATCTCGAAGTGCTTGTGCTCGATTACACGAGTGTACGGTTCATCAAGAGAGGTGTAGTTAACTACGGCATTGCCTTGATAGTTTGGAGTGTTCTCTATGCGAGTCTTGAAGGAAACTGTGCGCCAGTCGAGCTTTCCGAATCTGAAATCAAAGAACTCATCGATAGCACCGGTATATACCAACTTATCGGCATATTTTCGCCAATCCCTGAATTCAGACTTGAAGAAATCAACGTCTGTTTTACATTCCAATCCATCAAGCAATCCGTCAATCAATTTGTTATAGCCACCTATGGGAATACCCTGATATCGGTCGTTGAAGTAGTTGTTGTCGAAGACAAAACGCAGCGGCAGTCGCTTGATGATGAATGCAGGCAGATCTGTACACTTTCGTCCCCATTGCTTCTCGGTATATTCCTTGATGAGGGTATAGAAAATATCTTTGCCGACCAATGTCAGAGCTTGTTCTTCCAGGTTCTGTGGCTCATTACCATTGAGTGCCGCCACAGCCTCTGCTTTCTGCTCCTCAATCTTCGCCTTCGCATCCTCTGGAGTCTTCACATCCCACATCTGATGGAAGGTGTTCATATTGAAGGGAAGATTATAGAGCTTGCCCTTATAGTTAGCAACAGGGGAGTTGGTATATCTGTTGAACTCCACGATAGAGTTAACAAAGTCCCACACCTCCTTATTATTAGTATGGAATATATGTGCGCCATACTTGTGCACATTGATTCCTTCAATGTTCTCGCAATAGACGTTTCCTCCCAAATGCGGACGCTTGTCTATCACTAAGCACTTCTTGCCCTGATTCGCGGCAAGATGTGCGAATGTCGATCCGAACAACCCAGATCCAACTATAAGATAGTCAAAATTTTCCATTATCAAAATGAATTATTATTCTTACAATATTCATCCAACGTCTGATTATTTAATTCAGCTTCAATATTGTTAATATCAGGATGAGTGTTAAAGTAATTGAATATTTTTTCTTCAGTTTCGCAATTATATATTCGTCTAATACCTGATTTAATTATTTTTATTGGACTTCCTCCTACAACTGTGTAAGGTGGCATCTCACTATAGTCCTTTAACAAAAGAGCATTTGGTGACGATACAATGAAGTAATCAGGAGTTTTTGTGCCTTTTTTGATAAATGTAGTATGACCTATCCAATTATACTTACCAATAGTAATTGGTTTTGTATTTCTACTTATCAAATGTGTGTTACAATCAATAGTAAAATGATCATCACTATCCATAACGAAACTATGAAAGCCTATACGACTATGTTCTCCAATAGTTAGTTGATTTCTAATTAAAACTGATGTTCCGTCACTGATAAAGTTGTAACCCATAAAATTAATGGTTCCATTGTTCTCAATTATGCAACAACCTTCTATTCTAAGAGGACCATATACATTAATAACACCGTTATTGTAAAATTTAGTTCTGCCTTGCGATTTAAAATCATGATGCCCGATTTTTATTATTCCTTTTTTTATTGGACATTTTATATGGATTGTACCAATCTTGTATATATTGGTATTATGAAATATCAAAATTGGCAGTTTTAATCCTTTTTTTAATCCAAACAAACTAATATTGATTAGTAATGATTTAAAATAGTTTATTGATTCATCTCTTATAGAGAGTCCAATAATTTTAAGTTTTACACTTTTTAGTAATGAAATACACTTAAATACAAATGTCATAATATTATTATTTTATAATGTTGTTAATTCTATTGATTACAATTTGATTAATCTTATGTCGCTCCACTTTAGAGATGCCTAAATAATAAATAAAGAAAATATTTAAAATACTAATTAAAAACAATTGTAACAGATTAAGTACAAAAGAATCTTCCACATAATAATTTAATATTATTGCACATACTAAAGAGGGAATAGATGCAACTATGATTGGGTATATTACATCTTTACAATAATCATTAATTCCAAAAAAGATTTGTTTACTGACTATTATTATCCTTATGATATGAGCTACAAAATACATAAATAATTGAATTAAGAAAACGATTGTAGGTTCACCTCCAAATAGTAAAGCTATATATGATATTGGGATAACCATTATAAAAAAAGAAGCAATATATAACATGATCTTTTTAACCCTTCCTGTAGCCAAACTACCTGTAAGCAAAGGTGTTGCTAGTGACTGAATTAATGCGAATAACATTGTATATCTTACAAAAGCAATAGTATAGCATGGTACTTCTTTAAGCCATATTGACAGAATCCAATAAGTTTTATACATAATTGGTAATGCCAGTAAATAGGTTAAGAAGAAAGAGAATTTCGATGCACGAAATATTAAACTGTGCATAGCTTTTAATTCATTGCTAGAATAACTCTTGATTATCTGCGGTTTAAAAGCTATTTGAAAATTATTACTAAGCTGATTTACTGCATTCTGTACTTGAACTGAAATGCCTTTAGCTGCATTGACAGCTGGCCCAAAAAATATATTTAGAAGAATATTCGTACCTTGGCTTAAACAAACACTTGCAATATTGCCTAAAAAGTTCCAGCTAGTGAACCCAAGCATATCTTTATATAAAGAATTAGGTACTGATACAAAAGATATTTGCGTTTCTTTATATTTTTTGTTACAATATATAAAATACATCAGTGTTATAATTATATGCACAATGCCAATTAATAATGCATAGTAAACCAATCTATCGCAGGGTGAAGACAAAATCAAAAAAGCAATTAGCAATTTTGACAATGCTTCAAAAATTGAAATATAAGCAAAAATACTCATCTGCTCATGGGCAATTATGAGAGCATTATAAGGATATGATAGAATCATCATCACTGTAGAAAAAATGCTAATATGATATACACAACAAGCTGCGAAAAATCGATTTTCTGGAATGACTATTTTTTCATGTAAAAACCACAATCCTATTGTTTCTGCAAAAAAAACGATGATTAAGGCAATTATTATATGTATAACTAAACTCGCATTAAAAACGTTTTTTACTCCTTCTTTATCGTTTCTTCCCATATAAAAATTTAGGAACCGTTGTGTTGCCTCTATCATGGGGCCATTTATAAATGCGAAAAGAGAAATAATACCACCTACGATATTATAAATTCCAAAATCATCAATACCTAATGAATCAAGTACAACACGCGAAGTGTATAAGGATACTAACATAATGAGTAGCATCCTTACATAAAGAAATATTGTATTCTTTGCAATAATTTTATTATTCATTTCTTATTTCTAATAGGAAAAACTCTATATACATATGAAAATTATTATGTAAACGAACAACCTCTTCTATGCCTATTTAATATTATATATACAAATCGTTTATTTAACGGTTTATTATCAATATCGACAATTCAGAAGCAAAGAATCAGTAGCACTAAATTGATATTTTACTGTGCATGTGAAATATAAATCAACTCCATTTGTTTACAAACTTTCATATCCATTCGGATTCTGTGACTGCCAACGCCAGGAGTCACGACACATTTCTTCTATGCCATACTGAGCCTCCCAACCAAGTTCTTCCTTAGCCTTTGATGGATTGCAATAGCAAGTTGCTATATCCCCAGGACGTCTTTCTTTTATAACGTATGGTATCTTTACTCCATTTACTTTCTCAAAAGCTTTAACTACATCCAATACAGAATATCCGTGTCCGGTACCAAGATTGTAAATGTATAATCCCTTTTCTTCATCTCTTTGAGATGATATTTCATTTCTATTTTCAAACACCTTCAAAGCTGCAACATGACCGCGGGCTAAGTCAACAACATGAATATAGTCGCGAACTCCTGTTCCATCATGGGTGTCATAGTCGTTTCCAAATATACCTAATTCCTTGCGCAGGCCTACTGCTGTTTGAGTGATGTATGGCATAAGATTATTGGGAATGCCATTTGGATTCTCACCTATTAATCCTGATTCATGCGCTCCAATTGGATTAAAGTAACGAAGCAGAACTACATTCCATTCACGATCTGCTTTCTGCACATCTATAAGTACCTGTTCGAGCATAGACTTTGTCCATCCATATGGATTTGTACATTGTCCTTTGGGACATTCTTCTGTAATAGGGATAATTGCTGGATCTCCATACACTGTCGCAGATGAAGAAAAAATTATGTTTTTGCAACCATGTCTTCTCATAACATCCAATAGTACGAAAACACCATTCATGTTATTCTCATAATACTCAAGCGGCTTGGAAACAGATTCTCCCACAGCCTTTAGACCTGCAAAATTAATCACAGCATCAATGTGATATTGACCGAATAAGCGATCCAGACTCTCGCGATCTCGAATATCTGCTTTTTCAAATGGAAATTCTTCACCTATTATTTTTGATACACGGCGAAGAGCCTCTTGATTAGAGTTTACGAGATTATCTACTACTACAACTGAATGACCTGCTTTATATAATTCAATAATCGTATGTGAGCCAATGTAACCAGCTCCACCTGTTAGAAGTATTTTCATATTTTTAATATATTATATTTACTCATTATTCTACCGTTACACTCTTAGCCAAGTTCCTTGGCATATCTACATTCAAACCCTTCTTCACTGCCACATGATATGCCAACATCTGCATTGGTATGACACTTAGCAATGGAACAAGGCAATTCAATGTGTTCGGTACTTCTACCACTTGCTCTGAGATCTTCTTGACATCCTCATCGCCTTCTGTCACAACTGCGAAAATGCGACCGTTACGACTCTGCACTTCCTGCATGTTGGAGATTATCTTATGATACAGCTGGTGATGTGTGGCCAAGAACACTATCGGCATCTCTTCATCCACAAGGGCTATAGGACCATGTTTCATCTCGGCAGCGGGATAACCCTCTGCATGGATATAACTAATCTCCTTCAGCTTTAATGCGCCTTCAAGGGCTACTGGATAGTTGTAGCCTCGGCCAAGATAGAGGAAGTTACGGGCATAGGTGAACATCGACGATAGATTTTCTACCGTATCGTTTTGCTCCAACACCTTTTCCATCTTTTGTGGTATCTGAGTCAATTCGTGACATGTGGTTTGGAACTCTTCTTCCGAAATGGTTCCAATGGCATTTGCCAATGCCAATGAAAGCATGGTCAATACTGTTACCTGACCGGTAAATGCCTTTGTACTGGCTACGCCTATTTCCGGTCCTACGTGAATATATATTCCCGTATCAGATTCTCGGGCGATACTGCTGCCAACGCCGTTGACTATACCAAATACCAATGCTCCTTGTTGTTTTGCAAGTTGGATGGCAGCAAGGGTATCTGCCGTTTCTCCGCTTTGGCTAATGGCAATCACCACATCGTCCTTTTCTATCACAGGATTGCGATAGCGGAACTCACTGGCATATTCCACCTCCACTCTTATTCGGCACATATCCTCGATGAGTTGTTTGCCGATGAGTCCGGCATGCCATGACGTTCCACAGGCAACGATGATGATATGTCGAGCGCGAAGGAGTTTGGCTTTGAAATTTGTTAGTGCCGAGAGCTTAATCTCGTATAGGCCATCCTCTCTCATGATAATCCTGCCTCGCATAGTATTCTCAATACAATGCGGCTGCTCGAAAATTTCTTTGAGCATGAAATGGGGATAGCCACCTTTGCTCAGTGCAGATATGTCAAGATCCACGTCCTTGATGGTGATGTCGGCTGATGTCTCATCGAGATTGGTTATCTCAATGTCTTTACCAATATAGATGTCAGCTATTTGCTCATCCTCCAAGTATATCACTTTTCGTGTATATTCCACCAGTGGCGTGGCATCGCTGCCTACAAAGAACTCCGTGTTGTCATTGCTCAATCCTATTACCAACGGCGAAGCTTTACGTGCAGCTACAAGGTGGTTGGAGTTTGATTTCTCCATAACCACGATAGCATAAGCACCAATGACCTTATTCAAGGCCTGGTTTACAGCCTTCACCAACTGCTTGCCGTTTCTCTGATAATAATAGTCTATCAACTGAACAAGCACCTCGGTGTCTGTATGGCTTTTGAATTCATAGCCATTAGATTCGAGCTGTTCTTTCAACAATTTATAATTCTCGATGATACCATTATGCACCAAGGCTATATCGCCTGACATTGACACATGGGGATGGGCATTTGTCTCTGATGGTTCGCCATGAGTTGCCCAACGTGTATGTCCGATGCCGGTAGTCAGGCTTGTCTGCTGTGATTCAGATGACAATGCAGCATCTACCTTTTCTTCAAGGTTTGCCACCTTGCCTTTTGCCTTAAATACTTTAATCTCGTTGCAGCCTGATCCTAACAGGGCAATACCAGCGCTATCGTATCCACGATACTCGAGCTGATGAAGTCCCTTAATAAGTATAGGGGCTGCTTCCTTATTTCCTATATATCCTACGATTCCACACATACGTTATTGATTCGCTTTTTCTCTATAAGTTTTTATCTCCACTATTCAGACTTACCTGAAAAGTTGCTCATAAAAAACAGGCAGTATCTGAACAGTGAAGATGATTAGTATAACTTGTCGTTTATATTAAAATCAAGCTCTGCATCCTTTAAACTTACATGCTTCAAGTCTTTCTCACTGAGTATAGCCTTCTCAAATTGATGACTGATTGCTGATTAAAGATTTGCTTGACCTGTCCTTTCCACTTCTTCCACGACCTGAAGCAGATATTGTCCATATTGGTTCTTAAGCATAGGCTTTGCAAGCTCACGCATCTTGACGGCAGTAATCCATCCTTTGCGGAATGCGATGCCTTCAAGACATGCCACCTTCAAGCCCTGTCGTTTCTCCAATACCTCTATATATGTAGAAGCCTCAGATAGTGAATCATGAGTACCTGTGTCGAGCCATGCAAAGCCACGGCCAAGTTTCTGCACCTTCAGCTCACCATCTTCAAGGAATCGCTGATTGACAGTCGTTATCTCATATTCTCCACGTGCAGATGGTCTGATGGTCTTTGCTACATCTACCACTTTGTTGGGATAGAAATACAATCCGACTACTGCATAATTGCTCTTTGGATGCTCTGGCTTTTCCTCAATGCTCAGGCAATTGCCGTCTGCATCAAATTCAGCTACGCCATATCTCTCAGGGTCTGATACCCAATATCCAAAGACTGTAGCCTTCTTGTCTTCCTCGGCTGTGCGTACTGCCTCTATAAGCATATTTGTTAAACCAGCACCTTGGAAGATATTATCTCCAAGTACTAGACATGCTGCATCATCACCAATAAAGTCTGCACCTATAGTGAATGCCTGTGCGAGTCCATCGGGTGATGGCTGCTCTGCATACTCGAACTTCACCCCGAAGTCACTGCCATCGCCAAGCAGTCGCTTAAAGCCTGGCAAGTCGAATGGAGTACTGATTATCAATATCTCACGGATGCCGGCAAGCATCAACACAGAGATAGGATAATAAATCATTGGTTTGTCGAAAATGGGAATCAGCTGCTTGCTGATACCCTTGGTGATGGGGTACAACCTAGTACCCGAGCCACCGGCTAATACTATACCTTTCATATATTTATCTTAATGTATCTCCACCATTCAGACTTACCTGAAAAGTTGCTCATTAAAAACAGGCAGTATCTGAACATGGAAGATGATTAGTATAACTTGTCGTTTATATCAAAATCTAGCACTGCATCCTTTAGGCATGCGTGCTTCAAGTCTTTCTCACTGAGTATCGCTTTTTCAACAGGTATGCGCCAGTCAATGCCAAGGGATTCATCCTTGATATTGATTCCGCCATCAGCCTCAGGATGATAGAACTCATCGCACTTGTATTGGAATACAGCGGTCTCGGAGAGAACGGCGAAGCCATGAGCGAAGCCACGAGGGATGAAGAACTGACGATGATTGTCTTCTGTCAATTCTACTGCTACATGTTGACCGAATGTCGGGGAGCCTTTACGGATGTCAACGGCTACGTCGAGTACTGCGCCCTTTACGCAGCGCACTAGCTTGCTCTGTGTATATGGCATGCGCTGATAGTGAAGACCACGCATCACGCCGTATGATGACATCGATTCGTTGTCCTGCACGAAGTTGATACTATGCCCAAGGATGGGCGTTATTTTCTCATCAAACTCTCTCTGAGAGAAGCTCTCGAAGAAATAGCCACGGGAGTCTTTGAATATGCGGGGCTCAATGATGAGCACGCCAGGGATATTTGTTTTTATTATTTCCATAAAAGTATGTTTAAACTTTATATTGAGTGTCCGCAAGCGGACTGTTTGGGGTAAACAGCAATTATTCACACATTGTAAATTTAAAGAGGAGTTCATCAAGCTAAAGCAAGTGCCATAAATGAACAGCAATTAACAAAAATATTAATCTTCTTCGTAATCGTCTATATCAAAAAGCCGATTCTATTGGTAAACTCCAATTTTCACTTTGTCCATAAATTCACTATTTATCAAGTTTTGATATTGATCTATCAACCTTACGTGTGAATATGATGTGTTATTTAGTTTTGGAATTAAGAACTTGTCTGCTTCCAACAAAGTCTTTTCCAAAACTAGTTTAACAAGATCTCCACTTATCTGTTTCTTATCATAACTGATATAATTTTGAAGATTGTTTACCACAAATCTTATTGTAATATATATGCCGAACAGCTGGATTTGGTCGGTATGATCATATTGCATGTCTTGAAATTCAACAATTAATGTATTTTGTTCTTTTCTAATCGCAATTTTCATATAAAGACGCATAGTATAGTTATAAGGTAATTTTATCGATATCTGACGAAAAACCCTGAAATTGTTCAAAGTGACTTTTACTACGTTTATATCATTGCTGCCAATAGAAGGAAAGTCAACTTCATTCATTTCCATCTTTTCTATTTTATATGTACTGGTAGGATAGTTGAAAACCATATTAGATGATGGACGAACCTCAAAGAAGTCATTTTGCAAATCTACTGTTACATCTATGAAAGGTGAGCTATAATTAATACATGATGTGTCTTGTTTTATCCATTCATCACCATAAACTTTATAGAAATCCAACCAGTGGTTTATCAAGGTCTCGTCAGACACGAATAGCCCTTTGTCAAAGTCAACCTCTGGTATGATATACATATAAGCAATATCAAGAATTCTGAGAATAACAGTTATGAATGGATGACCATTTCCGGGTTTTTTATTTACATATATATCGACATACGGGTGAGGCGCGACATAAGGAAATACCATAAACAGACATGAAGGTGTTTTTGGCAGTCCTAGTTTGCCGTTTATCCATGCAATTGTATTCCGTAAATGAGGAAGGTATTCAGATGGGATTAAATCAATTGTAATCTTGACTAATGCCTTATAGAAATTGTGATTTGTCATCAGTTTGCTTGTCTCAAGTCTGAGATCAAACACAGGATTAGTCTTGTATGTTGAAGGAAGCATCTCTTCTTTTAGATACATTTTAATATCGTCCTTGCCTTTTCTTCTTATACAGAAATTGTCGCCTTCTACTTCAGGAATGTCCTTTTTCTTATTCTTAACGCCAAAAGTGGCTCTTCTAACATCCATCATGGCGGTAAGGTCTTGCTCGATTTGACTCAATCTTCCGTTGCAAATATCACATTCTTCATAGCAAAACAACCTATGATTACCTAACGATTCACCTACAGCATGGGCAATATGGTTGAAGCTAACATCTGGCATTGATTTGCCGCAGAAACGGCATACCCTTTTCGACTTTTGCTTTTCTCCAACAAACTCTTTTACTGTTTTTTTTCCATAACTGTAGATTTTGTATTTCTCCGACAACGTAGCGAATAACGTCTTGTATTTCTTTATGGATTCCTCGATGGAGATATTTTTTTTATTGTATTCATTCAATGCATAAAGAGCGGCATCATGATCAATATCCGGGTTTTTGTCGGTAAGTATAAAGAATACGTCACCATTTTGTAATTTATGAAACCAACGAGTAAATTTCAATATCGATGCATTGACTGATTTCCATTTCATTTCAAGAGAATCCAATAACAACTTGGTTTTATCGTTATAAACATATCCCCCATAATGTTCACTCCCTATACATAGCGGAGTGAAACGATTGGATAAGCTGAGAATGTCTTGTTGTATCTCAGGTAGATAGTTATCCAAATTGATTATAGATTTTAATGAATATAGATAAATCATATGTAAATACGCAAGTTTGTAAGTATTCAATTTGGGTCACAGGGATATTGGGTCAAAGGGTGAAGTGAACCCAAATAGTTGGAGGTTCACAGGGACATGTACATCAGAACCGTAACTAATGTTAATATGCAGGATATATCTCATATTCTGTACTGTGTATATTGGTTTCAAAGTCAAACACCTACCGTAAGCGTCCAAAAGTGATTAAAACCCTTATAGGACGGGCATTCCGAGAAGCCCGCCTATTTGTGATTTAATTGAAATTTAACTTATTTTAATTGGTTGCCGGGGAGAAAGCAAGCCTGACAAGATTGTCATAGTCCCTTCGTCCCTTGTTCCACTCCCGAACAAAATCCACGAAGAAGTCGCGGAAGTTGCGACACTTCTGCTGACAGGTCGAGATGAAAGTATTGAATATGCCGGAGTTCTTGGCTCCCTTGGGACTGCAGAAGAACAGACTGTTTTTCCTTTGAACTGTCAAAGGCCTTATGGCCCGCTCTACCGCCATGTTATCAATGCTGTATTCACCGTCATTCCGATAGGCGAATATCCTGTCCCAGAAATTGTAGAAGTAGTTCAAGGCCCTCCACACCTTGTCGGGGAACTCTTCTTCGCCCTTGGCTATCAAGTCAAGCAGCTTAACATGCATGGAGTTTATGATTCCATCTGTATATTCGTCATTGCGAGCCTTCTTTATGCGCTCAGGGGTGTAGTATTTTGGATCGCTTGCGTACATCCTCTCACGCTTATACAGTTTCTTGATTCCCGAAAGGAAGAAATCGACAATCTTATAGCCGAGCCTCTTTGCTTCCTGAAGCTTGTTGTGAACGTGGGCAAGGCAGCAGATGTGCTCGACATCCACCATCTCGTCATCAAGATACATATATACATTGTAGCCATCGCTCTGAAGGGACTTTATCTTGGCGTCGCCAAGGAACTCCTTAAGCACTGCTCGTCTGCGCCCACCCGTATGAACTTTGCCGTTCTTGTCAACCGTATCTTCATAGAAAAATATGACTATGCCCGCCTTGCGGTTTACAAGACACCACATGTAAGTCTTATTGTGGCCGAAGTGGGTCTGGTAGCGGTACCATGTCTCGTCAACATTGACGTTTGCGCCATCCTCCAAGGCCATATCCTTCAATGCTGGCAGGAGCATGTTGAGCATGATTGCGCCCTTGTCCTCCCAGTTGAGCAGGTTTTGCCTGCAGGTGTGCCAGTCCATATCTGGATACCTGTTCTTGGCCTCACGGTAAGCGGGGGAAGCCATGATGTAACGGTTGAATATCATGAACGACAACAATGTGGCTGTTATGCCTGTGCCGGGGACCAGCTCCTCAAGTATCTCCTTGCCGTCCTCGTCAACAGGGGCGGTGATAACCCTTCTGGAACCGTCAGGATACTCAACCAATAGCCTCTGGAAATGATGTTCCTCCAACCGCTGGACTAACGTCTTTATTTTACGGGGCTTCTTGACCTTTATCACCTTGCAACCCTCAGGCACGACGCATTCATGAAATATCGGATTGCCTATCACCTCCTTTATGTAAGAACAACCCTTGCGGCTCGCACCATGGTAACAGGTTTGGCCTGTGCCATTGTCTTGAACCGTGTCTTGAGCATCCGCCTCTCCACCTTCAGCCTTCTCTGACTTTGAAGTGTCTTCTTCAGAAGTATGCGACTTGCCAACCGGGCCGGGAGTACCTTCGGGAAGCGACTTCTCCGTTCCGTCAAAATCGTCACGGCCGTCATTGATGCCCTCGCTCTTCTTGCCTGAATACTTCTCGCTGCAGGTCTTCCCTCCACCATAGAGTGCTTGGTTAGCCAATGCCAGGCGGTTCTCAAGAGTCTCAATCCTACGAAGGAGCTTTTTCTTCTCGTTGTCAGCCTCCTTCTGGCTGTCCATGAAACGCTCAAGCTTGTCAAACAGGCGCTGGCGACTTTCCGCCTCAGAGTCGGCACGGCGGTTGGCGGCCTTTAGCTCGGCCTTTATCTCCGCCATCTCATCCCTGACCTGTCTGTTCTCCCTATCCTTCTCCTGAAGGGAGGAATACAGGAATCTCACGTATCTTTTCAGTTCTTCTACCGTTTCCATACCATCGGACGGGTCATACTCCGGAACTGGACTTCCGTCCAGCTCCGAAAGCTGCCGTTTCAGCTGTATTTCTCTGATTAACTCGTCCTTTGCCATATGCTTTATTATATGGTACAAAGATACTAAAAATATTTGATATATGCAATTTTTTAATCATATTATTCTGTTGTTAATCAGCGATTTAACACTATTTATATTATTGTAAATTTATTGACTTAATTACAGGACTTTCAAGCACTGAAACCAAGCTTTTCCACTCGATTTTATATACAGGAACATCATCCCGTAGCACTATCTTTACAAACTTGTATCCCTTTGAGAAGCACTTCTCGTGAACATAATAGGCATGGTTCTCATAATGGATCATCTTGACCTTCGTCTGGTCCTTGGACATGAACATATAGACATCTCCGTTCAACGGGTCGCGGTGGTACTTGGCGCGTATTATCTCAAATATACGAGGAGCCTTGCAGCGCATGTCATGCAGACCGGGAAGAAAATAGAAATTATGAAGTCCCGTTATACTCAACATAGACCCTCCAGTTTCTCCACCAGGCTCAGCAGCCCCTGGTAGGTCAGGCCTTTCTTCTGTATCTGAAGACCGTCGCTCGTGTGGATGAACACATGGATGCCGGACTTCCTTGGACTCATTATATTAGAAACTTTAGCTGAATCTGATTGAGAAGGGGCTGGCCCCGAGTTGTCCGGGACTCCTTCAATCTCCACAGGGACAACTTGCTTGTGTGTATTACGAAACCATTTGTTGAACTCACGATGGGGGATACCCTTTCTCATACAGAAATCATTGATTGAAATGTTCTGCGGCTCATACTCTGTCTTATACAGAAACCAAGCCTTCTCTAAATCACTGTTACTTATCATACCTTTTACTGTTTATTGAATTTGACAGCGCAAAGGTACAAACTTTCTCAGGGATTACCTAAAACCACTTTTGGACGCTTACTAAATTTAAAGAGGAGTTCATCAAGCTAAAGCAAGTGCCATAAATGACCAGCAATTGTCATAAAAAAATGTTTTTCGAAAACTCCCCCGTCCCCTCTTAACCTGAAGAGGGGCTCCACCGCTTTCCCCTAAATCCCCTTTCCCCTCAGGGTACAGGGGACTTAAAGCCTGGCCGGCTGGGCCTGTACTCGCAAACAAGCTCACGCCCCTGCGGGGTTGCTCGTGATTATCTACGCAACAGAGTTGCGATTATTTGACGCAATAGAATTGCGAGTGTTTATGCGCCGTGGGCGCCCATGCGGATTGATGATGATTGATTGCTGATTATCACTGATAAAGATATTTATTAACGACAACAGGGTCTACATGTGACGACTTAGATTGTCCGCAAGCGT
>NZ_NPJI01000093.1 GCF_002251435.1 Prevotella sp. P2-180
AAAAAGACTATCGCCAATATACAGGATAATTGATTCCTGTGAAAAAGTGAACAAATTAACAATTATACACACCATTTTCGTCCCTCCTTCTTGTTAATCAGAGAAAAAAGACGTATCTTTGCCACCGAATTGCAACAGTTAAGCTTATGAAGTACCCTATAGGAATACAGGATTTCGAGAAGATTATCGAAGACGGATATGTGTATGTCGATAAGACCGACTTGGTGTATAAACTCGCCAACGAGGGGCATGTATACTTTCTGAGTCGCCCAAGGCGGTTCGGAAAGAGCCTTCTTATCTCCACACTCAAATACTATTTCCAAGGAAGGAAGGACCTCTTCAAGGGACTTGCCATCGACAAGCTCGAAAAGGAATGGGCAGTATATCCTGTGTTCCATATTTCATTCGGCACTGCCAATTTCACCAAACCTGGCACTCTGGATGATGTCATCGACAAGTATCTTTCAGACGCTGAGAATGATTACCAGATTAAAACAAAAGTAAAAGACTACGGTCTGAGATTTAAAGACATTCTTAAGGCGGCACACAAAAAGGCAGGCCGCAGGGCGGTGGTGCTCATCGACGAATACGACAAGCCGCTGCTCGACGTGATTGACCTCGATTTGCAAGTGACCGACAGCGAGGGCAACCGAATGCGACTGGAAGACTACAACCGCAATCTTCTGAAAGGTTTCTACAGCCTGTTCAAGGATGCCGACGAGGACCT
>NZ_NPJI01000094.1 GCF_002251435.1 Prevotella sp. P2-180
ATCGCGGCTGTACCTAAATTCAGGGACCGCATTTCGCTTTTTACTAAGAAACTGCGTCTGGCACAGTATGCAGACGGCAGTATCTATGACTATCGCCTGAAAATTGCTCAGGCAGTGTTGTTTTTCAGAGTGCTCTCCCAAGAGCAGATTGTGAGACTTCTCCGCAACTGCTCCCTGTACGACAAAACCCTGCTTGCCATCATCTACGACTGCGCCCTTCAGGGTCGGCGAGGCATGCCGCCTCAGATGGGACGACATCTGCTTTGACCGCAAGAAGCTGTTCGTCTTCCAAGGCAAGGGGCGTAAAGACCGCTACGTGCCCATTTCCGACCAGATGCTCGTCGTACTCAAGGCATATCGGAAGAAGTATCCAGATGACGAAATAGCAACTCATACTTTCTACTCCTCCGATATACGGATAGTAGTACTTAGAGATATGAAGTATTCTCATAAAATTCTCCTTTCAATGAAACTTATCTTCTGATTCATACTTGATTTGTGTAATTATAGTTAAATATTCGTCCATATATGCCGTATATATGGAATATATTATATATCTTTGTAACCGAATTTAAAGCATTTGACTTATGAAAACATCAACATTAACACCCTCCAAAAGAAAGATCATCAATCTTGATGAGCCTACCTTCAAGACCCTCTCCATCATGGCCATTGAGAACGGTACAAATCTGAAGAACTATATAGAAAAACTGCTCTCTGACATAGCAGACAATTATGAAGACGCTAGACTTTACGCCAAACTGAGCAAGGAACGTCCCGAAGGACACGTCATGCTCGACGCACAGGAAAAGACAGACTTTGAAAACTGGTTAGGCGTATGAATGTAGAATACTCCAAGGACTTTAATAAATCCGTCAAGAAGCTTTCCGGCAAGATGCTTGACTCCGTGCGCAGAGCCGTGGCAGAAGTAAAGAGTGCCGAAAGCCTTAAAGACATCACCGACTGCAAGAAACTTCTCGGTTATCGCAATATCTATCGCATCCGCATAGGCGACTATCGCGCATTCTTTACTTTCCATATCGAGATTATAAACGACACAGTCTTCTTCAGATACCTTGTTCCCCGCGGCGAAGCCTACGGCAAGAAGACACAGACAGAACTTAAACGTATTGATGAGTGACATCTTTAAGATGCTTTTTAATGTCTAAAAATGATTACTCTCATTTAGTATTTCACTGATATTTGATTTTCTCATACGATTCAGTCCTCTCTTGCATTTTTATGTTGTACTAATTTTTCACTGCGGTGAAAAAAGCTAAAGTCCTGTGGCGATGTTGATGGATGATTACTGATTGCTGATTGTTGATTATGGTAGCGGCTCGGATACCATTCCGCTACCATGATTCAATGTTCTGAACCTATCCTCCGCCTCCTTAATCTTTAATTTTTTAATCCTCCTTTAAGGTTTGCCTTTTAATCTTTAAGGTTCACCTTTTAATCTTTCTCCCCCTTTTAAAATTTTAATCTTTTAATCTTTAATTTTTTAATCTTCATTCCACAATCGCATCAACCAATTTCGATTTATAGTATTTCTGTACTTCTGTCGGGAGCTCCGATATAGACCGCCGGAAGATGGAAATGTAATACTCGAAATCTTTACATCTCCCAGCTTAGACTACGTAGAGTTTCTGACGATTAGGGATCAATCCCTCTGATACCAAATCATTGCCCATAAGACCATTTAACTTGCGGGCACAGTCGAAGGCGGCGAAGACTACTTCACCTATTTTCGACATCTTCTCTTGTGAAATTCCGATAAACATGTTTAATATTGTTTAAAAGAGTCATTCCTCATAGGAGTGACACGAAGTTATTACTCTATTGCAACGAACATCTTTTTTTCGTATATTTGCAAGACAATTTTTTATCTGACAAACTATTACCATTATGAAGTATATCAATTACTTTTCAACACTCACCGACTCTGAGCTTGACTCCGTGTCGTGGGAGAAGATGATGGAGGTGTTGCGGAGCGACTTCCTCAAAGACAACACCCTCAAGTACAGGGCTCTGCTCCTGCAACACGACCGTGCCGTGGAGGCGGGAGACACTCCGGCGGCGGACTCCATCAAAAAAGAGATGGGGGAGGTGAAGAGGAAGTGTCCGGCGGTGGTGTGCCAGGTCACGCTCGAAGGCGGCAAGGACAAGTCGTGCATCAAAGCCTATACGGGATATGTCATGGTGGACCTTGACCATGTGCCCGCCGACCGTATGAAGGAGGTATTTGGCGTAGTGGCTGCCGACGCCCACACCTTTGTGGCCTACACCACCATCTCGGGCCGTGGCATACGTGTCATAGCTCGGGTGGAAGACAAGGTGACGGAGGAGAACTACCGCGTGGCGTGGCTCTCGGCTAACGAACACTACAAGCGCATCACGGGTCTTGACTACGACACCCAGTGCGGCAATGTCACACGCCTGTGCGGACTGGCATGGGACCCTAAGGCCGTGTACAAACCGCTCGCAAAGCGCATAAAAGTCAACGTCACGCTCGACCGCAAGACGGCTCGAAAGGGCAAGGGTGCCGGTAGGCCGCCAAAGGCCAAAAACATCGGACAAAAGGTGATGAAGATGGTGGAAGCCGACGGTGCCAAAAACGCCGACGGATGCCATAACGACTACGTCTCGCGCTGCATATACCTCATGAACCGCTACGGCGTGACTCTCGACGACTGCACCTCCTGGGCTCTCGAGGAGTTTGAAGACTACGCCGCAAAACATCCCGGTCAGGTACAGTCGATGGTGCGCAGCGTATATCAGACCTATTCCAACGAGCACGCCACCATCACCGCCGCCTCCATCAACCGCAAGGCAAGTGTAAAGGAAGTGGAAGACTACATCTCCGCCCGATACAAGATAAGGCTCAATCAGCTGAGCAACAAACTCGAACATTGTGAAAAACTTCAACCTACAACATTCAATTTCATCGACGACCGTTTCGTCAACTCCCTCTGGCGCCAGATGCAGCACGACGGCTTGAACGTTGAGCTGCCCACCATCCTCAACATCCTCGGTTCTGACTTCTCCGAACCCTTCCATCCCTTCAAGGACTGGATAGGTCATCTGCCAGAATGGGACGGCAAGACAGACTATATCCGTCAGTTCTTTTCTATGGTTCACTGTAAGGATATTTCGGAAGAGGATTTCTTCAGTTACACCCGTTGCTGGTTCCTGTCGATGGTGGCTACGGTGATGTTCGACGAGGTCATCAATCACTGCATCCTCACGTTCATCGGTCCTCAGGGCACTTACAAGTCCACGTTCATGCTGCATATCCTGCCACCCCATCTGCGATCGTTTTTCACCACCAAGAGCAACTCCTATCAGCTCTCCAAGGACGACCGCCTGATGCTTGCGCAGAATATCATCGTGTCGCTCGAGGAAATCGACTCCATGACCACCAAGGAGATAAACCAGCTGAAGGCGTTCGTCACCTTGCCGAGCGTCAACGAGCGACCTCCTTACGCCCACACCACCGTGCTTATGCCCCGTGTGGCGTCGCTCACAGCCACCGGCAACAACCTCACCTTCCTCACCGACCAGACCGGCAACCGCCGTTGGCTGCCGTTCCACATCGAGAGCATCGACAATCCCTGGGCAGCCGACATCCCCTACGAAGGCATGTACGCCCAGGCCCTTGCCCTCATCAAAGGCGGCGAGCGTTACTGGCTCGACGACGCCGACATCCGACGTCTTAACGACCACAACCGCCACTTCATGGCTCCCGACCCCGCCACCGAACTTCTCGTCACCTACTTCATGCACCCCCGCACCGAATCGGAGACAAAGTATATGACTGCCTCGAAGATAGCGGCAAGATTTGCGCCGTATATGAAGATCATCCCAAACAAGATAGGACAAGCCTTGACAGATTTGGGATATGAACAAGTTCGTACTCATAACGGTAGATTTTGGAAGGTGGCAGAGCGTCCTCAGGTAGATATCGACAATCGCATACCTGGCGCAGACGAAAAGCCCGAAGATCCGCCCTTCTGACCTCGGAGCGTGACAACGTGACAACGTTATATATAGAAAATCCCTAAAAATGGAAATTCGCTTCCTTTAAAGGAGCTTAATTTCCTTTTCCGCGCATTTCTTATATTATATGTTGTCACGTTGTCACGCCCCCT
>NZ_NPJI01000095.1 GCF_002251435.1 Prevotella sp. P2-180
AAAAAATGGAAAGAATATGGAAGCTACAGCATTTTCACCGTATCAAATGAAGATCATTGGACTGATGGAACATGTAAAGTCTGATGAGCAGATGAAGGAGATAGGAAATCTTCTTTCTGACTATTTTGCCCAAAAAGCGGTACAGGAGGCCGACAAGCTTTGGGATGATAAAGTTATTGATTGTTCTACAATCGAGAAGTGGAAAAATGAACATTTGAGAACTCCATATTGATGATTTATGAATAGTATTCAAAGGATTGTTTTAGATACAAATTGTCTTTTGATGTCGATACCAAGCAAAAGTCCATATCATAATGTATTCATGTCATTTTGCGTGGAGATTATATTTTGTGTATAACCAACGAGATTCTTTTAGAATATGAGGAAATAATATCAAATAAAACCAATTCAAAAGTTGCTGCCAATATTGTAAACGCCATATTATCTAGAGATAACATATTGTTCATTAATCCTGTTTATAGATTCAAATTGATTGAATCAGATCCAGATGATAATAAATTTGTGGATTGT
>NZ_NPJI01000096.1 GCF_002251435.1 Prevotella sp. P2-180
TTTATTTGTACCTTTGCCATGCCTTGTTACGATTTTCGCTTGTTTTCTAATTGCAACACTAAGATAAGTGAAAAATCTGACACGGCAAAATCCTGGGCAACTTTTTGTTGCTCAGGAACTTATAAATTAATTTAAATCAAAGTGTTGCGGAATTAAGGTTTTCCAATATTTGCCAAGCCTCATTTGTGAGAACTGGCTAATATTGTGCTCTCCACCATCGCCTACCAACGGAAGGTTAGGATCGTTGGTCCAACAAGGATCGAGATGCAGACGGAACACGGTGCAATAGGCTCCTTGATCATGATTGGTCAGGGCTTTAAACAGTTTCTCGAAATAATTGAGACACGGCTCCACGTCCTCCCCATTATACCCTGGTTTCCATCCTTGCCAGCGCCATCCGTTGAAATAACGGTTGGGGGTGTCCATAACTCCATGCAGAGTCACGGGGTTTCCCTTGTCGTCGACAAGATGTTTACCTTTGACAGACAATGGCGGTAAGTCATCACTACCTTTTGCTATGATGACCATAAATGCCAACATCAAAGTTGTCAATAAATTCTTTACATACATTTTTTATTAATACAATAGTTCGTTAATTATGGTTCAATAACGCAAAAATTTCAGTTGCAAAATTACCTAATATTTATCAAACAATATAAACGAGATGTAACACATAGTACATGAAATGTTACATTATGGCAGATTATAGACAAAAAGATACAAAAAGAAAGGAAAAAGAGAAGGAGAGAAACCTTTCGGCTTACTCTCCCTTTTCTTTTCCGTTCTTGTCCTTGATATAGTCTCGGGGCGACACCCCGTATACAGCCTTGAAGGCGGTAGAAAATGAACTGGTGTTTGAAAATCCCACGGCATACATCACGTCATTGATATTCTGATGTCCTGCATCGAATAGTCTTGCCGCCTGTTTCATGCGTATGTTGCGTATGAAGTTGTGGGGCGACTGGTTGGTAAGTGTCTTCATCTTGCGGTAGAAATGCACTCGGCTCAGTCCTACCTCGCGGGCAATGAAGTCTACATTGAGCTCGGCATTGCTAATATTGCTGTTCACTACCTTCATCACTCGCTCCATCAGTTTTGATTCGGCTGTCTGAATATCGAGGTTCTCCACCCTGTCTTCCTGGCTTTCGTTGCCAGAGAGTTTGTTTCGCATAATATTTCGCGAATTTATCAAGTTAAAAACCGTGCGCTTCAATATATCGATGTTAAACGGCTTGACTAGATATGCGTCTGCTCCTGTCTCGAGTCCTTCCAGTTTGTCTTCGTCGCGCGACTTTGCGGTGAGCAACACAACGGGCACTGTATTGGTATTTATGTTATTGCGAAGTTTGGTGCAAAGTGTGGTACCGTCCATCACCGGCATCATCACGTCGCTGATGACCAAATCCGGAACATCTTTAAGTATTGCGACAAGTGCTTCCTGACCATTGCCGTAAGCCGACACTTTGAAATACGGCGAAAGTTCGTCGACAAGGTATCTCTGTATCTCGATGTCGTCTTCCACGACAACTATCGACTGACGCTTGCCTCGTGGCAGAATAGCCTGTTGTTCTGTGGGCTCCGGTTTCACTACACTTTCGTATCTTTCTTCAAGAACTTTAGACATTGTGTCTTCATTGCTGTCGTTTTCACTGATTTCCACCTTCTCTTCATCTCTCAGATGTGCCGAACCGAGCGGAATAGTGACTGTGAATGTGGCTCCCCCACCCTTTTCGTTATTCTTGGCGGTTATGGAGCCATGATGCAGCAGTACGAGAGAGTTTGCAAGGTCGAGGCCTATGCCTGTTCCGAGATGGCGGTCATTGGTTTTAGTGTCGCTCTGATAGAAGCGCTCGAAAATCTTCTCCACCTTGTCCTTTGGTATGCCTTCACCATTGTCGCGAACAGAGAGCACCATGTTTTTGTTATCGTGGCTAACAGTTACGACAATTTCTCCTCCAGTGGCAGTATATTTAAAAGCGTTAGAAAGCAGGTTTACTACCACTTTGTCGAAATTGGCGAGGTCTATCCATACTGGCAAGTGTTGGTCTTCATGGACAAAGCTGAGCTTTATGCTCTTTGCCCTTGACTGATATTCAAACATGTGGCAAATGTCTTCCACAAACCCAATGAAGTCTGTCTCTCGCATACGCATCTTCATCATTCCCTTCTCAATCTTCCTCAGGTCCATCATCTGGTTGATGAGATTCAGTATTCGCTCAGCGTTTCTCTTTATGGTGATATACGCACCTGTTCGACGCGGGTCTTTGTCTTCCTTGAGAAGTGTCATGAGCGGTGCTAATATAAGGGTCATAGGAGTGCGTATCTCGTGACTGATGTTCATGAAGAATCTTATCTTTGCCTCGTTGAGTTCTTCGGCATGCTTGTGCTCTTGTAACATCATGAGGTCATGCTCTTTCTGTTTTCTCTGCTTTATATAAAGGTATATACAAGCAACGATAAAGGCGAGATAAACCACATAGGCCATAGAAGAACGGTACCATGGCGACTTCACTACAATGGTAAATTCCTTAATCTTCGACTCCTGATTGTTTTTGATTGCTTTTATGCGAAACTTATAAGTGCCCGGTGGCATCAGGCTGAAGTTTATCTCATTCTGTCCAGGAAGAAGTGTTGTCCATCCGTCGTGGTTGACACTATAGGAGTATGTGATATGCTCCGGAGAGTCATAGGTAAGGGTGGAGAGCTGGATAGAGAACGTGTTGTCGTCGTAGCAAAGCGTGAAACGGTCAGATTGGAGCACGGGTTTGTCGGTAATTGTGTATATGCCTGACTCGTCGCCAGAGGTGATGTCTTTCCCGTTAACTACAAGGTTGGTAATCTGCACATTAGCCTCCCATGTCTGCATCTTTATGTTCTTTGGATAAAACCAGGTGATACCGCTGACACCTCCCAAGAGAATCTGCCCGGTAGGTCCCATTGCAATGGCTCCGTCGCTGAACTCATTGCTCTGAAGTCCGTCGTCTACATAAAAACAGTTGTTCACATGGCAGGTCTTTGCGTTCATCTGACAAAGTCCATGGTCGGTGGCAACCCATAGTTGACCATCGTTGTCGCTCATTATAGAGGCGATGCCATTGTCTGGCAGTCCATCCTCGTCTGAAAGGCGTGTCAAGGTCTGTGTCTGCATGTCTCGCTTATATAGTCCGTCATCGGTGCCAAACCACAGTGTGTTTACGTCTGACTGGAACACTGAGCGAATATTTATGCCGTAGAGCAGGGCATTCTCCCCGAAAGTGCTTAACCATGATTTCTTCTTTATGTCATAACAGCAAAGCCCCATGGTGGTTGCCAAAAATATCTTTGTATAGTCAGATGATATATCAATCTGTGAGATATAGCTATTGGCAAGTATGTTCATCTTCCTGTCTGAAGCTGCTTCTTCGGTGGAAAGGAACTGTTCAATGTCATGTGTGGTAGTGTGGTACCTAATAAGTCCAAATCCCATTGTGGCAATCCAGAGATTTGATTTATTGTCTACAACGAGGCCAAAGATGCTGACACTATTGAAATTGCCCAGTTTGACAGGTTCTATAGAAGACAGATCGGGAGATATATAGTATAGACCTTTGATATACGAACCTGCCCACACTCCTCCCCTTGGGTCTTCAACAAGCGCAAGCACTGTGGAGGGGGTGTCAAAATGCCGTATGCGGTTGTGGCTTACGTCAAGCACATAGAGTCCGTCCTTGTCGGTTCCCACCCAGCTGTTTCCCTTGCTGTCAATCATTGTACTGGTAACACAACAGTCTCCTATCTGGTTTTTATTTCCTAATTTATTGCCTGTATAACCAAATCCAACAGGTTTCTCAGGCTGCATGAACACACCTTTTTGAAGCATGCTGAACCAGATGTTGCCAGCCTTGTCCTCCACAAAGGCGTTCACTTTTACATGTCGCAGGTCTATTTCATGGCTATAATAAGGATTTACGGTTAACTGGCGTGTCTTGGGATTCATAATGGCAACACCATCTCCGTCGAGTCCTAGGAGTATATTACCATTTCTACATGTATATAGTGCCGAGACATGCATTCCTTCTGTAGAAGGCACAAGTTCAAACTTGTTGGATCTTACATCCTTCACCCATACACCATTATCGAATGTACTTATATAGATGTTTCCTGCCTTGTCTTCACAAATGTCAATAAGAACAGAACCGAGTCCGTCTTCCTCTATCCATTTTGTCTTCTTACCATCCTTGAATGACAAAGCTCCGTTTTTCTCGCTTAAAATCCATAGTCTTTGGCTGCTGTCCTCATATAATTTCTTTACACCTTTGATTTCCTTGAGGGCTTCATAGCGATGTGCCTCTTCATTGCTTGTCACCTTATATATACCATTATTTGAGGTACCAATAAGCAATGTGCCATCTTTGAGTTCTGCAAAGCAACTTACAAACGATATTATTGTTTCACCATTAAGCCCGATAAGATTGAAATTATGAAAACGGTCGTTATAATATGTTTGAACACCACGCTGGTTGCCTACAAAGAGTACCTTGTCACGACGTTGCAAAACGGTATTGATATAGTTGGACTTCATTCCGTCACATGAGTATTCTCCTTTTTTGAAAACTTTAAAGTTATAACCATCATATCTATTAAGTCCATTACGTGTCGACACCCAGATAAAGCCATCATAGTCTTGATACACATGCATGGCAAAACTGCTCGACAAATGGTTGTCGGTATTGAACAGCCTTCCTATCTGTGCATGGATATAAGATGGAAATGCTATCAGACACAATATTACAACAATAATTATTCTCATCTTTGGTTTATTAAGAAATGTCAGTCGTTCCGTTATTTTCTCTGCAAAGATACACATAATCATGTAAACAAAAGCAAAAAGCAACACTATTTAACACAAAAATCACATTGGGGTTAATTATCATTAATCTCTTGGTTTGTATTGAATAATGGATTATCTTTGCAGTCTAAGAATAATCTCTAACTATATTTTGATTTTTATCATGAACAGAAAACATTTTCTCATTGCTATTACTATTGCATCGATGGCATGTCTGAACGGATGCAAATCTGAAAAAAAAGCTACCGCTATGGCTGATACTGATCAGGAAGTGATAGTAGACAGTGTTGTAAGCACTGAGTTGAAAACTGACAGCGTGGTTTTTAAAAAGAAAGCAAAGGGGGCGGAATGTAAGGTGGTTGTGGATTTCCCGCAAGGAACTACAGAACTTGACCGAAACATAAAGGCTTTCATATGCGACTTGCTTGGAAAAAGCGGACCGTTCGGACTGATGCAGGACGAGAAGAGCAACGTTACCTATACCGGAGACAAGAACAACGGCAAGGCTGTGGTGAACTTCTTTGGTGAGATTTATGCTGCCACAATGAAGCAATCTTGGAACGAGATACAGGAACTTAACGAAAACAGCGAAGAGCCTATGCCTTACTCTTACGAGATTGAAATAAGACTTGAAGAGCAAACCGACCAATATGTCACACTATCGATAAACACATATTCTTATACTGGCGGAGCTCATGGTTCTTCCATGAACTATAGTATAAACTTTGCAAAGACATACAATGACCAGGTGGCATACACCATAAATCAGAAGATGACGCAATCTATCCAACCTCTTCTTAGAAAAGGAGTGATAGAGTATTTTAAGGAGCAAGGCGAAACAATTTCTGACGCAGACCTCAACAACGTTCTCTTTATCGACAACAATACTATCCCGCTCCCAGCCATGTCGCCAGTATTGACCACAAAAGGACTTCGGTTTGAATATCAGCAATACGAAATTGGCCCATATGCCATCGGAATGGTCAATTTCACTTTACCATATAAGGATGTAAAGGGATATATGACACAGGAAGCTACGGAACTAATCGGAAATTATTAAGGTTGCAGTTAAGTATTTGAACATTATATAACAAAAGGCATTGACTTTACGGTCAATGCCTTGTTTTGTTTATCTAATAATTAATTATTTCACACCTAATACTACCTTTGCAGTCTCGTTCTCTGGATCTATTTCGAGCAACTTGGTAGCACATTCCTTTGCCTTAGTCATATCATCGACTACACGAGCATAGTAAGAGATAAGGTAGAGATAACTCTCCTTCAGACGAGCTTTGTCTGAGTTATTCAACTCATTACGTGTAGAATAAACCTCTATCAGTTTCTCATAATATGGCTTTGCCAAAGCCTCTTTCTGCTCATTATCCATAGCGTTGTTCACACGTGCGCGCCAGAATGTAGCATACTCAATTGCATCTGGATATTTCTCAGCAAGCTGACCGTAGAGTTCATCAGACTTTTTAAGAGAAGCCTTCATGGCGTCATCTTGCTCTTTGCTGGCCTTGTAGTAGTAAAGTTGTGGCAGACCAGCATAGTCGGTGGCAGTAGGAGTAGAATAAGTGTTGAGGTATTCTTCATAATACTTGATAGCATCTTCATACTTCTCCTGTGAGCTATAAGCGTCTGAAAGGGTCTTTATCACACCAGCCTTCTTATCCTTTGAATCAAATTCCTGTTCGAGAGCCTTCTTAAACATGTCGATAGCCTCATCATACTTCTTTGCTCCGTTAAGGGCATTTCCGTAATAAGTGTAGTCAAAATAAGAGAACTTGGCGCTGTCTGACTTATTGAACAGGGCATCAGCATAAAGGAGTGCCTGATCATAGTTCTTAAGGTCAGTGCTGTTGAAGAACGCAAGACGATTGAAAGCAGCGTCGCGCGGCTTCTTCTTCAAACCATATTGTACCACCTCAAGACTCTCCTGGTTTCTCTGCTTGAAATACAAGGCCATAGCATACTCGGTGATGTCGCGCTCCTCCATCTTAGAGATGTCGGCTTTCTTATAAGAAGTAATGGCCTTGTCAAACTCATTAGACATATAGTATATACGTCCTGCAAGGGCATCGACAGCGACGTCAGGACGCTGTTTGCGCAATTCATCGAGTTTCATTACAGCTACAGTAGGACTGACCTTACGATATACATTAGCATACTTGTAGTATGGCTCTGGATTCTTCGGGTCGAAACTTATAGCCTGCTGATAATGCTGTGCTGCAGTACCACCATCTTCACCCATGGCAGAGATGTCGCCAAGAAGCACATATGCCTGTGCACACTTATACTTTGCAGCCTTGTTAGCGAAGTCAGCAAATACACGAGCCTTGGCAGTATCTTTCTGCTCAAAATAAGCACGTGCAATACCTACAAGAACCTCAGGATTCTTCTTGTTCTTCTTGAACACTGCTTTCACCTGCTCTTCCACGTCTGAAGAATTACTCTTAATCACTTTTGTTATGGACTCAATTACAGTTTTATTGTCCTCCTGAGCCATAACAGGTGCATTGATGCCCAGCATCAACGCTCCTACCAATACATATTTCAACTGTTTCATAATCAATTTAAAATTCCTAAATATTTATTCGTATAAAAATTAATTCTGGTTTACGTTTACTTCCCTCACGTTCAGCTGACCTCTTGCAGGCAAAAGACCAGCCTTAAAGAATATTAGCTGTCCCTTCGGTGACTGGAGGAAAGAGGCAAATCCCCATGGCAGACCGTTACGCGGGTCGTTCAGCATGGCGTATATGGTACGCACAAGGGGGTAATTACCATTATATATATAATATTGATATGGTTTCCAACTATTAATGACCGTAGCCTTGTCAAGTCGGCTAACCGCTACAACACGAATATTCTTTTTAAAAGTGACGTTTGTAGAGTCACGTTTGTCGTTAAGCCAATTAGAACCGATGACACCTAATGCGTTTGGATGAGAAGAAACATAGTTGATGACCTCCTCACTCTTCTTTACAGCCGTGATATTCGGGCTATTGATAGGCTTACCACCGAGTATAGAGTCAGCGCAATAGTGTACGGTGCTTGACTTGGCATTGTCGAAAACGACATCAAATTCGCCCAGTTTAGAATCCGGGAAGATGTCTTTCCAATTCTTTGCCTTTCCACTAAGTATAAGTTTTATGTCTTTTACAGAAAGGCATGAGTCTGGATTGGAGTTGTTGATGATAAGTGCAAGTCCATCATAAGCCAAAGGAATAGCTCTGGGCAAAAACTTGCGATCTTCGAGGTTCTTTTGTTCCTTTGGTGTAAATCGTCTTGTAGTAATGGCGAGCCACACCTTTTCAGTCATAAGTTTGTTTACCGCATCAATCTCGTCAGTATAAATAGGCTTGACTTTTGCGGTTGGGTACATACGTTCAAAGATGTCAATCTGTTCTCCGATAATAGGACTGAAACTATCATCGCAAGTAAATGAACAAACACCGGAAGCATACGTATCAGTTCTATTACTTTTAGGTTTGTTGTTGCCACAAGACAACAACAAACCTAAGCATAGAGTCAGTCCAACGCATATGTTGATACTGTTTTTTGTCATATTACTGTAATTAGATTATTACTGCAATCTGAAGGTAACTGGCAATGTGAACTTCACACGCACTGGTCCACCATTCTGCATACCTGGGTTCCAGTGAGGCATGCTCTTTGTCACACGTACGGCCTCCTTGTCGAGTGATGGGTCAACAGACTTCACTACGCGAACGTCAGTGATAGAACCATCACGCTCAACGACGAAAGTCACGATAACACGACCCTGGATACCATTCTCTTCAGCCACAACCGGGTATCGGATGTTTTTAGAGAGGAATTCGAAGAGAGCAGCCTGTCCACCTGGGAACGAAGGCATCTGCTCAACGACTTCGAAAATCTTGGTTTCCTCTTCCTTCGGTGGTTCAGGCTGGGCAATTACTTCCTTAGCCTTGAGTACCTCACCTCCGGTTTCGTCGTTACCTTGTACGTCGAATGAACCAATAGCAGTATTTGTCTTGTTAAGGTCTTCCTGAGACTTAAGTTCCTCTTCTGGCTTCACCTCATCATCCTTTTTGATGACAGGAGGAGTAAACTTTACAGAGCTCTTAACCTTTTCAACGACCTTCTGCTCTTCAACCTTGACGGGTGCTTTCTTCTCTACTTTAGCCTCTTTCTTCTGAGCCAGTTTAGAAAGTTCTACATCCGTCTCCATAGCTACCTTCTTTGGGAAAGCGTTTTCGATGGCAACCTTAGCCCAAACACCTACCATGATAGCGATGATAACCGCGAAAACGATTAACATAGCCTTGATGTTACGCTTACCGGTATCTCTACGCAGGGCGTAGGCACCGTATTCCTTGTTTTTGCCTTCGAATACGAGTTCTACCCAACTTTTATCTAAAAGATCTACTTTTGACATTGTTCTTTCCTTTTTAAATTGTTGTTACTTTACACCCTTCAACGCAAGCAGCTTCTGGTCGTCTTCGCTGATCTTGTCGATCACGTAAGTACCGATGCTGCAAATTTGCATTTCATCGAGAGCGTCAACCATGTTTTTATAAGAAGCAGTGTCAAGAGGCTTGATGATGATAGTAAGCTTTGGAACCTTCTCACCATCGAGATTACCGTTTTTGATTTCGGCAAGCTCTTTCTGGTAGAGAGAGTCAGCCATATTGTACTTGAGCTTCTTCTCATCCAACTTCTGTTTTGCCAGCATTATCTTGGCAACCGGTGCAATACCCTCTTCTGTCACGTGGCTGACGAGAGTCTGACGAATACCGTTCTTACCCCATGTTGTTTCCTTAAGGCATGCGGGGTTGTCATACTGTGGCAAACCTTCAATATAGTAAATCTTATCACTACCAGCAAGGAAGATGGTGATCGTGTGTGAAGCCTTTGTTGCAGACTTGTCCTGATCGGTCACGTTCTTGTCATTGCTAGGCATCGTCAACTGCATAGCCTGAGGCTTGCTCAGAGTGGTACACAGCATGAAGAATGTGATAAGAAGCATCATCATGTCCACCATAGGCGTGAAGTCCACGCGGGTGTTCATTTTTTTCTGCTTGCTCGCTTTTTTCTTTGCCATGATTATTCCTCCGATGACGTTTTAAGATTTGTAATCAGTTGGTAACGGTTCTGGTTCATATCCTGAAGTTCAGACATCACCGACTTAACTACCTTGTAAGGAGTCTTTGCGTCGCACTTGATTGCGAGTCTGATGTCAGGATTGTTGTCTACAGCAGCCTGTACCCACTCTTGAAATTCACTCATTCCACCATCGATACTATCGGTGGGGACACCCATTTTCTGGATTACCTTTGCCATCTCTTCTGGTTCAAGGTTCAAGTATTCCGGCATTTTGTTTACTGGAACACCTACCATTGATTCCTCCTTGAACTTCTTAATCTGTGCCGCATTCAGCGAAACGCCGAACTTGTCGGTAACAGACTGCATGATGGCCAACATGTCGTTCTTATTGTCAGTTCCGACGAAGATCTGTCCTTCCGGGCTTACAAGAATGTTAAGCACATTCTTTTCCGGAACCTTGACCTCCGACACCGAACTTGGCGTGGTGACCTGAATAGGCTCTGGCTGCAAGAATGTTGAAGTCAACATGAAGAAGCACAGAAGCAGCGTCATCACGTCTGACATAGGAGTCATGTCAATCCAGACGTCTTTTTTCTGTATTTTTATTTTACCCATTATTATTCGCTAATTAAAAGGTAAAACAATTAAGCCTCAGTAGCGTGGTTAACGTCGTATGTTGCAGCAATAGTGTAACCAACCTCGTCGAGAGCGTATGTGAGCTTGTCGATCTTGTTTGTGAAGAAGTTATAGATAACTACAGCGAACCATGATGTCAAAATACCAGAAGCTGTGTTCACAAGGGCCTCAGAAATACCGGCAGAGAGAGCCATAGAGTCAGCACCACCACCTGCAGACAGAGCCTGGAAAGAACGGATCATACCGAGCACAGTACCGAACAGAGCGGTAAGAGTACCGAGGGTAACGATGGTAGCTACGATTGGGAGGTTCATCTGCAGAGTAGGCATTTCAAGCTGAGTTGCCTCTTCGTGAGCCTGCTGGATCTTAGCGATTTTCTGAGCCTTCTTCAATGTATTGTTTGCTTCGGCGTCCTTGTAAGCGGTAATAGAAGCGAGAACGACGTTAGCTACAGAACCCTTCATCTTGTTGCAGAGAGCGATAGCCTCATCGAACTTGCCAGCCTTGATGTACTCTTTCACCTGGATAGTGAACTTGCCGAGGCTCATTGTACCGAAAGCAGCGCGGAGAGCGAAGAAGCGCTCTACACCGAGGCAGATAACTGAAAGAAGAAGAGTAAGGATAAGACCTACTACGAAACCTCCCTTATAAACGGTACCCATGAGGTTTACTGGATGACCTGTCGGGTCGTTACCTGCGAAGTTTTCGGGTGCACCGAGAACCTTGAAGTAGAATGTGTAAGCTACTACACCACAGATTACGAGGATCCAGATAGCGTTCTTAATACCTTTGAAGCCCGATTTCTTTGCTGGGGCTGCAGCATTTTTTGTTGTTGCCATAATTGATAATTTTAAATTTTTGTTATTTGTGAATAATATTAATTTTAGTGTCTAAACGAAAGTAGTCTTGCAATAAATGTCTTTCTTTTCTTTTTCAAGGGACAAAGATAACAAAATACTCACAGACGAAGAAGAAAATTACAAGTTTTAACACTAACTTTTTTCATTATTAGTAAGAAAGTGTCGATATTACGTGCTTTTTACTTCAATTCGGCCAAAGATTCCTTGATTCTTCTCATTGCTTCGCGGATATTGTCGTCGCTGGTGGCATAGCTCATGCGGAAGCATTCCGGGTCGCCGAAGGCATCGCCGCCTACAGTTGCCACATGTCCTTTTTCGAGAAGGTAGAGAGCGAGGTCTGTCGAGTTTTTCACCACTGTGGTACCATCACTCTTGCCGAAGAAGCTGCTGCACTTGGGGAAGAGATAGAAGGCTCCTTCGGGCACATTAACTTCCAGTCCTGGTATATCCTTGGCTAACTCTACTATAAGATTGCGACGGCGTTCGAAGGCCTGACGCATCTGCTCCACACACTCCTGCGATGACACATACGCGAACTCCGCTGCCTTCTGGCTTACAGAGCAAGGTCCGCTGGTATACTGCCCCTGCAGTTTGTTACATCCCTTAACGATCCACTCAGGGGCGGCTATATAACCTATTCGCCAACCAGTCATGGCATAAGCCTTTGAGACACCGTTTACGATGATGGCACGTTCTTTCATGCCTTCAAACTGTGCGATGCTCTCATGGCGTCCTATGTAGTTGATGTGCTCGTATATCTCATCGGCCAGTACGAAGAGGTCTTCATGCTGCTTGATGACATCTGCAAGCCCAGCCAGTTCTTCCTTTGAATACACGCTTCCTGTTGGGTTGCTCGGTGAGCAGAGTATAATAAGGCGTGTCTTTGGTGTGATGGCAGCTTCGAGTTGTTCGGGCGTCATCTTAAAGTTTTGGTCAAAGCCAGCCTCTACGATCACCGGATTTCCGCCAGCCAATTTCACCATCTGTGGGTATGACACCCAATATGGGGCAGGAATAATCACCTCGTCTCCTGGATTGACGAGAGCCATTACAGTGTTGCATACGCTTTGCTTTGCTCCGTTGGACACGAGGATTTCGTTGACGCTATAGTCAAGGTTGTTTTCGTTCTTGAGTTTGGCTACGATAGCCTTTCTCAGGTCAGGGTATCCTGGTACAGGTGAGTACCTTGAGTAGTTTTCGTCTACAGCTTTTTTTGCAGCCTCCTTGATATGGTCTGGAGTATTGAAATCGGGTTCTCCAACGCTCATGTTAATGACGTCGATTCCCTGTGCTTTCATTTCACTGCTTTTCTGTGACATTGCCAACGTGGCTGAAGGAGCCAGACGTTGCAGACGGTCAGATAACTGTGCCATAATTTTTGGTGTTATTGTGTTTTTATTGTGCAAAAGTAATAATTTTATTCGTTAATCGAAAGAAATATTCGATTTTTTTTGCCGTTTTGCTTATTTTTTTTTGGTTTTGATGGAAAAATATCACAGGTGAAGGGTATGTCCCATACGGTCTTTCTTTGTCTTGAGATATTTGTAGTCGTACTCGTTTGGTTTTACTTCAATGGGTACATTCTCTACTATCTCTAAACCATAGGCCTCAAGTCCCACACGCTTGGTAGGGTTGTTGGTCATGAGTCTCATCTTGTGTACACCGAGATGTCTAAGCATCTGTGCTCCGCATCCATAGTCTCGCTCGTCTGGTTTGAATCCGAGGTGGATATTGGCTTCTACGGTGTCTAATCCTTCTTCCTGTAGTTTGTATGCCGCAATTTTGTTCATCAGTCCGATGCCTCTTCCTTCTTGCTGCATATAAATGAGCACTCCCTTTCCTTCTTCTTCAATCATCTGCATTGCCTTGTGGAGTTGTTCTCCGCAGTCGCATCGCTTGCTACCGAGTATGTCGCCGGTGGCGCATGAGGAGTGAACCCTTACGAGTATCGGTTCGTCTTCTTTCCATTCTCCCTTTATGAGTGCCATATGCTCAAGTCCGGTGGAAGTCTGTTTGAAGGGCACGAGTTTGAAGTGTCCGTACTGTGTAGGCATATCAGCCATATTGCCTACCTCTATGAGCGATTCTTTTGCCAGTCGATATGCTATGAGGTCTTTTATGGTGATGATATGCATCTTGTGTATTTCGGCAAATTTCATGAGGTCTGGCATGCGTGCCATTGTCCCGTCATCGTTCATGATTTCCATGAGTGCGGCTGCGGGATATAGTCCTGAGAGTTTACAAAGGTCGACGGCAGCCTCGGTATGCCCTGACCTGCGCAGTACGCCCATGTCTTGTGCGTAAAGAGGATTGATATGCCCAGGCCGTCCGAAGGTTTCAGGACGTGATGTTGGGTCTGCCAGTGCCTTTATGGTGGCGGCTCGGTCGTGTGCGGAGACACCTGTTGTGCAGCCTTCGAGTTTATCGATGGTCACTGTGAATGGAGTGCCGAGCATGGATGTGTTGTCGCTAACCTGGTGCGGTAAGTCAAGTTCTTCGCTTCTCTTTATGGTGATGGGAGCGCACAATACTCCACGTGCATACTTAAGCATGAAGTTCACGTCTTCTGGCGTAATCTTCTCTGCAGCAATAATCAGGTCGCCTTCATTCTCACGATCTTCGTCATCAACCACGATAACGAACCGACCTTGGCGGAAGTCTTCAAGAGCTTCCTCTATACTACTTATCTTCATTTCTGCCATATATATATAATATAATAAGGTGTAAATACTAATCACTACCTTCCACCCTCAAAAACTCCTCACTCCTCATTTCTCATTTCCTCTATTCTCCTGCATATATCCTCGTTAGTCGCTCTGATGACTCTCAGGTCACGAAGCAGACGCAGTCTAAATCGCCACATTCTCAAGTAGAAGAACAATCCCAGTGGTAGCAATATGCCTGTCACGGCGTTCAGCCAACGGCGGCGGAATGGACGTGTGTGTGCATGCGTGGCTATCACCGGATAGCGGTTGAGATAAGTCAGGATTGCCTTGTCTTTGGTGTTGGAGAGGTCGTCGATTACTGCTTCGAGTTCCTCGTTGATGTCTCTTATCTGCCTGTCGTCGCCTTCTTGGAAGAACACCTTTATGGGGTTTGGAGCTTTCAGAAGGCTATGGCGTTGTGAGTAGTCCACTATGTCCGCAGTGATACGGTTCAGTTTCTCTGCGTTGATAGTATATTGCGGATCGTGTATTATCACTTCTTTCTTGAATATGTGTCGTTTATTTCTAAGTCCGAACATTTTTCTGAAGAAAGATTTGTAAACATCCATGTTAAACACCACGGAGTCTTTGTTAGCCTTATAGGTGAAGAACACGGCAAGCGGTGCAAGTATGGCAGTAGAAATCCACTTACCGAACAGCACTGTCCAGTTGTCGTCGCGTGCCATTCTCATTCCCGAGAAGTCGAAGATGTAATAAACGATGAACACCAATACAGAGATGATAACCGGCACTCCAAGTCCTCCCTTTCTTATGATGGCTCCCAAAGGGGCGCCTATGAAGAAGAATACGATACAGAGTAGCGACAGTGTGATTTTTCCATAAGCCTCTATCTCGTGTAGTCTCTCCTGTCGGTTAATGGCATAGGAGTAGTCGCCCTTCATGCTTATCTCGGCGGCGTTCATTCCAATGGAAGACAAAGCTATACGTGAGATTTCTTGCTTCTCTTCTGGTTTGTGGGCGAGATAGAGACTGTCGAAGTCAATCTTCTTCGCAGCTTTCTCGGCCTTTACCGAGTCGTCTTTAGTCAAGCCGGGAATATTAAACACGGTTTGCTTTGCCTGAGTATAGTATGCTCTTCCCACCGAGTCGTTAAACTCTCTTATGGAGTCGAGATCGTGTCGTATTTTCGCAAGGCTTTTCGACCTTGCGTCGCTTGCAATGCCGGTCACGTCGGCAAGATTAAAGCCACCGTCGAAGTCGAGCACTATACGTTTTGTAGAAAAAGTCTCCCTTCTGTACGGGACGTTGGCACTTCCCGCGAGGTCTTGAGATCTCATGTTTTCGAACCATTCTCCACTATAAAGTGTGAGCAACAAGTGTTTCTTTTCGGCTGTTGACTGGAGCATTCCAGAGTCTGCAAGTATGATGGCGGCATCTTCATATCCGCCATTCATACGGTATATCATGATACCATAGAGTTTTCCGGTATTAAGGTCTTTCTGCTGCACATAAAGGTTACAATTAGGTATTCCGTCATAGAATACTCCTTCTGGAATTTCCAATTCTGGACTTTTCTGTTTCATCGACAGCAGCAGTTGCGCGAACGATTTGTTAGCATCTGGGGCCACCACGTTTTGGAAATAAAAAGAGCATCCGCATATCAGTGTCACTATAACAATAAGTGAACGGAAAGTTTGCATAAGCGATATGCCCGCAGCTTTGATGGCGGTAAGCTCAGAACTCTCTCCCAGGTTACCAAAGGTGATGAGCGAAGATAGCAGTATCGCCAATGGGAAGGCCTGTGGCATAAGCATCAGACCCATATACCAGAAGAACTGCGCAAGTATTTCGAGCGAGAGGCCTTTACCTATAAGTTCGTCCACATATCGCCAAAGGAATTGCATCATCAGCACAAACTGGCAGATGAAGAACGTTCCGACGAAAAGCAGTCCGAACTGCTTAGCTATGAAGATATCAAGTTTCTTTATTCTAATCATTCGCGTGCGAACCCTTATTAAATATAGGATTTCGGGCTGCAAAGTTAGCACAAAAAATCCGTTCCACGAAATAAATGCGGAACAAATCCCTTGTTAGCGCTTGTATTTAGCAAAATTTTGCCACTAAAGAGTAATATTTATACCCTATTACAGGCCGCTAACATTGTGCAGTCTGTTGAGATTGTCAGCCCACACACCTTTCATATAGTCGTAGTCGTCCTCGTCCACATGGTCGGTAATGAGAAGTGTGAGCTTGCCCGAGAAGTCACTTTTCCCTACCCGTAACTCCCAGAAATCATCGTCGGAAGGATTTACGTCCCATTTCAGGCGGATGAAGCTGTTTTCTCGTCTTTCAATAATTACCGAGGTCCGTATATCCTGTTGTGTCCATACTTCCCCCCATGTAAAAGTCATTACGCCATCAACTTCTTCCACATAGTCGGCCATCCATTTGCTCAGCCCATGTGCATTTCCTATTAATCCCCATACTATCGACTCTGATTTTGACGAAAGAGGATATTCAATTTCGAGTTTCTTTTTATTCATATCTTTAGTATTTTAGATTGGGACAACGGGGAAACCCGTTATTTCGCTACAAAAATACGAAAATTTATTCATTTATTGAAATTTTCCTGGAAAAAATTTGGTAGTTTAATGAAAATGTAGTACCTTTGCACCCGCAATCAGGAAATATGGCGGGATAGCTCAGCTGGTTAGAGCGTCGGATTCATAATCCGGAGGTCGTGGGTTCGGGTCCCACCCCCGCTACCATATTAATAAAAGAGAGTCTCAATTGTCGAGTCTCTCTTTTTTATATTTGTTGTTGACAACATTTATTTCTTCTTGAAATAAGCGAATTATGACTATTTGAAGGTGTAAAAAATAGAAGGAAAAGGGTGAATAATGATTTGTTACCCTAACATTCTTGATAATTATCCCATATAAATGGCAAAGTCGTAGTAATTTTGCATCGTCAAAACAAGACATCAACAACATAGCGGATTTACAACAATAATACCTATTTGGTTTTAACTTATATAGCAATAAAGGCAAAAGATTGTAGAAAAAAGGTTACATTGGTTTAGATTTTTTTAGAAAAGAAAAAAAAGTAATTTAAATTAATCAACACCCTCGTCGTGATGACGAGGGCGTTTTTGCATGCCTCCTTCCATCCAATCTTCCTGAACGATGTCACACACGACATGGCAGTCATCAAACCAGCTTACCTTGGAAAAACGAATGAAAAGCACATTCTGTATATGAGAAAAAACTGAAAATTCCCATATAATTATAATAATATAAGGTGGAAATGTTAAGCAAATGTTAAAGTCAAAAAAAAGTTGCCGAAATATTTGGAGCGTATAAAGAAATGCACTACCTTTGCAGTGTTCTATTAAAGTAGTACACTACTACAGACATGGACACTGTGACTTTTAACAATGAAAATAAACAATTAAAAAGAATACGATTATGAACACAATCATCACAGTTACGACAATTATGTCAATGTACATGAATCTGACAACAGACGTAGAAAACAACAAGCACTGCTATAACGCCGAAATAGAAAACGGTCGTATCAATGCTATAGAGGTATATGACAAGAAGGGTGAATATATCACGGCAAGCCTGAAACGCCTCTACACATACGACGAAGAAAACCGCCTGGTGATGCGTGAGACACTGAAATGGAACAAGGAGACCATGTCGTGGGAAAAGCACAGCTGCCTCTGCTACAACTACAATCCCGAAGGCTACACAATAGAGAAGCGATTCTGGAACGAAACCAAGCACGACTACGCCGAGGCTAAGGAATACAGCCACTATATGGTGCTGATGGACAACGTGCTGGCAGTAAACAGCTATAAGCTGGACGAGAATAGCGGTGAGTTTGCCTTGGCTGACAACATGCTCGTGATGACATCAGACACTAACAAGCTGTTGGTAGAAGATTAAACTGCCTAACTCCTTAAACGCCAAAGGGTGGAAATATGAATGATTAATAACAATAAAAAAAGGAAGACAACAATGATAGAGGTAAACAATATCAGTTTCAGATACCCAGGAACGAAACACAACGTATTCAGCAACTTCAGCATGTCGCTCGAAGCAAACAACATATACGGACTGCTCGGGAAAAACGGAACAGGCAAGTCGACACTTCTCTACCTGATAAGCGGACTACTGAGACCTGCAAATGGAGAAGTGAAGGTAGACGGAAGACTGGCTACAGACAGACTGCCAGAAATGCTGAAAGATATGTTTATAGTGCCAGAGGAGTTTAACCTGCCTGCTGTGACCCTCGACACCTATGTGAAGATAAACAAGCCTTTCTACCCCAACTTCAGCCAGGAAGTACTCGAAAGTTGTCTGAAAGACTTTGAACTACCTCAGACACTGAAGCTTAACGAACTCTCAATGGGACAAAAGAAAAAGGTGTATATGAGTTTTGCACTGGCTGCAGGCACAAAATACCTGTTTATGGACGAGCCTACCAACGGGCTTGACATTCCGTCGAAGACACAGTTCCGCAGGGTGATAGCAAACAACATGAGCGACGAACGGACACTGATAATCTCTACACACCAGGTACACGACGTGGAAACATTGCTCGACCACATTCTCATACTCAGCGAAAGCGAAATGCTACTGAACTCGTCGGTGAGCAACATTTGCGAACAATTCTCGTTCGAATACCGACAGCCTCAGGAAATGGACGACACAGTGATATATGCCGAACCGACACTGCAAGGCAACGCAGTGATAGCGAAGAGAGAAGAAAACGATGACGAGACCCAGATGAACCTCGAACTGCTGTTTAATGCAGTGGCAACCGGGAAGATAAAAATATAAATAATAATTTTTAAAGAAGATACAACTATGAACAAGATATTTGACTTACAGAGATTCGGAAACCTTGCAAAATGGGACATCCTGACAAACAAGAAGTTCTACATCAAAATAGTTATCGGCCTGACCATAGCATTAGCATTCATCTTCTGTTTCAACACATGGATAAACTCACAAGGCAGCAGCAGAATAGCCAGCGGCTACCACCTCGACTCACTTGCCAGAACGAGCATTTTTATTGCAACTGTAGTGATGTATGTTGCAGCCACATACATATTCAACAACATGCAGACTAAAGAAATGCGAATAGAGTTTCTTATGCAGCCGGCATCAAACTTTGAAAAATATATGGTAAGGTTTTTGTCGATGACAGTAGGAGTGTTCCTTTTGGCAAGCGCATCAATAGTAGTAGCCGACCTCATCCATCAGCTCTTCTGCGTTGTGGCAGGTTACGACCTGAGAGGCTCTGTGACAATGCATATACTGAACAATTACAACTCAGAAGATGCAAGACCTGGAATATTTGTCATGAAGGGAATGGAGCTGAACATAGGTGTAGCCACCATGGAGTATGCAGCTTTGCTGTTCTTGCTCATAAACCATGCGTTCTACACCTTCTGCGGATCACTCTTCCGCCGCAATGTCTGGCTGTTAGCCATATGCTCTCACTTCATCTTGGGCTTCACTATAGTAATATGTATATTTAAGCTTATTGACATGGGAGTTTTCAACGTGATATTCGCTAACGAGACAAGCATAAGCATCACCATCAACACCATGCTCTTAGTAGGTACAGTGATAACAGGTTTACTATACTACGCAAGCTATAAGATATTCACACGTATGCAAGTGATAAACAACAAATGGTTGAACCTTTAAACCCTCTACAAACATGAATTTCAGTAACGACAAGGCAATATACATACAGATGGCCGACCGCCTTTGCGACGAGATAATAGCCGGCACATACAAGGACGACGACCGCATTCCAAGCGTAAGGGAATATGCCGTGATGCTCCAGGTGAACACCAACACCGCGGTAAAGGCATTCGATCAGTTGGCCCGCGACGGCATAATATACAACAAGCGCGGACTAGGCTACTTCGTGACAGCCGGAGCTTCTAAGGAGATAAAAAAAGCACGTAAGGCAGAATTTATGAAACAGACCCTGCCCGAACTCTTCAGACAGATGCAGCTCCTGGACATAACGATAGAAGACATTCAGAAAAAATGGCAGCAGCAATAGCACCATTAACATTATTTATACTATTATTTGCAGCTTTTTGGTGACAGATAGCGTCAAACGAATGAAAAAACAAATTGTACATAACTGAATAAAAAATGATTCATCTAAGAGACATAAACAAAACCTACCAGGGAGCGCAGCCGCTTCACGTGCTGAAAGGCATAAATCTCGACATAGAGAAAGGAGAGTTCGTATCCATCATGGGTGCGTCAGGATCGGGAAAGTCAACACTGTTGAACATACTCGGTATACTCGACAACTACGACTCAGGCGAATACAGGCTTAACGACGTGCCCATCTGGAACCTAAGCGAGACACGTGCGGCAGAATACCGCAACCGCATGATAGGCTTTATCTTCCAATCGTTCAACCTCATCCCGTTTAAGACTGCTGTGGAAAACGTGGAGCTGCCACTGTTCTACCAAGGAGTGAGCAGGCGAAAACGTCACCAAATGGCAATGGAATATCTCGACAAACTCGGTCTCGCCCAATGGGCAAACCATTATCCCAACGAGATGTCGGGAGGTCAAAAGCAACGAGTGGCCATTGCAAGGGCTCTGATAACAAAACCACAGATAATTCTTGCCGACGAACCTACCGGCGCCCTTGACTCTAAGACCAGCGTTGAGGTAATGGACCTGCTGAAAAATCTCAACCGCGACGAAGGCATTACCATTGTCGTAGTGACTCACGAAGGCGGTGTGGCCAACGAGACAAACAAAATCGTCCACATCAAGGATGGTCTCATAGGTAACATCGAGGAAAACTTCGACCATCATGCGAATAGAGGATTTAAGTAGGCAAGTCTACTCGTCAACAAAAAAACAACAATATGATTGAACTCTTTAAGGAAATATGGAGCACGGCCAAGAGAAACAAGCTCAGGACATCGCTCACCGGATTTGCAGTGGCATGGGGCATATTCATGATCATATTCCTGCTCGGAGCCGGCAATGGGCTCATCAATGCGCAGCTTGACCAACAGAGCAGACACCTCGCCAACTCAATTAAGATTTTCGGAGGACAAACATCCAAACCATTCAAGGGTCTGGAAAAGGGCAGATTCATTACGCTGAAAGAAAGCGACGTGGAAATAACAGACAAGACCTTCAGCGACAACACTTCAAACGTAGGGTCGGAAATTTCCGTAAACGGGATAAACATCTCACTCGGCGACAACTACATATCAGCCCAGAGCCTCAACGGTGTCTACCCTTCTGACAAAGACATTAACAGAAGAGAGATGATTACCGGACGATTCATCAACGACATCGACATGAAAGACCGACGCAAAGTGATTGCCCTATGGCAGACACAGGCGAAAGAACTCGACAAAAACCCCGAAAGGCTTATTGGAAAGCATGTGAAAGTGGGAGAACTGGCATTTATGGTGGTGGGCATAGTGAAAGACGACAAGCAAGGTCAAAACAATACGGCCTTCATTCCATACACCACGTTGAAAACGGTATACTCAAAAGGCGACCAGGCTGGAAACATCCAGTTTGAAATAGAAAATCTCGTGACTGAAGAGCAGAATAAAGAGTTTGAAAAAAATTACCGAGCACACATCAACATCCAGCATAATGCCGCACCCGACGACGAGTCGGCCATGTATATATGGAACCGGTATACACAGAACATTCAGATGCAGACTGGTATAGGAATCATACGGACCGCGCTGTGGGTTATTGGCCTCTTCACACTCCTAAGCGGAATAGTGGGAGTATCGAACATCATGCTTATCACGGTAAAGGAGCGCACAAAGGAATTCGGAGTAAGAAAGGCCATTGGCGCCAAACCATGGCAGATACTGAAACTGATAATTACCGAAAGTGTAATAACGACGGCTCTGTTTGGATATATAGGCATGTTGTGCGGCATAGGCGCCAACGAATATATGAACGCCACAATTGGCCATGAGGTGGTAGACACAGGATTGTTCCAGGCTTCGATGTTCCTCGACCCCACAGTTGGTCTCGACGTTTGCATACAAGCCACTCTCGTAATTATCATAGCCGGCACCATAGCGGGACTCATACCAGCCATAAAGGCGGCAAGGGTAAGGCCGATAGAAGCGTTGAGAGCGGAGTAAAAACTTTAAATATATAAAAATGGTATGAAGTTTGACATAGATAATTATCGGGAGATTATCGACACCATAACCCGAAACAAGACGAGGTCGTTTCTCACGGGATTCGGAGTGTTCTGGGGCGTGTTTATGCTCATATTCCTCATTGGAGGAGGAAAGGGCTTAAAGGAGATGCTACAGAAAAACTTTGCGGGGTTTGCCACTAACTCTGCTATGGTGTGGACACAGAACACAACAAAACCATACAAGGGATTTCGCAAAGGACGATACTTCTCCATGGTGGAAAAGGACATGGAAAGACTTAGGCAACATGTGCCAGAACTGGATGTAATCACACCGGTGATGTTTGGAGGCACTAAGGATGCCGTGGTAGGCGACAAGTCGTTTACGGCAAATATCTCGGGAGTGAGTTTCGACTATCCCGAAATCAATCCGCCAATAATGTTCTACGGACGATTCCTCAACGAAATGGACATACGCGAAGGAAGAAAAGTGTGTGTCATAGGAAAGGAGGTTTACAAGAAACTCTTCCCTGGGGGCGGTGACCCTTGCGGAAAGTCCATAAGAATTGACGGTACATATTATAAGGTAGTGGGAGTAGACTACAAGGTGGACGGAATAAACATCAACGGGCGTCCCGACCAGCTTGTCACAATACCATACTCGCTGTTCAGAAAGATATACAACTCTGGCGACCAAATACACAGCCTTGCTGTCACAGCCAAGCCAGGAGTGGTGATGAGTTCCATAACCGACCGCATGCGAACAGTGATAGCCAGGGCACATACCGTAGATCCTACCGACGAGAAGGCCGTGACGCTTTTCAACACAGAGCTACTCTTCACCATGCTCGACAACCTGTTTAATGGAGTTAACTTCCTTATATGGCTCATTGGTATAGGAACTTTGCTTGCCGGTGCCATAGGAGTTTCAAATATCATGATGGTGACAGTGAAGGAGCGCACAACAGAGATAGGAATACGACGCGCCATCGGAGCTACTCCAAGAATGATACTCTCGCAGATTTTGTCAGAAAGCATCCTTCTTACTGCCGTGGCGGGAATGAGCGGAATACTATTCGGAGTCAGTCTCCTACAGATGCTTGAACTGGCCAACACCTCCGACGGCATCCTCACAGCCCACTTCCAGGTGGGATTCTGGACTGCCATAGGCGCAGCCCTTATCCTAAGTTTCCTTGGAGGACTCGCCGGACTCGCTCCTGCATGGAGGGCAATGAGTATTAAACCTGTGGATGCCATGAGAGACGAATAAATTGAAAATTGAAAATTGAAAACAAAAAAAATACAAGATATGAAAAAGTACAGCAAACTGATTATCGCGGTTTTCATCGCAATAGTCTTCATCGGAACATTCGTGTTTCTCTACAAAAAATCACAACCACAACCTGTAGTCTACAATGAATTTACACCATCTGTCACCGACATCAACAAGACAACGGTGATAACAGGAAAGATTGAGCCACGAGACGAGGTGAGCGTGAAACCACAGATTAGCGGCATCATCACCCACCTTTATAAAGAAGCGGGCGACAAGGTGCAAGAAGGTGAAGTGATTGCCAAGGTAAAAGTGATTCCCGACATGGGACAACTTTCTTCAGCTGAAGCCCGCGTCAGACTGGCAGGCATCAACCTCAAACAGGCAAAAGTGGACTTCAAACGTGAAAAGGCACTTTATGACCAGAAACTCGTGTCGGACGAAGAGTTTGACAAAATAAAGCAGACACTTAAACAGGCCGAAGAAGAAGTGGCAGCTGCAAACGATGCACTGGAGGTAGTACGCGACGGTGTGTCGAAAAGCAATGCCAATGCAAGCTCAACACTCATCAGATCAACCATCTCAGGCATCATTCTCGACATTCCAGTGAAGGTGGGAAACACCGTGGTGCTAAGCAACACATTCAACGACGGAACAACAATAGCCACCGTGGCTGACATGAACGACCTCATCTTCCGCGGAAACATCGACGAGACAGAAGTTGGACGACTCGTACAAGGCATGCCCATGAAGATAACCATCGGTGCACTACAAGACCTGAAATTCGAGGCCACCCTCGAGTATATCTCGCCGAAGGCTGTGGAAAACAACGGAGCCAACCAGTTTGAGGTAAAGGCTGCGGTGAAAAGCGTCGACGGAGGCAAGATTCGTTCTGGATACAGTGCCAATGCCGAGATAGTACTCGACAAAGCCACTAAGGTAACAGCCATTCCCGAGAGCGCCATCGAGTTCAGCAACGACTCCACCTTCGTCTATCTTGTAAAGGGAACGGCAGAAAACAAGACCTACCAGCGAGTACCTGTCACTACAGGCATCAGCGACGGTGTTAACATTGAGATAAAGAAAGGCGTAACCGTAAAGGACAAGGTGCGCGGACCACAAAAGGTGGCCGACAATAACAAGTAAAGGATAAAAAAGATGAAAGCAATAACCATATTTTCAGCATTTCTGCTCACAGCGGCTCCCGTCTTCGCACAAACGAAGACGTGGACACTGCGTGAGTGTATCGACTACGCCATCGACCACAACATCCAGGTCAAGCAGCAGAAGAACACTACAAGACAACAGCAGATACAACTCGACGACAACCGCGGCAACCACCTTCCCACAGTTGACGCATCTATAGGCCAGGACTTCTCCTTCGGACGTGGCCTCACTGCACAGAACACTTACGAAAACTCCAATACAAGCAACACATCGTTCAAACTCGGCGCCTCGGTTCCCATCTTTATGGGCAACAAGATTGTCAACGCTGTAAAACTATCCCAGCTGAACCTCGACGCATCGCTTGCCGATCTCGAGAAGGCAAAGGACGACATACGCACACAAGTGGCCAAGGCATACGTCCAGATACTCTACGACATGGAAGTGAGCGATGTAGCACAAAGACAGATAGCCATCGACTCAGCACAAGTATACAGACTCCAGAGAATGCTTGACGCGGGAAAGGCAAGCCCCGCAGAGGTATCAAGACAAAAGGCCACCCTCGCACAGAGCAAGCTGACAGCCACCAACGCCCAGAACAACTGCCGCCTGTCGCTGCTCACGCTGAGCCAACTGCTTGAACTACCCACGCCTGAAGGCTTCGCCATCGAACGTCCCGACATTTCATCCATAGCTGTTGCTGCCAATGACGCAAGCTGCACTCTGCCCTCCCCCGACCTCATCTACTCTGAAGCTATAGGCATCAAGCCACAGGTGAAGGCAGAGCAGCTGCGCCTTTCAGGCACTGAATATAACATCAAGATAGCACGTGCCGACTACTTACCCTCACTATCGTTCTCGGCAGGCCTTGGCACCAACTATTACACTACCTCCGGATTCACTGCCGACTCATTCGGCAAACAGCTGAAAAACAATTTCAGCCAGTATCTCGGTCTCAACCTTTCCATACCCATCTTCAACCATTTTTCCACACGCAACAAGATTCGCACCGCAAAGATAGACCGCGAGAACCAAATGCTAAGACTGGAGAATACGAAGAAAGACTTGTACAAGGAGATACAACAAGTGTACTACAACGCGGTAGCTTCACTCTGCAAGTACACCAGCAGCCTTGAAGCCAAGAAAAGCAACGACGACGCCTTTGAACTCACAAAGGCAAAATATGAAAACGGCAAAGCCACACTCACGGAGTTTAACGAGCAGAAAAACAATCTGCTAAAGGCAGAGAGCGACTTAGTGCAGGCAAAGTACGAATACCTCTACCAAACCTCACTGCTCGACTTCTATCGTGGACGTCAACTTACATTTTAAATCTCTCTCTTATATAACTGAAGAGGGCGGAAAGCTGTGAAGCTAACCGCCCTCTGTTTCTTAATCAGAAGTACCTGTCAATTAGGGAAGGCTGATTGCCTCAGAAGGACATACATCAGCGCAAGTGCCGCACTCTGTGCAGACATCAGGATTGATTGAATACTTCTCGCCCTCAGAGATTGCTCCTGCTGGGCACTCATCGATACATGTACCGCATGCGATACAGTCATCACCAATTACATAAGCCATAATAATATTCTTTTAAAAATTAATACCAAAAAATTATGATGCAAAAGTACGCATAATTTTTGAAATATACCACATTTTAAGTAGATAATTTTTATATTTATACAAATTCAAAATAATCTACAACACAATAAAATGTGTCATCCTTTCGTTTTAATTAGTATGAAAAGAATTGCAACTATCATATTCATAGCTTGTTTGACGGCTATTTCAGCTATCGCACAAGACAGGCAGGTGGAAAACAAGCCATACATCGACTTGCGTCCGCTGCATTTCGGCATTCACGTCGGATTTCACACACAGGATATTGAATTCAATAATGTAGGACCTCAAACAGTGACGCTGCCCGACGGTTCTACAGCCACCCAGACCATTGTGTGCGATGCCGACAAGTGGAATCCTGGACTTAGTGTGGGAGTATTGGCCGACATGCGCATTTCTGACTATCTCTCATTCCGTTTTGCCCCAACAATGCATTTCGGAGCAAAACACCTCGTGTTCAGAAACCTTTCTGCCACCGACGAGGAGGGACGTCCAATGGAAACCACACAAGACATGAAAAACACATACGTATCGCTACCTCTCGACCTGAAGTTCAGTTCCAAGAGATATGGCAACTACAGACCTTATCTTGTAGCGGGACTTAATCCCATGCTCAATCTCACTGCAAAGAGCGAGGACATAGTACAATTGAAACGCTACGACACTTTTGTGGAAATAGGATTCGGATGCGACCTTTATCTTCCATTCTTCAAACTCATTCCCGAACTGAAGTTCTGCTACAGCCTCTCCAACAGCCTCAATAAAAATCATGCCGACCAGCTGAAAGACGAGACACTAAAGGCTTACGCCAACTCGGTGTCAGCCGGTCACAGCAAAATGATCATACTCACATTTTATTTCGAGTAAGAAATGATGAGTGAGATGAATTATTCCAATTTCAACGTTATTTTTCCGACAAAAGCACCGTGTTTGCCATTCTGGTCTACCGGTATGGACTTGCCTTCGGCATTATCCACCCACTCCATTTCCTTCATATAAGTATGGGAATGACCACCGAGTACAATGTCAATACCAGTAGTGGAAGATATGAGTACTTGGTCGTCGATATATTCCGGTGCAAGTTTCCATCCAAGATGTGAGAGACATACAACTATATCACATCGCTCTTTATCTCTCAGCACGCTTACCATCTCCTTAGTAGCCTGAATAGGATCGATATATTTCACGCCGGCAATATTTTCCTTCATCACCAGTCCTTCAATTTTTGGTGTGAGCCCAAATACACCTATTCGTACACCATCGCGCACCACTACACAATATTTTTTTATCACATCCTGACAAGGAGTGCCTGTAAAGTCGCAATTGGAGCATACTATAGGAAACTTTGCCTGGCGGGCAAGCCTTGCGAGATTGTCGAGTCCGAAATCAAATTCATGGTTGCCTATGGTTGCCGCATCGTAGCCCATGATGTTCATGAGTCCCACCTCCACATCTCCCTTATACATAGTATAAAAGGTGGAACCTTGCGAGAAGTCACCGCTGTCGAAGAGCAGAATGTCAGGATTTTGCTCGCGCAACTGCTTTACCATCGTTGCCCTACGCACACACCCTGCCTTTCCTGCAGCCTCTTTCACCTTTGAAAATTTGCTCACAGGTTCAATGGTACTGTGAGTGTCGTTAGTATGTAAGATCACAATCTGTTTCTGAGCCTTGGCAACTACCGAAACAGCCAAGACAAAAATTAAAAATATGCTAATCCTTTTCATTCTTCATTTTTATTTTTCACCCTTCACTACCACCCTTCCTTCAATCTTTGCATCCACCACAATACCATTTTTTTCCATCGTGCGGAAGTAGTTGCTGATAATGTGGCGCATATCGTTAGACTCGTCAGAGGGGGAATTGATATCAAAATGTTTTGCAAATGCCGACATTCGGTCGTTACCTTCAGACAGATAGTCGATGGTGGCTATGCGGTAAGACTTGTCGTCGTCAATGTCTTTTCCGTCGATAGTGGCACTGAGCAATTTTCTGTCGGCAGAAATACACATTCTCACAGAGTGGCTCACACCTTCACCTCCAACGGCCGCAATTTCCCTGAAGAGTTGTTTCACGTCAGTTCCCTTTAACGAGAGGAAGCAAATCTTGTTTTCAAACGGAGCCACTTCCAGCACATCGCCGAAGGTCACCTCACCCATTGGCAGTGAAGCCCTTATACCTCCCATGTTATACACGCCAAAGTCGGCAGTTTCTCCATAAGCGGAGGCAGACCATACGAGAATGTCTGACAGAAGGTTAGACAGCAAGCTTTCAGGCCGGTCGCTGCTCATGGTGCGGGCAAGATGTCCCACGACCGGACGCATGATACTGTCGACACTTGCCTTATAAGGCGAGAGAAAATCCACAGCCTCCCTGTCAGGATTGCTGTCGAATGTAGAGTCAACCACCACAACAGAGCGTTCAACACTAATGATATTCCGTTGTCCGGTGCAAGAGACCGAAAGGCATAAAAAAGCCACAACGGCAAAAAAAACTTTGATTACCCTCATGATTTCACGAAATTTGAGTGCAAAAATAGCAAAAAAACTCGCAACAAACAAAAAAAATAAGATAAAAGTGCTGAAATTCAAGAAAATGTAGTACCTTTGCAACCGCTTTCCGGCGTAATCGCTGGCAGGAAGTAACGAGTTGCCTGTTATGTTGCGTTGGAACGATAAACAAATTTAATTTTATACAAACAAATGGATTTAATTAAAGTTGCTGAGGAAGCATTTGCAACCGGCAAGAAGTTCCCAGAGTTCAAGTCTGGTGACACTGTAACAGTCGCTTACAAAATTATCGAGGGTTCAAAAGAGCGTATCCAGCTCTACCGTGGTGTAGTAATCAAAATCGCCGGTCATGGCGACAAGAAGCGTTTCACCGTTCGCAAGATGTCAGGAACTGTAGGTGTAGAGCGTATCTTCCCTATTGAGTCTCCAAACATCGACAGCATCGAAGTGAACAAGATTGGTAAGGTACGTCGTTCCAAGCTCTACTACCTTCGCAATCTCACCGGTAAGAAGGCCCGCATCAAGGAGAAGCGCGTCAGCACTGCAAAGGCTTAATCGATTATTATGTCTAAAAGCAATAAAAGAGAGGCGACACCGAAAGGTGTTTGCCTCTTTTTTATGTATCGCTGCCAATGACCTTGTTGTCTGTGTCGCCATGGACAGCTTCCTTGAAAGAGTCCCAATCCTGGAATCCCACAAATAGCGAGAGGCGGTCGAGCACGTCTTTGCTTGGTTTTTCCTTGCCTTGCAGAAATCCCAATACTTTTTTCAGTGCAATGGGTTTCAGTGGCTTCCAGTTTCTTTCTTTCTCAATAGCTTCTTTAAGCTTTTTGAGTTCAAACAGTTTCTTTTCCATAACATATAACAATATTTTATCTTTCAAACATTCTTGCCAAAAACGCCTGCGACCATCGATTCTGTGAACGACAGTCATCAGGCGCTAAGTTAGTTTGTCCCGGTTTGCCCAAATCACTTTGGCTTCCGAAACATGAGGCATTAAAACTTCACAGCCAAAACGCCTCAACATTTGAACCAAATTATTATAAAAAAATGATGTATAATATCGCTTAAACGTTTTTACACTATTTATTCGTTGCAAAGATACGCTTTTCAACCGAAACTTCCAAACTTTTATGAATAATTTTTTCTAAAAGGCAAAAAAAAATAGCGAGGACTTGACATCGCGTCCAGTCCTCGCATCCGTTAGGTCATTAGTTAGCAGGCGCTATCGATAGCGCGGTATTGTCTATCTCAAACCAAGTGCCATCGCATACGAGGAAGGCACGCACAGGCTGTGTGCCATCTCCGCAATTAGGCATTGAGAATGATTCCGTATATACATTATTGGCTGTAGTTGTTGTCACGGCATCCACACTGATGGTAGAACCTTTTCTGGATACAGTCAACTCAACTGTCGCTCCATCCATATCATTCATAAAGGTTTCCCAATTGTAATTGCTTGTCAATGAGAAGCCGGCATCTGGATTGGCCATCGTATTGCCCGTAGGCCACCAAGCATAGTTATCGGCACGCAGAACAAAGTACTCAAGATAACCTGTTCCCTGACGCTCCACGTCATTAGTCAATGCAATCACCCAGTTGTTCCAGTTATTACCCTTGGAAGAATGGTTGACAAACTTCAATTTGAGTTTATTGCCAGCAGGAATAGTGTATGAGTCAGAGAAAGCAGACCAGAAACCGGAAGAAAAGTCCTGTGCACCAACAATCTGAACATTATTCTCACCTTCGCCTTCATCGGCCTCATCATCATCGAGCGGTCCTACCCACTTGCCCCAATATGTCCTTTGGTTACTTGTAGTGTTATATTTACCGTAACCGGCATACACTATAGTTGTCTTGCGTGGAGTAGCTTCCCAGTCAACCTCGCGTGCGAGATACAACTTTGTATTATTAATAGTCAATACATTGTCAACGGGGTCAAAACTCCATGAATATCCTTTGTTCCAACCATCGAGTACCTTATGGTCAGCACCAAGAGTCATTGACACAGACTTCTGGATTTCACCATACTTATATTGAATAGATATGTGCTCCCACTTACCGATGAGTTCTTCCTCAGTGATAGGAGCCTGTGGCACTGCACCATAGCGCTCAGGCATCACGATAGGCCAGCCAGTGTCGGTCCAACGTATGGCACGAATGCCACCGAGCATTACAGCATTGCTATAGGCATTGCCATTATAATTGGCTGGGAAACGCTGTTGAGAGGCATAATACCAGTTGCCATTGCCATCCTCGAATACGGCGCAGTGACTGATACCCACCCAACCATTATTACCACCAAGCTGATAAGGATGAGTGACTATGGGGAATGCATCACCACCCTTATTTGTTACATCTACCCCATTCATGCTCTTATATGGACCATCGATATTCTCTGAACGCACTACACGTGTGTTATATGGAATATCCAAACCATCGTATGCCATAAAGAGATAGTAGTATCCATCATGATAGATAACCTCGGGAGCCTCAGAGCCTTGCCAGCGGCTGCTCATTTTTCGTGTATATACTCGCTTGCCGTATGCTGCCTCATTCTCTGCTCCCCATGGGTTGCCTTGTTCAGCCTTGGTCTTACCGGTCTCGGGATTGATTTCCACGGCAGCAAAACCGCTATGCCATGAACCGTAGATAAGCCAATGCTCTCCTTCTGGAGTAATGATATATGACGGGTCAATGGCGTTGTACTTATAATAGCAACTCTCCCAAGCAGTTGGAGAAACATAAATCTTAGAGAGGTCACGGTCGGAATAGTTGGTGATTACATATCCCTTGTCTTCCCATTTAGAGAGGTCGGAAGGATCGGTTGTTTCCATTACACCGATGAATGCTCTCTCGCCCCATGATGTCTTGGTTGGGTCAATATATCCTGGACAAGTTATACAATAGTACATGCGATAGAGTCCGTCCTTCACCTTGCGTGCACATGGTGCCCAATATCCAAACTGCAGGTCATCGCTGAAATTGGCTGTACTGTTTTTAAGTCCCATAGCCTTGCGTATCTCGTTGAGCTTGGGCTGCACCCATGATGGCAAGCCATACATTGTGGCACCCATATACTCCCAGTTGACGAGGTCCTTGGAGCGGCGGCACTGGAAATGTCCGTGTTTCCCATCCTTCACGTCCTCGTTATGTGGGTTACCATATCCGGCATCAGTGCAATACATATAGTAATATCCATCCTCGGCAAGCATCACCGACGGGTCATGAATATTTGCGAGATTCCACTTGGCGCGATCTGACCACGAACTACCTGCTGAGATATAATAGTCGATATATGATGGCGACTGATATTTCACGAGTTCGAGGTCGATCCCGTCAAGGATGGATGCACTCTTAATATTCGAGATGTCATTGGCTGAAGAATATTCACCATTGGCATCAGTAGTGGCTGACCACTTGTCGGCATCGCCTTTCTGCTTGAAATACAATTTTCCACCTACAGTCTGCGCCGAGCCGTCCTTTTTCTTAATCACGAGTTCTTGTGCCGAAATGGAAGCAATTCCCATCGTGCACATCAATATCAAAGAGAGGATTTTCTTGTTCATAATCACTTCAGTGATAAATTGTTATTTCTTTATGAATTTCACAGTGGTCTTACCCACGTTAAGCATATATACACCAGAGGCAAGACGAGAAACATCAACGTTTGTATGGTCGCCGCTTGTCACTGTCTTTACCTTAACAGCACCATCCGTAGAGACAACTGTAATGGCCTGACCTTCCTTACATCCTGTAATAGTAAGGTTAGCTTCAACTACGTTCGAGAGCAGAGAGATTCCGTTTTTTACCACGGCACTTGAAATACCCGTAGCGTCGAGTTTTGCAAAACTCACCTTGGTTACATCCTCAATAGTGCTATTGTCGGTCTTGACAATGCTCATCGTAGAGCTGCCGTCAGTATAGAGGATATATGCCAATTGGTTCATAAACACAGATTTACCATCCTGCGTAGTCATTGCCCATTTCAAGTCGGCGGCATTTGCTGCGGTAGTGCATAGCAGGACAAAAGCCATTAAATAGTTTCTCATAAATACTATCTGTTTGTTGTTTATATTATACAATGAATATGAAATTGAGGGAGAGGCCCGCGGGGTTAACCGCGAGCCTAAAACCTCTCAAAAAAGTCATATCATATTCTGTAATGAATGATTATTCAAATACAAGGTGACAACTGTCAACTGTGAATGAAACAAACAAGTCGCTTGGTTCCACGTAACGGATACCGAGATAGTACTGGATATAGTCGATACCGTCAGTTCCGTGCATAATGCACTGAATATCTGCTGTTCCGTTATTACAGTTGGTAACCCATACAGTACACTTGGCACCATTCATTGCTGCGAGCCATGTAGCCCAGTCTGCCTGACCGCCAGAGGTTACAAGGTTTGGATTGCCGTCATAACCTGCACCCCATCCATAGTTGTCTGCACGTACCACGGCATACTCTGTGAGATCTGCTTTACGGAGAATAGGAACGAAGTTGTTCCAGTTAGCAGCACTGGCACTGTTGTTATAGTTGGTGAAGTTAAATTCACGAGTCTCTCCTGCTGGGACATTTACGTCCGCAGCGTGTGCGCCCCACCAGCCTGTTGAGTTATCCTCAGCACCTACGATAGTAGTAGAAGGAGTTGCCTTTTCGCAGTTGGAAACTTCAACATTAACCTCAGTCTCAACGGTCTTGCCGTTAGCAGAAGAGATTGTAACCTTGTGTGAGCCAGGAACAGCAGGAACTGTAGAGAACGACAGCTTGGAGTTGTCGATAACGGCGGTTGTTCCGTCGGAATAAGTTGCAACCACTTCCATACCTGTCGGGTCAAATGTCAGATAGCGGCCTTCCATTCCGTCGGTAGCGTCAGAGTTGAAGAAGTAGTAAGTGTTGCGAGCAGGTGCCTGAGTCATGGCGATAGAAGCAATCGCGTTAACCACCTTGAACTTGGCGTATGCCACGATAGGCGCACTGCAGTTCTCACCCTTGAAGGTCTTGTTGTAGATGGCGATGAGAGTCTTCTCACCGGGCTCGTCCATATCTGGAATAGCAGAGAAGAGGAGTTCAGCAGCAGGAACAACCTTTGTTACGCCTTCCTCAAACTGTACAGTAGCAGAAATACCGGCGACGGCATCCTCAAGTGTAGAACCCTTAACGACCTCGTCAGGAACATTCTCAAGTGTCATCGACAATGGATTCTTGTCAAGTGCGGAAGTGAATCCGCCGATAGGCTCAACGTTTGCAGCCAAGAAATTAAGATATGAGCCCTCTGGCACAAGGAATATACGGATATTTGTATTATTTTGGTCGGCATTGAGATTAGCAAGCGGAGTCTTCTGCTTGTATGTCTTTGTAACAACACCATTGTCCATCTTCACTGAGAAAGAGCTTGGGTCTGAACGGTCGATAGTGATTGTCACCTTGCCTCCGAGTTTGTCTACACCGGCATCTGTATCGGAGTTGAAAGTGAGTGTACTCTCAACGCAGCTGCGGTCGATATAGTCACCCCACTCAGAGTTGCCCGAAGGCTGGTTGTCATAGCGTATAGCACCATACTCAAGATAATCTGCACCACCACGATCAACGTCGTTTGTGAGAATCATGGCGAAGTTCTTGTAAGTGTTTGTAGCACTTGGGTTGATATTCAGGTTAAACTGAAGGTGGAACTTCTTTCCGTCGGGTATAACATAGTATTTTGAAAATTCAGACCACCAGCCTGAGGAGAAATCGGTGGCACCGACGGTGTAAACATCTTCTTCCATGCCTTCGAGTACTTCTACGTCACCTTTCTTGGCGTTTTCGATAGAGTCAATCTTCTCTGAAATCCAGTCGGGCGAGCTTACGCCGTAGAGGTCACCGCCCTCACATCCCGTGAGCACGAGCAGCCCAAGGGCCGCTGTGCATAATACGGATGACAATTTATTTAGATATTTCATAGTTTTTTTATTTTTTAGTTGACAAGTTAACAAGTTGACAAGTTGTATGTTGTCTGGTTAACATGTCTATAAGTTATTTACCTTATATTTTTATTCGCTCAAGTCCACTACCGGACGTACTTTCCAGCCGCGGCTGAAGAAGTCGGATGAATTGTCGATACCATCGTTGGCAGAGTTGCCCTTGAGATTTGGATTGGCGTTGAGCGTACCCTGATAGATTGGTAAGTACTCGTGACCTGGGAGCCAGCTGTCGTATGAAGACTTCACCATTGGGTCGATACCTACCTCAGAGTAGCTCACCGGAGCCTTCGGGTCGTCAAGTGTCTTGCGGAACGTTCCGTGTTCCTTCAGCTGCTGCAGACGGTCTGCAGAATAGAAGAATCCCCAGCGGAGGAGGTCGAAACCACGACCGGTTTCACAGCCGAACTCTTTTGGACGCTCCACGTTTGCAATCTGCTCAAACAGTTTGTCGGCAGAAGAGAAGTCGGCGAGCTTCAGGTCGTTAAGGTTTGCACGACGGCGCACCTCGTTAATCCAGTCAATAGCCTGCTGTGTAGGTCCGTTCACCTCGTTCTCGCATTCTGCGGCACGTAGCAGCACGTCAGAGTAGCGCATCAGTCGGAGGTTGATACCGCAGTGAAGACCTGTCACCACCTTGTCAACGAGGTTAGTACGCAAGTTTGTCCACTTTGCGATAGGCAGACCGCCGTTGAGGTTGTTTGTCACAACCGGCTCGTTAGCCGACATTGGCTGCGAATAACCCACGTTTCCATTCTCAAAGCCTTCCCAGTCGGCTTCGTATGTACCGATGGTCCAGTAAAGACGCGGGTCGAGGCTTCCGGTCTTTGTGCGCTCAGCCTTGAAGAGGTTGTAGAGCCATGGAGAGGCAGAGAGGTCTGCCCATCCTCCGTATGCGCCAGGGCAGAAGTTCGATTCTATGGCATGTCCCTGTGTAGCGTTAGGAGAAGTGTTCACCGGTGTCCACTCGTCGTCAACACCCTGTGAGTCCTTGTCGAGGAACTGAACCTCGAAGAGGCTCTCGTCGTTGTTCTCGTAAGATGGGCCTTCACGGAAGTTGTCGCCGTAGTTAGCCATGAGTTTGTATGTACCATACTTCTTGTTGATGATGTCTTTCAGCACGGCAAGAGCCTCGCTGAACTTGTGACGCTGCATGAGGGTGCGTGCATAGTATCCGGCAGCGGCACCGCATGTGGCACGTCCCTTTGCCCATTCGCCTCCAGCATCTCTTGAAGGCAGCAGGGTCATGGCCTCTGAGAAGTCTTTCTCTATCTGGTCTACCACCTCATCGTAGGTTGCGTTAGTTCCGTACAGGCCGTCGAGTGAAGAGTAAGCGTCATAGCTTGTGATGAGCGACGGTGTCTGATAGTAGTTCACGAGGTTGTAGTATGCCAGTCCACGAATGAAGAGGGCCTGTCCCTTAATGCGCTTCATTCTGTCTGAGAGGGCGGCATTGTCGTCGCCGGTGCGTGAAAGGATGAAGTTGGTCACGTTGATGGTGTAGTACCAGTCACGCCACGACCACATTCCTATTTCGTCGGTCACAGGCTCGTTGAGGTCGTCGAAAGGCATGTACCATACCTGTGAAGAGTTCCACACTTCGTCGCCGCGGCAAACGTCGATGTTGTAGCCTACACGTGCGTATGTACCTTCCATACGGATATGGTTGTATGCGGCAATTACGCTCTCCTCCAAGTCGTCGGCAGTTTCTCCGAACGAACTTGATGTCTGCTGGTTAGGGTTTGTCAAGTCCAGCTTGTCTCCACACGAAGAGAAGGTGCAGAGGCCCATCATGAGGGCAAGTGAATATTTATATAGTTTCATATTACTATTCCTTATATTATATATAATGTGTAAGATTAGAATGTGAAGTGCAGACCTGCCATGAAGCTACGTGCGCTTGGGAAAGAGCAGAAGTTGTAGCCAGGTGTGAATGTACCGCCCGCATAGTCAACATTGTATCCCTTGTAACCTGTGAAGGTGTGGAGGTTCTGTGCAGATACATATACGCGAACTCCTGAAACGTAGTTGCCGAACCACTTGTCGGGCAGGTTGTAGCCAAGCTCTACGTTGGCTATCTTCCAGTATGCTGCGTTCTGAATCTTGCGCTCGCTGAAGAGGTCGTTCCATGCCAGTGTGGCATTGTTGGCCGCGTATGTGCGTGGAATGCTTGAGAGGTATGTTGTACCGTCTTCCGACCATCGGTTTGCGTCACTCATTGCTACGTCCTTGTTGCCCCAGCCGTAGCAAGAGTTAAGGCTGTTGTAGATGTCGTCGCTGACGTGATAGTTGAGAGCGCCGAATGTAGCCACGCTCAGGTCGAAGTTCTTGTATTCGAAACGTACGTTGAGACCGAAGTTAATCTTTGGTAGACCGCTTCCAAGCACAGTCCGGTCGTATGCGTCGATAGTGCCGTCGGGAGTGCCATCCGGACCGGAGATGTCCTTGTAGAGGCAGTCACCCACATTTGCGCCAGGCTGCGATGCGTGGTTGTCGAGGTCTTCCTGTGTACGTGCTATTCCCTCGTATACCCATCCGTAGAACTTACCGATTTCCTGTCCTACCTCAGTCTTGTAAGCACCTTCGATATATGACTCTGTACCGAAACCGAGCGAAGTGACCTTGTTGTTCAGTGTGCTGAGGTTTGCTCCAATCTGATACTTGAAGTCGTGGTCGTTGTTACGATATGTAGCAGAGAACTCGAAACCGCTGTTTTCCATAGAGGCGGCGTTCATTGTAACTGTTGTGTTGCTTACACCAGCCTGTGCAGGCACAGGAACGGCATAGAGAAGGTCTTCCGACACATTCTTGTACCACTCGAAGGTGAACTCCAAACGGTTGCGGAACATTGCCACGTCGATACCCACGTTGGTGGTCTTCTTCTTCTCCCATGCAAGGTTGTTGTCGGTGAAGGTAGAAACAGCAGAACCTGTTACAGGTATATTGCCGAAGCTATATGTCATGTTGTTGCGGTTCATGGTTGTCTGGAACATAAATTCACCGATGTTCTCGTTACCAAGTACACCATAGCTACCGCGAATCTTAAACATGTTCATCACGTCAGGTGTGAATGGGAAGAACTTTTCCTTGTCCACACGCCAACCAACAGACACTGATGGGAATGTACCCCAACGGATGTTCTTAGAGAGGCGTGAGCTACCGTCTCTACGTACCACTGCAGAAAGCAAGTACTTCTCGTCGTAGTTGTAGTTAATACGTCCGATGTAAGAAGCAATGGCGTGCTTGTACTCATAAGAAGAAGAGTAGGTGCTTGCTCCGTTCTGTAGCTGGAGGAAGTATGGTTCCGGGAAGTTCACTGCCCAACCAGTAAGAAGGTCGGTGTATTCTTCCTCGTATGTCTGACCTACAACGACATTTACATGGTGCTTGCCTATGGTGCCGTCGTAAGTAAGTGTGTTTTCTATCAGGGCGTCGGTATAATCGCGCGAACCCTTTGTCAACTTCTCGTTAGACTTGTCGAGATATACACGGTTGCTCTGTGCCCAGGCAGCAATCCAGGTGAAGTCCTTGGCGTGTGTCTTGCTGTAAGAGAGGTTGATGTTGTAGTGCAGCGAGTGGTTCTTTATTTTCAGGCCAAGCATGTCAAACAGGTCAACATCGGCTGAAGCTGTACCCACGAAGCGGTCAACGCGTGTGTTACGCTGCAACAAGTTGTTGACAAGCAGAGGGTTTGAGGCCGAGATGTCGCCGTGGATATTGTCGTAGTAAACACCATATCCGTATGCGTCATATCTATAACCGCTGGCAAGACCCACCTTGTCGTCGAGCACCCATGTTGACTCGTCGTATGCCTTGATGGTAGGCTGCATGAGCAGTGTTCCGCGGAGCACGTTGGTCACGTCACCGTAGAGACCCTGAACATACTCTCTGGCGTTTGACAGACCCATGTTGTCCTGGTCGGAGTGAGAGTAAACGAGACTTGTGCGGAACTTGATGAACTTTGCGTCCATGGTGTTGTTCACGCGTGCAGTGTAACGCTCGTAGTTAGGTCCTGCTCCCTCAAGCGTACCCTTCTGGTTGAAGTAGTCGAGAGAGATGTTGTATGTGCTGTGGGCACTACCGCCGCTGAGATTCACGTTGTGGTTTTGGCGTGTACCAGTCTTGAACACTTCCTTGAACCAGTCGGTGTTGGTATTGTCCATAAACTTATACTTGCCTGTGGTGGGGTCAAGAGAGTAGCCGCCGGGAAGAGTTGTACCGGAGTTTGCACAAGCCTGACCGATATAGTTGCTGTACATGTCAGCATCCATCACATCATAAACATCGCTTGGAATCTGGTCAACACCGAAATATCCTGAGTAGTTCACCTTCAGTGGTTGGTCTTTCTTACCGTTCTTTGTTGTGATGATGATCACACCGTTGGCGGCACGCGAACCGTAGATGGCACCTGCGGCAGCATCCTTAAGCACCTGTATGGTCTCAATGTCGTTAGGAGAGAAGTCGCGGATGGTTGTACCCATAGGCACACCGTCGATGACATAAAGAGGTGCAGTGCTACCGAACGAGCCGATACCGCGGATTCTTACCGATGGGTCAGCACCCGGCTGTCCGTCAGAAGTGATCTGCACTCCAGGTACCTTACCTTCAAGCATTGTCGAGATGTTGGAGTTAGATACCTTCTTCAGTTCGTCAGCGTTGACGATAGACACCGAACCTGTGAGGTCTGCTTTCTTCTGCACACCGTAACCCACTACAACCACCTGGTCGAGCACGTTGGTGTCAGATTCTAATTGAATAGGTTCGAGCACCGCGCGTCCGCGCACGGCAATCTCGCGGGTCTTGTAGCCCATGTAGCTTACCACTATGACAGCATTGCTTTTTGCACTGATGGTAAAGTTACCGTCGAAGTCGGTAATCACTCCGGTTGTCGCGTCTTTCAACCTTACAGTGGCACCGATGAGCGGCTCACCGTTTTCATCAACAACCTGTCCCTTGACCGTAATGGTCGCCTGTGCTACTGAGGCCTGTACTGGCATTGGGCAGAGCGAAACGCCGCCGATGGCACCCAAACATAGCATAACTGAGAATAATTGTTTCCTCATTGTTAATACGTTTTATTAGGTTATAAATTAGAATTATTCAATACAATGTTTTTGTTAATTATAATAAGGTGTTGATATACATCAATGATATAAATCAACGAAATCGATGCAAAATTAGCATTAATTAGGTTTTGCTAGGTGGAAATTTTAATATTTTAGGTGGACAAATAAGATTTTGAACCTTTTTTTTCCACTATTTAGTCATAGAATCGACAAAATTCGATGGACTGGTCCCATATTTCTGGCTAAAGCATCGCGTAAAGTATTTCGGGTCGTTGAAACCCACCCTGTAGGCTATCTCGGTAATGTTGAGGTTGCCTTCGTTTTGTGACAGCATCTCGCGGGCCATATTCAGGCGATAGTCTTTTATGAATTGAGTTACCGTCTGACCGGTTTCCGCCTTTACCTTTTTCACGAGCAGACTACGGCTCATGCCTACCCCGTCGGCAAGTCGGTCGCCGTCAAAGTTGGAGTCCATATAGTTTTTCTTCATCACGTTTAGTAGGCGTTCCATAAACGGCATTGCATGTTGCTTGTCGTATTGCTTCTCTTCCTCTGCCACCTTGGCAATGGTTTCCTTAAAACGCTTTTGGGAGTCGAGTATATTTCTTATACGCGTCTGGGTAACCATAGGGTCATCGGAGTCCTCCAAAGCTTCCTTTATGGGAGTAAGCAGTCGCATGGTCTCCCGTTCCCTTATTGTTTCAAGACGTCGCCTGTAGACATACACTGCCACTACTGAGACAACAGCCACAACAATGAGCATAAACCACCAGGACTTCCAGAAGTATGGAGTAACGCAAATGTCGATGCTTGCCGTGTTGAGCACGTTGCCTGATATGGCCGACACATATTTCACTTCGAGAGTGAACTTGCCTGAAGGGAGGTTGGTGTAGCGCACTGAGTGTTCGCCAAGGCGCATCTTCACCCAGTCGCGGTCAAAACCACGCAGACGGTAATAGTACAGTCCCTTGGCTTCCTGGTTGTATTGTAAAGCCGAGAAACTTATGGCAAATGACTTGTCGGACTCGTGCATGTTAATTTGACTTGCCACAGAGATGTCTTTGTCGAGATAGTCTGAACCTGCATATACAGCCTGGTTTCCTATGGTAAGGGAGGTGAAAGTCAGCTTGTCGTTTCCCCGTGTTATATGATTAAGGCCAAATACCTCTGACAGTCCCTTGTCGGTTCCGAGATATACTGTCTTTCCTGCCGCAAGGGCTGAGTTCCAATAGAAGGTGGCCGACACAAGTCCGTCGGAAGAGTCGAAATTGGTAAAGGTATCGTCGGCGGGATTATACACCGAGAGACCGCAGTTGGTTGTTATCCAAAGATTTCCGCTTATGTCGCAGGCTATGCCTTTCACACAGTTGTTTGCGAGTCCGTTTTCTGTTGTGAGACATTGGAAATGCCATTCTTCTTTTTCGTCTTGCACTGCACGGTAAATGCCGTAGTTGTTGCTGCCTATCCAGATGGTACCGTCGGCTGTTTCACAGAAGCATGTGATTTTGTCGACTACCTTAGAGTCGGGCTGGTCGAGTTTATACATGTAGTTTGTACAGATAAACGGATACTGCCCTTTATTGTCGCGGTGGTTAAGGTCGATGATACGCAGTCCTGTCTGGCTTCCCATCCAAAGGTGTCCTCTGCTGTCGACCAGCGAGCCGATGCATCCTCTTACGTCGAGGCATCGTTCAAAAGGCAGCAACAGCTGTTTTCTGTCGAAGTCATAGAAGAACATTCCGTCATTACTGCCTATCCAAAGTCCGTTGTTACGCGAGTCGAAGGCAAAAGCCCCTATGTAATTCAGCAGTTTATTATATTTCTCTCCTACATCGAGATGATATATTTCCTTGGGGTTGTCCATCATCACCACATCCACTCCCCCACCCCATGAACCTACCCAGAGGCGGCGGTTGGCGTCGGCTTCAAGCGTGGAAACGGAATTGTGCGACAGGCGACTGTTGGAGGTGTTGAAATGCTGGAAAGTGTCGCTTCCCACAGGGCGACGATTCAGTCCGCCATCAACGGTTCCTGCCCATAAGGTACCGTCGGGCTCAACATACATTGCATTTACACAATTAGGTGACAGTGACCCGGGGTCGCTGGTGTTTACAAAATTACGAATCTTCATCTGTCGTGCCGAAAAGCGGAAGATGCCCATGGTCTCTGTTCCGACCCACACTACCCCAGGCCTGACAAACATGCAATGTACGAAGTCGCCCATATGCGGCGAAGGCATGCACGAGGTGTCCCAAGGCGTAAAACTGTCCTTTGCCGCATCATAGATGTTCACTCCACCAAGAGTGCCGACCAGAAGTTTGTTGTCGCTCGAGCGTGCAAGACATGTAGTGTAGCTGTTTGTAAGCGACTGCGGCCCTTCACCTTTTATATAATGGCGTATCATGTCGGTGGCTGGTGTATACCGGAAAAGTCCAACGTTGGTACTTATCCAGGTATCGCCACCAAAATTCAGGAAGTCGGTAATATATACATTGTCGAGAACATCCAAAGTACGAGAAAGAGAAGACTTTACCAATTTTGAATTTTGTGCGACAAAACGTTGCAGTTTTCCATCCGACGACATCCACACCGACCCGTCGCTATTGGCGTCATAGATATGCACCTCAGGAGTATTACTTGAATACATTGTTGTAGCAATTTCAACAATATTCCCCATTTCATCGAACACAAAGCGATAGACATGCGTTCGTGTCAAAAGCCAGATATTGTCTTTTGAGTCAAGGTATACGAAAATGGATGGTTCATTTAGAATTTTGGACAAATCAGCTGTCTTACACTTCACTTGGGCCTTTTGGTATGTATCAAGGTCTATTATGTCTGTTCCCTCATCGAAGCTCACCCAAAGGCGGTTGAATTTGTCTTCCACCAACGTGCGACAAGAATTGCTTCTCAGGTTTAGCGAGCGAGTGCCGAATCCGAGGTTCATAAAGCCATATCCGTCGTATCGTGTCAGGCCGCCTCCGTATGTGGCAATCCATATAAAGCCACGACTGTCTTCATAAATATCGTTCACAAAGTTATGTGGCAACCCGGTATGCATGTCAAGGACAGTGAGATTGCTCTCTCCGTCTAGTTCGTGTGAAAAGACATTTCTTGTAGAAATGACAATAACACAGAGTATAATAAGCAAATACTTGTTCATAGCTTTTAGGTGTCAAAATAAACATTTGATTGCGTGGTTGCAAATGTAATAACTATTTTTGAAAGCACAAAATTTTCGGCTTCTTTTTTTGCATTTGAGCGTGATTTTCTTCAAAAGTCTGGACATTCGTCCTTTATTTTGGCGCGTATAAACATTTTCGTGGAAATCACAACTGTCACTCTTTTGTCACTCTTCTATCACCACATAACTATCTGGCTACATGATAGTTAATGCAAGAAATGACAGAGGTGACAGAAAAATTATAAAATTTAAGTTACGCGCGCGCAAGAAAAGGACAATGTGGCGGCATCTGATTAATAGTAATAAAAGTATAAAGCCTGTTGAATATAAGTTTTCAAAATAGCCATTTGGATTTTATCTCTATAACGTATTGGTTTTATATTCCGCAGTGCGGAACGTACGTTCACCATTGCGGAATGTACGTTCACCATTGCGGAATACACATTCCACACTGCGGAATATAAAACAAAAGCCTGTTCTTGGTAAATTAAAACAGGCTTTGTGGGACAATTATACCAGTAGGAGATAAGACTTTATAATAGTCGCACATAAAAGGTTACAATGACTCATACTACATTTGGAGTGATACGGAAATAAAAAAAATGGCAAAAACATTTGGATATACGAGAAAAATGTCGTACTTTTGCAAGTAACTTAATTACATGTTTATGAAACATCTTATTTTCACCCTTATCCTACTGGCAACAGCCATCACCTCACAAGGCCAGTCAATACTATCTGAAGTGTTTAACCTGAACGACGGGAAAGAGAAAATTCTCGGAGGCGACCTCTCGCTTCTGCCTTCATACGAGGCGAAGGGTACAGTTTACCGCGACGCAGAAGGACATGCAGTGGACGCACTTGACTTTCTGAAGCAAAACGGATGGGACTGCATACGTGTACGTCTGTTTGTAAACCCGGCAAATGCGCCAAAGATGAACAAAGGCGAGGGTGTGTGTCAGGATCTTGAATACGTGAAAGCGTTTGCCATGAAACTGAAACAGAAGGGACTGAAATTCATGCTCGACTTCCACTACTCAGACACCTGGGCCGACCCAGGCAAGCAATTTATCCCCTCCGACTGGAAAGACCATTCTGTGGAGGCACTGTGCGACAGCATCTACGCCCACACCCTGACATCGCTAAAGGCTCTGAAAGCAGTTGGAGCCGAGCCTGAACTCATACAGGTGGGCAACGAGATTACCAACGGCATGCTGTGGCCAGTGGGCAAGATAAACCATACGGAAGAAGACAACTGGGACATCCTTTGCCGCATGATAGACAGTGGCTCTAAGGCGTGCCGAGAGGTTTGTCCTAAAGCGAAAATAATCATACACACAGAGAAAGCCGGCGACTGGAACATCACACGCCGATTCTACGACGAGCTACGTTGCCACCGCACAGACTACGACATCATAGGCCTGAGCTATTACCCCATGTGGCACCGCAACATGGGAGTGCTGTCAGCCACCCTCGACTCCTTAGAACTCAGAGAGCCGTTCCGCGACGTGATGATAGTTGAAACGGCAGCATACTACTCCCACGAAAACGACCGATGGTCGAAGCCGAACACCTATTCGGAGTTCTACCCCATCAGCGTAGACGGTCAGACAATGTTCACAAAAGAACTCGTGGCCGAACTTCGCCGTCATAAGAACGTGACAGGTCTGTTCTGGTGGTTCCCTGAGGAAAACGCCTCTGGCAGCGAAGTGACCAAAGGATGGCTTAACCGCGGACTGTTTGACAACAAGACCGGCTGTGCTCTTCCTGCATTTTATGAATATAGTAAGTGGAATGGAAAAAGAATTAAAGGATTAAAAAATTAAAGAATTAAAGGATACATATTCAACATTTTATTTTTAAACCACAGAGAAAAAGAGAATATCCCCATGCCTTGGCATCAACTCTATATATCAACCAAAAAACTCATTAACTCTTTTTCTCTGTGGTTCATAAAAAAAATGAAGCTGAAATGCCTTAACTCCTTAACTACAAAAAAAGGCTTTCTCTATACGAGAAAGCCAATTTTTTGTCGGGATGACAAGACTCGAACTTGCGACCTCACGCCCCCCAGACGCGTGCGCTAACCAACTGCGCTACATCCCGAGCAATTTGCATCACCTTTCGGTTTTGCGGGTGCAAAGGTATACATAAATTACGATATACACAAGTTTTTGGGAATATTTTTTTCTTTTTAGGCCTAATTTGCATAACATTTCTTGGAAATACGGATTAAAATAGTTACTTTTGCAGTTCGAAATAGAGTATCACATTATATATATGCAAAATTCTTCTATGCAATACATCATTACCGCACCGGCAGCACTGGACTGCACCGTGAAATTGCCGGCATCAAAAAGCATCAGCAACAGGGCTCTAATAATAAGCGCACTGGCAGGCAGCGGAATCATGCCCGACAACCTGTCTGACTGCGACGACACCGAGGTGATAGTAAAAGCCCTAAAAGACAATCCTGAGACAATTGACATAAAGGCGGCAGGCACCGCCATGAGATTCATGACCGCATACCTTGCCACCACTGAAGGCGAGCACGTCATCACCGGAACCGAAAGAATGAAAAACAGGCCGATAGCAGTGCTGGTAGATGCACTGCGCTACATCGGAGCCGACATAAGCTATGTGGAAAAAGAAGGATTCCCGCCTCTTAAGATAAAAGGAAAGAAACTAAGGGGAGGCGAACTGCACATTAAAGGAAACGTCAGCTCCCAATATATTTCGGCCTTGATGATGATTGGACCTACACTCAAAGGCGGCCTGGAACTACATCTCGAGGGAGATATAATATCAAAACCCTATATCGACCTAACGCTTTGGATGATGAAAGAGTTTGGAGCTGAGGCGGAATGGACTTCATACGACGTGATAACAATAAAGCCAAGACCATACACTCCAAGGACATACTACATAGAAAACGACTGGAGCGCAGCTTCATACTGGTATGAGATGATAGCACTCAACGCCAGGCCCGAAGACCGCATAAGACTTACTGGACTGTTTGACGGCAGCAAGCAAGGCGACTCTATCACGAGATACCTGTTCAGCCTGCTTGGCGTGAAGACCACTTTTGAAAAGTCGGCTGACGGAATGCCCGGCACTGTGTGCCTTAAATATTCAGGCCACGGCGTGACACGCCTTGACTACGACTTCCTGAACTGCCCCGACCTGGCACAAACTATCGTTGTGGCCTGCGTGGCAATGCATATCCCGTTCCACTTCACTGGCCTACAGACTCTGAAGATAAAGGAAACCGACCGTATAGAAGCCTTGAAGACAGAGCTGAGGAAAATGGGATATGTGATAGAAGACCGCGACAACTCAGAACTGATATGGGACGGCTCGATACAAGGCCGGAGCGCTAACAGCGCCCCCGAAGTAGCCATCGACACTTACGAGGACCATCGCATGGCCTTAGCCTTTGCGCCAATGGCCTTTGTAAGAAACTATATAAGAATAAACGACCCTCAAGTGGTGACAAAGTCATATCCCCACTATTGGGAGCATCTTGACGAAGTAGGGTTTGAAATATGCGAGGAACATAAGGAATGAACGTGATTGTCGTACTTCTCTTAGCATTGGCAGCTGGTGCCATCATTATCGGTGGCCTTCACTTCTTCTTCTCGTCAAACGATGAGGAGACGATAGTGACAAAGCCTACATGCGACACCTGCAATGGTGACGACAGCCGGTGTGAACAAGAATGCATGCTGGAGGCGGCAACAAAGCAAGTGGAATATTTCGACGACGAAGACCTTGACCGATTTGCCGGCAAGCCCTCCGACTCTTATTCCGAAGAGGAAGTAGAGGAGTTCCGCGATGTGCTGTACACCATGCGACGCGAAGAAGCGAAGGCATGGAACAGAAGCTTGATACTCAGACAAGTGAACGTGCCTGACCAACTGAAGGACGAACTGATAATGATGATGGAGGAGGATACAAGGAGTGAACAAAACTGAGACTATAAAGGATAAAGAATGTTGGAGATACTGAAATACACGTTTTTCCAGAACGCACTGTTGGGAAGTGTGCTGGCCAGTGTGGTATGTGGTTTCGTAGGCACATACATCGTGAGCCGTCGGCTGGTGTTCATCAGCGGTGGCATCACCCATGCCTCCTTTGGAGGTGTGGGGCTTGGCGTGTTTCTCGGCATCAACCCCATATTGTCAGCCATGGCATTTGCCATTGCAAGCGCATGCGGTGTACAATGGATGTCGGAAAAGAGAAAGGTAAGGGAAGACAGCGCCATAGCTTTGTTCTGGACCCTTGGAATGAGCGTGGGAATAATATGCAGTTTCCTCACCCCCGGATTCATGCCCGACCTCCCGTCGTTTCTCTTCGGCAATATTCTTACAATCGACAGTTTCGACCTCTCTCTACTTGCCATTCTCGCGACATTGGTAGTAGCGCTATTCCTATTGTTTGAGAACACTATAGTGAGCATAGCCTTCGACCCCGTGTTTTCAAAGACTCAAAACCTTCCGGTGAAGATGGTGGAATATGCCATGATGATAATAATAGCTATGACGATAGTAGCCACACTAAGACTCGTGGGCATCGTGTTAGCCATCAGTCTTCTCACCATACCACAGATGACGGCAAACATTTTCGTATCACAGTTCCGGAAGATGGAATGGCTCAGCGTGGCGTTTGCCATTTGCTACTGTCTCATGGGGCTTGGAATGTCATATTATCTTAACGTCCCGTCAGGAGCATCCATCATCTTCGTGTCGATACTAATATACATGATACTTAGAATTCTTAAATCTGCATTCACAAATGAAAAGAAGGCCAGTTAGCCCTTGGGCCATATTTTTTTCCTGTATAGTGACAGCATTGCTGTTTGCTGCTTGCTCTACACAAAAAAACACCTCGGCAACCCGCAGGTGGCACGCCTTCAATGCCCGATACAACACATACTTCAACGGAAGCCAGGCATTCATTGAGGGATCGTTGGAGAAAGAAAACGGACACAAGGACAACTTCACGGAACAACTGCCACTATACCCTGCGGGCACTAAGACCGGCAAGGACATAGGTAAACAGAATTTCGACCGGGCTATAGAAAAAGCAGAAAAAGCCATCAAACGACATAGCATCAAAAAACGACCCGAGTGGACCAAGTCGAGACGAAAGACACCAAAAGACATAGAATGGCTTGGCAGACGCGAATACAACCCCTTCATCTGGAAAGCATGGCTGCTATTAGGGAAATCGCAATTCCAAAAAGGCGAATTCGAAGAGGCGGCAGCCACCTTCTCATACATGGGCAGACTATATGCAACACAACCTGCCATCTACGGCATTTCAAGAGCATGGCTCGCCAAAAGCTATGCTGAACTCGGATGGATATACGACGCCGAAGACGTGATAACGAAGATGAAGCGAGACTCCATGGACTATAGGGCGGTGAAAGACTGGGACTACGCCTACTGCGACTATTATCTCAAAAGCGGACAGAGGAAACAGGCTATCACATACCTGAAAAAAGTAATAAAACACGAAAAACGAAAAAAACAACGGGCAAGACAGTGGTATCTGCTCGGACAACTACTGGCTCAGGAGGGAGACAAGGCGGCTGCATACAAATCGTTCAGTAAAGTCATTAAACTAAGCCCGCCATACGAACTCTCTTTCAACGCACGTATAGCACAGACGGAAGTGATAGGCACAGGTAACGCGAAGAAGATGGTGGGAAGACTGAAAAGAATGGCTGCCTCGGACAACAACAAGGATTATCTCGACCAAGTTTACTATGCCATAGGCAATATTCACCTGATGAACCGCGACACTCTGAAAGCCATTGCAGCATACGAGGAAGGCTACAAGAAGGCCACAAGAAGCGGTATAGAGAAAGGTGTACTGCTGCTCACACTCGGCAACATTTACTGGGAAAGGCAACAATATTCCGACGCAAGAAGATGCTATGGAGAAGCCATCGGACTGCTCGACAAAGAACGACCAGACTACCAGCAGCTCTCGGATCGCTCTGTCGTACTCGACAAATTAGTGCCCCACACCGAGACCATACACCTGCAAGACTCTCTTCAATACCTTGCATCATGCCCGGAACAAGAGCGAAACGCTGCCATAGACAGGCAGATAGAACTCCTGAAGAAAAAAGAAAAGGAAGAAAGAGACGCCGAACTCGACAAGCAGGCTGAGGAAATGCAAAGACAGCAAGCCTCAACAGGCAACCGACAGACCAACAACAGACAACAGGCAACAAACACACAACCTACGACCGACAAGTCTGGTGTATGGTATTTCTACAATCCCACTACAGTAAGCCAAGGAAAGGCGGCATTCGAACGTCTTTGGGGAAAACGCGAAAACATTGACAACTGGAGAAGGTCTAACCAAACAGTGGTGAAGTTTGACAATCCCGAAGAGGCAAACAACGGGGAACAGGAAGAAACGGAAGAAAACGGCAGCGAGACAAGCGAAAAACAAGACAAGGGACAAAAAGACAAAGAGGAGAAAGAGGCCGACGACGAAAGCCAAGACCCTCACAAACGCGAATACTATCTTGCACAGATACCATTCACCGAGGAACAAAAGCAGCAGTCTGACGACCTGTTAAAGCCAGCCCTATTGGAAGCAGGAATAATCATTAAGGACGAGATGGACAATATACCCGCCTCATGCAAGCACCTTGAACGCCTGCTGCAAAACTGGCCAGACTTTGAACGTAACGACGAGACGTGCTACCACCTGTTTCTCGCCTACTCACGACAAGGCAAAGACACAAAGGCTGCCAACATGGTTGAGACACTGAAGAAAAACCATCCTGAAAGCCCATACACAAAACTACTCTCAAACCCTCACTACCTTGAAGACTCAAGATGGGGAGAGCATATAGAAGACTCTATCTACGCCGCCACTTACGAGGCTTTCAAGGCTGACAACAGCCAAAGAGTAAAGGCAAACGTAACCATAAGCGACGAAAGATTTGAACAGGGCGAAAATCGTGCCAAGTTCCTTTTCATAGGCGCATTGACTATGCTGAAGGAAGGCGACTCACAGACATGTGTGAAGATGATGACTGAGGTAGTGGAGAAACACCCCACCTCTGAAGTGGCAGAAATGGCTGGAATGATAGTTAAAGGAGTAAAAGAGGGGAAGGCTCTTCAAACTGGAGGATTCGACCTGGGCGATGTGTGGTCGAGACGTTCGTCATCAGCCAAGGCTGACTCTACCGCCGCGGACACTCTCAGCTTGGAACTGAACACTGCCCACGTGGTGATGCTTGCCTTCAAAACCGACTCGGTGAACAGCAACCAGATGCTTTACGAACTGGCAAAATACAACTTCACCAACTTCCTTGTTAGAAACTTCGACATCAATGTGTCAGGCGAAGAGGGTATAACAAGAATGACTGTCAGCGGATTCCGCAGCTGGGAAGAGGCTACCGAATACCGTAAACAGCTCTCAAAGGAATTCGCACCTCTACAGAAACCTTCTTCTGGAGTAAGGCTTTTCGTGGTAAGTGAACAAAACCTGTCACTTCTCGGCACATCATTCAGCTTTGCGGAATATGATGATTTCTACAAGAAAAACATGGAGCCTCTGGCCATGCCCGAAGAAAAGCTGCTCACTGAACCGGAAGAAGTGACTACACAACCAAAGGAGGAAGAGGAGGACGACAATGAGGAGGACGACGATAACGATGATTGGGACGGCACTGAAGAAAGCAATGGTGACGACCAGGAAGTATTTGACTTTGAAGAAGATTTTTACAGATGACAAACGGATTACTGTTATGGGCTGACGACGAGATAGAACATCTCAAAGCCCACGTGATGTTCCTTCAGAAAAAGGGATATGAAGTGGTGACGGTGAGCAATGGTCACGACGCAATAAAGCAATGCGAGACAAGAACTTTCGACCTCGTGCTGCTCGACGAAATGATGCCTGGTCTTTCGGGACTTGAGACTCTGCAGAGAATAAAATCTGTACAGCCACAAGTGCCGGTGGTGATGGTGACAAAAAGCGAGGAGGAAGACATCATGAACCAGGCTATCGGCAAAAATATTGCAGACTATCTGATAAAGCCTGTCAACCCAAACCAAATATTGCTGTCGCTGAAGAAAAACATACACCAAAAGGCCATCGTGGCTGAAGTGACACAGTCAGACTACCAGCAGAACTTCCAGCAGATAGCCATGAAAATTGATGACTCGCGCAACTGGAATGACTGGATTGAGGTTTACAAGATGTTGGTACACTGGGAACTGGAACTGTCGCAACTGCCTACTGCCGACACACCGCTGCTGGACTCGCTGGTAATGCAAAAGGAAGACGCCAACATAAGGTTTGCGAAGTTCATAAAAAAGAACTACGAAACCTGGATGGACGAGATAAGCTCACCTAAGCCAAGGAGCGAAAACCGCCCCATACTGAGTACAGAAGTGATGAAAACGGCTGTTTTTCCACACATCGACGCAGGCGAAAAGGTGTTTCTACTTGTATTCGACAATTTCAGATACGACCAGTGGAGACTTCTTGCAAAAGAGATAGGCGACATGTTTGACATCGACGAGCAGCTCTACTACAGCATACTGCCCACAGCCACCCAGTATGCCCGCAATGCCATATTCAGCGGTCTCATGCCCGACGGCATCGCAAAGATGTTTCCCGACTTATGGGTAGACGAGGACGAAGAGGAGGGGAAGAACCTCAACGAAGAGCCTTTGGTAAGAACACAGATAGAACGATATAGGCGCAAGGACTCTTTCTCTTATACAAAAATAAACGATTCGGCCTCAGCGGAAAAGTTTATGGCGAAGTTTAACGAAATACAAAACAAAGACCTCAATGTCGTGGTGTTTAACTTCATCGACATACTTAGCCACGCACGAACAGAGTCGAAAACCGTAAGGGAACTGGCGAAAGACGAAAAGGCCTACAGAAGCATCACCATGAGCTGGTTCCGCCACTCTGTGGTATACGACATCTTCAAGATGCTGTCCTCAAGCGACTACCGCATAGTGGTTACTACAGACCATGGTTCGATTCGTGTAAACAAACCCGTGAAGATTATTGGCGAGCGCAATACCAACACCAACCTTCGCTACAAGATAGGCAGAAACTTGGGATTCGATGCAAAAGACCTCTTCGTGATAAAGGATCCCCGACGTGTGCATCTGCCGCAACCTAACGTGAGCACCAACTACGTGTTTGCACAGGGGAACCAGTTTTTCGCCTATCCGAACAACTACAATTATTACGTACAGTATTATAGGGACACATTCCAACATGGAGGCATATCCATGGAAGAAATCATCATACCATTAGTAACATTAAAACCAAGGAAAGAAAAATGGAACTGAGAATAGACAACATTGATTCTATAAGAGAAGCTGCAAGACAGTTTGTGGCTGCAACGGGAGAAAACACCGTGTTTGCATTCTACGGAAAAATGGGAGCTGGCAAGACCACCTTCATCAAGGCCGTATGCGAAGAACTTGGTGTAGAAGATGTCATCACTTCTCCCACGTTTGCCATCGTAAACGAATACAGGTCGGATACCACCGGAGAACTTATCTATCACTTCGACTTCTATCGCATCAAGAAGATTGAGGAGGTATACGATATGGGCTACGAAGACTATTTCTACAGCGGAGCCCTCTGCTTCATTGAATGGCCGGAGCTGATAGAGGAACTATTGCCGGAGGAGGCGGTAAAAGTGACTATTGAAGAGAATGCGGACGGAAGCAGGATTGTGAGGTTTTGAGGATAAGAGGAAAGGTTAAAAGGTTAAAAGGTTAAGGGGTTAAAGGAGTTAAGGAGCCTACTTCTTAACTCCTTAACTCCTGAAAATAGCGTTAACTACATTTTTTAGAGCAATGCCTTGAACTTGTCTTCAATCTTGGACTTTGAAGCGGCACCAACCATTTTGTCTACCACTTCGCCACCTTTGAAGAACAGTATTGTCGGGATGTTGCGAATACCAAATTCAGCGGCAATGTCATCACATTCCTCAACGTCGCACTTGCCTACGTTGATCTTGCCGTCGTATTCTGTTGCCAGTTCTTCAATGATTGGGGCAATCATACGGCATGGTCCACACCATGTAGCCCAAAAGTCAACAACCAATGGCAGTTCGCCATTCTTCAAACTCTCGAAATTGCTTGCTGTAATTTTTGTTTCCATTTCTTTAATAAATGTTTTGTTATAATAATGTTAATTGATTTTATATTCTAACGCCTCTTGCTGATCAATATAGTTGATGAGCTGGCTTCTCACGTCTACTGTCCTCGACTGGCTTTTCAGCAATACGTGTTTCTTGCCTTGTGAGTCACGAAGTTGGAAGAACAGCTGTGTCTTTCCGGGATTCTCTGTTATTATCTCGTTTAGCTCTTCCACCGTGCGTGCGTCAAGCTTGTCGGTGTTGATGGAAATGGTGAGTTTCGTCAGTGTGCTGTCCTTCACCGTCTGCATATATTTCACGTCGGTCACCTTCATGTCATAGAGATTACTGTCGCGGAATCTCTGTTTCATCTCTGCGAGAATGTAAACAGTGGAACCTTCCACAAACATTCCTGCCCAGCGTCCCCAGTCTTCTCCAAAAAGAGGCAGCACACCACTGCCGTTGAAATCTTCAATGGTAACAAAGCCACAGGGTTTTCCCGTCTTGGTATATTTCTGTCTTATGGCAGTCACTATGCCTCCCAACACCACTTGCTCACGGTCGGTCAGTCGCTGCACGTCTTCAAGTTCCTGGCATGAGGTATTGCAAAGGCTGTCGAGTATCACCTTATACTCATCGAGCGGATGTGCCGAGAGATAGATGCCCACGAGGTCACGTTCCCTGTTTAGTCTTTCTATATCGCTCCATTGTTCTCCTTTTACTATTGGAGGTGTGGATATCTCCACTGCATTATCCTCTCCGAAGAGAGAATTTCTCGCCTGTGCCCTTTCTGCCTGATACAGCTGGCCATAGCGCACGAGCGTGTCTATGAACTGGTCGCCTTTGGATGTCTTGGCAAAAAAGTCCTCACGCTTTAGTTCGCTGAAGCAGTCGAAGCCTCCGCTCAGCACGAGCGACTCAATACACTTTCGGTTACAGTTGGAGAGGTTCACTCGCTGTATGAAGTCAAATATTGAGCTATACGGTCCGTTAGCTTCACGTTCTTTTATTATAGAGTCGGCAGCGGCACCTCCCACGCCTTTTATAGCGCTGATGCCAAAGCGTATCTCGCCTTTCTTGTTTGCACTGAACTTAGCGCGGCTTTCGTTTACGTCAGGACCGAGTGTTGGTATTCCCATTGCCCGGCACTCGTCCATAAGCTTTGTAATTTCATTGATATTGTCGAGGTTTCGGCTCATCACTGCCGCCATATATTCCGCAGGATAGTGTGCCTTAAGATAAGCCGTCTGATAGCTCACCCATGAGTAGCACGTGGCGTGACTCTTGTTGAAGGCGTATGAAGCAAACTTCTCCCAGTCGCCCCATATTTTCTCAAGCACCTTCGGGTCATGTCCGTTTTTCTGTCCGCCTTCGATAAACTTTGGTTTCATGGCGTCTACGATGGCTTTCTTTTTCTTACCCATCGCCTTTCTCAAGGCGTCGCTTTCGCCTCGGGTGAAATCGGCGAGCTGTCTTGACAGCAACATCACCTGCTCTTGGTATACAGTGATGCCGTATGTGTCCTTGAGATATTTTTCCATACATGGTATGTCATACTTTATCTCTTCTCGCCCGTTCTTTCGTGCGATGAACGAAGGGATATAGTCCATAGGTCCCGGACGATAGAGGGCATTCATGGCTATTAGGTCTTCAAAGACGGTAGGATGCAGTTCGCGAAGATATTTCTGCATGCCTGGCGACTCAAACTGGAAGGTGCCGATGGTACGTCCGTCGCAGTATAGCTGGTATGTCTGTTCGTCGTCGATGGGTATGGTATCGAGATCTACCACATGTCCTCTGGTAAGTCTGATATTCTCTACGGCTTCCTTCATGATGGACAGTGTTTTCAGTCCGAGGAAGTCCATCTTTATGAGTCCCGTGGACTCTATCACGTGTCCGTCATATTGCGTACAGCGTAATTTGTGTCCTGGGTCGGCTTTGTCTTCAGCCACCGACACTGGCACCCAATCGCTGATCTTGTCTCTACAGATGATAAAGCCGCAGGCGTGTATTCCAGTGCCTCTCACGGTGCCTTCAAGCATCTTGGCGTAAGCCATTGTGTTGTGGAGCTTCGGGTCGGAGCTGGCCTCTGCGTCGCGAAGTTCTGGTATGCACTTTATGGCGTTACCCAAGTTCATTTTCAGTCCGTCGGGCAGTTTGTCGGGAATGAGTTTGCATAGCCAGTTTGCCTTTTCCAATGGCAGTTTTTCCACTCTCGCCACGTCTTTGATGGAGTTTTTTGTTGCCATAGTGCCATAGGTGATGATATGGGCACAGTTTTCGTGTCCATACTTTTCTTCCACCCATTCCAGCACTCTGCCTCGTCCGTCGTCGTCGAAGTCTGTATCGATATCTGGCAGGGAAATACGGTCGGGATTGAGGAAACGCTCAAACAGCAGGTCGTATTTTATAGGGTCGATCTTTGTGATGCCTAAGCAGTATGCCACCACCGACCCGGCAGCGGAGCCACGTCCTGGACCTACCATCACGCCCAGTTCGTCACGTGCCGAGTTGATAAAATCCTGGACTATAAGGAAGTATCCTGGGAATCCCATGGTCTTCATGATATGCAGTTCGAAACGTATTCTGTCGTCCACTTCTTTAGTCAGCGGCATGGGATATAGCTTTTCGGCTCCTTCGTATGCAAGTTTTGCAAGATAGTCGGCCTCGAACTTTATTCGGTAGAGTTTGTCGATACCGCCGAGTTTTGCGATTTTCTTCTCACCTTCCTCGCGCGGCAACGGATTCTCTCCGTTTTCGTCGGTAGTGAACTCATTGAAGATGTCCTCGTCTGTAAATTTCCGGCGCCACTCTTCCTCGGTACCGAAATCCTCCGGTATGGGGAAAAATGGCATAATGGGTGGATTTTCTATGTCGTAGAATTCCACTTTGTCGAGCACTTCAAGGGTATTTGACAGAGCTTCGGGAATGTCGGCAAACACCTCGTTCATTTCTTCCCTTGTCTTAAACCACTCCTGCTTTGAGTATAACATTCGGGTAGGGTCGTCGAGGTCTTTTCCGGTTGAGAGACACAACAGATGGTCGTGTGCCTCTGCGTTCTCTTGGTCTACAAAATGCGCGTCGTTGGAACAAATCACCTTTATCCCATACTCCTTTGCCAATTCAAGCAGCACCTTGTTGGCTTTCTGCTGCAATGGGAACGTTTCGCGGTTGGCACGTATTGCAGGGTCTTTTACCTCGTGTCGCTGCAGCTCAAGGTAGTAGTCGTCTCCAAACACCCTTTTGTGCCATTCTATCGACTCCCTCGCACCTTCAATGTCGTCGGCAAGAATCTTGCGTGGCACCTCACCGGCAATACAAGCCGAGCATACTATCAGGTCTTCGTGGTATTTCTCCAGTTCTGCCCTGTCGGTACGCGGACGTCCGTAGAATCCGTCAACCCATGCATTAGACACCAGTTTTATAAGGTTCTTGTATCCCCGGTAGTTCTTTGCAAGAACAATGAGATGGTAACCTCCCCGGTCGCCATTGTCTTTGTTTTTGTCTTCTTTCCTATGTCGTGCCACATACATCTCACATCCGAAGATAGGCTTGAAAGGCTCAAGTCCTTCTTTTTTTCTTCCACCGTTCACCTTATTGCAATAGTCGAAGAACTCTTTAATGCCAAACATGTCGCCATGATCGGTCACCGCCATGCCCTTCATTCCGTTGGCCACGGCTTTGTCTACGAGTTTTGCAATACTTGACTGTCCGTCGAGTATGGAGTAGTACGTATGAACGTGAAGATGTATGAAATCTTGCATTTTTCGTGTTATTTGTAGTTTTCGAGGTGTAAAGTTACGCTTATTCCGCGAAATAACCAAAAGAAATTGAAAAAAGTTTGTTTATTATTCAAAAAAGATGTATCTTTGCAGTGCAAATATCAATCAACGAGTTACCTCATGGGAAAAAGAATACGAAAATTGAAGAAACAAAGGATACACAGAGAAGGCACCGGAACACTAATATATAGCTTAGCTGGAATTGTTGCCGTCGCTGTCTTTCTGCATTGGATCGGGGTACCGGCTGGGGTATTCTGGAGTTTCGTTGCCGTTGTTGGCATCGCTTGGGCTATTGTCCTGAACTTCTACCGATGTCCTATCCGTGAGTTTAAGGAAGACACAGAGCGTATTGTGGTTGCGCCTGCCGATGGTAAGATAGTTGTGGTGGAAGAAGTTGAAGAAAACGAGTATTTCCACGACCGCCGTCTTATGATTTCCATATTCATGAGTCTTGTAAATGTTCACGCAAACTGGTTTCCTGTTGACGGCAAAGTAAAATTCGTGAAGCATTTCAACGGAAACTTCCATAAGGCTTGGCTTCCGAAGGCCAGCGAGGAAAACGAGCATGCGGACGTTATGATTACCACTCCTGAAGGCGACGACATTCTATGCCGTCAGATTGCTGGTGCCATGGCTCGTCGTATTGTGACATATGCCAAGGAAGGTGAGGAATGCTTCATCGACGAACACTTGGGCTTCATCAAGCTTGGCTCACGAGTGGATGTTTATCTGCCATTAGGCAGCGAGCCTTTGGTAAAGATTGGACAATATACCACTGGCGACCTTACCGTCATTGCACGTCTTCCGAAGATATAATATAATAAGGTGTAATCATATGGCTAATTGTATTACCAAGCATATCCCTAACACTCTCACCTCTGGAAATCTTGTCTGTGGTTGCATAGCCACTACATTTGCTTTGGGAGGTTGCTACGAGAAGGCTCTGCTCTTCATTATTCTTGGTGCAGTGTTTGATTTCTTCGATGGAATGAGCGCTCGCTTGCTGAAAGTCTCATCGCCTATAGGAAAAGAGCTTGATTCTCTTGCTGACGATGTGACATTCGGCGTGGCTCCTTCTGCCATGATATTCTCTGTGCTGTATACTCACGATTATCCAGAGTTTATGCTGCCGGTAAGTTCGTTGATACCTTATTTGGCTTTTGTGATGGCTGCTTTTTCTGCATTACGCCTTGCAAAGTTTAATCTCGACGAGCGTCAGTCGTCGTCATTCATTGGCGTTCCAACGCCTGCCAATGCTCTCTTCTGGGCATCGCTGATTGTTGGTTGTCCTAATCTGTTGGCGTCATCGCCATATATGGCTTTGGTCATTGTTGCCCTCGTGTTTATAACCAGTTGGCTACTGATAGCCGAAATACCTCTTTTCGCTTTGAAATTCAAGCAGTGGGGATGGAAAGACAACGAGGTGAAGTATGTATTTCTTATTTCTTCTGTGCCTCTATTAATCATCTTTGGTGTTACTGGCATTGCGGTCGTAATAGGCTGGTATGTGATACTATCTGTTATTTCCAATCAATACAAACTATCTTAATCTCATGATACTCAAAGGTTTGATTCTCTTTGTTTTGATTATTCTGATATTTGTCAGCATCGTTGTATTACTTGCTTTCAACTTTATATTGAAAATAATGAAACGCATGAGAGGTGTTGCAAATGGTGAAATAGACGAAGAGGAAGAATACGAACGGCAGACTGCCAGACGTCAACAGCGTCAGTATGTATTCCGTGGAGGCAGTCATAGAAAGGCTGCTTCAGGACATCAAGCCCCTAACGCCCAAGGACATACGGAAAGGCGACAGTCGTCGACCACCGAAGGTGAGGTGATTATCGACAACCGCCGCCCACAAGAACGCTCTCGCAAGATTATCTCCGAAGAGGAGGGTGAATATGTTGAATTCACCGAGGAATAATAGTCCTGGAGTTAATTATGAACCAATGTTCCTATTGGTTCGCCGTCCATCACTTTCTTAAGATTTCCCACCACGTCCATATTAAACACATATATGGGTAGGTTGTTTTCCTTGCACATGGTAGTGGCGGTAAGGTCCATAACCTTCAGTCCGCGAGTGTAAATCTCGTCGTATGTTATGTCGCTGAACTTTGTGGCAGTAGGGTCTTTCTCCGGATCGGCAGTATATATGCCATCCACCCTGGTACCCTTAAGCATCACGTCTGCCTCAATCTCTATACCTCTTAGCGACGACCCGGTATCGGTGGTGAAATATGGGCTTCCTGTTCCTGCGGAGAAGATACAGACATATCCTGCCTCCATTGCTTCAATGGCTTTCCATTTTGTATAGAACTCGCCGATGGGCTCCATACGTATGGCAGTCAGCACCTTGGTCTTTACGCCAATAGCTCCCAATGCTGAGCTCAGGGCCAACGAGTTGATGACTGTAGCGCACATTCCCATCTGGTCTCCTTTCACACGGTCAAAACCTTTCTGTGAACCGCTAAGTCCCCGGAAGATGTTACCTCCACCAATTACGATACCTATCTGAACACCCATCTCGCTCACTTCCTTTATTTGTCGAGCGTAGTCGGCAAGACGTTCAGGATCTATGCCGAAATTCTGTTTGCCCATGAGACTCTCGCCACTGAGCTTCAAAAGTATTCTCTTGTATTGTGCCATATTGTTTTGGTATAATAGTCTGTTGTCATGGCAGCACAAAGGCCACCTCCTTAAATGCATATTCGCTCACAAGTCCATCCCTTCGCTTCAACAGCAGATGTCCATTGTCAAGTATGTCGGAATATTCTGCCTCAAACCTTCCGTTGGCATCCTCATAAAGGTGATAACCCTTGTTTCGGTAAAGATGCTGCTTATATTCCTTGTCTACCATCTCATAGTCTCGCTTGTTTATTCTTTCCAACAATACTGTAAGATGTTCTGTCACTGTCTCGAGAAGTGCCATACGGCTTACTTCATGGCCCACTATCGTTGAAAGCGATATCGGGTTCGGTACATTGCCTTGAAAGTGTGTCTGGTTGACATTGATGCCTGTGCCGAGGATGCAGCTTCTTACACCATGACTCGACACGGAGCATTCAGACAGTGTCCCGCTAATCTTGTAGTCTTTCCAATAAATGTCATTTGGCCATTTTATTGAAAATCCGTCAGAATAACCGGAAAGGGCATAATAAACGGCAAGGGCACCTGCCTCAAGCATCAGGTACTGCCTGTTGACTGGCAAGTCTACGGGATATGATTTTACACTAAACGTGAGATTCAATCCCTTAGCGCTCTCCCACCTGTTGCCTCCCTGGCCACGCCCAGCCGTCTGGTATTCGGCATGGGCGATGGTCATAAGGCTGCCTTCCTTTCCGCTATAAGCATGAAGGAAGCTGTTTGTTGACTCTACCTCGTCAAGGTGGATATATGATATTCCTTCTGTCATAGTTGGCGCTATGGCTTATTTATGTCTGTTGGCACGTTGTTCGCGGTATTTCGCCTTTTGTTTAGCCGACCCGCTGCCATGTGCTCCAGTGATATACTTCTTTTTCTTTGCCTTCGTCTTCACTTTTCCGGCATTGGGATCACCTTTTGGAGCACCTTTGAACACCAGTCCTCCACCAGCGATTATTTCGTCAATGTCGCTCATAACTTTCCTCTTTATCAATGATGGAACAGTCTCACACCGGTGAATGCCATCGCTATACCATACTTGTCGCAAGTCTCAATAACATTGTCGTCACGTACTGAGCCGCCTGCCTGTGCTATATACTCTACTCCACTCTTGTGTGCACGTTCTATATTGTCACCGAACGGGAAGAAAGCGTCGCTGCCGAGTGCCACCTTGGTGTTCTTTGCTATCCATTCCTTCTTTTCTTCCATGGTAAGCACCTCTGGCTTTTCCTTAAAGAACATCTGCCATGTACCTTCACGCAACACGTCGTCGTAATCTTCACTGATGTATACGTCGATAGTGTTGTCACGGTCTGCGCGACGTATCTTGTCGATGAAAGGAAGGTTCATTACTTTCGGATGCTGGCGAAGCCACCAGATGTCGGCCTTGTTTCCTGCAAGGCGTGTGCAGTGTATGCGGCTCTGCTGTCCTGCGCCAATGCCTATCGCCTGTCCGTCTTTCACGTAGCACACTGAGTTGCTCTGTGTGTATTTCAGAGTGATGAGGGCAATGATCAGGTCACGCCTTGCCTCTTCGGTAAAGGTCTTGTTGGCGGTTGGAATATTCTCAAACAGTGCCGGGTCGTCAAGTTTCACCTCGTTACGTCCTTGCTCGAAGGTAATGCCAAACACTTGCTTGCGCTCAATGGGCTTCGGAACATAGTTCGGGTCAATCTTTATGACGTTATAAGTACCCTTTCGTTTCTCCTTTAGTATCTGAAGAGCCTCTGGCGTATAGTCTGGAGCTATCACGCCGTCGCTCACTTCACGCTTGATAAGCAGTGCCGTAGCCTCATCGCAAGTGTCGCTTAAGGCAACGAAATCACCGTAGCTGCTCATGCGGTCGGCACCACGTGCACGGGCATAAGCACATGCTATAGGCGATAGTTCCACTGTCAGGTCGTCAACGAAATAAACTTTCTTCAGGGTATCACTTAGTGGAAGTCCTACAGCAGCTCCTGCAGGCGACACATGCTTGAACGATGCTGCCGATGGCAGGCCTGTGGCGGCTTTCAGTTCTTTCACCAACTGCCAGCTATTGAAAGCGTCGAGGAAGTTGATGTAGCCTGGGCGACCGTTCAACACATCGATTGGCAACTCACCCTCAGTCATAAAAATGCGTGAAGGCTTCTGATTCGGATTGCATCCGTACTTCAATGCTAATTCTTTCATCCTTATAAAAAATAGTATTTATCGTATTTTATGGCGCAAAGTTACTACTTTTTTTGCAAATATCATATCTCTTACTCACATTTTTTCTTTTTAATACGTTTCTTAATGCCAAAAATGCCTATTTGCAACTTTTAACTGATATAGGTTGCACATATATCCTTTTTTTACTACCTTTGCAACAAATTATTAATTCATAGTTCATATACTTGGATTCTATAATAGATAACATCGGAAAAACATTATACATCTTTTATTATATAATTAGTTAACAATGAAAAAATCCGTACTTATTACAGGAGCCACAAGCGGTATCGGGGAAGCATGTGCCAGACGATTTGCCAAGGAGGGTTACAAACTTATCCTTACGGCTCGAAGGACAGAAAGGTTGGAGAGTATTAAAGCAGAACTGGAAGCTGAAGGGGCTGAAGTGAAAACTCTCGTTTTCGACGTGCGTGACGCACAAGCTGCAAAAAATGCCATCGAAAGCCTTGACGGGGAATGGAGCGTGATTGATGTCCTCGTCAACAATGCTGGTCTTGCCCTCGGCCTTGAGAAAGAATACGAAGGCGATGCCGACGACTGGAACACCATGATTGACACAAACATCAAGGGTCTCCTGACAATGACAAGACTTATCGTTCCTGCTATGGTGGCACGCAACGAAGGTCATGTGATTAACATTGGCAGTGTGGCTGGAGACGCTGCATACGCAGGAGGCAATGTTTACTGTGCCACAAAGGCTGCCGTAAAAACCATTACCGACGGACTGCGCATCGATGTGGCTGAAACAGCTGTGAGAGTAACAAACATTAAGCCTGGACTGGTGGAAACTAACTTCAGCAACGTCAGATTCCATGGCGACGACAAACGCGCCGAAAAGGTATACCAAGGCATTACTCCTCTCACTGGCGATGACATTGCCGACGTAGTAGTATATGCTGCTTCTGCTCCAAAACATGTGCAGATAGCTGAAGTCCTAGTTCTCGCAACTCATCAAGCTAACGGGTCGGTAATATACAGGAAATAATTATAAATATCTAAAATCCAGAGATTTATATGAAAAGGAAAACTATTATTTCACTGCTTATCATGGCAGCCACCACATCGGCAGCCCAGCAGAATCCGCTATGGATGCGCTATCCCGCCATTTCACCCGACGGAAGGACTATAGCCTTCTCCTACAAAGGCGACATCTTCACCGTTGACGCTAATGGCGGACAAGCTCACCAAGTGACTACCAATCCGGCTCATGACTATATGCCAATATGGAGCCCCGACGGGAAAAACATCGCATTCGCATCTAACCGCGAGGGTAGTATGGACATTTATATCGTTAACGCGCTTGGTGGCGAACCTAAACGACTCACTACCAACAGCGGCAACGAACTGCCTATAACCTTCAGCGACAATAACCATGTCCTCTTCCGTTCGGCTGTAATGCCGTCGGCTGAGTCTATCATCTTCAGCGGCTCATTCCAACAGGTTTATGAGGTCGATACTGAAGGGCGACGACCTGTCATGTTCTCCACACTGCCAATGGAAGATATCTCTATAAACTCCAACGGCGACATTCTCTACCACGACAACAAAGGATATGAGGATCCATGGCGCAAGCACCATACTTCACCCATAACACGCGACATCTGGCTAAAACGTGGAGATACATTCAAGAAACTGACTTCCTTCAATGGTGAAGACCGCACACCGGTATGGAATGCCGACGGACAGTCTTTCTGCTACCTCAGCGAACAAGACGGCACCTTTAATGTCTACTCGCGTGGCATCGACAGCAACACACCTCAACAGCTTACCCATTTCAAAGGCAATCCAGTACGTTTCCTCAGTTCCTCTAACGACGGAAAACTATGCTTTGGATACGACGGAGAAATTTACACCCTCGACAGAAAGGGAACACAGCCTAAGAAGGTGGAAATAAATGTCGTGGCAGACCGTAACGACAGCGAACTGAAACGACAGGTAGTGTCATGGGGTGCCACAGAGGTAAGCGTTTCGCCAAACGGAAAGGAGATAGCCTTCGTAATGCACGGCGACGTCTACGTGACTTCTGTTGAATACCAGACTACAAAACAGATTACCGATACTCCGGAACAAGAACGCGATATCGACTTCGCACCTGACGGCAGAAGCATCGTATACGCATCTGAACGCGACGGCGTATGGCAAATATATTTGGCAGAACTTCAAAACAAAGACGACGGACTTTTTTGTTATAGCAACGACATCAAGGAGACACGCCTCACCGACAATAATATCACATCACAACAACCGCAGTTCTCGCCCGACGGAAAGAAAATAGCATATTACGAAGACCGTGGGACGCTGAAGGTGATGGATATAAAAAGTAAAAAGACTCATACCGTACTCAACCGTAGCTTTGTCTATTCTTACCAAGACGGCGACATCGGCTTCACATGGAGCCCGGACAGCCGATGGCTTCTTGCGTCATACATAGGCATTGGTGGATGGAACAATGCTGACATTGCCCTCGTTAGCGCTAACGACGACGGCAAGGTGTTTAACCTCACCAATAGCGGTTACAACGAAGGCAACCCTAAATGGGTGCTCGGTGGAAAGGCTATGCTGTTCAGTAGCGACCGTGCAGGATTCCGCAGCCATGGCAGCTGGGGAGCTGAAGACGACGTCTACCTTATGTTCTTCGACCTTGACGCCTACGAACGCTTCCGCATGAGCAAAGAGGAACTTGACCGCGACGACAAGGCTCGACAGGAAGAGAAAAAGAAAAAAGAGGAAGAGGAAAAAGCTAAACAACAAGCCGAGAAAGACCAAAAGAACGGTAAGGACAAGGATGGGGCTAAGGTTGAAGTGAAAAAGGTGGAAGCTATCGAACTCGACACTGTCAACTGCCGCGACCGTATCATAAGACTTACACGCAACTCGGCTCGCCTCGGCGACATGCTGCTCTCTCCTGATGGCAACACTCTGTATTATCAGGCTCGGTATGAGGATGGATACGACCTCTGGAAGGTTGACTTGAAGAAATGGACCACAAGCAAACTCATGAAAGGTCTCGGAGGAAGAATGGTTGCCGACAAGGACGTAAAGAATGTTTTTGTTTGCCAAAACAACATCCGAAAGGTTGACCTGATGTCTGGCTCGCAAAAGAGCGTGGACTTTGAGGCTTGGTTTAACTTCAAGCCTTATGAGGAAAGGCAGTATCTCTTCGAACACGCATGGCGACAGGTGAAAGACAAGTTCTATGACTCCAGCATTCATGGCGTGGACTGGGAAGGATACCGTAAGACTTACGAGCGTTTCCTGCCTTACATCAACAACAACTATGATTTCAGCGAGATGCTGAGCGAGATGCTCGGAGAACTTAACGCCTCACACACTGGTGCAAGATTCTATGCCAACGGTCCGTCACTAAAGACGGCGTCGCTCGGTCTCTTCTTCGATGAGACATACAATGGCGACGGCTTGAAGGTTAAAGAGGTAATAAAACGCGGACCGTTTGCCGTAAAGAACACTGGCATTGCCGCTGGCTCTATCATAACCGCTATCGACGGATGCGAGATAAAAGCTGGCGATGACTACAACCACCTTCTGGATGGAAAGGCTGGCAAGGCTGTACGTGTCGAGTTTGTAAAATCAAAGGGGAAAGACAAAGAGACGGTAACCGTAAAACCTATTGACCAAAGTGTCTTGAATGAACTGCTCTACAAACGATGGGTTGACCGCAACCGCCATTTCGTCGACAGCATCTCTGGCGGACGTATAGCATACGTACACGTGAAAGCGATGAACAGCGAAAGTTTCCGCACAGTATATGAAGAACTGCTCAGCGACCGCAACCGCAACCGCGACGCTGTGGTTGTTGACGAACGTCACAATGGCGGCGGATGGCTTCACGACGACCTCTGTACCCTACTCTCTGGCAAGGAATATCAGAATTTCGTACCACGCGGACAATATATCGGCCGCGACCCGTTCAACAAATGGACAAAGCCTTCTTGCGTGCTTATCTGCGAAGATGACTACAGCAACGGGCATGGCTTCCCGATGGTTTACAAAGAACTGAATATTGGTAAGCTGATAGGCACTCCCGTTGCCGGTACAATGACTGCCGTATGGTGGGAGCGTCTGATGGACTCGTCTCTTGTATTCGGCATTCCTCAGGTAGGCTGTCGCGACATGAGGGGTGTCTATGGCGAAAATACCACCCTCAACCCCGACATAGAGGTTTACAACACTCCCGAAGACGTAATCAATGGTTACGACCGACAGTTGGAAAGGGCTGTAAGAGAAATGATGAAGAAATGATAACAAAAAAAGAATGGGGCTCGACGCCCCATTCTTTTTATATATACTTGGCCAATGTCTCAAGACACACATCGGAGTTCACTGGCTTCGACAAGAAGTCGTTGCATCCTGCCTCAAAAGCCATTTCGCGGTCGCTGCTGAAAGCGTTGGCTGTAAGGGCAATGATTGGAAGGTTCGGATACTTCGGCTTCAGTATCCTTGTAGCTTCCAGACCATCCATCTCTGGCATCTTGATGTCCATCAGCACAAGATCAATGCCACCTTGCTCCACTTTCTCTATGGCATCACGGCCGTTAATGGCACGTACAATCTCATAATGTTTCTTCAACAGATAGCACATCAATATGTAGTTGCTATCATTGTCTTCTGCAATAAGAATCTTTTTCATAATGATTATGTTTTTTGTTTTTTATTCTTTCTTCCATAGTTTGCTCATATCTTCAAGCGTCTTACCCTTGGTCTCTGGTACCAGTCGCCATACAAATACGGCAGCTACAACACAGATCACACCATATAGGCCATAGGCAAACCAGTAACCCAGGCTATTTGCCATCGGCACGAATGATGTCGACACAATCCAGTTGAATATCCATTGGAAAGCCACTGCTATGGCAACGGCAGCACCACGTATGGTGTTTGGGAACAATTCGGCAATGAGTACCCAACAGATTGGTCCCCAAGAGAACATAAACGATGCAGAGTAAACCATGATGGATATCATACACATCAGCTGCAGCTCAGGATTGCCAAAAGTGCATGCCACTCCAATGGCACCTATGGCCATACCTAAAGAGCCTACTATAAGCAGAGGCTTGCGTCCAAGCTTCTCTACCGTGAAAATGGCAACACAGGTGAAACCGAGATTCACAATGCCGTTAAACACTGTGAGCACCATTGGATTGTCAAAGCCCATTGCCTCGTAAATACGGGGAGCATAATACAACACGGCATTAATACCTACCGCCTGCTGGAACACCGACAACATCACTCCTACAAAAATGCACAGGAAACCATAGGTCATCAGACGTTCGGTCTTCTCTGTCACCGTATTCTTTATCTCGTCAAGGATCTCACGGGCCTTTTCTGAACCGTTTATGCGGGCGAGTATTCGTTCTGCCTTGGCATCCTGACCCACCATTGCGAGATACCTTGGTGTCTCGGGCACAAAGCAGATAAGAAGTGCAAACAGTCCGGCGGGAATCATTTCCGAACCAAACATATATCTCCATCCTGTCTCAATGGCCCATGCTGCCTCACCGCCATTAAGCACTTGGTTCATTCCGTTGCCTATGCTTTCTATTGCGGGTGCTACATGATCGCCAAGGATGAAGAAATTCACGAAATACACCACTAACTGACCGAAGATGATGGCAAACTGGTTCCATGACACCAGCATACCACGTATGTTGCTTGGCGCTATCTCTCCAATATACATCGGACATACGGCAGATGCAAGACCTACGCCTATTCCTCCTATCACACGATAGATGTTAAACACAATGAGGAGCGTGAGGTTTGGCTTGCCTTCTGGCAATACATACGACTCTGGACACATGGAGCCCCAAGCGGAAATGAAAAACATCACACCGGCAAAAATCAGCGAGCGCTTACGTCCCAGATTTGATGCCAACAGACCCGATATGGCAGAACCGATAATACATCCTATGAGCGCACTTGAACTGGTGAACCCATGCCAAAAGTCTGTGTACACAAAGTCGTCGGCTCCCATAAAGAAAGCCTGAAGACCCTTTTCCGCTCCCGAGATTACTGCTGTGTCATAACCGAACAGCAAACCGCCTAAGACGGCCACCATCACAATTGAAATAAGGTAGCTCTTGCTACCGCTAGTTTTTTGTTCCATTTTTTATATAAGATTGGTATTTTAGTCTCTTTTTAGGTACTTTAATGACCCACTTCTGCAATTACGCCACAAAATTACATCATTTTATCGAAAAAATTTGCATATTCCGAATATTTTAACTATTTTTGCAACACGAACTAACTTGATACCTATAAAATATGAAAATTAAAGTATTATCGTGCGCCATTGCTCTGGCTTCAGCAATGACGGCCAATGCCCAGACTAATGTCATGGACATCAACACCAAAAAGGTGGGAGCCCCGGTACAAAACACCATGTACGGACTTTTCTTTGAGGACATCAACTATGCTGCCGACGGAGGTCTTTATGGTGAGTTAATAAAAAACCGCTCTTTCGAATTTCCTCAGAGTTTCATGGGATGGCAGGTCTTCGGCAAAGTACAACTCAAAAACGATGGGCCTTTCGAGCGTTGTCCTCACTATGTCTCTCTTAGCGACCCCGGACACAAGGAGCGCAGGACTGGTATACAAAACGAGGGGTATTTCGGCATCGGAGTGGTTAAGGGCGAACAGTACAGGTTCACCGTCTGGGCTCGCGCACCGAAGGGCAAGAGTGCCATACGCGTACAGCTCATCGACCAAAACACTATGGGTGAAAAGCAACAATTCACCGAGGACAAACTCGAAGTGTCTTCAAGCGACTGGAAGCAGTATGAGGTGATAATCAATGCCCCACGCACATTCAACAAGGCAAACCTTCGCATCTTCCTCGCCTCTGCCAATCCTGTTGACCTTGAGCATGTAAGCCTCTTCCCGGTTAACACATTCAAAAACCGTAAGAATGGCATGCGTCGCGATATCGCACAGGCTCTGGCTGACATTAACCCGGGACTGCTGCGCTTCCCCGGCGGATGTATCGTGGAGGGATGCGACCTCGAGACTCGCTACCAGTGGAAAAACACTATCGGACCAGTGGAAAATCGTCCACTGAACCAAAACCGTTGGGAGCATACCTTCGACTACCGTTATTTCCCTGACTATTACCAAAGCTACGGCCTTGGCTTCTTCGAGTTCTTCCAACTCTCTGAAGACATTGGCGCTGAGCCGCTTCCGGTTCTTAACGTTGGTATGGCTTGCCAGTTCCAGAACTGGAACAACGAGGCTGCTCACGTCGCCATCGACGAACTTGAGCCTTTCATCCAAGACTGTCTCGACCTCATCGAGTTTGCCAATGGTGACGTAACGACTGAATGGGGTAAAATACGTGCCGAAATGGGACACCCGGAACCATTCAACATGAAGTACCTTGGCGTCGGCAACGAGCAGTGGGACAAATTCTACTTCGAGCGTCTGAAACCGTTCGTGGCTGCCATCCGCGCAAAGTATCCTGACATAAAGATTGTGGGCACCAGTGGTCCTGACTCTGAAGGCGAGATGTTCGACCTCGGATGGGAAGCTATGAAGGCTCAGAAGGCTGACCTCGTCGACGAGCACTTCTATCGTCCCGAGTCATGGTTCCTCAGCCACGGACTCCGCTACGAGAGCTACGACCGCAAGGGTCCAAAGGTATTCGCCGGCGAATATGCTTGCCACGGCAAAGGCAAGAAGTGGAATCACTTTGAAACATCACTCTACGAGGCTGCCTTCATGACAGACCTTGAACGCAACGCTGACGTCGTGTACATGACCGCCTACGCTCCATTGCTCGCCCATGTCGACGGATGGCAGTGGCGCCCTGACCTCATTTGGTTCGACAACACCAAGATGTTCAAGACCGTAAGCTACTACGTTCAGCAGATGTACGCTCAAAACAAGGGAACCAACGTTCTTCCAATGACCATGGACAAGAAGTTCATTGCCGGACAGGAAGGACAAAACGGCCTGTTCGCAAGCTCTGTATACGACAAGAACAGCAACGAGATCATCATCAAGGTCATCAACACCGGCAAGACACCACAACCGGTAAGCATCAACCTCAACGGCATCAAGGGTGAGCGCTCTGCACAGACCATCACCCTCACCTGCAATGAGATGGATGCTGAAAACAGCATTAGCCAGCCAGACCGCATCGTCCCACAAAACGGAACATTGGCTTGCAAGGCAGGAAAGAAATCAACAGTGCTCGACGACACTATTTCTCCTATGACATTCCGCCTTTACAAGGTAAAGAAGTAGAATAATAAGGAAAAAACAAAAAAAATCCGCCTAATCTTCGGTTAAGCGGATTTTTTTTTGTAATTTTGTCGCCAAATGTATTAATACGACAAATATGACAGTCATCGAGCTAATAAATAATGACAAGCAAAAGAGACATTTCTCATTCGAAGTGCTGCCGCCGCTAAAAGGCACCGGTACTGAAAAATTGTTTGCCACTATAGATAAACTGAAAGAGTTTAACCCTCTTTTCATCAACATCACTACACATCATAGCGAATTTGTATACAAACAAATGGACAACGGCTTGCTGCAGCGACAACGCATTCGCAGACGACCGGGCACCATCGCCATTGCTGCTGCCATACAAAACAAATACGGCATACCGGTACAGCCTCACATCATCTGTAGCGGTGCGACAATAGAAGACATTGAATACGAACTCCTCGACCTGCAGTTTCTTGGCATCTCAAATCTTTTACTGCTCAGGGGTGACAAAGCGAAAGAAGACCCGCGCTTCATTCCTACCAAGGGAGGACACGAACATACTACCGATCTCATCCGACAGGTGAACAGATTCAACGAGGGATTCTTCGCCGACGACACTCCTGTCAAATGTCCCGGAGAGAAATTCGACTACGGTGTGGCTTGCTACCCCGAAAAGCACGAAGAGGCTCCTAACCTTGAAATGGATATCCTGCACCTCAAGGAAAAACAGGACCTGGGTGCCGACTATGCCGTGACACAACTGTTCTACGACAATAGCAAGTTCTTTGCCTTCCTCGAAAAAGCTCGCCAAATGGGTGTCACCATGCCTATCATTCCCGGCATCAAACCATTTGCTAAACTGAGCCAGCTTAGCGTGGTACCGAAAACATTCCATTGCGATATTCCACAAGAACTCGCTCTCGAGGCTGTGAAATGCAAAACAGACGAAGAGGCTCGCCAACTCGGCGTGGAATGGTCAGTGGCTCAATGCAAGGAACTTTATGCACATGGCATAAACAACATTCACTTCTACACCGTTTCTGCCGTAGACTCCGTGGCAGAAGTGGCAGGAAGACTACTTTAAGATGATGAATGTAATAGGACAAGAAGAAGCATGGAACAGGCTTACGCAAATGGCAAAGACTGACAGAATGCCGCATGCCATATTGCTCTGCGGTCCGCAGGGAGCCGGGAAGATGGCATTGGCCATGGCCTTTGCCAAATATCTGCTATGCTCTTCACACGACACCGACAACAAGCCTTGCGGCTCATGCCGGCAATGCTTGATGCTCGAAAAATGGGAACACCCGGACTTGCACTTCACCTACCCTACCATCAAACTGCCATCAATGGCATCTGATCATAAACCTGTGAGCGACGACTTCGCAAAACAATGGAGACAGATGATTTGCGAAAGCCCTTATTTCAGCATGGACCAATGGATGAACATCATCGGTGCCGACAACCAGCAGGCTATCATCACTGCGGGCGAAAGCGACGAACTGGTGAAAAAGCTTAGCCTCATGTCAAGCCAAGGGGGATACAAGGTGTCTGTCATCTGGCTTCCGGAAAGAATGAATGTCGAATGCGCCAACAAACTCCTGAAACTCATCGAGGAACCGCCACACGGCACCGTGTTCATACTTGTGAGCGAAGAACCGGACAAACTGCTCGAAACCATTCGTAGCCGAACTCAACGAATTGATGTCAAACGAATCGAGACAAGCCATATAGCTACGGCTCTGAAAGAGAGATACAGTCTGGGCGACGAGACTTCCATGCGCATCGCACGTCTGGCTAACGGCAATTGGCTCACGGCGGTAAGGGAGATAGAGAACGACTCAGAAAATGCAGAGTTTCTCGATGACTATAAACAGCTGATGAGACTGGCTTACAAAAGGGATATCAGAGAACTGAAGAAATGGAGCGAACAAATACAAGGATACGGACGTGAGAGGCAAAAACGGTTCATCGACTACTTCTCACGCTTCACAAGGGAAAACTTCATGTACAACTTCGGCAATCCCGACCTAAACTATATGAACGCCGACGAAGAGGCATTTGCCGAAAACTTCGCCAGGTTCATCAACGAGTCAAACATCATCGCTTTCACCGAGATGGCTGACAAGATACAAAGGGACATAAAACAAAATGCTAACGCTAAGATAGTGTTTTTCGACATGGCACTCAGAACTATTATGCTCCTGCTGAACAAGAAATGAAATCATTCCATATATATTAAAGTTTTATGAATAAAGACAACGAAATAAGAATATGCTGCGACGGCGACAGAGGGCTTTGCAAAAATGCCATCGGCCGACAAGACAAACAACTCAACACCTACGACTGGCTGGCTGACGTGCCTGGCAATGCTGACTCCACAGACTTGGTGGAGGTGCAGTTCAAGCATACCAGAAAGGGATACTACCACAACTCCAACAATCTCGAACTTAAAAAGGGAGACATCGTGGCGGTTGAGGCTAACCCGGGACACGACATCGGCGTAGTGACACTCACTGGACGCCTCGTGAAAAAACAAATTAAAAAGGCTAACCTCAAGTCGGCTGACGATATCAAGAGGATATACAGAATTGCAAGACCCGTCGACATGGATAAGTACCGGGAGGCTAAGGCCAGGGAACACGACACCATGATTGAAAGCAGACAGATAGCTAAAGACCTCGGACTGCAAATGAAAATCGGTGACGTGGAATACCAAGGCGACTGCAACAAGGCTATCTTCTATTACATCGCAGACGAACGTGTTGACTTCCGACAGCTCATCAAGGTTCTCGCCGAGACTTTCCACGTAAGGATAGAAATGAAACAAATCGGTGCAAGACAAGAGGCTGGACGAATAGGCGGTACTGGCCCTTGCGGACGCGAACTGTGCTGTGCCACATGGATGAAAAACTTCATAAGCGTCAGCACCAACTCTGCCCGCTTCCAGGATATCTCGTTAAATCCGCAAAAGCTCGCCGGAATGTGCGCAAAACTGAAATGCTGCCTCAACTACGAGGTGGACGACTATGTAGAGGCTGGACGGAAGATGCCTAGCAGGGAAATAATCCTACAAACTGCCGACGGCGATTACTATCTCTTCAAAACTGATATCCTCGCCGGACTCATCACATACTCCACCGACAAAAACATTGCCGCTAACCTTGAGACCATATCGGCGGAAAGGGCAAGAAAGATTATCGAAATGAACAAAAGGGGTGAAAAGCCTGAGTCGCTGCATGAAGACGGTAAACAAAGGCAGTCTGCCAAGCCTAATGCCGACCTGCTGGCTAACGAGAATATCAGCCGATTCGACAAGGCTAAGAAAAAGAAAAAGAAAAACAAGCAGCCTAAGCAGCAGCCACAGCAACAGCAGCCAAAGGGGCAAAAGAAACCACAGGGCAACGCTCCTCGCCCGCCAAAGCAAAACAACCCAAAGCAGGACGATAATGACTAAAAAAATCTTCTTTTTATCCATACTTGTTGCGGTTGCTATGGCCTTTGTGTCATGCAACCGCTCTACAATATTCAGCCAATACCATCACACCCAACTCACTGGATGGGAGAAAAATGACACTCTCACTTTCAATGTCCCACGACTGTCGTCTGACATGAAACTGAAAGCTGTCATCGGACTGAGAATCACCGACGCCTATCCTTTTAAGACCATTTGCCTCATTGTCGACAAGGTTGTAAGTCCCGATAATATCATAGACAGCGATACCATCAATTGTTCACTGTTCGACAACGACGGCATGTCTAAGGGACGTGGCGTCAGCTGCTATCAGTTTAACTGCCATATCTCTAACATTCAACTGATGAAAGACGACTCTGTCGCCATTCATATCCGTCACAACATGAAACGGGAAATACTACCCGGCATCTCCGACGTGGGCATCACTCTCGAAAAGATACAATAGCCCCACCGACACCCTTCAGCTTCTCACGGCTTTCCTGCCCGCATCTATTCGAAGAAATATGAAAAGGAGGAAGGTGAAACCCCATAACGACGAACCGCCATAACTGAAGAAAGGTAGCGGTATGCCTATCACAGGGGTCAGACCTAATACCATGCCTACATTTATGAACACATGGAATAAAAATACCGACACCACCGAATAGCCGTATACCCGGCCGAAACGGAACGGCTGGCGCTCTGCCAAATAGATCAGTCTTAGTATGAGTGCAAGAAACAGCAACAACACACCTGCCGAACCAAGAAATCCTTCCTCTTCACCTACGGTACAGAAGATGAAGTCGGTATCCTGCTCAGGCACAAACTTCAGTTTCGTCTGCGTGCCATTTAGGAATCCCTTCCCCTCAAGACCGCCTGAGCCAATGGCTATCTCGCTTTGGTGAACGTTATATCCGGCACCGGCCAAATCCTCGTCAAGTCCCAACAGCACATTAATCCTCACCCTCTGGTGCGGCTCCAACACATTGTTCAGCACATAGTCAGCCGAATAAAAAAAGGCCATCGAGCCTATTGCAAACAAGAATATGAAATAATACTCCCTGATCCTGCTTCCAAGTCCTTGCCACAACAACCAGCCTATGGCGACGGCAGTAACCACCAATTGCACCCACACAATATCAAATGGTATCACAAACTCTGAAAACAGCATAAACAACAGTGTTATCGCCAAGCAATATCCCGCCATGCTTAATGCTCCTTTTTTGTTGTTACAATACACATACACCATGCCTGCACTGAACAGCTGCACCAATAGCAACACGACAAACTTACCCAACGACGTGGGAGTAGACCATAGCATCACATCCTCATACCTTATACCTACAACAAAGTATACCACAGCTGCCACTCCCGTAAACAATACGCTACCTGGCATACCCTCACGGTAGAACATCAGCATAAACGACAGGTAAACCAAGGCTGAACCGGTCTCTCTCTGAAGCACGATGAACATCATTGGCACAAGGATGATGGCAAAAGTAATTATCGCATCCCTCAACTTGTGTATTGAATAACCATACGTACTCATAAACTTTGCCAAAGCTAATGCCGTCGCAAATTTCGCAAACTCTGCCGGCTGCAATCTCAGCGGTCCAAGCACTAACCATGACCTCGAGCCTTTTATGGAATGCGGGTTAAATATGGTGGCAAACAGCAACAGCAGCAACACTGCGTATATAATATAGGAAAAAGTGTCGTAGAAACGGTCGTCAAGCATAAGTATCACAAAACCTAAACATATTGACGTGCCAATCCACACGACCTGCATACCCGAACGGGTGCCTAGGCTGAGTATCTCCGTATCACCGTATGTATAGCTTGCACCACACACGCTTATCCATCCAAAAGCGAGCAACACTATGTACAGACATATTGTCACCCAGTCTAATGAGCGTATCACGCTCGGACGTTTATCTATTTGCTGAACCATAAGAAATGCGTCTTTTTTGGAATTCCTCTGCCTTCTCCATAGAGGCATCCGATAGTTTTCCGTTAATGTACTGTTCCATCATCAAGCCACCGATGGGCACACCGTAATCAGCTCCCCATCCTCCGTTCTCCACATACACGGCAATGGCTATCTTCGGATTGTCCTTCGGTGCAAATCCCATGAACACTGAGTGGTCGTGTCCACGGTTCTGTGCCGTACCCGTCTTTCCGCATGCTTCAAACTCATAATGTGCCAGTCCACGGCATGTTCCGCCTAACACTGACGATCTCATGCCCTGCACCACATACTCATAAGCCCTGTGGTTTGCCTTTGTATAGTGTCTTCGGGAAAAAGTAGTGTCAAGGGGTTCACCCTGCACCTTTCTCACCACATGCGGCACATAATAGTACCCTCGGTTGGCTATTGTCGCTCCAAGGTTGGCTATCTGAAGCGGTGTGGCATCCACCTCACCCTGCCCTATCGATATACTTATCACAGTAAGTCCGTTCCAGGAACTGTGGTATGCCTTGTCGTAAAATTCCGCATTGGGTATCAGCCCTCGTTTCTCTCCCGGCAAGTCTATGCCGAGCTTATAGCCGAATCCCATGCTCACCATATAGTCTCTCCACGTGTTCATGGCATTCTGCACCGACCCGTACTTCTGTCTGTTGCCTATCATGTGGTATAGTCCCCAACAGAAGAAGGCGTTGCATGATGTGCTCAGGGCGGGCACAAGCGACAGTGGCGAGGCGTGTCCGTGACAGCCCACATGAAGTCCTCGGAAGTAAAAGCCATGCGAACATCCATAGACCGTTGACGGCCCGATAATGCCCTCGCTCATGAATGTCAGGCCTTGGGTAGTCTTGAAGGTCGAGCCGGGAGGATACCGTCCCATGATACTTCTGTTGAGCAGCGGTTTCCATGCGTCGCGGCTCAGCATCCTGTGATTCTTGCTTCTCTCCCTTCCCACCATTATTCTTGGGTCGTATGTGGGCGACGACACCATGCATAGCACCTCTCCCGTAGCTGGTTCTATGGCAACAATGCTTCCTATCTTTCCTTCGAGTAGCCTTTCCCCCAGGGCTTGCAGTTTTATGTCTATGCTCAGTGTGAGATTCTTTCCTGCCACGGGGCGTCGGTCGAGACTATGGTTCTGATAGCTGCCTTGTATTCGTCCATGGGCGTCGCGCAGAAGTATCTGTACACCTTTCTCTCCTCTGAGTTGTTTTTCATAACTACGTTCCACTCCGAGCTTCCCTATGTAGTCACCGGGTTGGTAGTATTCGTCCTCTTCTATGTCAGCCGGCGATACCTCAGCCACGTCGCCCAATACATGTGCCGCGTATGGATACTCATACTGTCTTATGCTGCGTCGTTGCACATAGAATCCAGGGAATCGGAAAATCTTCTCGTTGAGAATTGAGAACTGCTTTTCCGACAGTTGGCTAAGAAACAGTTGTTGGGTGTAAGGTGAATAACCAGGATTTTTCGACCTGTCCTTAATGGTCGTCATCCTTTGGTCAAACTCCTCCTTGGTAATGCCGAGAGTGTTACAGAAGGCAAGAGTGTCAAGTTTTCCCTTAGCCTCTTTCATCACGACCATAATGTCATAGGCAGGCTGGTTATACACGAGCAGCTTGCCGTTTCTGTCAGTAATGATACCCCTCGACGGGAATTCAATTTTTTTTAGGAAAGCATTAGAGTCTGCGTTTTTCTTGTAGTCATCGCTCATTATCTGCAAGGTAAACAACCTTATTATATATATGGTGACAATGACGATGGCAACGCCTCCAATCACATACTTTCTGTTTTCGAGCTGATAGTCTTTCACTTCTTCCTGACTATTTCTATAGTGATAATAAAGATGAGCGTCAATAGTGTGCTTCCACCTACACATTCTATCCACTGCAGCCAGTTAAAGAAATTGAATGTCTCGAGTGTAAAGAACAGAAGACAGAAGATGGCCACAAGCACAGACGAATAACACAGAAATTTCAGGAATCCCATGTTTCTCAACGAGGGTTTCATGTCGTCAGGTGCATCTTGTGGTATAAACAGTTCAAAATAGTACGGTTGTAGCACACCGACGAATGTCAGCGATGCAGATGCCACCCCCGGAGTGTTAGAGAAAGTGTCAATCACCACCCCCAGCAGGAAGCACCACACTAATATCGCCCATCTTGGATAAGACCGGCGAAACTGCAGCACCAGATACACATACAGCAATGGCGTAGCCACCCCAAACAAGTGTATATGGTTCAATACGAGTGCTTGTACGAGACACAGCACCACAAAGACGCCAATACGGCTCAGAACTTCTGTTGTCATTTATATATTTTCATTTTCGGAAGTTATTTTAAACCAAAGAGTTTAAGAGATATAGAGTATTTATACAAACCCTCTTTTCCTCTTTATCTCTGTGGTTTAAATAAAACCCTTGATAGTTTTTTTACCAAAGAGTTTAAGAGTTTAAGAGTATTTTTATAATGATAGAGGTTGAATGCCAAGGCATTTAGAGCTAAAAGAGAGCTGCGCAAAACCTCTTTTCCTCTGTCGCTTGCGACCTACTCCATCAACAAAACCCCTCTTTTTCTCTTTATCTCTGTGGTTTAAATAAAACCCTTATACATTGGGATTTATCACTTCAGAAACTTGAGTTTACTTTTTTAATTCTTTAATTTTTAATCTTAATCGAGTCTCTCGCAGACTCAATTAACTCCTTCCTTTCCGCAAAACTCTTGTCTGTTATTACACATACGTCGCGTAGGTTTGCGAAGTCAGTAGCCAGATGAACCTTCAGTTTATAGGACAGACCGTCAGACGAGTTATATATCCCCACAATCTTTCCCACGGCAATGCCCGGCGGGAATATAGAGGAATAGCCGCTGGTCTCCACCCAATCGCCTTTCTTGAAGTGGGCGTGACGAGGTATGTCCTCCACGTTGGCAAAAAAGCAGTCACCGCCATTCCAACTCGTATATCCGAAGTATCCTCTTTTTCTTATCGAGCAACTTATGCGCGACTTTACATTCAGCAGGGGCATCACTATCGAATAATGTTCCGACACGAGATAAACCACTCCCACTACACCGTTGCCGCTGGTCACTCCCATGTCGGCCTCAATGCCGTCAGCCCTTCCCTTGTCTATTGTGATGAGGTTATCTTTCCTGTTCACGGTGTTGCTTACCACCTTCGCCATCACAAGTTTATATTGTTCTATATTCCCAAGGGCAAGTCGCTGAAGCACGGTAGTGTCACCCGTAGCCTTACCATATAGTCTTGCCAACTGGTTCACCTGCCTCTCCAAGGTAAAGTTCCTGACCGTCAGTTCCTCGTTCACTTTCGTAAGCGAGAAAAAAGCCTTAAGTGCGGAGTCCAGTTCATACCCCTTTCCCGCCACGAAATTGGCGGATGTAAACCACACGCTACCCTGGTAGCTATTGTACTGAAACAACATGGCAATGCTCATCACCTCAAGTAAGATGAAGAGCAGCCAGTTGTTGTATTTCGCTAAAAAATCAAGCAGGTTTCGCATCGTTTACCTCATCAGGAACGAGAAGCGGTCAACATTCTTAAGCGCGATGCCGGCACCCTTTGCCACACTGTGCAATGGGTCTTCCGCTATGTGGAACGGTATGTTTATCTTGTCCTGAAGGCGTTTGTCAAGACCGCGCAACAATGCGCCGCCGCCACTCAGGTAAATACCGTTCTTCACGATGTCAGCATAGAGCTCTGGCGGAGTGTGCTCCAAGGCTGAAAGCACGGCGTTCTCTATCTTCGCCACAGTCTTGTCGAGACAATGAGCTATCTCCTGATAGCACACCGGCACCTCCATTGGCAGTGCTGTGATACGGTTTGGTCCGTGCACCACATAATCCTCTGGTCCTTCGTCTCCGAGGTCAGTAAGAGCAGATCCCACGTGTATCTTTATTCTCTCAGCCATACGCTCGCTCACCTTCACGTTATGTTGTCGGCTCATGTATTCCTGTATGTCGGCAGTCAAGTCGTCGCCGGCAATGCGTATTGAGTTGTTGCTCACTATACCGCCAAGCGATATCACGGCAATCTCTGTCGATCCGCCGCCGATATCAACAATCATGTTACCCTCAGGAGCTTCCACGTCGATACCGATACCGATGGCAGCAGCCATAGGCTCAAAAATCAGGTATACGTCACGGCCGTCAGCATGTTCGGCAGAATCACGCACAGCTCTCAGTTCCACCTCAGTAGAACCCGACGGCACACCAATCACCATTCTCAGCGAAGGAGAGAACAGGCGGCTACCCGTGTGAACCATCTTTATCAGTCCTCTCATCATCTGCTCACAGGCAGAGAAGTCGGCAATCACACCATCTCTCAAAGGACGTATGGTACGGATATTGGCATGCTCTTTCTCATACATCATCTTAGCCTTTTCCCCCACGGCAATCATCTTGTCCGTCCGGCGGTCAAGAGCCACTACCGAAGGTTCGTCCACTACGATTTTGTCATCAGAGATGATTATCGTATTGGCAGTACCAAGGTCCATTGCAATCTCTTGTACAAATGAAAAAAATCCCATAGAGAACTTTAATTCTTTAATCCTTTAATTCTTTAATTATTCTTTAAGGGTTTACCCTTTTACTTTTTAAGGTTTTACCTTTTAATGTATATTTATTGTCCTTTAATCCTTCACAAACCATTTGTGAATCGCAGTATCATAGTGGCTGCTCACGCCGAAAGCCCTTGCAGCAAACGTCTTACGCTGAGCCAATGTAGTCACTGCGCCCTGTTCGTTCACAATATCAAGCAACATGCCATATTCAGCCTTGCTTGGCACGATAACCACATCGTTAAAATTCTTGGCACCGGCACGAATCAGGGAGATGCCACCAATATCAATTTTCTCAATAATGTCAGCTTCTGAAGCCCCGCTTGCCACGGTAGCCTCAAATGGGTAGAGATCAACTATCACGAGATCAATCTCCGGTATCTCGTACTGTTTCATCTGCTCCTGGTCACCCTCGTTCTCGCGTCGTCCCAATATTCCGCCGAACACCTTTGGATGAAGAGTCTTCACACGTCCTCCTAGGATAGAAGGATAAGAAGTCACCTCCTCCACTTTTTGGCATTCATATCCAAGCGACTCGATAAAACTCTGCGTACCCCCGGTAGAAAGGAATTTCACACCCTCATCGTTGAGCTTCTTCAACAGCTCATCCAAACCATCTTTGTGGAAAACCGACACCAATGCGGTTTTTATTTGTTTCTTATCAGCCATTTTGAAATATAACGTTATATTAATCTTGTTGATGCAATATTTAGACTGCAAAGATACAAACTATTCACGACACCACAAACATTCAGCATAAATTTTTAATACCATTTCACTTTTTCTTGATATACATCTAAAATCCACCCATCAATATTTCACCATTAAGATGGATGATTACTGATTACTGATTGCTGATTGCTGATTGTTGATAATCTTTAATCTTTAATATTTTAATATTTAATCTTTTAATCCTTCTTTAATCCTTCTTCAATCCTTCTTTAAGGTTTACCTTTTAAAATCTTTAATTTTTTAATCTTTAATCTTTAATTTTTTCCACCGCGCCATCGGCGCATAGATAATCGCAACTCTGTTGCGTAGGCAATTCACGAGCAACCCCTTGTGGGCGAGAGCTTGTTTGCTCGTACAGGCCCAGCCGGCCAGGCTTTAAGTCCTCTCCTCTGAGGGGAGAGGATTTAGGAGAGAGGTGGAGCCCCTCTTCAGGGTAAGAGGGGACGGGGGAGTTTTCGAAAAAGATTAGTATAAATACTCCATATCTCTTAAACTCTATGGTTTAAAGTTTCCATGCGGCAAACATGATGCGCAGCTCTCTATGAGCTATAAATGCGTTGACATACGTCAATCATTCTCGTTAAAAAACCATAATTTTGATGATTTTATAAATTTTTCCTAAATATCTCCAAAGCCATTTCAAATAAAATCCGTAACTTTGTCCCCAGATTACAGGATAGTCAGGTTTCTCTCCTGTCAATCCCTACCGCAAATCCCTGGATATAAGCGGAATAGTAATGATATCGAACTATGAATGCATTGATCAATGCACGTAGCCAGTTAGAAGGTGAAACAGCAGATTCACCCCTCAGCGACGGACTTGCCTCCAACGCCCTCCCCGAAGCTCGAAGCTCACAAACAGGGGTGTCGGTAGAAAATGTCCAGTCGGCAACTGAGTCCGATGCATCCAGCTCAATTACCCCCCATGACAATGACGAAAACCTGCAATGGTTTGTGCTTCGAGTCTCTTACGGACGTGCTGTCAAAGCATCAAATCTTCTAAACGAAAATAGAATTAATACCTTCAACCCTCTTCATAAAGTAGTGAAGAGAGTCGATGGAAAGCTTCGCCGGGTGCAGTTGCCACTGCTTCCCGGCTTAATTTTTGCCCATACCGAAGCCGCAATCCTCGACTCCATCATGCAGGAGCCATCCATTCGCACCCTTGTTTCTTACTACTACGACCACTTCCGTCTGGCGGCCACCGGTTACAACCCTCCGCTTGTCGTCCCCAATGGTCCCATGAATAGTTTCATCAAGGCCTTGTCCGCCGACAGCCACGATGTCCGTGTGGTAAAGCCCGAACATGTCCACTACAAAAGTGGCGACATCGTCCGTGTCACCGCCGGTGAGTTCAAGGGTGTTGAGGGGCGTGTAGCCCGTGCAGCCGGACAGCAGCGTGTCATCATCACCCTCCAGGGTCTCTGCCTCGTTGCCACCGCCTATATCCCCACCGGATGTCTGGAAATCATCAAACCGGAAGAAGTGGTAAAATAATCAGTCATTGATAATGTAAAAACGCACTTTTTATTCCCTTTTACTTGCAAATTACAGAATAAATATGTATCTTTGCCGCGAAATTGCGGAATATGGTTGGGAATAAGAAATGACCTCTTTCTAAAGCAATATGACATTACTTTTTGGATTACTATGCTAAAAGAGTTGATTATAAAGGACTTCTTCTCGTTTAAGGGAGAAAATCATATACCATTGAATCCTGGCGTCAATATGCTGTTAGGAATAAATGGAAGCGGAAAAACATCGTTCTTGAATGCAATTCGTTTGATGTACGAAGGTGTGTGCGGAGCCGGATTCGAAAACCTGTTCCAGTTGGAATGGGGCGGGTTCAATGACGTTGTAAATGCAAATGGCCCTGATATACCGAAGACTATCGAACTGACATATATCTTTGATGAAAAGGCATTGAAGAGAGCTGTCGCCAAGTCCGATTTCAAGTTTGATGTTCACTATAAGATAATCATCCGCCCACTTGGAGCTACAGGATATACTATTGAAGAGAAACTCTTTACGACCGACTTGAAAGGTAATAATGGTAAGTTCGTTTATCTTGACTTTAGAGGTGGAAAGGGCTATCTAAGTGTATATCATAAGGAAGGCATAAAGACTGAGAACTTCAGGGGCATGACCTCAGAACAGGAACTCGTGCTGAGACAAATCAGCGACCCAAGGCGTTACAAGCCTATGCATATCATCAGAACTGCGGTATCCGAAATATCACTGTTCGAGACTTTTGATACGCGCGAAAACAGTTCACTGCGCAAGCCGGCAAAGTCAAGCAGTGAAATGAGACTGAGTTCTGACGGTGAGAATCTGGCTTCTGTGTTGAACAACCTGAACACAGACGACTCAATGGCTTTCAATGATATAGAGGGGAAACTGCGCATCATAAATCCGAATTTCTTGAAGTTTAACTTTAAGACATTCGGCTCTCGGCTTTATATGTTTCTTGGCGAGCGAAACATGCGCAATAACATAGGCATCAGGTTTATCTCTGATGGTACATTGCGGTATATCCTCATGATGAGCATCCTGATGAATCCGCATACGGGGAAGCTGATAGGCATGGACGAACCTGAAGGCAGATTGCATCCGGACATGATAAACTCATTGGCTAAAATGCTGAAATCTGCAGCCACAAGATCGCAAGTCATCGTAGCCACTCATTCGCCTTTGCTGCTAAATTTGTTCGACATAGAGGATGTCATTGTGTTCGAGAAAGACAAGGACAACTGTTCGGTAGTAAAGCAATATTACGAGGAAGATTTCCCTGAATGGGAGGGTGAATATCTTCCAGGTCAGATGTGGCTTCATGGCGTGATAGGAGGAAAGCGATGGTAAAGGTATCGATTATTGTAGAAGGTGGTGTCATAGATACTAATGTATCCGCAGGAACCATCGACAACAGCAATGCACTTCGCGAGTCTCTCTATTGGATATTCTCAGAGGTGTTGGATAGAGACGATATAAGCATCGAGGTGCACATGTCAGCTGGAAGGAGGTTGGCTGCCAAGGTTTTCAAGGATGCCCCAAACGACGTGTTTCTATATACTGACCTTGACCGTGAACCGGAAAAGAAAGCTGAGTGGTTTGTTAGGATGGAGACGGAAAACCCCAATGAGCCTATCATCTTCACACAAGACAAGGCTGAAAGAATCTTTTTCATGATTCAAGAGATGGAGGCGTGGCTTCTGAAGCAACCTGACGCAATTGAGGCATGGGCGAAATCAAGAAACTACAAGCATTTTGCTGATCGTGGTCATGTTTCAACTCATTACCATATTGCAGGTAAGGATATTGAGCGAATCAGCAAGCCAAGCGACAAGCTCAAGGATATTCTGAAGCAAACATTCCAAAGTGATAAACTGCGCAAAAACGGGAAAGCAAAAGGTGTGGAATACGGCAAACTAAAAACGGCGCCCGGTATGCTCAGGTTTATTGATGTCAATAAACTCATAAGCTGTGATGCAGAACTGTTGCGATTCAGAAGCTATGTTGTACTAATTTTTCACTGCGGTGAAAAAAGCTAAAGTCCTGCGGCTTATAACCTTTCACCACAATATTTCACACTTATTTTACGTTTCTCTAAAAGGTGAAGGGAGATGACGGGATAATTCGAACCTCCCCGTCATTAATCCCCTCCACCACAAATAACCATGCCCAATACGACATTGGACAAGGCGATCGCGGCTGTACCTAAATTCAGGGACCGCATTTCGCTTTTTACTAAGAAGCTGCGTCTGGCACAGTATGCAGACGGCAGTATCTATGACTATCGCCTGAAAATTGCTCAGGCAGTGTTGTTTTTCAAAAAGTTGCCGGATGAGTTCACACAGACGGACATCGACTATTGCCTGTCGC
>NZ_NPJI01000097.1 GCF_002251435.1 Prevotella sp. P2-180
GTATATAATATAGTATATCATTAGGATATAAATCCTCATCTTTGGATTCTATCCTTTTAACATCTTGATTAAATGCAACATCTTTCAGCGTATAACAAATAGGAATTCTATTGTATAAACCGCTACCTCTGGTAAGTATCAATATCGATCCTTTGGGAGCCAATCTACTGCCATTCGACAATCCTTTCTCTGTTATATATAAATCAGCATCTTCAATATAGTCACCATACATAGATTTTGCACTAATCCATGGAATATTACCATTCCAATATGTTTTGTTATTCTTATTGGGTGTTCCTCCAGAATAAAGCTTACATACATCCCCCAATTTCACTTCTTTCCACTCACTCATACTCTCTCCTCCATCAAAGAATAATCCCGATTTTACTTAACTGCATACGTATTTCCTCTTCCTGAATGCGGCTCTGCTTAAAGAGTTCGGAAATCTCAGAAGAAAGGCGAGCTACCTTTTCCTCGTAAGGTTCTCCATCCTCTTCCTCGTCAGCTATGCCTACATAACGTCCAGGAGTGAGCACATAGTCCTGCTTGGCTATTTCATCGATAGAAGCCACAGCACAAACTCCAGGCTTCGATACCTCTTCTCCCTTTCGGAAATCCTCAAATATCTTAGCCATCATCTTGATATCCTTTTCATCGTCAAGCTCCCTCAGCCTTCGAGTCACCATCTCGCCCATATTGCGAGCATCAATAAAAACAGTCTTCCCTTTCTGCGGCTTGTCCTTTGCCAAGAACCACAGACAAACTGGAATACCAGTGCTATAGAACAACTGCGATGGCAATGCCACAATGCCCTCCACAAGGTCTGCCTCGATAATAGCCTTGCGAATCTCACCCTCGCCTCCAGTCTGACTGCTCAGCGAACCATTGGCAAGCACAAGTCCTATTCTTCCCTTTGGAGCCAAATGATGAATCATGTGCTGCATCCATGCAAAGTTGGCGTTGCTCTCAGGAGGCACACCATATTTCCAACGAGGGTCATCTATAAGCTGGTCATGTCCCCACACCTTCAAGTTGAACGGTGGATTTGCCATGATAAAATCTGCCCTCAGCGCAGGATGCTGGTCTTTGGTGAAGGTGTCGGCAGCCTCGCCAAGATTTCCTTCAAGACCTCGGATAGCCAAGTTCATCTTACACATCTTCCATGTCGAAGTGTTATATTCCTGACCATATACAGATATGTTCCTCACGTCTTTCTGATGGCTCTTCACAAACTTTGCCGATTGCACGAACATACCTCCCGAACCACAGGCAGGGTCATAGATTCTTCCGCTATATGGCTGCAAGATTTCAACAATAGTTCTCACAATGCACGAAGGAGTATAGAACTCACCTGCGTTCTTTCCTTCTTGCGATGCAAACTGCTGAAGGCAATATTCATACACACGTCCGAGCACATCCTGCTCGTCGTAATCCGAAGACATCTCCACATTCGAGAATATCTCCACCACGTCGCCAAGCCTCTTTTTGTCAAGCTCACGGCGGTTGTAGTCCTTAGGAAGAATATCCTTCAACGATTTATTTTCCCCTTCAATAAGTCGCATGGCATTGTCGATAACATCTCCAATCGTCGCGCTCTTGGCTTTCTTCGAGATATACGACCATCGAGCTTCCTCAGGCACGAAGAACACGTTGCAAGCCGTATATTCGTCCTTGTCGTCTTCGTCGGCATCCTCGTCGGCAAGTAGTTCCTGATATTTCATTTCAAACTTGTCGGATATGTATTTCAGGAATATCAATCCGAGCACCACGCTCTCATATTCCGATGCGTTCAAATTGCCGCGGAGAGCATCCGCCGCCTTCCAAATCTTCTCTTCAAATCCAAGAGATGTAGTATCTTTCTTTGCCATATCTTTATTTATATCGTTTCAGTTATTATCTGTTTTCATTCTCACCAGTCGCTTAGACCATACTCAAACCCGTTGTTTTTCTTTATATATGTGTTCCGGAAAAGTAGGTTTCTCTGTATGTTCTTTCCATCGTTCAGCATTGTTTATTTCAGCACCTTTGTTCACACTTTCGGGCGATGTGCCTGTCACCGCCGAACCGTTATCTTTTTAGTTCGCGTTGCGACTCAATCTATACCGAAAAAAAGGCGAAAAAAATCCCGCAGGGCTGATTGCCTTGCGGGACGAGAATATCAATTAATGATCTACCTACTTATTAGCATCTAAGTACATCTTTTATAGAATAGATACGACTGAGAGATTCAAAAGAGAAATACTGGTCATCCATAATCATGTAATCCTCTCGTTGAGCCTTACTCAGTTTCTTAATGTCGGGGAACATGCTCACAGGGACAATCACTTCACGACCATCCGTCAGGAACACAGCCATTGCACCTCGCTTGACATTGAAGTCGAGTTTCTTGATTCCTAAGTCAATATCCTTGTATTTACACATAAGACTATCCTTTCTATTTTTTTAATTTTAAAATCTTAATCTTTTTTCCAGCAAAAACATCGTCAATCTGTTTATTCAGAAGTACCCAATGTTTTTCGATTGCGTCTAAAATCATTGTTTCTTCATCCGTAGATAGTTCAGACCATGCTACTTCAATTTTTTTCTCGCCATTTTCTTCTATCCATATTTTAGCGACCGTGTTTCCACGATGGGATTTTTTACTACCCCTTCTGACAACGTGTATATGTCGTCTGTTTTCGTTAACGTCTGCAGGATATACAGACAATATGAAACAAAGTAAAAATGCGAGTTTTCCCATATTTCTTATTTTTGAGGGCAAAAGTACAATAAAAAATTGATTCCACCAAATATTTGGCGGATTTTCTCGTCTTTATTTTCGGTATGTAATCAAGTCAAAGAACGCCGAGGCGAGTGCAGAGCAACAAGCTCGCTTGATTGCTATGCCGCGGGGTCACAGGTACAGGAGCCTTTCTTCACTCTTCCATGTCTATGAACCAGTACCTGTGATTCTTGTTTCCGCTTGTAGGGACTTTACTTTATGTAAGTCCGTTGACCATTTGCGGTTGCCCTGCGGCGGGGCGGTCTTACATAAAGTAAAGACCCTACGGCGGATTGGTAAATAGGCGGATGTTATTTTACCGCTATCTTCACGCTCTCCTTCCCAATTTTCGCCACAACCACTGAGCCGCTCTGAGCTGCGAAAGTGGCGGTGCCGCCCACGGCCTTTGTGCTGCAGAGAGCCTTGCCGTCGGTGGCGAAGAAGTCAACTTGTTCATTGGAGTCGAGGCCGGAGATGGTGACGAAGCCATCGGCGGACTGGATGACCACACCGCGGGTCTTGGCGGCGTTTATGTTGTCTGTTTCGAGAGTGCCGGAGGAAGTGAGCCAGTAGAGTTTGGCGGTGGCGACGTCGGAAATGACATAGCCTTCTGCCTTGGCGTAGCATGTGATGTCGTAACAAGCTGAAAGCGTCACGGCGTTGTCTTCGACTTTGGTCTCGCCTGACTTTACGTCCTGGCAGTTCAAAGTATAATAACATTTAGCTCCTTCTGTTTCACACGAGAACTGGATTTTTCCATCAGAGTATGAAATAGTTGGTGTACAACATTTCTTAGGCTCTTCTGGTGTTTCACCACTCAATGTCAGCACCTTGCCGAACTTTGACCATGGCTCTGTAGTCTGGTAGTATTCTGTCTTGCTTTCTGGGACATAAAGAGTTGCGTTCGACAAGTCTTGTGTGCCGAAGACATTAGGATATAGATAAGGTGGCTCTTCGCCGGTTATAGTGAATTCTTCAAGTCTTGAATTCTTGAATGCTTCTGCACGAATCTGCGTAACGTTTTTGCCCAATACGATTTTTTTTAAAGGAGCTTCTTTGAAATAGTCATATACTATTGTTATATTATCGCCAATACTCAATTCATTAAGATATCTGTTACTAATATTAGGATTCATTGAACAATCAATAATAAGTTTTTCAATATTATTACAATAGGCGAAAGCATCAAAACCAATACTTTTTACAGAATTTGGTATTTTAATTGATTTCAAACCACTACATTTTTTGAAAGCATACCTTCCTATGGTTTTAACTGAATTAGGTATTATTATTGATGATAAATCATTACAGTTTTCGAAAGCTCCTCCAATAATAGTTGTTATATTATCTGGAATGGAATAATGTCCTGAATATGACCTTGGTAAATAAACAAAAATGTCTTTTATTATGATTGTATTTTTTATTCCATTGCATTCACTCAATATACAATCTCCAATACTTTTTACAGTATTCGGAATTGAAATTGATGTCAACCCGCTACATCCTGCGAAAGCATAACTTTCAATACTAGTTACAGAATTAGGAATTGTAATCGTCGTTAAACCACTGCACCCATAGAAAGTATGATCCATAATACTTGTTACTGAATTAGATATTGTTACCGATGTCAAGCCGCTACAATCAGAAAAAGCATTTTGTCCAATACTTGTAACTGAATTTGGAATTGTTATTGAAGTGAGGCTGGTGCATCCATTAAAAGCACTGTTTCCTATACTAATCACAGAATTCGGTACTATAATAGATAATAAGCTACTACACTCTCTAAAAGTACCATCTTCGATTTTTGTTATAGAATTTGGAATTGTTATTGAAGTCAAACCACTACATCCTTCAAATGCTCCACCAAAACTTGTTACTGAATTTGGAATTGTTATTGAAGTCAAACCACTACAATTTTTAAAAGCATCATATCCAATAGTTATTACAGAATTGGGTATTGTCACTGATGTCAAACCGCTACAATTTTTAAAAGCATCATATCCAATAGTTATTACAGAATTGGGTATTGTCACTGATGTCAAACCGCTACAGTTTTCGAATGTTGCTTGGTTAATACTTGTAACTGAATTTGGAATTGTTATTGATGTGAGGCTGGTGCAGTTCCAGAAAGCATGATATCCGATAGTTATCACTGAATTTGGGATTGTGATTGATGATAAACTACGACAATGAGAAAATGCATTTTCTCCAATTGAAGTAACTGAATTCGAGATACTAACTGATGATAAATTACTGCAGCCACTGAATGTACCTTCTTCAATTTTAACTACTGAATTAGGAATTGTTATAGATGTCAACCCACTACATCCTGCGAAAGCATCACTTCCAATACTTGTTACAGATGTCGGAATCGAGACAGATGTCAAAGAACTGCATTCGTAAAAAGCGCCTTCAATAATCATTGTTATATTATTAGAGATTGAATAATGTCCTGAGTATGTTCTTGGTAAATATACAAACATATCATTTACAATTACAGGTATTTCAATTCCAGTGCACCCACAAAAAACCATCTTTCCGATACTTGTCACTGAATCTGGAATTGTGATAGAAGTGAGGCGGGTGCAGTCAAAGAAAGCCGTAGAACCGATACTTGTCACTGAATTTGGAATTGTTATTGAAGTGAGGTCGTGGCAGCCCATGAAAGCATCAGCTCCGATACTTGTCACATTATATACTACGTCATCAACAGTGATTGTTTCAGGAATGGTTACATCTCCTAAGTATAGATTATCACCGTATGTAACTTCTGCAGTCTTTACTTTTTTCAAAAAGTTATAGTATATCCCATCCACCTTAACATCATACGCTGAAGCTGAGACTGCGAGGAAAACGCTGAGGAGGAGCGTTGTCAAGAGTGAAGTATATCTTTTGTTCATAATTTTCTTCCAGACACATATTTCAGCCACAAGGTCTGGTGTTGGCGTTGGGTTAATTTATAATTTACAATTTTGATGTTCATTTCTCGTTTACATTCCTCGACAAACCATTGTGCCGATTCATCGAAGGCTTTTTTTTGTTTTCTACTGTTTCACTATGCTCCAAGACTTAAAATTACAAATGCCGAAAACAAAAAAATCCCGCAGGGCGGCGGGCCTTACGGGACGAGAAAATGTGTATTGCGTGATTTATTTATTATCGTTGAACATTTTGACAATATTGTCAAATGCTTCGGATATTTCGGATAATTTAGGATGATTGTTCATTACTATCATTGAAATATATTCCATAACGTCATCGCCTTTTACATCGACTGCTCTTGGCGCTTTTTCATTTCTGACTGCACTCTTTTTTCCCAAGCGAGTTTGCGCTCTTTTGCAGCCTTGACAACATTGATTATCTGCTCCTTGGTGCAGTTGTTCAAGTTAATCTTTTCGTTTGCCATAACTTTATTATTTGTCGTTTACGGCTGCAAAGATAGTGCAAATTTTCCGTTCCACCAAATGTTTGGCGGATTTCTCGTCATTTTTTTCGGTATGTAATCAAGTCAAAGAGCGACGAACCGAGAGGAGAGCTGAGCTTGCTCAAGCTATCCCGAGGTGAGGACGCTTCTTCAGCGTTAGCTAAAGAACGCCGAGGCGAGTGCAGAGCAACAAGCTCGCTTGATTGCTATGCCGAGCCGAGAAAGTTCTTCAGCAGAGCAAAAGAACGCACCTCCTCAAACCCCTTTAATTTTTAATTCTTTAATTCTTATTATGTAGGCGGCGGGCGTTTGCGCAGCCTCTTTAATTTTTTAATTCTTTAATTTTTTAATCCTTATTATGTAGGCGAAGGCCGGGTTAGATACAGCGTATAGGGAGCGGAAATGAGGATTATCGAGTGGAAATCGGGCGATTTTACTTCAAAATCGGTGGTTTCGAGTATGATTTTGGCATTGTTGATGCGGTATGCGCATTTTGTGTGGAGAGTGGTTTCGGGGGTTGTGGCGTGGGAAATGGGGTCGTAAACGAGGTCTTGACGGTAAAAATAGGCACTGTCGGCGGTGAATTCTACCTCCATTTTCGACCATGCGGCGTTGATTTCTACGTCGCCGACGGTGTAAAGAGCCTTGGTGAGGTGCCATCGGGAGTTGGGCACAAGCTGCCCTAACTTCGCCTGGAGAAGGGAAGCGTCGGTGGACAGAGACGACGGGATATCGTCTTTTCCGCATGAGCAAACTATAACTGTGGAAAGGACTGCAACAAGGAGACTTACCGCTCCCTCAGAAACCCAATGGGGGGGGTAAAACACTGAGTGTCAGACAGATAGACCGACAACTCAGAAAGAGGTTTGTATAGCTTTATAGTGTTTGCCATATAAAGTTTCAGTTATCGATAGTGCAAAAGTAGGAAAAAAAAATGTTACTACCAAATATTTTAATAAAAAATAATTGCAAGGCATAAAAAAACGATTTGCGAGCAAATTGAGCAAAAGCAAATTGAGCAAATTGCTTTTTTTTATGTTTCAAGGAGGTTTCAAATTATAAGTATAATATATATAATAATAAATAATATATTTATATATATTTATTATTAACTACGTAAACATATACATGCAAAATGAATTTGCTCAATTTGCTTTTGTGAAG
>NZ_NPJI01000098.1 GCF_002251435.1 Prevotella sp. P2-180
TGCTCGACGTGATTGACCTCGATTTGCAAGTGACCGACAGCGAGGGCAACCGAATGCGACTGGAAGACTACAACCGCAATCTTCTGAAAGGTTTCTACAGCCTGTTCAAGGATGCCGACGAGGACCTCCAGTTCGTGATGCTGACAGGTGTCACCAAGTTCTCGCAGGTGAGCGTGTTCAGCGGATTCAACCAGCCGGAGGATATCAGTATGTCAGGCGATTTTGAGAGTCTTTGCGGCATAACCAAAGACGAATTACTGTCCGTATTTGACGAACCGATTCACGAACTTGCAGACAAATTCAAAATCAGTTATGGCGAAGCCGTTGAACGGCTGAAAAAGAAATACGACGGCTATCATTTCGGCGAGGAAATGATAGACATCTTCAATCCCTTCAGTATCCTCAACTGCCTCAAGTCAAAGAGAATGCATAATTTCTGGTTTGCTTCAGGCACACCAACATACCTTGTGCGCCTGCTTGCCCATAGCAACGAGAACATCAACGAGCTGGTGGGCAGATACTACGATGCCTCACTCTTCATCGATTATAAGGCTGATGTGGAGAAACCACTGCCGATGATCTACCAAAGCGGATATCTCACGATTAAGGATTGCAATATAGACCGTAATACATATTGTCTCGACTTTCCGAACGAGGAAGTACGCAATGGATTTATCGAAACTCTCGCTTCACGCTATTTCTCAGAATCATCCCGACCAAAATCTTGGGTAAATGATGTGACTGATGCTTTAGAGAAGGGTGACACCACAAGAGTCGAGAAGCTCATGACCTCACTCCTCTCTTCTGTCACCTACCGTTTCCAGCGCAAGCAGGACCCGATGGAGTGTGAGCGGTATTTCCAATACACGTTCTATCTCATCGTCAAGATGCTTGCCTTCTACAGCACTGTGGCAGAGAAGGAGACGAGCGAGGGGCGCATAGACTGTGTGGTGGAGTGTCCTGGCTATGTCTATATCATCGAGTTCAAACTCAACGGTTCGGCCGAGGCAGCACTCCAACAAATAGAAGAAAAGGGTTACGCCAAGCCCTATGCAGCCGACAACCGCAAACTCATAGCCCTCGGCATCAACTTCTCATCGGAGAAAGGCACCATCGACGGATTCCTGCCCAAAGAGATATTACATGGCAAATAACGTTATTAATTGAAGTTTCCCATCCTTATAACTATTCTCTAACGAGTTTTGTGGCATGACAGTAGTCGTTCTCGCTATTTCCATTCCTATGAATTTGTGGCAGAATTACACATTTTTCCTATGAAAAACGTGACACTTCGCACATTTTTAATATTTATTATTCTGTAAGGGGAAAGATTGACCTGCTTATTAACATCCGTTACATCTCCTCCCAGAAATCCTCGGGCAGGGAGATGTTCTCCACTTCTGCCGCCTTGGCAAAGAGGGGAGCTATCTCATCGGGAGAGAAGCCTGCTATGCCACAGCCAATACGGGTGACGAGGAAATGCTGGTCGGGATGCAGCTTGGCGTAGGCGATGAACTTATCTACATAGGGACGAATGGTATCCACTCCTCCCTGCATGGTGGGGATGGCATAGCTCTGACCCTGAATGCCATCGCCGTTGCCCATTACGGCACCAAAATATAGATGGGCGATGCGGGCGGCACCGCCTCCGTGCATACCGGCAAGGTTGCTGCCAAAGACAAAAACCTCGTTGGGCTTGAGACTCGTGATAAAGTCGGGAGTCACGCGACCTTCTTTGTTGATAGCTTTCATATCGCATTTTATATTTGATGATTACACCATTTAAAGCGTAACGTTACGTTACTATAAGCGTAACGTTGCGTTTCCATAATCCTAACGTTACGTTTCCCGAAGTCTAACTTGCCATAATTCCAACCCGTCGGGGATAAGATTAAAATGCCAATCACGTTTATTCTGAAACTACAACATCATAGAGCCTACAGAGTCGTTGGACAAGGCAGTGAAATAGTTTAGGCACGCAAACCGTTGAGCGGCGATTTCTTAGGAATTAAACCGAAACTTTAACACTTTCACACTCAATAGCAAGGAATATCCTGAAAATATGATTCAATAAATTCATCAGGCGTAAGAACTTTTATCAACGATTTATCTGCATTTGCGAAATCCTTCTTGTTAAGCGTCAACAATAATTCTGCGCCACAACCCAATGCTGATTGGAACTGATATCCATCTTCCAAATCAACAAACTCATTACCATTTAAGCATGACAAAATACCCTCTTTGCTCAAAGAAGCGACATCACAAATAGTGAGAATGAACTTAAGTATGCTTTTCAGTTCTTCAAGACGCTCAGGGTTGCTCTTGCCTTCTTGTTTAAGATGTCTATCTATTAGATAGGTAATTGTATAAAAACCTCCAACAGACATATATAAATGGCAATCTGATTTAGAACAACGGTCAAGTATAGTAAAAACTATTTCAGAGTATCTCCTTTTCTCGACAAATTCAATCAGTATATTAGTATCTAAAAATAAAATCATACTCCGTATTTATCTGACAGATAATCATCACGCAATGTGTCCTTCCCGCAATACATTGGAGTGAAACGCCCCTTTAATTTTGATAAAGAATATGCATCACCAACAGATTCCTGTGGTTTCTCGACTTCCACACTTGATGTAATCGCATTACCTACCCTTGTGGCAATCCAGCCCATTCTTGAGGCTATCGCCTTAAAGAACTCGATGTCACTATTAGGTATCGTATATTGCATACCATCTGATAATATAGCTGTTGTCATACTTTCCCTCTTATTATTTGCCGCAAAAATACGAAGAATTTATGTAACCACCAAACAAATCTACGAAAATCTTCTCACAAAACAGAAAAAAGTTATATCTTTGCAGCAAAAAACAAGAGACGACATGAAGAAGATTATCAACCCTTGGGAAGGAATGCCAGGCTACAACTGCATAGGCTGTTCGCCAGACCATCCCTTCGGATTCCATCTCCACTTCTATGAGGACGGGGACGACATAGTGAGCCAATGGCAACCCACACCCGACTTCCAGGGATGGGTGAACACACTGCACGGAGGAATACAAGCCCTGCTGCTAGACGAGATATGCGGATGGGTGGTGACACGCAAGCTACAGACTGCCGGCGTGACATCGCGCATGGAGACAAGATACAAGCGTCCGGTGTCAACATCCGAACCGATGCTAACCCTGCGTGCCCATATCGTGGAGCAAAGGCGCAACATCGTAACCATAGAAGCCACACTCTCCGACTCTACCGGCAAGGTATGCACCGAAGCCACCTGCACCTATTTCGCCTTCCCAAAAGAAAAGGCTGAGCGCGACATGCACTTCAAGGAGTGTGCGACAGAGGAAGAATAACCTTGACCTTATTAGGTCTTAACTTACGACCGACGCAAGTCTTAACTTATGACCAGCATCGGTTTTGTAGGTATAGCTGTCTTTCAGCTTTTCGTATAACTCTAAAATATTCATATTTGTCGTTATTCCTCTTCCTTATTTCATTTCTCCATGTCAGCCTTCAAGGCTTCCTTCTGCATTCGTCTGGTGAGATCCTCGCGAAAAATGGTCTTTTGCTTCAGATTCTTGAAGTCTTCACCTGGCTCCCAGTTAACATTAACGGCCTTGATGTGCTTGTCGGGATTGAAATCGTCTATGGTTTCAGCTCCCTCGCATACAAGAGTAGGGTAATACCTACCCATCTCGGCAAGGTCAATTTTGTAGCCTTCGGCCATCTTATCCGCCATGGCTTCGGCAATGGTGGAGATGACAGCCTTATAGTCACCTTTTCTGAAAGCCGAACCATGGAGGATGATATAGTCCAAGAGTTCGTCTATCGACAGGGTCTTCTCATATTGTGCGCAGGCATAGACTTTTTTGCCGCGCTCGGGATAACGTGGGTGACCACGCTTAACGAGGGTGTACTTCATATTGATTGCATCGTTTTATTATACACTTGCTATTATGCGCTGCAAATATAATAAATATTCTGATTGGATGCAAGCTATAAAGTGAAAAAGTTTGAATTATCTCCCAATAAAAGGCGATAAGGACTTCATGGATAGTAAGATTATTAACCTTACGGGATATAGATTAATAACGTTACGGCCGTAAGGTTAATAATCTTCATTCGTCAAAGGCTGTATTATAAAACAATAAGAGCCGCATCTCACGACGCAGCTCTTATCTAAAGATAATAATCTTTACTAAGTATTAATAAAAACCTAAATGATTACATCTAAATTCAGAAATAGCGCCACAACGCACACCGTTGTCAATAGTATATCCATTCATGCTTTTGGCGTATTGACAGAGAACAAGTTATTTCTTCACTACTTTCTTTCCGTTCATGATATAGAATCCGGCAGGGAGAGTAGAGATGTCTGTTCCATCGGCAATGCGACGTCCCGACAGGTCGAAGATTCCTTTCTTGGCTGAAGACTCATCGACCTTTACATCATCTATACCGGTAACAACGCCACCGAATCCGCGAACGAATCCTGCATAGGCATGCTTACGATAGTAGTTGATGTCCCAGATACCTACGGGCTCGCCACCGCGCCAACCACTGTTTGAAGGTGCGTCAGTAGGACACCAATGGCAGATACCCCACTGTTGGTCGGCTGGAATGATACGGAGATACTCCTTGACAATCCATTCGTAGAAGTCTGCCATTCTCTTGTGCTCGTCTTCGGTCAGGTCCGCGGTCTTTGCACTCGAGCCCCATCTGTCGTTACCACGTACATATCCCATGTCAAACTCGCTAACACGGACGAGTTTACCGGAATTGGCCATCAGTTGGAACATATTGGTGATATGCTTTTTGATATTATTCAGTATCGTCTCGCTCTCATGGCAGCTGATGTGCATCTGTGTGCCGATACCATCAATCTTGGTCACGCCGTCGGCCTCCCATTTCTTTATCCAGTTGATGAGCGACTTCACCTTTTTGTTGTCATCCCAATCTGACTCCAAGTTGTAGTCGTTGATGAAGAGCTTAATGTCCTCTGGTCCATATTTGCGTGCAAGACGTGCTGCCTGACGCACATATTCGAGGTCGCCCATATAGTCCTGCCAGTAGAAGGCGTCGCCTCCTACGTCCCATGTACCATTGGGGTTATAGCCTTCAGAATGTTGCAAGGGGTAGTTGCCCTCGCCGTCGTTGCCCTCGCCGTCGTTGCCGCCGCCCGAAATTGCCTCGTTCACCAAGTCCCATGCCTTCACCTTACCGCCGCATGCTTTCATCATGCCACTTATCCACTTGTCCATGGCATATACCAGTGTGTCATGCCGCTCTTGCTGAGTAAGAGGAATGGTGGATGGCACATACACATAACTCAAGTGTTCGCAGATGACCGGAGTTTCCACTCCACCACGGTTTGTCTTTACCTTAAACGACGACACGTCAGTGCCCTCCAAGTCGCCGTTCTTTATTTTCTCCACTCCATTGATTTTCAGGCTCACATTATCGAAGTAATAATTGTTGGCATCAGCCAAATCGCTCATGTTGAAGGCGATGCTCTTACCAGCCTTACTGAGTGTACCCGAAAGTTTTATCGTCTTCCACTCTGTGGTGAAAGGAATATTGCCGAGAGCCTCATAGTGGACATAATTAGAGGGATCGTTGTGAATCTGAGTGGATACAGTGGCAGCCTTGTCGGCACGCACATCAGCAGTGAACTCAAATTTGCTATTTGCGCTGAAGCTGCCTGGCACCAACCAGAACTGGTTGTCCCATACCTCATCCACACGCTCAGTGGCCTCCACCTTAAGGCAGCGGCGATCTTCTGGCGCAGGTGAAAAGTTCCGTGGCAAGCAGAGGGTAGCCTAACCAAAAGATGATGCAGACATGATGCAGAAAGAAAAACTCTTTGTACCTTTGCATCCATGGAACAGAACAACTCAGGTATAAGTGCAGATTTTATCATCAGTTTCTTCCTTCCCGACGGGATGATAGACTGGTTTGAAGTAGTAAGAATAGTAGAAGAACCTAATACAGGCAATGCCCAGGCAGACATACTGTATAATAGTGTTCTCAACATTTACCTTGACGAGCGTGACAACCGTGAAGGCGAGCAGTTGGGATTAAAGCCTAATGGCTTCACTGAGGCTACGGTAATCAAGGACTATCCAACACGCAACCGCAATGTTTTGCTTCATGTAAGGCGCAGGCGCTATCTGGATGCAGATGGGCGAAACATCATACTCAATCAGTATCCTCTGACGGCAGACGGTACGAAGGTGTCCGTGGAATTCGGTCTTTTTTTTAAAGATAGCGATGGACACTCTTCCATTGACGGCAGCGTCATTAGCAAGATTCTTTCATATTAAGGGCAGCGAGGTAGAACGCTACTACAAGCATCACCTCAGTGACTACAAGGATTGGGACCAGAAGGATCATGCCGTTGACTGGGTCTTGCTCGCCAAGAACATCGGCAAGCGTTGCAGTATAGATGAGACCCAATTGTGCGAAGAGGCGTACACCATACTCTCCAACAAGGACGGACATGGCCGCAAAGGCTCTGTTATTGCTATTGTCAAGGGCACAAAGGCTGAGGTCGTATCTCGGATTATCAAGATGATACCGGCAGAGGAACTTGCCAAGGTTGAGGAAATCACAATGGACTTCAGCGATTCCATGTACAGCATAGCCAAGCAGTGCTTCCCGAATGCCGTCATCGTCATTGACTGCTTCCATATCATCAAGCGCCTATGTGAAGGACTTGAGTCAATGCGCCTGAAATTCAAGCGCCTCGCAGTCACTGAGAACAAGAAGGCAGTTGCGGCTTTTGCACAGAACGAAGACCGCAAGGCAAAGAGGCGTGCATACTATCGTAGGAAGCATCCGAAGAAGCCTGGTGAGAAGCGAGGTCGCAAACGCATCAAGAAGCAAAAGTATAAGCCTAAGGAACTCTCCAATGGAGATACAAAGGTGGAACTGTTGACCCGTTCAAGGAACCTGCTTGCCCAGAGCGGTGAGAAATGGGGTGAGCACAAGAAGGAGCGTACAAAGCTGCTCTTTGACCTGTATCCGCAAATGAAAGAGGCCTATTCGCTCATCTGTAAAGTACGTGACATATTCAAGCGCAAGCTCACAGTGGACGAAGCAAGGACTAAACTGCATGACTGGTACAAGGAGGTCAGTGCATGCACATTCAGAGAAATCAAGTCTGCAAGAGATTGTATCAAATCAAGGGAAGATGAGGTGCTGAACTACTTCATCAAGCGGTCAACCAACGTATCTGCATAATCTCTCAACTCAAAGATGAAGGGCTTTAGGGTACAGCTACATGGTATTGCGGACATACCTTTCTTTCTGTATCGTGTCTGCACCATCTTTGGTTAGGCTACCCTCTGCTTGCCACGGAACTTTTCACCTGCGCCGGATTATTTGGAATCAAGAACAGCCTTGTTGAGTCTTGTCAATGGCGGTCTTACAATCACTGACAAAGAATTCCTGTTGTCGTTTGAGCAAGGAGACCCGATTGGCAGAAATGTTGCGCTGGTGACCTTTCACAATACCCTTCTGTGCAATGGAAGCTGCTCAACATAAGGAAACTGAAAGAAAGTAACCCCGTAAAGTTTGAACAAGGAGTCAATAAACTTAGACGATACCTTCTGGATAGTACAACTGGCAAGACAAACGACTGACATCTTCCACTATTATAATAGGAAAGAAGCAAGTGGGCATATGGTGCAACTTGCGGAGAGCAGCTAATGAAACAGGAATTGCATCTTTCGAAGGATAAAGTTAAAAGTACAACAGACGGTCGAAATAGGAAAAGAGTCTGCAAACCTTACCAAGAATGACTGCCTTTTCGGATAAGGTGACCATTTGTGCATTCAAGCAGGATTTGTCTATAGGAAACTGTGATGTAGATTCATTGCATGAGTAAGTTCACGAGTTTTCCCAAAAATCAAAGTGGAATGGAACCATAGAGTTTTTTCTTTTTCGACTGTCACTATTTTTTATTGTGAAAAGGAAAATTACCACGGCAAAACAGGCATCATTAGCAAAAAAGTAGCACAAAAAAACGGGGAAATGCTACCAAGCACCATTAATCATCCGTTCCAGAACGGAAATGGACGTGTTGGACGTTTAATTCTGTTCCGTGAATGTCTCCGCAACGATGTGATGCCGTTTGTCATTGACAACAAGCACATGATGTTTCTGTTCCCAACTGATTGCCCTATTCAGTTGACAACTGATTGCCCTGTCATTCCACTGCAACGCATGAAACCCCAACTTGCACCATCAGTAATACCAAAAGTAGTAGCCAATAATCGTGTGCAAAGGTACTGTTTAATCGAGTGTAAACGGTTTCAATAAGGATTTCTGTTGCAAACGAGAGCAGAGCCAAGCTCGTTTGAGCTACGACCAAGGCATGTACCTGCTGTTCCAATGCGTGTGGACACTAAGTTCTGTTCAGTAAAGGGTATTAGAAGAAATACGCCCAATAAGAATTAGAGAGTATAGTTTTGAGGCGACCGATGTCTCCTGACCTCACCAATCGCATGGCGTTGGGGAATGCCTCACGCACCTCTCTGCTGATGTTGTATTTCTCCAATATCTCCGGCTCTTGGGGAGCTATCAGCATAAGAGCCTCCTCATAGTAGCGGGGAATCCTCTCGCCGTTGGCATACTGACGGCTCGCGACAACCTGAAAAGCTGGATAGAACTCGTTGCCGTCCTTTCTCGCTAGAAGTCCACAGAGCAGATAGTCGGCATACATGCGGTTCTTGGGATAGCGGTCGCACATGGCACCCATAGTGACAAGGAAGTCGTGGGAGTAAAACGGTTCTCCTTTTATCTCATAATTAGTTTTCTTGTTTTTTATTGCCTCAAGTTGCGGGCGACGTTTTTGTGCCCAGTGACGCATCACTGTGGAATGGTCAAGTATGTCGAGATATTTCTTCGCCAAGGGATAGTCCTTGGTCTCAAGACATATCTCTACGAGTCGTCGAAGTATGTTGAAATTGATGCCGAAGTTTGATTGAATCTGTTCCTGGAATGAGTGGTGGATAACCTCGTTAGGCATTCTAAGCTCACGGAACAGCACAGCGTTGAAACTGTGGCATAGAGGCTCGTCGCGGTCAATGAAAAGGAAATCACTGTCAGACATTACGCCATAGGCGAACATGTTCTCTGCCAGTAGTCCCTTCACGTTGAGTGCGAGCAAGGCATAGCGACGGGCTATAAAACTCTCCTGCGCATGCTGTGGAGTAACTACTTTGAGTATCTCGTCCCATTGACGATTGTTGGCAAGATATTCGAGCTGGCAATAGTAATGGTGTATGTTGTTGCGCTTGTCTTTGAAACCAAGATTATAAATTGAAAGACAGAATAATGCCAATGACGCGACTGCAGACAGCACTCTATTTCCCACTAACGAAGGCATGCGTAAAGGCTGTCTATGACGTATTGTGGCAAGTTCAACTATTAATGCTATAAACAGGCCAACTCCACACCATGTCACTGAGTCCTTTAGCGAAGTGTCCCAGAATTGGTTGTCTAAAAACACCGCCACAGGAATAAGCGAAAGCCATAGCAGCGGCTTTGGGTTGTGAAACAGGCGTATCACAATCCATTCCCCGCAAAGCATAATAAGCACGGGGAACATTGCCTGAAAGGCTGCTCCAACCATAGGATAATAGTAGAACTGAAGTATATACGATCCAATGATTTTGCAGAAGTCGTCGGGCATGGTTGAGGCAAGGAAGGTAAGGTCTGGCAGGTCGGAATAATAGCTGTAGCCCTCAAGCCATATGAGAACATAGTAGTAACAATTGTACCATACGAGCCATACTGCCACGAATAATGCCAAGGGATAAATACTTGCCAAAAGAGGCAGGGATATTTTCTGGAATTTCATTTTTCTTGTTTTTGTTTATTTTGAAACATCTTGTCGCCTCTTCATCACTGTATCAGTTTGTCTGGACATCTGAAAAGCTCCACTGTAGATTCAGGCATATCCACTTTGCCATCTACAAACTCGGGCACATTGAAGGATTTCAGTCGGAGAGTGTTCTGACGAGGGTCTTTCTGTGGCAAAAGGAAAGGCTTGCCTGCATTGCCGTTCTTGTCGAAATGACCGATGAACAGGCGTGTATAGCGACCATCCAACCTTCTTGACGAAAAAAGCATCCATCGTCCGTTAACTGACCATGAGTGGTAACTTTCCGTGTTGTCCCGGTCGTTCCATACCTTTACATCCACCGCCTTTCCACTTGTCAGGTCAAGCATTGCAAGGTCAGCCTCGTTATGCCAAATAGGGAATGTACCGAATGCCGACAGTGTGAAGCAAAGATAACGTCCGTCGGGTGACACGCGGGGGAAAGATGCACTGCCACCGTTCACCCTCGCATTATATACTGTGTCAATTGTCTCGCCAAACTTACAAGTGTTGCTGTCGAAAGCCACACGCACAATGTTGTAGTGAAGATCCTTTCGCTCGTCGGGCATGTTTTTCGACGGGGCTGAACAGAAGTAGAGCCATTTGCCGTCTGGTGACCATGTGGGGAAGGTTTCCATATTTATTTCTTCTACAAAGCGTGGGTCGCTGACAATACGGTCTTCCTGTGTGTCATAGACAACGAGATCTGAACTACGGTCATAAACCTCGATAGGCTGCCGTCCTTGTCCATAGAAACTCTGGCGGGTTACGTTAGAGGCAAATGCGATGTAGCGTCCTTTGGGATGCCATGCAGGATAAACGACGCTCTTTTCCGGTTTTACCTTGTGTGTGTTCCCATTTTCAAGAAACACCGTTCCTCCTTTTTCGCCACGGGCATGGAACATCATGCGCTTTGATGAGCGGCGGTCGAAATGATGGCAATTTATGCAGGCGCTCTTTGTGATTTTGTTTGACACTATCTCATACTCGTCAAATGAGGATAGTTCACGCTCGTATATTCCCATCTGTCTCCATGCCTCGTAGCCTGGTTCTATCAGTCGGTAAGCTATGTAAGGGTCAATAGTGTCCTTTGATACAAATATGTCAAATGATTTGTATCTCACTCCTTCCGGTTTTTCTTCATTCCAAACCGACACTTCCACACTGAGACTCTTGCCTGCGGCCTTTGTTGTCATGTCACTCCAATCTTCGATAGAGATGTCAACAACACCTTCGCTGCCACAAACAGTCTCCAGTTCCATTTCTTCGAGACAAATTTTTGCCTGTATATGTTCAGCACCTTCCACCATGAAGTTCAGTGGAGCAATGTTCAATGGTATTGTCACACCACAATAATCTGGAAAAATCTTCGGCAACGCATCAATACTTTCCGCCGCCTCTTTCTTTCCATTGCAGCTTGACAGAGTCACCAAGATGCCAATCAAACCTATAAAAATGAATTTTATTCTGAGCATTTTTTGAAGTTTCCAAACATTTTGAGAGAATAATGTAACATGGGCTGTGTCTCACGACGCAGCCCATGATTTTGGATAAACAATTATCCCCTTTGAAGTATTAATAAAAACCTAATTGCTTGCTATTTAGAGTACTCCTTGCCCTGCAAACCGTCAGCAAAACCTGCATAGGTGTGCTTGCGGTAGTAGTTGCTGTCCCAAAGACCTACAGGCTCGCCACCACGCCAACCGCTACTATCAGGAGCGTCGGTGATGCACCACTGAGTGATGCCATAGCGCTGGTTGGCTGGGATTATTTCAAAGTATTTTCTAACTATGAAGCTATAGTATGCTGCCATCTTCTTGTGCTGCTCCTCGGTGAGGTCCTCGGTCTTCACGGATTTGTCGTTGGCATCCACGAAGCCCATGTCGAGCTCTGAAATCTTGCAGAGCTTGCCGCTCTCCTTCATCAGTTGGAGCATCTTTACTACATGCTCTTCCTTGCTCTTCTGGATGTTGGCATCAGCATAGCATGAGACGTGCATCTGCGAGCCGATACCGTCAATCTTCGTCACTCCGTCAGACTCCCATTCCTGAATCCAGTGGATAAGCGACTTTAATTTCTTGTTGTCGTCCCAGTCGCTCTCGAGGTTGTAGTCGTTGATGAAGAGCTTCAGCTCGCCCTGACCACCATTCTCAGCAAAACGCTTGCGTGCCAAGCCCACTGCAGTACGGACATAGTCCAAATCGCCGAGATAGTCTTGCCAGTAGAAGTTGTTAGCCTTGTCGTCCTCACGGACAGTGTTTCTGGTGGCAGACTGGAGATCGTACCATCCGTCGCCGTCCTTATCATCTCCTGACAGAGCCTCGTTGACAACGTCCCATGAGGTGACGTAGCCTTCGCATGCCTGCATCATGCCAGTAATCCAGTTGTCCATAGCCCATGTGAGGGTGTCCTTCTTCTCCTCTGGAGTTAGAGGAATCTTGTTGCCCTTCTCTACGGTGTACCAGTGGATGTCGGCAAAGTAGTAGTCAACCTGGTTTTTGTTGACATTGAGGTTAAAGGCAATCGACTTCATGCCGTCGCCAGAAGCAGGGATTGAGGAAGTTGCCTCGTAATACTGCCATTCGGTGGTGAAACTTGGGTTAGTGGGCAACATCTGATAGTGCTTGTAGCCTCCTGGCTCACCATGACATTGAGATTCAGAACCAGCTGCTTCAGAAGCCTTATACCAGAATGATATCTTATATTTCTCACCACCAGCCCACGCCTTGTCGGGAGTGTAGATGAAGAACTGAGTATCCCAAGAGTTGGTAGGATTGGCAATAGATGTAATCTTAATACAGTTCTTTCCTTCGGGACCGCCAGCTATAGGATTACCGGGAACATCGCCCTTGCCAGCCTCACGCACAACGAAGTTGTTCATTGGCTTGCCTGCAACCATTTCGCCGTTGGTCAGCTGGTCGTTGAAGATTTCTATTGCGGGAGCCTCAGTGTGACTAACCTTCACCCACTTTATCTCCAAAGTTCCGTCAAAGCTGCCTGGCTGGAATACCACAAAAGAGTTCCCTGCCAAAGCACTGTTGAACTGAATGGTCTGCTCTTCCCATTCGGTGCTGAATGCCAATGGACCTGTCTCCATGCCGCCCCAGTCACCGAACTGTACGTTGAGCTGACCTTCCTTTGAACCACGAATCATGGCAGTCACCTTATAGGCCTTTCCCTGCTCAGTAGGACAACCGTCGAGCACGAAATACTGGTGCCATTCCGTCGGGTTGTTGCTAGTGAGCACTCCGTCGATGATGTCCGGCTTGTAGCCCATCACATAAAACGGGAAGCTGGCATAGTCGGCGAAGTTGGTCTTCTTGTCCTCCACCTCGTTCTTGGCATTGGGGTCAATTGGTATCTCCTTTGGCGCGATGATGCCATTGAGATAATTGTTGTTCTGCTGCGAATGCCATGCGAGAGTGTGACCATAGATAGTTATGCCGTTCTCCTTGGCATTGTTAACGAAGGTTGATACCTTGCCGAAGTCCATAGCTCCGTTGTCAGCCACACAGGAGGCATACTTCATGGCGTTGCCGGCTGTCATCTCGTCGAAGTTTGAGTTGGCAAGGCGAGTCACCACGCCACCTGCGTTGTAGTCGTCTGCCGCCAGTGCGACTCCCAACTTGAAGTTGGGATTAGCACTGCGGTCAACGTATGCTTTCAATGCGTCATAGTCTGCAAGATATTCCATACCCTCTATAGAGGCAGGCTTCTCGAATGCAAACCCGAGCTTGTCGTCGTCAACACAGGATGTGCTGACAGCAGCAGCAAGAAGCATTGTTCCTAAAATCTTGTTTGTATGTTTCATACCTTTATTGATGATTTTTTATCTGAAACCATTTTTATTTATCTTATCACTCTACCGTGAACCACTCAGCCTTGACACCACGGTCGCGAACGACGAGGATGTCCTTGGTGTGGCACTTTACGCCGCGGTACTCAACGGTGTAGTCGAGGTAAAGGGCGTCGCGGTCCTTGCCGCCCCAGCTGTTCTTCTCGCCCTTGTCCTTGTACTCACCAGTGCCTGAGGCAACAACACCCTCGCTATTGGAAGTTACGGTACACTTGCCGCTTTCGTCGAAGGTGAGCTTCAGACGGCAGTCAACGTTGTTGCCCTCAGCGTCCTTTGTGGGACGAGCCCACTCCACGATGTTGATGCCGAGAGTTGAGAATCCGTTGATTACCTCGTCCTTCTCAACATACTCTTCCTGGCGTGTCACTGTGCCTGTCTTTGCGCCGCTATACTCGTCAACACCACGACGCAAATAGTTGCAGTCGTACTTGCTGATATATTTCACAGCGTAGAGCACATAGTCCTGTGGCAGAACATCCCAGTGGTCGGGATTTGTGCGAGAGGGAGATGCTACACCTTCCTTTGCCTTGCCAACGAGGATGCTGTCGGCACCTGTAACGTGTGTCATCACAACAGGAATGACGTAGTTGAGCTGTGGCGACATAGGGTCGTTGAAGTAAGCGTCGGTGAGCTGAACTGTCACGCCGCCGATAACCTTACCGCTTGGGATGACAATTTTGTCGCTGCTCAGCGTGTAGTGTGAGGCTGGCATAGCCACGATGGGCTGTCCGTTGTCCTTGAACTTCTTGCCGTCGCAGAGAGAGTTGTCAACCTTGATGTCGATAATCCTATCTGTAGTGTTCTTATACACACCGCCCATGGTAGCCATGATCTGGCACTTGTGCTCGTTGTCGAGTGAGGTGTCATAGACATCCTCGCCGAGGATTATGGTGCGTATAGGGCTCTGTGAGGCGAAATATACCGCTGTGTGGTCGTAGTCTGGGAACTCCCAGTCGCCATTCTCACAGCTTGCTGTTGCAAGTGCCACTGCAGCCAAAGCCATCAATGATTTTATGCTGTTTACTTTCATCTTTATATTCAGGTTTTATTAATTACTTTTATTACCAGCCTTTGTTCTGAACGAGCTGGTCGAACTTCAGCGTCTCGCTGTAAGGGATTGGTCCCCAGTACATGTAGTCCTTGAAGTCGCGCTTCTCAACATCTACAACCTGGTAGTGGTTGTTCTCAATTCTCATACCTTTGACGGTTTCGTTGAGGTTAGCCTTCCAGCGACGGAGGTCCCAGAAACGGTAGCCTTCGAAGCAGAGCTCAATGCGGCGCTCGTTGCGGATGAGCTCACGCATCTTCTCCTTGTCGTTCTTGATGCTCTCAAGATATCCGTCCTCGTCGTTGATGTCGCTGATGCCTGCACGGCTGCGGATAGCCTTGATAACGTCGTAGGCAGAAAAGCCGAACGAACCCTTGCCCTGTGGTCCCCAAGCCTCGTTGGCAGCCTCGGCATAGCCAAGGAAGAACTCGGTGTAGCGCATGAGTGGTTTCATGTGGTGCTGGTCAGTAGTGGAACTCGGGTCGCAGTTGACACTCTCGCAGAGCAGCTTCTTCATATAGTAACCTGTCCTGGTTGACTTTCCGTCGAACTTGTTCATCGCGTTGTTGTCTGTTCCGTCAACAGCTGTGATGATGGTCTTGCCGCCATACTGTGAGTTGTTGTGAATGATGAACTGCTCGAAGCGTGGGTCGCGGTCGGCGTATGGATTCTGTGGGTCGTAGCCACTTCTTGCGTCGGTGATAGGATAGCCGTTAGCTGCGGGGAAGGCATCAACAAGGTTCTGTGAAGGGTTGATGCGGCCATTGCCGAACAGCGTCGGGACGAAGTTGTTTGACTCGATTCCGTGGCTCCCGCCTGCATTAGTACGCCACAGCCATTCCTTTGTGTTCTGACCTTCAGTGAGATTCTGTAATGCTTTCGGGTCGGTGTACCAGAAGTTGCCGTTAGGATCCATCTGTGAGACTGGGTCGTTGCCGAGGAATTTCAACACGTTGCCCATTGCCTGTGCTGCCTGCTCCCATGTAACGCCAGAGCCGTCAGCGAAAGCTGGGCTGGCAGCCATGAGTGAAGCCTTTGCCAAGACTGCTGTAGCTGCCCGAAGACTCATGCGGTTTTTGGCATGGTTACCGAACACACGGTTGTAAGATGCCATAGTGGCACCCATCGACTTGTACTTGGCTGGCACTTCATTGTCAGAATTGATATCGCCATATTCGTCGGGAAGCATCTCCACTGCTTTTGCCACGTCGGCTTTAAGCAGGTCCATGCAAGCCTTGAAGCTGTCGCGTGGCTTGTTGAAGTCGGAATTGACAGTCTCAGACTCGGTGAGCACCGGAATGCCGAGCAGCTCGCCGCCGTCGGTCCATCCGGCATGAGCCTGAAGGAGATAGAACATATAGAGGGCACGCATACCGTAAGCCTCGCCCTGGAAACGAACCTTGTAGAGTTCGGAAACTACCTCGTCTTTAGCCCACTTCACATTCTCGGAGAGCTCGAGGAACTGGTTGATGTACTGCCAAGAGGCGCGCAGGCGCTGCCACTGGTCTATAGGATTGTTGTCCTTGCGCCATGCACCGGTGGCAATCTTGCGGTAAGAGTCGTTCACGTCGTTGGAAACAGCGTCGTCGGTGGCTGTCTCCGTCCATGGATAGTCCTCACCGCCATTGCCGAGCGGATTACTCAGGTAGGCATGTCCCAGCAGTCCCACAGCCCATGAAGGCATGTCCTCAAGCTGCGTCATGTCCTTGTGGTTCTCTGGAGCTGGGTCGAACAGGTCGTCGCAGCTGGTGAGAGAGACCATCATTGGCGTTATGATAGAAAGTATTGCTACTTTTTTTAATGTTTTCATTTTTCAGTAAATTAATATGTTACAATGTTTAGAACGAAGCCTTGAAACCGATGTTGTAGGAACGCATCTGAGGAGCCGATCCTACTTTCATCTCCAGTATCTCACGCTCCTTGGCGATGGTCAGCAGGTTGCTTCCACCCACGAAGACATCGACACCCCTGATGAAAGAGTCCTTGAAGAGTGACTCTGGCAGAGCATAGGTAAGCTGTACGCGAGCCAGGTTGAAACAGTCTTTCTTATACATCCAGAAGTCAGAGTTACGATAGTTGTTGTCGCCGTTGGTTGTCGTCAGACGTGGATAGGCAGCATCAGTGTTCTCAGTTGTCCAATAGTCGCGTGCGGCCTCAGAATACTTGCCGTCGCCACGCATCCACCAGTAGGAGTTGTCCTTCATGCCGTAGCCGCCGAGGTATAGGTTACCCATTGCGAAGAGGGTGAAGTTTCTCCACTTTGCAGTGAGGTTGATACCGCCAACGAAAGGATTGTCCCAACGGCCGAGGAATACGCGGTCGTTGTCGTCAATCTTGCCGTCGTTGTTCTGGTCCTTATACTGCAAGTCGCCAGGGCGAACCTCGCCGAAGGTCTGTGTTGGAGCTGCGTCAATCTGATCCTTTGTCTGGAAGATACCGAGAGTCTCAAGACCCCATAAGCCGTTGAGAGACTTACCGACGGCTGAGAGATAGTCGTACTCGATGTTCTCGTCGCGCTTGTCGGCTGTGCTCTTCACCCATGTGCCGCTTACTCCGAGAGTGAGGTCAACCTCGCCGAACTTCTTGTTGGCATAGACGCTGAAGTCGATACCCACTCGCTTGTCAACATTGTAGTTAACGAACGGAATGATGGAAGAGGTTGGGTAGCCCACCTGTGTGAAATAGTTAGGATAGAGCGACGATACGCGTGCCAAACCACCGTCCATCTTGCTGGTGAAGAAGTTGGCGTCGAAGGTGATGAGCTTGTTCCACAAAGAACCGCGCAGACCTACAGAGAACTCCTTACGCTTTACGAAGCCGAGGTCCATATTGTCACCACGCTGGAACTCTGTCACTGATCCACCCTCAAGGTCGCCCCAAGAGTACCATCCGCCCTGCTGAACGACTGCCTTCCAGAGGTAGTAGCCATCCTCGTTCTCATCGGCTGTGATGTCGATGTCCTGGTTGATGATGCCGCCGGAGGCTGTCAGCATAAGGTCGTCAACGAAGGTGTCCTTGAGCAAGTCGTTAGATATGCGCCAACCAAGTGTGACAGTTGGAGAAATGGCACTGCGCTTGCCTTCGGGCAACTTTGTTGAGTAAGGCATTGCCGCACTGAAATCGATATAGTAAGTGTGGTCGTAGTTGTACGACAGCTGCAAGCCAAGGTTGGCGTTGGTGGTGCGGTGATAGTGACCGCTGCGCTGTGTCTGCCAAGCGTTGGCGAGGAGCATTGCGAACACGTTGTGACGCTTGTCGAAAGTGCGTGTCCAGTCAAACTGTCCCGACACGTTGTAGGTGTAGCGGTAAGCTGAGTTTGAGATGTTCTCGCTGCCTGTCTTCTCGTCCTTACCAAACTGGGTGATGCTACCAATCATGTCCTTGCCGTTGTAGTTTGTCCACGACGGAGAGTAGGTGGCATATTTGTTGCTGTAGCCCTGATTGTAGGTGGAAGCGTAGTCGATACCATACTTTGCACGGAACATCAAACCCTCAACAAGTTTGCCGAGATTAACGTCGAATTCAGTGTTGAACTGGAACTGACGGCTAACAAACTTGTTGTCACCTGCTGCGAAAGCGTCGGCATAAGGGTTGGTAGGATTTGTCTGTGTTCCACCGAAGAAGTATCCGTTCTGCAGATAGTTACTGTTCATCACAGTACCAAGGGAGTTCTTGTCGGTCTCCTCGATGTAGCTGATAGGAATCAGCGGAGCCACGAGGTGTGGACGTAGCGTGGCAGCCTGTGACCACCAGTCGGTCTTTGCGGCGTAGGAGTCGTAGAAGGTAACGTTGGCGTCGGCCTTAGCGGTGAGCCAGTCGTTGAACTTCACGTCCATGTTACCACGCACGAAGAAACGGCTTGTGTAGTTGTCCTTGGTCTTGCCTACTTTCAGAATGTCGTTCTCACGATAGTAACCCATAGTGGTGTAGTATTTTACGCGTCCACTGCCACCTGTCACTTCAAGTATTCCCTCGTAGCGTGTCGAGGCTGCACGACGATAGTCGGAGTCGTACATGTCGAAGTTTGGATAGCGGTATGGGTTCTCTCCCGATGCGAAGTGGTAGATTTCGTCGTCGGTATAATTTGGTGTCATCAAGCCATCGTTCTTGCAAGCCTGGTTGTAGAGCGACATGTATTCAGCCGATCCCAAATACTTTGGGAAAGCTTTTGGTGTGTTCATGCCTCCGTTGGCATGGACGTTGATGCGCAGGTCGCCCATCTGTCCGCGCTTGGTGGTGATTTGAAGCACACCCTTGGCGGCACGTGGTCCATAGAGTACCACTGCAGCCGATCCCTTGAGCAGAGTTATCTGTTCAATCTCCGTAGGTAGCACGTTGTTGGCATCGCGCACCATTCCGTCAACCACCACGAGATAGTCGCCGTAGCCCCAGAGTCCGTTGTTGACTCCACCGACTACATTCTCAATGTAATCCAAGCTATAGCTGCTGTAGTTCTTGGCAGCCATCTCTTTCATATCTATTGCAGACACGCCGTTCAGAAGATCCTGTTTATCCACGGAACGGAATGCTACCTGCACTTTGTTGTCGAGCGTGTCGGCGAAAGCGTCCAAGGCTTCGTCGGTCTGTGCAAAAGCACCCGAGGCTGTGGTTGCCAGCGTCGCACACAACGCAATTCCTTTATATATTTGTCTCATTGTTTATCTTATTTAGGGTATTATACATTACCTTTACCATCCGGGATTCTGGCCAAACTCAGGATACATCGTGACGTCGTCGGTCTTGAAAGGCAACCAGTAGTGCTTCTTCGACAGTGCGCGCTTGATGATGATCTCCTCGCGGAAGTTCTTCACCTTGTTCTCCTTCGGGTCAACATTCGGGTCGAACTCGCCATCGCGGTCAAACTTCTGGCAGGTCTTGATGTTGTATGGATATTCAGTGAGCAGCTTCCAACGGCGCAGGTCGTTGAAGCGGTGTCCCTCGAAGGACAGCTCAACGGCACGTTCGCGGCGAACCTCACCCATGAACTTCTCAAGCGATGCTGTGTAGGCAGCGTTGACATGCTCAACACCGGCACGGTCGCGGATTACGTTGATGGCATCCTCTGCGGTGAGCGAGCAGTTGGGTGACTTACCCTTTGCGCTTCCATATCCCTCGGCGGCAGCCTCAGCATACATAAGATATACGTCGGCAAGACGAAGATAAGAGATGCTCATGTGAAATCCCCAGCCATAGTCGTTGTCGGAGGTGTTGGCACCGATAGGTATGAACTTGTAGTTAAGGTAACCTGTGCGGCTTGTTGACTTCGGGTCGTTAACGCCATTGCCACCCTCATAGAAATTAGCATATTGGTAAGGCTTGTGGTCCGATGTAGGCGACTTTATCATCTTCACTCCGTCGTAGATGATGTCGTGATAGAAACGTGGGTCGCGATCCTTCCAAGGCTGGCTCTTGCTGAAGCCAGAGTTGGCATCGTCGAGAGGCAGACCGTTTGCCATACCATAGTAGTTAACGTAGTTGGCTGACGGATGAAGTATAATACCGTCACCATTACAGATGGCTGAAAGCTGATAGGAGTTCATCTGACGCCAGTATGAGTCGGCATTATAAGTGACGTGACGAACAATAGCTTCTGTACCACCAGGAACGAGGAAGTCTTTGCGCGAATAGAACAATGTGCTGTAGTCCTCGAAATCGACCAACTTATATTGTGTCTCGCCGTTCTCCACCATAGTGAGGACCTGTCCGAGAGCCTCGGCTGCAGTCTTGCAACGTGCAGCATCATATTCCTTGCTGTTGCTGTCAACGCCCTGTGCCATCAGTGGGCTACCGGCATAGAGGGCAGCCTTGCCAAGATAAGAGAGAGCCCAAATCTTGTTTGGACGGAACTCGTTCTTGCCCTGTGTAGGACGACCTGTGGCAGTCTTGTCCCAGTCAACTGGCAAAAGCTCTGCAGCACGCTTGAAGTCGGCAATCATGAGGTCGGCACATTCCTGATAGCTCAAGCGAGGCAGATTGAATTGTGCTGATGGATCAAGAGGCTCTGTCATATATGGCAGACCGCCCCAGTAGGAGCAAAGCTGGAAGTAGAACCAGCCACGGAAATAGCGAAGCTGTCCCTCAATAAAGTTGCGTTGCTCCTGTGTGGCATCAACAAGAAGTCCGTCCTCAAGAGCCTTCAGACCCACGTTGGCCTGACGGATGGCATACCATCCACCGCCCCAGAGAGCCTTGTCGAATCGGGCACCGCTACCACCTGGTTTTGCGTCAACATACCATTCCCTGTCGAGGAAACAAGCTCCATTGTTGAAATAGCTTCGGTAGTTTCCATTATCAATCTGGAATCCCATCAAGTACTCGCCGTTACCTGTAGTGATGACCTCGTCCTCACCCCAGTTGAACGAGCTTACCCAATAATGTCTTGAGAAGTCGGGGATGACGTTGTACATCACCTCGACGTAGCCCTGGAAATTGTTGAAGTTCTTAAACGCATCCTCCTTGGAGAGCACAGATGCCTCGTCGCGCTCCAGATAGTCAGTACAAGAACTGAAGCCGAGCGTGCAGCACATCATTGCGCCAAGAACATATTTTAATTGTTTTTTCATCGTTTCTCTTGTTAAAGTGTAATTTTTAGACCTAAATTGAAACGGCGCTGTGTCGGGTAGGCACTACCGCTCCAGCCGTTTGAACTGGTGTTTGACTCACGGTCGTCGGGCATGTCTGTCCAGAGTGCGAGGTTGTTACCGTTGATGAACACCTTAAGACTCTGCAAGCCCAAAGACTTCAGCCACTTCTCTGTTGAGAAGGTGTAGGCTACCTCTGCATATTTCAGACGGAGGTAAGAACCATCGTAGAGGAAGCGGGTTCCATTAGTGTAGTTGCTCTTCTGGGTTAACCAGCGTGGCAGAGGCATTCCGCTGTCAGGATTGTCCTTCGACCAATATGGCTCTGTTTCGTAGTAAGCGGTGTTGCGTGTACCACCAAGACTCTCAAGGGTTACGACACGTGACACGTTGTTGGTGCCATAGAACTGCACGAATGCGCTGAAGCCCTTGTAGTCGAAACCGACTTGGAAGTTGCAGGTGTTCTGAGGAACAGAGGTGAACGCGTAAGGCACTTGGTCGTTGACCGTAATCTTACCGTCGGCATCGTAGTCGAGAATGATGTAGTTGCCTGGCATGCGGGCATCGTCCTTCTCGTCGTGGGGTGTGCTACCATAGAGCTCGTCCCAGTTGTTGTAGTAGCCGTAGTCAACGTAAGTATAGGTCTGACCGATTCCCTTGCCCGCCTTCTTCTGGTACTCTGGTTTCAGCAATGGGTCGTCAGCCTCAATAATCTCACTCTTGGCGTGAGTGAAGGCAATGTTACCCCAAAGGCGCCAGTCCTTGTTGAGCTGCTTGTTGAAGCGGAGGTCAAGCTCGTAACCAGAGCTGTTAACCTTACCTTTATTAGCGACAGGCGCGTTGCCACCGAAGTAGCTTGGTACAGCACGGTCGTTGCCATTGATAAGAATGTCAGAACGCTTTTCGCTGAAGTAGTCGAACGAACCTGTAATCAAGCCGCCAAGGAAGCCGAAGTCGGCTGCGATGTCGAGTTTCTTGGCTGTCTCCCAGTGAAGGTCGGGGTTACCAAACTGTGTCTGCTGCCACCATGTATAATTACTCTTTGAAGGGTCAACGCCTGTAGAACCTTGGGGTGTTGCTCCACTGTTTGACCATGAGTCCATATAGAGCCAACGTCCAGAACCTGAAACCTGGTCGTCACCAATCTCACCATACGAGGCACGGAACTTCAGCATGTCGATGATGTGCTTGTCGCGCAGAGGCTTCATGAAGGCTTCCTCGCTGATCATCCATCCGATGGCTCCTGAGTTGAAGAATGCGAAGCGGTTGTCGGAAGAGAAGAGCTCCGAACCGTTGTAGGCTCCATTGTACTCCAACATATACTTGTGTGCGAAATCGTATGTTGCACGGAACACCCAGTTCTCACGATAGTATGGCTGCATGCTACCTGTTGCATACTGCTCACGGCTGAAGTTACCCATTGCTCCTACGGTGTGCTTGCCGAAGGTGTTCGAGTAGTTGAGCTGTGCTGAATAGTTCACGCGGCGGTAGGACATCCAGTCGTTCACACTACCTGCACCAGTCTTCCAAGCCACATTATTCTTATAGTCGAACTTGTAGTTCTTGTCAGTGGTAACGTCGGTCTTTATCTCACCTGTATCTGGGTCAATCCACTGGTGTGCGTCATCCTCCCAGTCGGTTGTGTCGTCGATACCACGACCTGTCTCGTTAAAGGCGTTGTCGAATGCCAGACGTGCCTGGAAAGTAAGTCCCTTGGTGATGAAGCCGAGGTCCTGCTCGATGGTGAAGTCGGTGTTCAGACGGTCGTTGGTCGTATAGCCTATACCACCGCAGATGAGATACTCCATTGAGTTGGCTGCAGCCTGTGTCGGGTTAGGATTGTAGTATCCATACACACCGTTGCTGTAGATAGGACGGAACGAGTCGGGAGAAATACCATAGAAAGCCGACCATACGAGGTTCTCATACTGGGCCTGTGTCGCCTTCTTCACTGAGTGCGAACCAGAGAGGTTTACATGCAGCTTGGTTGTCTTTGTAAGATTGAAGTCGAGGTTTGAACGGACGTTCACGCGGTCATAGGAGAAACCTGGCTGATAGCCACGCATGGCTGGCAGAGTCTTATAGATGTCGCCCTCATGCGCGTAGTCAACACTTGCGAAATACTTCGCAAACTTCGAACCACCGGAGATGTTGATGTTTGCCTGATAAGAGGCTGCCACGTCCTTAAGCAGCTCGTCCACCCAATTCACGTTTGGATAACGCTCAAACTCTTCGAGGTTGGCAGGGTTGCGGTACTTGTTCAGGCGGTCCTGTGTCAGATAGTAGGACCAAGCCTCAGGACGATAAGGAAGCTCCGCCTCGATAACCTGGTTGCGCAGGCTGAGTGCATCGTAGGCATCCATCATGTCAGGAAGCTTTGAATAGGTCTTCAGCGTTGAGCTGGCACTGATGTTCACGGTAGCCTTTCCTTCCTCACCGCGCTTGGTGGTGATGAGGATTACACCGTTGGCACCTCGCACACCGAACACAGCCGTTGCGGAAGCGTCCTTCAACACTGAGATTGTAGCTACAGAGTTGATGTCAACACTCGACATCGGACGCTCGATACCATCCACAAGCACGAGAGGAGCAGAGTTGTTCCACGACGTGACACCACGAATGGTGATGGTCGGGTCCTCGTCGCCAGGCTGACCTGTAGAACTCATGGTAACAACACCTGGAAGGTTACCTGAGAGAGCCTGTCCAAGGCTGGTCACACCACCAGTACGCTCCAGCACTTTGGCTGTGGTCTGGGTGATGGCTCCCACGACAGACTCCTTCTTCTGTTGGCCGAAACCGACGACAACCACCTCTTGCAGTTGGTTGTCCTCTTCGAGGCTGATGTTAAATACTCGTTTCTTGCCCACTTTAACTTCCTTGGTCACCATGCCGACGTAAGAGAATACGACGACAGAGTTCTCTGAAGGGACTGTGAGCTTGAAATCTCCACTAAGGTCAGACACTGTACCATTGGCAGTGTTGCCCTTTACAAAGACAGATGCGCCGATGAGTTCCTCGCCTGCTGTATCAGTCAGTTTACCGGAAATCTCAATGCCCTTTTGGGCGAAGGCTCCGATACACATCGAGAACAGCAAGAGGAACAGTGCGACTGTCCTTCTCATAGTTGGTTGTTGTTGTCTCATGTCTCTTTGATTTTGGAACATGCGTTAGTTATTGAAAAAATTAATAAATACTTAGTTACGTTTTTTGTTTTCGTCTGCAAAATTAACGATATTTCATTAATCACAAGATATGTAAATGTAACACATACTTTGTCATTTGTTACATTTTGCAGATTTAATCATCTTTTTCGCCTTTCCATCGGTCTTTATGATACAAATGCCGTGGTGGTTTGAACCAACGGGACGTCCCATAAGGTCGAACGAGCGGGTGGACACTGGTGAGGGCTGCGGGGTGGGGAACAGGGCGTCGATGCCTGTCGCCTGAGCCTCGTAGAATTCCTTGTACCATTGGAAACAAGTGTAGGCGCAACATTCTTCGTAGAGATTGCCGGCAACGCTGAAGTTCGGACGGACCATGCCCGACTTGAGATACTCGTCGATGTCGATGAGGTCATCGGTAGAGGTGAGCGTCATGCCGATGTTGCCGTAATGGTCGTGTACGGCTTTCCATGCGTTGCCCCACTTTGAGGTGGAGGCAGTGCCCCATGTGCCGTAGTTAGGTTTCACCCATTCGCCCCATTCGTTGTACTTACCCTCACCATCGGGATTTTCCGGACTCCAGTCAATCTCGGTCACCATGATGGGGTTGGTATCTACAACCGGCACCTGGACGTGAAATTGGCTGATGAAGGCGTTGTGGTTGTAGCTCTTGTCGCTCGCTCCGTACCATCCGGGATAGACATGGACGGCATAGCCGAAGTTGACGTCGTTTATGGGATATTGGGCATAGTCTGCATATTGCGACTGGTAGCCTGCTCCAGGCACCCATATGACCCCGTTGAAACCATTGTCGCGAATGACATCGATAACTGGCTGGAAGAAGTCGCGGAGAGCCGACTTCGAGCTTGAGCCGTCGGCGGCATAGACATGGACTGGCTCGTTGGCAAGCTCTATTGACACATGACCAGAGTGCTCCTTCAGCACGTTTGCCTGCGTCACTGTTCCCCACACTGTCTTAAGATAGGATTGGTAGTCGTCGCCGACCTTGATGTCCTTCGGGCATACTCCTGGCGGACGTAGGATGACATAGAGTCCGTGAGCAAGTGCCTTTTCCATCAGTTTTGAGTAGAGGGATTTCCAGTAGCGCACGAGACGCTGCGCGGAAAACTGGCTGATGTTGTGCTCGCCGCCTTCGCCTACCAAGGTCTTGTTGGGGTCGTTGGTCCAGCAGGGGTCGAGATGCAAGCGGAATACGGTGCAGTAGCATCCCTGGCTACGGTCGCTTAAGGCGGTGAACAGTTTCTCGAAATAGTCGAGGCAGGGCTGCACGTCTTCGTCGTTGTAGCCAGCCTTCCATTCTTGCCATCTCCATCCGTTGAAGTAGCGGTTGGGGGTGTCCATGACCCCATGTAGCGTCACGACTTTACCTTGTTCGTTGACAAGTTGGTTTCCGCTAACGTGGAGAGGCGGGAGGTCGTCGCTGGCGTGACTGATCATCGCAAGTATAAGTAAGAGTGCGACGGTTGAAAGTTTCACATTCATTGATTTTAATACTTCGGTTTTACAATAATTTGATTACTTTTGTATATTTCTCCAAAATTCGGATGCAAAGTTACTATAAATATATAAATAAGGTGTAATGGAAATGTAACATAAACTTTGTGAAATGTTACATCTTTTATTTACATTTGTCCCGAGAGCATTCCTAACCCATTCCGAGACCATCTCGAAGGATAGGAAAACAAGAAATGTTTACATATTTTGCAAAAATATGGCCTGACTGCATTTTTTTTCTACTTTTTCGCATTGGTTACCGATTTTTTTATGTATCTTTGTCGTTGATAATTTAACCTAAAATCCGCAACTATCATCCAATACACGATTAAGGGTAGATTTATGAGTCGTTAGTAGTAGCTTTCAGTAAAAAGCAACAGCACAACATCAATATGTAGCCAACATCCCCTTACCCCACGATGCGACTTGAGGTAATACGCAGATTCTAACCGGAAAGAAAGG
>NZ_NPJI01000099.1 GCF_002251435.1 Prevotella sp. P2-180
TTTCAAGGAGGTTTCAAATTATAAGTATAATATATATAATAATAAATAATATATTTATATATATTTATTATTAACTACGAAAACATATACATGCAAAATGAATTTGCTCAATTTGCTTTTGCTCAATTTGCTCACTTTTGCTCGTTTTTACAAGGCAAAAATATTATAACTACCTATGTCTCAATACCTTACAAGACACACCCTTGTTTTGCGAGCAAATTGAGCAAAAGCAAATTGAGCAAAATTGAGCAAATTGAGCAAAAAAGCGTGTTTGTTCCGGGTGAAAATGAGGTGACGGAAATGGGTAAACGGCTTGTTTACTGCAAGGCAGTGAATCCGATGCAGGCGGCATATCCGGATGCTGTTGTAGCGAAGTCACTGCGTGCCTGTTGCGGAAGAAGAACGGAGAAAAAGCAGTAACAGGACGAAGGAATGGCAGACGGAAATGTTAACGCCGAGCGGAGAGAATGTTAAATCTTTAATTTGAGACGAAAATAATTGAGAAAATATTTGGAATAACGAAAAATATTTCGTAACTTTGCATCGTCAAAACAAATCAAGGTATAGCGCAATAAACCATGGATACCAAGAGGAAATATGACAAGGAGAGAAGTAAAATAAATTATCAACCCTAAATCACTATTTTTTATGGCAATTTTGAATGGAATACTAAAGAAACTGAACGGTTCGGCTGGTAGCCTCACGTTCAAGCAAGTGAACGGACAGACGGTTGTTTCAGAGAAGCCGTCGACTGTAAGGAACTCTCGAACGCCAAGTCAGCAGCGACAGCGCACAAAGTGGGGAAACGTGGTGCAGATGTACAAGGGCATCTGTCCGCTCATCAACTACGGATTCGAGTCGAAACCCGTGGGATGCAGCGACTACAACATGTTCATGAAGACGAACATGAAGCTCACCGACATCTATCTCACCCGCGAAGAGGTGGCAGGAGGCGGATGCATAGCGGCTCCATACCAGCTCACCCAGGGCTCGCTCCCGGCCATCGTGGTGACCGGCTCGGCAGACAACGCCCGCACCGACATCAAGCTCGGCAGCCTCAAAATCGACGCAAGCACCACCGTGAAGGACTTCTCGGCGGCTGTGGTGACCAACAACCCTGACTACGACTATGGCGACCAAATCTCGTTCTTTGACGTGCTGCAACGTGTGAATGCGGTGACGCAGATACCTTACTGCCAGTTCCTCGCCACCAACGTGGTGCTCGACAAGACGAGCGAGGTGAAGCTGCTCGACCTCGTGAGCAAGTACGGCTTCGCCACCGTGGACGGCTATCTCGGTCATATCGAGGGTGAGGGCAACGGAGTGTATGCGTGGGTTCACAGCCGCAAGGACAGCGGAAAGACTCTTGTGAGCACGCAGATGTTTGTGGACAACAACGCGGAGATGATAGCCGAGTACAGCGGCGACCAGGCTTACAAGCGCTCTGTGAAGACCTACGGCGGCGAGAGCTCTTCATTCCTCACCCCGGGCACTGCCACCACAACCGCCAACAACGGCTCTGCAGGAGAGACTGAAACTCCACCAAGCTCGAGCGATAGCGACCTTGGGAGCTAACGAAATATCTACATTTTCGGAATTAAAGATGTATCTTTGCAAAGGTTTTTTAGACAAAACCAATTTGGAAGAAACTTTAAACAACATGATACCCTATTTATTCAAAAAAAAAGGGTGGTGTACAACGCTTTGTACCCTACCCTTTTTAATAAATTAATAAGACTATGGAGCGGAGAGAGAGGGATTCGAACCCCCGGTGCCTCTCAGCACGACGGTTTTCAAGACCGTTGTAATCGACCACTCTACCATCTCTCCTTTGAGGGAGCAACAGTGTTGCGTCTCAATTGCGGGTGCAAAGGTACACACTTTTTTCTTATTCTCCAAATTTTTTGGACGTTTTTTTTATATTTACCTTAAATTTTTCTGTTTTTACCCCATTTTTGACCCTATTTCACTCCTTAATCTTGGTTTTTTCATACTTTATATGTAATTTTGCACCATGATTTATCCAAAGAATTTTGAAAGCAAAATAGGCTTCGACGAGGTTCGGGCCATAATGAAATCACATTGTCTTAGCACAATGGGAAAGGAGACGGTGGACAACATGACACCGTCGGACCAAGCAATGGAAGTGAACGAACGACTCACGCAAACAAGGGAATTCAGACTGCTCATGGAACAGCACGACGACTTCCCCATGAACTTCTTCTTCGACGTGAGGGAGGCCGTGGCAAGAATAAGACTCGAGGGAACACACCTTGAAACGGAGGAACTCTTCGACCTCAGACGATCGCTGGAAACCATACACAGAATGACGTCTTTCCTCAGAAGAAGTGACAATGCGGACAACTCTTCTGAGGAGGAATCCACATTCGCCTACCCCGCCTTAGCACGCATGACCGACGAGGTGAAGACCTTTCCCGACATCATACGCCAGACAGACAGAATTCTCGACAAGTTCGGACGCATAAAAGACAACGCCTCCGACCACCTCTTTACTATCAGACAGGAATTGGCTCGTACTGAGGGTAGCATATCAAAAACCCTCAACAGCATACTCAGAGCGGCACAAAGCGACGGACTGGTTGAAAAGGACGTGGCTCCCACCATGCGCGACGGACGTCTCGTGATACCTATAGCTCCGGCTATGAAAAAAAAGATAAAGGGCATCGTGCACGACGAGTCGGCTACGGGAAAGACCGTGTTTGTGGAACCGGCGGAAGTGGTAGAGGCAAACAACAAAGTGAGGGAACTCGAAGCCGAAGAGCGGAGGGAGATAATAAGGATTCTGACTGACATCACTGCCATCGTCAGGCCTCACGTGAAAGAAATACTACGCTCTTACGTGTTTATGGGACAAATAGATAATGTACACGCACGAGCGGAAATGGCAAAACAGATGAAAGCCATTGAACCTGCGGTTGACAACAAGCCTCTGATAGACTGGATAGAGGCCCGACACCCGCTGCTGCAGAGTTCACTCGAAAAACAGGGAAAAAAAATAGTGCCGTTGGAAATCACGCTCACAGCAGACAAGCGCATACTTATTATCTCAGGACCTAACGCCGGTGGAAAATCGGTGTGCCTTAAGACCGTGGGACTAATGCAGTATATGCTGCAATGCGGCCTGTCGATACCCGTGAGCGAAAGGTCGAAGACGGGCGTGTTCCAAAATATCATGATAGACATTGGCGACGAACAAAGCATTGCCGACGATCTCAGCACCTACTCAAGCCACCTGCTGAACATGAAAAACATGATGCGACACGCCAACAACGCCACACTGCTGCTCATCGATGAGTTCGGTGGAGGAACGGAACCCACCATCGGTGGAGCCATAGCCGAAAGTGTACTGAAACAGTTCTGTAAGAAAAAGGCTTACGGAGTGATAACCACACACTACCAGAACCTCAAGCACTTTGCCGACAGCCACGAAGGCGTGGTGAACGGTGCCATGCTCTACGACCGCCACGAGATGCGCGCCCTCTTCCAACTTGCCATCGGACAGCCAGGCTCTTCATTTGCCATAGAGATTGCTAGAAAGACGGGAATACCCGAGGAGGTGATTGCCGACGCGTCGGAAATAGTGGGCAGCGACTACATCCAAAGCGACAAATACCTACAGGACATTGTGCGCGACAAACGATACTGGGAAGCAAAAAGACAGACCATACACCAGCACGAGAAATCTCTCGAACAGAAAATCGCCAACTACGAGAAGGAGCTGCAGGAACTGGAACGCAGCCGAAAGGAGATAATCCGAAAGGCTAAGGAACAGGCGGAGGAAATATACCGCGAAGGCAATAAACGCATAGAAAACGCCATTCGGGAGATAAAGGAGAAACAGGCGGAAAAAGAGGCAACAAAACGCATAAGGGAAGAACTCAAGGCCTTTGAGGAGGGCATGATGGAGGCTGGAGGAAAGAACGAGACCGACGAGATGATAGAGCGCAAGATGAAGCAGATACAGCAGAGGCGGGAGAGAAAGGCTAAACGAAAGGAGGAAAAGATGAAAAACCAGCCCGCCGCCAACACTGAGACACCTGCACAGCAACCTGCCAAGGACCAGACAGAGATAGTGAAGGGCGACACCGTAAGGATAAAAGGACTTACAACGGTGGGACGCGTGGAACTAATAGACGGAAAGATGGCTACCGTGGTGTTTGGAGACATGAAGACGAAAATGAGGGTAGAAAGGCTCGAACACGCAAAGCCTGTGGTGACATCCACAAAAACCGACGACCGCAAGCAGTTGCTCGGCTACGACGTGAGCCAGCAGACCCGCTCGGCCATCGACTCCCGCAAGCTGAACTTCAAGCAAGACATAGACATACGTGGCATGAGGGCCGATGAGGCTCTCAACGCCGTAATGTATTTCATCGACGACGCCATACTCGTGGGCATGAGCCGCATACGCATTCTTCACGGTACCGGTACTGGAGCCCTGCGGCAGGCCGTAAGGCAGTATCTGAACACGGTGCCCAACGTCAAGGCATTCCGCGACGAACATGTGCAATTTGGCGGAGCGGGTATCACGGTGGTGGACATAGACTGAGGACTTACAGTTAAATTGTCATAAAATTATTGGAAAGTTCACGCCGTGTTGGAATATTTTTATAACTTTGCCGCATTATTAACCAAAATAAATAAGAGAAGAAATGAAAAAGACTATCCTTATGAACCTTCTGATGGCTACTGCCATCACCGCCACGGCTCAAGACGTGACATTCAAGGTTAAGGGCACAGTGCCTGACACGGTAAAGACCGTTGTGGTGTTTGTTAACGGCAACCAAAGAAACCCCATAGCCACCGCCAGCGTCTCCGGAGGAAAATTCACCATTGAGGGACAGGCTCCAAAGGACGCCATCCTCGGCATCGGATACCCGCAACAGCGAGGCATAAGAAACATGCCGGCCGTGAACGACGGGGAACCTATTGAAATAATGCTCACCGACGAGTCGTGGGTGAAGGGCTCAAAACTAAACAATGAGTTCAGCAACATGAACAACCAGAGCAACATCATGATATTGGCTGCCTCACAAATCAAGGAATGGCAGGAACTGAGAAACGACAAGACGGCTGAGGGAAAAGCCAAGTTAGAGAAAATAACAAAGGAAATAACAGCCATGGAAGAGAAGTGTGACAGCATAAAGATTGAATATGTAAAGGCTCACAGCAACGACGTCACACCGGCTTATTTAATGAGTCAGATGTACTACCAGTTTGACTACAAGGAACTCACAGACTTCATCAACTCAGGTGCAGTATGGGTTAACCATCCGATGTGCGCCCCAATGAAAAAACAGGTGCAGGCACTTGCCAAGAGACAGCCGGGAGTGATGTTCACCGACCTGGAGATGAACGACATCGACGGAAAGCCGGCAAAACTCAGCGACTGGGTGGGCAAGGGCAACTATGTGCTCGTGGACTTCTGGGCAAGCTGGTGCGGACCGTGCCGTCGCGAGATGCCACACGTGGTAGAGGCTTACAACACTTACAAGGAAAAGGGTTTCGACGTGGTTGGAGTGAGCTTCGACAGCAAGGCCGACGCATGGAAGGGTGCCGTAAAGTCTCTCGGACTAAACTGGCACAACATATCCGACCTGAAATACTGGCAGTGCGCAGCTGCTGAAGCCTACGGCATCAACAGCATTCCATCGAACATACTCGTTGGCCCCGACGGCAAGATAGTAGCTTCCGACCTGCGCGGACAAGCCCTGCTCGACAAGCTGGCGGAGATTTATAAGTGAGGAGAGAGGAGTGAGGAATGTTTTAGAAGGTAGAGGGTAGAGATATGAACTGAGCCGCCCTTCTGCATGGCCGAAAATCCAGGCTTGGACATATCTATACCCTCTTCCCTCCAAAACTCTCCTCGCTAACCACACTTATTGTTTAAAATAAAAAACATAGCATTATGCATAAGATTCTTCTACCAATAATGATGATCGCCATGCTGCTCACCACGGCATGCACAGTGAGCGACAACCCAAGCAGCGGCGACAACAACACCGGAGCCGGTGACCACAACGTGAGACGTTACAGCCCCATAACAGCCAATACCGAGAGTAATAATTGGATAAACTGCGGATGCTATGCCGCTGATGCCGAAAACATTTTCTTCTCAAACGTGGAGAACAACATACAGAGGCTATACTGCAGAAACATAAAAAGCGGGAAACTTACCATTGTAGACGAAGAAAGTATTAATGACTTAGGAGACAAGTTCAAATACGCTTTCATAGAAGACGGATACCTATATTACTCCCAATACATTGACGGCGTAAACATATACAACAGGGTAAAGACAGACCTCAGCCAAAAACCCGAAAGGAGATATCGGGAAAACAAGGAAATGCTTTATGCCTACGCATTCGCCCGGGTTGGGAAAAAAGTATATTTCAACACCGACGACAATATGGAAAACATGGCATACTGCATCAAAACATGGGACCTGGACACAAATGAAACTGAGACTGTGAACATTGCAGGGGACATTGACCAATACTACGGATTCAAAGTACAGGACAACAAACTCTTCGCCTCCATGCCGATAAATAAAGGAAACAGCCATGGAGCAAACATTGTATGCTTCGACCTCACGACAGGCAAGAAAACAGAACTTGTCGATTTTTGCCGTGCCAACAACAGGGCAACCATCATGGACGGGAGACTCTACTACTATGACAACAAGCTTTGCAGCGTGGACCTTGAAGGCAAAAACCCACAAACACACATAACTCTTGAGAACATAATATCCACCAACTCGCACGACGGTCTGATATATATCATGACCCGCAACAGTACTACTTCTACAAAATCTGTCTACACCTACAAACCCGGCGAGGGCGAGGCGAGACTGTTGGCCGACAACATTTCCACCGGCTACGCCATACCCCAAGTCAATGCCTACGGCGACATAATTTTCGGACAATCACACAAAACCGACTTAAACAACTTGTCGGAAACTTACTACAGGATTGAGAAAGGAAATGGAGCCTTTGAGCCTCTCATCACACCGGGCGAGGCCGCCGAACGTCTTGACAGAGGCATTTACCTGCAAGGCAATACTGCTGACGCATATGCAAAACTGCTCAATATGATTACGCTGAACTGTATTCTCGAGGACAACGCAACAGACGTGACCGTGACATGGAACATCGAAGGCAAAACCATACAAGGCAAATACGACTACAACGGAAAAACCTCTTTGGCATACTCTTTTGGCCAACAGGGAACAAAAGACATAAGCTGCAGTGTGGACTACTTCGTAAACGGAGACAAGAGACATCTGGAAAAGTCATTCAAAATCGCGGTTTTCAAGCCATACAACAAAGAAGGAGTGACACCTCGCACCACCATTGAAGAACTTCATTCCATTTACCCGAACATTGAACAATACGACAAGGATGAAGTCATTGCATTAAGGACAAAGGAGGATAATGTCACAAACAAGATATTTGTATTCAACAAAAACAGCAACATCATCTACTTCTACTCTTCAACGTACAAGACAACAGAGGCCAACCCGCTCGCCAATCTCGAAAAAAACATCAACGACGGGTTCCCGGAGACGGAAGGAGAATATCAAAGGGGAATATTCCTCACAAGTGAAGACAGTGGTTCTCTTTACGAGCCATCTGACCTCGAAGGCATTGAAGGTATCACAGCGGAGGACATAGCCTTGATAAAGAAATGGCAAAACAACGAGGCTACAGAAACCGACCACCCACTGCTACTCGAAGCGGCAAAACGTCTTCGAATAATGCTTTATGCGGATTATGAGACCATGGTGACCATAGCAGCACTGCCATTCAACAACCTTTCCAGGTCTTACTCCATCACATACTCTGAAACACACAACACTTTTGTTGTAAAGGAAGTAGGTTCATTCTTGAAGGTATCGCAAGAATAGATTTTTCAAGAAATAATAAACGCAGTCAATTATGAAAAAGACTACATTACTGATAATGGCACTCGCCACACTGCTCACCACGGCATGCACAGTGAGCGACAACCCAAGCTTCGGCGGCGACAACAACACCGGAGCCGGTGACCACAACGTGAGGAGGTACATGCCTATTACAGCCAACACCGAGAGCAACAACTGGTGGGCGGCCGGATGTATGGCAGGCGACGCCAACAACCTTTTCTTCATGAACATTGAAGACGGGACAAGGCGTCTCTACTGCCGAAATGAAGCCACGGGCAAGCTGACCATATTGCTTGAGGAGGAAAACCCTGAAAACGTATTCTGGTCAAGATACGCTTTCATTGAAGACGGATACTTCTACTATTGCCAACTGTACAATGACAGCGTGACATTCAACAGGGTGAAAACCGACCTCAGCCAACTTCCGGAAAAAGACTACAGGAAGGAAAAGGGCATAAGACTATTAAGCGCATTTGCACGTCAAGGAAAAACAATTTACTTTAACTCCTATGACAACGCCCATGAGAGGTGTATCAAAACATGGAATCTTCACACCGGAGAAATAAAAATAATTGACATGCCGGAGGATATAAAAAATCATGTCGCATTAGCCATTGAAGGCCGCAACCTGATTGCATACAAGTTTATAGTGGTTGACAATACGATAAAATACAGGATTGCAAAATTCGACATGACTACAGGCAACAAAACAATCCTCGTGGAAGAATGTAACAAAAACAACAAGGGCACAATCATGGGAGGAAGGCTGTACTACTTCGACAACAACTCGCTTTACAGCATCGACCTCGATGGAAACAATCTTAAAACTCATCTCACCGACATAAATATCATCTTGATAAACTCTCATGACGGACTCATCTACATTTACGCCAAAGACCCGGACACAAACCAAAAAAGCCTTTATACATACAAGCCGGGGGACATCTCACCGCAAATGGTTGCAAATGACAGCAACACAATGAAACTGGAAATTTCGCCATACGGGGACGTGGCTTTCTTCAGGTCTTTTGGGAATTACTACAATTCCATATACTACCGAGGGGAAAAGACAAGCGGAACCATTGAACAACTCGTACCTCCCGGAAGTACTCCCCAAAGACTTGAAACCACTATAACAGACAGAGAGTAACACGTCAAAATGACATGATGACAGACTGATTTTCTCACCTTTCGCAGCAGGAAAACGCATTGACAACATGATGTGGAATGCTCAATAAAATTTGGAATTATATAGTATAAACAATTAAAAGCACCAACAATTTGATTATGAAAAAAACAACAACATTACTGACCTTTACGCTCGCTATCGCCATGCTGCTCACCACGGCATGCACAGTGAGCGACAACCCAAGCGGCGGCGGCGACAACACCGGAGCCGGCGACCACAACGTAAGGAGATACAAGCAAATATCTCCAAGCACGGAAAGCGTGAACTGGAAAAACTACGGCTGCACCGCAAGTGACACGGAAAACACCTTCTTCGCCAACATAGAGGACGACATACAACGACTGTACCACAGAAACCTGACAACAGGGAAACTTACCATAGTACAAGAAATCGACCTCTCGGAATGGGACAACAGGTTCAAGTATGTGTTTATTGAGGACGGATACTTCTACTACTTCAACAAACAGGAAGACCACTACATATACAACAGGGTGAAGACCGACCTCAGCCAGCTGCCAGAGACCGGATACAGGGAATACAACGAGCCGGACTTTTCCAACATCTTTGCGAGGACAGGAAAGACACTGTACCTCAACACATACGCTAACGAGAAATACGCCATAAAGACATGGAACCTGGACAACGGGGAAGTGAAAGACGTGGCATTGGCTGAATACAACGGGAAGTATACAGGCACAATGGTGGTGGACAACAAACTGTACGCCTACAAATACAAGGTGGTGGACAAAAGGACAAAGGCTGAGATTGTATGCTTCGACATCAACACCGGAGAGAAAAAATTGATTGTAGAACAATGCAACATCAACAGTAATCTGGGAGCTGTAATGGACGGAAGACTCTTCTACTTCCAGGACTCTGAGCTTTGCAGCGTAGACCTCAACGGCAACGACCCGCAGACACACCTAACCGACATATACATCAAAAAGATAAACTCACACGACGGACTCCTGTACCTGTACGCCGACAACGCAGAAGACAACAGGTACGACATTTACACCTACAAGCCTGGCGAGGCGGCACCTACGCCACTTAACTCCATTGAAAAAAACACTTACTTCGAAATAAACCCATGGGGCGACTTGTTGTTTACGCAAAATGACCAAAGCTACACCCACGAGAGCTATTACTGCATAAAAAAGACAAGCCGAAACATAGAGCCACTGCTCTATCCCAACGAGGAAGCCGAAAGACTGCAAGCTGGATTGATAGTGAAAAGCCAGGATGCGGACACATACGTCAACATCCCGAAAACCATCACCGCATATACATTCCTCGAGAATGACGCAACAGACGTGACTGTGACATGGAACATAGAAGGCACAACAGTAAGCGGGACATACAACCACGAAGGCAAGGCATGCGCCACTGCAACATTCAACTCCACAGGCTTGAAAAACCTCTCCTGCACCATAGATTACATTTCGGCCGGAAAGAAGAAATGCATTACCACTGATTGCCAAATAATTGTGCTCTACCCGTACAACGACAAGGGAGTGACACCGCGCACCACCAAGAAGGAATTAGAGCAGATGTATCCCACGATTGAAGTAACCGACGAATGGTATGACATGGCGCGATATGTATTGAAAAACCCCGTCGACACACTCTACTATGAGTCATTCAGCTATGTAAACGGAAGGATTACCAACGTGACAAAAAACGAAAGGGCAGACGAAGAAGACCCAATGAAGTCGCTTAATGAGTTTATCGAAAACGGTGACTTGTCGGAATCGCCAAAGGACATGCGAAAACTCTTCAAATATGCCGACGGAGAGATTACAGTCGTATATGACAGCCCCGACAAACTGGAAGACGCTACGGATGAAGACAAGGCCTTGCTCAACAAATGGCTCGGAGGCAAGGAAACCGAAGCCGACCACAAGCAACTGATCGAGACTGCGAAGCGTCTCAACGTGGGATTCTATGCCGGAAGATTCTTCTCCATAGGACTCAGCGGACTTCCGTTTTCCGCATACATGAAATCATTCATGCTGAGACATTCGGAGAAAGACGGAACGTTCATAAAACAGGAAATCAAGATGTACGACAACATTTTTTAAAATACACAGCAATGAGAAAATTTTCTATACTGACAACACTCGCGCTCGCCATGCTGCTAACCGCGGCATGCACAGTGAGCGACAACCCAAGCGGCGGCGACAACACCGGAGCAGGAGACCACAACGTGAGACGGTACACACAAATATCACCAAGCACGGAAAGCGTGAACTGGGACAACTGCGGTTTCACTGCCAGTGACGCCGACCACACCTTCTTCATGGAAATTGAGGACAATATACAGCGGCTGTATGCCAAAAACATGAAGACGGGAAAACTCACCATCATACATGAGATGGAAGAAGAAAATTTCGTGTCAAGATTCATGTTCCCATTTGTGGAGGACGGTTACCTGTACTACTATCAGGAAACAGGCAACCCCACATACCACAGGGTGAAGACCGACCTCAGCAAAATGCCTGAAACAAACTACTGCACCATGGAAACAAATGTGTCGCAGGTGTTGTTTGCAAGACAAGGAAAGAAAATATACCTCTACGCCTACGAGGGCGGATATTTAGTGACAAAGGTTTGGGACATTGGAAACAACACCGTTGAGCCGCTCGCAATAAGCCCACTGCTCGAGGAATACACCCCTTCACTAGTGACGGGCGAGAAACTTATAGCATACAAGCTAAAACGCGTCAACAAACGGACAAGGGAGGAAATAGCCTGCTTCGACATGAACACAGGGGAAAAAACCACGCTCGTGGACTCATGCAACTACGACACAAAAAAGGGGGCAATACTTGACGGAAGGCTATACTACGCGACCGACAACGAACTGTGCAGCGTTGAACTCAACGGCAACAACCGCCAGACACACCTCTCAAACATAGAAATCGGGAGCATCAACTCACATGACGGACTCATATACTTCTATACCAGATATGACGAGGGAAATCCCGACCTTTACACCTACAAGCCAGGCGACGACAAGCCGCAGCTGCTGAAAAATGATTTCGACGTGACATTCTTCGAAATGGAAATATCACCCTACGGCGACGTGATGTACAGAAAGGACAACGAGTCTGGCGACATCAAATACTACTGCGTGGAAAAGGCGACGGGAAAGACAGAGCCACTCATCGCGCCGGGCGAGACTGCCGAACGCATCACCACTTCAATCATACTAACTCCAGGACAGGGAGACGCATACACCAACCACCCGAAGACCCTCGAAGCCCAGTGCCTTTTGGAAAATAATGCAACTGACTTAAAGGTGACATGGACCGTGGACGGGAAAAAGACCGAAGGAACACTCGACACTGACGGAAAGACAAGAGTAACCACCACATTCACCACCTCAGGACTGAAGGACGCAAGCCTCAGGATAGACTACTCTTGCAACGGGGTAGTCAAGAGTGCGGAGAGGAAATTCCAGCTTATAGTGCTCTTCCCTTACTCTTTCGACGAAAGGCTGACGCCACACTCCACACTGGAAGACCTGAAAGAGATTTATCCAGACATCAAGAGGAACAACAGCCAGACATACATACTGCAAGACCCCGAGGACACGCTGCACTACACTCAGTTTAACGTCAACAACACTATCCTCGTCGTAATGGAGAACGCGGTGGCAAAGGAAAAAGACCCGCTGACAAACCTTAACAAGTTTATTGACAATGTCCCTGACGACCTCAAAAAGCGATCCGTCCGTTACGCCATAGGCCACATTATCGGAAACGACATGTTTGAAGTAATCTCATCACCCAAGGACATTGAGGGAATAACAACAGAAGAAATCCTGGCGCTGAAGAAATGGAAAGACGGGAAGGCCACCGAGGAAGACCACCCGACACTGCTTGCTGCCGTTAAGCGTCTCGGCATCGACCTCATGGCAGCGAGGTATTATGAAATGCCCATTGCCACATCTTCTTTCTCTGCATACGCCACAGGCTTCTTCTTAAGCTACTCTCAGATTCTGGGAAATTACCGATACATGAGAATGCAGAATTACCCGACATTAATGTAATGAGAGGGTAAAAGGTAGAGGGAAGAGGGTAGAGATATGAACTGAGCCGCCCTCCAGCGTGGCCGTAAATCCTGGCTTGGACATATCTCTTCCCTCTACCCTCTTCCCTCCAAAACACTCCTCACTCCTCTTTAACCACAATAATAGCTGACGTTTTCTCCCCTACCCTGCATTTTTCGCTTGTACGCTCGCCTACAAGCCAAATGATCTCGCCACGGGCATCCTCCACAACAAGTTGACCGCGACGCTGGAAATAGTTTTTCTTGCGGTCGGTAAGATAGTCGCTGACGAGCTTGGAGCCTTTCATGCCGAAAGGCGAGAAACGGTCGCCTTCGCACCATGGACGCATGGTGAGCGGAAAATCCAACTTCGAGGCGTCGAGCATGGCTACGGCAGCCGACTTCACAATTGTGAAGCCCTCAGATCCCCTTTCTTGCCTCTCCACCCTCACTCGCCTTTCACCATATACATAAACGCCCTCCATAGGCATGCTCAACGGCTTGGGGCGTTCGGCTATACGGCCTACAAGCAGACGATGGGGCTCGCAGGCTATCTCATGGGTAGGAGACTGCACCGCCTTTCCCTTCATTCCCCCCTTCATCATGCGCATCACCACCACAGCCTGCTGAGGGGTGAAACCATAACGTCCAATGATTTCCACAAGGAGATATTCCGGCGACGGCGAGGAAAGGAGTTTGTCTACGGAAATAACGTCTATACCGTCGTTGCCTACGGTTACTGTTTCATGCGACAGTTGGTCCACAGCCCACCTGACCATCTTTTCTGCCTCCTGCAGGTGACGGGCGGTAGTGTCGATGCCACGCGGGGCATTCGGATTGATGGAACAAAGCTGCGGCATGACCTCAAGGCGGAACTTGTTGCGTGTGGCGTCGGTCTCAAGGTTGGTACTGTCGGTCACATAAGTTTGGCCCTTGCGCCTGAGATATGTTTCGATGTCACTGCGCGAAACGCCGAGAAGCGGACGGAGGACATGTCCGTTGACTGCCCTTATGCCCGCCATTCCGTTAAGTCCTGTACCGCGCACAAGATTCATCAGCACGGTTTCCACATTATCGTCGCGATGGTGAGCAACGACAATGGCTTCAGCCCCGATGTCTTGCCGTAGCCGTTCGAAATAGCCATATCTGAGGTTGCGTGCAGCAGTCTCTATGCTTTGTTTGTGCAGTTCGGCATACCCACGCGTATCGAAATGCACACGATGTAGTTTTACGCCATTTCGCTCGCAAAGGTCAATCACAAACGCCTCGTCGCGGTCAGCTTCCTCGCCACGCAGGTGGAAATTACAATGCACCGCCTCCACACTGTAGCCTTTGTCTAACATCATCAGCAGCAATGCCACGCTGTCGGCACCGCCACTGAGTGCCACGAGATAAAGTTTCTCCTTATATAATATATCACAGTTTAACATATCCCTACCCTCAAAACATTCCTCACTCAACATACACCACCAACCCCTTCAGGTATTCCCCTTCGGGATGGAAGATGTTTACTGGATGGTCGGCAGGCTGGTGTAGCTGATGGAGTATTCTCACCTTACGGCCTGCTAAAGCGGCTGCGGTGAAGACGGCATTGCGGAAATTATCTTTCGTCACTACCTGGGAGCAGGAGAATGTAAACAAGATTCCTCCGGGCTGAATCTTCTCAAAAGCCTTCTGGTTGAGACGGGTATAACCCTTCAAGGCGTTGTGAAGTGCTCCGCGGTGCTTGGCAAAAGCCGGTGGGTCGAGAATGATGAGGTCGTAGCGGTCGCCCATTCGGTCGAGATACTTAAAGGCATCCTCACAGAAAGCCTCATGGCGTGTGTCGCCGGGGAAATTCATTTCGACATTGCGTGTGGTGAGTTCTATTGCCTTAGCGCTACTATCGACAGAATGCACCAGTTCGGCACCTCCGCGCATGGCATAGAAAGAGAAGCCGCCGGTGTAGCAGAACATGTTAAGCACCTTCTTGCCATGGGAGAAACGCTCAAGCAACGAACGGTTTTCACGCTGGTCGACGAAGAAACCTGTCTTCTGACCCTTTAGCCAGTCAACATGGAACTTCAGCCCGTTCTCCATTGCCACATTGTCATCGCTGCCCCCCACTATAAAACCGTCCTCCTGTCCGAGGTCGGCCTTATATGGCAATGTTGTCTCACTTTTATAATACACATTTTTCACACGGTCGCCCGCCACCTCGACAAGGCAGCGCGCTATGGCCAAGCGCTGCTGGTGTATGCCTACGCTGTGAGCCTGCATCACGGCAGTGTCGCCATAGACGTCGATCACGAGTCCCGGAATGTTGTCGCCTTCACCATGTACGAGGCGGTAGGTGTTGTTGTGCGGGTTGTCGACAATGCCTATCGACTGTCGCATCCTGAACGCAGACCTAAGACGCGACGACCAGAACTCGTCGTCGATGGTAACGTCGCTGAACGACAACACCCTTACGGCAATAGACCCTATCTGATAGTGACCTACTGCTATAAACTCACCACCGGCAGTGATGACTCTCACCACTTCGCCTTCTTCCAACTCACCCTCGGTGCTCTGTATGGCACCGGAGAAAATCCATGGGTGGAAGCGTTTCAGACTTTCTTCCTTACCCTTCTTGAGATATACTTTCCTGTACATTGTCTTCTTGTCTTATAAGTTCAAAATCACCCGTGGCCTCCAGTCGTTGCAGCTCTTCGTAAATCTTGATGCAGCTCCAGGCGTCAGTGGCGGCATACACTTTCTGGCCATCGGAAAGGATGTCGGCTTCCCAGTTTGTCAGCCGCTGGCTCTTGCTTATCTTACCTCCAAAGAGGTTGGCATAAATCTTTTGTAGACTGAGATCTTCAATGCCAATCTCGCTCACATGGTCCTGAATGTCGAAAAAATTGCCAGGAGTGAACTTCTCCAACTTGTTCAGTGCAGTCACATCATCATGTAGAGAAAGTCCTACCTTCAGCACCGTGGTATCCTCAAGCAGCCGCTTCACAGGAGCGCACATCTTGATATGGTTTAGCCGGAAGAGGAAGCACACATCGCGAGAGGAAACCTGTAGCAGCGCTACCTTATACAAGGTACCTCTGCGAAAGGATGGCCGCGTCTCGGTATCGATGCCAATGATGTCCTGCGACAACAGATAGTCGACAGCCCTCTCAGCTTCAGATTCCGACACCACTACCACAATCTTCCCTTCGAAGTATGCACGTGGCAAATCGGCTATTTTTTTCTTGTCAAACTTGTCGTATAATAGTTTTTTCATCACTTTTTTGTTTTCAAGATGCAAAAATACAAAAATATTTGGAAGTTTTTGGCATTTTCTGACTTTTTTCATTTACTTTTGCAGAAGATTTCTCATAACAAGACAAAAATGGCAAAGAAAAAGAAAGCAAACAACAATAATTCATTAAAAAATGTACTCGGATTCAGTTTTCTGCAAAACGAGAAAGTAAACTTCATTTTAGGACTCATCTTGTTCGCCACGGCAGCCTGTATGGCCACATCTTTCGTTTCGTTTCTGACTACGGGAAACATCGACCAAAGCATGATTGAATCGGCAAGGGAAGGAGAAATTATGAACCAAAACGGAGAGTTTGTTAACAGTGGAGGGTCGATAGGCGCATACATGTCGTACTTCTTCATAAAGCAGTGTTTCGGACTCGCCTCGTTTTTAATACCAATATACATACTCATCGTGTCGCTGAATCTCATGAGGGTGTATAACATTAGTCTGTTAAAATGGTTCCTGTGCATGTCGGTCATCATGGTATGGTCGAGCATAACAATGGCGAAATTCCTGTCGCCACTGTTCATCGACAGCTTCTATAACCCCGGAGGCGACCATGGCCTCTACGTATGCCAATGGACCGAAAACCTCATAGGAACACCGGGAATAACAGCATTGCTCGCAATAACGGCAATAGCATTCCTCACATATATTAGCGCAGAAACCATCTATCTCATAAGAAAAATGCTCAATCCGGTGAAATTCTTTACCGACAGGGTAAAATTTGACGTTAGCGTGGGAGGAAAACATGACGAAAACGAAAACTATAACGATAAGATAAAGACTCTCGAAGACCCTGAGGTGTTTGACAATCCAGAGACGCAAACTGTGGAATTTGCTGTAAACAGCGACGTACATATTATAAATAATGTGGAAAACGACAACCCTAAGACTGAAAAACGACCTCTGGAAACAGACGGAAACGACAAAAAACAGATAGACATGGAAGTGGAGGCTGCCAAGGACGAGGAAAAGGCGCAAAGCAAGCAACTCGTAACAGTGGGCGACAAGCAATTAGAAGCATACGACCCAAAACTTGACCTCGAAAACTACCACTACCCCACCCTCGACCTGCTGAAAAAATACGATAACGACGGAAAGCCGTATATAGACATGGCGGAACAAAACGCCAACAAAAACCGTATCATTGAGGTGCTGCGCAACTTCGGCATCGAGATAAGCAGTATAAAGGCCACCGTAGGACCTACCATCACTCTCTACGAGATAACACCGGCACAGGGAGTGAGAATAGCTAAGATAAGAAACCTTGAAGACGACATCGCCCTCTCACTCAAGGCTCTCGGAATACGTATCATAGCCCCTATTCCTGGCAAGGGAACAATAGGTATAGAGGTGCCGAACGCCAAACCCAACATCGTGTCGATGGAGTCGATACTTAACTCCAAGAAATTTCAAGAGTCGGCCATGGAACTGCCTTGTGCCATAGGAAAGACCATCACCAACGAGGTGTTCATGTTCGACCTCGCCAAGATTCCCCACCTGCTCGTGGCCGGTGCCACAGGACAGGGAAAGTCGGTAGGACTCAACGCCATTCTAACATCGCTTCTATATAAGAAACACCCAGCAGAACTCAAGATAGTACTCATCGACCCGAAGAAGGTGGAGTTCAGCATCTATGGTCCTATAGCCAACCACTTCTTAGCTAAAGTGCCAGACGAAGACGCAGAGCCCATCATCACCGACGTTACAAAAGTGGTGCGCACGCTCAACAGCCTCTGTAAGGAAATGGACACACGATACGACTTGCTGAAGACAGCCGGGGCAAGAAACATAAAAGAGTATAACAAGAAATTCACATCAAGACAACTCAACCCCGAAAACGGACACCGCTACATGCCTTACATCGTGGTGGTGATAGACGAGTTTGGTGACCTTATCATGACAGCAGGAAAGGAAATAGAACTGCCTATAGCACGTATAGCACAGCTAGCACGTGCCGTGGGAATACACATGATAATTGCGACACAACGTCCTACCACTACCATCATCACTGGTAACATTAAGGCAAACTTCCCGGGACGCATAGCCTTCAAGGTGAGCGCCATGATAGACTCAAAGACCATTCTCGACAGACCTGGCGCCAACCAGCTCATCGGACGAGGCGACATGCTCTTCCTCAACGGTGCGGAACCTGTCAGAGTGCAGTGCGCGTTTGTTGACACTCCGGAGGTGGAACGCATCAACCAGTTTATCGCCCAGCAGCAGGGATATGTCACACCATTCGAACTGCCAGAACCCGACATGGGCGACGGCGAGATAGGCTCAAGCAACGACGTGGACATGCAACACCTTGACCCACTGTTTGAAGACACAGCACGCCTCATTGTGGCAAGCCAGTCGGGTTCTACCAGCCTCATACAGAGAAAGTTCTCTATCGGATACAACAGAGCCGGACGCATCATGGACCAAATGGAAAAGGCCGGAGTGGTGGGAGCGGCAAGCGGAAGCAAACCACGCGAAGTGCTCATTCAAGACGAAAACACGCTAAACAACCTTTTAAGCAACTTCAGATAATAAACAACAATGAAAAAGATAATCAACACCATCGCATTACTGCTCATCGCAGTGGCAGTAAGCGCCCAGACGGCACGTGAAGTACTCGACAAGACAGCCAAGACTTTAAGCAACAAGGGAGGCATGTCGGCTTCGTTCAGCATCAAGGACGGAGCTACAGGCACCATAAGCGTGAAAGGAAAGAAGTTCCAGGCTACAACTCCAGACGGCATAGTATGGTTTAACGGAAAAACTCAATGGACATATGTGAAACAAAACTCTGAAGTGAACGTCAATAACCCTACTGACGCAGAACTGCAGGCCATCAACCCCTACAACTTTGTATATATCTACCGAAATGGATATAAGGCAGAACTAAAGGACGCCGGCAACCTGCACCAGATACACCTCACAGCCACGGGAAAAAACAAGAGTATACAGGAGATGTACATACGCGTGGACAAGAAGACATACGTGCCAACGGCCATATCCATGAGAAGGGGCAAACGATGGACATCCATCACCATCTCAAATTTCAGGAAGGCCAACCTCTCCGATGCCATCTTCTCTTTTAACGCCAAAGATTATCCACAAGCAGAAATAGTTGACTTAAGATGAACAAACTGACACTTTTCTTCATGCTGAGACGCAACATGAAACTCAGCAACAAGCGACACCCAATGTTTGAACAAAACAAGATAGCCATCATTTTCACCATCTTCGGTGTAGCGTTCATGTCTATCTATTTCATCTTTCTAGGCACCATGCTCGGATGGGGAGCAAGGGGCGGCGACGAGGAACTTATCTTTGCCGTACTGCCAATATTCCTGCTCCTTGACTTCTTCATGCGCTTTGGCGGACAACAACTGCCATCGCTGCTCATCAAACCATACCTGCTCATGCCAATCAGACGGTCGGACATCACCGACTGCTTCATAGTCATGTCCATGCTCAGCTCGTTCAACCTTCTGTGGCTCCTGCTTCTCGTGCCGTTCTTCTTCATAGTGTGCTGCGGCGGACTGCCATTCTCCACCACCATGGGCATGCTCATAGTGTGTGAGTGGCTCATAGTGATAAACGCGCTGTGGTACATGCTCGTAAGGACGCTCATCAACCAGTCGCTTTGGTGGGTGGCACTGCCCATAGCCATATATGCACTGCCTCTCTCGCCAATGCTCTTCCTCGGAGCCGAGAAGGGATTTGAGGTCATTATTGAGTTCTGCTACGACTACGCATACACTGGCATTGCCGTTGCAATATATGCAGTGGTGACCATCGTTCTCTTCGTGATAAACAGCCGCCTGCAGAAACATCTCGCGGCTTCGGAAGTGGCGGCTGAAGAGAAGAAAGACTTCCAGAACACCGCACAGATGAGCTTCCTCGACCGCTACGGTCTCACTGGCGAATACCTGAAACTCGAGGTAAAAAGCGCAATACGCAACAAGGCGATACGCCAACGCTATATCAAAGGTCTGTGGATCATAGTCATGCTTTCCGCCATACTTGCCTTCACCGATATATACGAAGGGAGGTTTGCCATAAACATGTGGTGCCTTTACTGTTTCGTGTTCTTCGGTGCCGTCAACCTCGTTAAGATTATGGGACCGGAGGGCAACTACATCGACCTCATGCTCACCCACAAGGAAAACATTCTTGAGATACTGAAGGCCAAATACTATTTCTTCTGCTCGGTGCTCATCATCCCCACCGTGCTTCTGCTGCCTCCCGTATTCTCAGGACGCTTCTCCATACTCATGGTTCTCGCCTACCTCTTCATCACCATGGGTCTTGAACACTTCCTGCTCTTCCAGCTTGCCGTATATAACAAAGCATCACTTCCGCTGAATGAAAAGGTAACATCGAAAGGCAACTTCGAGAACTCGCTGCAGTTGGTGATAGAACTCGTGGTGTTCTTCGTACCCGTGGCACTGTCGTTGCTGTTTACCAATATTTTCGACGAGGCCATCGGCTACTACATACTAATAGCCATAGGACTCGCCTTCACCCTCACCCATAACATCTGGCTTCGCAACATCTACCAGCGATTTATGGAGCGACGCTATGAAAACCTTGAGGGATTCAGGGCCACGAGGTAACTCCTTGAACACAAATAATATAGTAAAAGAAACTTGAATATATAAAGACATTATGTTTTTCACAGGCATTTTTATAGCAATAGGTACATTCATCATCATAGGGGTGTTCCACCCCATAGTCATAAAGTGTGAATATTATTTCGGAACAAGCCAGTGGTGGCTCTTCCTTGTTGTAGGACTTGCCACCCTGCTGATAGCACTCTTTGTGGAAGACGTGCTCACATCGTCGCTGCTCGGAGTGTTCGGAGCATCATGCCTATGGTCAATAGGCGAACTGTTCGAACAAAAGAAGCGTGTAGAAAAAGGATGGTTTCCGATGAACCCGAGAAGGAAAAACGAATACAAGAAATGAAAACCATACTTATACTGGTGGGGAAAACCGCCGACAAGCACTTTCAGGCAGGCATCAGCGACTATGCCGAACGCATCAGCCACTACATGCCGTTTGAAATTGTAACCATACCTGAACTGCGCAACACCAAAAACCTCAGCGAGGAACAACAGAAGACAGCCGAGGGCGAACTCATCATGCGGCAGATTCAGACATCAGACACAGTTGTGCTGCTCGACGAGCATGGAAAAGAGATGACCAGCGTTCAGTATGCCAAATGGCTACAACAACGCACGATGAACTCACGCCGCCTTGTATTCGTAATCGGTGGTCCCTACGGTTTCTCTCCTGCAGTATACTCACGTGCCGACGAAAAAATATCCCTGTCGCTCATGACCTTCTCACACCAAATGGTCCGCCTCATATTTACCGAACAGCTCTATCGGGCATGCACGATAATAAAAGGCGAACCATATCATCATGAGTAAGGCTTTTTATTTAGCCACCTCAAACTTTGTTCCAGTCTGCTTTATCAACTCCTTAGCATATTTCTCCGGATAACCCGGACGAACGGGACGCTCGCCTATTCCATGCTTTGAAAGCATGAAACTGCCGTCGGCATTCTCCTTCTTCACCACCATATCGTTGTATTTAACAATAAGATAAGTGGCTAACTGACGCCAGCGGGATATCATCTCGTCACACTTCTGACAAGAATAGTCGTTAAGATACTTGGCAGCCGCGGCACCATCCAGCTGCTTTGCCTTCTCCTCCACCAAAGCCTGTTGCGAGAGATATGAATTGTCGAGAGAATCGCGCACCAGCTCAAGGCTAGGGAACATCTGCGAATAACGGGGATAAACCATGTTGCTCACCCAGTTACATACCCAGAAGGCATTTTCCATACTGAAAGTCACAGCATCGGCACCAGGGGTGTTGTAGCATTTTGGAATTCGGGTGGCAGAGCAATATACAGGAGTGTAGGCCACCATGTTAGCATCGTCGTTGCCAAACCACAGAACACCGCCAATCTCACGCGGCAACCACGAACGCATCTGGCTTACATATACGAACCCTGACTGCTGCGTGCTCACCGGACGCTCGTTGAAATACTTCTTGCCGTCGCATTCAAACTGAAGAGGAGTAGGACGATAAGGCATCTCCCATATACCACCGCCTATGTCGCTGTCGAGGGCAAACGGAGTGCCTTCATAATGGTCGCGCATGGCCATCTCCAAGTCCTTAACGCTGAGCTTGCGGTTGGGCACAATCCATAATGGCATTGGCTCGGCATCCTTCACCTTACCTGCAGCATAGTCAACATACTTGTCCATATAGTCACAATACTTGTTGAAGAACGTCCACACACGGGCCTCGCAGAAACGACGTCCACCAAAGTCAGCAGCAGCATAAACGTCGCAGAAGCTGAAATCAGAGTCCTTGCCGGTAAACCAGCCTTGCTCACGCGCATACTTCACCACATTTTTCGAAGCCATGCAGTTTTCCTTGTCCTTTACGTTGAAAGTGCGGATGCGACTTTGATTGGCATGGGCAGATATGGCATCGTCGGGAATGCGGACGGCAACCCAAACTACCTTTTTGCTGCCTGGTCCACAACCCATCATCTCCATTATCCACGCCTCGTCAGGGTCGCAGATGGTAAAGCTCTCGCCACCACTATTATAACCATAGGTCTCGGCCAATGTGGTCATCACCTTAATAGCCTCACGCGCCGATTTTGAACGCTGCAGGGTTACATAGATAAGCGAACCATAGTCAAGAATACCGGTAGAATCCACCATCTCCTCACGGCCGCCAAAGGTAGTCTCACCTATTGTCACCTGCCACTCGTTGATGTTTCCAACAACATTGTAAGTTTCCTCAACCTCCGGGATATCCCCATGATACTCGTTGGTGTCCCAATCTACTATGCGTCTCATCTCTCCCTTGGCATGCTTTCCTGCCGGAAAATGACACAATGACTGAAACATTCCATAGTCATCGGCACTGTAAGTGCACATTACCCCCCCGTCGCCCCCCCCTTTCTACCAAAAAATATAGTTGGTACATGCCATGACGTAGGTTCCCGCCATAAGCAACAATAATGCTAAAATTTTTCTTTTCATGTCTATTTATATATAATAATGTGGCACAAAAGTAATATAAAAAAACGAGCAAGCAAAATAATCTTCTACCTTATTTGATTTCGGAAGACATGAGATCTGATGCCTAAAAGGGTAAAATTAATGCACAAAATCAACAAAATGTGCAAAGTGGTAATATGTATAGATTTTTTAACATTTAGAAAGTCGTTGATATTCAGGATTTTACAAAAAGGTTACAAAAATGCCCTAAAAAAAAACATAAAAAAATGAACGACATATCAAAAAAATAGCTACCTTTGCACCGTTTTAATAAACAAATGATTGTTTTACAGATTTAAAAAAGCAAAGAAATGAAGAAATTAGTATTTATGTTCGTAGCTGTTGCAGCTATCTCTTTCGCATCATGTGGTGGTAACAAGGCAAATCAGGCTGCTCCTGCAGAGGATTCTGTAGAGGCTGTTGATAGCGTAGTTGATTCAACTGCTGTTGATAGCACTGCCGCTCCTGCTGATTCTACAGCTGCCGAGTAATTTCGTGCAACAACGAACCTAAAGAGAGAAAATTCCGCCGGGCCAAGCCTGGCGGTTTTTTTTATAACCCGAAAACATCTGCCACTGCCTTGAACACTATCTTTCCATCTACGATGTTCAAACCGCGGGCAAGAGCCTCATCCTCTTCGCAAGCCTTCTGCCAACCTTTGTCGGCCAGAGCCACGGCATAACGTAGGGTAGCATTGGTAAGAGCCATTGTTGATGTATTGGGCACAGCTCCGGGAATGTTAGCCACTGCATAGTGAACAATACCATCTACTTCATAAACAGGTTCACTATGGGTTGTAGGATGGGAAGTCTCAAAGCATCCTCCCTGGTCTATTGCCACGTCGACGAGCACTGTTCCCGGTTCCATCAGCTTAAGCATGTCTCGAGTGATAAGATGAGGAGCCTTGTCACCAGGTATTAGCACAGAACCAACAACAATGTCTACATCATGAAGCTCACGTTTGATATTATGACGTGAAGAATAAATGGTATTTACATTTGGTGGCATCTCTATAGAGAGTTTGCGCAGTTGGGGCAATGAAATGTCGGCTATCACCACATCGGCTCCCATACCGGCAGCCACACGTGCAGCCGCCTGTCCCACAATACCACCTCCAAGAACGAGCACTTTCGCAGGTTTGACTCCAGGCACTCCGCAAATCAGTTTCCCTTTACCGCCCTTTGTCTTCTGAAGATAATACGCTCCATTAATGGTAGCCATTCGTCCTGCTACCTCACTCATAGGAATGAGCAGTGGCAACGACCCGTCGGAGAGTTGTACTGTTTCATAGGCAATACACACACCTCCACTCTTCATCATGGCTTCGGTGAGTTCACGGTCGCATGCGAAATGGAAGTAGGTGAAAAGCACTTGTCCTTTTCTTACTAACGGATATTCCGGTTCAATAGGTTCTTTCACCTTCACTATCATGTCGGCTATACCGTAAACATCTTCAATTGCAGGAAGAATTTCCGCTCCAGCTTCAATATAGTGTTGGTCAGGAAAACCGCTGTTCTCTCCGGCAGTATGCTGTACATACACGGCATGTCCGTGTTTTACTAACTCGGCAACTCCAGCAGGTGTCATTCCGACCCTGTTTTCGTTGTTCTTGATTTCTTTTGGAATACCGATTTTCATAAGCTAAAATAGTTTAGTTAAACAAATAATTTGCAATTATTCTTATGCAAATATACGGCAAGAATCGGCACTTGTCAATATTTTAGCCCGAATTTTTTATGGATTTTTATACAAATTAACAGAGAGGAGGTAGTAAAGAGAAGATAGGAGTGAGGAGTGTAGATAGAGAAATGAACAGAGTCGCCCTCCTACTAAGCGGCTCTGTTCATTTCTCTTCCCTCTTCCTTCTTCCTTCACTCCTGAAAATACTCATTCAGTTCCTTTATCGACTCCTGGTCTATATTAACAATGTCCCGCTTTAGTTCTCCATGCTCCATGAGGAGGATGCGAGTACTGATGTCGACAGTGTGTGTGAGATTATGGGAACTGATAATAACCGTGGCACCTGTCTCGCGGTTATAGCTCTCAATCATTTTCTTCAGAAGGTTCTGACTTGTTGGGTCAAGGAAGTTGAAAGGTTCGTCAAGTATGAGAATCTCGGGAGAGGTGATGAGTGTAGATATGATACCCACCTTCTGTTTGTTTCCGGCAGAGAGGTTGCGTATAAGTATTTTTCTACCAAACACCTCACCTCCTGTAAAATGTTCAAACTTCTGGGCAATGTCATCAATATTGCAGTCCTTTATCCCCGAAACACGGTTGATGAACGTGAAATACTCCTCTGGAGTGAGAAAGTCTATGAGGAAGCCATTGTCGATGAACGCACTTGTGAAGTGTTTCCATTCTTCACTATCGTTCACTTTCACTCCTTTTAGTTCCACACAGCCATCATCAGCTTCCAAAAGGTCGAGAATCAGGCGGAAAAGAGTGGTCTTGCCGGCACCGTTATTGCCGACAAGACCAATTATTTCACCTTTGTTTATTGTCAGTTCGGGAATGTTGCATGCCAAAGTTTCTCCGAACAACTTTTTCAAATTTTTTATTGTAATCATAATCGCCAAAGCTTAAACAAGTCCTCTACCATGACAATTCTTAAACTTCTTGCCACTGCCACATGGACAAGGATCGTTACGTCCAGGCATCTTGCTCTTCACGATAGGTTCGCGACGTTGAGCCTCTCGTGCCCTTGTGTCTTGTGCGGCAGCAGCAGCCTGGTTGGGGTCAGTAAGCTGTTCTTCCTGAATGTCGCGTTTTGTCTCTACATACTTAGGTTGTTCCCTTCGCGGCTCTTCTGCTGGAGCCTGTTGTGGTGCCTGCTGCATTTCAGGAATACCGCTACGCATAAGAATGCTCACGATGCGGTTATTCATATTGTTGACCATGGAGTCAAAGAGTTTCACACTCTCGAGTTTGAAGATGAGCAGAGGGTCTTTCTGTTCATAAGAGGCATTCTGCACACTGTGTTTCAGTTCGTCGAGTTCGCGTAGGTTCTCCTTCCAGCACTCGTCGATAATGTGTAGCAGTATCATCTTCTCAAACTCTTTCACAATGGTCTTGCACTCTGAGTCGTATGCTTCCTTAAGGTTGCAAGGTATTTTATACATGCGGCGTCCGTCAGTCAATGGCACCATAATGCGCTCGTAGATGGCGCCCTGGTTTTCGTACACCTGTTTAATGATAGGCCAAGCCACTGTCTGTATGCGTTCTGTCTTGCGGTTGAAGTTCTCCATCACCTGCTGGAAGGTACGCTCTTCGAGCTGGTCGCGTTTTTCGTTTATGAACTGTTCTTGTGTGAAAGGCACTTCCATGGCGAAAATGTGTATGAACTCTTCCTTGCAACCCTCGTAATCATTGTTTTCAATAATACTTACGACACGGTCCCATAGAGTGTTAGAAATGTCCATTCCTATTCGCTCTCCCATCAGTGCATGACGTCGTTTGCCATATACTACAGTACGTTGTTTGTTCATCACGTCGTCATATTCTAGCAGGCGCTTACGCACACCGAAGTGGTTTTCCTCCACCTTTTTCTGTGCACGCTCTATACTCTTGGATATCATCGGGCTTTCTATTCTCTCTCCCTCCTTGAATCCGAATCGGTCCATGACGCTGGCAATTCTCTCTGACGCGAACAGACGCATTAGTTTGTCTTCAAGCGACACGTAGAACACAGATGAGCCTGGGTCACCCTGACGTCCGGCACGACCGCGCAACTGCCTGTCGACACGTCGGCTTTCATGACGTTCCGTACCGATGATGGCAAGACCGCCTGCGGCTTTCACCTCTGGCGAGAGCTTGATGTCGGTACCACGACCAGCCATGTTGGTTGCTATGGTCACTGCACCAAGTCCATTGTTGCTTTGTCCGGCGAGAGCCACGATGTCTGCCTCCTTCTGGTGCAGTTTTGCGTTGAGCACCTGATGAGGAATTTTTCTCATGCTGAGCATCTTTGAAAGCAACTCAGATATTTCCACCGAAGTGGTACCCACGAGTGTTGGTCTTCCACTCTCTCTCATTGCCACGATTTCCTCTATCACGGCGTTGTATTTTTCTCTTGCGGTTTTGTAAACCCTGTCGTCGAGGTCTTTTCGTGCAATAGGCCTGTTGGTCGGAATCTCCACTACGTCGAGTTTGTAGATATCCCAGAACTCGCCCGACTCTGTAGAAGCCGTACCTGTCATACCTGCGAGTTTGTGATACATACGGAAATAGTTCTGAAGGGTGATGGTGGCAAAGGTTTGTGTTGCGGCTTCCACCCTAACATGTTCCTTAGCCTCCACAGCCTGATGTAGTCCGTCGCTCCATCGGCGTCCTTCCATGATACGTCCGGTCTGCTCATCCACAATCTTCACCTCACCGTCAATGACTACATATTCGTCATCTTTGTTGAACATCGTGTATGCTTTCAGCAGCTGTTGCAGGGTATGCACTCGTTCGCTCTGTACGGCATAGTGGTTAAGCAGTTCATCTTTCTTAGCCAGTCGTTCCTCGTCGGAAAGCTGCTCGTTTTCAAGTGCAGAGAGTTGCGATGCTATATCCGGCAGCACAAAGAGGTCTTTGTCGTTCACCTGCTTTGCGAGCCAGTCTGTACCCTTGTCGGTAAGGTCGCAGGAGTTCAGTTTTTCGTCAACCACAAAATACAGCGGCTCAACAGCCTCCGGCATCTTACGGTTGTTGTTTTCCATATATATCTCCTCTGTCTTGAGCATACCTGCCTTTATACCTTCTTCTGATAGGTACTTGATGAGTGGCTTGTTCTTTGGCAGCGACTTATGGCTTCTGTACAGTGACAGGAATCCCTCGTCGAGAAGTTTCTGGTCGTTTTTGGCACGTCCTTCCGTTATTTTCTGCTTAGCGTCTGCGAGAAACTGTGTGGCCAGCTTTCGCTGTACGTCAACAAGTTTCTCTACCAGTGGCTGGTATTCCTCAAACATCTGGTCGTCACCTTTTGGAACTGGTCCGGAAATAATAAGAGGTGTACGTGCATCGTCGATGAGCACTGAGTCCACCTCGTCGACGATGGCATAGTTGTGAGCTCTCTGCACGAGATCGTCGGGCGATGTAGCCATATTGTCGCGCAAATAGTCAAAGCCGAACTCGTTGTTTGTACCGAAAGTGATGTCGGCCTGGTAAGCCTGTCGGCGGCGTTCAGAGTTTGGCTGATGCTTGTCGATACAGTCAACAGAAAGTCCATGGAACATATAAAGAGGCCCCATCCATTCCGAGTCACGCTTAGCGAGGTAATCATTCACAGTCACCACATGCACTCCATTACCTGTAAGAGCGTTGAGGAACACGGGCAAGGTAGCCACGAGGGTCTTTCCTTCACCTGTAGCCATCTCAGCAATTTTTCCCTGATGAAGCACGCATCCACCGAAGAGTTGCACGTCGTAGTGTACCATTTCCCATTTCAGGTCGTTGCCTCCTGCAGTCCAATGGTTATGGTATATAGCCTTTTCTCCGTCGATGGTGATGAAGTCGTTGGCTGGATTTGCGGCGAGGTTGCGGTCGAAGTCGTTGGCCGTCACAATGGTTTCCTCGTTGTTGGCGAATCGGCGTGCCGTTTCCTTCACTATTGCATACACCTGCGGCAGGGCTTCATTGAGTTTTTCCTCATAGATGTCAAGAATTTCCTTCTCGAGTTTGTCTATCTGCTCAAAGAGTTCTGCTCGCTCATCGATGGGTGTGTTCTCGATGGTTTGTTTGATAGCTTCAATCTGATTTTTTTGTTCTTGTCCCGACGACTGTATAGCGTTCTGTATCTCCTTGGTTTTTGCACGCAAGGCATCGTTGTCGAGTTTTTCTATCTCAGGCGAAGCAGCCTTAATTTTTTCAACGAGCGGTTGAATAAGCTTCATGTCCCTCGTTGACTTGTCACCGAATAGTGACTTCAAAATTTTTGTGAAATTCATCTTTATATTGTATTTTTTTTGTCTAATAATGGAAAATCTTTGCAAAATTACGATTTTTTTTCCGTAATCGTGCATAATAAGCTGATTTTTTTATGTTAGAGCCTTAAAACAGTGGCTCAGACGAGCATGCGTTGGGTGCCCTGATGCGAATAGACTTTGCAATGGTGGGTGCGATGCGTTCTATTGAGACTGGCGAAGTGACCTTCTCCGGCTTAATGTCTGCACCATAAAAGATGATAGGGAATGGTATAAATGACGCACGCGACATCTGACTTTGCATATTGTCTTCATTATACAATCTCCACCCTGGCGACACCTCTATCAGAATATCTCCGCAACGTTCTGGATTGAATCCATTGCGCACTTTCACAAAGTCGGGGTTGGAGTTTGACAATAGCTGCAACGAAGTGAACACATTTCGCACACCCGACACCATCGACAGGAATTCCTGTGCACGCTGACATGCTTCAGTAAGGCTGACGCGCTTGTTTTCAAGTTGCTTGTGGTTTAGGTATATCTGAGAGCCATGGTATGACTCCACGTATTTTCCCTGGCCCCAAAGTGCGCCAAAATACATGTTCAGAAGACTTGCAGTACGGTTGATATAGAACGTACCCGAAGGTATCCGATACTTTCCGTAGTCCACTTCTTCCTCGTCGGAATATCCAGTGCTTGTCACGATAAAAAGCACGTTCTTCGCTCCAAGACGTAGTTCGAGGCTGGATATCAGTGAAGCCAATTGCCTGTCTAGACGCACGTAAGTATCTTGAAGTTCTATCTGGCTATCGCTACTTGCATTGTGACGATAGTTGCCGGCATAATACACTATATTCAGCATGTCGGTTATTCCGTCGATGCCCATATTGTTGCTGCTCACACAATGCAACGCAGCTTTTGTGACAGTTTCGTTTACGAGTCCACTGGTCTTAAAATCAATATATTGGCTTTCTCCACTAAACTTATGCTTAAATGGTTTTGGTGCCGACTCACGCAGAAAATAATTATATCTTCCCACATACTGGTTCTCTGGTTCCCATTGGTTTTCAGACACAGTACGGTAAGTAGGATTTATGGTGTTAAAGTTCTTAATCCATTGCTGTAATTCCTTTCCGTAATAGTCGGTAGTACACCAGTCGCCTGTTTTATCATCTATCCACACGGCTCCGTCAGCGGCATGTCCGGCAGCCATAATGGCCGCATTACGAAATGGAGCAATGGCAAACACTTTGGCTTTTCCTTGTGTAGTGGACTTTAATTCGTCGCCCAGTGTCGACGTACTTACGTTTTTGGGCGATCCACCCACGTCAGTCAGCAATCCTTGGGTATTTTTGTCGTCCACACAATATACCGGGCGCAGTGTTTCCCGGTCAAGCCACATACTTCCCACCACACTATTATAATAAGGTGTCGTACCTGTTTGCACTGATGCAATGGCCGACGTGCAGTCAATAGGTGAGAAAGGGTATGAGGCATTTGTGAAGACAAGTCCCTTGGCAGCGAGCTTTTTAAACCCGTCAAGGGAGTAAAGTGGCGAAAAAGCCTCCATATAGTCTGTACGCAACTGGTCGATGGTGATGTTGACAACAAGCCTCGGTGCTTGCTGCATCACCTGAGCCTCGATATTCAATATCGACACGATAGTAGCTATAAGCGTAAGTGTGTGTTTACGGCTATTTCTTTTCATGTCTTGACTTTATTGTTTTCTAATATTTGGATATTGAAAGTGTAAATTCATATATGCCCTTATAAGCAAACACAATGCCAAGAAGGCCATTCCCTCAGCATACGACTGTATAAAAAAGCCTAAAAAGAACAAAACTATCAAAACCAGCGATATTTTCCAATAGACAACAGCCTTTCGCTGTATTACTTTTATCAAGAAAAACAACGGCAGTGGGTTTAACAGTAAAATCTGCAGATTCGTACTAGTGGTAGGATGCTGCGAACAGAAGAACAGGGTAACAAACACTCCCGCTAAGCCTGTCAGCGACATAAGTATAGCGTCGAATGCCACAAAAGTCTTCTTTCTCCTGTACTCTTTTATTGAAACCAACACCGTAACAATCAGTAGAATGGCAAAACAAGCCCATGGTGATAGAGGGAATCCGCTTTTGACGAAACGAACGCCAGGGTCAACAACTATGCGTGTAGTTTTCACCATCCTTCTTACTCCAGTCTTTCCACCTACGATGCTAGTATTGGCAAAGTCATCCATAAGCATTTCCGGCAAAAATTGCCTCTCGCGCCAAGTCATATTTCGGTCGGCAGCAAATCCAAGGCAAATGTCATTGCCGAATCGGGCCCATGGGGAACCTTCAGTATACCAGTGGATATAGTCACGCAAAGTGTTCAATCCCTCGTCATTTACAAATCCTATTCTTTCAGCCGGATATTGAACCTTACTACCTATTATGGCACGCTCTATCATATCCCTTGCCCTGGTTGTACAATTATCCCTGAAGAAATTATATCGGTATTCACGATTCTCATCCTTATAATTCTCGTCAAGTGCAAGCTTAAGTGTTTTCTTCTCCTCTGAAGTAAGCTCAAGAACCTGTTCTGTCACTGCCCTTCCACTTCTGTAATACTCCCTTGCAAACATCATAAACGGCACGACGCCCAATTGGTAGTCTGTCAAGCCAAGCATGAATCTTAACGAGAAAAACGGCTTGCGAAAGTCAAACACACCATAGTTGAAAGTCCAGTCGGCACCAGTGCGCAAGTCGTGGTAGCGCAAAGCCGTGTGACCATATAGGCTATACACCTCACTTCCAGGTGCACATGTGAGCAACGACACCTCAACAGAGTCGTCGCCAATTTCCACTTCATCTTTTGATGCGTGGCAAAAACAACAGGACATCAGTGCAAAAACCACGACAAAAAACCTCATATATGCATAATTTAAATATTTCACGGTGCAAAATTAGTTTCTTTTTTTGACTTTTCATGCTATTATCTCAATTTTTTTCAATAATTTTGCACCCTGAATCGAAATTTACTTATATGAAGCTTACAATTGACATAGGAAACACATGCATAAAGCTGGTAGCATTCGACGGCGACACTCCCATAGAGTCATGCCACGCCGAACACGACGAACCTTACAAAATTGTCGAGTTCTGCTCAAGACACGACTTTACAAAAGGCATCTGGTCGACAGTAAAGAAACTGTCTACCGATTTCACCTCAGTCATCGAAAACCTGCCTTTCCCTACCATGCAATTGGTATCAGGCAAGACTCCGGTACCAGTGAGCATTGGCTATGAGCCCCCTACTTCTCTCGGTAGCGACCGACTGGCCGCTATTGTAGGAGCATGGACCCAACAGCCTTTCCACGACATACTCGTGATAGATGTCGGAACTTGCATCACCTTCGACATGATATCGAGCAAAGGCATCTATATGGGCGGCAACATCTCTCCCGGACCGAAAATGAGATTCCGGGCCCTCAACACTTTCACCTCCGCCCTCCCCATGGTAGAGCGAAAAGGCCTGTCCCCTCGCCTTGGCACAACCACCGAAACAGCCATACGAAGTGGTGTGATAAACGGCATCAGACTTGAAATAGAGGGCTATATTAAGGAATTTAGGTCAAAATATCCACATCTTTTGGTTTATTTAACTGGAGGAATCCATATCGATTTGCACAACTCAGAAAAAATGTGCATCTTTGCAGACGAATATTTGGTTCCAAAAGGACTAAACGGCATTCTTCAATATAATGAAGCATCATTCGCAAAATGAAAAATAACATATTAACACTCATCATGGCATTGGCTGCCACAACTACTGTGAACGCACAGAGTGGCACAAATTCCCCCTACAGCCAATATGGTCTCGGCATACTCGCCGACCAGTCACAGGGATTCAACAGAGGCATGAATGGTCTCGCAATAGGATTGCGACAGTCAAACCAGGTCAACATGCTAAACCCTGCATCTTACTCGTCAGTTGACTCTTTGACAATGATTTTTGACGTGGGACTAAGCGGTCAAGTAACAAACTTCAAGGAAGGCAACAGGAAAATCAACGCTAATAATGCCGATTTTGAATATGCCGTCGCAGCATTCAGGGTAATGCCTAAAATGGGTGTCAGCCTCGGTATCGTCCCCTTTTCCAACGTAGGTTACAACTACTCATCCACCACAAAGGTTGGCAACTCTACCACCACATCCACCGAAAACCACTCTGGCTCCGGTGGTGTTCATCAGGTATACCTTGGAGTGGGATGGAACATCCTCGGCGGGCTCTCGCTCGGTGTCAATGGTTCATACCTCTGGGGCTCATACGACCGAACACTCACCATAAGCAGCAGTGACACTTACGTGAACACCGTGACTAAGACATACGATGTCTCTATACATAGCTACAAGGTAGACTTAGGTATGCAATACTCACTCGACCTAAACAAGAAAGACAATATCACAATTGGAGCCACTTACTCCCTTGGCCATAACCTCAATGCCGATCCCAGCCTTACCACTACCAACACCAACTCACAGACTGGAGTGTCGACCACAAATACCCAAACCGTTTACGACGCATTGAGCATACCTGACATCATTGCCGTGGGAGCCGTATGGAACCATGATCGGAAATATACATTTGGTATCGACTATTCCTTGCAGAAATGGGGAAAGCTTGACTATCCGCAACTCAACCTCACAACTGGCAACTATGAACAGGTTAGCGGACTGCTCTCCGACAAGCACAAAATAACCGCCGGAGGAGAATGGGTTCCCAATTGGCAAAGCCGCAAGATTTACAACCGCATACACTACCGCCTTGGCGCCTCATATTCCACGCCATATTTCAAGGTAAACGGCCAAGACGGACCTAAGGAAATAAGTATCAGCGCCGGTTTCGGCATTCCAATCACCAATAGTTGGAACCACGGTTCAGTGCTCAATATAAGCGGACAGTGGGTGAAGGCTTCAGCCAAAGACCTCATAACAGAAAACACCTTCAGGATAAATATCGGACTAACATTCAACGAACGCTGGTTCAACAAATGGAAGGTGAAATAACGCTGACAACACCGGCGTATAGAGAATAAAAGAAAACGAGAGAAATAATGATCGAAGAGCAATCAGAGAATAAAGACTCTTATATATATAATAAGGTGGTAAGGACAGGCATGGCGCTTGCCCTTCCGCTGTTTTTTGCCATGGCTTCATGTTCTGAGGAAAAAGAACATACAGCACCGGCCATCCACGACCGCGACTCCGTGTCGATGATGACAAGCTATGGCGTCAACACCCTCATATCTGACTCAGGAGTGATAAAATACAAGATCGTAACCGAGCGTTGGGATGTAAATACAATTAAAAAACCTTCAAGATGGACATTCATCTGCGGCATCTTCCTTGAACAATTTGACGAGAAATTCAACATACAAGCCCACATACAAGCCGACACGGCATGGTATTACGACCAACTGAAACTATGGGAGCTTCGAGGCCGTGTCAGGGTAAAAAACGTAAACGGACTAAGGTTCAGCAGCGAGGAGCTCTATTGGGACGGAATAAAACACGAGTTCTACTCCAACATGCTCTCACGAGTGGTGACTCCAGAGCGCACCCTTCAGGGCACATACTTCCGCAGCGATGAACGAATGACCCACTATACCGTCTCAAACTCAAAAGGCTCGTTTGTGAAACAGGATGAAAAAGCCGCAGGCACCGATGGCTCTAAGAGTCCGACCGACACCACGACCATAGAACCCGTACTGCGTCCAGCAGCCACAAAGCATGCAGCCACCCAAAAAAATCCAGCGCCATGACAGATACTATCATAGGACTATTTGCGACGATGATATTCTCAGCCTTCTTTTCAGGCATGGAGATAGCATTCGTGTCAAGCAACAGGATGCTTGCCGAAATGGAACGAGGCAAAAACGGAATGGCACAAAAGGCCATAGCCTTCTTCTACCGCCATCCCAACAACTTCGTGAGCACCATGTTAGTGGGCAATAATATTGCATTGGTAATATACGGAATTCTCTTCGCACAGATATTCGACGCCACACTCTTTTCGTCACTCGGCGACGGAGAAAGGGTGACAGCCGACACCTTGGCATCCACCATCGTCGTACTCTTCACCGGAGAGTTCATACCCAAACTCATCTTCAAGAGCAATCCCAACAAAATGTTATCGCTCTTTGCCCTTCCGGCTATGATATGTTACATACTGCTATATCCAATCTCGCGTTTCGCCACATTCCTCTCCAAGGGCATGCTGAGGATAGTAGGAATTAGAATGGTAACGGCAAAAGACGAAACAGAGTTCAGTAAGGTAGACCTCGACTATCTTGTACAAAGCAGCATAGACAACGCCAAAAACGAAGACGACATAGAAGACGAGGTGAAAATATTCCACAACGCGCTCGACTTCTCAGAAACAAAGGTGAGAGACTGTATGGTGCCACGCACGGAAATAGAAGCAGTCGACATCGACGACTGCACTACGGAAGACCTAAAAAACAAATTCATCGAAACCGGCTTCTCAAAGATTGTGGTTTACAAAAACGATATCGACCATGTGGTGGGATATATCCATTCGTCGGAAATGTTTCACGACACCACACAATGGAAAGAACACATCCGCACCCTTCCTTTCGTACCCGAGACCATGACCGCCCAAAAACTCATGCACATCTTCCTTCAGCAGAAACGCTCCTTGGCCATCGTCGTCGACGAGTTTGGAGGCACCAGCGGTCTCGTCTCCCTTGAAGATATTGTAGAAGAAATTTTCGGCGACATCGAAGACGAACACGACAGCAACAACTACGTGGCAAAGAAAACCGACAGTGGTGAATACATACTCTCGGCAAGACTCGAAATAGAGAAGGTGAACGAAATGTTCGCCCTCGACCTTCCCGAAAGCGACGATTACATGACCGTCGGCGGACTCATTCTCCACGAGTACCAAAGTTTCCCGAAACTCAACGAAATAGTGGTCATAGACAAATTCGAATTCAAGATAATTAAAAGCACAATGACAAAAATTGAGCTTGTAAGGCTAAAAATAACCGAATAAATCCATTTTTTTTGGATTTTCTTCCGTTATTTGATATAATTTTTGTAATTTTGTGCGCTAAAAGCGATTAAAAGCATTGAAACAAAAAATAAAAACAATAAAAACAAAGTAATGGCAGCATTAGGAACAATCAGAAAAAGAGGCGTGACCTTGATTGTAATTATCGGTCTGGGCCTCTTCGCATTCATTGCCGAAGAAGCATTCCGCTCGTGCGAAGCTACCAGCAACGAGCAACGCCAGCAAGTAGGCAAAGTGTTGGGAGAAAAAATCTCTGTACAGGATTTTCAAGCTCTCGTAGACGAGTATCAAGAGGTAATCAAGATGACCCAAGGTCGCGACAACCTCTCAGAAGAAGAACTCAATCAGGTCAAAGACCAGGTGTGGAACAGCTATGTCAACAGCATCATCATGAAGAAAGAGGCTGAAAAGCTCGGACTCACCGTCACCGACACTGAGTTGCAGAACATTCTAAAGGAAGGCACAAGCCCAATCTTGATGCAGACTCCTTTCGTCAACCAGCAGACAGGACGTTTCGACGCGTCCCAGCTCACAAAATTCCTTGCAGACTACAAGAAGACAACAGCGGCCAACCCGCAATTGGCAGAACAATACCAGAAGGTATACAACTACTGGAAGTTTATCGAGAAGACACTGCGCCAGCAGACACTCGCACAGAAGTACCAGCAGCTCCTTGCCAGCTGTCTCATCTCCAATCCAGTTTCGGCCAAGGCTGCTTTCAAAGACCAAAATGAGGAAAGCGACATTCAACTTGCTTCAATAGCCTACTCTACCATCAACGACAGCAAGGTTACTGTAACCGACGCTGACATAAAGGCTAAGTATGAGGAAAACAAGGAGATGTATCGTCAGTATATGGAAACACGCGACATCAAATACGTCGACTTCCAGGTAAAGGCTTCCGCAGCCGACCGCAAGGCTCTCATGGCCACTATGGTAGAAGCTCAGAAAAACCTTCAGGCCAACGAAGACCCAGCACAGGTAGTGCGCAAGGCACAATCACAGGTGTCGTTCACAGGCGTTCCTGTTTCTTCAAAGGTAATGCCACGAGACATCGCAGCCAAGATAGACTCCATGTCTGTTGGACAGACCACAGCTCCGTTTGAGACAGTTTACGACAACACTCTCAACGTAGTGAAGCTCATCAGCAGCGTACAGATACCTGACTCTGTAGAGTACTGCCAGATTCAGGTTGGCGCCGAGACTATCGAAAAGACCCGCCAGCGTGCTGACAGCATCTACAAGGCTCTGGCAGCAGGTGCCGATTTTGAGGCCATCGCCAAGAAATATGGCCAGGAAGGCAAGCCACAGTGGTTTACTTCTAATATGTATGAGGCAGCACCCACCATCGACGCCGACACCAAGAAGTATATCGAGGCTCTTACACAGTCAGAAGGTCTGAAAAACGTTGAGTTCACACAGGGCAACGTAATAGTGAAGGTAACGACACGCAAGTCCATGTCTACAAAATATGTAGCAGCTATAGTAAAGCACACCATCGACTTCTCAAAGGCCACCTACTCTGCAGCATACAACAAGTTCAGCCAGTATGTAAGCGAAAGCCAAAACGCTGAAGCCCTTGTCAACAACGCAAAGAAGTATGGTTACACCGTTCTCGAACGTGCAGACATCCTCAACTCTGAGCACAACGTGGCTGGCGTACGCAGCACTCACGAAGCCATGAAGTGGATATTCGACGCAGAGAAGAGCGAGGTATCTCCACTTTACGAGTGTGGCAACAACGACCATCTGCTTGTAGTGGCTCTGACAGGCATTCATAAGGAAGGCTACCGCGACATAGCTTCTGTAAAAGACATGGTCAAGCAGGAAGTTATCCGCGACAAGAAGTATGACATGCTCAAGGAGAAACTTGCCGGCGTAACTAGCGTTGAGGCTGCAAAGGGAAAGGGTGCACAAGTGGCACTGGTTCCACAGGTAACATTTGCCGCTCCAGCCTTCATTCAAGCTACTGGTGCCAGCGAGCCAGCTCTCAGCGGAGCAATAGCAGCCACCAAGCAAGGTCAGTTCTGTCCTCGTGTCATCAAGGGCAATGCCGGTGCCTATATGTTCAAGGTAGTGAAGAAGGCACAGCGCAGCGGTGTCAAGTTCGACACCAAGGCCACAGAGGCACAGCTCAAGCAGCAGGCACTCCAGGCAGCAAGCCGTTTCATGAACGAGCTCTACCTGAAGGCAGATGTTGAGGACAACCGCTACCTCTTCTTCTAATCAAGAAACTTTAGTATAAACACAAATAAAAAAGGTGTATCGATTTTCGATACACCTTTATTTTTGTTTTCTATCCTCATTTATACAGATATCTCTTTATACTCTTCTTTGGAGTCTTTTCAAATTCCTGTTTGTGAATTTCCACTTCGGCTATCTTGCAATATGCCGGTAGCTGCTCATTAACCAATATTCTGTTTTGCTCCATCATTTGGGCAATATCATTGTCGTGCAGTCCAAGATCATGCAGTGCATCCATATCGGGATGGACGAGAGCCACAAGTTTGGTGTCGCGTTGCACAACAATGGTTTCAACCACCATCTGCATTGAGTTCATCTTGTCTTCTATTTCCTCCGGATAAATGTTTTGTCCACTTGGCCCGAGTAACATGTTTTTGGAGCGTCCACGGATGAATACATTTCCGGCAGAGTCCATAGTGCCCAAGTCGCCAGTATGATACCAGCCGTCGGAATCTATGGTTTGTGCCGTGGCCTCTGGATTTTTGTAGTACCCGAGCATGACGTTTGTTCCTCTTGCGAGTATTTCACCAGCGATGTTCTCAGGGTCAGGACTGTCTATCTTCACCTCCATGTGGATGACGGCTCGTCCGCAACTGCCTGGCACAAAGCTCTGATAGTCGGAATAACAGATTATCGGGGCACACTCAGTGGCTCCATATCCTACGGTGAACGGGAAGTTGATGCTCTTCAGAAACATTTCCACCTCGTGGTTAAAGGCAGCACCTCCGATAATGATTTCATAGAACTGGTCGCCAAAGGCTTTTTTCACCTGTTCGCATACGCGTTGTTGTATTTTCTTGTTTATCATAGGAATGTTCCACAGCAGTTTCATCTTATTGTTCTGCAGTTTTGGGAACACCTTCTTCCTGATAATCTTCTCGATGATGAGAGGCACGGCTATGATAATGGAAGGCTTTACGTCGGTAAAGGCCTGTGCGATAATAGCTGGCGAGGGTATGCGGGTGAGATAGTAGATGTGGCAACCATGCAGGAATTCGAATATGAACTCGAAGGCCATACCATACATGTGTGCCATTGGCAGTATGCTGATTACGCTGTCGCCTCGATTCACCACCTTGCCCAACACGTGTTCTGCAAAGTCGTAGTTGCCCCAAAGGGCACGATATGGAATCATAACTCCCTTGGAAAAACCGGTGGTGCCCGATGTATAGTTGATGAGGGCGAGCTCGTTTGGGTCTGTTTCCTTAAAGTACGATACGTGTTGTTTTCTGAAATACTTTGGATATTTCTTTCCGAACATTTCATTCAGATGCTCACGGGCATAGGTGAGTTTGTCGGTGCGTGATAGTGCAAGCGAATAGTCGGGAATGTTGATGATGCCTTCAAGTCCTGGCATCTTTGTTCCGTCTATCTGCGATGCCACCACGTCTCCCACGAAAAGTAACTTTGCCTCACTATGGTTTACGATATTGTATATCTGTTCGGGTGTGAACTCGTGAAGCACCGGCACTGCTATTGCACCATAGGTGAGTGTGGCAAGGAAAGCCACGGCCCAGTTGGCGCAGTTTCTTCCACAGAGGGCAATTTTGTCTCCACGTTTCACACCACTGTTTTCAAACAGAATGTGTAGTTTTTCAATCTTTCTCGCTACATCATGAAACTGATATGTAGCTCCCTTATAGTCGGTGAGCGCATCGTAGTCCCAGTTGTCCACTATGCTACGCTCAATAATTTCATTAAAGCAAGGCACTTGTTTCATAAACCAAATTGTTTGTTATTATAATGTCTCTCCTTTCTTAAAGTAACTTTATAATACATCCTTATACAGGTATCTTTTTATGCTCTTCTTTGGTGTTTTCGCAAACTCCTCATTGTGTATTTTCACAGCAGAGATAGAGCAGAATGGCGGAAGCTGTGCATTGAGTTCCTTTCTGTTTTGCTCCATCACCTCCATTATGTCAGTTTCGTTGAATCCCATGGTCTTGGCTTCCTCAAAGTCTGGATATACCAACGCCACGAGTTTATCTCCCTTTTGTAGTATCAGGCTCTCATTGACCATAGCCATGGAGTTTAGCTTGTCTTCTATCTCCTCTGGGTAAACGTTTTGTCCGTTTGCCCCGAGCAGCATGTTTTTGATTCGTCCCCGAATAAACACATGACCGTCTGCCGACATTGTGGCAAGGTCGCCTGAATGATACCATCCATCCTTGTCGAGCACCTCTGCCGTTGCTTCCGGGTTTTTGTAATATCCCAGCATGACGTTAACTCCCCTTGCCACTATTTCTCCTGGAATATTTTCTGGGTCAGGGCTAAGAATCTTCACCTCCATATGTTTCACGGGAGTGCCACAGCTTCCTGGAATAAAGTCTTTCCAGTCGCTATATGTGATGAGTGGGGCACACTCGGTGGCTCCATATCCTGATGTGATTGGGAAATCAATGCTTTTCAGGAATTTTTCTATCTCTTGGTTGAGGGCTGCTCCTCCTGTCATCACCTCATATGCGTTTCCTCCAAACACTTCCATCACAATCTGGCAAATACGTTCTTTCACCTTTTTGTTTATTACGGGCATGTTCCACAATAGTTTCACCTTATTATTCTGTATGCGCGGGAAGATATACTTTCTAATGATTTTGTCTACCACCAGTGGTACAGATATCACCACTGCCGGCTTCACTTCAGAAAAGGCTTGGGCGATGATGGCTGGCGACGGCAGGCGAGTAAGGAAGAAGAGGTGGCAGCCATGAACAAACGGGAAGATGAACTCCACCATCATGCCATACATGTGTGCCATGGGCAGTATGCTGAGTATGTTGCTGCCGGCCGGAAACTTGTCTCCTAACACATCGATACAAAAGTCGAGGTTTCCCCAAATGGCCCTATAAGGCAGCATCACTCCCTTTGAAAAGCCCGTAGTGCCGCTGGTATAGTTGATGATGGCAAGTTCTTCAGCTTCTGCCTCATGATAGTGAACATCCTCTGCACGGAAACAACGCGGGAAGCGTCTGCCGAATATCTCATTGAGATGCTCGCGTGCATAAGTTAAATCATCAGTCCTCGATAGCATGAGCGAATAGTCGGGAATGTTTATTATACCTTCAAGTCCGGGCATTTGGGCCGGATCTATCTCCTTAGCCACAAAGTCGCCCACAAAGAGCAACTTTGCTTCGCTATGGTTTACAATATTATAGATCTGCTCCGGTTTGAACTCGTTTTGTATAGGTACAGCCACTGCACCATAGGTAAGTGTGGCGAAGAAAGCCACTGCCCAATGTGCGGAATTTCTTCCGCATAGGCCTATTTTGTCTCCCTTCTTCAATCCCGAATTTTCAAACAGGATATGAAGTTTCTCTATCTTACGAGCCACATCGTGATACTGAAGCGTGATGCCCTTGTAGTCGGTAAGGGCATCGAGATGCCAGTTGCTTATAATGCTGCTTTCAATATATGAATTGAAATTGCGATATGTATTCATTGCACAAAGTTTGAATTTTTGTGCAAAGATAATTGTTTTTCTGCACATTCGCAAACTTTTTGTGCATAAACTTGACTTTATGGCATAGTTTTTTTTAATTTATATTGATAAAGTGAAAAAAAAGCCATAAAATGAGACAAAAAAGCTACTATGACTATAAATTATTCGTATCTCATAGACTTGGCCGGACTGATATGCGACACAAGATAACTTGGTGCGACAAGCACAAGTATGCTTACCACAAGAGTCACAACATTGAGCACCGCGAAGGCAATCAGATTTATTTCTACCGGAGCCTCACTGACGTAGTATGTAGCCGGGTCAAGGCTTATAATGCCCGTAAATTTCTGAAGACAGATGACGAGCATGGCAAACAAGTCGCCAAACAGGATGCCACGGCCTATGACGAAAACGGCAAACCAGAGAAACGTATGGCGTATGGAAGAGTTGCGCGCTCCAAGGGCTTTGAGTGTGCCTATCATCTGTGTACGCTCAAGAATGATGATAAGAAGACCGGATATCATGGTGAAACCCGCTACACATATCATCAACACAAGAATGATCCACACGTTGATGTCGAGCAACGACAGCCAAGAGAAAATCTGCGGATAAGCCTCATAGATAGTTTGCGAAGTAAAGACGTCGCCATATTTGTCGGTATTGCGGTTCACCTTTTCCACCACGTTTTGTGCCGTGGTTTCCAGTGTATTGAAGTCCTTGACTGTGAGTTCTGCACCAGAACATTGTCCAGGCTCCCAGTTGTTTACTTTTGAAGAGGTATACATGTCGGTGAAGCAGAGTGAATTGTCAAACTGGCTCATGTTTGTCTCGAATATGCCGGCCACCGTAAACTTTCTTGCCCTCACCCCCTTGTCGTTGATAAAATATCCGAAAATGGCGTCGCCGACCTTTATCTTCAGTGTAGATGCCGTATTGGTAGAAACGAGCAGTTTGTTTGTCGACTTCTTCGAACTGAATTGCGGTATTTCGCCATCCACCATGTTTTCCTTAATGAAAGTCCAGTCGTACTCCTCGCCCACTCCCTTGAAGGCTATGCCGAGGAAGTCGTTGTCGGTTTTCAGGATGCCTTGCGCCGTGGAATAGCGTTGTGCATGGCTGATGCCAGGAATATGGGCATAGGCATTCAGCAGGCTGTCGTCGATACACACGGGATAGGAGTCGGTACTTTGCATGGCAAGGAAGTTTGCAACTTGAATATGGCTGCCAAAGCCTATCACCTTGTCGCGTATGGTATGTTTGAATCCGAGCACCACTGCCACTGTGATAATCATCACAGCCAGTCCGATAGCCACACCTAATGTGGCAATATGTATTGCAGGGCGACTGACTGTCCGCCTGTCGCCCTTGTCATTGTATATTCTCTTGGCTAAAAAATAAGAAAAGTTCATTCTTAGTTTGTTTATCTGACTCACTCCACTCTTCCGGGATAAGCCTCCAAGGCTTTCTTCAAAACCACCAAGGCCCTGTTAAGGTCGTCTTTCTTCAGTACGTATGCTATTCTGACTTGGTCGCGTCCTGCCCCTGGTGTGGTGTAGAATCCTGAGGCTGGCGCCATCATCACAGTCTCTCCTTCATACTCAAAGTCTGAAAGACACCAACGGCAGAATTTCTCACTGTCGTCTACTGGCAACTTCGCCACGGTATAGAACGCTCCCATTGGTATGGGCGAGTATACTCCCGGTATACGGTTCAGTCCGTCGATAAGACATTTTCTTCGCTCCACATATTCATCATATACCTCACGCAAGTATTCCTCCGGAGTGTCGAGCGAGGCCTCTGCCACAAGTTGTCCGATGAGTGGTGGCGAGAGGCGTGCCTGGCAGAATTTCATCACAGCCTTTCTCACTTCCTTGTTTTTTGTGATAAGAGCCCCTATGCGTATTCCACACTCAGAGTATCGCTTCGATACAGAGTCGATGAGTATCACGTTTTGTTGTATACCTTCAAGATGACAAGCACTGATATATGGCGAACCAGTATATATATACTCGCGGTAAACCTCGTCGGAGAAGAGATACAGGTCGTATTTCTTCACGAGGTCGCGTATCTGGTTCATCTCACGTCTGGTGTATAGATAACCAGTGGGGTTGTTTGGGTTGCAAATCATGATGGCGCGTGTGCGGTCGTTGATGAGCTCCTCAAACTTTTCCACTTTTGGCAACGAGAATCCCTCGTCGATAGTAGTGGCTATGGTACGGATACGTGCACCCGCCGATATGGCAAAGGCCATATAGTTGGCGTATGCAGGCTCTGGCACGATAATCTCGTCGCCAGGATTGAGACACGACATAAAGGCGAAAAGCACAGCCTCACTACCACCAGAAGTGATGATAATGTCGTCGGCTTCCACCTGGATATCATATCGCCTGTAATAGTCGACAAGTTTCTCTCGATAGCTCTTGATGCCCTGTGAAGGTGAATATTCAAGAATTTTGCGGTCGATGTGCTTTAATGCGTCAAGACCGACTTGCGGAGTTGGAAGGTCTGGCTGACCGATATTGAGGTGGTAAACCTTCGTTCCGCGTTGTTTGGCGGCAGCTGCGAGAGGTGCGAGTTTCCTGATTGGTGACTCTGGCATCTCAAGTCCGCGTACAGATATTTCCGGCATGCTAATTAATAATATTTTTTTTCGGGTGCAAAGTTAATATTATTAATTGACAATCGGCAATGAGTAAAGAAAAAATAATCAAAATAATGGCATTTTATGTGGCAAAACATACAAATTAACATATTTTTTGGCAATCCTTTCGCTCATTTCACTAAAAAGTCTTACTTTTGCGGCACTTTAAAAATATTAGGAGATACAGACGATGAATTATGAAGAACTTCTGTCGGCACGCGACAGTGAAAAGAACAATTTCAACCAACTGATGTTGGGAAAGATTTCAAAACGTGAGGTCGACGGCAAATATATTAATGTGGTCGACATAAAAAAGGAGCTTACCGACAACATTCTCTTCAGCGAGTACCTCAACAATGAATTGAAGGCAGTTAGCAGCATCAAGTCGTCACACCAGTTAAAATATATAATAGGTGGAAGCGATGTAAACCAGCCTACAGGCATGGCGCTGGTGGTGGAACGTGGTGTGTTCAACAGTCTTGAACAGATTCTTTTTGAGAATCCGTCGCTCGTGGCTCGTCGACATTTTGTGGATGATCTTGTCTCAAAAGCCTTCGCAGCCGCAAAAGACTTGCACCAACAGGGTATTTACCATGTTTGTTTCGCTCCTAAAAACATTCTCCTGCGCAAGGGCGACTCACAACTATTGCTTCTCAATCATGGCTCGTTCTACAAGGACTTGACAGACCTGAGCGTACTATATCCTGACGACATGGCAAACTTCATAGCTCCCGAAGTGTTAGCCCATGGTACAATAGACGAGAGGACTGACGTTTATTCGCTCGGAAAACTCATAGAACATCTGTACTCCAAATCATCTATGCCATTCTTCGTGAAACGTGTGGTGAAAAAGGCCACAAAGGAAGATCCTTACGACAGATACGCCACTGTGGAAGACATGGAGAAGGCTCTGTCGCGACTCCGCTCCACAAGGTCGTCACTCTCCATGCTGGCAGTGGCTTCCGTGGCTGCACTGTGCATTGTGGGTGCATATTTCTCCTATGTGCCAGAACAGAACGAGATGGAATATGTAAAGCCAGCACCGGCTGCTCCGGAAGAAGACATCATCGAGGAGGGCATTAACCCATTGACCGAACTGGGCATAAGAGCCGGCGACTCCTCAATAGTGCTCACCGAGGAGCAGAAGAAGAAGATGGCCGAGTATGAAAAAAAATCTGAGGAGATATTCAGACGCAGGTTTGAAAGAGAGGCCGACCGCATAATATCTAAGGTTTACAACAAAAACACAATGGCGGCAAGCGAGTCTAAATTCATGGCGGCAAGCCAAAAGGCGATGGAGGAACTCAACAGCGCCCAAGAGGAAATTGCAAGCCAGACAGCTATGCCTTCGGCAAAAAGCCGACTCATAGCGTCGCAGATTATTGACAAGATAACAAATGCGAAAAAGAAGGAGATAAAATAACTCCTTTCGATTATCCCGTAATAAAATATAAGTAAACATTATAACACAAAGAAAAAAAACACAATTATGAGAAGTAGAACTGCTATTTGGTTTGAATGTAGAATTCGTTATGAGAAAACCATGGAAGACGGAATGCAAAAGAAAGTGACAGAAAACTATGTCGTTGACGCACTTTCATTCAGCGAGGCTGAAGAACGCATCACAGAAGAAATGTCTTCTTACGTAAGCGGAGAATTCGATGTGGCAGACATAAAAATCGCACCATACGCCGAGGTGTTCTTTGCCGACAACGACATCGCCGACAAGTGGTACAGGGCCAAGCTCGCTTTCATCACCATTGACGAAAAGACACAAAAGGAAAAACGGTCTACCGTCAACTACCTGATAAATGCCGGTTCACTAAACGGAGCCGTGAAAAACATCGACGAGGTGATGTCGCAGTCAATGGTCGACTACCTTATAGTGTCGGTAAACGAAACCACGATCATGGACGTTTTTGAATATAAGAAAAAGGAAAAGAACGACAAACCTGAATACGAGCAACAGTAAAAAAAATAACTAAAAGAGAAAAATGCGTATGTTGGACTACGACGTAAAGGCAAATCTCAAAGAAGTGACAGCCAAGCTTCCACAACATGTGAAGCTCGTGGCTGTCAGTAAGTTTCATCCCTCTGAATACCTAATGGAAGCCTACAGCGAAGGACAACGCATCTTCGGCGAAAGCCAAGTACAGGAACTGCAGAGGAAGGTAACGGAACTGCCTGACGATATACAGTGGCATTTCATTGGACATCTACAGACCAACAAGGTGAAGTATATCGCCCCTTACATCAGCATGATAGAAGCCGTGGACTCTATGAAGCTAATGGTGGAGATACAAAAACAGGCCGCTAAACACAACAGGACCATTGACGTGCTGCTCGAACTACACATTGCCGAGGAGGAAACGAAATATGGTCTCACGCTCGACACTTGCCGCGATTTCCTTGAGTCGGGCGAGTGGCGCAAAATGAACAATGTGCGTATTTGCGGACTGATGATGATGGCATCGTATACCGACGACACTCGTCAGATAAAGTCTGAATTCACGCTTGCCGCCAACTTCTTCGACGAGATAAAAAACAAATACTTCGCCGACGCCGACTACTTCTGCGAACGTTCCTGGGGCATGTCCCACGACTACCCATTGGCCATTGAGTGCGGCAGCACCATGGTAAGAGTTGGAACAAAGATTTTCGGACCGAGGGTTTATTGAGGAGTTAAGGAGTTAACTCCTTAACTCCCAACAATTTCCTTTCTTGCGAAAGTTGAGTTATTTAACTCTTTTCTTTCCCTTCGAAACATACACTCCCTTCTTACCCTTCACGTCTCCCACCTTCTTTCCGTCGAGAGAATAATAGGTTTCATTATGGCAGTCATCTGTCTTGGGCTGTTCCACGGCGGTTTCGCCACCAGAGAATTTGAATGTCACGTTGTTGTCAGAGTTGCGGGATATGTCGGTCAAAGGCTTCCCTACCCCACCGCCAGTATACCAGAAAGCAGGCATCATGGAGTCGTCGGTAAACGATGTGACATTATTCAGGCCTGGGAATGGGTCACCTTTTGCTTCTGTCAAATACAAAGAATCATCGATATACTGACCCTCGTATCGGTTGAGCATTTCCTTGTTCACTTCGTTCACTGAGGAAGAACTCGACAGCTTTACGGTGCGTTGTAAATAATAGTCACTCAGCATCAGTCCGTCGGCGGCTACAAGATAAAAACGCGGATGCCCCACCTCGTTGTTCACTACATTATTAAACGACAATCCAAATGCCGATGGGTCATAATCAATATGATACACCAACATTCCATCGGCAAACACATAGTAGTTCCACAGTTCGTCGCTTCTCTCCACCTGCTCAATCAGATAGCTCTCGTCCGGGTTTACGGGATTTACTATCTTGTATGCCTTTCCTCCACGTTCAGCAGTTTTCAAGGTTACATCACACGGCTCGGTAAGCTCCTCTATCTCAGTCCAACCAAGAGTGGCACGCTCCCAGCACGTCAATGCCGTGGGACGGAAGCCGTTATAGGTGTACTCGCCCATGTCCATAAGTCCGTAATAGCCCAATCCCACATTACAACACTCAATGGCGTTGGAAAAAAATCCTGTGGGATACATATCGGGAAGTCCGAGACAGTGGCAGAACTCATGACAGAACAATCCGATGCCATTCAGCCTTGGCCCATATTGCGTTTCTTTGCTCTCTTCTCCAAACAACTCGTTGTTCACTCCATATCTCTCGATTCTCTTTCCGTCAAAAGTCTCCGTCAGACTCACCTTTCCCGACTGCGGCCAGATATAATTGCTGTTGTTCGAACTATAGTTTTCACCATATCCGGCATAGATGATGTATACCAAGTCCACCTTTCCGTCGCCGTCGGCATCATACTGCGAGAAGTCTATGTCTTCGTCGGCAGCACTGCAGGCATCCGTAAACAGCAATGCCATGTTGTCGTTTTTTCCGTAGGTAGCAAACGAGCCGCTCACCTTATACGGTCCATAGAGGTCAAACTGTGGTGTGAACTTTCCAAAGCTCATGTCGGTGAAATACTGTTTCACGCTACTGAAGTTATTGTTTGCCGTCTGAGAGCCTCCGGTCAATTTCTCGCTCGAGTTGAGATATTTCTCAAACTGCTCCTTCGGATTGTCAACTTTAAAGCCAAGGTCGCTGAACTCCACCAAAAGCACAATTGCCTTTGGCGACCCGGTACTTGGAAACAGGCTGTTACTGCTCGACGCCCTGGTAGTCTGACGGCCCACGTTCTGCATCTCCATCATCTTCAGCATCATGCTTTTGCGGTCCTGCCGGTCCACGGCCAGGCATTCCACCAGTCCCCTTTCTCCGGGTTCGTGTGCCAGCACTCCCGACGCCACCACATTTCCTGAGGCGTCCTGCTGCGCCACATACAGCTTGTTTTCCACCATCGTCAGTATCGCCCCGTCGGCGGCAGTATAGTAATGAGCATATTCGTCACCATGTAGTTGAGCCACTATCTTTGTTCCGTCGCCCTGCTTCACAATAGTCTTACCGGGAAAAGCTTTTGCCGCCCATCCTGCCACTACGAAGGCCATCATCGTCGCAGCCATTAAGTATCGTTTCATTTTCTGTAATAAGTTTTATTAATGTCCAAAGAAATACTGTCCTCGCTTTTTCGTGATGTTGCCATAGTTGATGGCGTGATGCGGACAATGATGATAGCACGACAAACAGCAAGTGCATCTCCCGTCGTGCAGCCATTCAGGATTTCCATTGTCCATCCTTATGTCGCCCACCGGACAGCTCTTCTCACACAGTCCGCACCCCACACAGCGTTGCTCGTCAACAGTGAATTTTCTGTCGCTTATCATCCTTGCGTTAAAATATCCTCCTACCACGTAAGTTAGCATCCAAGGCATTGTGCCTTTCACAAGATGTCTCTCTCCGGTTTTCCTTTCAGCTATCGACTTTTCAAACGACCTCAAGTCGTCGAGAGCCTTTGCCAGTTTCTCACGCTCCCGTTCGGGGGTATCGGTATACATGAAAGGCAGGGCTACGTATGTCTCCGGCATCAGCAGCGAGAAGGCAGCATCAAGACTCAGCCCGCAGCCCCTCAGTTCCCGCTCGGCTATGTCCAAGGCGTTGCCTGTATTGTCGCCACATGTACATACTATATAGCAATACGGTTTCTTCTCTGCCACTATGTCGAGCATTTGCCAGAATTGTCTCACTATGTGTGGCGGTTGCCATCCGTGAATTGGGAAACAGAATCCTATTCGCTCGTTGTCTTTTAGCTTGCAGACAAATCTTGCTTGTCTCACGCCTTCTACGCCATACATCAATGTCGCCAAGTCAACGGCCTCTTCACCAATGGCTTCCGCAAGATGTTGTGCCGCCCAACGGCTGTTTCCCGTACCTGAAAAAAAGAATATCATTGCTTAATTTGGTCGTTTATGTTTCCAGTTTTTTATTGTCCACACCACAACTCCCCACACCTCAAACCTGTCGCTGTCGTCTATTCTTATTGGCTGGAAGTCGCGGTTAGCAGGCCTTAGTTCAATATAGCCCTCCTCTTTGTGTGAGAGGTCGAGATACTTTATGGTGAACTCGTTGTTGACAAAAGCCACAACCACGTCGCCGTCCTGTGCCTCCACCGAACGGTCAATCACGGCAATGTCGCCATCGCAAATACCCGCATCTATCATCGAGTCGCCGTCCACTCTTCCGTAGAACGTTGCATCAGGATTACGTATTAGGTCGCGGTTGAAGTCGATGCTGTCGTGTGTATAGTCATCGGCAGGACTTGGAAATCCCGCCTTTATCGTAGGGGCGAACTGCAGTTCCAATTGTTTTTTGAATTCGCCTTCTATTATCTTTACGTTACCAAATGTCATTATTTATGCTTTTTGCCTCTTCTGTCTGCACCTTATTCTTTCATATCGGTTGCAAAGATACGTCTTTTTTTTCATATAAGAGCATTTCACGGCGTATTTTTTATACGACTTAATCACTGAATGCTCTTTTACGATGATCTTCTCCGGATGAAGTTATTGTTTCATTACTTCACATAAATCAATTAAATCGTTATAAAGAGATTAAAATATTTTGTAAAAATACAAAGTCTGCGAAAGAATCTATACCTTTGCACCCTGAAAAAGAGACATAGTATTCTGGATTATTATGGTAAGACAATGTTTTATTCTGTTCGGTTGCCTGGCTTTGGGCGAACTGATAGTAAGGTTAACGGGCGTGAAGCTGCCGGCAAGTATCATAGGCATGCTTATACTTACGCTGTTGTTGAAATTGAAGGTCATCAAACTGGAGTGGGTGCGTGGCCTTACGGATTTTCTCATAGCCAATCTTGGTTTTTTCTTCGTGCCGCCCGGTGTGGCGTTAATGCTTTATTTCGACTTGATTAAGGCTGAGATATTGCCGATATCCTTGGCTACACTGTTGAGCACCATCATCGTTCTTCTGATTACGGGTCAAACCCATCAAGCTGTGAGCAAGGGAGAGAATAAGGTGCGCGAGAAAATACATACTAAGAAACATGAATAAGACATTATGAAAGAGATTATCAGCAACGAATATTTCATGCTCGCCCTTACCTTCGGCGTGTTTTTCATTGCCAAGGCCATACAACGTCGCCTTGGTTGGGTATTGTTTAATCCCATTCTCATTGCCATAGCCATCATCATAGCCTTTCTTCTTGTGATGGATATTCCCTATGAGACATATCATGAGGGAGCCAAGTTGATAGAGTTCTGGCTTAAGCCCGCCGTAGTGGCTCTTGGAGTGCCGCTCTATCTTCAATTATCGTCTATCAAGCGACAGTTTGTGCCCATCTTGGCTTCGCAGATGATGGGATGCATAGCTGGTATTGTGAGTGTGGTGATAATAGCCAAGTTGTTGGGTGCATCCGACACGGTCATCATGTCGCTCGCAAGCAAGTCGGTCACCACTCCTATTGCCATGGAAGTCACCCAGGTGTTGGGCGGAATACCTTCGCTCACAGCTGCCATTGTGGTAATCACAGGTCTCATCGGGGCAATAATCGGTTTCAAAATGCTTTCCGTAGGTCATGTTCATAATCCCATGGCTCTCGGATTGTCAATGGGAGCCGCATCTCATGCCCTCGGCACATCTGCCGCCATGGACCGCGACGAGTTTGTTGGTGCATACGCCAGTCTTGGTCTCACCCTCAACGGCATCCTTACCGCCCTTCTCACTCCTACGGTAATCGACGTAATCAATACGTTTTAATCTTGCACAGATAACTACAGAACCAATAAAGCATGACAAACAGTCAGTAAAGATTAAAAAAATTATACTTTGCCGACATTATGGCATTTTTGCGATTATTGGCACACGGATTGCGATGTCTATTAGTGAAAGCGGAAGGCTACAAAGAGCTACAAAAGCTTGGAGGAAGCCGGAAGCAAAGAACATTAATAGTATAACAATATTAAAATAGGAGGTTATTATGTTACCAGTTATGAATTCAAACAGTTGGTTCCCAACAGTGTTCGACGACTTTTTCAACAGTGATTGGATGCCAAAGATGAAGGCCACAGCGCCGGCAGTCAACGTTAAGGAAGATGCAAAGGCTTACACCATGGAAGTGGCAGTGCCAGGTATCAAGAAGGAATTCTGCAGGGTAAACATCAATGCCGACGGCAATCTCGACATTGCCATCGAGAACAAGATGGAACACAAGGAGGAGGACAAGAAGCAGCACTACCTGCGTCGCGAGTTCAGCTACTCCAACTACCAGCAGACCTACGTGCTGCCTGACGACATCGTCAAGGACAACATCGCAGCCAAGGTGGACGACGGCGTACTGACTATCACAATGCCGAAGGTCACCAAGGATGATGTAAAGAAGATTCAGCGTCAGATTGACATAGCATAACGCTATGTATCACACCATTACAGGCGAGGATTACACAGGTTAATCCCCGCCTGTTTTTTTATCGCAAGTACTCAATCTGATAATATGACTGCAAAGAATGCTACAAACATGTCTTGCGTGACATTATGGAGATGGATGAAGAAGTTTGAGTGGATAGAGGAGCTTGGACGATTCCTTTGTTACGACTTTCATATATCACACGACCACACCTTAGAATGTGCTCCTTAAGGTTTTCGTTCTGAATCAAGTCAAATATGTTCAAGTCTATCTCGTATGGCAGCAGTAAGTCATCTATAATGGAATTAAGCCGCAGAAGGTCAGAGTATGACAACGACTTGCCTACGAGGGATATGTCAACATCAGAAAAAGGCTTGTAATTGCCTTTTGCCCGCGAGCCATATATCACAGCCTTGTCAACACCGTCAATTGAAGCTATGGACATTATTATCTTGTCCATCTCCATTGTTTCCAATCCAAATTCATTCATTTGACTCTCTCTTTTCTATCATTACATTGTAAAAATCCTTAAATAAGGGATAGTACACATCCATTATCTTACTATATACCGCATTAAACGCAGTTTCATCATAGCAATGCGATGTAATATTGCGGGATGCTATCGTGTCCATCCATGCACTGTCTGACACCAATCCCATTGCCAAAGCCTTACGGATGGCATCTCGTGAACCTTGAATCTCAGTATAACCCTGGTATTCCTCATAGTCTTTCATCAGCTTCCACGCCAACTCCTGGGTATATTCATATCTCTGTATGAGACCCTCCTTCAAGAGGTTGTCCATATCATCACCATAGAGCACATTCCTCTTTAATAGAGCGACTGCACTCTCCAACCTCTTTACCAACTTTTCATAATTATCAAGTCGCTGAATCCATCTTATGTCATTAGTCATACTCAATAATATATTAGTTTGATGAACATCACATAAATTGCGTGCAAATATACACAATTATTCCGTAACTGCCAAATATATCCTCATTTTTAGTATGGAGATGGATGAAGAAGAATGTGCTCCTTAAGGTTTTCGTTCTGAAGAATGTATATTATTCTATAAAAATGGAATATTCATGAATAATTAAAAAACAGCGGGGAAGCCGAATAAGGACATCCCCGCAATGAACGTGCCGTAGCACTATCTAACTTCTTTCGAAGTTTGCTGCAAAGATAATCAATTATTTCTTATCCCCAAACAAAACCCTCAAAAATATTATGAATATTAATGATTTTAAACGAAAAATACAAGAAAAGCAGGCTGAATTAGCCTGCAGGACTATTTGTTGCGGATTTTAGTTTAATCCTTCCTCAGAGGTCGCAGCGACAGGTTCATCGACCCGAAAGAGGTTCACTTCTGAACCAGTCCCTGTGATTCATTCATCCCTTTCCACATTTCCCCGAAATCCTTCACTCCCTCAGGCAGTTCATGCAGCACTGTTTGGGGCAGAAGTTCTTTTATCTTGGCAAACAGTTGTCGCCCGGGAGCGTCGTTGTCGGGCACCATGTGTATCTGGAACCCCCTCAGCAATTCCACTTCCCGCTCCATAAGCAGCGTGGCAGAAGGCACTGCTATCGCGGCGTGACCCGCCGAGAGCATCGCCCAGCAGTCAGAAGGCCCTTCGGCAATCCATAGCTCGTCGCCATCCTTCAACTGTCTCAACACCTGCATGTTATACATCCCGAGCTTAGAGCCAGGCGGGTAGCGGAACCGCGGCCTGCCTTCCGCCTCTTCCCTACTCCCAAGCCATCTCCCTTGCACCGACATAAGCCTTCCGTCTATGTCCCTGTAAGGGATGAGCAGCGAAGGCGCATCATAGAAGTTACATCCGTCTCGTCTGCATGGCAGAGGATTGTCGATTGATGTCAGTCCGAGACACTCCACCACCTTCGGGTCGATGTGTCTCTCCTCAAACAGAAAGCGAGTTGCCTTTTCGTTCAGCCGTGGCTTTTCCAATATCCATTCAAGGTAATCGCAGTCCATCTCACACGTGCTCGACCTCCTTTGCGTCTTCTCCGGTTTCTGTTCACAGCAGTCTATGCCTTCGTTAGTCACTATCCATTCACAAGCCGCGTTGAACGAGATGCCGAGATACTCCTTCACGAGCGTTATCTGGTCACCTTTCTTCGAGCAGGCATAACATTTCCAGTGCTGCTTGTCCTTGTTAAAATGCAGACTTGGCACAATGTCAGCATGGAAGGGACAAAGGGCGGTATGCCCCTTGTCCACTTTCATTCCAAGCTTTCTTGCCACGTCCTCTATCTCAATTTTCTTTATTTCCTCCAAGTCGTACATATTTATTTTTCTTTTTGCATAATGATTTTTTTCTTAATGGCATAATAGCTGGCATAATGGCATATTATTGGCATGTCGTAGCTATCTTCTTAAACAGTCCGCCCTCCATCACCACAAGTCCGCTACTCTTCCAGTTATAAAGCATTTTCGCAATAGAGTTATCCGACACGTTCTCGCCCTTCACCCTTGCCGCCATCTTCAGGGCGTCAGATTTTGAGAAGTTTTGTGGCAGCATGTCAAAAATGGTGTCGTTCTTTCCTCGTCGGCTTCTCTTCGAGTCGTCGCCTCCCCTTTCGTTTCGGTTCTGCTCGTAAGCCTTTGCGAGCTTGCTCCTGAAGAAGTAGATGTCGTTGTCCACCAGGTAGTCGGCTATCACATCGTAAGCTGCCAGCATGTCACCGGTCTGCTCCTTCAGCATCATCTGCTGTAGTAGGTCTTCGTTGTCCTTTATCAACTCTTCGGCCTTCTGCAGCCCATGTTTTTTCAGCAGTTTCTCCGCCACGCTGCACAACATCATCGTACACACTATTCTCTGAGCCGAGGTGTGGGTTCGCTTTCTGCAGTTGGCAAGCACCTCGTCATCACATTTCAGTGCCGTCAGCCTCAGTCTCTCCGTCCACTCGTCGTCCTTCTTCTGCAGCTTCGGCAGCGAAATGTCGCCCTTCATCAGTCCCAGCAGATGTGCCACGTCCCTTATGTTCTGCTTCTGTTTTTCGGAGAGCGGCACCTTATAAATCTTTTTCGCAAACGTATTGTCAAACATTCGGCTGAAGCACATGCGGCTCTGCAGTCCGTCGTTGTAGTTTCTCACAAATCTGTAGAGGGCGTCATCGGTTCCGAGCATCACCACGTTCCATTTCAGATGGTCCTTGTAGCATCTTGCCGCATCCACCGACTTTGCTTCCCTGAGCAGTCTTTCCGAGTCCCACGCCTTTCTCAGGTATACTGAAAACTCCACGAGTTCCTTTGCTGTCCATTTAGCCGAAATCTCGTCCGACTCCTCCGTCACCGAAACCGCATGTCTTTCGTCTAGATTATTCAGACGTAAAACGACATTCGCGAGTGTGTTGTTTAGCGGTATGTATCTCAGAGGCAGCTCAGGCTCAGGGGGTAGGTTTTTGTCGTTTCTTTTTTTCTTGAACAGCTTTCTCCATTCCTCCTCCTTTTCCAGTATCGCCTTGTCTTCCTCCAGCATTTCCGCGAGCCACAAGTCGCAGAGTTCCTTTATGTCCGACTTGTTCGAACCAGGAGCACCTGCACAGTAAGCCAGCAGGTTTAGCCAGTTGAATGTGCCGTCCACCTTCAGTCTCACGTTTGTAGCAACGCCTCCAATCACCGACGCCACACACACCACCATCGGCATGAGGTTTTTCTCACCCACCTTCAGAGCCGACTCCCTGTATCCCATGGCGAGAGCCTTTTGCGGCAGCAGTCGGTAGTATAGGCGGTCGTCATCCTCCATAATGTCGGAAATGGTCTTCTCCACCTTTTCGTTGTGAGCGAAGTCGGCTTTCAGTGCGTTGAGCACCATTCTCAGTCCCTGCGGCATCTGTGTCACCGGAGCGTTCACAGCCTTTGCTATCTGTGCCGCCTTCAGCGCGTCGGTCATACCATCGTACGTAGGTATGATTTTTTTCAACAGTTCGGAGTCGTTGTTACAGATGTTTCTGAGCGCTTTAGCGAGCTCATACGTCCTGGTCATTGCGTCCTGCGCCGTAGGCAGTGAAGAGTTGTAGAACATTTCGTTCCATTTCTTTATGATGACCTCATAATCGAGGTCACCATATTTCAGTTTATCTTTTTTCTCATCCATGCAGCTTATCTCCTTCCTTTAAGTTTCTCCACCAGAGCAGACGCTTCTGAAAACATTCTCTGAGGGAAGTCTTTTATTTTGAGTGGGTTGATATTTTTAGTGTGCAGTTGGTAGGATCCGTCAGGCTTTGCCACTGTTGTCAGCATTTCCCCCTCAAACACCCTTGTGTTTCGTGCCTTCGGTCTTTTAGGAGCCGATTCGGCGAAATCCACTTTTCTCCAGTCACTGCTAATTCTTAGCGACCCGTCGAAATTCACCCTTTCATCCGGTTCAGTCATATCGTTAGTCACGATACTGATTGTTACATTTTTTAATAATTTTTCCATATCAATATTCTTTAATTTTTTAATTTTTTAATTTTTTAATTCTCCTTCCCACCTCTTTAATTCTTTAATTTTTTAATTCTTTAATTCTCCCTCCCGCCTCTTTAATTCTTTAATTTTTTAATTCTTTAATTTTTAATTTTTTTTAAAAATTAAAACCCCTTCACTCCCCATCCAGGATGAATG